>NZ_AOIJ01000057.1 GCF_000337175.1 Natrinema gari JCM 14663 | reverse complement strand
TTCGTACACACTCACACAATGGTCCACGTTCGATGACACGGATCGTCGACCGATCGAGCGTCACCGAACTACCAAGGCTAACATCAGATCCCATCTGTACGGCGGACCGCAGGGGTGGAATCCTCATCTCGTGCGGATGTATTCGTAGTCCCTCCGGAGTATATAACCCCTTCGGACTGGAACCATCCAAAGCAGCGGAGTGCGCCACGCACACCGCCTCTTTCTTCGTATATAATCACAATCGCTGGTTACTACTTAAGGCCTACGAACCAAATGCCCAAAGATAGATAGTAACACACACCGAAAGGACGTCTTACTGGTCCGCCGATACCGACGTTGGCCGGATCGCTATCGGATAGCTAGCCGGTCGATAAACGCGATTGGGATACTGCCAGTCGAATCAAGAATAGTGTGCAAAACTGAGTGATAGTCCGTTCCGTATTTCACACCGGTATAGCACAGCGATCGAAGGAACCTACAAGAGGTAGTCCGGTTTTTGAGAGGGGACATCTCACTTTACGGGCCCTGACGGATACGTAACTACGCCGACGGTTCGCTACGCTCGCCATCATCTAATCGAATGAGAGATGGTCATTTCGTGCCGCTCGCGTCTCCTCGCGACACTCCATGGGCCCTGACGGATTCGAACCATCGACCACTCGGTGTCTCACGCGACCTCACACAGTCAGGTCGTGTTATGAGCCGAGCGCTCTAACCAGACTGAGCTAAGGGCCCTTGCGCTTGAACGAAACCGTGGAATATAGTTAACCCTTACTCTCTGTCGCGCTCGAGTCGAGCGGTCACACCGCGGGGCGATAGGGACGGGAGCCGGAATGGGTGAAGGAGAGATCCCTCGACGTGCGGATGCGAGCCGGAACGTGGTGAGTCACTGTCGGTGACGGCGGTAGAAAAGGAGCGGCGAGACCGAGATGAGGGATGAATCAACGGCCGTCGCGGCTGGGGGCGTGTTTCGGTCGCTCGCGTCGGTCGTCCCGCGAATCCGGTTCCGGAGATGCAAGCCCGGTTGCTGCCGCAAGACCCGGTTGCTGCCGCAAGAAGTTGTTTCGTGTACGCGCGCCCGGGATTTGTACAGACACGCTCTGCAGTACCCGACTCCACGAGTCGACCGTCATGCATCACGGTGATACGATCGGCGAGGTGGCGGACGACGCCGAGAGTCCCTGACGAGCGGTCCGAATCCGGCGACCGAGAGTGGGCATCGTCGGGGTCCTCGACGCCGTCGTTGCCGGTGGCTGCCGTCGCAGCGGACGAGGCGGTCGGCCGGGATCGGGTGCGGTCATCGTGTGCGGCCGGGGGTGACCCGGAGGGGGGCTGTTCGGGCAGTGACTCGATCGCCGTGAGTTCGCCACAGCGGACCCGGCCGTCGGTGCCGAGATCGACCGTCGGCGGTGCCGTCGTGTGACACGCATCGGTCGCGTGGGAGCAGCGGGACGCGAACGGGCACCCGGACGACTCAGTGGCGGGGTCCGGGACCGACCCGTCGATAGTGGGGAGCCGTTCGCCCGGCGTCGTTCCGGTCAGCCGACAGGCGAGCAGCGCTTGCGTATACGGATGGCGTGGGGCCGTGAGAACGCGATCAGCGGGGCCCGGATTCGACTACCTCGCCGGCGTACGCGACTGCGATCCGATCGCAGTAGTCGCCGACGAGCCCAGATCATGGCTAACGAGCAGCGTCGCCAGGTCCCGCTCGGCGACGAGATCGGCAAGCAGGTCCAGAATCGCCGCCTGCGTCGTCGCGTCCAGCGCGGTCGTCGGTTCGTCGGCGAGCCGAAGGGCTTCCGCGAGGTGGAACCCGACGGTCCGCGTCGGAGTCAGGGTCGCCGCCGGGTCCTGAAAGACCGTCGAGAGTCGCGTCGCGCGAATCCGCAGAAGGCGGTCGTCGGGGAGTGACCGAAGGTCGGTGTCATCGAACGCGACAGTGCCCGAAACGCGGGCGTCGGTCCGTGTAAGCCGGCGATCGCGCGGATGGCTGCGGACTTGCCACAGCCGCTCTCGCCGACGAGGCCAACGATCTCGCCCGAGCCGACCGACAGCGAGAGGCCGTCGATCGCACGGACAGTCCTCGAGCCGGTATCGAACCGTACCTGGAGGTCGTCGACGTCGAGCAACGGCTCAGTCACGGCGGGTCACCCCCGTCCCGACGCTGTGCTCGGTCCGGTCGTTCGGATCGAGCGCGTCCCGCAGCCCGTCGCCCAGCAGGTTCGAGCCGAGGACCGAGAGGACGATCGCGACCCCCGGTGCGTTGACCAGCCACGCAGCGTCCCGAAGGTGGTGTCGGCCGGTCGAGAGCATGGTGCCCCACTCGGGCGTCGGCGGTTGGGCACCGAGTCCGAGAAAGGAGAGCCCCGCGGCCGAGAGGGCGACGCCGGCGAGATCGAGCGTCGCCAGTACGACGACCGGACCCGCGACGTTCGGCAAGATGTGTCGCCGAATCACGCGGCGGCGGGGCGCACCGGTCAGTCGGGACGCATCGACTACGACCCGCCGCAGCCAAACCAGGCGGACGAGACGGCCGTTCAGTCTTCGATCCCGTACTCGACCAGCGACTGATCGGTCCCGCCCGTGCGATGCCGTGTCGCTAACCCGGCGAGGTGTGGAGCCTCGGGAACGATCAGCTCCTCACAGGCGGTTTCGCAGGCGTTTTCGCTACCCGGGAGACAGAAGACCGGCGTCTCGACCGCGATTCCGGCCGTCGCACGCGAAGCCATCGCTCGAGTACCGACCTCGTCCCACGAGAGGGATCGGAACAGTTCGCCAAAGCCCGGCAGTTCGCGCTCGAACAGGGACGACGTCGCCTCCGGCGAGACGTCGTCGGCGGTGACCCCCGTCCCGCCGGTGGTACAGACCACGTCGATGTCCCGCCGTGCGACCAGTCCGCGGACCGCGGTCCGGATCGCCGAGTAATCGTCCCGGACCAGCACTCGCTCTCGAACCTCGTGGCCCGCGGCCTCGAAACAGTCACGGATGGTATCTCCACCCGGATCGTCCGGGTCCTCGTCGCCCGCCCGCGAGCTCGAGACCGTGACGATCCCGACGTACAGCGGGTTGATGATGTCGTGGCCGTGGTCGTCGGTACTCCGTCGGTCGTCGGTATCGCTGGGCATACGTTCACAACGCTGGCGGAGGGGGATAATCCCTCCCCCGATGGTCGCGACAGCCGCGATCGAACGCGGACGGTTTCACCGCTCGATCGGGACGAGAGGCCAAGAGCCGTGCGAACGATTGACGAGCTGAAAACCGGGAAGAAGCGCCGAAGCCAGGACTCGAACCTGGGACAACCTCGTTAACAGCGAGGTGCTCTACCATCTGAGCTACTTCGGCTCATCATCGGATAGTCGGGTGTATTTAATAGGGCTTTCGTTTTCCCCGCATCGGGTTCGATACCCTTTCACGCACTGCTCGAGTACGCACGCCCAATGAGCGAGGAGGACGGCGACGGCGTCGATCACGGCCCCACGAGCAGCCACCGCGGCGACCACACTGGCGGCGAGACCGACGAGCGGGACGGTGCTCGCGATCTCGAGCGAGTCGTGGCGGCGGTTCGCGATCGAGTCGATCCGGACGAAGACGAACGGGCGCGGCTTCGCGACATCGCCGATCGGCTCATGGAGCGGGCCGAAACGGCGGCGACGGAACTGTGTGCCGACGCCGACGTCCTACAGGTCGGCTCGACCGCCCGCAACACCTGGATCAGCGGCGACCGCGACATCGACATCTTCGTCCGCTTTCCGCCGTCGCTCGACCGAGAGACGTTAGCGGACTACGGTCTCGAGGTCGGCCACGCCACCATCCCCGACGGCCACGAGGAGTACGCCGAACATCCCTACGTCAAAGGGACCGTCGAGGGGTTCGAGATCGACGTCGTCCCCTGTTTTCGCCTCGAGTCGGCGACCGAGATTCGCTCGGCGGTCGACCGAACGCCGTTCCACACCAGGTACCTTCAGCAACGGCTGGACGACGAGTTGGCCGCCGACGTTCGCCTCACGAAACAGTTCTTGAAGGGCATCGGTGCCTACGGTAGCGACCTTCGGACGCGGGGCTTTAGCGGCTACCTCACCGAACTGCTCGTCGTCGAGTACGGCGGCTTTCGGCCGTTGCTCGCCGCCGTCGCCGACTGGCAGCCGCCGGTCGAGCTCGATCCCGAAGAGCACGGCCGGGAAACGTTCGACGACCCGCTCGTCGTTATCGATCCGACCGATCCCGATCGCAACGTCGCCGCCGTCTGCGCGTCCGACAACGTCGCTCGGTTCCAGCACTACGCCCGATCGTTCCTCGAGCGTCCCCGAATCGACGTGTTCGAACCCGACGACCCGGCGCCGCTGACCGAAGTCGACCTCCGGGACCACCTCGAGCGCCGCGGGACCACGCCCGTCGCCGTCCGGTTCGAGGCCCCCGACCTCGTGGCAGACCAGCTGTACCCGCAGCTACGGAAGTCACTCGACGGTATCACGACTGGCCTCGACGACCGCGGGTTCGACGTCTTCCGTGCGACGGCAGTCGCCGACGAGACCGCGGCCGTCCTCGTCGAGCTCGCCGTCAGCGAGCGCCCCGCCGTCGAGCGCCACGAGGGGCCGCCGGTCCACGTCCGCAACCACGCGGAGGGGTTCTACGACGCCTACGCCGAGGATTCCGACGCCTACGGCCCCTTCATCGAGGGCGGCCGCTACGTCACCGAGCGCGACCGGGCGTTCACGACTGCCCGCGGGTTCCTCGAGAGCGACCGACTCTTCGACGTGGGGCTGGGTGCACACGTCGAAACGGCACTCGAAGACGGCTATGAGGTACTGAGCGGCGACGATATCGTGGCACTGCTCGACGAGTTCGGGCCGGAACTCGCCGAGTACTTCACACCGCGTCCCTGAGGGCGGCTAGCACTCGTCCGGAGTGATCTCGAGGCCGTGGGCGTCGATAACGTCCTTGAGCGCCGCTTTCGCTTTGTCGCCTGGTTCGTCGTCGGGTTCTATCGGTTCGCGCCCGTCGAACGTTTCGTGGACGAGTGCGACGCTGTCCGCGAGGACATCTAGCCCGTACCCTCCCTCGAGAACGAACGCCAGTGCGGCGTCGGTGTCGGCGGCGAGGGATCGAACGCGGTCACTCAGCAGGGCATAGGCCTCCGTCGAGAGGCGAATCCGCGAGATCGGATCGTGACGGTGGGCGTCGAAGCCGGCGCTGATCAACAACAGATCCGGATCGAAGTCGGTGAGCGCGGCGGTGATCGGACCCTCAAGCGCGGCCAGATAATCGCGGTCGTCCGTTCCAGCGGGCATCGGGATGTTCATCGTCGTTCCCTCGCCCGCTCTTGTCCCGGTTTCGTCGATGTCGCCGGTGCCCGGATAGAGCCCCTGTTCGTGAAGCGAGACGAAGAAGACGTCGTCCCTGTCGTAGAAGATGTCCTGCGTGCCGTTGCCGTGATGGACGTCCCAATCGATGATCGCGACCCGGTCGACGTCGTACGCGTCGTGGTCGAGGGCGTGCTGGGCCGCGACGGCCACGTTGTCGACGAAGCAAAACCCCATCGCGTTGTCGGAGACGGCGTGGTGTCCCGGCGGCCGACCGATCGAAAACGGCGTGTCGCGACCGGTCGCACCCTCGAGGGCCGCCTCGGCGGCCCAGCAGGCGAGTCCGGCGCTCCGGCGGATCGCCGCCCACGTTTCCTCGACGGCGGTCGTGTCGGGGTCCCAACTGCCGCCGCCGTCGGCACAGAACTCCCGGACCGACTCGAGGTAGTCACGTTCGTGGACGGTTGCCATCCGATCGAGGTCGCAGGGGTCGGCCTCGACGTACTCGACGCCGTGTTTCTTCTTCAGCCGTTCGCGGATCGCCCGTAGCCGGTCCGGCGACTCTGGATGGCGCGAACCGGGGTCATGTGCGAGACAGAGCTCGCTGTAGCCGAACTGCATCTGCTCACTCGAACAACGAGAAGTACGTCTCGATGTCGTCGTCGGTGATCGTTCGCCGGTCGGCGTGGTGTGCGAGGACCGCGGCCGCCTGCGCGACGTTGTCCGCGTAGTCCTCGAGGATGTCGGCCAACGCGACGCGGGCGTCCATTGAAACCCGATATCGATCGTCGATCTCCAGCCTGGCGATGCGATCGACCGGAGCGACCGGCAACTCGAGGTCGTCCTTGTCGACGACCGTCTCGACGCCGAAGTCCTGGGCCATGAGCGTCTTGCGGCCGTCGGCCGTGGCCTCCCCGGCGGCGTCGATGGCGAGTTCGCTCCCGTGTTCCTGAATCCGCGTTGCGAGTTCCTTCGACGCGTCGGCACTCACCCGAAGATCGCCCGCGTTTCGCCGGATGATCGTATCCACCGGGGCGAACGGGAGTTCGACGTTCATATAATCATAGGCGAAGCTGACTCCCTTAACGCTTTTCCTAGGCGGACGATGAGGTTGCTCGCGACCTCAGAACACGTCGTTTGCTTCGAGATGCCCGTCGCGAACGACCCCGCGGGCGGTTACCTCCTCCCCGAGACCGACGTCGGCGTCGGTCGCGACGCTCATCGTCGTCTCGCCGTCGTCGAGAACGACCGGGCTGCCGGCCTGAACGACGACGCCGGTGAACTCGAGTTCCTCGCCGTCGTCGGGGTCGTCCGAGCCGGCATCCGTGCTGGCGGTGTCGGCCGATTCCGCCGCGTCGGTCCGGCCGGTGCCGTCCGTCGTCTGCGAGCCGTCTTCGTCGCCAGCAAACGCCGATAGACCGGCGTTTTCGTCCGTCGAGCCGCTCGAATCGTCGTCGGCCGCGTCGGGACCGGACGACTCGGACTCGAGAACCGTGATCGTCGACTGCCACCCCGCCGAGGCCTCGAGATCGTCCTGCCAGCCGTCCTGAATTTCGACATCGCCGAGTGCGACCTCGTCCCCCGGGCCCACGTCGAGGTCGGCCTTGTCGCCCCAGAGGGCGACGCGGATATCGTCGGTCGCGTCTTGGACGCGGATGTTGCGGACCTGCCCCTCCGAACCGTCATCGCGGTCGAACGTCCGCTTCGGATCGGCCGACCGGATGACGCCCGCGATGTCGACCACTTGGTCGATTTCGACGTCTTCGATCGGCGTGTTCTCGGGAACGTACTCGACCTCCGCGTCGATTTCCTCGACGGCACCGCGGTTGCCGACGTGGAGTTCGAGGCTGCCGTCGCGGTCCTTGACGTAGCCATCGATCACCTCGACAGTGGTCCCGGTCTCGAGCTCCGTGGCGAGGGCCGCTTGCTCGTCCCAGAGCGTGACGCGAACGCGGCCGGTCGAATCCCCGAGGACGAGGTTCGAGACTTTCCCCTCGGAGCCGTCGTCGCGGTCGAACGTGCGGACGCTGTCGGTATCCAGAAGCAAGCCGACGAGGTTGACGTTCGAGAGGCCAAGCGAAAGGTCCTCGACGGTGTACGTATCGGAGACCTGAACGTCGATCTCGGTGTCGGGGTCCGGTTCGACGTTATCCACGCTGATCTCGACGCCCGAAAAGCCCTCCTTGGGACGGCCCGCGATCCGCAGGACCTGTCCCTCCTCGAGTTCGTCGATGGCCGCTTCGGCGTGGTCGTCCCAGAAGGCCGCTCGAACGGACCCGGTCTCGTCCGCGACCTCGACGTTGACGACCTGCCCGTCCTCGTCTTCGCCGTCGCGCTCGAAGGTCCGTTTCTCGCCGATCGAGAGCACTTTCGCGACGAACTTCGCCTCCTCCATTCCGGGTTCGATGTCGGCGATGCCGCCGACCTCGCTCTCGCCGACTTCGTGAGCGACGAGCATCGCCGCCGTCTCCTCGTCCGCGAGTCCACCCATCTGCTCGACTTTCGCCTCGACGGCCTCGCGAAACTCCTCGAGAGAAACGTCGGCCTCGAGGTCCTCATATACGCCCTCGATGTCGCTCATTCTATGCTCGTGCATGGTCAGCCCGCGCATAAGCGTTATCCATTCGGCGTCCTGGCCGGTGCCGGCCGACAGCCGATGATCCGGCTCCGTCGGTCGATTCTACCCGCGTCGAACCGCCGCAGTCGGCCGCTCGCTCAAGGGGGTGCCAGTGGGGAGTCACGCGCTCGACTGGCCGCGGTTCTGTATATAAACCTTCACGTGCAGACCATGTGAATCAGGGACGACGACGGGGGCCTTTCGAAAGGGCTTTAATGTTCACCGGGGTATGAAGAGATGAGTCCTGATAGGGTAGTGGACTATCCTCTTGGCTTGCGGAGCCAGGGACCGGAGTTCAAATCTCCGTCAGGACGTTTCTCTTCAGCACAACACTGCGAGCGTAGCGAGCAGTCCGTGCTGAAGGAAACTCCCCGGAGATTTGAGCAGAGAAGTCGCAGCGGCCGAACGAAGTGAGGCCGACCGTCTTCCCGTGTTCAAATCTCCGTCAGGACGCTCACTTATTGCGGGCGCTTCGAATTGCTCAGCGCCCGCTCTCGGGTTCGGTCCTGACGTGCCCAACGCTCACTTCGTTCGCGTTGGACTCCGTCAGGACACATCTACCGACACCAAACCGTGAACGAAGCGAGCGGCTGATATCGATGAAACTTGTCCGCGGAAATTGGCGAATCAACTCGAGCGAACCGTCCGATAGCCGTCGACGGCTTCAGTCAGGACGTAGCCGACGATCGTCACGCCGATAACGGCCCGTCCGATTGTCCTGAGTTCGATCGTTGCGATGGTCTGCTCACCGTTGACGGCGAGTGCAGCACCTGCGACGAGGAGGATGATGAGAACCGCGAGATATCGCCATCGTGCGGACGGTGGCACGTCGCTGCCCTCGTTTCGGAGCGCGAGGTACAGATGGCCGCCGCCGAGTGCGATCCCGTAGAACACGAGCAACATTGCGATCTCCACCATGTCTGAGTTGAACTCGAGGACATACGCCACAAAACCAGCTACGAGTAACCCCACGAACGCCAGCAGTATGGCCCCGAGATAGACGACGACTTCGCGGCTGTTCATATCAGAACCGAGCGTGACAGGGAATAAATAACTTCTGTCAGAGGTTTCTGCGAGGATAGCGACCGCTCGAGTACAAAACTGGGTGAGAGGAGTAAGCCCCCTTCTGTTCGACCCGGCATTCGGCTGAGCGTCCGCACCGTCCGCGGCGAGGCCGCGGGGCGTTCGGGCTACCACGGCGCGGACTTGCACCGGTGAGGGTTCGCCGTTCCATCGATCCTCGGCCGTCCGTGTGCGATCGATCACGACGAACGTGACCCGTGGATTCGAACCACAGTTTGACGACCGCACACGGCTTGCGGCGGTTGCCGCTCGCCAGTTCGGCGGCTCGCGCCGCCTCACGTTTCGCGGTCCATAGGACCGCGCATCCCTCTGCGGGTCAACTCCCCTTCCTCTCGGTCGGGTTCGCGCGCATCATCGGTCGGGCCGAGACGTGTCGTTTCTGTTCCAGAGCCAGCGGTCTCCCGCTCCGGACTTGCGCCCGGTCACCTGCCCGAACAGGTGGGGGGACTTTCCTCGCAGGCGTTGCGCGTCCCGATGGGACGGGCCACGTATCGCCTGGCGCGACTCGCGGAGCCACGCCGGGCTGTGGTGATGCCACCGTTGCCGGTAACACCATCGCGGCAGCCAGGCTCTCTCTCCCAGTCTTCATAGAGGCCTCTGCGGAATAAGTTCCTCGATCGGCCGAAATCGCTTTCGAAGCGGTGAGGCGGCCAATCTCCCCACGGAGCGGTCACAGTCCCCTCGAGTGGACCCAGCGGTCGGCAACGAGAGGGGCCCGGGTCGCCCGCCCAAACTTATTTATTCAGTATTAGTTTTGGGATGGACGATGCATGCGCAAAGATACCAAGGGAGGAGATGGCAGAGAACAGGAGACTCGTTCGAACGAACCGACGCGCCGACAGCTACTCCGAGCGACGTCGACCGTGGCAGCCAGTGTGACCGGACTGACCGCGATCAGTGGCTCGGCGTTCGGGGGCGAACTCAAAGACTGTACGAACTGGCCGACTGCACCGGTGGAGTTCCCCACGGTAGATCTCACACAGGAGAGCCCCCAGATCGGAGGGCCAAGCGAGGACGAATTCTGTCTGTACGTTCACGGCTGGAAAGGACGGGCCCGGAGCGACGACCAGGCGTACGTGCTCGAGCGGGCGCTTCAGAACGCAGGCTACCACGCACCGGTGATCACCGCGTCGTGGGCCTCGGATACGCTGAACTTCTGGGCGGCAGAAGACACCGCAGACGACGCCGGCGTCCGGCTGGGTCGGTGGTTCCGCGAGGCGTTCCAACGGGACTCGGGGACGACGATTCGCGTCGTCGGCCACTCGCTGGGAGTCCGCGTGATACTCGGGGCCCTCACCGAACTCGATGGTGACGTCGTCCTCGATACCGTCGCGCTGCTCGGGGCTGCCATCGAGAACGATTCGGTCTGTGACGATGGTCGATACGCCGCGGGAATTCGAACGTCCGCGACGGCGGTATATAGCTACCGCTCCGAGAACGACGGAACTATCTGTACGATTTACGACGTGACCACGATCAAGGACGGACTGGGCTGTGACGGTGCGGACTGCAGGGGCTGGTGGGACAGCGGCTCGACGCCGAGCAACTACCGCGATGTCGACGTCACGGGGTCCGTGCCCGGGCACTGCACGTACTTCGAGCCGGATCGACCGATCGGCTGTATGGACCAGGTGGTCAGTGACTTCGGCTGATCGACCCGCGCTTGGGAGTCGACCGTCCGCATCCAATTCTCGAGGTCACGGCTAGCGAATGTATCGCCCGTTTCGCGTGGTCCCGTGGTCTCGAGACGAATGGAAGCGCTTTAGGACGACTATCCCCTTGTCCATCTGTATGTCCCAGCGACAGGGCGCTGACCTCTCCTACGAAGACGGGGCTCGCGCGGTCGAACTCGCGCGCGAATCCGTCGAATCTTACGTACAACACGGGCAACGAGAACAACCGGGTAGCATGCGCGAAGCCTTCTACGAGCGAACGGGGGCGTTCGTCCGCCTCGAGTCGACCCGCGGTCGGG
This sequence comes from Natrinema gari JCM 14663, assembly GCF_000337175.1. Taxonomy (GTDB): domain Archaea; phylum Halobacteriota; class Halobacteria; order Halobacteriales; family Natrialbaceae; genus Natrinema; species Natrinema gari. The sequence goes on along the minus strand of NZ_AOIJ01000057.1, from coordinate 59,318 downwards.
GGAGCCTGCGGGGCTGTGCGGGCGGCTACCGCTCGGACGATCAACTCGGCCACGTCATCGTCGACGCGGCGATCGAGGCCGCCAGCGAGGACTCCTGTGGCTCGGAAGTGAGCCCGTCGGAACTGCCGAACCTCACGGTCTCGGTCTGTACCGTCAAGAACGTCCTCCTGACGGACGATCCGCTGGCCGACCTCGAGCTCGGTACCCACGGCGTCGCCATCGACGGCGGCGAGGGTGGCTGGCTCTACCCGACGGTACCGGTCCAAAACGACTGGAGCGCCCGTGAGTACCTCGATCGAACCTGCCGGAAAGCGAAACTCGCACCGGGGGCCTGGCAGGACGACGATGTCGTCGTGACGCTGTTCGAGGGACAGGTGTTCCGCGAGCGCGACGCCGACGGGAGTATCGAGGAAGTGTAGCGGCTCCGACGGCCGTCGATCGACGAGTATCGCGATTTCTACCGGAAATACCGATTCAGTCGCCCGAACCCGACGGTCGATTCAGATCGGCGAGTTTGCTGTCGAGCAGATCGTTCAGGGCCGCGAACACGTAGTGGACGGAAACCCAGAGAGCGATCAGGTCGACGACGAGGACGAGCGGTACCGACAGGACGGACGGCCACGGGAGCAGGACCCACGTACAGACCCCGGCGACCGCGAAGACGAGGACGAGACGGATCGCCAACTGGGTGGCGATGTCGGAGTAGCTGGCGTTGGACCGCGTCTGTGCGCTCATTACCGGGACGTTCGTTCCCACGGCAAAAAGTCCAACTCCCCAACGTTTGTTCTCGGTTCGTCGACGGGCCGCCGGCCGTCGAATTACGCCGTCGACTCGCCGAACCCGACCGCACTGGCGTCTTCGAGACAGCGCTCGGTCGCGTCCTCGAGAGCGAACGTGCGGACGATGTCGCCGTCGCGGACGAGCGGCTCGAGCAGGGAGTCGCCGCCGTCCGGCGCGTCGCCGTCGGCGAGCGCGACGTGGTGGCCGCCCGCGGGCGTTCGATAGACGTCCTTGACTCCCGACAGTTTGCCACGTTTGGAGATCGGTTCGCCCTCGATTTCGACGATGTCGAGACTGAAGTCCACCGAGTCGGCACCGGTGATGTGGCTGCCGACGCCGAAGCCGTCGGCGACGTCGCGCAGGGCCCGGATCGAGTCGGGGTCGATCCCGCCGCTACAGAAGATATCGACGTCCTCCCGGCCTCGAGCGTCGAGTTCCCAGCGGACCTCGCGGATGATGTGTCTGAAGTCGCCCCGTCGGGAGCCGGTGGTGTCGATCCGGACCCCGTCCAAGTCGTCGCCGAGCGTCTCGGCTGCGAGCAGGCTTTCGCTTTTCTCGTCCCAGAAGGTATCGACCAGCGCGATTCGGGGCACGTCCTCGTCGACGGCCTCGTCGAACGCCGTCCATGCGTCGGCCTGATTGCCCTCGCCGAAACAGAACATGAGCGCGTGGGGCATCGTTCCACCCGCCTCTCGGTCAAGTATGTCGCCCGCCGCGACGTGGGAGAACCCGTCCAGCCCGGCCAGCAGCGACGCTCGTTCGACCGTCGAGGCGATCGAGGGATGGACGTGCCGCGCGCCGAAGGAGAGGACGAGCGAGTCCGGGGCGGCCAGTCGGGCCTCGAGCGCGGCCGTCGCAAAGCCGCTCGGCTGTGAGAGGAAGCCAAGCAGCGACGTCTCGAGTTCGGCAAACGAGAGGTACGGACCCTCGATGCGGAGGACCGGACCGCCGTCGAACAGTTGGCCGTCCGGGAGCGCATCGATATCGACGTCCCGCCCTTCGAACAGCGTCGCAATGTCCCTTACGCCGGTGAAGACGTCGAAGCTGCCGGTCGGGAACTGGTCGGCGGTCACTTCGGCGACGACGTGGGGGTTCTTCTCCGCGTGCTCGAGCGTGGCCCGCGTGCGCTCGAAGTACGCATCGGTGGCATCCCCCTCGAGAATCGCTGCCGGGGGAACGGTGCCGAACGGGTTTGACATATCGCCGGTTTCCCGTGGGAGACAAAAAAACTACCCGTCTGCCGGCGAGCGCGGCGATTGCCGCCCCGTCGCCGGATCGACGACGGCGGTCGATGTCGGTACCGCAACGGGCGGTGCCACCGACGGGTTAGCAGTCGCCGTCGACGCGGCGGTGGTCTCCGACTCGAGAGCGGCCGCGGACTCGGGCGGCGACGTCGAGCCGGGAGCTGTGGCGTGGATCGCTCCGAGGTCGCCGACGGCCGGCGCGCCGACGATGTCGACCGTCGTTCCGGTACTCGAAACGCGATACGCGCCGGCAAAGGGGTCGTCGTCCGGAATCCGAAAGACGCCGGCAGTGGATTCGACCGGCTCGGCCCCCCGAGTCTCGAGGAGCCGACGGTACGCGTCGGCGAACTCGGCCGCGTCCGTCGGTGTGTCCCACTCGAGTCGCCAGACGTGGCCGGTCCGGGTCGGCTCGTCCGCGTGCCGATAGACCTGAATGCTGTCGCCGGCCCAGCCCTCGGTCGCGGGATGCGAGTAGTTGTACTGGGCGCGGTTCGGTGTCCCCGCGGTGAGCGGGCGGTCGATCACGCCGTTAGCCCAGAGGGTCGCGAACAGCGTCGCCTCGCCGACCGTCTCCGTGCGGGGCTCGCCGCCGGTACCGGCGGTTCCGTTCCCGTCGTCGGTCGCATCCGCTCGGTCGGTAATGGGGTGCCAGTCGTCGCTCGAGCGGTCCGCAACGGTGATGTCGACCGGCCGCGTGTCGGGATAGCGCTCGGGGTGAATCAGTTGGGCGGTGCTTCGGGGCGGCTCGTCGTGAGCGCGATCGACGGCCTCCCAGCCGCCGCGCTCGTGGAGGGCGGCGACGAACGGCGGCCCCTCGGCGTAGGGGGCGTAGATCGAGAGGAACAGGCCGACGTTGAACGGACGGTCGGTCAGCCCCGCGCCGGACGCCGCCGGCGGCTGGGTGTCGGAGAGACACTGCCACTCGGCCCCGCAGCGGCGATCGTACCGGTCGGGAACGTAGTCCGCGTCGCCCTCGAGCAGCCCGTTTTCGGCGCGGACGCCGTCGATCGTCTCGCTCTCGCGTCCGATGCCGAAGTGCTGGTCCTGTAAGGCGTGTGTCAGCTCGTGGACCAGGGTCCGGCGATCGATCCGGATATCGTCGGCGTCCTCGGTGATGATGACGATCCGGTCGTCGACGTAGTAGCCCTGGATCGAATCGCCGTAGAGGTCGTCGAACGCCCGCTCGACGTCGGTCTCGCCGTCGACGACGAACGCGCCCCGCCAGATCTCGTTCTCGAACGCCGACGCGTTCCCGGTTCCGCCCGCCCGCTGGTCGCGGTAGGCGGCGCGGCTCACGACCTCGAGGGAGACATCGCGCTCGTACTTCAGCCCGCGGACGACCTCGATCCGGGCCATCGACCGGTACTTCACCGCCTCGAGTTGGGGCTCGGTGAGGCCGTCGGCCGTATCGAACGCGAAGGTATCGTCGTGGGCGTAGTCGCCGACGTATCCGAGATCGCGGTCGGTGTCGAACCCGCTCTGGCTGCCGGGGAGTGCACAGCCCGAGAGAACGACCAGTGCGAGCACCGCGAACAGGCGAAGCCTCATTGCGTCAGTGTTCGCCGAGACGGTAAAATGGGCGTCGATCGGCCGCGTCAGTCAGTCCTGATCGTGGCGGTCGGCGACGGCTCGGTACCCGGTGCCGAGCAGGGCGGTCGCGATCGCGCCCACTGCGGCCCCCGGACCGAAGCCGGACACGGTATCGCTCCGGTCGGTGATTTCGAGGGTGTCCTCGCCCTCCGGTGCGGCACCGGCCTCGACGTTCGACAGGTCGTCGACGGCGGGCGCGCGGACGATCGTCAGCGTCTCTCCCGTCCGGTTGAGATAGTACGCGCCGGAATAGCCGCCGTCCTCGATCACGTAGGTGTCCTGTCGCCCGTCGACGGCGTCGGCACCGTGGTTCTCGAGCAGTCGGAGATAGCCGTTGACGAACTGCTGAGTGTCGGTCCCGGACTCCCACTGCGTCCGCCAGACGTAGCCGGCGTGGCCGGCCGCAGCGGCCGGCTTGCTCGCGCTATCGGCCTCGTCGTTCGTGTAGGCGACCAGTTTGTCGCCGGCCCAGCCGTTCGTGTACGAGTGGTTGTAGTTGTAGTTTTCCGCACTCTCGAAGAGGTCTGCGGCCTCGATCACCGCGTCCCGGTCGCTCTCGACCGCATCAGCGGCGAACATCGCGACCATGCCCGCCTCGCCGATGGTATCCGTGGCGACCTCGCCGTCGGTTCGGAGCTGTCGCCAGTCCTCGCTCGAGCGATCGGGGACGGAGACGTTCGCGGGCTCGCGCCCCGAGCCGGGGTGGATCACCGCCGAGGTCGTCCGCGGCGGGTCGTCGTACGCCGCGTTGACCGCTTCCCAGTCGTTGCCCTGGGTGCGCAGGTAGTTGACGTAGTCCGGCCCGTCGCTGTAGGGCTGGTAGACGCTGAAGTAGATTCCCCAGTTGATATCGGGGAGCTGGCCACTGCCGTCGTTGCGCGGGACGAGACAGTCCCACTCGCGACCGCAGGTCGCTTTGTACTCGCGTTCGACGCGGCTCGCGTCGCCTTCGATCAGCCCGCTCATGGCGGTCTCCTCGTCCTGGGTCGTCCCGTGGAACCGCGACAGGTTGTACCGCTGGTCCTGGAGCGCGTGGACGAGTTCGTGCCCGAGCGTGACCTCGTCTAACTCGGGGGTGTCGGGGTTCTCGGAGACGATCACGATCTGGTCGGTCTCGGGGTGATAGGACCCGCCGACGGAACCGCCGTAGACCGTCTGGGTCGCGTTGGCCGCGTCGGTCTCCCGGTCGACCATGAACAGCGCCTCGTAGCCGACGTTCGCCTCGAGACGGTTCGCCGAGGAGATGTTGGTAAAGCGATCGCCGTTGGTCTCACGGTACTCCGACCGGGAGATGACGTCGACGGTGACTTCCTCGGAGAAGGTGAGGTTGCGGATTCGCTCGACGCGGGCCATCGCTCGGTAGACGACGGGGTCGAGGTCGTCCTCGTCGACGACCGCGTCGGACTGGTTGTCGACCGGCAGTGGATCGTCGTACCAGTAACCCTCGACGTAGCCGACGGTGTCCTCGGTCGAGGGGGTGTCGGGACGGGCGTCCTGAACGGCCGCGCTTGTCGGACTCGAGGCCGTCGTCCCCGTGGCCGTCGATCCCACGGCGGTCGTCGAGTCGAGGGACGACCCGGCGGTCGTGGACTGGACGGTGGCGTCGGGCGGGCCGGCGGCCGGCCCCGCCGCGAGGGCCGGGCCGGCGAGCCCGCTGGTGATGAGGAGTGTCGCGAGAGCGACTGCGAGGAGGGCGGTTGACGAACGGGTGCGCATCCATGTCATCTGAATCGGATAGCTATCCGTAAGGAGAGGAGTGTAAAAAGGACGACGATTACGGGAACGGCTACGCCGGGCGGCAGTCCCGCGACGGCGGCCGTCGACGACCGGGTCGTTGCTCGAGACGGATCGCGTGCTCGGACCGCGCGCCGTCGTCAGTGGCAAGGAGATCGAGTCTCGCGCTGTCCGTAGGGGCTGCGTGTGCTCGCGACCGGGTAGATTTCATGACTGGAGCAATAGATATAAGTCACAACGAGATAGATATTCGGACAGAAGCGACGTTCCAGAAAAGTGGGCGTTCTCGAAATGCCCCGGGTGGAAACAGCACCCGAGACGGAGCTTCCAACCCTCCCGAGGGGATTGCAAGCAATGATTGCATACGTTCTATCGGGATATAAACCTCCCGCAAGACGACGGAATCGCCAGACTGCAGGAGTGTCACCGCTGCTCCGTTGCTCGAGGGGTGGGACTGATGTGTAGCGGTTGTGACGGCGACCGGGACGGTGACGCGTCGCCGCCGACGTGTCCGCGCTGCGGTGAGCCGGTCGGGTTCCTCACCGTGTCCGGCCCCATGACGGCCTCGGCCAGCCCGTGTGGCTGTACGGTGCCGCCGAATCTCGTCCAGCCCGACGACGCTGGTCGCCACTGACCGTCACTGCACACCGTCGCACGGCGGTTGTGCGATGGGTGTGTGGATCGGTGCAGGTGGTCTTGGCGGGGGCTCGCTCGAGCCCCGGCAGTCATCCGGCCGGTTGGCGGGCCATCGAAATCACCACCACACCACAGCACCACCGCGACCGTCGACATCGTACGTCGGTCGGCCGGGCTGTAAACGGGGCGCGAGTGTGTCGTCCGAGTCGAACTAGCGACACACTGACGAACCGGAACCACACTGCCGAACCGGGACGCACTGCTGATGACGGCAGGGAGTCGCCACATCCTCCCCAGCCGATTCGCTCGTTTTGCTCGCGGGCGCGACGCGCCCGCTCGCACCACTCGCTCATCCCTCGCACGGCTTCCGCCTGCGGTTCGTCGGCGACTCACCGCAGCCCAGCGCGCGCCACCATGACGGAGTACGGCCGGCAACCGACGGGTCGCCGCTCGACGGCTCACCGGTGGCGCGCTCGCGGGTCCCGCGAACGTTTTGTCGGTCCCGGACGTATCGTCGCGTAGTCATGCACCTCGAGCCGGACAGCACGGCGGTGGTCGTCGTCGACATGCAAAACGGGTTTTGTCACCCGGACGGATCGCTGTACGCGCCGGGCAGCGAGGCTGTCATCGAACCGATCGCCGACCTCGTCGCTCGCGCCCGCGACGCCGGCGCGTGGCTGCTGTTCACCCGCGATGTCCACCCGCCGGACCAGTTCGACGACGCCCACTACTACGACGAGTTCGAACAGTGGGGCGAGCACGTTCTCGAGGGATCTTGGGAGGCCGAGGTCGTCGACGAACTCCCCGTCGACGCGGCCGACAACGTCGTGGAGAAACACACCTACGACGCCTTCCACAACACGGAACTCGAGGGGTGGCTCAACGCCCGCGGGATCGACGACCTCGTTATCTGTGGCACCCTCGCGAACGTCTGCGTGCTCCACACCGGCGGCAGCGCGGGGCTGCGTGACTTCCGCCCGATCATGGTCGAGGACTGTATCGGCGCGATCGAGGACGACCACCGCGAGTACGCCCTCGAGCACGCCGCGTGGCTGTTCGGCGAGGTCGAACCGAGCGACGCGATCGCGTTCGCGTAACCGACCGGCGACGCGGCCACACCGGCGATTTTTCACGGCCTCGATCCAACACTGGGTATGATCGCGATCCGACTGCTCCCCGCGACGGCACACTGCTCGCGCCTCGAGCGGCCAAGCGACGGTGAGAACGAATGAACCGGCGGCGGTTGCGACCGCTCTATCTGGCTGGCATCGCACTGAACGCGGTGGCGTTCGCGTACGCGGTCACGAGCGGAACGTGGCTGTACGCCGCCGCGTTCGCGTTCGTGGCGGTGTATCTCGTGGTGCGTCTACGGATGCTGTCCGCCGATCGCTGAGAGGTGAGTCCGACGGTCGGCCTCGAGTGAGAGGCTTTTCCGATCGTCGATCGAACGAGTGGATATGAACGGCGCGCAACCAGGAGCGACCGAACCGATCCGTCGGGCGCGGCTCGGATCGAGAACGGAGCGGGATCGCGAATGAACGAGCAACGGCTACGACCGGTGTACCTGCTCGGCATCGCAGGCAGCGCGTACGCGCTCTGGTACTACCTCTCGTTCGGTGCAACGGCGTACGCCGCCGTGTTCGGGCTCGTGACGGTGGTACTCCTGTTCCGTCTCCGGACCGTGACCGCCGACGACTGACCCGACACGGCGTCTCGGTCGGCCCGGACGGCTCGAGACCCAGTATCGGTTCGGCCTCATCGATCTCGAGGCTGCAGACCGCGAAGGTCGCGGTGAGCGCGAGCACCCAGCGGCTCCGCACCGACAGTCGGTTCCGGCTCGGCGACGGCGAGCAGCTGTCCCGGGCGCGTCCCGGAGTCGCCGGGAGGGTGAGAGCGGAGAGAGCAGTTGCGGATCTTACGCCGGAAACGGGGCCCGTCCCGCTGCCGAGTCCGCGCCGAAAACCCGAGGCGCGCCGACGGAGCGACCGACGGCTGCTACTCGGACCGGAACACGCGGTATGCGCCCTGGCCGATCGCCACGGGGTTCGTCGTTCCGTCGGGGGTCGTGCTTTCGACGGTGATCTCGCTGACGCCGACGCTGCCGCCGACTCGGATCACGTCCGCGGTTGCCACGAGGTCGCTCGTCGCCGGCCGGAGGTAGTTGACGTTCAGGTTGATCGTCGCGATCCGCGCATCGAACGGGTCGTCCATAGCCGTCCGCAGGGAGAGGCCGCCGACGGTGTCGATGAGCGTGGCCGCGACGCCACCGTGGAGGTCCGCCTGCTCGTCGGCCGACGCGGTAGGTCGCGTGTTCGTCAGTTTCTCGTCGTAGGGGATCGACATCGTCATCGTTCCGTCGCCGACATCGTCGACGGTCGTCCCGAGCCACGAGAGGAACTCCTGGTTCTCGTCGAGAAGGTACTGCAGCATCCCCTCGAGATCGTCGCACTCGTCGAGTGCGTCCATCGTTGGCGTCTCCTCGGTCATGGCCACCCGTGCGTCGGCAACGGTCTTGACAGCTACGCTTCCCGGCGTGGCCGTTGTTCGGCGTTCATCGGCACGGGGTAGTGTCCTTGCAGACGTCGTCGCTCGAGCGAACCCGGACCCGGACCCGGTCGCCGCGTGCGAACGAGCGCTCCGGACAGATCAGTTTCGCGCCGAATTCGCCGTCGCGAGCGCAGAACAGCGACAGTCCGGTGATCGGCTCGCCGTTTGCGGTGACGGTCACGTCGTCCCACGCGATCGTGCGGCCGTCGGCGACGCCGAGGCGGTCGCCGTTCAGCGAGACGGCCGTCTCGGTCGGCTCGTCCGCCGCCGACTCGGGCTGCTCGAGCAGCCCGCCGCCGTCGTAGTGGGGGACGCCCCCGTCAAGGACGCCACCGCAGTCGGCCCGCACGCCGACGAACGCCGCGCCCGGTTCGGGGTGAGTCGGCGCATTGAGTACCGCGTAGGTGTCGCCGGTCGATCGAACCCGGCCGGTGCCGTCCCACTCGAGCGGGCGCACCGCCGCGTCGAGGTCGATCGGGAGCGATCCCGCCGCCCGATAGGGGTTCTGATCCGGGCTGCGAAACCCGACGTGAAGGTGGTTGTCGACCCAGGGTGCGAAAAACCCCGCGCGGACGAGCCGACCGAGCGAGTCACCCCGGTCGATGCGATCGCCGGCATCGACCGCCGGATCGACGTGCAGGATTCGAACCGTCAACCCGGCGACCGGGCTGGAGTCCGCGGGCTCGAGCAGGATCAGGTGGTCGTGTTCGGGTGCGTAGGGCTTCGACGGCGCGCGAACGGTTCGAGTCTCGCGGACGGTGCCCGCGACCGGACTCGGCGCGGCGGTCGTCCGCCCGTTTTCGAGGGTTCCAGGGTAGAGATCGACCGCACAGCCGCCGTCGTGGGCGGGATACGGGGAGTTGTACAGCGAGAAGCGCTCGTAGCGCGCCAGTACGGCCTCGGGAAGCGTGACGGCCATCGTCGTCTCGGTCTGGGTAGCGTGAACGTTTAGATGCACCGGGTCGAACGGCCGGTATGCGCGTGTTTCGTGGACGGGCGGCGTCCATCGCGGCCGATCGCGATGTGAGTCAGCGACTGCTCTCGGTGGCCGCCGACGGCGAGTCGGCCGTCCGCGTCTGGACACCCCACCGACAGGTCGCGTTCGGCCGCCGGGACGCGCGCCTCGAAGGGTACGACCGCGCCCGTGAGCGCGCCGACGAGCGGGATTTTCCGCCGGTCGAGCGCGGCGTCGGCGGGCGGGCGGTCGCCTACGACGGGACGACGACGCTGGCGTTCGCCCGCGCCGAACCGGTCGCGGACTTCCGGACCGGCTCGACCGAGCGCTACGACCGCGCGTCGGCAGCCCTCGAGCGGGCGCTTCGGACGCTCGGCCTCGAGCCGATCCGTGGCGAACCCGACGACTCGTTTTGCCCCGGAACGCACTCGCTGTCGGTCGCAAGCGCGGACGGACGGCAGCGAAAAGTCGTCGGCATCGCCCAGCGCGTGCGGAGCGACGCCGCCCTCGTCGCCGGCATCGTGCTCGTAGCCGCCCGCGAGAAACTCGCGGCCGTGCTCGAGCGGGTCTACGACGCGCTCGCGGTGCCGCTCGATCCGGCGTCGGTCGGCACCGTCGCGGCCGCGGGCGGGCCGTCCGATCCCGACGCCGTCCGAACGGCGCTCGAGGAGGGGCTGCTCGGCGACGCGAGCGACGTATCGATCGAACGCATCGGCGACGGACGGTAGCGACCGCCGGCCCACGAGGGGAGGGGCATGACCGCCGCCCAACGCCGGACATCGCCGAGAGGGTTTTCGACGTGCGGACCGACGGGATCGTATGGGAGAGACACACGACAGGGCGCGGGCGCTCGCCGCGTTCGCCGCGGTCGTCGCCGACGACGACCGAGCGCCGGTGGTCGTCGTTGCGGGCTGTGGCGCGGGGGCGACCGTCGCCGAATTGCGCGCGGCCGGCGTGGCGGCCTACGGCTTCGACGCCTCCCGATCGATACTGGAGACGGCGGCACCCTCAACGCGGGAACGACTGCTCGAGGCGGACGTTCGCGACGAGGACCTCGTCGCGTCGCTGCGCGAGGCGTTCGGGATCGACGAGATCGATGTCTTCGTCACCGAATGCATGCTCTCGTTTCTGACTGTCGACGAGGCGACGGCCGCGCTGGACCGGATCCGGTCGCACGACCGAGTCGGGACGTTGCTCCACCTGGTGCGGATCGACCCGCCGGTGGCGGCCCAGGACGGAGAGATAGACGCCACGATACTGCCGCCGGCGGAGTGGCAAGCAGCGTGTGATCCCGACGGCGAGGATCTCTGGCGTGACGCGATAGGGCCGCTCGACCTGCCGCCGCCGGATTCGAGCGATGACGGCGAGACGTAGACGCGGGTTGCCGAGTGCATCGGTCTCTCGAGGGGGACGCCACCGCCGGGCCGCCACGCTCGGGTCCGACCGACGCGAAGCGGGAGTGAGGTAACGTTTTTCGGCTCCGCGTCGTCGGCCTCGAGTATGACGACACGAACGCGACCGGAGGCGTCCCGATGACGCGCGACGAGTCGGAGCCAGCGGCCGGATCGGACGCGACGACCGAGTCAGCGGCCGCTGACGGCGCGGCACCCGCTGGATCGCTGTGGGCGGCCCTCCTCGCGGACGCGCGCGCTATCGCCGAGGAGTACCGCGATGCGGGCTGGGACGTCGTCGTCCTCGAGCCGACCGCCGTCTCGCCGGTCGATCGGGACGAGCGGGTCGGACTCGACGTCACGGTCAGCGCCGCGGAGTACGAGCTCGTCGCGGACCTCATCGAGGAGGGAGCGGTCACGATCACGTCGGCGAACGTCTACTACCGCCCGGTCGCTGCCGACGGGAGCGAGCGCCGACTCGCGCTGACGGTCGAGCGCGACGAATCGAGCGAAACGGCCATTTTCGTCCCGCTCACGTACGATCTATCGGCCTGTCGGGACGTGTTCGAAACGGCGCTGCTGGAGGAACAGCTCCTGACCCACGTGACGACGCCGTCGACGGACCAGTGGGTCAGCTTCTCCCACGACGATCCGTCGCTCTTTCTCGAGGAGTCGGACGTGCGAGCGTGGGGGCCGGACGACGACTGAGGGCGGTCACTCGCCGGTCCGAAAGGAGAGGTCCAGCACCGGTGCCGAGTGGGTCAGCGACCCCATCGAGATCACGTCGACGCCGGTCGCGGCGTAGGCCGGCACGTCCGCGACGGTGATCCCGCCGCTGGCCTCGGCCAGAACACCCTCGTGATCGGCGAGCGCAGCGACGGCCGCCCGCGTGTCCTTGGGCGTCATGTTGTCGAGCAGGACGATGTCCGCGCCGGCCGCGGCCGCCCGCGGGGCGTCCGCGACGGCCTCGACCTCGACGTCGATCTTCGTCGCGAACGATGTGCGCTCCCGACAACGAGCGATCGCGTCCTCGAGTCCCATCTCCGCGATGTGGTTGTCCTTGACCATGACCATATGCGAGAGATCGAGCCGATGGGTGTCGCCGCCACCCGCGACGACCGCGCGCTTTTCGAGGCCGCGCAGGCCGGGCGTGGTTTTGCGGGTCGCAGCGATGGCGACATCGTCGGACTCGGACCGAGCGCGTTCGACCGCCGTCCGCGTCCGCGTCGCGATTCCCGACGCGTGGCCCGCGAGGTTGACGGCGACGCGCTCACCGCGGAGGAGGTCGCGTGTGGTCCCCTCGACACGGAGCAGGTCGTCGCCCGGTTCGACGGCGGTGCCGTCCGCGAGTCGATCGACGACGGCGACGCCGAGATACTCGAAGACAGCCACCGCGGCCTCGAGACCGGCGGCGACGCCCGCCTCCGTCGCGACGAGCCTGCCGGTCGTCTCGCCGGGAACGTGGTTCGTCACGTCGTGGTGGCCGACGTCCTCGCGGAGCCAGCGCTCGATCTGTGCGTCGGTGATCATCTCAGTCGTCCGCCGGCGGTTCGGCCGTCGATTCGTCGGCGTCGGTCACGACGTAGTGACAGCCCACCGAGTCGGTGTTCTCGCTCGCCGCACGCGCGATCAACAGCGCGACGACGCTGGCGTTGCGGAGTTCGTAGAGGTCCCGCGCCGTCCGCGTTCGGATGTAGGCGTCGACCTCGCCCTTGAGCCGCCGTAGGACGCTACTCGCGCGGGCGATCTCGTCGGGGTCGCGCTCGAGACCGAGGTACTCGTCCATCGTCCGCCTGAGGCGGGTAAACTTCTCAGCAGCGAAGCGGTCGGGCAGAGCGGGGTCCCGGTTCAGGAGTTCGGGAGCCGCGACGGCTTCGGGGTCGACTCCGACCGCATCGTCGCCCGCTCGGAGCCCCCAGACGAGTCCCTCGAGCAGGCTGGTACTCGCCAGTCGGTTCGCGCCGTGGACGCCGGTGCGGGCGCACTCGCCGACGGCGTAGAGCCGATCGAGCGAGGTCCGGCCACGGTCGTCGACGGCGATCCCGCCACACAGGAAGTGCTCGCAGGGCGCGACTGGGATCTCGTCGCCCTCGATGCCCCGATCACGGCACTTCTCGGCGATGGCGGGGTACTCGGCCTCGAACTCGAGGGGGCGCACGTCGAGGACGACCTCGCCGGTTGCCTCGCGTTCCGTTTCGACCGCGCGGGCGACGACATCTCTGGGCGCGAGATCGCCCTGCGGGTGGTACTCGGGCATGAACTGCTCGCCGTCGCCGTTGCGGAGGACGGCCCCCTCGCCACGGAGGGCCTCGGAGAGCAGGAAGGGGTCCGCGCCGGCGTACGCCGTTGGGTGGAACTGGACGAACTCCATGTCCTCGATCTCGGCCCCGGCGAGCGCGGCCATGGCGATGCCGTCGCCAGTCGCGTCCGCCGGATTGGTCGAGCGGCCGTAGAGCGCGCCGATTCCGCCGGTCGCGAGGATCGTCGCGCCAGCGTAGATCGGGTGCCCGGTCGGCGCTTCGTCGCTCACCACGCCGTGGACGCGCCCCTCGGCGGTGATCAGCTCGAGGGCGGCGGTATCCTGCCGCACTTCGATCCGCTCGTGGTCGGCGACGTAGTTGAGGAACGGTCGCAAGATATGCGTCCCGGTCGCGGCGTCGACGTGGAGGATGCGAGACGCCGAGTGAGCGGCCTCGCGAGTGTAGTCGAACGCGCCGTCCTCGCCCTCGTCGAACGCGACCGCGAGGGTGTCGACGAGCACGTCCTCGACGGCGTCGTCGGCGTTCTCGACGAGGGTATCGACGGCGTCCGGATCCGCAGTGCCGTCGCTGGCGTCGATGATGTCGGTCTTGAGCGACTCCGGATCCCCACGCGTCGTCGAGATCCCGCCCTGCGCCCAGTCGGTGCTGGCGTCGTCCGGCTTGGTCGCTTTGGTCAGGAGGAGAACGTCCGCGCCCTCCCGTGCGGCCGACAGGGCGGCCGCACAGCCCGCGATACCGCTGCCGACGATGAGGACGTCCGCGACCTCGCCGTCGGTCGTCGTTGCCGTCCCGGTGTCTGTCTCGGTCATGGTTAGATCTCGAGCATGCGGTCGAGCGCGACGCCCGCGAGTTCCTTCTCCTCGGGGGCGACCTCGATCACGTTGTGTTCGCGTCCCTCTGCGAGTTCCTCGAGCACCCAGGTCAGGTAGTTCGGGTCGATCTGGCGCATGGCGTTGCAGTCCATGCAGGCGTCGCCACAGAGCGGGACGACGTTTACCTCGGGGTGCCAGCGCTGGAGGTGATTCGTCAAGTGAATCTCGGTGCCGATGGCCCAGGTATCGCCGGGATCGGCGTTCGCGACGGTTTCACAGATCGTGGCGGTCGACCCGGCTTTGTCCGCCGCCTCGACGACCTCGCGGCGACACTCGGGGTGGACGATAACGTTCGCGTCCGGGTTGTCCGCCCGGACCTGGTCGATGTGCTCCTCGCGGAACCGTTCGTGGACCTGACAGTAGCCGTCCCAGAGGATGATATCGCTTTCCGCGACCTCGTCGGCGTCTTTCCCCTCGGGGTCCCAGGGGTCCCACTCGGCGATTTCCTCTTCCATGTCGAGTCGGTGGGCGGTGTTCTCCCCGAGGTGTTTGTCGGGCAGGAACAGGACCTTGTCACCCTTGTTGAAGGCGTACTCGAACGCCTCGTGGGCGTTCGAGGAGGTACAGACGAGCCCACCCTGGCTCGCACAGAAGGCCTTCAGGTCCGCGTAGGAGTTCATGTAGGTGATCGGGATGATGTCCGCGTCGGGCGCGGCCGCCGTGATCTCGGCCCATGCGCTGTCGACCTGGAGGGCCTCGGCCATCCCGGCCATCGGACACGACGCCTCCATGCTCGGGAGGATCACGGACTGGTCGTCGTCCGTGATGATGTCCGCGCTCTCGGCCATGAACGTGACCCCGCCGAAGATCACGTACTCGGCGTCGGCCTCGGCCGCCTCCTTCGAGAGCTGGTAGGAGTCACCGATGAAGTCGGCGTGTTCGACGATCTCCCGTCGCTGGTAGTTGTGCCCCAGGATAACGACATCGTCACCGAGGTCCTCGAGCGCCGCATCGATACGTTCGGTCCGTTCGTCTTCCTCGAGCTCCCGGTATCTCGGTGGGAGTTGCTCGAGGTTGTCGTATTTGAACAGACTCAGATCGGTGTCCAGCTCCGCCGTTTCCATTTTGACCATCTTACGTCACCAGTGGCTGTTCGCATATCAGAGGGCGGCATTGAATAACTTTTTCCTTCGAAAAGGCATTCCGGGGCAATACTATCGATATATACGGCGTTCGAATACCCGTCATCGGTTGTTCCGCGGGACCGATAGATCCCACGCGCTGACAGTCAGGACAGCGTTCACTGTGGCCCTTTCCGCTGCGGGCCCTAGGAAGGGTATGGCGCTCGAGGACGCATTCACGGACTTCACGCGACGCGACTGGGAGCACGAATCGGTCGAGGGAACCGTCCGCCTCGCGGTTATCGGCATCGGCGGCTTCGCGCGCCAGCGTGCGCTGCCCGCGATTTCCGAGGGCGACAACTGTGAGACGACGGTCCTGGTCACGAATTCGCCCGGCCGGGTGGCGGACGTCGCCGAAGCCTACGACGTCCCACACGTCATCGACTACGACGTGTTCCTCGCGGGGGAGCGGACGGACGCCTACGACGGGATCTACGTCGCGGCACCGAACGCGTTCCACGGCGACTATGCGACCGCAGCGGCCGCGTTCGGGAAGCACGTCCTCTGCGAGAAACCCCTCGAGATCAGCGTCGAGCGCGCTCGGGCGGTCGTCGACGCCTGTGCCGATGCCGGCGTGACGCTGATGACTGCCTACCGGCTCCAGACCGAACCGACGGTTCGCCGCACGCGGGAACTCGTCCGTGAGGGGGTGATCGGTGATGTCGTCCAGGTTCACGGCGGGTTCTCGAATCCGTTGCTCGAGCACGCAACGCCCGACACGTGGCGGCTCGATCCCGAACTCGCCGGCGGTGGCGCACTGGTCGACCTCGGGGTCTATCCGCTCAACACGACCCGGTTCCTCCTGGACTGCGACCTAACAGGAGTGTACGCGACCACCCATTCGCGGGGCGAGCCGTTCGACGCAGTCGAAGAACAGATCGCGTTTCAACTCGAATTCGAGACCGGCGCGACGGCCTCGTGTACGGCGAGCCTCGACGCTCACGCCCGGAGCGCGCTCGAACTGATCGGCACCGACGGCATGATCGACATCGAGTCGCCGTTCGGCGGCGTCGTTCCCCAAGAGATGGTCGTCGAGAGCGGCGACGTTCGCATGGAGTACACCGGCCCGCCGGTCGACGAGGTCCGCGAGGAGTTCGACTACTTCGGCTACTGCGTCCTAACCGGCACCCACCCCGAACCCGACGGCGAAGACGGCCTCACGGACTTGCAGGCCATCGAAGCCGCGTTCGAGTCAGCCGACACCGACTGTCGAGTCGACCTCGAGTGAGCCCGGATCCGGGTCTGGTATCGAACGATCGAGAGACCCCGCCTTCAACCAGTACGTTGCCGTGCGATAGCGGGACGGCCGCCGGTCTCCGAGGAATCCAACCGGCGTGACGAAGTGACCGACCGATCGCCGCTTCGAGCTGCAGGACGGGTTCGGAACCACGACTAATGTATTAAAAATGACACGTCAGGTGCGAGGTCACTCGAGGGAGACTGTTGCTATTTGCGCGACGTCGTCGCGCTCGCAGCGCAGCCGTTCGGGTCGTACTGAGCAACTCGTCGCAGTCAGTCCGGACGCTCGCTCGGCTGCGGTCGGTTTTCGGAGCCGGACCGACGAGCCACGACGACGAGCGCCAGCACCGTCAGCAGCGTCGCGACCACCAACAGCCCCGTGCCCGCTGCGAGCCCGACTAAGGCCGCGACGTCGGCGTAGAATGTAAAGAGGAGAAACGCCGGGAAGAGGGTCCCGATCGCGTATCGCCACGGGACCACCAGGGGGCGTGAGAGCCGTCCGGCACCTTCGAGGAACTCCTCGACCGCGGCCGGCCCGAGGACCCAGGCCGTATAGATCATGAACCCGGTCAAGCCGAGCATCAAGAGCAGGTCGACGAGGTGATCCGCGAACAGCGTAAACACAACGGGGCTGAACGCGTTCACACCGCCGGTGAAGACGATCAGCGCGAACAGCCCCCGGGTCGCCGTCGATCGCTCGAGATCGAACTCGTCGACCAGAAACGAGACCGGAATCTCGAGCATGCTGATCAGACTCGTCAGGGCTGCAAGCAACACGACGAGGAAAAAGACCGCGCCGAGCAGTCGCCCGCCGGGCAGGCTCGCGAACGCACCGGCGATCCCGATGAACAGCGCGCCGGGGCCACCCGCAGTCGGGCCCGGCGCGAACGAGAACAACAGCGGGAACACCACGAATCCGGCCAGAATACCGATCCCAAGGTTGAACACGGCGATAGCCGAGGCATCGAGAGGCAGCGAGCGGTTATCGTCGACGTAGGAGGCGTAGGTGATCATCGTCCCGCTACCGATCGAGAGGGTAAACAGCGCCTGGCCAGCGGCCCCTCCAAGTACCGAGAGGAAGTTCGCCGCGAGGTAGGCACCGTCGAACTCGAGGTAGAACTCGTAACCCTGCGCAGCGCCGGGCTGACGGGCCGCCCAGATCGCGAGTCCGATGAGCAACACGACGACGCCGGGTATCATCACCTTCGTCGTCGCTTCGATGCCGCGTCTGATCCCCGCGGCGACGATCAGCGACGTGGCCGCGAGGACGGCGAGTTGGTAGCCGAACGCTTCGGCACCGTAGCTGATCGCCGCGAAGTGGGTTTCGGGATTCGCGAAATAGGCACCCGTCGCGCTCTCGACGAAGTACCGAAGGATCCACCCGCCGACGACGCTGTAGAACGACATCAGCATGATCGAGGTAACGACACAGAGCGCGCCCAACCCCGTCCAGAACCGCGATCCGGCGAGCGATTTGAACGCCCCCACTGGGTTCCGATTCGACCGGCGACCGATCACGAGCGCGGCCAGCAATCCCGGCACCCCGACGACGAGGACGATGAGTAGATACAACAGCAGAAAGGCGCTCCCGCCGTTCTCCGCGGTCATCCAGGGAAATCGCCAGATGTTCCCCAGCCCGATCGCACTTCCGACCGCGGCGAAGATAAATCCGGCACGACTCGCCCAACTCTCACGTACCATCCTGTCTCAGGGAATCGACTCGGCGCGCATAAGGATTGTTTATCAGTGGCACAACCCATTCGCGATGACATGGATGCTGAACACGACGCTTACTCACCTCCCGACGGACCGCCACGATCGTAGACTATAGTAGCAACTGAAAGTCAGTGCAAACCTGATCGCACGACAGCGTTGCGATCAGTGTGTAAATCGTTTCAATTGCTACTATAGGCAAGGGGGAGAGACGGACCGACCAGTATTGGTCGGTATAAGCTCGCGATGGAACCAAAACGCAGGAAGCCTAGGCCGGGATTTGAACCCGGGCTCTCGTCCTTACCAAGGACGCGCTTTACCGCTAAGCTACCCAGGCGCGTACTTCTTCGTTGATCGGAGATGTCTTTATGGGTTTCGATTCGATCGGGCCGTGCGCCGGATTGTCGGGGTCCCCTCCGGGGGTCGACACCGACATCACGGGTCCGTCGCCGACGTGGCCCGATCGGTCGCGTGGTCCTCGAGGGACTGCTCGCGGGCCGAGGGCTCGAGGTTGGCAAGCGAGTCCTCGACCGGCGGAAACGAGGTCCCGACGGCGTCGGCGAGCGAGTCCACGATGGCAAGCAGGCGCGGCGACGGCGTTTCGTCGACGGCGACGGCCCCGGTGAGGGCGGCGAGTTCGAGCACGTCCCGCTCGAGGGTGGCGTCGAGATCGGACGCCGTCGGATCGAGGTCGCCGTCGTCGGTCGCGAGGTCGGTACGCCGGGTCTGGTCGCGGCCGAACGACTGGACGGTTCGGACCGCCTTGTTGGCGGCGTCGGTACGGGCCAGCAGGTAGAACCCGCGGGCGACGAGGATATCGGCCGCGAGGATCGCGAGGTCGCCGTCGCCCGCGCTGACGTCGGTCGCCGTCCAGGGCTCGTCGCGGGCGAGCGAGCGGGTCAGACGCAGCCCCTCGTAGATGAGCTGGACGCCGGCTGCGTGCGTGACGACGCCGTCGGAGTCGGAGTTGGCCGATCGGTCGCGTCCTCCATCGGTGGCGGAGTCGGCATCGAAGGACTGCTCGCAGTCGGGTCCGACGACGCCTCTCTCGGCCCCCATCATCGCGGCGCTCTCCAAGGTGAGGAGGCCGGGCACCATCGATGTACGCTCGAGGGTGGCTTCGATGTAGTCGTGTAGCTGTGGTGGTTCGACGTCCGCGATTGCCTCGACGGCGGCACGCCGACAGCTGTCGGCATTCTCCATTAGCGGGGGGTTACGACGGGGGAGGCAAAGACCTTTGGAAACGCCGGATCGACTGCTGACATGATCGAGGTCGACGCTGACGGACCGATTCGCACCGTGACGATGAACCGCCCCGATGCGCGTAACGCACTGACGGTCGATGGGCTCGAGGCCCTCGAGTCCGCGATCGGCGAGGCCGAGGCACCCGTCGTTTACCTTCGCGGGCGCGGTCCGGCGTTCTGTGCTGGTGCCGATCTGAACGAAGTCGCGGCCCTCGAAGGGGATCGCGACCGCGCGGCCGCGTTCGCCCGCCTGGGTCAGCGCGTCGCCCGGACCATCGAAGACTCGCCGGCGATCGTCGTCGCTGGAATCGACGGTCCCGCACGCGGCGGGGGCCTCGAGCTCGCGCTGGCCTGTGATGTCCGGGTCGGAACCCCGGACTCGACCTACGGGGAACCGGGGGTCAGTTTCGGGCTGTTCGGTGCCTGGGGCGGCACCGTCCGATTGCCACGCGTCATGGGCGAGGGGGACGCCCTCGAGTTCGCGCTGTCGGGGCGGTCGATCGACGCCGAGACAGCGCTCCGAACGGGTCTGATCTCGCGTCTCGAGGACGACCCACGGTCCGTCGCCGAGGAGATCGCGGGGAACGCCGCGGACGCACTCGGGGTCCTGAAACGCCGGCTCCGGGACGATGGCGAGCGCGCCACCCAGGAACGACGCGAGGCTGACTCGTTCGCCGACCTCGTCGCCGCCCACGCCGACGATATCGACGCGTTGCTCGAGTAGTACGACTCCGAAACCGATATCGCTGGCAGCGCGGTATCGGAACCGGTCCATCAAAAGTGAGATACTCACTGACAACTATGGGCAAGTATGCCTGGCCCAGTGTTTCTGGACGGTGATCGAATCACGCTGCGACCGATCGAGGAGGAGGACATCGAGTTCCTCCAGAAGCAGGTCAACGACCCGCGGATCTGGCGGCCAATCGGTCGGTCGAGGCCGATGAACCGCGAGCAGGAGCGGGAGTTCTTCGAAACCGACGTCTGTGGTGACGATACCATCGTCCTCCTGATCGTCGCCGATTCGACACCGATCGGGACGGTCGGCCTCCACTCGTTCGACTGGGAGACACAGCGCGCCGAACTCGGCTACTGGCTCGCACCCGACTTCCACGGCGAGGGCTACGGCTCCGAGGCGGCAGGGCGCATCGTCGCGTACGCCTTCGACCAGCTCGGCCTCCACCGGATCGAGGCCCGCGTCTTCGAGCGTAATGACCCGTCACGGCGGCTCCTCGAGTCGGTCGGGTTTACACAGGAGGGTGTTCACCGCGACGTCGAATTCATCGACGGCGCGTACCGGGACGCGTACTGGTACGGGCTTCTCGAGGACGAGTGGCGAAGCGATGGCAGTGATTAGTCCAGCGGGTCCGGTGCCGGCGGGACGGTTCGCTTGTGCTCGCTGCGGTCGTACATGCCGCGGACCCGTTCGACGGTCGCTTCGTCGACCTCGAGCAATCGCCCGGTCGCGGTGACCGACAGCGGTCCGTCGACGTGTGTCACCAGGATCGAGTCGAGCGTGTCGTAGCTGATTCCGAGTTCGTCCTCATCGGTCTGGTCGGCCCACAACTCCGCGGTGGCGGTCTTGGCGGCGAGGTCCTCGGGGACGCCGACGTGACGGGCGAGCTGGCGGACCTGTCCCTTGTAGAGGTTGCCGATCGGGTGGCAGTCGACGGCCCCGTCGCCGTACTTGGTGAAGTAGCCCACCGCGGCCTCGCTGCGGTTGCCGGTCCCCAGAACGAGGCGACTCTCGTGGTTGGCGACGAGGTAGTTGAACACTGCACGGACACGGGCGCGTGCGTTGCCGACCGCTTCGTGGTCGCCCTCGGCCTCGGGATAGGCCGATAGCAACGAGTCGACGATCGGCTCGATTTCGATCACGTCGGAGGTGATCTCGAGGTCCTGCGCGACCCGTTCGGCGTCGCTCATGTTCCCTTCGCTGCTGACGGTCGCCGGCAGGACGAGACCGTGGACGGCGTCGGCCCCGAGCGCCTCGACGGCGAGGTGCCCGACCAGCGTGCTGTCGATCCCGCCTGAGAGGCCCAAGACGACACCGTCGGCACCCGCGGCATCGACTCGATCGCGAATGAACTGCGTGATGTGTTCGCGTCGCTGCTCGAGTTCCGCCTCCGAAAAGCGAACGTCGATCATGAATAGGACTAGGGGCGGCGTGACCTAATAGTCTCCCCTCGCCAGGAAAAACTGACCGGGCGGTCGGTTCGGACGCCCGCTACCGGTTCGATGTGCCGAACAGTGACCGCGACCGTCCGGAATACCGAAGAACCGGGTGCAAGAACCGAACGACGGGTTGGAGTCGCCACGGGCTGACGGATCACCACGATTCCAACCTGGACACACTGTCTTCTCCCTCAACCCGGACACACGATCCTGCAGCAGTCCTTGTTACCACGGAGCATCCGTACTACGGACTGCTGGCCCGCAGTGGGTGCGACTCGAGGCAGGGTTCTGGTCGACGACGGGACGGCCGACTCGAGAGCGCTACGTTCAAGTGTAACCGGCGGCTACCCTCGAGTGGCGCAACCGACGTGGAGCGCTGGTGGTCTAGTGGTAGGACATGAGCTTCCCAAGCTCATAGCCCGGGTTCAATTCCCGGCCAGCGCATTTCGAGAGGTCGTTGCGGCGACTCTTTGTGAAGGGTCCGTTCTCGCGTGCTCCGTCGGATAGTGAGCGACTCGAGCGGGGCCGGCGTTACGTAGTGGTCGATTCGGCGTAGAGCGAGAGCGTCTCGTCCAGGGACTCCGGAATCGGGTTTTCAGTAACCGTGCTCGCGCGGGTGTCGACGATCAGCCCCATATTGAGACGACCACCGGGGCGGATCGTCCGTTCGGTCTTTGCGTCGACCTCGTCTTTGAGGCGGCCATCAACGAGCGTACTCCGCTCGAACCCGGTCGTGACCAGCCGCGGTCGAACCGCTGCCAACGAGTGGTCCATCTCCGACGGCAGCGGGCTCGCCCACCCGACGGCCACGGCGGTTTCGTCCGTATTGACCGTGTATCCCCAGCCACCAGGGGGATCGTCGTAGTCGCCGTGCTCGAGCGCGTACTCGTCGTTGAACCCGACCGCGATCTCGGTCGGGCCGTTGTTCGTGATCTCGAGGAGTTGATCGACGGCCGTGACTGCGTGGTCGGGAACCCCGTGTCGGCCATCCCCCGTCGCGGTCAGATCGATCTCGATCGTACCGTTCTCGCGGACGTACGCGTCGCCCTCAGCACCGGGTTCGAGACCGAGGAACGCGTTCGCGTCCCCGGCGGTTTCGACGGCTACCGTTCGTGCAGCGTCAACGGAGCTGAACGCACTCGTTCCGAGAAGTGCGCCACCGCCCGCGATCACGCCGCCGAGCCGCGTCAAGAGCGTTCGTCGGTGAGAGGACATCGATACGAACGAATTGGATGGGGGGCTATTTTATGCTTCCGCCCGCGCCGTTCAAGTATCTATTTGCGATGGTTATTTATGATTCGCTCTCGCCGCACCACCGACACGGAACTGGGAACGAATCGTGCCCGAGAGCGGCAGCCACAGCGCTCATCGAGAGCGGTACTGGCAAGGCAGAAATCACGTCGAGACGGTCGATAGAGGCGGCGTTCCCTGAGACGTGTCGTACCACCGCGTGCGGGCAGTTGCCACCGCGGCCGGCGTCCGAGTGGCCCGAACGCCTGCGCTCCGACGCCACGAATCCGAACCGCCCTATTCGTGAATGCCCATCGCCTCGATCTGTTCCTGATACCGGTTCCGGATGGTGACCTCGGTCACCTGCGCGACGTCGGAAACCTCGCGCTGGGTCTTCTTCTCGTTACAGAGCAGCGAGGCAGCGTAAATCGCGGCCGCGGCGTAGCCCGTCGGCGACTTGCCCGAGAGCAGCCCCTTCTCGGTCGTCGTATCGATGATCTCGTTGGCCTTCACCTGCACCTCTTCGGAGAGTTCGAGCTCCGAACAGAACCGCGGCACGTACTTTTTCGGGTTGACCGGCTCCATCTCGAGGTTGAGTTCCTGGGCGACGTAGCGGTAGGTGCGGCCGATCTCCTTGCGTTCGACCCGGGAGACGGCAGCGACCTCCTCGAGCGATCGGGGGATACCCTCCATGCGACAGGCGGCATAGAGCGTACTCGTCGCGACGCCCTCGATCGAGCGCCCGCGGATGAGGTCTTCGTCGAGCGCACGCCGGTAGATGACACAGGCGACCTCGCGGACCGAGCGGGGGATGGCGAGCGAGGAGGCCATCCGATCGGTTTCGGAGAGGGCGAACTGGAGGTTCCGTTCGCCGGCGTCTTTGGTCCGGATCCGTTCCTGCCACTTTCGCAGCCGGCGCATCTGATTGCGTTTGTCCGAGGAGATCGAGCGGCCGTAGGCGTCCTGGTTCTTCCAGTCGATGGAGGTGGTCAGCCCCTTGTCGTGCATCGTCTGGGTCGTCGGCGCGCCGACGCGGGACTTGTTCTGGCGCTCGGAGTGGTTGAACGCCCGCCATTCGGGACCGTGATCGATGTTGGTTCCTTCGACGATGAGCCCGCACTGATCGCAGACGAGTTCGCCCTGATCCTCGCTTTTCACCAGCGTCCCGCCGTCGCACTCGTCACACACCCGCTCACGCTCCGGTTCCTGCGTTTTGTCTGTCGTTTCAGGATCGCGTTCGCGCTGCCGGGTGGGGCTTGCCATGTCGTGTTGATAACGATGTTGGAAGGACTTAAGGGCTCGCCACCGAAGGACCACGCTTGGACCGTCGATCGACTCCAACCGGAGCGGGAACCCGGGCCGCCGACCGCCTCAGAAGTAGCCGAAGAGCGTGCCGACGAGGACGAGCAGCCACATCGCGGTGCCGACGAGCAACATGTCGTTGAACCGCGAGCTCCGAGCGGCCCGTTTGGCCGCACCGCCGGCGATCAGCCCGAGCGCGACGACGACGAGCATTCGCTGGGCGACGACATCGACGGGCAGCGAGGAGACGCCGAGCAGACTGTAGTCGAGCCAGACCGCGACCGCGAGCGAGCCCGCGGCGACGACGGCAGCGTCGAGCCGTCGCGTGAGCCCGCGTGCGAGCAGATAGGTCGCGACCGGGATACCGACACCGATCACCGGATAGAGGAGCCCGGCGATCTGGTGTGGCGTGAGAAACGCGGCGTGCCGTTCGAGCGCGAGGCCACCCATCCGGACGCCCAGATACAGCGCCAAGACGGTACAGACGAGGAGCACGTGACCGCCCTCGAGGCGAGCGTACGCCGCGGCGAGGCGTTTCCGGTCGACCTCGGTCAGGTGATCGGTGATCGCGCCGGGCGTCCGCTCGGCGACGCGCTCGCGCCCGGCTCGGTCGGGACCGCTCGCGGCGGTGCCACCGCGTCGTCCGGCGCGGACGCCGACGAGCGTCGGGACGACGAGCAGGCCGGCGAGTTCGACGAGGGTCGCCCAGCCGTCGGCGTCGACGGTGTTCCTGTTATCGAGGTAGATCCGACTCACGTCGTCCTGAACGTCGACACGTGGGTGTTTCATGAAGTCGGTCTCGACCTTCGTCTGGGCGTCCTGGGAGCCGTGGACGCGATGCCGAAGGGTAAACCAGTCGAAGTGCTCCGAGTGTGTCTGCATAGCGACCCAGTCGTCGTCCTCGTTGGGGCTCTCGTAGAGGCGGATGTGATACCGTTGCCCGAAGTAGTCGCCGTCCTCGAGTTGGCGCGTTTCGGTCGTCCAGTAGCCGCTCTCGTTCGGACCGGGATCGACGTAGGCGTAGCGGGTGCCGCCGTCGGCGTGCCCCCAGTTGAGGTTTGGAATGGGGCCCCGTTGCTCGCCCGACGCGGCTTCCGCAGCGGTCTCGTTTTGCGACGAGGCGTTCGCCGTCGAGTCGGCGGCGGTCTCGTTGCCCGGCCGGTCGCCGTCGGCGGTCGCGTTCGCCGGTTGCGTTTCGTTGTCGGAGGCGTTGCCGACGGTAAGCGAGTACGTCTCCGGAAGGGCTTCCTCCTCGGATTCGTTGACTTTCGACCAGTCACCGGCACCGCCCTCGGCGTCGGATAATACCCGCTCGACGTCGTCGACGTCACCGCGGACGACCACGTTGATCGGACTTCGTTTCTGGAACCGCTTGGCCGGGCTGAGATACTCCCAGAAGCCGCTCTCGGAGTCCTCGAGAGGTACGAGTTCCGGCGTCGATTCGGTCTGGGTCGACCGGGTGGGTGGGTCAGACGCCGTCTGACTGGTCGACAGCGACAGGAACAGCGACGGACCGCCGACCAGAAGGACGGCGAGAACGAGCAACACGGCCGCGATCACGATCGATCGGCGCATCTCCTGGTCACTAGCGAGGATGGACACATCAAACCCGCTGTATCATCACCCGTCCGTGCAGAACTGGGCGGTCACCTCGAGCGGGGAGCGGTGGTCACACTTCCCGGGGACGCTCACACGTCGGGGCCGACGGTGGTGACCGGGACCGGTGCTTCGCGGACGACTCGCTGGGAGACGCTGCCGACGACGTTGCGTTCGTACTCGTCGCCGCTGGTTCCCATAACGATCAGATCGACATCGGCGTCCGCGGCGTACTCGACGATACACTCGGCCGGGTTACCGGTGTCGACGGCCGTCGTCGTCTCGACGCCGTGTTCGGCAGCGCGGGTCACCGCGTCGTCGAGCGCCGCGCGGGCGGTCTCCTCAAGGTCGTCGCGGACCTGCTCGATGCGGTCGTCATCGAGCACGAGGAACGCGCGGTCGTCGACAACCGAGAGGACGTGGAGGGTCGCGTCACGGGTGGCCGCGACGTCGATGGCGTGGTCCGCGACGGTCGTCGCGTGGTCGCTGCCGTCCGTTGGAAGCAGGATCGTCTCGTACATTGCTGTCTACGTGGACCACTCGCCCGAACGGAAAAAGGGGTTTCCCTCCGTCTTCGACGACGGGAACGAGGCGGACCGCTAGACGCCGGGAATGCCGAGCGCATCGGCCGTGACGAAGCCGACCACCGCGAGCGCATAGAGGATGCCGACCGCGACGATCCAGGCGACGAATCCGATCGCGGCCGCGGACCCCCAGCCGCCGGGATACCGCCAGTTGATGACGCCGACCCAAATGATCAACATGAGCAACACGCCGAGGATGGGGACCCAGCCGACGAAGAAACTCGTGATCCCCCAGGCGGCCGCCCCGATGAGGGCGGTTACGGCCGCGTTCACGAAGCCCGCGTCGCGATCCAGCACCAGTCGCGCGCCCGCGAGGATGCCGAGCGTTCCGACCAGCAGGCTCAGGACGAAGATCAGGATGGAGTCCGCGGCAGCCATGTTAGGGTTTCCAACTCAGTTCGATTTCGACTGTTTCACGGTTCCCCCGGAGCATCGAGGAGCGCTCGACGGTCTCGACCGAGACGTCGACGTTGTGGGGCGGGTTGAGCGACACGTTCTTGTTCCCGACTCGTATCGAGACCTCCTCGCTCTCGCTCCCGAACTCCGTCGCAAGTTCCTGGAGGTACGCGGCGAGTTCCTCTCGTGGCAGTGTTTCGTCGGCCGTCGTCCGTTGCGCCATGCGGAACCGTCGGCCTCCCGTCCGCAAAAGTATGGAGCATGAACATGTCGATAACTGATTGTTACTGGATCGAGCCTGGCCGTAACGGTTTGTTGGGCGGACTCGAAACGGCGGGCGGGCAGGATCGAATCGCCCGATGGAGGAACGAGACTTGCCTCGAGCGAGGGAGTCCGGCCCGACACCGACGGCGCGGTGGCCTGCTGCGCGAGTCACTGCGCGAGGGATGGGCGGCGGCCGGGACATCCGGCGGCGTTCGGTCGCTCCCCATCGCCGGCGGCCGGACAAGCGTGGCTTTTTGATGACGGGGCGGGTAGCCGCCGACGATGGACGTCGCCGTCGGAATCGTCGCCCAACGTGACAACGAACGTGCACAGGCACTCGCCGCGAGCCTCGTCGACGCCCTCGAGCGCGAGGGAGCCAGCGTCGTCGTCGACGACGCGACCGGCGGAGCGGTCGGGACGAGTGCCGTCCCGGTCGCCGCGATGGCAAGTCGGGACCTCGTCGTGAGCATCGGCGGCGACGGGACCTTGCTGTTCGTCGCGCGCGAAGTCGGTTCGACGCCGATCTTGGGAATCAACCTCGGCGAAGTCGGCTTTCTCAACGCCGTCGCGCCCGACGACGCGCTCGGCGTCGTCACCGAACTCGCCGCGGAACTCGACGAAACGGGGACCGTCGCGGAGCGCGAACTCGCGCGACTGCGGGCGACCGGCGTCGAAACGGACTGGACGCTCGAGCCGGCGCTCAACGAGATTGTCGTCCACGGACCGCGGCGAGGGAGCGGGGGCGGGGCCACTGTCGGGATCGACATCGACGGCCAACGGTACGCAGAGAGTCACGCGGACGGGGTGCTCGTGGCGACGCCGACGGGCTCGACCGCGTACAATTTGAGCGAGGGGGGACCGCTGGTCCATCCGTCCGCGGAGTCGCTCGTCGTCGCACAGATGGCCGCGACGGAGTCGATGCCGCCGCTGGTCGTCGAACCCGAGACCGAGATCACGCTCACCGTCTCCGAAACCGAAGCCGCCTACGCGATCAGCGACGGCCGAAACCGACAGCGTCTCGATCCCCCCGCTGAGGTATCGGTCTCGCTCGCGAACGAAGCCGTCAGGCTGGTCGGTCCGCAGGCGAACTTCTTCGACGGCCTCGACAAACTCGAGTGAGCGATCGAGCCTCCACGTTCCGCGTGCCGCTGTGCAGGTCGACGGGTGCCACTCGACCTCGAGCGAGGATCAGCGCGGCTCGGCCGTCAAGCGGGTGTCCTCGCCGGTCAGAGCGCCGCTCGGGCGTTCGGAGGGCACCGGCGGTCACCGGCAGTCGACTCGAGACGAGGGCCGCAGGCGGACCGGAACCCGGGCGGTGACCGCGTCCTTAGCTCTCGGTGCCGACGGCCGTGTCCGCGGCCTTGGTCTCCGATCCCGTCACGTCCGGCAGGTTCGGGTCGCGATAGGGGTTGCGCCCGTAGGCCGGGAGTTCGTCGTCGAGTTGGGTCTTGAGGACGCGGCGCAGTCGGTTCAAGCTCGTCGTGTCCAGCCCGTACTCGGCCGCGAGCCGCTCGAATGCCGCCTCGTCGGTGATGTCGTGTGCGCGATATCGGCCGAACAGCTCCTCCAGCCGGTCGGCGGAGAGCGCCTGAGCATCGATGTCGTCCAGCCCGAAGTACTGCTGGCGGTCGACATCGACGACGTGACGGATCACCACGAGCGCGACCTTCTCGATCGCACGCTGGCTCCCGAACTCCGTGAGATCG
The DNA here is from genome assembly GCF_000337175.1 of Natrinema gari JCM 14663. Taxonomy (GTDB): domain Archaea; phylum Halobacteriota; class Halobacteria; order Halobacteriales; family Natrialbaceae; genus Natrinema; species Natrinema gari. Next base: position 30,741 of record NZ_AOIJ01000057.1, on the reverse strand, counting down.
ATCTCGTCCATGACGCCCAGCGCGAGGTCACGTTGCCACGGCGTTACCTCGAGCGCGTTACAAAGCGCCTGCGTCGTTCGGAGCCGGTCGAGTCGGTGCGCACGCTCGCTGTAGCCCGGCGTCGCCGCGTGCTGTTCGTCGTGGAGGCGACGAACGCTCTCGGAGATGTCCGCGTCGGCTGAGTCCGCGCGGCCGATGACCGTCGCGCTCGGCGTGACGACGCCCCACTGGCGGACCGTCGAATCGCGCTGCACGTCGGCCCGCGAGAGCGACCCGGACCCGGGCCGGGTCTCGAGGCGGCGGTCACGGGCGGGCTCCGGTTCGACGCCGTCCACGGCTCGCTCGGAACCTGGACCAGAGTCGGCACCGTCGTCTTGCATCGTCTGTCGCTCGGAGAGGGAGCGTGAAAAAGGCTCGCTCCGTCCGATATGCCAGAGCATCGGACAAACAGCCACTCGAACACGTCTCGACGGGTCCCAGTCCTCGAGCGGGACCGAGCGCTCGCCGGTCGAGGTGATCGGTCCGCGAAAAGCCCTTCGTAGCTTAACCTTGTGACCAGAGACACTTAAGGAGCGGTCGGGGTGAGGTGGGTCCGTCGGCGTCACCGAACCGCGGCGATCAAGTCGTCGATGAACCCGTCCAGTCGGTCGATCTCGGGGCCGTCCCGAGCGTGAATCGCGGGATCGATTTCCCGTGCCGGATGTGCGAACGCGCGACCGACGGCGTCGCCGATCTCGCTGTCCCCGTCGCCCGCCCGTTTCCGCTCGAGCAGTTCGCGGGCGCAGTCGATCCGCTCGGTGTCGAAGACCGCGGGTGCCTGCTCGCACAGGAACGTCTCGAACGCGAGCGCCGGCAGGTCGTGGCTACCGCGAGCCCCCGTCTCCCGGAGGTAGCGGGCGGACATGGCAGCCCGGACGATCGTCAGGTTTCGCTTCACCGTGGGCTTGGTCTGCGTCTCGGTAAATCGCTCGTCGTCGGCCGGGATCGTCCGCGTTCCGGCGTCGGTTTCGACGGTGTACACGTCGCCGTCCGCGCTGTCCGCGTCGAGGATCGGAAACGTTTCGTCGTCAGTGCTGACCAGATGGTGCGAGACGTACTTCCGGTAGTTGCTCGTCGCGATCCCGCGCCACGTGTGATAGAGGTCGAGGGAGTTGTACGTCCGCCGGATGTACGCGAGGAGGTCGGCGGGGTCGTACGCGGTTCGGTAGCGGATCGGGCTCCGAAGCAGGTCGATCGCGCCCTCGTTCGAGTCGGCCAGCAGCCGCGCGAACGTCCGCACGTCCCAGCCCTGATACTCAAACTCGCCGCGGTCCTCGACGATGCCCTCCGTGACGCCGTCGAGGTGGGCATACCGCCGCAGATCGGTCGGAACGTAGACGAGGCCGACATCGTAATCGCTGTCGGGACTCGCCGCACCCCAGGCGCGGCTCCCGCGGGCGGCCGCCAGCGCGACCGCGACATCCGCCTCGCGTTCGATCGCAGCGAGGTGGCCGTCGACGGTCTCGTGGACGTGCTTCGGGACGGACGGCATGGCTGTGACTCGAGGTCGTGGAAACGGGACGAGAAGGCCGGGTGACGAATGCCCGTCATAGCTTTACCTTGTGATCAGAAGCACTTAAAGAACGGAGCGGAGTGCGACGAATGCGCGGCGAGAACAGTTCAAACGAGACTCGCTGCGCTTTCCGTTCGTGCTCGCTTTCGCGTGGGACGCGGCGAAACGACTCTCCGCTGGCTCGAGCGATGCGTGACGCCGCCGGTCGCCGGGAACTGCCGTCCAGTTGCCAATCGAACGAGAGCCGAAAATACGGCGGCGTGACTATCGGGTGTAATTCACCGGGCTGCAGAATGGCATCGTCCCGTCGTAGCTTTACCTTGTGACCAGAAGCATATAAAGAACGGCGAAGCCAACGGACAGGTCGCCACTTCAGCGAAGCGATCGAGTGCCTGACTCGGTCGGTGCCGCGACGCGACATTCCATACGAGAGGCCGCATCGAACGTCGAGAGAACGCGTTCGAAGCGTTCGGCCCCCAAAACGTCAACGTCGGGACGCGTCGCAGAGTGAGACGGGACGTTCCTCATCGGGTCTCGTTTGCCGTCCCGTCGCCGGTCGTCCAGCGGCTATCCGCCTCGCCCTCGCGAAGGAGTTTCACTCGCGCGTCGTACGTCGCGTTCTCGAACACCGGTTCGTCGGACTCGAACGGAACTGCGAGCGTTCGCTCGGAAACGTCCGCGGGAACGACGTACTCCTGGATGAACGCGTGGTCGTAGCCGCCGTCGATCCGGAGTTCCGCACGGAGCGTTACGTGCCCGGGGACGCCGTTTCGCTTTTCGACTGTCGTCACCACCAGAACCGTTCCACCGTCGGGTTGGTACGTCCGGACGGTTCGGATTTCGAACGCCGGGTCCGGGTCGTCTCGGAGGGTCTGACACCCCGCTCCGAGCACAGCAGACAGGGCACCCGCGCCGGCGAGGAATTCGCGTCGGTTCATGACCCCCTCGACGCAGCACCACTCGTATCGCTTCGGTCACGCCGTCGCACGGATTTCGCGTTCGATGGGGACGGCGCTACCACGGCACAATTCGGTCGAACGAACCGTACGGCCCGCTCCAGCCAGCGGTGAGTGACGGTCCGACCGGACTCGAGCGACTCCCGTCGCGAGCGTCGAGGACCCATAGACGTGTTAGAATAACGTAATATAAATACAGCTCGATCGATCAGTATCGGAGTTAGTTCTCTGCTGTTGGGAGTGTTATTAGCGTGCTTAACTAACCAATCTGATGTCTTGGCTCGAGTCGTGTGGGAGCACAACGCATGCGGAGAACCCATTGATCCGGACGGCTCGAGCGGAGCCGCGCAATCGATACCCGGTTCCGAAAGGTTGAATCACCCGCTACCCTGAATGCGGTCAATGAGTCATCAGTTGCCGGACGTGCAGGCGACGTCGCCGGACGTGACCGTCGGCCTGAGTCAGGTCGGCGTCACCGGCGTCGACAAGCTCGTCAAGATCGCCCGCGAGGACAAGCGTCCGATCGTCCTCACCGCCGAGTTCGAGGTTTTCGTCGACCTCCCGGGTTGGCGCAAGGGCGCGGACATGAGCCGCAACATGGAGGTCATCGACGAGATTCTGGAGGACGCCACCCGCGAGGAGGCCTACGGCGTCGAGGAAGTCTGTGGCGAGGCCGCCGAGCGGTTGCTCGAGCGCCACGACTACACCTCGAAGGCGGAAGTCTCGATGGAAGCCGAATTCATGCGCCGCGAGCAGACGCCCGCCAGCGACCGCGAGACCCAACACACCGTCGACATCGTCGCGTCGGCGACGGCGACCGAGGAGGGCACCCGCGAGGAGATCGGTGCACGGGTCACCGGGATGACCGTCTGTCCCTGCTCACAGGGCATGTCGACGGCCCGTGCGAAGGACACGCTCGAGGAGTTGGGTGTCGACGAGGAAACGATCACGGCGTTCCTCGACGAGGTGCCACAGCCGGGTCACTCCCAGCGAGGGCACGCGACGCTGGCGGTCGAAGCCAGCGGCGACCCGTCGGTCGATCTGAACGACATCATCGACATCGCTCGGGACTCGATGAGCGCGCGCATCTACAACCTCGCGAAGCGGCCCGACGAGGACTACATGACGTACGACGCCCACGCCGACGCGAAGTTCGTCGAGGACTGCGTCCGTGCGTTGGCGGAAGGCGTCGTCGAGGAGTTCGACCACCTGGCCGACGATGCGGTGATCACGATGAGCCAGTCCAACGACGAGTCGATCCACCAGCACAACGCCCACGCCGAGCGTATCGTCGAGATGGGGACGCTCCGCGAGGAAATCGAGAACTAGAACTCGAGCGGGTCGGCGTCTTCCCACCGCGGGACGAACTCCTCGTGGACGTTCGCGGCGAACTCGGGGTCCTTGAGGTCGATCATCCCGAATGCTTCCCCCGAGGACAGCGGGTTCGGGACCTGAATGCAGACTTCGACGCCGTCGATGATATTGAACGACCCCGTGACATCGTCGTAGGTGCGGACATCGAAGTCGTCGCGTTGCTGTAAGGTCTCGCGATAGCGTTGGCCCACTGCCTCCGACATCGAACCGACCATCTCACGGGTCAGCAACAGGTCGACGGAGACGCCGCGATCGAGCGCGTGCTCGAGTTGGGCGTTGATCTCCTCGCTGACCGCCTGCATGTCCCACTGAGGGGAGGGATGTGAAGACACCATGACGATGTCCCGGTCGGCGGCCGCCAGCCGCTCCAAGAGGAGGTCGATCGTCTCGTCGGGACCGACGGCGGCGGTCCAGAACTGCTCTTCGACCGGCTCGGCCGCGTCGAGTTCGTCGGCCAGATCGTCGACGATCGACTCGTACTGGTCGGCCTTTTCCTCGAGTTCCCGTTTCTTGTCCTCGAGCAGGCGGTCGAGGGCCGTCGTGGGTTCGACGGCGACGTACTTCTTCGGCCGGCTCGCGGTCTGCGTCCGGACGAGGTTGTACTGTTCGATACTGTTGAGCACGTCGTAGATCCGACCCATCGGGACGTCACTCGCTCGTGACAGCTCCTTGGCCGTTGTCGGGCCGGTGGTGAGCAGCGATCGGTAGGCTCGAGCTTCGTACTCGGAGAGCCCGAGGTCCCTGAGACTGGCCATGTCATAACGGACCGACCGAAGCGACATAAACGCTACGGTAGTTTGATACGTCGTCGTCCTCGGCCGTTTCGGGGCTGAATATCAGTCGAGAAGGGACTGGACGCGTTCGCTCAACTCGCCCGGAGTTTCGGCAGCCGCCGACAGGCGGTCGCCCCGTTCGGCTCGCGCCGTTCCAGCCGCGAGATCGGCATCGGGGACGACGACCTTTTCGTGGTCCGCGACTCGGAGCGCCGCACGGTGGAGGTCCGTTCCGGGCGCGGCGGCGACCCTGATCACCAGCGGCCCCTCGAGCAGTCGGGACGCGGCCGTCGCGTAGCGAGCGACCTGAACGGTAAACCGGTCGCTTGCCCCCGCGAATGCCTCGAGGGTCTCCCGGGCGAACTCGCGGTAGCGGTCGTTCCCGGTGAGGGCGGCCAGATCGATCAGCGCATCCGCGAACGCGACGTTCGAGTCCAGTGGCCGGAGCGGCTGGTCGCATAGACCGACGCCTTCGGCGGGACCGTCGAGGAACGAGTCCTCGTCGTGGAGTCGGTCGATCGTCGTTTCCGCGACAGCCGTCGCATCGTCGAGGACAGCGGTCTCGATGGTACTGGCGGCCGTCGTCAGCGCCGCCAGCACGCGGGCCTGGTTCGCGAGGAGCGGGACCGCGTCGTCGGCGTCGCGTTCGACCGCCTGCTCGCGTGCGTGACGGACGACGCCGTCCTCGAGCAGGTCCGCCCGGAGGGTCGCGAGCGCGCGCTCGGCGTACCGGCGGGCCCGGTCGTCATCGGTGTAGGCGTAATAAGTGAGCAGTCCGTCGATCGCCAGCGAGTTCGAACCCGCGAAGACGCCGTCGTCGACCGGCGGCTCGTCGGCGGCCGCTCGGTCGGTCGCGTCGAGGCTGTGGGCATCGTCTTCGCCGGGAGCCTGACTGTTCGCGAAGGCGTCGGCCTCGGCGTTCCACAGCGTCGTCGTGAGGAAGTCGATCGTGCGATCGGCGGGCTCGCGGTACTCGTCCGTTCCGGTGTGAAGGTAGGCGTTGGCGAACGCACGCACGAGCGCGCCGTTCGAGTCCAAGAGCTTCTCGCGTTGGAGCCCGGCCCAGTCGCGGTCGGTTGCGAACCGATAGAAGCCGCCGTCGTACTCGTCTAGCAGGTTCGCACCGACCGCGTCGTACGATCGCAGCGCCATTTCGCGGTCCCGTTTGAGCGCGAACTCGAGGGCGTCGGGCAGCGGGAACTTGGGGTGTTGACCCCAGCCGCCCGCGGTCTCGTCATAGCTTTCCGAGAGTTGGCCGAGCATGGTCGACTCGATGTCGGCCGTTACCTCACCGGCCGGCGGGTTGTCCTCGCGGAGCGGTCGAGGGATGCGCGCTGCACCGTCGCCTTTCGTGTCCCACATGGTTCGGACGCTGTCGAGGACCTGTCGCATCCCGTCGGGACCGAGATAGCCCGCACCGGTCAGGACCGCGCCGTCGGGTGCGAGAAAGACCGTCGACGGAAAACCACCCATATTGTATCGGTCGCGAACGCGCGGGTACCGGTCCACATCGACCCGTACCGGGACGAAACTGTCGTTGACGTTGGCCGCGATACGGGGCTCGGCGTAGGTTTCCGCGTCCATCTCGTGGCAGTGATCGCACCACGTCGCGGTCAGCGAGAGCAAGACGGGAACGTCAGCCGCCGCGGCCTCGTCGAAGGCGTCCCGTCCCCACTCGCGCCACTCGACGCGGGTCGTATCGTCCATACCGGACCCAGGTGAGTCGACGGCGTAAGCCCTTCGTTCGCTCGCACCCCCTCGAGCGGGCCACGAGCGGCGTCGATTCCGTTCGTGGAACGAGAGTAAAGGATTTTCACCCTTCGGTGGCTATATCGGTGTATGCTCCGGTGGATCTTCGCGCTGTTGCTCATCCCGTTTCTCGATGCCGTCTTGCTCGCGGTGATCGTCACCCAGTTCGGATTCATCAGTTGGGTCGGGATGGTGCTGCTCGTCGTGTTGACGGGACTCGTCGGGATGCTCCTCGTTCGTGCGGAAGGGCGGCGAACGATCCGGAAGATGCAACGGACGATGGCCGCAGGGGAGCCGCCGACCAACGAACTGCTCGACGGAGGACTGCTGATCGCCGCCGGAGCGTTCCTGTTGACTCCCGGGCTGGTGACCGACGTCATCGGCTTCCTGCTCGCCGTGCCGCTGACACGGATTCCGATCCGAGCCGCCCTCAAGCGCTTCGTGATCGTCCCCTACGCGGACAAGAAGACGGGTGGGTTCGCCAGCGGCACCGTCTGGACGTTCGGCTTCCCGGATGACGGGACGGCGGGCAACGCCACCGAATCGACCAACAGCGGGACGTACGATCTCGGCGACGACGCCTACACCGTCGACGAAAACGACGACTCGTATACGATCGACTTCGGCGACGAACACGCCGACGACGCGGACGATGAGCGGGACGACGATCCCCTCGCTCGGTAGCGATTCCCACGGGTCCCGGAGAAAGAAACGCTTAAACGTCCCACCGAGCAACTACTGAGTGCGAAGAAGACGGCGACGCGGGCCAATAGCTCAATTAGGTTGAGCGCCACTCTGATAAGGTGGAGGCTCTCGGTTCAAATCCGAGTTGGCCCATACTTCTGCTGCGAGCAACCTCGTGAGCCGTAGCTATGGAACCCTACTCGGATTTGAATGACGGAAGTCACAGCCCGGGAGCGAACGAAGTGAGCGACCCGGAACGTCTTCCGGTGGTTCAAATCCGAGTTGGACCACTGCTCGTCACGAGCGAACTCCTGGATGACGCGTCCGTGCTACTGTGAGGGGTCATATCGGTCGAACGAAAACCCGACGTCCGAAGTCATATCCAACGAAACTCGTGTGAGCAGTCCCGCCAGTTACCGCTTGAGGACTGCTACAACCGGACGGGTCGGGAGCGGACTGCAACTGTCTCCGTCGGAAATCGCGCGCCGGCGAGAGCGGCACAATACACTATCTCACAGAATCACAGAGTACTATAGATGCAGACAGATAGCACGCCCATCATTTCGAGGCGATCGGTCGCTGACTGCCAGCGGTGTCCGAGCCGTAAGAAGTTGATTTCGACGGCGTTGGCGGTTTTCCGTCGCTCGGGCCGTCCAATTATCGCAGTGGAACGGCGTAAAGAGGGCGAGTCGGTTTTAGTGTTCGTTTTCACACCGTCCTAACGAATCACCACCGAAGAGTCCTTGTACCGACCAGTTAGAAACGATAGTGAAGCAGAACGGCAGTCGAAGCTCAGTCGGCATATATTCATACGTATTCAAACAAGCGTGCGATATGCTCCAGTATCAACTATATACGTGACGGGTGAAAATCATATTGGCGAGGGCCATGACGGCGGGACACGGGGGATCGGGTTCGGCAGTCTCCGATGATCCCGATTGCCTCTCGAGAACGGTCGGTCCCGTATCGACTGCGTCGGGCAAGCCATTAATTACAAAGATACTGTTGTAAAGTGGGGCATCGATTCGGCGGCGACGGCAGCAGTCGTGAACGCGTCGATCCTGCGGGTCGTCGTCCATCGACGAACCGGCGACGAGCACCACCGACACGGTCGTGGCTGTCCGATCGCGGACCGTTCGCTTCGGGTCACACCGCGACCGAACGGGTCGGCCGCGAACGCATTTCGATTACGGCACGATCGGTGCGAGCAACGACTCGCGAGAGACCAGGAGAACGACGTTGTTGCTCGCGAAGAGGGTGTACAGGACCACGACGGCCAGTACGAAACCGACATCGAACGGCCTCGAGAGGACGTGACCGATACCGATCACGAATCCGGCGTAGATGAGAGCGGCGAAAACGACGCCGACGAGCCCGAAGAGATCGTACAGGAAAACCGTCATGGGATTCAGTTCGGCCGCGTACGGGACGGTAAAGAACAGGATCGTCGCGACGAGATCGACGAACCAGACGCCGAAAAACGCGGCGCGGAGGCTGGCGGGACCCGGCCGATCGAACCCGATCTCGAGCGGGGATGGTTCCGTCATCGTAGTTCGATCCAGGCGACACCGAGCATTACGCGTTGTACTTGCTGGTTCCGGCCAGTGTAATTGGGTCACACCCATCGATAGCGGCAAGACACGACCGGCAGTGACCGGATCCGAGAGCGGACGGACGCACCGCGGTGGCCGGCTATGGTAGCCACTGAATCACTGCACACCTGATCGCACGACCGCTGTGCGATCAGTGTGACCCGTTGCAGTTGGAACGATAGTCGAGTGGTGGTCGTCTCACCCGTCGGACGGGAGCCGTTGGAAATCCGGATCGGGACACCCGTTCGGTTTCGAGGGAACGCGTCGGGACGCATGCAACTGACCGTCCGTAGCGACAGCCAGCAGGATGTCGTCCGGCGCGATAGTAGCGAAGCGGTCGACCGGTAGCACGAGTTGCTCGACGACCGATTCGCCGTCTTCCAACAGGAGGACGACGTGCTCCCCGTCAACGATGCGGTCGACGACACCGATGTACAGATCGGTGCCATCGAGGCGATCGCCGATCCCGCCATCGGCCGACGATGACGCCCCTCGAGAGCGTGGTCGCCCACGTCTCGGGGTCGTCGCGTGATCGGGTCGGTCGGCGGACTGTCCGGATGTCACGCCGGCAGTCGTCACTGCGGTGACCGCTCCCGTACCCAGGGCACCGACTGTTCGGAGAACTATCCGTCGCGATCGTCGGAGATGATCCGACATACCACCGTTGGCCGCGGGTTGACTCATAAACCCTCGGTCGGGTCCGGTCGAGGGGACGGGTCCGGATAGCCGAGTCGATCGGTCGCCGAGCTTCACACCCCAACTAACGGATCGAATCGTAATATTTTGTGGTAATTAGCCCTCCTGGAATGGGAGCGGAACACTGTTCCGAGAACGGTGACTGGATCTCGAGACAAGTACCGGACATACACTGCAGATAGGCAGTTGAGCACGGATCTCGACGGGGAAACACGGCCGGTGGCTCGGAATCGACTGCGCCGTTACGCGCGGACGAGAATTGAGGAAACAACGTTCCAGTATGAAACGCTATTCCAGTATGCGAAACCGCTCGGCCGTATTCTGGAACAGAGGTTCCGCGCGGCAAAAGAAGCGCCGTGGGACGAGCATCCATCGACCTGGGCGATCGGTTTTCGCCGTCCGCGTTTCGGTCGGTGAAACGCTCGGCTGGACGAGGATGGCCGCGACCGATACTCGCGGGCCGGTTAGCCGTAGGCGAGGGTCACCTTGATCTCGCCGGCTTTGTTCCGCAGTCGCGTCGGAAGTTCGTCGTGGACGTAGTCGTCGCTGAATCGACTGGTCGGTCCGAAGACGGCCAGCGACCCGAGGAAGTCGTCGTCGGGCGTATAGACCGGGACGGCAACCCCGCGAAGCCCTTCCATGTGTTCCTGATTGTTTACCCCGTATCCCCGACCGCGGATTCGCTCGAGTTCGTCGAACAGCGCGTCGGGATCGGTGATCGTGTTCGGCGTGATCGTCTCGAGGCCGATGTCGTCGATGTAGTCGGCGACCGCGGCGTCGTCCCACTCTGCGAGAATGACTTTGCCCGATGCCATCGAGTGCAGCGGCCGCCGGTGGCCGATCATCGTGTTCGAGAGGCTACCGTAGCGATGGACGTAGACGGCCTCGCTGGCCTCTTCGACGATGAACACCGCTCGTTCGTCCGTCTCCTGACCGAGTTCGAACACGGCTCGCTTGGCCGCCGTGTATCCCACTTTCCGGGAGCGGGCTTGCTCGCCGAGTTCGACGAAGCGGAAACCGACGTAGTACGCCCCGTCGCGCTCGATCACGTACCCCAGATCGGTCAGCGTCTGGAGGTGACGGTAGACGGTGCTCTTTGGGAGGTCCGTCCGCTCGGTGAGCGCCGCGATCGTGACGCCCTCTTCGTCTTTGAGCGCCTCGAGGAGTGCAAACGTTTTCCGCGTCGTCGAGACGCCCGTTCCGCCGGTCTCGTCCCCATCCGTACCCATACGCGACACTCTTCGCACGTCGCAATCAATGTTCCGGATACTGGGATTCGGATGTCACCGAGCGGAACGGGCGTTCCGGATTCGACTCGGCCCGGTGGGGCGAGCGGACGTGCTGGGCGCTGAGTGCGGAAGACGGACGCGATCGAGAAGCGGAAAGGGGTTCGAACGGTCGGTGGTTACCGGTAGGCGGGGATGCCGGTGAACTCCTCGCCGAGAACGAGCGTATGAATGTCGTGGGTGCCCTCGTAGGTGTAGACCGTCTCCATGTTGGACATGTGACGCATCGGCGAGTAGTCCGTCGTGATACCGTTCCCGCCGAGCATTTCCCGGGCGATCCGGGCCTGGTTCCGGGCCATCCGCACGTTGTTTCGCTTCGACATCGAGACGTGCTGTGGTCGCATCTCACCGCGCTCTTTGAGTTCGGCGAGTCGGTGGGCCAGCAGTTGCGCCAGCGTGATCTGGGTCCCCATCTCCGCGAGCTTGCGCTGCTGGAGCTGGAACCGACCGATCGGGCCGCCGAACTGGTCGCGATCCGTCGCGTACTGGCGGGCCTCCTCGAAGCAGTCCCGGGCCGCGCCGACCGCACCCCAGGCGATGCCGTAGCGAGCCTGCGTGAGACAGGACAGCGGCCCCTTCATCCCCTCGACGCCCGGGAGGACGTTCTCCTCGGGCACGTGGACGTCGTTCAGTCCGATTTCGCCCGTGATCGAGGCCCGCAGCGAGAGCTTGTCGTCGATCTTGTTGGTCGTGACGCCGTCGCGGTCGGTTTCGACGAGGAACCCGCGAACGGGATCGTCCGCGGTCGATTTGTCGCGGGCCCAGACGATCGCAACGTCGGCGATCGGCGAGTTCGTAATCCACGTCTTCGAGCCGTTCAGGACGTAGCCGTCGCCGTCACGCTCGGCGCGGGTCTCCATCGCCGACGGGTTCGAGCCGTGTTCGGGTTCGGTGAGGCCGAAACAGCCGATCGCCTCGCCGCGGCCCATCTCCGGCAGCCACTCCGCTTTCTGTTCCTCGCTCCCGTAGGCGTGGATCGGGTACATGACGAGCGCACCCTGCACCGACGCCATCGATCGCAGCCCCGAGTCGCCCGCCTCGAGTTCCTGCATCAACAGGCCGTAGGCCGTCTCCGAGACGTTCGGCGAGCCATAGCCCTCGAGATTGGGGGCGTAGAAGCCGAGCTCACCCATCTTCGGAATGAGTTCCTTGGGGAACGTCCCCTGTTCGAAATGCTCGCCGATGTCGGGCTTGACGTGTTCGTTGACGAATTCGCGGGCCGTGTCCCGGATCATCCGCTCTTCTTGGCCGAGGTCTGCCTCGAGCTGAACGAAATCCAGCATACCTAGACGTATGCAAATGGCACAATAGGTATTGCGATACTAGTTGTCACATGACCGGTCAGCGAGATGGCATCGGGCGGCCGTCCGTGGACGGATAACGCGTAGTGCTCTGAGGGATAGTCCGCATCCCAGACCGGTCGGTTAGAGTTCGGTGTGGCTCGGTTCTGGTCGTCTCATATCTCGGCCGGCGGCGGATCGACTGATAGCGGAAGTATTATAATACGAAACTATGAAGGAATGTGGCATGGCGAACAGGCACAAGTTCACGGATAGGAGCATGACTCGCAGATCAGTCCTCGCAGCCACTGGTGTTGGAGCCACAACGGCTCTCGCCGGTTGTATCGGCGGTGAGACGAACAGCGGTAGCGGTCAGAACCTCGAGACCCTCTCCGATATCGGTGAGAATACGGCGGTGTCGCCGACGCCGACGGGGTCGGGAACCGCTCCGGCACTCGAGCGTGCGCTGGAGCATGCAACCGACGGCTACGATCGTGCGAGTACGAGCTACGGCGAACAGGGCAACGCGATCAACGAGAACCAACTCGATGTCGGCGTCGGGACGCTGATGAACTTCTCGATCGTTCCCAGCTGGCTCCAGCAGACGGCGAGTACGGTCGACGATCTCCGCGTGCTCGATGTGACCGACGAGACCGAGCAAGCCTGGAACGACGACGACCGGCTGCTGATTCAGCCGGCCGAGACAGGCCAGATCGACAACGTCGACGCCCCCGACGAGGTCCCCGCGCCGACCTTCGCGTACAACTTCGTCTCCCGGGCCGACCTCGAGTACGATACGGTCTATACGTTCCTCGAGACGCTGTACGAACAGAAACAGGAACTGGCGGAATACAACGGTGTCCTGGCTACCTACGAGGACGAGGAGTTCTGGATCGAAAACATGTATGACGGAGTGCCCTTCCATGACGCCGCGGCCGACTTCTACGAGGAGATCGGCATCTGGGGCGACGAGTTCGAGCGCGCCGGCGGCAGCGCAAGCGGCGGAGCCACCGGTGACACCAACGTTCGGATGCGGACATCGACATCGACGACAACGGCATACACCGCCAACCAGGGGATGGCCAGCGCCGTCAACGACGGGACCGACGACCTGTTCGTCGAGGCCCAGACCAGCCAGGGAACCGAGGCCAACCTCGGTGCGCTCGACCAGGAGGACGCCGAGATGGTGTACATCCAGAACTGGTCGGCACAGGAGGTCCAAGACGGGGCTGGCAACTACAGTGCACTCGACTTCGAGATGGCACAGATCGTCCACTTCTACGATCTGCCGTGGTTCTTCATCGCCGACGGCGGTAACTAACGGGACCGATGTCTGATACATATTCCGAGCGTGGGCGATTCGAGGTTGCCCTCGGGCTCCTCGTGTATGGATTGGGGGTCATCCTAACGGGATACACTGTCGTGTACGCCGTGTCCCTCGTAGGCGGGTGGCCCCTCAGCGGACTCGTCCCGGAACCAGGATGGATAAAGCGGGACGCACGGTACATGATCCTCTTCTTCGGCATTGGGATCGCGCTGTACTACCTCGACTACGCTCACAGAACGTTCCGCAACGAGAACGCCGACGGTGATTTCGCCGCAGCGGACTCCTCGACGACCGGCGGAAGCGCCGGCGATGGACTCGAGCGAGTGCGGCGGGCCTGGGAGCGGATCGATCCGTACGCCGCCCTCGCCCTCGCGGTCGTGGCGTTGCTCACGATGTATCACGTCTACACGAACTTCACGCGGCTCGACGAGGACGCATATATCCTCGGCTACACCACCACCGATCACCTCGTCGGCGTCGTCCTGATCGCGCTGGCGATCGATACCACTCGGCGGGCGTTCGGGACCGTGATCGCGGCCGTTGCCGTCGCGGCGATCGCGTACGCCCATGCTGCAGTCGGTCCACGACTGTTCGGCGTCTTCCAGCACTCGGGACAAAGCTGGGAACAGATCGCCGAGAACGGCGCGATCGGGATCAGTGGCGTCTATCACGAGACGCTCATGGGTATCGGGTCGACGTGGGTCGCGATCTTCATCATGTTCGCCGGGATCGCGAAGGCGTTCGGATTGATGGAGTTCGTCCGCGAGATCGGGACGGAACTCGGGACGAGCCTCCGGACCGGCGTCGTCCAGATCGCCGTCATCTCGAGTATGATCATGGGCTCGATCACCGGGAGTGCGGCGGCAAACACCGCGACGACGGGCAGTTTCACGATTCCGATGATCAAAGATCAGGGCGTCAGCGACGACATCGCCGCGTCGATCGAGGCGGTCGCCTCCGCGGGCGGCCAGATGCTGCCGCCGGTGATGGGCGTGGCCGCGTTCCTGATGGCTGACATCGTTCAGGTCCCGTATTTGGACATCGTTCGGGCGGGGATCATTCCGGCGGCGCTGTTCTACTTCAGCGTCTGTCTCGCGGTTCATTTCACGATCCTCAAGTTCGGCTGGATCTCGAACGACCTCTCGTCGTTCAGGTGGCGACTCCTCCTCAAAGGGATCCACTTCACGGTCCCGATGGGCGTCCTCCTGTACACGCTCGTTTATTTGCGGTACACACCGTTGTCAGCAGGCATGAATACGATCTTCGCGATCGTCGGCGTGATGTTCGTTCGGAACTTCGTCGTCGGTGTCGTCGGCATCGGTTCTGACGAAGTGACAGCCGAAATCCTCGGTCGAGAAGTACGGGGCGACGACCTGCTTGGGAACCTCGTCGCGACGAGCAAGCAGACCGTCGACGGGTTCAAACAGGGCGGCGTCGACATGGCACCGCTGGTCGGCGTCCTCGCGGCCATGGGCGTGATCGTCAAACTGCTCGAGGGGACGGGACTGACGGCCCGCGTTGCGACATCGATCGTTAGCCTCGGCGACGTGAGTCTGCTCGGCTTCGGCGGGGGACTGTTCGTCGTGTTGGTCCTCGCGATGATCGCCAGTATCCTGTTCGGGCTGGGGATGCCGACACCCGCGGCGTACATCCTCGTGGCCATTCTGGTCGCGAAACCGATCACCGAGCTCGGAACACCACCGATCGCGACGCACATGTTCGTGTTCTACTTCGCGATGCTGTCGGCGATCACTCCACCGGTCGCGATTTCGGTCGCCATCGGATCGCGAATCGCGGGCGCGAACTTCCTCGATTCGTGTAAACAGGCGCTTCGACTCGGCGCTCCCGGATTCGTCATTCCCTATGCGTTCATCGCGAACGAGAGTCTGATCTACTGGTCACGGGAGACCCTCATCGCCTTCCCCGTGGTACTCGCCGGCACCGTCGGCCTGATTGTCGCGACGATCGGTTTCGACGGGGCTCGAGAACTCTCGGCACCGGCCCGCGGCCTCTACATCGCTGCCACGCTCTGTGCGATGTTCGGCTCGATCGTCCACGTCGGGGTCCAAATCGTTGCCGCGGCTGCGATCGTCGGCGTGTTGGCACACGCTCGATACGTCGTCGGCTATGAGCGACCGACCGACCCCGAATCTGGGCCCCATCCCGACACATCGACCCTCGACTAACCGCTCCGCGACCGGGTATCGCTCCCGGTTTCGGGAACAACCGAAGTAAATGTAATTACCGAGTAACAACCCTTTTGTGGGCCTCAGACAACCATACACAAGGTATGACAAATCTCGTGAGGGAAGTCGGCGAGACCGTGCAAGCGAACCCCGATTCGGCCGCGATCGCGTATCAGGGGTCCGAACGGACCTACGAGGAGTTCTGGGAGCGAGCGGGGCAGTTCGCACAGGCGCTCGAGGACCGCGGCATCGGCGAGGGCGACCGCGTCGGAGTCTATCTCCCGAACCTGCCGCAGTTCGTCACCGCCTTCTACGGCACGCTCCGCGCCGGCGGGATCATCGTCCCGATGAATCCCCAGTACAAGGCCCGCGAGATCAGCCACATGCTGAGCGACAGCGGGGCGAAAGCGGTCGTCTCGCTGGCGGACCTCGTCCCCAACGTTCTCGAGGTGCAAGACGACACCGCGGTCGAACAGGTGATCAGCGTGGGGGCAGCCGTCGAGGGTGCCACCGCGTTCGACGACTTCCTCGCGGACGACACCAAAGCGATCGTCGAGCGTGCTGACGACGATGTCGCGGTCCAGCCGTACACCTCGGGGACGACCGGCACGCCGAAGGGCGTTCTGTTGACCCACCACAATTTGGCCTTTACGACGCGGGCCAACGCCAGCGTCCCGCCGGGCGGGTTCCAAGCGTCCGACCGGCTCATCGGCACGCTTCCGCTGTTCCACATCTATGGCATGTCCGTCGTCATGAACGGTGCGATGTACAGCGGCGGGACCTACTACCCCGTGCCCGAGTGGGACGCCCCGACGGTCATGGACCAACTCGAGGACGACGAGATCACGATCATGTTCGCCGTTCCCGCGATGTTCAACGACATGATCAACCAGCCCGATGCCGCCGAGTACGAGTTCGAGGCGCTGCGCTTTGCCAACTCCGGGGGCGCGAGTCTCCCGCTCGAGGTCCTCGACCGGTTCGAGGAGCTGTGGGACGTCCAACTCAACGAGGGCTATGGCCTGACCGAGACGAGTCCGGTCACCCACGCCAACACGAACGACGCGCGTCGGAAGGGCAGCATCGGGCAACCGCTCGAGGGCGTCGAGGCGAAGATCGTAGACGAGCACTTCGAGGAAGTACCCCGCGTCGCGGAGGGACCGATCGACGAGGAGGCGGCTGACCTCCACGAGATCACGGGCGAGTTGGTCATCCACGGCCCCAACGTGATGAAGGAGTACTACGGGCTCCCCGAGGCCAACGAGGAGGCGTTTACCGAGGCGGACGGCAAGCGGTGGTTCCACACCGGAGACATCGGCTACTGGGACGAGGACGACTTCTTCTACATCGTTGATCGCGAGAAGCACATGATCGTCACCGGCGGCTACAACGTCTATCCGCGCGAAGTCGAGGAGTTGCTGTTCGAACACGAGGACGTCGCCGACGCCGCAGTGGTCGGGATTCCGGACGACCGCCGCGGGGAGACCGTCAAGGCATTTATCGTCCCCACACCCGACGCCGACGCGACCCCAGAAGATATCAAACAGTACTGCCTGACGAACCTCGCGGAGTACAAACCCCCCCGCGAAGTCGAGTTCGTCCAGGAGCTTCCCCGAACGACGACCGGCAAGGTCCAGAAGTTCGAACTCCGCGACGAGTAGGCATTGCGGGTTCCGGGACCGCATCGAACGCCGATCCGTTTCCGCTGCGCAGTCGACACAGCGACAGGATTAACAGAAACAAATGTCGGGTGTATCCGAAGCTACTTTGTAAGACGACACCAAGCAAACGATATGGTATTCCAGCTGTCCGCCGAGCACGAGGCGATCCGTGACGCCGTCCGCGAATTCGGCGAAAACGAGCTGAAACCGGTCGCCGAGGAACACGACCGCGAGCACAAGTATCCCGAAGAACTGCGCAGGAAGGCCGCTGAATACGACTTCGTCGCGCCGAACATCCCGATCGAATACGACGGTGCCGGGATGGACAAGATTTCCTCGACGATCGTCACCGAAGAGCTCTGGCGTGCCGACCCCGGTATCGGCTCGGCCGTCGGCTCCGCCGGCTTCGGAACGGACATGATCATCGAGTTCGGGGACGACTGGATGAAAGCGGAGTGGCTGCCCAAAATCGCCAACGGGGAGACCGCCTCCTGTTCGATGATCTCCGAGCCCGCCCACGGCTCGAACGTCGCCGGCATCGAGACGGTCGCCGAGAAGGACGGCGACGAGTACGTCCTCAACGGCAACAAGATGTGGATCACCAACGGCACCGTCGCCGATGTCGGCGTCCTGATGGCCAAGACCAGCCCCGGCGAGGGCCACAAGGGCATCACCGCCTTCCTCGTCGAGATGGACCGCGACGGCATCGAGACCGACAAGATCACCAACAAGCTGGGTATTCGCGCCTCCGACCTCGCGGAGGTCGTCGTCGACGACGTTCGCGTCCCCGAGGAGAACGTCATCGGCGAGGTCGACAAGGGCTTCTACCAGCTGATGGAGTTCTTCGCCTCCGGCCGGACCAGCGTCGCCGCTCAGGCCGTCGGTGCCGCCCAGGGTGCACTCGATGCCGCCATCGAGTACGCCACCCAGCGCGAGCAGTTCGACCAAAAGATCTCGGACTTCCAGGCCATCCAGCACAAGATCGCCGAGATGGCCACCAAGGTCGAGGCCGCTCGCTCGCTGACCTACCGCGCCGCGACCCAGGTCGAGCAGGAAAACCAGGACGTCGCCGCGCAGTACTCGAGCATGGCGAAGTACTTCGCGAGCGAGATCTCAGTCGAAGTCGCCGACGAGGGGATTCAGGTCCACGGCGGCTCGGGCTACGTCACGGACTACCCCGCCGAGCGCTACTACCGCGACGCCCGCATCACGAAGATCTACGAGGGTACCAGCGAGATCCAGAAGAACATCATCGCCGACCAGATCCTCTAATCGGCCGCGAGCGAGCCCGTCGGACGGAGACGGCCTGGTGTCGGACAGTACCCCGTCCCGACGGCCGCCGTCGGTTTCGGGGCCGAGACGCGATCGACTGCCGACTCGAGCCTACGGCTCGGGAACACGGAACTCGATCGCCGCACCCTGCCCGTAGCCGACGCACATCGTCGAGAGGCCGAGGCCGCCGCCCCGACGCTGCAGTTCGTGGATCAGCGTGACAGGGAGGCGAGCGCCCGACGCACCGAGCGGGTGGCCGATGGCGATCGCGCCGCCGTTGACGTTGACCCGGTCGTCATCGAAGCCGAGTTCGTCCCGGCAGTAGATCGTCTGGCTGGCGAAGGCCTCGTTAAGCTCCACGAGATCGTAGTCGTCGGCCGACCGGCCGTTTCGATCCCAGATATCCCGGACTGCGGGGACCGGACCGATCCCCATGATCGTCGGGTCGACGCCGGCGACGTTGTGGTCCTCGACCTCGGCCATGATCTCGAGGCCCTCCCGTTCGGCGAACTCGCGGCTCGTAATGAGGACGCCGGCAGCGCCGTCGGAGACCTGCGAAGCGTTGGCGGCGGTGACGGTGCCCTCCTCGCGGAACGCCGGCGGGAGGTCGGCGATCGTCTCTTTGGTCGTTCCGGGGCGGAGGCCTTCGTCCTCCTCGACGAGCGCGTCCGCCGTCTCGATGGGGACGATCTCCGCGTCGAACGCGCCCGCCGCGGTGGCCTCGCAGGCCCGTTGCTGGCTGCGCGCGCCGTACGCGTCCTGCTGGTCCCGACTGATGTCGAACTCCTCGGCGACGGTTTCGGCGGTCTGGCCCATCGCGAGCCCGGCCGCGTCGTACTGCTCGGCGATGCCGTCGTAGGAGTCGATCCCCTTCCGGCGCTCGTTGCGGGACATGTTCTCGACGCCGCCGGCGACGATGACATCGCGCTGGCCCGCCCGGATCGCGTCGCTGGCGCTCATGATCGCCTCCGCCGAGGAGGCACAGAGCCGGTCGATCGTAGTACCGGGGACGCCCTCGCCCAAGTCCGACAGGAGGGCGATCACCCGCGCGATGTTGTTGCTTTGCTCGTTGACCTGCTTGGCACACCCCCACCGGATGTCGTCGACGTCCTCGCCCGAGAGGCCCGTGCGCTCGAGCAGCTCGTCGACGAGCGGGACCGACAGCTCCTCGCTGCCGGTTTCGGCGAAGACGCCACCGTGTTTCCCTTGCGGCGTTCTGACTGCCTGGACGACGACTGGCTGGCGATCGCTCATTGGTACTGACTGACTCGCTCCGACACTAAAGGAGCTCCGTTCGAGCGGTGCTTTCAGTTCCCGTGGCGCGGCGGCACCGTCTGCAGCCCGTGTTCTCGCATCGCGAGCAGATAGCCGCCGACCAGTACGGTTGTCACGCCGACCGGTCCCGTTGTCCCGACGAGATCGGACGGAACGACATTAGGAGCGATCACGGACATGAGACTGAGACTCACTGAGGTGAGGAGAAGCGCTGCGTACAGGCCCATGATCGCATACCCGAGTTCGTCGAGTTGATTCGTCGTCACTGCATGGACGAGAAGCAGTGAGCCACAGCCGATCGGAAGCGCGACCAGTACGTCGGTCGGCTCCGCTACGAGCCCGAATCCAGGGATAAAGATGAAAAGGGCGTAGACGCCGACTGTGACGAGCGTTCGGAGTCGGCGCGGGACAATCATCCGTGCTCAAATAGCTCCTGCAAACACATATTTCGTTTGATTGTTCGTGCTCCGGATACGTGCTTGCGAAGCGGTGCGTGGTCATACCGTCCTGTCCGCTGCTCATCCCTCGTCGGACTCGAGCACGGCCGACGGCACGCGCTGTGTTCGCGGATGGAAGGGACGAGACGGGGCGCGGCCACGGGGCGCAGTTGTTCGAACGGGAACGCTTTTGACCGTTTCCGCTGTGGCCCCACACATGCGAATCGCAGTTCTCGGAGCCGGTAGCATGGGTCACGGAATCGCACAGGTCTCCGCGATGGCGGGCCACGACGTGGTCCTGCGGGACATCGAAGCGCCCCTCGTCGAAGACGGACTCGAGGGAATCCGCGAGAACCTCCAGGGCGGTGTCGACCGGGACAAACTCACCGCGGACGAGATGGAAGCGACCCTCGAGCGCATCGAGGGGACGACCGACCTCGCCGGCGCGGTCGCGGACGCCGACCTCGTCGTCGAAGCGGTACCGGAGGACATGGACCTCAAACAGGAGGTCTTCGCGGACATCGAAGACGCGGCGAGCGAGGAGACGGTCATCGCGTCGAACACATCCTCGCTGTCGGTGACCGAGATGGCAAGCGCCCTCGAGCATCCCGAGCGGGCGGTAGGGCTGCACTTCTTCAACCCGCCGCATATCATGGACCTCGTCGAGATCGTCATCGCCGAGCAGACCGACGAGCGGACCGAGGCGTTCGCCGTCGACTACGTCCGGGGTATCGACAAGGAGGACGTGGTCGTTCGGGACACCGCCGGCTTCGCCACGTCTCGGCTGGGACTGGCGCTGGGGCTCGAGGCGATCCGGATGGTCGAGCAGGGCGTCGCCAGCCCGGCCGACATCGACGAGGGGATGTCGATCGGCTACGGCCACCCGATGGGCCCCCTCGAGTTGACCGACCACGTCGGGCTGGACGTTCGTCTGCACATCGCGGAACACCTCCGCAAAGAGCTCGGCGAGCGGTTCAAGCCACCCCAGTCACTGCGCCGGAAGGTCCGTGCGGGCAAGCTCGGCAAGAAGACCGGCGAGGGCTACTACGTCTGGGAAGACGGCGAGCGCGTCGGCATGAGCGGCGAGTGGGGCGACGACGCGTAACGCTGCCGTCGTCGGTCGCCGCGTTACGGGACGGGTTCGTCACGAAGTGTATCCCCAACTAGTTAGGCAAATCGTTTGTTTCGACGCCGCGGGTAGAAGGGATACCGCCCGCCGGTCGGGCGGCGGCCCCGGGGGCGCACGTGGAAAAACGACGGGGCCACTTTCGGATTCGGTCATCGTCGCGGGCATCGAAACGCTCGCGTATCGGCCGGGTGGTTCGAGATCCGCCAGCCGGCCATCACCGTTTCCCGCCGAGCGATATGACGGGTCCGATGCCCGGGTAGACGACTCCGATATGGCGCGGGAGAGCCGCGACGAATCGTCGGAACGCGGGTACTTTTAGCTGCGCCTGCGTAAGGGTGAGGTATGTCCCTGGAGCCGAGCGCCGACCCGGCCGCCGACCGGCGAGCGAACTACGACTATCGGAGCGACGACGTCGATCGCCCGGCCCTGGTCGCTGACCTCGAGACGGTCGGCGACTGCGAGGTCCGGGCCGACTCCTACTCCCGCGAACTGTACGCGACCGATGCGAGCGCCTACGAGCGGACGCCGATCGCCGTCGCCTTCCCCGAGTCGACCGCCGACGTCGCGGGCATCCTCGAGTACTGTGCGGAACGGCGGATTCCGGTCCTCCCGCGAGGTGGCGGGACGAGCCTCGCCGGGCAGACGGTCAACCGGGCCGTCGTGCTCGACTTCACGCGGTACATGAACGACATCCTCGAGATCGATCCAAACGCCCGGACCGCGACGGTCCAGCCCGGGACGATCCTCGGGACGCTCAACGAGACCCTCACACCCCACGATCTCAAGTTCGCACCCGATCCCGCGTGGGGCGACAAGAGCGCCATCGGCGGCGCGATCGGCAACAACTCGACCGGGTCGCACTCGCTGCAGTACGGCAAAACCGACGCCTATATCGAAGGGGTCGAAGTCGTCCTCGCCGACGGCACCGTGACCCGGTTCGGCGAGGTCACCGTCGCGGAGATCGGCGATCGGGCCGACCCCGACGGCGACCTCGAGAGCCGAATCTACGCCGCGGTCGAGCGTATCCTCGCGGAGGATGCGGATCGCATCGCGGACACGTATCCCGATCTCAAGCGCAACGTGTCCGGCTACAACCTCGACCGGCTCGTCGCCGAGGCCCGCGGCGAGGACCTTCCCGGCGGTGAAGACACCGGCGAGCCGGGGACTGTCAACCTCGCGCGCCTGCTCGCCGGCAGCGAGGGAACCCTAGCGATCGTCACCGAAGCGACCGTCTCGCTCGAGCCGGTCCCCGAGACGAAGGCCGTCGCCCTGCTGTGCTACCGCGACCTCCATGAGGCGATGCGGGACGTCGAGCCGATCCTCGCACACGACCCCGCGGCGGTCGAGGTGCTAGACGACGTGTTGCTCGATCTGGCGCGCGATACCGCGGAGTTCGGGCCAGTCACCGAGATGCTGCCCGCCGGGACCAACGCCGTCCTGCTCGTGGAGTTCTACGCCGAGGAGACGGCCCACGGTGAGAAGCAGGTCGCGGGCCTGCTGGCCGACCGCGTGCCGTCGGCGACGCCGGCGGGGGAGCCGGCCGACGACGCCCCAGCCAACGACGCCGATCCCCTCGCGCTCGAGGCGC
Organism: Natrinema gari JCM 14663; assembly: GCF_000337175.1. Classification (GTDB taxonomy): domain Archaea; phylum Halobacteriota; class Halobacteria; order Halobacteriales; family Natrialbaceae; genus Natrinema; species Natrinema gari. Next base: position 7,927 of record NZ_AOIJ01000057.1, on the reverse strand, counting down.
TCGAGGCCTACGACGAGGCCGAGCGCGCGAAGCTCTGGAAGCTCCGCAAGTCCGGCCTCCCGATCCTGCTCTCGCGGACGACCGACGCGAAGCATATCAGCTTCATCGAGGACACCGCGATCCCGCCGGCGAAGCTCCCCGAGTTCGTCGCGGAGTTCGAAGCGATCCTCGAACGACACGACACCTACGCCAGTTTCTACGCCCACGCCGGCCCCGGCGTGCTCCACGTCCGGCCGCTGGTGAACACGAAGACCGAGGTCGGCCTCGAGCAACTCCACGGCATCGCGGACGACGTGACCGACCTCGTGGTCGAGTTGGGAGGGTCAGTCTCGGGCGAACACGGCGACGGCCGGGCCCGCACCCAGTGGAACCGGAAACGCTACGGCGACGAGCTCTGGGACACGTTTCAGAGCCTCAAAACGGCGTTCGACCCCGACTGGCTTCTCAACCCGGGCCAGGTCGTCTTCCGCGAGGACGAGCCCACTGACCTGCGGGAGAACCTGCGGTTCGATCCCGACTACGAGTTCGATGCGGGTTTCGAGCCCGTCCTCGAGTGGGATACTGACAACGGCATGCAGGGGATGGTCGAACTCTGTCACGGCTGCGGTGGCTGTCGCGGCGAACAGGAGACGACGGGCGGCGTGATGTGTCCGACCTACCGGGCGAGTCACGAGGAGATCACGGCGACCCGGGGACGGGCGAACGCGCTCCGACAGGCGATGAGCGGCGATCTCGAGCCCGGCGAGGCTGTCTCCGACGAATTCGTCGAAGAAGTGATGGGGCTGTGTATCGGCTGCAAGGGCTGTGCTATCGACTGTCCGAGCGAAGTCGACATGGCGAAGCTCAAGGCCGAGGTCACCCACGAGTATCACCAGCGAAACGGCGCGACGCTCCGGGATCGGCTCTTCGCCAACGTCGGACGCCTCTCGCGATGGGGGAGCAAACTCACCCCGCTCTCGAACGCCCTGCCGAAGCTTCCGGGCGCACGCAAGGTGCTCGAGGTGACCCTCGGCATCGATGCCGACCGACCGCTGCCGACGTTTCACGGGACGACGTTCCGTGACTGGTTCGAGACGCGAGGCGGCGCTCGCGTGCGCGAAGCCGATGCCGCCCGCAAGGCCGTCCTCTATCCCGATACCTACACCAACTACAGCCATCCCGAGGCCGGACGGGCCGCCGTCCGCGTGCTCGAGGCCGCCGGCGTCCACGTCACTGTCCCCGACGACCTCGGCGATACGGGCCGCCCGGCGTTCTCGAAGGGCTTCCTCGAGCAGGCGGCAGACGCCGCCCGCGAGAACGTCGACGCGCTCGCACCACGGGTGGCCAACGGCTGGGACGTGGTCGTCATCGAGCCCTCCGATGCCGTCATGTTCCAGTCCGATTACCGCGATCTGCTTCCCTCGGCGGCCGCCGAGACGCTCGCAGACGCGACCTACGGCGTCTGCGAGTATGTCGATACGTTCCGCCTGGACGCGGCCATCGCGTTCGACGAGCGTGCGGCGACCGACGACCTGATCTATCACGGCCACTGTCACCAGAAGTCGGTGGCCAAGGATCACCACGCCGTCGGCGTCCTCCGGCGGGCCGGCTACGCGGTCGACCCGCTCGATTCGGGCTGCTGTGGCATGGCCGGCAGTTTCGGCTACGAGTCCGAACACGCCTCGATGAGCGACGCCATCGCCGGCATTCTGTACGACCAGGTCGCGGACAGCGCGGGCGACCGCGTCGTCGCCCCCGGTGCCTCCTGTCGGACCCAACTCGAGAACAGACCCGACGCCCCGGCGGAGCCGCCGACGCCGATCGAACTCGTCGCCGACGCGCTCGAGTGACCGGCGGTCGATAGACGGAACCGATATCGACGGCCGTGTAACTCGAAACGGTGGCGGTGTATCCGTGTGATCATATACCGCGGCGATGGAGCACCACGGCGATGTAGCCGTTTTGACTCGAGACGATGATCACGTGTTTCGTTTCTCGATCGTGTTTTGCTGCCTCTCTCAGTCGTGTCTTGCTGTGTCTTGTAGCTGTCAATTCACGTCCGTCACTCACACCCGTCACTCACTCCGTTTCGATCGATCATTATGTATCTGGGATTTGAGATAGCACGCGCACCCCGGGTGTCGAGTGTAGATGGTCGAATAGCTAGGGGAGCGTCCGATTACGGCCGGTTCAGACAGCAATTAGGTATCGGACGAGCGGATAGCATCAAATAGGGAGAACTAAAGTGGGAAAGATTTATAACTAATAGCTAGAAACTGTAACCGTACTCCACTAATATTCCCACTCGGATAAGAAAGGGGGGCATCCGTAGACTCGCCTATTAGGAACTCTACGGCATCTTCTCGGACACCTACACTCGACACCTGGGGTGTGGGAGTACGTTTCACTGCGTGCCCACGAGACGTGTTTCCAAGAGGGATGCTCAGCCGCTGATCGCGGACTGTACATCCTGCGTCTGTGCGCTCCAATTCACTCGACATGAGGATAATCAGCCGCTGTATGGTATCGTTTATACAGGCCCTCGTTGCATCGATTTCCGTACTCTACATCCGACGGCTGGTGTCTTCGAATCACCAGTCTATAAATAACCCCCATCGGTACGTGACGGGTATGGAAGACGGCACCGATGGCGAAAACGGGTCCCTCGAGGACTTCTGGGCGACGGAGGACCCGATATTCAGCCGCAAGGAGCTCCTCGATATCGATCTCGTGCCGAACGAGGACCGGATCATCGGCAGGGACAGCGAAATCAAGAACGTCGCCTCGAGCATTCATCCTGCGGTGAAAGGCCAGTCACCTCGTAATACGCTCATTTATGGGAAAACGGGAACTGGGAAATCGCTCGTCGCGAAACACGTCACCAGGAGTGCTCAGCAGTATTCGGTCGAAAACGGGACCGAGCTGGGGCGGGCATACGTCGACTGTACGCAGACGAAGACCGAAACGCGTGTCGTGATCAATCTGGCACAAACGCTGAACGACCCGGAAGAGACGGGCATCAGCATCCCCGTTACCGGATTATCGACCGATGTCTACTACGAGCGCTTTTGGTCGATTCTCGACCACTGTTACGATGTCGCGATCATCATTCTCGACGAGATCGACAAACTCCAGGACAGCGAGATCCTTATGCAACTGTCCCGCGCGGGGGAAGCCGGAAAGCTCGACTCCTGTAACGTAGGGATCATCGCGATCAGCAACAAGATCTCGTTCAAGGAATCGCTCGACGAACGAATCCTCAGCAGCCTGCAAGACCGTGAGTTCGTGTTTCCGCCGTACGATGCGAATCAACTCCGCGAAATCATGTCGAACCGCGAGGATGCCTTCAGAGACGGCGTTCTCTCGGACGACGTCATCCCATTGAGTGCCGCGTTCGCCGCCCAAGAGCACGGCGATGCGCGGAAAGCACTCGATATCCTCCGGAACGCCGGCGAACTGGCGAAGGACGGAGACGCCGAGGAAGTCACCGAAGAGCACGTACGGAACGCTCGAGAGAGAGCCGATATCGATCGGTTTTCCCAACTGCTCGAGGGGCAACCGACACAAATCAAGGCGTCCGTATACGCGCTGTCGCTGCTCGCGGAGCAACACAGCGACCGGGAGGAGTTCGCGACCCGCGAGATTTACGAGACGTATCAGACCATTACGTCGGATAGCGCGCTCGGAATCGAAACGCTCTCCCAGCGCCGAATGAGCGATAAACTCGACGAGCAGGTCTTCCTCGATATTCTCGGACGGACCGAGCGGGTCGGACGCGGGTACAGTAGCGGCGTGACGAATTACTACTACCTCCTGGAGGACCCGTCCGTCGTACAGGCCGTTATTCACGACGACAACCGGTTTTCGGAACTCGATCGAACGTAACGGCTGGAATTCACTCGACAGTCGGGGTGGTCCGTTAGATCGGGCCCGTACTCGACGGTCGGAGTCGCTCGGTGGGCCGAACCCGTTTTTCGGGAGATTTCACTCGACACCCGGGGTGGCTGACAGGTCACCCGCCGCTCGAGGGGCATGTCTCGCTATCACAGTTCACTCGACGGTTGGGGTGCTCAGATTCGCAAAACCCGTTCCAAGAGCATCTATCGGACGATTTTGCGTACTTACATTCGACGCCCGGGGTATTCGAGCCAGTGCGCCCGACACCCGATCCGACTCGCTGGGCGGGACCGAATTTCATTCGACGGCTGGGGTCTCGAGTTCCGAAACGGAGGCGGGAACCGCTCTCCGGCCTGTACTCCAGCGATATCACTCGACGCGTGGCTGTGGTACGCCTCGCGGACCGGACCGTGACCTGTTTCAACAGCCCCCTCGCTGAAAGAAGCGACAGCCGAGACATCGGCGACTGCTCGAGACGGGGCGCGGCGAACTCAACGATCAAGACCGGACCGCGCTCGGCGATAACTCCTAAGCCCGGTCCGCGGCGGACGACTCAGCGACCGACCAGCTCGTCGTAGCGTGCGCCGGTCTGTTTCAGCGTCTCGGTCGAGTACAGGCGCTCGTGGTCGACGGGGAGGTAGTCGGCGGCGAGTTCGTCGATCTTCGCGTCGACGGCCTCGGGATCGCGGCCGTGGATCATCGTAAACAGGTTGTACGACCACTGCTGGTCGGGTCGGCGGGGCCGGTGGTAACAGAGGGTGACGTACGGCAGCCCGCCCACCCGCTCGCCCCACTCGTCGAGGGACTCGTCGGGCACGTCCCAGACAACCATGCAGTTAGCGTCGAACCCGGTCACGACGTGGTTGATCACGCAGCCGATGCGCTTGATACAGCCGCGCTCGAGCAGTCGCTCGACGGCCGCGAGCACGTCCGCAACAGTATAGCCGATCTCGTCGGCGATATCGCGGTACGGCGTCGTCGACAGCGGGAACCCGTCCTGAATCTCGAGTAGGAGGTCGGCTTCGAGCGCGGAGAGATCGCCCGTCGCTTCTTCGCTGATTCGGGTCGCGGCGGAGTCCAGCCGCCCCGCGAGCGATTCGCGTGCGAAGCGGTCGCCGTTGACGACGGGGAACTCGAGGTCGATGTAATACTCCGTCAGCATCGGCAGGGGCAGAACGTCACAGCCGGTACGGCGCTGGATGTCGGTGAGAATCTCGTCGCGAGCGTCCTGCGAGCCAGCGGTGACGACGAACCACATGTTCCACTCGTGGTCGCGGGCGTAGTTGTGGTTGACCTGCCGGTAGTCGTTGATGATCGTCGCGATCTCGTCGAAGCGGTCCGCGGGAGCCTGGACCGCCGCGAGCGTCGACGAACCGATGACGGGCGGGTTGAGGACCGCACCGAACCGACGGACGATGCCGGTCTCCCGCAGGGTGTGGACGCGGTCGACTGCCGCCGCTTCGTCGATTCCAAGGTCGGTAGCGACGCGGCGAAACGGACGTTCTTCGATCGGGAAGCCGCTCTGATAGCCGTCGATCAGCGCCGCGTCCACGTCGTCGATGGCCTCTCGCCAGTTCCCCGACAGGGTACTCATTGGTTGCTCTAGGGAGAAGGGGGCCGTATCGCTTTCGGGTCCGCTCGAGTCGGCTCGCAGGACACCACGGGAAAGTGTGTGAGCCCATAGCGGAGGCCGACGCTCGTCCCGCGCTCGGCAGTGTCGCCATTACGACGAGGAGGGTGACGGGCCACCACTGATTCAAGGGACCGGCCACCTACAGAACTACCAGAATAGAAAGATAGTCAGAATACGTATGGTAGAACCGAACCCGCAGATTGAAGATAATCGGGCTGATCAGTCGTATAGCCTCGAGCCGCCCACCCCTCGAGACAATCACATCCCGATAGCGCTCATCAACGGTCAGTCTGCGTGGTTCCAGTTCGGTCGCCGCCGACGCCGGGACGGAACCGACCGGGAGTCGATAGCAGGAGAAAGCCGATCGCAGAAATATAACACAAAAACTATTTCTAGAGAATGGTCAGTCTACAGGTAGTATGGACGAGTCCCCGCCACTGACTTTCGAGCCGCTCCATCGGCGCGGGGCCGTTCCGACGAGTCCCGCGAACCGGTCTCGAGGCGACCCTGACGGACGACTATCCGATGGTTTACATCCATATGTTCGTAATACTTGGCCGATCCGATCGATCACCCCCGTTCAGCAGCGGGCCGTCCGGAAACGGGTGTGACGTTTCATCTAGTATTACCGAGTTAGTATCCGTGATCCTCTGACGGGTCGTATCCGTGCTCCCCTCACGGTCAGTATGCGAGGAGAGCCGTAGTACGAACCCACGTCGGGAGATATTGCGCCCGTTAGGGCTCCGGGTAGCGTCGCAATCGCACCTGTTCGGACCCCGGACAGCGTCGCACCCGCTGGGAATAGTGACCCCCTACCGCTCGGTACTCACCACATAGTTAGAGCTCTCGAGGCCGAATGGACGCTGAATGGCGACCCCGCGTCGGATGCGGTTCGTCCGTGGACAGCTCGCCTGGATGGTAGCGACGGTACTCCTCCTGTCAGTGTTCGGTTCACTCTCCGCCGAACTGTTCTTCACGTGTTCGTTGATCGGGTTGCTCGTCGTCACCGAACTCACCGTGCCGGGCAACGTGACGCCGAGGTGGCGGTCGCGGCTGAGGTGGCTCACGGTACTCGGAGTCATCGGGTTCGCCCTGCTCGTCGCCCGCCGGCTGCTCGCAGTGCTTCCGCTGGAGGTGATCCCATGAGATGGGACGCCGGCATGGTCGACGACGGTGAACTCGTCTGGCCCCGCGTCCTCCTGTTCGCGCTCACGCTGGTGACCGTCGTCGCGCTGGTGATCGTCGCGGCGACATCCACGGCGGCGTTCAGCCCGCACAACCCCACCTGGGACGGTACGACCGACCTCCGCAACGAGATCGCGGCCGAGCCCGGCGTCGAGAGCGAACTCGTCCGGGAGTCGACGAGATACGGGGCGTTTGCCGACACAGCCGCCGCCAACGGAACGGTCGCGTTCGTCGTCGCACCGGCGAGCTCCTACACCGACGCGGAAGCCGCGCGGATCAGGACGTTCGTCGAGAACGGCGGGACGCTCGTCGTCCTCGAGAACGCCGGCGAGAACGGGAACGAGCTACTGGCCGACGTCGGTGCGACGGCCCGCGCGGACGGCCGCCTGCTACGCGACGAGTACGAGAACGACGGCGGGCCGGCGATGCCGGTCGCGACCGGCGTCGAGAACCACTCGCTGACCGACGGGGTCGACCGGTTGACGCTCAACTACGCGACGGCGATCGAACCGGGAGCGGAGAACACGACGGTGCTCGCAACGACGAGCGATCTCGCCTATTTGACCCCCGAGGATGATTCGCTCGAGCCGGGCGACCAACTCGGCACCCATCCGGTCGCGACCGTGGAGGACGTCGGTCGGGGACGGGTCGTCGCGGTCGGCGATCCCAGCCTCGTGATCAACGCGATGCTCGACCGACCGGACAACGGTCGGTTCGTTCGGGAGCTGTACGCCGATTCCGACCGCGTCCTGCTGGACGTCTCGCACGCCGCCGACCTCCCGCCGCTGGCTGCGGCGATCCTGACGATACGCGACGCCCGACCGCTCCAGGTACTGCTCGGCGTCGGCGGCGTCGTCGCGATCGCGGTAGCGTCCGGGCAACGCGCTCGGTCGATCGGGGTACACGCCCGGCAACTGCTGTTCGGCGACCGCACCCGACGCGCCGACCCGGGCGAGGGGATGGGACAGCCGGCGCAGCCATCGTCCTCGCTGCCCCACCCGTCCGACGCGGAGCGGAACGCGGTCGTGCGACGGCGACGCCTCGAGTGGGGCGATAACCGTGTCCAGCGCGTGAGAGGGGACGGTAACCGTATCCGTCGGGACGACGATGACCGCGATACCGTCGACTGAACGGGCTCGAGTCGCGCGGCGGAAGCGAAGGCCGACCGTGACCGACACGACCCGACAGACCGGACACCTGTCTCTTATACACATCTCTGATGGCGCGAGGGAG
>NZ_AOIJ01000056.1 GCF_000337175.1 Natrinema gari JCM 14663 | reverse complement strand
TGTATAAGAGACAGCTCCTGCTCGAGGGGGTTCCCGGCGTGGCGAAGACGACGCTCGCGAACCTCTTCGCCCGCGCGAGCGGCCTCGAGTACAATCGCATCCAGATGACGCCCGACATCCTGCCGGCGGATATCACCGGCACGGAGATCTACCGGGAGAGCGGAGAGACGTTCGAACTCCAGCGGGGGCCGGTCTTCGCCAACATCGTCGTCGCCGACGAAATCAACCGCGCGACGCCGAAGACCCAGAGCGCCCTACTCGAGGCCATGCAGGAGCGCCACGTCACCATCGGTGGCGAGACCCTCGCGTTGCCGCGGCCGTTCATGGTCATCGCGACGCAGAACCCGATCGAGATGGAGGGTGTCTTCGAACTCCCGGAGGCCCAGCGCGACCGCTTCCAGTTCAAACACCGGATCGACCTCCCCGACGAGGACGCGGAATTGACCCTCGTCGACCGCTTCGACGACGAGCCGATGCTCGGGCCGACGGCGATCGAGCAGGTGGTCGACCGCGAGGAGATACTCACAGCGCGGGAGCGCGCCGACGGCGTTCACGTCGCCCGCCCGGTCAAACAGTATCTCGTCGATCTCGCCGGGGCGACACGAGCACATCCCGATGTCGCTCACGGAGCGTCGCCGCGAGCGACGCTCGCGTCTCTCAACGGCGTCAAGGCACGCGCCGCGATCCGCGGTCGCGAGTACGTCATCCCGGACGACGTGAAAGCGCTGGCCGAACCGGTTCTGGCCCATCGCCTCGTGTTGACGACCGATGCCGGGCTGAGCGATGTCGCCGCGGCCGATGTGGTCGCGGATGTCATCGAGTCCGTCGACGTTCCGGTGACCGAGGCCGCAATCGAGCAGGAGGCGGCGAGCGGCGGCGACGGTGCGTCCCCGGCGGAGTGACGGCGATGCGGGCGGTCGGAGTCACGAGGAGCGTCACGCCGGGTCCCAGCGACAGGTGATCAGCCACTCGGATCGGTCCGCGCCCGGCTCGACCTCGAGGTCGACCGGGCGGTCGAGGGCGGCGGCGAATCCGACGGCGAGAAAGGAGGCGACGGGATGGTCGAACCGGTCGACATCGCCGAAGACGGCCGAGTGGACGGCGACGGTCGCTCGCCCGTCGTCGGGATCGACCGCCGGATCGGCCTCGCTCGCGAGTTCGAACTGTTCGACGAGACCGTCGGCGAGTCGCGTCGCCGCGACCGTCGGCTCGGCCGGCAGCGGACCATCGAGCGTTCGCTCGAACGCCGCGAGGAGTCGCCCGCCGGTCGGCTCGAGGACGAGTCCTCGTTCCGCCGGCCGCGTAACGAAGGGCCCAGCGGCGTCCGCCGGGGGGTCGCTGTCGGCCCGCTGTGGGACGAACAGGCGGACCGACGACGGATCGGTGCCGGGGAGATAGCGGCGGTCATCCTCGAGTGCGAGGTCGTCGACCAGGGCTTGTGCGTTCGCCGCGGCGGCGGCGGAGACGCAGTCGCCGACGGTGGCGGCGACGAACCGGCCGGGGGTGAGATAGTAAGTGAGGACCGCGCCGAACAGACCCGTCGCGCCGAGGGCGAACAGGACGGGGCGGCCGTGGTGAACCAGGCCGCCGCCGAGGACGGCGACCGCGCCGATGACGGCGAGCCAGCGTGCGGTGTGGCGGTAGGTCCCCTGCATCGAGCGTGCGTACGCCGCCCGGAGGCGGGCGTTCTCTTCGGCCAGCCGGTCCGCTCTGGCTGCCGCCTGGGTTCGGACGGGCGACGCCTCCACAGCGTCGTCGCTCCGTGATGGTCGTGAATCGGTCCGCTCTGAATCGGCAGTGTTCCGTGTCATCAGTGCGTGTCGGCGTCGGATGTCGAGTCCGGGTCCGGCGGCGACGAACCGACGCGATCCGTCGCCGCGGTCGATGGGTTGGCGGTCGACTCGCTCGGCCGCGGGCCGGAATCGGGACGGTCGCGTCCCGCCCGGTCGCGGACGAAGACGAGTCCGTATCGATGGAGACCGTACACGCCGCCGGCGAGCGCGGCGAGCGACGCGACGGCGGCCATCCAGAGCGGCCGGCCCCCCAGACCCAGCACGGCCCAGGCAAGTCCCCCGAGACCCCCAGCGCTCACCAGCGCAGCCGCGGCGTGGCCGATCCGAGCGTCCCTCGCCGTTCGCGGGGCCGAAGCGAGCACGAGCGCGACGAACCCGGCCTCGAGGAGTGCGAACGAAACCGGATCGATCCCGGCCGGAACGAGCCCGACGAGCGCGACATGTCCGACACCGATCGCGGACGGCGTCTCGAGCGCGTCCCAGACGGCGGCGGTCGCGATGCCGGCAACTGCACCCGGTCGGCCGGCCGCGTGGGTAAACGCCGCGACGAGTGCCGCGAGCGCCAGGAGCCGCGGGACGGTGCGGTCCGGCACCCGGTCGGCGACGATGGCGCGTACGGTCCGACGTGATCCGGGCGCGTCGTCAGCACCTGTCTCGGCGGCCCCGGATTGTCGATCGCTCATCGTCGATCACCCCGTTCGCGCCCCGCCTCGAGAACGGTCGCGAGTCGATCCCCGGGGCCGACTTCGAACGCGCGGACCCGATCGAGCCGCCCGAGGTCGCGGCGGAACGCCTCGAACTCGCGGTAGCGGTCGGCCGCCCGCTCGATGTCGGCCAGCCCGCCGGGTTCGTACAGCACCGTCGGGGCGAGAAAGACGGTCACGGCGGCGTCGTTCGCACGAGCCATCGACACCGTCTCTCGAAGCGCGGCCGGATCGGAGTCGTCGGTAAAGACGACCACCAACGACGTGGACGGGGTCGCCGTCAGCGCCGTCTCCACGGCGTCGAAGAGCACCCGTTCCCGAGCGAGCCGACGGTACCGCTGGGCATCGGCGTAGAACGGCCGGAGCGTCTCGGCGAAGGGGTCGGTATCGCCCTCGAGATCCCAAGCCGAACCGCGAGCCGTCGCCCGCGTCGGCCGCTCATGAACCGACGAGGAGTGTTCGACGGGCGGTGCGGACGCTCGTCCACGTTCGGCACGGCCACCGTCGGCCGCTTGCGTCGGCGGTCGAGCGGGCGGCTCGGCGGCGCGCCGGGCGGTCGGGTCCGACGGCGTCGGCTCGATGGCAAGGAGTTCGCGGCGAACCGCCGCGTAGGTCCCGGTCGTCGCGGCTGGCTTGAGACGGCTCGTCACGCCGCCGTCGTCGACGGCGACGAGCCCGAGCGGGTCGTCGAGCTCCCGGGCGCGGTCGGCCGTCGCGAGCATCACCTCACGGAGGTACTCGAGTTTCGTCGCCGCCGGCGGGCCGGTCGAGAGGGAGCGGCCGTGATCGACCACGAGGAGGGTCCGGCGGGTCGTCTCCGTCTCGTACTCGCGGACGTGGGGTGTCGCGAACCGCGCGGTCGCATTCCAGTCGATCCGCTTGGCCGCGTCCCCGGGGACGTGTTCCCGTATCTCGGCCGGCTCGATCCCGCGACCCGACCGGCGCAGCGCGTGCGCACCGTACGGGCTCGCGAGCCGATCGCCGCCCTCCCCGACGTGCAGCCGCCGGGGGCCTCGCGACGCGACCGAAACTGTCGGGCGCTCGCCCGTTGCAACCATCTCGACGAACCGACCGTCGGTCGCAGTCACTCGAGCGGCGTCGAAGCGGTGGCGACCGACGACCGGCCACGTGACCGACACGGTCGCCGTCGCGGCCGTCGCATCCGGCTCGAGTGTCAGGGTCGCCGCGTCGCGGTCCGCGGTCGCCGCGGTCGGCAAACCGGCGTCTATCTCGAGGGAGAGCGGGGTCGGCTCCGCGAGCGTTGCAGCGATCGGTATCGGCGTCGACTCGCCGGCGTGAACGGTCGCGGACGGGAGCCCGCGAGTGATCGAGAGCCGGCAGGTCGTTCGCTCGAGCGCGGCGAGAAACGAGTACTGCGACGCGAGGATCCATGCGCCGACCAGCACCGCCCCCGCCAGGGGAAGCGGGCGATCGATGACGACCGCGAACGCGGCCAGGAACCCCGCGAGGGAGAGCCGGCTCCAGAGGACTCGTGTCGGACGCATGCCGTTCATCACGAACCACCGGAACGGTGTTGAAACTACTGGTCGTCACCGTCCGCTGCAACACCGCGGCATGGAACCGTTCGTCCAGGTGTCACTCCTCGTCGCGGCCCTCGCTGAGGTGTTGCCAGATCTCGACACAGCCCGCACCGTCGTCGATATCGTCGATCAGTTCGTCGTCGATCGCGTCGTCGCATCGATCACACGTCTCTGACGGCTCGTCGGAATCGCCTGTCTCAGCCATACGACCCGTGTTGTGACGCCACCAACAATAAATTTGATCTCCTAGATTGTTATACTATTGGCATAGGAGAACGAAGATATCTAAGGCGATGAGTAAATAACGACCCTGAGACTGTCATCGGATGTTTCCAATGAATACATTTTTTGCTATCGTTCGGATCACTATCTGGTAGCATCATGTCCATGCTGCTCACCGGTGGAGACGGGTATATCGGCTGGCCAACAGCAATTCGTATCGCATCCCGAACCGACGAGCAGGTCGTTCTCGTCGACAACTTCGCGCGACGGGACTGGGTCGACACCGTCGGCTCGACGAGTGCGACGCCCGTCCACCCGATGGCGGAGCGGCTCGAGGCGGCCACCGAGGTCCACGACGGCCGATCCCTGTCGTTCGTCGAGGGGGACCTCACCGACGGGGAGTTCGTCGACCGGCTGATTCGTATCCACGAACCCGAGACAATCGTCCATACGGCGGCCCAACCGTCGGCACCGTACTCCCAACTCAGCCGCGATCGGGCGAACTTCACCCAGCACAACAACCTCCAGGCGACGCGAAACCTCCTCTGGTCGCTGGAGGAACACGGACTCGAGGAGACGCACTTCATCGAGACGACGACGACCGGCGTGTACGGCGCGCCCGAGTTCCCTATCCCCGAAGGTGGGGCGACGATGGAGCACCGCGGCGAGCGCGACGACGTCCCGTTTCCGGCGATGGCCGGAAGCTGGTATCACCTGACGAAGTGCCACGACGCCGCGAACATGCGGCTAGCACACGACCAGTTCGACATCCCGGTGTCGGACGTTCGGACGGCGATCACCCACGGCACCGAGACCGCCGAGACGGCCGCCGACCCGAGACTCGGGACGCGGTTCGATTTCGACTACTACTTCGGCGTCGTCGTCCACCGGTTCTGCGCGCAGGCCGTGGCCGGCTATCCGATAACCGTCTACGGGCGCGGCGAACAGCGCAAGCCCTTCATCGCGCTCGAGGACGCCGTCGAGGGACTGACGCGACTCGCGCTCACCGACCCGAGCGAACGGCCCGCGGCCCACACCGTCTACAATCAGGTTGCACGAGCGATCAGCATCGTCGAAATCGCCGAGACCGTCGCCGACGTGGCGAACGAGTTCGGGCTGGGCGTCGACGTCGAGCACGTCGAGAACCCCCGGGCGGAGGACGAGACGCACGCGATGGAGATCGAAAACGATCGCTACGAAGCGCTCATCGACGGCCACACGACGTCGTTCGAAGCGAGCGTTCGCTCGATCCTCGAGACGCTGCTCGAACACGAGGACGTCATCGTCGCACACGAGGACCGCTTCCTCCCCGACGTGTTGAGCGAGGGCTGATCCGTGCGGGTCCTGATCACTGGCGGCTGTGGCTACATCGGAAGCGCGCTCGTTCGTCGCCTCCACGAGAACGAAGCGGTCGCCGAGGTCGTGGTCCTCGATTCGCTCGCGGCCGGCTCACCGCGGGCGCTGCTTGGCGTCGTCGGGGACGGTCTCGAGTTCCGGCAGGGGGACGTCAGGAACTACGATGCCGTCGAGAGCGCGATGCGCGGCGTCGACCGCGTGATCCACCTCGCGTCGATCACCGGGGCCGAGAGCACGCACGACCGCCCCGCGGAAACGCGCGCCGTCATCGTCGGCGGCACCGAAACCGTCGTGACTGCGGCGGACGAACTCGGGGTCGACGCGGTCGTCTACGCCTCCTCGTGCAACAGTTACGGCCGCGTCGCGGACACGCACATCGACGAGACGGCGTCCCCGGCACCCCGCAATCCGTACGCCGAGGCGAAAGTCGAGGCCGAACGGGTGGTTCGCGAGGCGGCGGCCGACGGCGACTTCGCGGCGACATCGCTCCGACTGAGCACCAACTACGGCTACGCGCCCGGCATCCGGTTCAACCTCGTCGTCAACCACTTCGTCTTCCGGGGGCTGACCGGCCGGCCGCTGACGGTGTACGGCGACGGCAGGAACTGGCGGCCGTTCATCCACGTGCAAGACGCCGCGCGAGCGTACGAACACGCGGCGCTCTCGCCCGACCAGTGGCCACGGGACGTGTACAACGTCGGCTCCACCGAACAGAACTACCGCATCGAGGACGTCGCTCGCGTCGTCAGGGAGGAACTCGACCGAGACCTCGAGATCGTCTATCTCGAGGACGAACGGCCGGGGCCGTCCTACCACGTCGAGTTCGACCGACTCTCGGAGACGGGGTTCGAACCGTCGTGGACGCTCCGGGCGGGCGTTCGCGAACTCGCCGACCGATTCGCGCGACAGCGTGACGCCGGCGGCGCGCTGGACGCGTCGCGACCGAACGCGTCGTCGCGGGAGGTGAACGTCGATGGCCACCGGTAAGGACCGGACGGACGCCGTCTCGACCGGCGACGAGTCACGGCAGGTCCGCGTCGCAGTCACCGGCGCGGCGGGCTATATCGGGAGCCGCGTCGTCGCGCTCCTCCAGTCCGAACGCCCGTCGTGGTCGATCACGGCGATCGATGACTTCTACCGCGGGTCGCTGCGCCGGATCGGCGACGTCACCGTCGAGTACGTCGACGTTCGGAACCGTGACCGGCTGTGGGCGACGCTCGAGGGGGCCGACATCGTGATGCACCTCGCCGCGATCAGCGGCGTCGAGGACTGCGAAGCGAACCCGGAACTGGCCTACGAAATCAACGTGATCGGAACGGGCCACGTCGCGCGGTTCTGTCGACAACGCGGCGCAGCCCTGGTATTCCCCGCGAGCATGGCGGTCGTCGGCGACCCCCAGGAATTCCCGATCACGGCCGATCAGCCGCGCGCCCCACTGAACTGGTACGGGCGGACCAAGCTCGTCGGCGAGCGGCTCATCGACGCCCTCGCGGCCGACTCGTTCCCGGCGCACCTGTTCCTCAAGTCGAACCTGTACGGCGATCACACGATCGACGGGCAGGTCATCACGAAGGGAGCGGTGCTCAACTTCTTCGTCGAGCGGGCGCTCGCGGCCGAACCGCTGCCCGTCTACGAACCGGGGACCCAATCGCGGAACTTCGTCCACGTCAAGGACGTGGCACGCGCGTATCTCCGCAGCGCCGACGTGCTCGTCGATCGGCTGGCGGCGGGACAGACCGGTGCCGAATCGTTCACGATCGCCAGCGACGAGGACCCCAGTGTGATGGCCCTCGCCGAGGTCGTCAGCGACTGCGTCGCCGACATCGCGGGGATCAACGTCTCGACCGAACTCGTCGAAAACCCCCGCGGCGACGAGACGCTCGTCGACGCCTTCCCGGTCGAGACGACGCGGACACACGACCGCCTCGGCTGGGACCCCACGCACACGGTCGAGGACACGATCCGTCGGCTCGTCGAACGGAACGCATGAGTCCGCTGCCGCCCGCCCCGCTCGATATCGCGTTGCTCGCGCTCACGGCCGCCATCCTCTACTGGGGGTTCGACCGCTACCGGCGACGGTTCGAGCGCCGCGACCTCGCGATCGCGCTCGCGCTCGCGTCCGGCGTCGCGTCGCTCGTGTTCGTTCCGGAGGCGTTCGACCTCGTCGGGACCGTTCTCGAGATCGAACGGC
The DNA here is from genome assembly GCF_000337175.1 of Natrinema gari JCM 14663. Taxonomy (GTDB): domain Archaea; phylum Halobacteriota; class Halobacteria; order Halobacteriales; family Natrialbaceae; genus Natrinema; species Natrinema gari. The sequence goes on along the minus strand of NZ_AOIJ01000056.1, from coordinate 26,576 downwards.
GCTACGTCGTCGTATCGCTGCTCGCGACGCTGGTCCTGCTCGGCGTCGTCCTGTACGCCTTGAGCGTCGCCAGAGCGGCCCGCGACGAGGTCGCGGCGCTGACCCGATCGCTCTCCGTCGACCGAGCCCCGCGGACGGACGGCGGGGCGGAGACGGTGTTCGTCGTGATTCCCGCGTACAACGAGAGCGATACCATCGGCACCGTCGTCTCGTCGCTCCCGGAGTCGGTCCGCGGCTACGACGTCCAGCCGCTGGTCGTCTCCGACGGGTCGACCGACGGGACCGCGGCGCGGGCCGCCTCGAGCGGCGCAATGGTCGTCGAGCACCCGATCAATCAGGGACAAGGGGGTGCCCTGAAGACCGGGTTCGAGATCGCGCTCGAGCACGAAGCGGCGATCGTCGTCACGGCGGACGGCGACGGGCAGCATCCGTCGTCGGAGTTGGACCGCCTCATCGCGCCGATCGTCGAGGACGAGGCCGACTACGTAATGGGATCGCGGTACCTCGGTGTCGATCGGTCCGGCAATGGCGTCGTTCGCCGGACCGGGATCCGGTTTTTCACCGGCCTGATCAACGTCCTGATGGACACCGACATCACCGACTGTACGAACGGCTACCGAGCGATTCGGGGGCCGATGCTCGAGCGGCTCACCCTCACTGAGGAGCGATTCAACGCGCCGGAGTTGATCATCGAGGCCCGGAAGAACGGCCTCCGACTTGAGGAGATACCGGTCGAGATCGCGGACCGAAAGGACGGCGACAGCAAGAAGCCGAAACTGGGGTTCGCGATCGGGCTGACGCGCATCATCGTGGTCGCGTGGCTACGATGACACCGCCGTAGGATCGACGCGTCACCACCGGCAGCAACGCGACTCCACGACTGACGAATTTAGCGACCATGAGAGCGAACGAAACACGGAAACGAAACGTCGAACGGACGTTCGAGCGCTGTATCGAGCCCCACGTCAGGGACGAAACCGTCCTCGACATCGGGTGTGTCGCACACGATTCCGCCAAACGACACGACGAGACGTGGCTCCACGACCTCGTCGTCCGGGCGGCCGACGACGTGCTCGGCGTCGACATCCTCGAGGACGAGCTCACCGCACTCGCGGACGCGGGGTATGATGTCACCGCCGGCGATGCACAGGACCTCACGCTCGATGAGACGTTCGACGTGATCGTCATCGGCGAACTGATCGAGCACCTCGTTGACTTCGATGGGCTCCTGACATCGGTCGACGAGCACCTAGCCGACGGCGGCAAACTCGTTGTCACGACGCCGAACGCGATGGCGGTTCACTGGACCGGGCTTCGCCTCTTGGATCAGCCATTCGTCAATACGGGCCATACGTGCTGGTTCGATGCGACGACCCTGCGCCAACTCCTCGAGCGATACGGGTTCGAACCAGTCGAGATCACGTACGTCGGCGACTGTCGGCTCACGCTCGCGGACCCGCTCCAGATCGGCGGCTGGCTGTGCGAGCGCGTCCTCCCGGATCGGGTCGGCAAGAGTACGCTCGCCGTCGTCGCCACCCGCGGCGGCGAGTAGCCGGTCCCGTTCGGCGACGTACTCGACGACCGGCGACCGCTCGTCGATCGCAGGCTGGACGTGGTGGCTCTCCGTTCGAGACGGCGCGACCGAAAAGCGACGACTACAGACGGCGACCGACGGCCGCCGCGAGTCGCCCGAGCCGGGCACGAAGCCCGGCACCGGCGGTCCCGCGTTCCCTCCCGCGTTCCCGAGCGACCCCCGAGAAGAGGTCACTGACCCGGTCGCCCAGTTCGTCCCAGCGGTGTTCCCGATCGACGAACGCGACGCCGCGCCGCCCCATCTCCCGTCGGCGCTCCGGATCGGCCGCGAGGTCCCGAAGCGCCGTCGCGATGGCGTCCGGGTCGTTCTCGACGGCGAGTCCGGCCCCGGCGTCCGCGGTGACGGCTTCGATCTCCGCGACGGCGCTGGCGACGTAGGGCGTGCCCAGCGCCATCGTTTCGAGGAACTTCGTCGGCCGCGCGTACTCGAGGGTACGGTCCGTCTCGAGGGGCACCAGGCTGATCGCCGACGACGCCACCAGCCCCGGGACCTCCTCGCGGGGAACCGGCCCGTTGAGCCGAACGCGGTCGTCGATGCCGAGGTCGGCGGCCAACGCCTCGAGTTCGGCCCGGCGCTCGCCGAACCCGTAGATGGCGAGGTCGTAGTCGATATCGGCGCGTCGGAAGCCCCGCAGGAACGGCTCGAAGGCCTGCCCCTCGCCCAGCTTGCCGGTGTAGATGATTCGAGGGCGGTCCTCGCTCGCGACCGCGGGATCGAACAGGTCGTCGTCGACGCCGAACGGGATCGTCTCGATCTTGCCGTCGTCGAGATCGTACGTCTCCCTGTAGTGGGCCGCCATCGTCGGGGTGAGCGCGACCAGCCGGTCACAGCGCTCGAGGGCGACCCGTTCCATCCACCGGAGCAGTCGGTAGGCGAGCGATCCCTCGGTAGTGAATCCGAAATCGACCGCGTTGTCGAGCCAGCGGTCGTAGATGTCGACGACGAGGCCGCGGCCGGTCGCCAGCGCCGCGAGGCCGGGCAGGAGCGTCGTGTGCGGGCCGATCTGGACGACGACGCAGTCGTACTTTCGACCGTGTACGAGCACGTACAGCGTCGCGAGGACTGCGAAGAGCCCGTGGTTCAGGATGCGCTCGAGGTCGGTCCGATCCGCGACTGGCTGATACGTGAACAGTCGCGTGACCGGAACGCCGTCGATCCGCTCGCGCGACCACGGGCTGTATCGCCGCTCGAACTCCCCGACGGGAACGGACGGCTGTGGGCAAATCACGCGCGCATCGAGGTTGTCGGGTGCGTTCTGCAGGAGCTGTGCCCATCGGTGCGCGCCGGCCATCGACTCCGGCGGAAACAGTTGCGAGACGACCAGGACGGACGGGTCATCGCCGCTCCGTGCCCTCGGATCGCGCCCCGAACGCCGCTCTGACGACGGCGACGGTGCTGTCGTGTCCCCGGTCACGGTTCGATCGGGTTCCCGACGCCGAACTGGAGCAGTTCGATGCCCGCATCGTCGAGCCACGCTCGGTGCTCCGCGAGGGCCGCCACCGTTTCCTCGTGGGGGACGAACTGGACGACGACGTCCGGCGACTCGCGCTCGAGGACCGCCCGCAACTCGTCGTAGGCCAACGCGTCGACGTGGCGGTCGTAGTGGCGGACGCGGTAGCCGTCCGCCCGCAGATCGGCGACGATCCGCTCCGCGGGGCTGTTTCGGCGGTCGTCGACGTTCGGTTTGTACGCGGCTCCGAGCGCGACGACCGTCGGGTCCGCGAGCGGGGCCAGCGCACGGCGGACCTTCCGCGCGGCTACGGCGGGCATCTTGTCGTTGATCCGGCGGGCGGTCGTGATCAGGTTCGTGTGCTCCGGATCGACCTCGTTCAAGAACCACGGGTCGATCGGCAGGCAGTGCCCCCCGACCCCGATCCCCGGCTGCAGGATGTCGACGCGCGGGTGGTAGTTCGCGAGGTCGATCACCTCGCTCATGTCGACGTCGAGTTCCGCGCCGATCAGCGCGAACTCGTTGGCCAGCGCGACGTTGACGTCCCGATACGTGTTCTCGACGAGCTTACAGAGTTCGGCCGACAGGAGGTCGGTGTAGTAGACGCGCCCCTCGAGGAAGGGGTCGTAGAGCGCGGCAGCCCGGCGACGACTCCGCTCGTCGATCCCGCCGATAATACGGTCGTTGGTGACGAGTTCCTCGAACACGTCGCCGGGGAGGATTCGCTCCGGCGAGTGGGCGAGTTGGATCTCCGCACCCGGCTCGAGTCCGGCCGCCTCGAGCGCGGGGACGACCGTCTCCGCGCAGGTCAGCGGCGGCACCGTCGACTCCACGTTCACGAGGTCGCCCGGCTCGAGGTACGGCCGAATGGAGTCGAGCGCGGCCTCGAGCGCGGAGAGATCCGGGCTCTTGGTCGGCTCGGTCAGCGGCGTCGGGACCGAGACGACGAACGCGTCGCCGTCGGTCGGCTCGGTCCGCGCTTCGAGGTTGCGCTCGACGGCGTCGGACTCCAACAGTGCCTGCAGTTCGGCCTCGTCGACGTGCAGGGTCCCCTCGTTGATCGCCCGGACCAGGTTGCTGTCGATGTCGACGCCGACGACCCGCTTGCCGCGGTCGGCGAGCAACAGCGCCAGTGGCAGGCCGACGAAGCCGGTGCCGACGATGACCACCTCCTCGATCGGCTCGAGCGCCAGGTCCGCGGGATCGCCGGGACCGGAACCGTCGCGGGTTCCCGCCGGCTCGTTCCCGTCGTCGCCGGGCCGCGCCGAGTCCACCGCACCGTCGCGTTGCGGGTCACTCGAGGTCATAGTGGTCGCGCATCCAGTCGATCGTTCGCGGGAGTCCCTCCTCGAGGGAGACGCGCTGTTCGTGGTCGAGGTCGCGTGTGGCCTTCTCGACGCTGGCCTTCTTGTTGAGGGTGTTGTGGGCCTCGGTCCCTCGGTACTCGACCCGCGTGTCGTCTTTGTCCAGATAGCCGAGCACCATGTCCGAGAGTTCCTTGATGCCGTAATACTCCTCGCCGGCGATGTTGTACACCTCGCCGGGGTGGAACGAGTCGACGACGTTCGCGAGCGTACGCACGGTGTCGTCGATGTAGGTAAACGAGCGGTGATGGTCCTCGTAGACGTGGTAGGGCAGGTCGTGTAACGCCCGATAACAGAACTTGCAGACGACGCTCCGGTACTCGCTGTAGCGCTCGCCCGGCCCGTACGTGTTGAAAAAACGGACCCGAACGGACTCGGTCCCGTGTCGATCGGCCGCGTTCATGATCTGCTGTTCGTTGACCCACTTCGAGATCGCGTAATCGTTCAACTGACGCGGTCCCTCCTCGAGCGGCACGGACTCCTCCATCACGCCGTCGTAATCGCCGTACACCTCGCTGCTCGAAGCGAAGATCAGTCGGAAGTCGTGCTCGGCCTGCAGTCGGAGCACGTGCTTCGTGCCGACGGCGTTTGACTGCCACATCGTCTCGTAGAAGTCCTCGCCGTTCCGACGGCCGAACTCCGCGCCAAGGTGATAGACGTAGTCGAACTCGCGGTCCGCGAAGACCCGCTCGAGCTGTCGGTACTCGCTGACGTCACAGCGGTAGTACCGGTCGCGTTCGTTCCACGGGCGGTCGGCGACCCAGACGTCGTGGCCGCGCTGTTCGAGTTCTTCGGTCAGGGGTGCACCGATCGCTCCCAGGCCGCCGGTGACGAGCACTGATGCCATACACCCACGCTCCACGAACGGTGATAATTATCTTATGACAGTTGTCGACCGAAGCGTATCGATACCCTACAGTAAGGCATCCAAAATCCGGACGGCGGCGTCGCCGTCTCCGAACGGGTTCGACCACGTCCCGGGGCGATCGACCATCGCCTCGGCTCCCGCGACGATAGCCGACGGATCGGTTCCGACGAGCCGGTTCGCACCGATATCGACCGTCTCCGGCCGCTCCGTGCTGTCCCGAACCGTGACACACGGCGTCCCGAGGATGCACGCTTCCTCCTGAACGCCGCCCGAATCGGTGATCGCGAGACGCGCGTGGTGCTCGAGGGTCAGGAAGTCCAGGAAGTCGAGCGGGTCGACGAGCCGAATCGGCTCCGGAACGGACAGCTCGAACGCCGCGAGCGTCTCCCGGGCTCGCGGATGGATCGGATAGACGACCTCGCGGTCGGTCCGGGTCGCGAACGCGCCGACGCCCTCGAGAATCCCCGCGAAACGCTCGGGATCGTCGACGTTCTCCGCCCGGTGGGCGGTCAGCAGGTAGAACGCGCCGGGCTCGAGGTCGTAGTCCGCGAGCACGTCGCTCTTCTCCGTCGCCAGGGCGCGGTGCTGCGAGACCGCGTCGACGATGGTGTTTCCGGTGACGCGAACGCGGTCGCCGTCGATCCCTTCCGCCGCGAGCAGTCGGGCTGACTCCTCGGTTGGTGCGAAGCAGTGATCGGCCGCGTGATCGACCAGCACGCGGTTTATCTCCTCGGGCATCTCCCGGTCGAAGCTCCGCAATCCGGCCTCGACGTGTGCCAACGAGGGCTCGCGCTTGCTCGCCGCGATCGCGCCGGCGAGCGCGGAGTTCGTGTCGCCCTGTACCACGACGTGTGCCGGGCGCTCCGCCTCGAGAACGGACTCGATCCCGCGGATCATCGCAGCCGTCTGTTCGCCGTGGTCGTCGGACCCGACCCCGAGATCGTACGTCGGCGTCGGTAACTCGAGTTGCTCGAAGAAGACGGCGTCGAGCGATTCGGAGTAGTGTTGCCCGGTGTGGACGACGACGTGTGGGATCGCCTGCTCGAGACACGCGCGAACGAGCGGCGAGAGCTTGATGATCTCCGGTCGGGTGCCGAGCACGAACGCTATTCGGGGGGTCGCCATGTGTGCGGTCCACACCACGCGATCGGTGAAAAATACGCAGTGTGTAACGACCGGCTTCGCGAGGCAACTCCACCGTTCGCCGCCCCTATCGGACCCGTACCCGTTCGAGCGGCCGCGGCACCGACCGGGACAGCGCCGCCTCGTACAGGTCGTGGTGGCGTTCGACGCATCGGTCGGTCGAGAAGCGAGCGGTCGCTCGGCGTCGCGCCGCCGCGCCCCGCCGACGCCGTTCCGCGGGGGCCGCAAGGGCCTCCTGGATCGCCGTCGCGAGCGCGTCCGGGTCGGCCGGGGGAACGAGCCAGCCGTGCGTGCCGTCCGCGAGCTGTTCGGGTACGCCGCCGACCCGTGTCGCGACGATCGCCGATTCCATCGCCATGGCTTCTAAGACGGCGATCGGACACGCTTCCGTCACTGACGGGAGGACGAACACGTCGAACGCGGACAGGAGTCGCGGCACATCCGATCGATGGCCGAGGAACCGAACGGTTCCCTCGAGGTCGAGGTGCGCCCGGAGGCGACGGAGACGATCCGCGTACTCCTGCCGGGAGTCGAGCAGTTTGCCGGCGATCGGAACGGCGACCGGACCGATCCGATCGCGGACGCGAGCGATCGCCCGGAGCAGGTATTCGTGCCCCTTGACCGGGTTGACGTTGCCGACGGTGCCGACGATCGGAACGTCGTCGGCGACGCCCAACTCCTCGCGGATCGCCTCCTCGTCGGTGGCTACCGTCGACGGATCGAGCGCATCGACATCGACCGGCGGGTACACCGTCCGCGTCGGGACCGCGTCGTCGAAGAAGTAGTCGCCGACCGCATCCGCGGCGAGGGCGATCTCGTCCGCGGTGGCTCGAGCGAGTCGGGCGGCAACGCGGTCGAGCGGCCACGGCGTGCCGGTGTCGTTGAAGAACCACGCCAGCGGCGTGTCCGCCCGGCGGGCGGCGATCGCGGCCGGAACGGCGAGGGTCATGCTCGCGTGGACGACATCGATCTCCCGGCGCTCGATCGTCGCCGCGAGCCGAGACACGGACGGGAGGAAGCGAGCGGCGAAGCGCGCGTTCGCGTGGACGTTCGGCGGCGGCCGCATCTGCGACGGCCCCGGTCGGACGACCTCGAATCCCTCGTCCGTCGCCATGCGTTCGAACGCGTCGTCGCCGTCGGGTAGGTGAAACACCGTCTCGATACCGCGGTCGCGAAGCCCCTTGGCGACGGCGAGCGCGCGCAACTGGGGACCGCCCACTCGAGGATCGGCGAGGCTGTTGAGGACCCGCATTCGTGGCCGACGCGTTCGGTGTGGGTCAGTATAAAACGTACCGGCGGGCGGCGGGAACAGGCGTCGGTTACCCGCCACCGGCGCCGCGCGGACGGCTCGTAGGTCGACAGTTACTGACGAAAAGATGCGCTCGGAAGTGTTCACGGATCGGTGTGAACGGAGCGGTGTCTCCGCCGGACCGACCGCGCGCGATCACACACCGATGACCCGCCGGCCGTGGTCTCGGGGCACGGATCGGCGGCATCGATCACGAGTATCGCGTCAAGAATTAAGACGCGGTCGATGGAAGCCCGGTCCAGATGCCTCCGCGTTCGATAGCGCTCGTCGTGTTCGCAGACGAACTGGATCGCGAACACGCGGCCTACGGGGCAGTACAGAACTTCGTCGACGTCTACGAGTCCGAGGTCGACCGAATCGTCGTTGTCGGGCCAGAACGTATCGATATCGATCGGGCGGTCGTCGATCCGGTCCCGGTTCAGCGCCCGCAATCGAGCGTCCCACCGGTGACAGTCACTGAGTACATTGGCCATCAGGTACGAATCGCGGCGGCGCTCTGGCACGAGCGCGATCGACTCGAGGCCGCGTTCTTCCACATCGGCGGGACCATGCTCCTCGTTCCCCTGCTCGCGTGCATATTTGCGGGCGTTCGAACGCTGCTGTTCGTGACGGGGACCGTTACCGAGGGAGTGTACGCCCGCCGCGGAACGGGGCCGCTCGCCCGCGGCCTCGCCGGCATCGTGACTGTCGTCGAGCGCGTCACATGTACGCTCGCCGACGACGTCATTCTCCTCTCGAGCGGGATGGATCATCCGGCCCTCGAGTGGCCGATATCGCCGACGATACGGGCCGCCAACGTCAATTACGTCGACTGCGATGAGTTCGCAAAGCGAACGCCGATCGACGACCGGCCGATCGATGTCGTCTTCGTCGGGCGGTTCGCGACCGTCAAAGGAATCCACGACATCCTCGGCGCACTCCCCCGCCTCGTTGCGTCGAAGCCGGACATTCGGATCGAACTGATCGGTGACGGCGACCTCTCGGACGAGGTCGCGGCGTTCGTCGACCGCCACGGCCTCTCGGAGAACGTGACCTGTCCCGGCTGGGTCGACCACGACGACCTCCCGGCACGCCTCGACGACGCGCGAACGCTGCTCTTGCCCTCGCGATCCGAGGGTGTTCCGAAGGCCCTGCTCGAGGCGATGGCCTGCGGAACGGTCCCGGTCGCCGCCGCGGTCGGCGGCATCCCCGACCTGGTCGACGACGGGTCGAACGGGTTCTTGCTCCGGGACACGGACCCGGCCGCGATCGAGCGAACGGTGACGACCGTCCTCGAGCGTGACGATCTGGACGCGGTGAGCGATACCGCCCGCGACCACATCGAACGCAACTACGACTACGAGACGATCAGGGACCGATATCGCCGGCTCCTCGTCGACCCCGAGTCCGAGCGGGCGACGGTCGACGCCGGTCGAGACACAGTATGACGACCGACGGACGACCGCGGTGGCGACGATGAGCCGAAACATCGTCCGACGATTCAGCGCCGTCTTCGGGTCCAAGGTCGGCGTGTTAGCGCTGACGGTCGTCACGACCCCGATCCTCGTTCGCCTGCTGGGGAGTAGCGGCTACGGTGATTACTCGTTCCTGCTCTCGACGCTGCAGTGGGTGCTGGTGTTCGTCTACGCGGGCGCGTTCAAGGGGACGCGGAAGTTCATCGCCGAAGACCGATCCGACAACTGGACGGATCACGTGTTCGCGTTCTACTTCCAACTCGTGTTCGTCCTCGCGGCCATCGTGGTGACCGCGGTCGTCTTCCTCTCCGGGACGCCCCACGTGGCCTCGGTCCTCGGTCCGGAGTTCTCCCGGTACTTCACCGTTCTCGCGCTCATCGTTCCCGCTCGAGCCTGCCTTCGACTCGGCCGAAGCGCACTGATGGGGTTCGGCCTCGAGTCGTACTCGGAGCCGCTCCAGATCGTCGACCGCGTTCTCTTTGCGGCGATGATCGTCACCGTGAGCGTCGTCGGCGGGGGCGTCACGGCCGCCCTGACGAGTCGGGTCATCTCGACCGGAATCGCGGCCCTTATCGCGCTCGTACTCGTCTCACGCCGGATCGATCTCTCGACGTTGGCGAGCCGTTCGACGGGGCCGGTGCCGGCAAAGCGTCTCGCGACCTACAGCGGCTCAACCATGGTGCTGTCGTTCCTGTTGCTCTCGCTGTACCACGTCGACGTCATTCTCCTCAGACTGCTCGTCGGGAGTTCGGCGACCGGCTACTACCGCGCAGCCCTCGTCATCGCCGAATTTCTCTGGTTCGTGCCCACCGCCATTCAGATCACCCTCCTGCACTCGACATCGCAACTCTGGGTCGACGAGCGCTACGACCGGCTCACCGAGATCAGTACGCGGGCGGTCCGGTATACTGTCCTCTGTACCGCGTTGTTGGCCCTGGGCGTGGCCGGACTCGCCGAACCGGTGCTCACGCTCTACTTCGGACCGGCGTTCGACGCGGCCGTCGTCCCGCTGTTGTTGTTGCTCCCCGGCGCGGTCGGGTTTGCCGTCGCCCGCCCCGTCTTCGCGATCAGTCAGGGGCAAGAGAACTTGCGTCTCCTGATCGGCGTCACGGCCGTCGCGGCGCTGCTGAACGCCGCGTTGAACGTGGTCCTCATCCCAGCCCTCGGGCCGAGCGGGGCCGCGATCGCGACGAGCCTCGGCTACGGGTCGATGTTCGGACTCCACGTCTGGAACGGTCGCCGACTCGGGTTCGACCCCCTCGCCGATGTCCGCGCCGTCCGGGTCGCGGGCACCGTGCTGGCCGCTGCGGTACCGATCCTCGGCCTCCCCCGACTCCTCGAGTCGGACCCGCTCTCGCTGGTCGTCGTGCCGCCGGTCGGTGCCGTGGCGTTCGCCGCGCTCGCGCTCGCGACCGGTGCGGTACGTCCGGGAGAGATCCGACGCCTCGCGTCGGCCAGCCCCGTTCCGACGACCCGACTGGCAACGCTCTGTCCTGATCGGATTCTCGACGCGATCGGGCCAACGGATCACGACGGCTAGACCGGCCGCGAGACGGATCGATCCACGGACGTCGACCATCGGCCGCGCAGTCAGAGGTAGCCGAGGTCCTCGAGATGCTCGCGCGGTGCATCGACCGTCGCGTTCGTCCGCTCCGGCCGGCCGGCATCGATCCGGTCCTCGAGCCAGTCACGAACCGACAGCACGTCCGTCGGCAATGGCCCGGACTCCGTCGTGGCGATGAGCGCGTGGTCGGAGTGGACGCCGGGATCGGGGTCGTTCGTCGCCGTCGTCTGCATGCCGTGGTCGGAGAGGACGACGAGCCGATCTACGCGGGATCGGAGCCACCCGAGCAGCGAGTCGACCCGCTCGTAGATCCGGCGAAGCGCCGTCGGCCGCCGTGCGTACATGTGGCCGGTGTGATCGAGGACGTGAGCGTGGATGCCGACGATCGGAACGGACGACAACGACTGGCCAGCGAGCCACCCGAAACAGGAGCCGGTGGTGCCGAAGTAGCGACGGACGAACTCGTCAGCCGATAGGTCGCCGTCGGTCGCTCGCTCGAACCACTCACCCTCGCGCTCCCAGACGTAACAGGGCGTCACGCCGGGCCAATTGCGGACGGTTCCGTCGTCGAAGACGGTCGATTCGTCGGTCCGTGGATAGCCGCCGTCCAACAACTGTGCTTTGAGATCGGCGAGGTGCTCGTGGAGCGGCTCGGGAAGCAACTGGACCGCGCGCACGACGGCGCGCAGGCCGGTCGCGTTGTCCCAGCCGACGCCATCGAGTTCGACACCGTGCTCCGTCGGCGACAGGCCAGTCGCGATCGTCGGCCACACCTCGAGCGTCGCCGGCACGTCCAACGAGTGCGTGAGCGACTCGAGTTCGCCGTGGTTCTCGAGGAGCATGTTCTCACACCCCCATCGGTTCGCGAGGCGATAGTCGGCGGCGTCGAGACCGAGAACACAGAGTGTGTCGGACATGGGCCAGTGAAGGAGTGTCCGCATGTTAAAACTAGAACACCGTCAGGACGGTAACGCACGGGGTTACGTACGGTAAGCGGTCCGTGAAGCACGGCTCGGTCGGCTCTCCCTGCGATCGTCGACCGACCTCCCGGAAGCGACGGTGCGAGCCGTCCGGTCCGCCTGTGTGATAGTCACGGCATCCGGACAGTGAGAACGCTTTTCCCCTCGTTCATTGTTGCTGGACGCACCAACGTTTCGAGAGGAGACAAAGAATGCCATCGAGTATCCTGCTGTCAGTCGATTGCCTTCGATCGGATCACGTCGGCTGTTACGGCTACGACCGCCCGACGACGCCGAACATCGATTCGTTCGCCACTGACGCGACGCGCTACCGGTTTAGCTACGCCAACTGTCCGGGAACACGGTGGGCCTTTCAGTCGATTCACACTGGGGTCTACGCCGGACAGATCGACGGCCTCGGTATTCCCGACGGCTACCGGGAGCAGCTGGCCGAACGGTTCCGATCGGCCGGCCACTCGACCTTTGGAATCGCCCACAACGGGTTCCTGAGCCGGGATTACGGCTACGACGAGGGGTTCGACCGATGGACCGGCGTCGCCGACTTCGACGAGGCGGACTCGCTGGCGGTCAAAGCCGGCAAGCGGGTCGCGAACGCGGTCGACTCCGACGTCCTCACACGGCGACTGCTGCGACCGGCCTACAGTCTCGTCGCCGGTGGCGACTCGTCCGGCGAGTACCGCCCGCCGACGACCGACACCGACGTCGTCGACAGGGCAGTTGAGTGGCTCCGCGCTCGCGAGTCGGCGGACGATGACTACTTCGCCTGGGTTCACTTCATGGACGCACATACCCCGTACGGCCGGTACGACGAACACCTCCGCGCCGTCCGCGGCGACACCGACATCGACCACGTCGTCGCGCCGACCGAATCGGACGCGGTCGTCCACGGTGAGCCCCCCGAACAGCGAGTGATCGACACGTACGACGCGTGTATCCGGAGCGTCGACGAGCAACTCGGTCGACTCCTCGAGGTCGTCGACGACGACACGGTCGTCGCGATCGTCGGCGACCACGGCGAGGAGTTCGGCCGCTACAGGGCGTTCCACGAGGCGTCGCTGTATTCGTCGATGACGAACGTCCCGATCATCGTCCGTGCGCCCGGACTCGAGGCGGGCGTCGTCGACGACCACTTCGCACAGCACGTCGACATCGCCCCCACGCTGTTGGCGGCCGCCGATTTCCCGGTTCCCGATCGGTACGTCGGCGAGCCCTTGCAACGCGTCACCGATCGCGACCTGTCGACGCCGACGTGGTACTCCCTCGAGGCGGGCCACGTCGGTCTCCAGACCGATCGCTGGAAAGTCATCCAGCCCAACGGCGAGCGGCTCGGGTTCGAGATGGACCGGACGGAGCGCGAAGGGGACCCGACAGCGGACGGTGCCGTTCCCGACGCGTTACACGCACAGTTGGACGCGTTCGAACGCCGACTCGACGCCGACCGCGTAACCGGCGGCGCGGCGACCCTCGGGCGGGACGACGGCGACCTCTCCGCGTCGGTCGAAGAGAACCTCAGCGACCTGGGCTATCTCGAATGAGGGCGTCGACCGCTGTCGGCGGCTCCCGGTCGTGCGAGCACTGCAGTGGCTCGTCGATCGGTGCGAGAGACGCAAACGCGACCGATGACTCATGAACCGCCGGTGGCGAATCATCTCGGCGGTCACCGCGCTGGCCGCGATCGGCTTTATCGGGAGCGTCCTGACGACGCCGCCGGCCACGGGATACGAATCGTCGATCCACGACGCGTACCCGCCGCAGGCGTGGGTCGGGTTCGGACTGGCGCTCGTCGGGAGCCTCGTGCTCCTCTTTCGCTCGGTGACCACCGGTCGTCCGGGATGGCGCTACGGTGTCGGCACGCTCGCGAGCGTGTACGCCGTCTTTTTTGCGCTGCCGCTGTTTCGCGGCTACTACGTCTACGGTACGCCGATGTCCGACGCCTTCTACCACTTCGGAATCGTTCGAGACGTGCTCAAAATGGGCACCGTTCCTGAAACGGGCTATCCAGCCACACACGTTCTCTACACGACGCTGACAACCATTACGGGTGTTCCGATACACGTATTACAACCAGTCGTCACGTTTTGCTTTTTCCTGTTGTTCGTCGGGTCGTGTTTCCTCCTCGGACTGTCGTTTTTCGGCCGGCGCGGCGGCCTCGCGACGCTCGGGGCCGCGACGCCGCTCGTCTTCGCCTCCCATCACCTGATGACGCTCCCCTGGCTGTTCGCCCTCCCGTTTCTCCCGCTCTCGCTGGCCCTCGCTCATCGCTGGTCGGGACGCCGTTGCTCGAGCCGGACGGGACTCGTCGGTGTGGCGTTCGTCTGTGGTATCGCACTCGTGTTCTATCACCCGGTGACGGCGCTCGTGACCGTCCTCGCGCTCGTCGTGTACGTGGGCGTCGTCGCCGCACCATCGCTCCGTCGGCGACTCCCACGTCGCCGGGCCGAAGCCAAAGCAACAGCCGGTCGAGCGGACGCGGTCCCCGTTCGATACCCGCTCGTTCTCGGGATCGCGGGGATCCTGTGGTATCTCTCGATCAGCCACTTTACCCATTTCCTCGAGCGAGTGATCACCAACGACATCGACGGCGGTGCCGCAAGCTATGCGAGCACTGCTCAACGGACCAGTTACTCGGCGTGGGAGCTGGTCTGGGAGTTTCTCGTTCTGGAGTGGGGGACGGTACTCGTCTACGCCGGCCTCGGGGCAGGCATCGCCGCCGTGATCCTCGGTCGCGTTCTCAGGGGACGCGACAGTCGTCTCGAACGACTCTGTGTCGCCCAGTACGGCGCGGGAGTCGGCGTCGCGGTCTTCTTCTTCGGTTCGCGAGTGCTCTCCCGCAACGTCGTCCGGATCAACAACTACACCGTGATCGGGGCGATCCTGTTGCTCGGACTGGCGATCACCGGCCTGGTATCGTATCGCGACGCCGTCGACGAGCGGTGGAAACGGTGGAGCGCGACGACCATGCTGCGGGGCCTCTGTGTGACCGTCATCGTCGTCGCGTTGCTCGCAGGCGCGGTCGCGTACGAGGACGACCGCCACGTAACTCACGCGACGATGGCCGGTGCGGAGTGGCACCACGAAAACCACGACTCCGGGATCGACACGCGGGCGTTCCGGATGTCCGAACAGCTTCAGCGGTACTTCGAAGGCACGACCGGCGCGGACCCGGACGACCGTCAGTTCCACCGGTCGCTCGAGGGGTATCAGCTGCCGACGAGGTTGGGCTACGATGAGCACGGGTCGGTCGGCGATGTCTACGAGAACAAGACGTACCTCGTCACGAAGACGGCAGACATCGCATGGGCACGGAATCGACCGCCGGATCGCCGAGCGGAGATCGATCACTACACCGCCGCCGACCTCGCTCGCCTGCGAGCCGATCCGGCGGCCCACCGCATCTACAGCAACGGCGATGTCAGCGTGTGGCTCGTCGACCCCGACGAATAACCGGGTCGGACTCGCCCGCGATTCGGATCGGTCCCGCTCACTCCCGTGACGCGTTGAGCCACCGATGCGTCGAGTAGTCGGCGTTCTCGAGGGTTGGCGTCGCGGGAACGTCCGCATCCGCGTAGACGAGCCAGGCCACGCGGACGGTATCGCCGGTCAGCGTCGGCTCGATGTCGTGTGAATGCGTCCACGTCTCGCCGTGTGCGAGCCGCGGCTCGAACCGTCGCAATTCGTTCTGCTCGAGGACGGTCACGGTCCCGGGTTCGCCGTCGGATGCGATCCGCTGTGCTACGGCGACGACGGTATAGCTGACCGTCCGGTGTTCGTTGTTCTCGAGCGTAACGACGACACCCTCGGTCCCGTCATCCGCGGCCGGCGAGGGGATGTCGGCGGTAGGGTCGCCGTCGGTGTCGGTCAGTACGGCCACCTCGGTGAACGTCTCGCCGTGTTGGGGCACGGTAACGGCGTAGCCGACGCCGCCGACGGCGAGAACGAGCGTCGTCGCCACCAGAATCGCCAGCCCCGTCTCGGCTCGCAAGTCCGGATCGAACAGCGCAGTTCGAGCCGCGACACTCCACCGTCGGTACGGCGTTCGAAACCGCGCTTCCGGCGGGATCGATCGTCGTCTCGCCGTCGCGACGGTCGCCATGGCGACCGTCACCGCGCTCAGGACGACCGCGATCGATCGCAGTCGGATCGCGACTGGAGCGAAGTGTATCGCCAGGCCGAGCAACGGCACGATCGCGATGCTCGAGGCGACCGAAAGAACGGCGCGCTCGGCGTCGGTAAGCGGGCCGTCCAGCGGGCGGAATTGGACTGGATCGGCCTCGCGCTCGTCGCCGTCGCCCGTCGTATCACTGCCGCGGCCGGACCGGGTCGGGCGTTCGGGAACCAGCGCCGCGACGAACGCGTAGCCGGGGCCGAACAGCACGAAGGCGAACCCGAGGGGCACTCGCAGCCACGTGTCCCGCACGACCGGCGCGAACACGGCCAGATTCGTCGCGGCGACCAGGGCGATGACCGCAGCGAGGTCCGCCGGCACGTCGCGAACCGGCCTCGGGAGGAGCCGCCACGGCGAACTGGATCCGGCCATCGGTATCGAGTACCGTCGGCCAAGGCTGAAAGTTAGCCGGCCCCATCGCGATCGCTGCGACCGTAAAGTAGGGGCTACCCACCGTGATCGCCCGATTCCGATCGAGTCCCGCGGTCATCGTCGGTGCGTCGATCGCACAACTGCCCCACGGCCTCGAGCACGCGCTCGGCCTCGGCGGCCGAGACATCAGTCACGTCGAACGTGGCCCGTTCGTAGCGTTCGGTCACGCTCCGTAGGAGGTCTGGGTCGGCCGCGTCGTCGTCGCTATCGGGGCCGTTCGTCCGGCGATCGGTCCAGCGGCGGTAAAACTCCCAGTGGGTCAGGGCGGTACTCGAGCCGCCGGCGTCGATGCGATCCGACAGGGCGTGGCGAACGGCCGTGTACGCCAGCTCGACCGCCCTGTTGGGGCGGCCACGCGAGAGTGCGTCGCGTCCGTGTTCAAGAACCGCGTCGGCGATTTCGGTGCCCGATCGCTCGGCTACCGGGTTCGTCGCCGTGTCGATCGCGGCGTCCCCGGTCGAGGCCGACCGACTCGAGCGGGACGACCGGCCGCGTCGCCGCCATACGAATCCGGCGGCTCCAAGGAGGAGCACCAGCCCGCCCCCCACTCCGAACCATACCCACGCGGGAACCCCCAACCACGAACGGGTCTCGGTCGAGACCGTCACGGTCGCCGCCGCAGTGTCCGACGCGAGGTTCGATCCAGACCCGTCGTACGTCGCGACGATCGGTTCGTCGCCGCGGGCGGCCCCGGCGGGGACCTCGACCGTGGCGGCGAACGAACCGTCGGCGGCCGTCGTCACCGTCTCGAGCGTGGTGCCGCCCGCGTCCAGTCGGACCGGCCGTCCGGCGACCGGCGATCCGGCGGCCGTCTCGAGCGTGCCGTCGACCGCGACCGTTCGCTCGGCATCGCCGACGCGGGCCGCCGAGACGGTGATGTCGACCTCGGTTTCGCGGACCGTCACGTCGGTCGTCGCCGTCGTCCCGGCGAGCGCCCGGTCCTCGTAGCCGAGTCGGACGCCCAGGTCACGCTCGCCGTTGGGGACCGTCGCGGGCACCTCGATGGCCGCCTCGAACGATCCATCCACGGTCTCGGTCCGCCCGATTCGCTCGTCGCCGAGCGTCACCGCCAGCGGAACGCCGTCGACGGGAGTCCCGCCGACGTGGAGACGCCCGCCGACGGTCGCGGTCTCGCCGTAGGCGACCGCGGTCGGCGTTTCGAGTCCCGAGACGGTCGGATCGTCCTGCTCGATCGAGACAGTCACGGCCGTCTCGCTGCCCAGATAGAGCGACTCGTTGGCCGGGACGTACTCGATCGCGAGCCGATCCGTCGAGACCGGCTCGGCCGTCGGACGGTACTCGAACGCGAACGAGCCGTCGGCGGCCGTCTCGGTCCGGACGGAGCCGTTGCCGACCGCGAGCCGGATCGTCTCGGACCCGACCGGCCGCCCGGTTGCCGTTCGCAGTCGTCCGGTGGCGTTCAACGGCTCGCTGAAGGAGATCGTCTCGCGGCTGGCGTCGACGGTGAGGGTGGTGGCCACGAACTCCGTCTCGCGGATCGTCGCCTGTTCGGCCCGGATCTCCTCGGTGACCGCCTCGATCGCCGCGTCTGCGGTCGAGAGGTTCCCGTCGGTTGCCGCCTCGAGATCGTCGTAGGTCGCGCGTAACTCGCGGCTCGACTCGTTGATCGATGTCGCGAGCGTCTCGAGCTCGCGGGCGAGGGATCGCGCCCGCCCCTCGTCGCCGGCCGCCCGCGCCCGCTCGTACTCGGCTTTGGTCTCGTTGTATCGCCGAACCGCCTCGACGATCCGTCCCTGGCTCTCGCCTGCGAGTTCGAAGAGCGCCGCGTCGGTTTCGCCGGCCGTTGCCGCGGCGATCTCCGCATATCGGTCGAGGGACGCAGCGTACGACTCGTCGACGGATCGCGCCGCACGCTGGTAGTCCCCGTCTTCGAGGCTGAGCGCACCCGCCTCGAGATCGTCGACCAGCCGGGTCAGTAATCGTCCCTCCAGTGCCTCGAGATCACCGTCCGCGTCGTACTCGCGCGGATTCCTGTGGCGGGGGGTGGCGTTGTCGTCGGCGTCGTCGGCAGCCTGGAGGAGTCGGGATTGGGGTATCTCGACGGCCGATCCGGGAACGACAGACGCGCCGGACGCGGACGGGAGACCCGTGAGGACACCGGCACCGCCGCTCGCGAGCACGAGGAGGACGGTGAGGAAGACAGCGCTACTCGCACGCGAATCACTCACGCCCTCGCGTTCGCGACCGGGATACATAGCTATGCGTTCGGTTCGCGCCCACTGCGCGTCCGCGGGCGGTCTCAGGACCGTCTTACTGTACCGTTTGGCGGACCGAACCCGGCACACCTCCGGGATACGCGGCGGTTACCAGCGGGATCGTCCGGCCAGGGGAGCGGACCCGCTCGCAACCGTTCCGGTATCGACTCGTCGTGTCAGTGCACTGGCCCACGGACACCGATACATACGATTTCGTAACTGTATCGAATATTGACGTCCCGGGACGGCGACGGGCGACGACCGAATCCGGAGCCGAGTTCGTCACTGACTGAAGCGACGTATGCGGCCCGTCTCGCGCTCGAGGGGAAGGGGTCGGTTCCCGTACGAGCGAGGTGCGTGCTCGAGGCCGGTCACTGATGCCCGGGCCGCCGCGCTACCTGCCGATCCGCACGCCGTTTTCGAGGACCGGCCGCACCACCGAATCCCGTCATTTGACGGCGCGGAGGGACCGGAAACGGGAGGTTTTTGCGCCGGCCGTCCCAACGGATGCACATGGCGCAGGCAACACAGGAGTTCGGCGAATGGCCGTTGAAACGCCTGATGACGGAGGTCGTCGGCTCGGGCCCCAAATCGGCCGACGACATGAACCGCACGCAGGCTCGCGAGGCCTTCCAGCGGATCCTGGCGGACGAGCCGGACGCGACCACGCTCGGCGCGTTCTGGCTGGCCAACCGCTGGAAGCGCAACAATCCCGAAGAGTTGGCGGCCTACACCGACGTCATGCGCGAGGAATCGGTCGTTACCGCCGAGCCCGACGCCGATCCGGTCGACTGCGGCGCGAACTACGACGGTAAGGATACGTCCGCGATTCTCGGCGTCGGTGCCGGCGTCGTCGCCGCCGCCGCTGGCACGCCGGTCGTCGTTCACTCCGGCGACTACGTTCCCTCCCAGAAAGCGACGGCGTACAAACACGTCCTCGAGGAACTCGGCGTTCGCACCGAACTCGAGCCGACCGAAAGCGCCGACATGGTCGACGAAACCGGCTTTGGCTTCTACTACCAGCCCGCGTTCAACCCCGGCATCGACGACCTGTACGATCGACGCGATCAAATGGGCGTTCGGACGTTCGTCAACACCATCGAGACCGTGGCCAACCCCGCGAACGCCGACGTCCATCTGGGGTCGTTCTACCACCTCGCGTTCGCGAAGAAGCTGACCGACCTCATCACGGAAAGCGACCAACTCGAGTATTCCCGTGCGATCTTCTTCCAGGGGATGGAAGGGTACGACGACATCCGCCCCGGCTACACGAAGGTCGCCGAATGGGATCGAGCCGGCGACGACGGCGCGGACTCCTTCGCGGACTACGAGATCGAGACCGCCGAGTACGGCATGGACATGGAGCGATCGGACCTCGCGGTCGACGACATGGCGACCGACTCCGCGTCGATCACCGAGGCAGTTCTCGCCGGCGACCGCGACGACCACTTCGCCGACGCGATCGCCCTCAACGGCGCGTTCAGGATGTACGCCCGCCAGGACGTCGACAGCGTAGCGGACGGCCTCGAGCAGGCTCGCGAGGTCATCGCCGACGGGAGCGCGCTGGCCGTCCTCGAGGAGCTGCAGGCGTTCTGAGCGACCGGCAACGGCCATCTTTTCATCCGGAACGCTTGCATCGCCACTCCACGGTAGCCTCGTCGGCGTCATCCGATACCCCCACGCCAACGCGAGCGAGCGACTGGAATCGCCGCTGCATCGATCGTCTTCTCGCTTCTCATATGGTTTTCGAATCGTGACGGCTTTCGTATCGTTTCGGGACGGCGGTCTCGGTCGGCGACCAGCAGTCGCCGGCCCCGACGGGCGGTTGGAGTCGCCGTTCGGGACGGGAGCCGAACTGGACACCTTTTTGATCGGTGGCCGTGACCATCACCCATGGACGACACACTCGAGACAGTGATGGTAGAGTTCGACGAGGATCGCGGCGTCGGCACGCTCACGATGCACCGCCCGGACGCGCTGAACGCCCTGAACGCACAGTTGCGAGCCGATATCGTCGCGGGGCTCGAACTGCTCGAGGAACGGAACGAGGACACCGACGGCGTCGCCCTGCGCGCCGTGGTGCTCGAGGGAGCCGGCGAGAAAGCCTTCTGTGCCGGCGCGGACGTCGGCGGCTTCTCCGAGGCGTCGGCCGGCGGTACCTCGGCACGGTCGCACTACGACGTCATCCGAGCGTTCCCCGCGCCCGTCATCGCGAAGATCGACGGCTACTGTCTGGGCGGCGGCCTCGAGACCGCGCTGGCCTGCGATTTCCGACTGGCAAGCGAGGGTTCGACCTTCGGCTTCCCCGAAGTCACCCTCGGGATTCTCCCCGGTGCCGGCGGGGTCCAGTACGTCAGCAAACTGGCCGGCCCCGCCGTCGCGAAGGAACTCGCGATGACCGGCGACCACATCTCCGCGACGCGGGCGGACGAGGAGGGCATTATCAACCACGTCTACGCCGACGACGAGTTCGACGACGCGGTCGACGAGTTCGTCACCGACCTCGCCGGCCAGGCACCGCTGGCGGTGCAGGCCATCAAACGATCCGCGGACATGGCCGTCCACAGCGGGCTCGAGGAGGGAATTGAGTACGACTCCCAGCTTTTCAAGCGGCTCCTCGAGACCGAGGACCACGCGGAAGGGGCGGCGGCGTTCGCCGAGGACCGCGAGCCCGAATTCGTCGGGCAGTAGCGGGGCGGACGAACGGCCGACATCCCACTTCGGGGTGAGTTCGCACCGCATCCGGGTGGCAGTCAGGAGCGCGACGACCAGCCACAGCGACCGGCGGAACCGGGGTTCCAGTCCGACTCCTCCCCGAGGCCGCGCAGCGAGAACGGCCCGACGGGGGGTTGCCCCCTCCTCGAGAGCCGTACCGACCGGTTCGTCGGCCGCGATCCCCTCGTCGACGATCCGTGGGACACATCGACGAGGACGCCCGCGAGAGCCCCTCTCGACCACACTGTCGGCTTTCAGGCCGGCTGGCGCGGCCGCCGCGTAACGACAACTGGGACACAGTTAATAGCCGCGGCACATAGTATGGTCCATGGCAACGGAGTACACGCCAACCGAGATGATGGACCGGGAGTCACGGTCGAACCGCTACTATCGCAACGCGGTCGAGCGCCACTGGGACCCCGGCGACATCGACCTCGAGCGCGATGTCGAGAACCTGCTCGCGTTCATCGACGGGACGGAGACCGACGACAGGGAGTCGTGGTACGGGATGCTTAACGGTATCGCGAAGTTCGGAGCGGGCGAGGACGCGGTCACGGAGGACCTCGCGCCGTTGGGGACGGTCCTCGACGACATCGACGACCAGCTGTTCCTGACGACGCAGTTGTACGAGGAGGCCAAACACGCCGACTTCTTCGATCGGTACTGGCGCGACGTCGTCTGGACGGTCGAGGACGAGTTGGGGTGGGAGCGATCGAACCCGCGCCACGACCGGTGGTTCAACGATCCCTACATCGAACTGTTCGACCGCAACCGGCGCGCACAGCGCCGGCTACTCGAGGAGGACACGCCGGAAACCCGTGCGAACGCCTACTGCCATTACCATCTCACGGTGGAAGGCATCCTCGCCCAGACGGGGTACTACGGGATGCAGACCTCCTACGGCGGCGAGTTCGACGACCTGCCACAGCTGCCGGGGCTCGTTGAGGGCTTTACCAAGATCCGCAGCGATGAGGGTCGCCACGTCGGCTTCGGGATGAACCAGCTCAAGAAACTCATCGCCGAGGGGGTCGACCCCGATTTCATCGAGGAAACCGTCGAAGACCTGCTCCCGCTCGTTCAGGGGATCACGGAGGACAACCGGTACCAGCCCGACGACCCTGAGGAGCGCGTCGGGCTCGACGATGGGCAGTTAGCCGAGTACGCGATCACGAAGCACACCGATCGGATGCGACAGCTCACGGACGCCGCGGCGGACGTTCCGGACGTCGACGAACTGGTATCGCTCGAGGAGGACGACTGACGCCGTGAGACGAACCCGACGGGTCCGGTCCCGACGCGACAGGCGACAGTAGGCTTTTGAGGGGGGGCTCGAAATATGGTACCATGCAGCTCGATTCGGTGCGGATACTCGATCTATCGCGCCTGTTACCCGGGCCGTACGCGACGCAACTGCTCGCCGATGCGGGCGCGGACGTGATCAAAGTCGAGGACACGGACAGGGGTGACTACGCCCGCGATACCCCGCCGACGACCGTCCGCGGCGTCGGCGCGCTGTTCGAGAGCGTCAATCGCGGCAAGCGCAGTATCGCGCTCGACCTGAAGTCGAGGGGCGGCCGCGAGGCGTTCTACGAACTCGTCGCGGACGCGGACGTCGTCTTCGAGCAGTTCCGACCCGGCGTCGCCGACCGACTCGAGATCGACGACGAGACGCTCCGCGAGTACAACGACGAGCTGGTCTACTGCTCACTGTCGGGCTACGGGGGGACCGGGCCGGACGCCGAGCGCGCGGGACACGATCTCAACTACGTCGGTGTGGCCGGCTTACTCGATATGACCCGAGAGGACGAGTCGATGGCCCCGCAGATCCCGGGCTATCAGATCGGGGACCTCGGCGGCGGGCTGTTCGCGGCCTTTTCGATCGTCGGCGGGCTGCTGTCGCGGGAGCTGGGCAACGGCGGCGAATACGTCGACGTGGCGATGACCGACGTGGTCGCCTCCTTTTCGCAGGCCGTCGCCCACGAAGCGCTCACGGGCGGCGATCCCCGGCCCGGCGAGACCCCGCTCACCGGGAAGTTCCCCTGGTACGATGTCTACGAGACCGCCGACGGCCGGTACGTGACCCTCGCCGCGCTCGAGCCGAAATTCTGGACGACCTTCTGCGAGGAAGTCGACCGCGAGGCGTTGATCGACGCTCATGGTACCGACGATCCGGCCGAACTGGCGGCCGTCCGCGAGGAACTCGAGGCGCTGTTCGCGAGCCGGTCGCGGGACGCGTGGCTCGCGAACCTGAGTGAGGAGACGATGGTCGGGCCGGTGTGTACGCCGGCGGAAGCCCTTGAGCACCCCCAACTCGAGGCTCGCGGACTGGTCGAACGGCCCGCGGACGCGCCGCCGCGGATCGCCTTTCCCGCGAGAGGGTCGAACGTGCCCGACACGCACGACGAGTCGGTCCCGGAGCATGGGGAACACACCGACGAACTGCTCGCGTCGGTCGGGTACGACGAGAGCGAGCGGGCCGCCCTCCGCGAGGCGGGAGCCATCCGCTGATCGGCCGTCCGCGATCCAGGTTCCGATCGACGCCGTCACAATCCGACCGACACATCGATCCATGGTCAGATACGCAGTGCCAGCGGCGGCTCGAATCGGCTCGGAAAGAGTCCGATGCGGACGAACGCGAACGGATATACGGCGTCTATCACGGACCGCGGACTACTTAGAGTGAGCATAGCGCGCGTCTGAGTCGAGCGCGGTCGGCCGACGGGAGCCGAACCAAGCCGATGACACCGCCGACCGGGGCGTCTCGAGAGCCAAGCGCCGACCGGTATCCGCCACCAGTTGCCAATTTATGCGATCGCTTACCTATAGCTTTACAATGCTGTATCATATCGTGAGTGATATGGAGTACCACGACTCCGAGACGGCAACGGAGGTTGCGGGCCGCGTAGCGGACTTCATGGACGAGGTCGTCATCCCGCGCGAGCGAGAGGCGCTTGCCACGGGTGAGGAGATCACCACGGACGAAATCCACGAGATGTGGGAGATGGCCAAAGAGCGCGACCTGTTCGCGCCCCAAGTCCCCGAGGAGTACGGCGGGCAGGGGCTGGACTTCAGCGACATGCTGCCGTCGTTCGAACAGGTCGGCCGCTCGCTGATCGGCGCGCTCGCGATCCGCGCGAACGCGCCCCAAGAGGGGAACATGCACACCTTGGAGATGGTCGGGACCGAGGAACAGAAAGAGGAGTATCTCCGACCGCTCGTACAGGGCGAGCTCTCCTCGGCGTTCGCGATGACCGAGCCCAAGGTCGGTGCCGGCTCGGACCCCAAGATGCTCCAGAGCACCGCGGTGAAGGACGGCGACGAGTGGGTCGTCAACGCCCACAAGTGGTGGACCTCCGACGGACTGGACGCCGATTTCTATCTGGTGATGGCCCGGACCGACCTCGACGCCCACCCCTACGAGGGAACCTCGATCATCCTCGTTCCGCGTGACGCCGACGGCGTCGAGGTCCAGCGGAACGTTCCCCATCTCGGCGGCCACGGCATCACCGAGCGCGAGGGTGGCCACGCCGAAGTGAAGTTCGACAACGTCCGCGTCCCCGTCGAAAACACGATCGGCGAAGAGGGAGCCGGGTTCCGGATCGCGCAGATGCGACTCGGCGGCGGCCGACTGACCCACTGCATGCGCTACTCCGGGATGGCCGAGCGCTCGCTCGACATCGCCAAGGCCTACCTGCAGGAACGCGAGGCCTTCGGCACGAAACTCGAGGACAAACAGGCGCTGCGCCATCGGATCGCCGACGCCGAGACGCGGCTGCACGCCGCTCGCTGTATGGTGCGCCACGCCGCGCGCGAACTCGACCGCGGCGACGCCCGCATCGAGGTTGCGATGTCGAAAATGTTCACCGCCAACGTCACCAACGAGACCATCGACCTCGCCCTCCAGTGTTGTGGGGGCAACGGAATCGGCAAGGACCTGCCGATCGCCCACTTCTACGAGAACGTCCGTTCGTTCCGCATCGTCGACGGGGCCGACGAGGTCCACCGCCGCTCGATCGCTCGCTGGGCGTTCGAGGATGTCGACGCGGCCGAGATCGAGAACACCCTGCAGTTCGACGAGAACCTGCGGATCGATGGCCTCGACGAGTAACACGTCCGGACTCGAGCGATCCGGTTCGAACTCCGGTCGAAGAACGGGACTCGCGTCGCCGTCCGGGGATCGCACAGTCCCGTCCGCGAAGGGTACTGTTATGTCAGCCGTCCACAAACCATGGCAGCGATGAAAGGCGGACACCGCGCCGAGGTGCGATACGACGCGCCGACCGATCGGCCGACGACTATCGCGCGAGCCACGGAGGGGGGCCATGCCGACTAGGCCACTCGCGGAACTCGAGGCGATGGTCGGGGACGCCCGCGTCACCGTCGCGGAGTTTCGCATCGAACCCGGCAAGGTCGAGGAGTTTGCGCGGGCGATCACGGCCGACGACCCCGTCTTCCGCGACGGGTCGGTCGCCGCGGACCGGGGCTACGACCGCGTCCCCGCGCCGCTGACCTACACGCAGGTCGGCCGCTTCCCTCGATACACGCCCACCGATGTCGACGGGACGGGGTTCGATCTAGGCTTCCAGCCGGAGTACGTCCTCCACGGCGAGCAGACCTACGAGTACGAACGGCCCGTCTACGTCGGCGATGTGCTCGAGGGGACGACCACCCTCGCGGACGTCTTCCAGCGCGAGGGCGGTCGCGCGGGGACGATGACCTTCGCCGTCCTCGAGACCGAGTACCGGACGCCGGACGGCGACCTCGTCCTGACCGACCGCTCGACGGCGATCGAAACGGAGAGAGCGGTCGACGACGACGAGAGCGCGACCGGGAGCGGCGACGGGTCCTCGAGCAACGCGTCGGCCGAGCCCGACGGCGGCACCGCGGACCCGGAGCCGGCAGCACCCACGGCAACGGTCGACGCGTTCGATCGCGTCCGCACCGTCGACGGCCTCGAGCCCGGTGACGCCGGTCCGACCGTCGTCGTCCCTGACCTCGAGCGCCAGCAGTTCGTCATGTACGCCGGGGCCAGCGGCGACTTCAACCCGATCCACTACGACGAGCCCTACGCGACGGCGGCGGGCAACGAGAGCGTGTTCGGCCAGGGGATGTTCACCGCCGGCGTCACCTCGCGGGTCGTCGCCAATTGGTTCGACCTGCGGGACGTGACGAGCTTCGGCGTCCGGTTCCAGTCGCGCGTGTTCCCCGACGACACCATCGTCGCGAGCGGCGAAGTCACCGAGGTCGATCCCGACGCGGGCACGGTCGAGACGGCACTCGGGGCCCGGACGACCGACGGCGAGACGCTGTCTCTTATACACA
>NZ_AOIJ01000055.1 GCF_000337175.1 Natrinema gari JCM 14663 | reverse complement strand
GTGACACTCGCTCGACGGCGACGACGATCGAAGTGGATCCGCTGTTCTCGTAGCCGTTCGACGACAGTGACCCCATCGCGTGTCACTCGAGACATCCTGGGTCTCCCATCGATCCGCCCGATGGGGTACTCAGTGCGTCATCGGCCACCGGATTACAGAGATAGGTCTGTCATATCAATCTCGATTGCGACGCCGGGCAACTCCCCCTCGAGCACCCGACTCCCGTTCGATTGAGACAGTACAGAAAACTCAACTAGACGATAGTATCACTATCACATTCATCTATAAATAGTGAAACAGCTGTAGAGGGATTGAACTCGGCGAGCAATCAGCACTCCGTTCCGGTGGTATACGATGGGACAGATCGTCTCGGACTGTCTCCGTCCCTCGTGCGTCTCCGAAGGGGAGTCGCTCGAGATTGGCTCGAACGGCGTCTCGATCGCCGAAGCGATGGTCCGTCGCTATCGATCGTCTGCTCTCTGGATTTCACGACGGTCGATCTATGTCAGAGTTATTATTAAAAATAAGAGAGGTCAGTGATCGTAAATACTAGGTAAATCCATTGTCCCGGCGATGCACCGCTCGGCCGCGGGCCCTTCGCGAACGTCTGTTTCCACTGTTTGAACACAGTGTCGGTTTCGGAAACAACGTCGAGAATAGATCGGGAATGATGAACGAATTTATGTGTCGTCCGCTCGATACGGATCCTATGCGACTCGAAAACAAGACAGTAGTTATCACGGGTGCTGCGTCGGGTATCGGACAGGCGACGGCCGAGCGCTGCGCCGCGGAGGGCGCACGCGTCATCGTCACTGATGTCGATACCGAGGGCGGGGAAGCGGTCGTTCGGGCGATCGAGGACGCCGGTGGGGAGGCCGCGTTCCACGAACTCGATGTCACCGACAGCGATCAGTTCCACGCGGTCGTCGACGCGGTCGCCGACGACGACGGCCTCGACGTGCTGATCAACAACGCCGGGACCGGCCATCCGGCCGGGAGCCTCGAGGACGTCGACGCCGATATGCGCGACTTCGTTATGAATGTCAACGTCAACGGCGTCTGGAACGGCTGTCACGCGGCGCTTCCCCATCTGAAATCGCAGGGCCACGGTGCCATCGTCAACGTCGGTTCGCTGGCGAGTATCCTCGGACTCCCCAAGCAGGCCGCCTACTCGATGAGCAAGGGCGCGGTCCTGAACATGACGAAGGCGGTCGCCGCCGAGGCCGGCCCGTACGGCGTCCGCGCGAACACGGTCTGTCCCGGGTTCACCGAGACCGCCCTGCTCGACCGGTACCTCGAGGAGCAGGCGGACCCCGAAACGGCTCGCGAGCAACTGATCGAGCAGTACCCGCTCAAGCGCCTCGCCGAACCCGAAGAGGTCGCGGACGCGATCCTGTTTCTGGCCAGCGACGAGTCCTCGTTCGTCAACGGCCACGGACTGGTCGTCGACGGCGGTTTCTCGGCCTGAACCGCGCCGCCACACCGCTGTCGTCTCACTCCCCGTGGACCAGCGCCACGCTCGCGAGTTGGTCGCCAGCGGTCACGGTCGCCTCGCGAGTGAGCGCGTAGAGTATCCCGTCTCGGTCGGTACGCGCCTCGTGGAGCGGGTCGTAGCGCGTCGGATGATAGACCGTCCCCAAGAGCGTTCCGTCGGCGATCGACTCGCCCACCTCGAGCGCCGGGTTCGGGCGGAAGAGCCCGGAGTCGTCGGCGGTGACCTGGCCGCAGTGGTTTCGGGCGACGACCTGCTCGCGTTCGGGGACATCGCCGGGCAGCAGCCCGAGATACCGACAGACATCGCGGAGGCCGTCGACGCCCGCCTCGATGACATCCTCGAGGAGTTGTTTGTTGTGGGCGAGTTCGGGAGTGATCGACGGGCAGTTCTCTTCGGCGGCGGCGACGCGGAGTTTGCCCGCGAAGCCGCAGTGGTGCCACTCGTCGGAGGCATCCTCGGCGGCCCGTTCGGACAACAGGAGATCGGTCCCGAACGCTTCGGCGAGTCGGCGGGAGCGCTCGTCACCCTCCCGGTAGACGACGTGGGGAAGCATGTCGGGGCTTCCGGTGTGGAGGTCGACGAGCGCGTCGGCCGCCGCGACGTACTCCCAGAGACGGGCGGCCATGCGCTGGGTGATGCTCCCATCGCTGTTGCCCGGCCAGATCCGGTTCATGTTGGGATTGACGCTGTCGAACTGCTCCGGCATCGTGTACGAGACGCGATCGAACGTCAGCGGGTTCGCGACGGGAACGGCGATCACGGTTCCGGACAGCGACTCGAGGGACAGCCGCTCGTGGAACCGCCGCAACACCTCCGTGCCGTTGATCTCGCGGCCGTGCTGGGCGGCCTGGACGTACAGCGTCGGTCCCGACTCATCGCCGCGGTAGGTGTGGACCGTCGTCGTCAGTTCGACGCCCGACGGCAACCGGGCAAGCGGTATCCGCTCGGCCGTGTGCGTGCCTCCGGTCATAGCCCGTCGTTCCACGGCCGGCGATATGTACCTGCGGCCGCCCGGTGCCGAGTCGGGGAAGTTCGATGATCGTCACGGGACGCCGGGGCGAGGCCACCAGCTGTCCCCGCACAGCCGTCTCACAGCGACACTCGGGGAGAGACGGGAGCGGTCCGTGTCGTCGGTCGGCACCCGAGTCGGTCAGCCGAGACCACTAGCGTTTTCACTCGTCCCGTCGTCCCGGAACCTATGGGAGACGTTACTGCTACGCTGCACACCAGCAAAGGCGACATCGATGTGGAACTCTACGACGAGCGCGCACCGCGGACCGTCGACAACTTCGTCGGGCTCGCGACCGGCGGGAAGACCTGGACTGACCCCGAAACGGGCGAGGAAGTCGAGGGCGAGCCGCTGTACGACGACGTGGCCTTCCACCGCGTCATCGAGGACTTCATGATCCAGGGCGGCGACCCGACCGAGACCGGTCGCGGCGGCCCCGGCTACGAGTTCGATGACGAGTTCCACGACGACCTGCGCCACGACGACGAGGGCATCTTGAGCATGGCCAACTCCGGGCCCGACACCAACGGCTCGCAGTTCTTCATCACGCTCGGTCCGCAGCCACACCTCGACGGCCGCCACTCGGTCTTCGGCAAAGTCACCGACGGGATGGACGTCGTCCACGAGATCGGCTCCGTCGATACCGACGCCAACGACCAGCCAAGAGAGGACGTCGTCCTCGAGTCCGTCTCCGTCGATTACGAGTAAGCGCTGCCCCGGTCCGCCGCCGTCGGCAGTCGGTCGCGAGTAACTCCGATATCCTTACTTCGATGCCGGTCCCACGACTGGTATCATTCACTATCGACGAACGCTGCTGGCCGGAACTGCCTCGAGTCTCGCCGTGGCCCTCGCCGGCTGTGCGAGCGGCGGCTCGGACGACGCGACGGAAGCCCCCGAGGGAACCGGTTCGGCGGCGGCTATCGCGGTGACGGCGGGGACGACGGCGACGCTACACACGAGCGAGGGCGATATCGATGTCGAACTCCACGGGGACCGCGCGCCCCGAACCGTCAAGAACTTCGTCGGGCTCGCGGCCGGCGGAAAGACCTGGACCGATCCAGAAACGGGCGCGGAGATCGAGGACGAACCGCTGTACGACGAACTCCGGTTTCACCGTGTCATCGAGGACTTCATGATTCAGACCGGCGATCCGACCGGGACCGGTCGCGGCGGCCCCGGCTACGAGTTCGACGACGAGTTTCACCCCGACCTCCGTCACGATGAGGCGGGCGTACTGAGCATGGCCAACTCCGGGCCCGACACCAACGGCTCGCAGTTCTTCATCACGCTCGCTCCGCAACCACACCTCGACGGCCGCCACTCGGTCTTCGGCAAAGTCACCGACGGGATGGACGTCGTCCGCGAAATCGGCAGCGTCGACACCGGCGACACCGATCGGCCGACGGAGCCCGTCGTCCTCGAGTCGGTCGCCGTCGACACCGAGTAACTCGCCTGGTAGCCATTTAGGGACGGCAGTACTAGCGTGTGGTATGAGTTGGACAGCCGCCGACGTGCCCGATCAGCGCGGACGAACGGTCGTCGTCACGGGCGCGAACAGTGGCCTTGGCCTCGAGACGACCCGCGAACTCGCGCGCAACGGTGCGACGGTATTCATGGCCGTCCGAAGCACCGAGCGCGGCCAAGACGCGGCGCGGGAGGTTCGCGAAGACGTTCCCGATGCCGACCTCCGAGTCGAGGAGTGTGACCTGGCGAGTCTCGAGTCGGTCCGGTCTTTCGCGGACCGACTCGCGGGCGAGACGATCGACGTCCTGATCAACAACGCGGGGGTCATGGCGATCCCGCGATCGGAGACCGAGGACGGGTTCGAGACCCAGTTCGGCGTCAACCACCTCGGCCACTTCGCGCTGACCGGCCTGTTGCTCGAGTCCCTGGCGACCGACGAGGGCGACCCGGCACGGGTCGTCACCGTCTCGAGCGGCGTCCACGAGCGCGGCGAGATCGATTTCGACGACCTCCAGAGCACGGCCGCGTACGACAAGTGGGCGGCCTACGCCCAGTCGAAACTGGCGAACGTGCTGTTCACGTACGAACTCGAGCGGCGGTTCCTCACCGCAGGGATGCACGCCGACAGCATGGCCGTGCATCCGGGGTACGCGAATACACGGCTGCAGTTTCGCGGCCCCGAACGAAGCGGCAGTCGGGTTCGACAGGCGGCGATGCGGGTTCTGAACACGGTGGTCGCGCAGTCGGCCGCGATGGGTGCGCTGCCGACGCTGTACGCCGCGACCGCGCCAGAAGCCGAGGGCGGCGCGTACTACGGCCCCGGCGGGCTGCTGAACATGCGCGGCGCGCCCGAGCGGCAGGCCTCCTCGGATCGCTCCTACGACGAGGAGGCGGCCCGCCGACTGTGGACGGTCTCGGAAGCGCTGACTGGCGTCAGCTACGACCTGCCGGAACCGAAGGGCGACGGCTCGGCGTAAGACCGCTCTCGGTCACTCCAGCGTCGTCCCAACCGTAACGTGAAAGACGACGCGGCCGAACGAGTACATAATGAGCAACGACGGCATTCAACGCGCCAGCGACATCGGCTCGGCTGATGCGCCGCCGGTCGAGGAAAAACCCTACAAGATCGTCTTCGAGGCGAACAAGTGCTTCGGCGCGGGCAAATGTGCCGAAGTCAGTGACAACTGGGAGATGTCCATCGCCTCGGGCATGGCCCAACCGAACGAGTACTTCATTGACGAGGACGATCTCGAGCACAACGTCCGCGCCGCGGAGATCTGTCCGGCGAAGAAAGACGACGGCTGCATCCACGTCGTCGATCGCCGGACCGACGAGGAGATCGCGCCCGATCCACACGGTGACGGCACGCTGAGCGTCGACTGGTAGGCACTCGCGGCCGGCGGCGGCGAGCGCACACCGAAACGCACATCCCCACCCCACGACAACCCTCGAGTGTACGTCTGTGCGAGGGTAGCCAAGCAGGCCAACGGCGGTGGGCTTAAGACCCGCTCCCGTAGGGGTCCTTGGGTTCAAATCCCAACCCTCGCATGTCGACACTAACGACCCGTGAGCGGTGACTGCGTGCTTGGAGATGGACGAACGCGGTCGTACCACCGACCGACGCGGGGCGCTCGTCGTTCGGAGTCGTGGCGGTTGCGATCGCTGCTCCGGTGGGGGTCGCAACCGCCGACGAGGGACGATTCCGGGAGTCGCTCGAGGTGGGCCTCGACAACCGGGACGCACGGGCGAACGGAGTCGAGTGCGTCCGTCGTCGCGTCCTCAGGAGAGCCGTTGTGGAAGTAACACCGCGAGCGGAAGGTAGATCGCCATCGCGATGATGGCCGTCGCGAGCACGCCGAGGAGGAGGTTCTCGGAGACGAACCGCCACGCGATCAGCAGGATGCCAGCCGGCGGGAGCGCGAGGCCGGCGGCCGTCCGGTGGAACTGCCGCAGCCGATCGTCGACGGCCGTCGGCGCGGTCGTCGGCTCGCTTCGCTCGTCGTCAGCCAGGAACGCGGGAAACGAGAGGAACAGCCCGAGTCCGACGATAAGACCGACGGCCGCGCCGAACGCCACGTCGCCGAACAACTGCTGTCCGAGGTACGCGAACACCGGGACGTCGAACGCCCCGGCGGCGAGCCCGATCAGATCGGGCGACAGCCGCCCGTCCTCGGTCGCCGCCGAGCGTTCGCTGCGTGATCCGCTCATGTGTCGACCGACTCACCGCAGCCACATGAGAGTACTGTCGGCCGGCGCGGTCTCGCGTGAGCTACTCGAGGGTCGCCGCTCGAGCGAGGTCGCTCGGCGGCGGGTGTGGCGCTCTCGAAACGACAGAACATCGTCCACGTCCGGCCGGTGACGATTGCGCGAACAGCGCACGAATCGGTTCAGTCGCTACTTTCCTCGGCGCTCTCGGCGAGGTCCGCCGCACGAAGCTCCTCGCTGGCCTCGCGGACCTCGCGCATGACACTCGAGATGCGTTCCTCGGCCTCGAGTTCGTCCTCGACGGCGAGGTCGACACCCTCGACCTCGAGCAGGAACTTGGCGACTTCGGTGGCCTCGTACATCACGTCGTCGAGTTCCTCGGCGGTGAAGAAGTCACACATCGCGCCGTAGAGGAAGGTCGCGCCGGCAGTGCGAACCTTGTCCTCGAACGACGAGCGGGCCTGATTGACCGCCTGCGGCGAGTAGGTGTCGGTCATAAACGGGACCAGATCGGGCAGGTTCTCGCCGATCTTGGTCATCTCGACGCCGGTCTCGGTCCGGAAGTCCGAACAGAGACGGGCGATGGCCCACTCGCGAGCGGTGATGTAGGTCCGATCCCGAAGGAACTCGTTGACGCGGTCGTACTGCGCGCCGTCTATCTTCTTGAAGCGGGCGTACTTCCGGACGTCGTCGGGAACGTCGCGCTCCTGCGGGTCGGGGTCCGGAACGCCCGGCATCGACGCGTCGCCGTCGCTCGAGTCATCGGCCGTTCCGGTCGGGCCATCGGATCGCTCCGGGGCGTCGACATCGGACCGGTCGACCGTCTCGTTGCCGTCCATGGCGTGGCATTACGAAACGGCGGGCAAAAGGATTCCCCTCCCCCGCGAGAGAGGGCGAGGGCGGGGACCGTACGAAAGCGGCCCGGATCGTTACAGTTCGATGCGGGTCTCTTCCGTCCAGGTCGTCTCGTCGAGGACGACCGCCTCGTCCTCCCCGAAGACGTAGAGACGGTCACCGACGTACATCGCGCGGGTTCCGGGGCCACCCACGTCGACCCGGGCGACCTCCTCGAGAGTGCCGCCCTCGTAGTCGAACACGTAGCTCCCCTGGCTGGCCGGCATGAAGAAGACGCCGTGGGCCTCGTCCTGCAAGAAGGCGGTGTGCGTTCGGCTGATGTCGCTGCCGTACTCGGCGGAGAGGATTTCCGAGTCGAGTTCGACGGGGTCGGTCGGATCGCTCACGTCGAACAGCGTCGCCTTGGGATGGCGGTCCTCCTGACCGATGCCGAGCACGAGGTCGTCCTCGAGCGGGTGCAGGTACTCCGAGAAGCCCGGGAGTTTGAGTTCGCCATCGACGGTGGGATCGGTCGGGTCGGAGAGATCGAGCGTGTAGAACGGATCGATCTCGCGGTAGGTGACGACGTAGCCCTCATCGCCCTCGAAGCGGACCGAGTAGATGCGCTCGTCGACGCCGAGCCCGGTCACCGAGCCGACCGTCTCGAGGTCCGAGTCGAGCACGTAGACGTCGTTCACCGAGTCGGCCCCGTGGGTTCGAGGAATCGTCGTCGCGATCCGGAGGTGGGCGTCGTGTTCGTCCATCGAGAACTGATTGAGCGGCGTGCCGGGAACCTCACCGCTGGCGTCGACGGACAGGTCGCCGTCGATATCGACCCTGACGATCCCGGTCGTCGTCAGTTCGCGCTGGTGGGCCCGAGCGTAGTCGCGAAGCCCGTTCTCGAACGCGCGATGTGAGGGCCGGCGCGCATCCTCGTCCGTTCGGTCGCGCCAGTCGTCGAGGATCTCCTGTAGCTCGACGGCCTTGGCGCGTTTGGAGACGTCGATATCGTCCAGCGCCGCGACGCGCTTGCGGGCCTCAGCGTCGAGCAGCGCGGAGCCGTTCTCGCTGCCGAGGTACGACCGCCGCAGGTCGTACTCGTCGGTCGAACGAGTATAGGAGAGGTAGATTCCGTTCTCCGAGACGTAGGTCGCCGACAGCGAGCGCGAGCCGACGACGCTCGTCTCGCTTTCGAGGCGGCCCGTCTCGGGATCGACGCGGGCGGCCGTGTAGACCGCATCGGCGTCAGCATCCGCGGTTGGGCGAACGACGTCGGTACACGCGATCGTCCGATCGCCGTACGGTTCGATCGGACACGGATCATCCTCCGGCCGGTCGACGAGGACGAGGTACAGATCACCGTCGTACAGCCGGGCCGTCTCGAGTCGCGCCTCGAGATCCGTGCGCCACTGCTTGTCGGGGTCCTCGGGATCGCTCACGTCGTAGCCGGCGGCTTCCTCGTCGCCGAGGACGACGAGTGTCTCTCCCGCGAGCAGCAGGTCGCCGGAGAGGGGGATCGATCCGATCGTGTCGGGGGCGTCGGGGTCGCTCACATCGACGATCGACGTCTCGCCCCAGCGGGACGTGTAGCGATGATCGGCGTAGTAGACCGACTCGCCGTCGGTCTTCAGCACGTCGGGTTCGTCGAGGGCCGCTTCCTGAACGTTCGTCTCGGAGTAGCGCCGTTCGGTCCCGCCGCCCGACGCGGGTGCCGTCGACGCAGCGGAGTCAGCACCGGATGCAACAGCCACGGCCGACGCGTCTTCTTCCACCGTCACGTTGACACTCCCGGTACCGGCTCTCACGGGTGGTTGAGCGAACGCATCGGTCGACGACCGATCGTCGTCGAAGTACTCGACGAACGCCTCGTCGGAGGCGAACGTCGTCAGTTCGGGGTCGCTCGCGCCGGCGAGCGCGCTGGCCTCGTGTTCGCGGTCGGTACTCGCGGGGCGTTCGGTTTCAAACATGCCAGTGAGGCCGGCACCGATGACCGAGCCCACCACCAGCGCTGCGAGGGCGACCGCGATCAGGGTCGTTCTGCGATCCATATTCCAGTAACTCGACGCTCGTCATAAAGGACCGCCGCTAGGTGAAACACCACTTTCACCCACCGGACTCGAGGAGCGCCGTCACCACCGTCCGGAGAGCGCCGCTCGGCGTTGTTCGCGTCGCGTAAACCCTTTTCCCGCCCTCGAGAGTTCGACCGGATTTAAGTTCGTGAGGGGCATGCGGTAGTATATGTCACAGACGCCAGTCGTAGTCAAGGCAGTCCGGACGCCACAGGGGAAAGAAGACGGCGTGTACGCCGACGTTCGCAGCGAGGACCTCTCAGTGCCGCTGATCGACGAAATCCTGGCCGAGACCGGTCTCTCCGGCGACGAGATCGACGATCTGATGTGGGGCTGTGCCCAGCAGCGCGAGGAGCAGGACAACAACCTCGCCCGCGTCATCGCTCTCCTCTCGGAACTCGGGGAGTCGGTTCCGGCGACGACGATCAACCGCTGGTGTGCCTCCTCGATGCAGTCGGTTATCTCCGCTTCCGACGCCATCGCGGCCGGCAACCGAGACGCCATCATCGCCGGCGGCGTCGAGAGCATGAGCCGCGTCGCGATGGGCGAAAGCTACGGCCACATCCACCCGAAGATCTCCGAACTGTACGACCTCGGGGATCTCCAGATGGGGATGACCGCCGAGAAAGTCGCCGAGGAGTACGGCGTCAGCCGCGAAGAACAGGACGAGTACGCCGCCCGCAGCCAGCAACGCGCAACCGAGGCGACCGAGGACGGCCGGTTCGACGACGAAATCGTCCCGATCGAAACCGAGGACGGCACCGTCGCGGAAGACGAGGGTATCCGACCGGGCACCACCCCGGAGAAACTCGCCGAGCTCCCGACCGTCTTCAAGGAGGACGGCACCGTCACGCCCGGCAACGCGTCCCAGATCTCCGACGGCGCGGCCGCCCTACTGATCACCAGCGAGGCCTTCGCCGAGGAACACGACCTCGAGATCATGGCCGAGATCGGGCAGAACAACGTCGCCGGCGTCGATCCCACCGTCATGGGGATCGGCCCGGTTCCGGCGACGAAGGGGCTGCTCGAGCGCAACGGCCGCGACATCGACGACTACGATCTGGTCGAACTCAACGAGGCCTTCGCGAGCCAGTCGATCTACTCCCGTGACGAACTCGGCATCGACCCCGAACTCTTCAACGTCAACGGCGGTGCGATCGCGCTCGGTCATCCGCTGGGAGCCTCGGGCGCGCGTCTGCCTGTGACCCTGATCCACGAACTCCAGAAGCGCGGCGGTGGCCGCGGGCTGGCGACGCTCTGTGTCGGCTTCGGACAGGGTGCGGCGATCGAGTTCGACGTCAACTAACCGGGCGATCCGGTCCGGGAGCCGTTTCGAGGACGGAACGAGGACGACATCGTCATCGACCCTCACAGCCGCGGCGTCCGACGGTGTCGCTCCGTGTCTCGAGACCGGAAAGACGGCCACAGCCGAAGGGCCGAACGGAAACCGTCGGGGATCCGATCGGGAACGCCGGCTCTCGGCATGCCGACCGAATCCGGCCGGGTGCATACGTTGGCCGACCGTTTTATACGCTCGCGTCCTACGCTTGCGCATGCGCACGGGTCTCCTCGCGATCCTGATCGGAATCCCGCTCGCCTGGCATCTCGGCCTGACGGCGGTCGCCTACTACGACGCCGGCCGTGTCGGTCTCGAGCCGCCGAAAAAGTGGGCGGCGATCACGTTCTGTCTCCCGCTGCTCGGCTTCTTTATCTACCTGTTCGAGCGCAGCGAACTGTCGTACGACCCGGAGAGTGACCCCTATCGTGGGCACAACTTCAACGTCCACCCCTCGCGGGCCGACGACAGCCCGCTCCCGACCCGCGATGACGACCCGCGCTCGCTGTCGGAGGACGACGAAGACGGCGGCTAACCGCCGGAGCTGCCGACTCGCGAACGCCCGATCCGTCGGACGGTGGTGGGTTCAGGCCCGTGGCGGACGACGGTTGCGGGGTTGTCCGACCACGGACCCGTCACGCTCGTCCCGTGAGACGGAGCCCGATCCCGTCGCCGTCGAACTCGACGCCGCCGGTTCGAGCGCCTCGAGCGGGCTGCCGGTCCGAACCGCGCCGAACTGACCCGCGAGCTGCTTCCGTCGGCCGCGCGCCTCTAGCGTGGTGCAGGGGCTCCAGCGGACGGTCGGCCGCTTGTACGGCTTCGATTCCGAACGGACAGAGATGGAGGCGGCGATCGAAACGGCCGCCGAGCGCGACACCGATATCGCGTTCATCGATGACCCGATCAAGGAAACCCATGCTCGCGCCCTCACGTCGGCTCGGGCCGCTGCCGCTCCCGAAGGTGATGTTTCGGTTGCAGTCGCTGGACCTCGAGGAGTCCGCCGACCACATCGAACTGCGCTCGCTACCGGTCGCGGAGAGCACGAGCGGCGACGACGTCCAGCCCGCGATCGACCACCTGCGGCGACTGGTTCCCGACATCGATCGAACACAGCGGTCCCCGTGCGTGTCTCACGGTCACACAGTGATGGACGCGGCTGCAAAACAGTACCGGTGGTCGACGGGTCGTTTCGCGGGCGAACAGTCCGCATGAACGGAACGTTTATCGGAGTGACGGCACAGCCGGCTCCATGGTCAGTACGGCGATTCTGTTCGCACTCGGCGCATTGCTCCTCTATGGCGGGTGGGCGGTCACCGGGGGCGTCGCGACGCGATCGCTCTCGCCCGTGAACGCGGTCTTTCTCTCCTACGTCGCCAGTCTCGTGATCGTCGGCGGCTACGTGCTCTCTCTGCGCCGCCCCATCGTCGGCACCCGGATCGACATTACCTTCGCGCTCGTCTCCGGGGCGTTCCTTGCGGCCGCGTCGATCTGCTTTTACGCCGGTCTCGCACGCGGGAACATGGCGATCGTCTCGGCGATCGCCGCCCTGTACTTCGTCGTCCCGGCGGTCGTCGGCGTCTTCTATTTCGACGCCCACCTCTCCGCGACGAACGTCGCCGGACTCGCGCTCGCGGTGATCGCCGTCGGCCTCGTCGCGACCTGACTTGCCGGCGTTCGACGACCGTCGGTGCATCAGGGGTGTTCGTCCTCGCGGCTATCCTCCAGTGACGGTACGCCGCGGGCGACCTCTCCGAAGCGGAGTTCGAGCGGAAAGTCGAACGTGTGCTCGAGACCAATGTCGGCGAGGCCGACGGCTCGAGCGATGCACGCGTCGACGAGGACCTGGACCAAGAACTCGAGTACGAGTGAGCGCTGCGAGACCTCGACGGTCGTCTAGACCGGCGTCCCGCACTGCTCGATGGCCTCGCGAACCGCCTCGGAGCGACCGATGAGCGTGATGTGATCGCCGCGCTCGAGTTCGACGTCGGGGGTCGGCACCTCGCTCGTCCCGTTGCGACTCACGAGCGCGATGAGGACGCCGTTCGGGAGTTCGCCGCCGAGATCGACGATCTGCTTCCCGACGAGGGCCTCCTCGGTGATCTCGATCTCCTGTACGTCGCCGGAGCGACCGAGTTCGGACATCCAGTTCGAGAGCGCGGGGCGTTCGATCTGGTTGTCGATCGCCCACGCGGTCGACTCGGCCGCCGAGATCGTCTGGACGCCGAGCTCCTCGAACGCCGACGCGTTCGAGGGCTGGTTCGCCCGGGCGATCACGTTCTCGACATCGAAGTTCGACTTCGCGAGCTGTGCCACGAGCAAGTTCGCGTCGTCATCGCCGGTAGCCGCGACGACGGTCTTGGCGTTCTCCGCGCCGGATTCGCGCAACACCTCGACGTCGGTCCCGTCACCCTGACGGGCGGTAAAGCCGTCGTTGCGCAACTGCTTGAGGACCTGCCGGTCGTCCTCGATCAGGACTACGTTTTCACCGCGCGCTTCGAGCCGTTCTGCCAGCGAGCGACCGACGCGGCCGCCGCCGATGATGAGTACACGCATGGGTATCACGTCGAGTTTCTCCGCGATCTGCCGGGCCAGGCCGCCCTCGAGGACGACCGAGACGAGGATGACGAGGAACACCGTTCCAACGAGGAGATCCGCGCCAGCCGGGTTCGTCGGCGGGGTGCCGCCCTCCGCAACCCCGGTCTGTAGCCGGATCGCGAACAGGGTCGCGACCGACGCGGGGATGATCCCCCGCGGGCCGACGAAGCTCATGAACAGCGTCTCCCGGAACGTAAACCGGTCTCCTCGGGTCGTCAGAAAGACCAAGAGCGGTCGCAAGACGAACATCACGGCCACGACGACGGCCACGCCGCCGAGCCCGAGCATGAACAACTGATCGAACTCGAGCAGTGCCGCGAGCGTGATGAAGACGAAAGACAGGACGATCAACGTAATATCGCCTTTGAACGCCTCGATATCCTCCTCGTAGGGGAGCCGGGCGTTCCCGAGGATCAGTCCGGCCGTGGCCGCGGCCGCCACGCCCGCCTCCGAGAAGACGTAATCGGCCGTCCCGAACGCGACGATCGCTCCCGCGAGCGTGAGCAACCGAGCGTTTTGTGGCGCGTTGTCCGGCGAGAGATCGACGTACTGGAGCACCGACCAGACGACCGCAGCGACGATGACCCCGACGAGAAGCCCCGTCCCGAGCCGTTCCGCGAACAACTGCAGATAGAGTTCGGTGGTCAGCGTCTCCTCGCCGACGGCCATCGCCTTGAACAGCACGACCGCGAGGATCGCCGCCGTCACGTCGTTGACGATCCCCTCGGTCTCGAGGGTCGCAGCGACCCGGTCACGGACGGGGACGACCTTCAAGATCGGCGTGATGACCGTCGGCCCCGTCGCGATCAGGAGCGCGCCGATCAACAGCGCGATGTCCCAGTGGGCCCCGAGGAAGAAGTGCACCGCGGCGGCGGTCCCGAAAAACGCGATCGCCGCGCCGATCGTCGTCAATCGTAACACGGCCGACGGTGCCTCTTTGATCTTGTCGATCTTGAGGTGGAACGCGCCCTCGAAGACGATGATGGCGACGGAGAGCCCCACGATCGTCGAGAGGCCGCTTTGACCGAAGGAGTCGATGGTCAACACGCCGAGCCCCTCCGGGCCGATCGCGACCCCGGAGACGATGAGAAAGAGGACGCTCGGAACGCGGAACCGGGCCGAGAGGAGCTGTGAGAAGACGCCCAGCCCGACGATCGAGGCGACCAAGAGAAGCAAATCGGCACCGCCTTCTGCCCCGGTCATAGTTGTCGCTTCTCTCCCATGATCGGTCGACATACTGACGCTGCTGCTCCGTCCATTCGTCCTGACAGACTCAGTCCAACCGGTTAACTCCTGTGAGAACCGTTCGCCGCTGCGGTAGAGATACCACTCCGGTCTCGAGCCGCTCGGGGCGTGAAACGGGCGACGGCGACCGTCACGAGCCTGACAATCAGTCGTCCTCGAAGATCCGATCGACGCGGTCCTCGAACCGCTCGAGGATGACCCGCCGTTTCTTCTTCATCGTCGGCGTGAGCATGTCGTTTTCCTCGGTGAACTCCAGCGGGACGAGTTCGAACCGCTTGATCGTCTCGTGTTTCTCGAAGTTCTCGTTGACCCGGTCGACCTCCTGCTGGATGTAGTTGCGGACGCGGTCGTCGTCACACATCGCCTGGGGGTCGTCGGGGAGATCGATCCCCGCCGATGCGGCCCACTCGCGGACGTGGTCCGTGTTGGGGACGAGGAGAGCGCCGATGAACTTCTCGCCATCGCCGACGACCATTGCCTGTTCGACGATTTCGCTCGCGGCGAAGGCGTCCTCGATCGGCCCGGGCGCGACGTTTTTCCCCGTCGAGAGGACGATGATCTGCTTGACGCGGTCGCGGAACTCGAGGTAGCCGTCGGGTCTGATGTGGATGATGTCGCCGGTGCGGAACCACTGCCCCGACGCGGCCGCCGAGCCTCCGCTCGCGTCCGCGTCTCCCGACTCGTTCGAACGGGCCGCGGTCTCCCCGGGGACGGCGTCGATAAACGCACCCTCGGTCGCGCCGGGTTTGTTCCAGTAGCCCTGGGTGACGTTTGGCCCCCTGACGAGGAGTTCGCCGACCTCGCCGGGATCGTCGGCGAACGCCTCCTGATCGGCGACGGTCTCGTCGACCGTCACGGAGACGTTGCACAGCGGCGGCCCGATCGTCCCGATCGTGGCGGCCTCGGGGGGGTTCGTCGCGACGATCGGCGCGGTCTCGGTCAGCCCGTACCCCTCGAAGATGGGGAGCCCCATCGCGTGATAGAGCCGGCAGAGTTCCGGCGAAAGGCTCCCACCGCCGCTGATCAGTATTTCGATGTTGCCGCCCAGGGCCTCCCGAACCGTCGAGAAGACGAGCGTGTCCGCAAGCGCCTGTTTGGCCGAGAGGATCGGTCCCGGCGACTCGGCTTGCTGGTACGCGACGCCGACGTCCGTCGCCCACTCGAAGATCCGTTGCTTGGCCGCGGACTGGCTCGCTTCCTCTCGGATGCCGTCGTAGATCTTCTCGTAGACCCGGGGGACGCTCGTGGCCGTCGTCGGCTCGACGAGGCTGAAGTCCTCCTGCAGCGTGTCGGGACTCTCCGCGTAGGCGATACAGGCACCGCTTGCGAACAGCACGAAGTGACCGGCCGTCCGCTCGAAGACGTGGGCCAAGGGAAGATACGACAGCGCCACCGACTCCTCGTTTAACACCGGTACGTCGTCGCCCTTGTCCGGTCGCGGCCCGAAGCGTTTCCGGGACGCGTTGACGTTCGACCGGAAATTCCCGTGAGTCAACTGGACGCCCTTTGGCTGCCCGGTCGTCCCGCTCGTGTAGATCAGGCTCGCCAGATCGTCCAGGTCCGTCTCATCGATCCGGGCCTCGTAGGCCTCGAGGTCGAAGGTGTCCTCGCCGCGGGCATAGACGTCGCCCAGCGTGAGGATGTCGTCCCGGTCGTCGTATCCCTCGAGGTCGTCCATCGAGACGATGAACTCGAGGTCGAGGGCGTCCTCGACCGAGAGGACGGTCTCGAGCAGAGCCTCGTTCTCGACGACGACGCCGTTGGCATCGGGGTCGTCGAGCAGGTATTCGACCTGCGCCGGCGAGGAACTCGTGTAGACGGTCGTGACGACCGCGCCGGCTCCAAGGAGGGCGAAGTCGGACTGGGCCCACTCCATCCGGGTGTTGGCGAAGAGACCGATCCGGTCGCCCGTTTCGACCCCCAGATCGCGGAAGCCGGCCGAAAGCCGTCGAACGATATCGCGCATCTCGGCGTAGGAGAGCGTCCGGTATTCGCCGGACGTCGCGGCGGGAATCACCGAGTCGGTCAGCGATCGCTCGTAGACACCTCCCTTGTACTGCTGTGCCGGTCGATTCGAATTGCGTGCAGCCGACTCCTCGAACAGTCGTGCGAGGGTCGTCTCGCCGGTCACCTCGTCCTCGTACTCGCGTTCGGCATCCCGCCAGTTCATATCCCTATGAGAGTAGCTCCCGTGCGATAAAACGTGATGAAACGGACATAATCAGTGAGTGTGTTTATCAGTCGCCCGTGGGCGGTCGAGACGCCCGCTACGGGCCAAAAACCACGCCTGACGGGTCACTGATCGGTAATCGCCGTCCGCGATTACGTGGCTGGTTCGGGGCTCGTCCCCGAGGAACGGGACTCGGTCACGTCCCCCGATGGTCGAGATACCCAAGCACACCCCGCGTGTTCAATTTCGCCTCCTCGCTCGCTTTCTCGTCGCCCCAGACGTCGGTCAGGTCGGACGCGTTCGCGAAGTACTCGATCACCGCGTCGTCGTCCTCGAGTTCCGCTCGTTTCGCCGCGACCGCGTCGACCCACTCCTCGAGCACCGTCGCGTACTCCTCGAGAGCGGCCTCGGCGTCGTCGCCGACGTAGCGGGGGCCGAAGTGGGGATAACAGAACACGTCCGGATCGAGTGCGGCCAGCAGCTCGATATCGGCGAGACACTGCTCGAGGTCGAAGTTCGACGGCGGCGAGGTTTCCCTGATCGCCTCGATTTCGGGCACCCAGATACCGGCGGCGTCGGCGGTGAAAACCGCGTCGTTCGCGGGGTCCTCGAAGACCACCTGGTGGGGCGCGTGGCCGGGTGCCCCGTGGACGCGCAGTTCGTGAGTGCCGAGGTCGATCACGTCGCCGTCATCGATATCGACGAGTCGGGATTCCGGGACCGGCTTCGGTTCCACGTAGTGCTGCCACTGTTCGCCGACGGCGTTTTTCGTCCCCGCGACCAATCGCGAGGGATCGGCCATATGGTCGGCACCCAACGCGGGGACGTAGACATCGGCGTTCGGATAGTCCGCGGCGAGAAAG
Source organism: Natrinema gari JCM 14663 (assembly GCF_000337175.1). Classification (GTDB taxonomy): domain Archaea; phylum Halobacteriota; class Halobacteria; order Halobacteriales; family Natrialbaceae; genus Natrinema; species Natrinema gari. Next base: position 55,037 of record NZ_AOIJ01000055.1, on the reverse strand, counting down.
CCGGCCCCGCCGGCGTGATCCAGATGCACGTGCGTCAGGGCGATGACCTCGAGATCGGCCGTCCCGATGCCGACCTCGGCGAGGCCCTCGCGGAGCAGGTCGTAGTTCGTCCCGATACCGGTGTCGACGACGGCGGGTCGCTCGTCGTCGAGGATGTAGACGGCACCGTACCCGTTCGTATCGTACATTCCCGTGTCGAGGTAGTAGAGATCCGAACAGTCGCCGGTCGCTACGTTGCGGACGTCTCCGACTTCCATAGCGAAAGCGCGTCAGCGAACGGGATAAAAGCTCGCGTCGCGGCGACCCACCCGCGGATGGGGCCGTTACAGACTTCACACACCATCCTCTTGGATCATGATAGATGCGTCGAATCGACGCCGAACCACGTCCCATTCTCGAGCCGACATGAGCCACGATACGCCGGCCCAGCCCCGTACCGAGTCCACCCGACCGTGGCTCAACCAGGAGTACATACCACGGCTCATCGGGTGGTTCGGCGGACTCTCAGTACTCGCCTTCGCCGGCTGGACGGTCGCGTTTGCCGGACTGATCGACGTTCCGGGCCTCCTGCTCAATGCCGCGTTCACCGGCGGACCGGCCGTCGGGCTGATCTGGGGGGGCTACCGACTCGACCGAAGCGACATCGAGACGGGCCGGTACGCTCGGATTCTCCAGTGGTGTGTCGGCGGATCGGTCGGTTTCCTGGCAATCAACCTCATGACGATGGTCTTCTTTCCCTGGTACAATCTGGCGGGCAACATCTCCTGGGCCCACTTCTCGGTGAATGCGGGTGCGGTCGGGGGCTTCGCCGTCGGGTACGTCGAAGCACGGGCGATCCAGCGCGAGGTCGAGGCGACGGTCGCCACCGTCCGTGCCGACCAGCTCGCGGACGAGCGCGAACTGCTCATGTACCTGAACGATCTCCTCCGGCACGAGGTATTGAACTCCGCACAGATAATCAGCGGCCACGCGTCGCTGCTGCAGGCGGCGTGTGACGACGAGCGGGTTCGCACACGCCTCCAGACGATCGAACGCGAGAGCGACGAGCTCGTCGATGTCATCGACGATATCCGGGCGATGCTGGAGGCGAACCGGGGGCCGGAGACGCACTCGAGCGTCGACCTCACCGCGTTACTGACGACACAGGTGGCCGAATGTCGTGCGCGCTTCGACGAGGCCGTCATCGACGTCGAACTCCCCGAATCGGCTCACGTCCGGGGCAACGAGGGACTCAAATGGCTCTTCTCGAACCTCCTCGAGAACGCGATCGAACACGACGACGCCGCGACGACACACGTCCGCGTGACCGTCGACAAGCAACCCGAGACCGTCACCGTCACCGTCACCGACGACGGTCCCGGGATTCCCGACAAAGAGCGGGAGACGCTGTTCGAACGCAAGTCGACTAACCATGGACTCGGCCTGTACCTCTCCCGTATCCTCGCGAACAGGTACGGTGGCACCGTCGATCTCGCCGACACCGGCCCCGACGGGAGCGTCTTCGTCGTAACGTTACCCCGTATCTCGGCCGCCGATGATGCCGAGGCGTCCGACTCCCGTCGCCACTGACCGTCACGGGACACCTAGGCACACGACGGCTGTGCACTCCGTGTGCGTCGGGTCAGTCGGTACTGTCACGGCTCTCGAACTCGTCGGCCGATTCCTTCCACTCGCCGATGCCCGAGGGATCGAGGTGGACGTGGGCGTCGCCGACATCGTCGAGGCCCCGCAGTCGAGCGACCAGTTCCGACTCGATATCGTGGGCCTCCCGGAACGGCATGTCGCCGTCGACCTCGACGTGGACTTCGACCTCGAGAACCGTGCCGTCGTAGAAGACGGTCAGGTCATGGACGCCCGCGACGGCCGGATGACGCCGGAGGGCGGCCGTGATCTCCCCTCGCTTCTCGGGACCGGGTGCGGCACCGATGAGGTAATCGACGTTTTCCCTGCCGATCTCGACACCCTGATAGACGACCAGCAGACTGACGAGGCCGCCGGCGAGGGGATCGAGTATCGGATAGCTGACGAGAACGCCGAGAACGCCCACGATGGCGGCGATCGAGGTGTAGATGTCGTTCAGACAGTCCTTCGCAAGCGCCGCGAGCGCGGTCGACTGCAGGCGCTCGTTGATCGCCACGGTGTAGCGATAGACCAGATACATGTCGACGATCGAGAACCCGAGCGCCGCGAGGAGCAACGGACTGAACTCGATGTCAGTCCCGTACAGCAGTCCCTGACCGGACCGGTAGAGCAGGTTCAGTCCTAACAGTGCGATGACAGCCCCGACGAACAGCGCCGTCAGGGGCTCGATCCGGTCGTGACCGTGGGGATGCGTGTCGTCGGGTTCGTCGAACGCGCTCCGCCCCCAGACGAGGACGACGACGCTGGCGACGAGATCTGCCAGCGAATGAGCTGCGTCGGCCAGCAGGGCGACGCTGCCGAACGCGAACCCCGCACCACCCTCGGCAACGATCTTGGCGATGTTTCCGAGGACGTTCGCCCACGACGCCCACGCGAACCCGCGTCGCCCGCCGTCCGCCGCGTCCGCTTCGGACATGGCTTGGTTTAGAGGCAGTCTAACCTTGGCTCTTTTCCTTCCCCGCTCGAGGCGCGCCGTCGGTCGGGCACCGATCACAACCCTCATTGGGTGGCCACGAGAGGGACGAAACGACCGGGCGATGGGGCCCGCCCGACCCAACCGCCGACAGCGACGTCGACCGCGTCTGGAGCGCACAGACTTACCGAGCGTCGTTCGGCTGACGGTCCCTGCGTGAGTCCCAGCCATGGTAAACGCACATCCACTCGTTCGCCTCGAGACGCTCGCACTGATCGCCGTCGGCGGGTTCGCCGGTTCGAACCTCCGCTTTTTCGCGATGGGGCTGGTGCCCGACGTGCCGTCGATCGTTCTGGTCAACGCCGTCGGAAGCGCGGTCCTCGCCTTCCTGGTCTACGAAGCCGACTACGCGGACCGCCTGACCGCACGGACACGACTCGTCTTCACGACGGGGGTGCTCTCCTCGCTGACGACCTACAGCACGTTCGCGCTCCAGACCGCGCTCGCGGCGAGTCCGCTCGCGCTGGGCGGTATCGTCGCCGCGAACTACGGGCTCGGCCTCGCCGGCGTCCTCGTTGGTCGGTTCCTCGCGCGTCGGCTCGGCGTTCCGCGGCCGACCGGTGGTGAGACCACATGAGCGTGCTCCTTCTCGAGGGGATCGACGTGCTCGGTCGAACGGCCGTCACCATCGACCCCAGCCCGGCCCACGTCGTCGGCACCGGCGGGGCGATCGGAGCGGTCCTTCGATACGTGACCACGCAACGGGTCTCCGAACGACTCTCGAGCGAGCGGGTCCCGCTGGCGACGGTCGCAGTCAACGTCATCGGCAGTTTCGTCCTCGGCCTCGTGGTCTTCGCCGGCGCGGGCGGGTCGACGCTCCGACTCGTCGGGACCGGTATCTGTGGCTCGTTCACGACGTTTTCCTCGTTTTCGGTCGAGACGGTCCGACTGTACGAGCGCGGCGATCGAGTCCCCGCGGTCGCCACCGCCGCGGTGACCCTCGCGTGCTCGCTCGCGGCGATCGGACTGGCGTGGCTACTCGTCGCTGCTACCGCTCTCTGAGCGTCGCACTCCCCGCGGAACGCGGGCCACGACCGGTTAGCGAACCGTCACAACTGGGGCCGACCACCATGACATCGTACGGTCGGATCGCCTTCGACCCGCGGTAGGTTTATGTCCGGATTCCGTGAGACGACAGTATGGCGGCTCGCCAAGACGCGTGGCGGATCTACCGCGAGTCACTGCCGATCCTCGTGGTCAGCCTCGCCGGCGGGATTTTCGCCGGATCGGTCCTCGGATCGGCGGGGATGACCGAGGGGTTCGAGCGGTTCCCCGGACTCCTGCTGTTGCTTCCTGCCTTCCTCGCGACGCGCGGGAACGTCTACGGCGCGATGGGGGCGCGCATCTCGAGTGGACTCCACCAGGGGATGATCGACCCCGAGTTCTCGTGGAACCGGCGGCTAGTCAACGCCGTCGCCGCCTCCTTCATTAACGGCATCGGGATCTCGATCGTCATCGCGGTCCTCTCGTGGGGCATTCTGCACGTGCTCGGTCGCGAATCGGCCAGACTCGTCGAACTCGTCGGCATCATGCTCATCTCCGGCATCCTCACGTCCGTGACCCTGATCTTCGGACTGCTGGGGCTGGTGTTCGCGAGCTACCAATACGGGCTTGATCCGGACAACCTGATCGGCCCGATCGTCACCACGCTCGGCGATATCTTCGGCGTCGTCTTCCTCTTCGTCGCGATCACCGTCGTGGGGGGGATCTTCTAATGTCGTCCGCAGGCCCGGACGAGTCGCTCGATACCTGGACGATCCGCAGCATCGTTGCCACGATGTTTCCCATCCTGCTCGTTCTCTCGCTGCTCGAGATGGGATCAGGCTACGTTCTCGAGGAACTCAAGGAGACCTACCTCTCCAATCCGACGCTGCTGGTGCTCGTCCCCGTCATGATCGGGATGGGCGGTAACCTCGGCGCGATCCTCTCCTCGCGGCTCTCGACACGGCTCCACCTGGGCCTGCTCGAGTTCGATCCGCGCGACGAGGTCCTGTGGACGAACGTACTGGCGATCATGGGGCTGGCGGCAACGATCTTCTCGGCGCTGGGCGTCGCGGCTTGGACGGTCGGGCAGGTCATCGCCGAACCGATGGCGCTGGCCGATCTCATGCTCATCTCGATCGTGAGCGGGCTGCTCCTGGCCGTGATCGCGATCGTGCTCAGTATCGCCGCGACCTACATCTCCTACACGCAGGGCTTGGACCCGGACGATACGACGATCCCGGTCGTCACGAACGTCTGTGACATCCTCGGCGTGATCGTCCTCTCGGGGGTCGCGATCGTCGTCCTGAACTAACGGACCGCCCCGAAACGCGGAGCCGAGCGGCGTGGTGGAACGAGAGGCCCACCTGAAACGAGTGACACACCAATCGCACAGCGGTCATGCGATCGAGTGTGCAGTGCCGGTCAGTGGCTCGTATAGCCGGCTCGAGAACGGACGGGGGCGACGGTCGTACGACGGGCCGCGTCGGGCTACGCGGATGCGAGGTCGCGAAACGCCGCCGCGGCCGTCCGGGTCCCCTTGGAGATGAGGACGTCGCCGCCACGCAGTTCCGCGTCGGCGTCCGCGACCAGCAGCCAGCCCTCGCCGGGCCGTCGAATGGCGATCACGGACATCGTCGACTCGGCGTCGGGAACGCCGGCGGTCACCGCGGTCCCGTCGAGATCGCTCCGCTCGTCGACTTCGACGCGGGTGATGATCTCGTCGCTCTCCTGGACGGCCACCTGCACCACCGGGTGGACGTCGATCTCCCTGAGGACACCCTCGCTGATCTCGATCGCGGCATCGCTGATTCGCTCCGTACAGTTCCCCAACTGGATCAACCCGCGGAGAACGACCGGGTCCGTCGCGTCCGCGGCGGCCCGGAGCGTCCACGCCTCGAAGCGCGATTGCATCGCGTCGACCTCGACCTCGAGATTCCGGACCTCCTCGGCCAGTTCCTCGCTGTCGAACAGCACGCTGCTGTAGGCCAGATCGACAGCCAACTCGGAGAAATCCTTCATATGGACGATCGTATCCACGGCCCGCTCGAGGTCGTCGATATCCGGCGTCTCGGCGGTCGGGGCCTCGTAGGCCTCGCCGGTCAACTCCTCGCAGACGTCGCCGATCGCCGACTCGGGACCCCGGAGGAGCGCGACGTCGTCGGCCTCGACGCAGGTCGTCGGCCCCGGATTGAGCAGCCAGTCGCTGCCCCGCCGGAGCGCGATCACGCGCACGCCCGTCTCCGACTCGAGGTCGATGTCCTGGAGCGTCCGCCCGGCGTACGCCGAGTCCATCGCGACGACCCCCCGGAGGAGCGCCTCCGCGGCGTCGGGCAGCGCCGCGCGCATCGCCTCGGGGAGACCCATATCCTCGAGGACGATCTTCGCGATATCGCCGGCGGCGTCGCTGATCCCGTCCGCAGCCCCGACGATCCCGAGGACGGGGGCGAGCTGTTCCGCGTCCGTGGGCTTGCGGGCGGCCATCAGGAGGCTCATCCGCGCCCGCATCTCGAGGACGTCCATCCGCTCTTCCAGGCGCAGGACTTCCGTCGCGAGCTGCTCGCTTTGGTGGAGCACGGCCGAGTACGAGAGGTCGATCAACAGTTCGGCGGTGTCTTTCATCTCCACCAGCACGTCCTTGACGCTGACGGGCTCGTACTCGATCGGAGCCGACGATGTCTCGCCCTCGAGCGGATCCATACTTCAAAGGACGGTGGCCCACGGAAAAAGCGTTTCCCGCTGGGGGAGACCCGATCGGGCACTCGAACGACGTAGCCTTCCGACACGGTTTTGCCCGGGCACAAAGAACGAACGACCAATACCAATGCTCGACCGGACCCATCTGCGCGAGAATCCCGACGAGGTACGCGACGCCCTCGACGACCGCGGAGCCGACGTCGATCTCGACGAATTCCTCGAACTCGACGAACGCTGGCGGGAGCTCAAAGCTCGCGGCGACGACCTGCGCCACGATCGCAACCAGATCACCGAGCAGATCGGCAAGCTCGTCGCCGAAGGCAAAGACGAGGAGCGGGAGGAGGCCATCCAGCGCTCGCGGGAACTCAAAGCCGAGATCGAGGACGTCGAGGAAGAAGCCGTGGAGCTCCAGGCGGAGCTCCGCGAGCGGATGCTCGAGATCCCGCAACTCCCCCACGAAAGCGTCCCGCTCGGGGTCGACGAACGACACAACGTCGAGGACCGGCGCTGGGGATTCGACGACGCACACGAGTTGCCCGAAGAAATCACGCCCCACTACGAACTCGGCGAGGAGCTAGACATCATCGACGAGGAACGCGCCGCCAAGACCACCGGTGCGGGCTTTTATTTCCTCAAGGGCGAGGGCGCACAGCTCGAGCACGCCCTGATCCAGTTCATGATGGATATCCACCGCGAGCAGGGGTACGTCGACCTCTTCCCGCCGGTTCCAGTCAAGAGCACGTCCATGCGGGGCACCGGACAGCTCCCGAAATTCGCCGACGACGCCTACCGAGTGGGCGGCAGCAACGAGGAGGAGTACGCGGACGACGACCTCTGGCTCTGTCCCACCGCGGAGGTCCCGGTTACCAACATGTACCGCAACGAGATCCTCCTGCAGGACGATCTCCCGCTCAAACACCAGGCCTACACGCCGAACTTCCGCCGGGAGGCCGGCGAGCACGGCACCGAAACCCGCGGGATCGTCCGCGTCCACCAGTTCAACAAGGTCGAACTCGTCAACTTCGTCGAACCCGACGAGAGCTACGACCGTCTCGAGAACCTCCTCGCGGAGGCCGAGGACGTCCTCAAACGGCTCGGGCTCCCCTACCGCATCCTCGAACTCTGCACCGGTGATCTGACCTTCGCCAGCGCCAAGACCTACGACATCGAGGTGTGGGCTCCCGGTGACGACATGGACGACGGGCCCGATGAGGGCGGCCGCTGGCTCGAGGTCTCCTCGGCCTCGAACTTCGAGGCCTTCCAGGCCCGCCGCGCCGGCCTGCGCTACCGGCCCGAGCGCCACGAATCGGCCGACTACCTCCACACGCTCAACGCCTCCGGGCTCGCCATCCCGCGGGTCATGGTCGCCATCCTCGAGTACTACCAGAACGAGGACGGCACGGTGACGATCCCCGAACCGCTACGGCCGTACATGGGCGGCAAAGCGGTCATCGAGGGCCACGAAAAGGTCGGCGAGTCGGCGCTCGGTGCGGGCGAACGCGAGTAGCGACGACCGGTACCGTTGTCTCAGGGACCACGACGGGCGTCCGGTCGGCGGCATCGAGGCCGCTGCTCGATCGGGCCTGGATCGTGTCAGAGAAACAACTATGGTTCGGAAGGAGAGTCGACAGGTATGTACATCGATCTTCGGCAGAAAGTGATCGCATCGATCATCGGGGTACTGTTCATCGTCGGCGCACTGGTCCTGTTCCCGTGGTGGGTCGCGGTGTTCGTCTTCGCCGTCATGCTTCCGTTCTACAGGAAAGTGTTGACGGCGTGAGGCCGGTGGGCCACTACAGCCCCAACCGAACCGATTGACACGCTCACCGCAACCGACGGGCTGTCAGGTGTGCAGTAACGGACAGTGACACCGATCGCTCGGGCAGCAAACACCATCGAGAGACTGAAACGGTCCCAGAACAGTCACCGAGCCAGTCGGCCGCGGCGTGCGTTTTCGACGCACTGACTCGACGGGGGGAGTGCCGACGGCGGACCAGCCGCCGAGGCGTCTCCCGGCGGCCGGTTCGGGAGTGCTACCGCGTCGGGATCGTCGTCGGTGTGCGGCGTCCGCTCAGCGGACCGGTCGTCCGCGTCAATGTCGTAAGCGCTACTCGTTGGCCAGGCTCCGGATCTCCTCGACGGCGTCGGCCGCGTTGTTCAGCGCGTCCGCGATCGGCGGGAGCGGGGCGTTCTCGGCCGCCTCCCGCGCCTCCGCGACCGTACTCACGTCGTACTCCATTCCCGACTGAGCTTCGATCTCCGCCGTGACCTGCGTGAAGATCTCCGCGACGAGATCCTCGATCGTCCCGTCGTCGGTGTTCTCGATGGTGCCGACCGGCTCGACGTTCTCGAGTCGCGCGTTGATGTCCTCGATGATGGCGTTGATCTCCGCGACCGCATCGCTCTCGTTGTTCTCACCGCCGCTGTTGCTGCCGTCGTCGATGGTGTAGTCGGCGAGGGATGCGATCTCTTCGACGGCATCAGCCGCGTTATTCAACGCGTCCGCAATCGGCGGGAGCGGGGCGTCCTCGGCCGCCTCTCGTGCTTCCGCGGGCGTGCTGACATCGTACTCGACGCCGGCCTGAGCCTCGATCTCAGCCGTAACCTGCGTGAAGATCTCGTCGATGAGCGCACCGATCGTCTCGTCGCTGGTGTCCTCGATGGTGCCGACCGGCTCGACGTTCTCGAGTCGCGCGTTGATGTCCTCGACGATGGCGTTGATCTCCGCGACCGTGTCGTCACCGCTGTCGCCGGTGCTCCCGTCGTCGATGGTGTAATCGGCGAGGGTTGCGATCTCCTCGACGGCGTCGGCCGCGTTGTTCAACGCGTCCGCGATCGGCGGAAGCGAGGCGTCCTCGGCGGCTTCCCGTGCCTCCGCGGGCGTGCTGACATCGTACTCGACGCCGGCCTGGGCTTCGATCTCAGCCGTAACCTGCGTGAAGATCTCGTCGATGAGCGCACCGATCGTCTCGTCGCTGGTGTCCTCGATCGTACCGACCGGATCGACGGTCGCGAGTTGCGCATTGATGTCCTCGACGATGACGTTGATCTCCGCGACGGGACCGTCGTCGGGGTCGTCATCGGGATCGTCTTCCTCCTCCGTGACGACCTCGCCGTCGGCCTCGCCGCCGACGCCGGCGTCGGCCTCCGTGTTGCGCATGACGACGTTCAGGTCCGTCTCGCTCGCTCCGCTAACGCCGTTAACGGTGAGCTTGAGACGGAGCGCGACGTTCTTCTCCGTCGTACTGCTGTCCTCTTCCGCTTTGAAATCCGATGCCGAGAGACCGTCGTGGTTGAGGACGCTTCCCGCGAGTTCCTCACCGAGGGCAGCATTCGACTGACTGGTGCCGTTGACCTCGGTAGTCGCCTCGTCGATCGTCTCTACGTCTCCGTTGTGCACCACCTGGAGTTCGACCGTCGCTTCCTCCGGCTCTTCGTCCAACCCTTCGTACCTGAAGCCGACGTTGACCGCTTTTGCACGAATGTCCGTTATGGACCCGTCGTCACTTTCTCCGCTGATACTGGTTCCTCTGAACGTGTGATTCCGGATCTCCGCCGACGCTGACCCGGAAAGCACCACTGCGGTGCCGATAGCTGCTGTGCCGATACCGCCTGTACTAGCGATGAACTTTCGTCGATTCATGTCTGATCGATAACGCCGTACGACGCCCGGCGCTGGCGGACTCACAGCATTGCCACTCGTCGGTGTCCGACGCTGACCGACCGTTTCGCGACGCGCCTCAAGTGCGTGTGAGTGGCGAAACAGACCATGTTTTCAGGCATAAAAATTGTTGATTATAAATTATAAATATTGTACAACTGGTTTTGGATTTATTAAATAAAACAGCCGTTCGATAACGATGACGGACGGTGACCCGCACACGGGCACCCGCTGACCGGCGACCGTGACACGGCCAATGACGTCACTACCCCTCTAGTTCGCGCTACTGACTTCCCTGGCTCGTGCTTGGTTGCAGCTCTCGGACCTGTCCCCCAGACGGTCTTCGACTGCAAGGAACCGGGCGGTACCGAGTCTCCGACTGGCCGACGAGGAACACGGCCGTCGCTACTCGGCGTCGAACGAAGAGAGCGGCCAACCGGGGGAGAACCGAACGCCCAATCGGCGTCGATGCAAACGGAACTGTGAGTTCGAACGCGGCCGCGGCGTTATATGTAGTCGATACTCGGCGGCAGCTCGAGCTTCATGCCCTTGCGTTCGCGGATCTCCATGGTCTTGTCACGCTGGAGGGAGTCGGACATGACCTCGAAACCGGCGTTCTCCGTGTTCCAGGAGGCACGGCCCTCGGTTGCGGAGCGGATGTCCGAGGCGAAACCGATCATCTCGCCGACGGGCGCGATGCCCTCGACGACCATCAGGTCGCCTTCCTGGTACATGTCGTCGACGCGGCCACGACGACCCTGAATCTCGCCCGAGGCTGCGCCCATGTGGTCGTTGGGCACGTCGATGCGTACGTCCTGCATCGGCTCGAGCATCTTGATCTTGCCGTCGATCAGCGCCTTGTGGACGGCTTCGCGGGTCGCGGGGATGACCTGTGCCGGGCCACGGTGGATGGTGTCCTCGTGGAGCCGTGCGTCGTGCAGGCGGATGAGCGTGCCCTGAACCGGCTCGTTCGCCAGCGGACCGTTGTCGAGGGCTTCCTCAAGCCCCTCAATGACGAGTTCCATCGTCTCGTTCAGGTGTTGGATCCCCTTCGTGTCGTCGATGAGGATGTTCGTCCCGTGCATGTGCTCGACGTTCTGGGACGTATCCTTGTCCATGCCGGCCTCTTGCAGGGCCTCACGGCGGTCCTGCTCGGGCATGTCCATCGAGGCCTCGCCGAGTTGGATCGTCTCGACGATCTCCTGATCCATCGGTTCGATGGAGATGTAGAAGCGGTTGTGGCGGTTCGGCGAGATACCTTCCACCTGGTCGCTGGCCTGCTGGGGCGCTTCGCGGTAGACGACGATCGGTTCGCCGGTGTTGACCGGAATGCCCTGGTTCTTCTCGATGCGCTGGGTGATGACTTCGAGGTGGAGTTCGCCCTGCCCGGAGATCAGGTGTTCGCCGGTGTCCTCGTTGATCTCGATCTGGATCGTCGGGTCCTCCTTGGAGACCTGTCGCAGCGTCTCGATCAGCTTCGGCAGGTCGTCCATGTTCTTCGCCTCGACGGCCTTCGTAATGACCGGCTCGGAGATGTGCTCGATCGACTCGAACGGCGTCATCTCGACGCTCGAGACGGTCGAGCCGGCGATCGCGTCCTTGAGGCCGGTGACGGCGGCGATGTTCCCCGCCGGTACCTCCTCGACTTCCTCGCGTTCCCCGCCCATGTAGACGCCGACGGACTGAATGCGGTTCTTGCCCGCGGTCCCGGAGACGTACAGCTCCTGGCCCTTCTCGAGGGTCCCCGAGAAGACGCGGCCACTGGCGACTTCGCCCGCGTGGGGGTCCATCGCGATGTCGGTGACCATCAGGACGACTTCGCCGTCCTCGTCAACCAGCCGCATCTGTTCGGCGATGTCGGACTCGTCGTCACCACGCCAGACGCGCGGGATCCGACGGGGCTGGGCGTCGATCGGGTTCGGGAAGTGCTCACAGACCATGTCGAGCACGACGTCCGACAGCGGCGTCCGCTCGTGGAGCTCCTGGCGCTTGTCGGCGCGCTCGAGTTCCATGATCTCGGCGAAGTCCATGCCGGTACGCTGCATCGACGGCATGGAAACGCCCCACTTGTACAGTGCGGACCCGAAGCCGACGGTGCCTTCCTCGACCGAAACGGTCCAGTCGTCGATGTCGTCCATGTCCTCGGTCATCCCGCGGATGAGTTCGTTGACGTCGCGGATGACCGAGAGGAGTCGCTCCTGCATTTCCTCGGGCCCCTCCTGGAGCTCCGAGATGAGGCGGTCGACCTTGTTGATGAACAGGGTCGGCTTGACACCCTCGCGAAGCGCCTGCCGGAGCACCGTCTCGGTCTGGGGCATCGCCCCTTCGACGGCGTCGACGACGACGAGCGCGCCGTCGACGGCGCGCATCGCTCGCGTCACGTCGCCACCGAAGTCGACGTGGCCCGGCGTGTCGATGAGGTTGATGAGGTGGTTCTGGTCCTCGTACTCGTGGGTCATCGAAACGTTCGCCGCGTCGATGGTGATCCCGCGTTCCTGCTCGTCTTCCTCGGTGTCCATCGCGAGCTGCTCGCCGGCAGTCTCGTCGGAAATCATGCCGGCACCGGCCAGCAGATTGTCCGTAAGGGTCGTTTTTCCGTGGTCAACGTGAGCGGCGATGGCGATGTTCCGGATGTTCTCCGGGTCGTCCATCAGCCGTTCACACTCCTGGACGATCTTCTTGCGTCGGCCCATATACCCCCCAATACCGCCAGCGGGGTCAAAAGGGTAGTGTTTCGTCGCCGCCGGAATTCGTCGGCTTTCCCCGTCCGAACGCTGTAATATCCAATTTGAGTGAGTGAACGACTCTCATAATTGTACGGATCGGCAGTGCGAGGCCCCACGTCCGGACCCGGACCGCCGTCGGGCGACTAGCCGACGATCTCACCGCGCGATTCGCCGCCGTGCACCCGCACACAAGAGTCAAATCCCGTCGGCCTCTTGCTAGGGCTACACATGGATATCCGCGTACAGGGACCGGGTCCAACCTCTCCATTCCTCAGCGCCCGCGACCTTTTCGAAACCGAACAGGACCTCTCGCTGCCGGTTCACGTCCGTCTCCGGGACGATCCCGACGAACGGACCTGGGCCGCCCACTACGACGACCACCACGTGCTGAACATCTCGAGACAGGCTGCGTCGTCAGCTATGGCCCGCGAACTCGCGCTCCACGAGTTCGCCCACATGGCCCGCCACGAACAACGCCACCCCTCTCACACCCAGTCGACCGAAGAAGTCCTCTACCTCGCGTTAGCCGGCAAGAGCGTCGAACGGCGCAAGCTCTCCCACTGCTATCAGATCGCCAATCACATGAAGGACATCTACGCCGACGACATCACCCTCTCGGTCGGCCCCGGCGAGAAACTGCTGTCCTTCCTCGAGTCCAGCCTCGCGGCGGCGGTCGCCGATCGACCCGAGACCCCGTCCCGCCCGGGATTCGAGCGACTGTCCGCGAGCGCCGACCCTGAGATCACGGCGGTAAACGCGGCCTTCGCGCTCGCGCTCGCGGAACGACACGACCTCGTCGACGAGGACCACCGGCTGTACGATCTTGCGTACGCGGCCGCGATGGACGCCCCCGAGATCGACTTCGAGGGGTTCAAACGCCGCTTCCGCGAGCTAGTCCGGGAACCCGATACGAGCACCTATCGCCAGGTGCTCGTCGACGCGACGCGTTCGTACGTCGGCGGCACGAACCGCGCCGCGGACTGAGAGATCACACTCCGATCGAGAGCGGGCGGCTCCGGCAAGTGTGTTCGACGGACCCGAGGGACGGGTTGCCTCGAGCGACCCACTCTCGAGCGGTGAGCGAGCGGCCGAGAGACGACCGTGCCCGAAAACGGTTCGATGAGAGGGGCTACTTCCGTCACTGCACACTTCATCGCACGACGGCTAAAAGACTGATATGTCAACCGGTTGGGGTGATCCTATCGAGAACGGGAAAAACGACCGCAAATCGAATCGATGAGCCGCGTTAGCGGGCGGCTGCCGCGACGCGCTCTTTCTCTTCTTTCTGGCTGACCGCGTAGGTCTGGACGTCGTAGTTGGCCGCGCCGATGAGCTGGTTGGCGATGGCCTCCTCGATGTCCGTGGTGGTCTTGAACGAATCGTTGTAGACGCCTTCCGCGAGGAACTTCAGCGACTGGTCGACGCGGCGCTGCGGGGCGACGTCGACGGCCTTCGGGACCGAAATCCCGCCGTATTTCAGGCGGACGGTCTCCTCTCGGGGAGCCGCGTTTTCGACGGCCGTGACGAGCACCTGGATCGGGTTGTCCTCGGTCCGCTCGTGGATGATGTCGAAGGCATCACGGACGTAGTTGAGCGTCTTCTGTTTCTTGCCCGTGTTCTCCTCGGTCTGCATCAGCCGGTTGATGAACCGCTCGACGATGGAGATCTGAGACTTCTTGAACTGCTTGCCGGCGTGGCGACCCGCGGTGTGAGCGACGGGGGTCACCGTAATATAGCGCTCGGTCGAGGGGTCGGCGTACTCGAGGTCGCCGAGTTCCCACGTGCCGAAGAGCTTCGCCGAAACGTCCGCGCCACCGGCCGGGGCGTCCGGATCCGGTTGATCTTCTGCCGCCATGATTATCGCACCGGTTTTTCCGCGTTACCGCGAACGAGTTCCTTCAGCGCGACGCCGTTGACCTTATCGACCTTGTAGTTGACACCGGAGAGGTCGCCCATCGCACGACCCTTGGCCCCACCGATCCCGGCGATGGTGACTTCGTCGTGTTCGTCGATGAACGAGATCGCGCCGTCACCGGGACAGAACGCGGTGACCTGCTTGCCGTTCTTGATCAGCTGGACTCGGACGCACTTCCGAATCGCCGAGTTGGGCTGTTTGGCTTCGATGCCGACCTTTTCGAGTACGATACCGCGGGCCTGGGGCGCACCCTCGAGCGGGTCGGACTTCTCGCGAAGTCCGCGGGCGCGGCGCGCGTAGTCCGAGTCGGACCACCGCTGATTCTGGCGGTCCTTCTTGAGCTTGCGCGCGGCGTATTTGCCGTTTGCCATGGGCGTCGCTATCCGACGAAGGCACTTAAGCGACCCGTTTCGAGTCGGCGTTACGGCGTGAGAGCGGTCGATTGGGGTCGGCGAAGGAATCTGAGCGGGTTTCGCTACCGCGGAACAGCTCTCGGGCTGTCCGAGCGGACGGGCCGCCCGATATCAAATCGTATAATTAACTAGGAGTTATAAGGTAGGTGGGTCGTATTTTGTATCCGTTATGGCTACAATCGAGACGGTGTTCGTGACGACGTCCTGGTTCAAGCGACTCATCGGTGGGTCCGACGACGAGTCTCAGTCTCCTGATGAGTTACCGACGGTCTCCGATCGTATCGGGTTCGATGGCTCGCTCGAGGACGCAGAAGTGATCGGTCGAAGTCCCCTGTCGTACGTCGCCGCGGGTGAGTCGATCTCGTCGTTCGTTGGGAAACAGATCGCCAACAAACTCGCCGAACACGGACTCGAGAATATCGAACCCGACGAGTGGTACTCGCTCAAGATCCCGCTCGCCATGTTGTACGACATGCGCGATGAGTACGGGTCCTTGCGAATGCAGAACATGGGGCAGAACGTCCCCCAGCACGTCGAGTTTCCGCCGGAGATTTCGGAGGTCGATAGCGCGCTCGCGTCGATCGAAGAGGCGTATCACCAGAACCACCGCGGCAGCGAAATCGGGTCCTACGAGTTCGAGACGGAGGGACCGAACGAGGGAGTGATGGTCTGTGAGAACCCCTACCCGTGTGAATTCGACAAGGGCCTCATCAAGGGCGTCGCGAAGAAGTTCGCGAACAACCCCGTCGATGTCCAGGAAATCGGCGACCAGTGTCGCTCGGACGGCGACCAGCACTGTACGTACCACGTCGAGTGGCGCTGATCGCACGCGCCGAACTCACCGACAGCCGTTTTCCTGCCTCGAGTGTCGACCGAGTTAGTACGGATACTCTCGAGGCTCGCGCTGGATCGAGATCCACTTCAGCGTCGTCAGGGTGTCCATGATCCACTCGTCGTTGTACCGGCCAAGTCCCGACGCGCCGACACCGCCGAACGCGACGTGCGGTTCGTCGTTCAACGGCTGGTCGTTGATGTGGACCATCCCCGTCTCCATCGCGTCGGCCACGTCACGCGCACGAGCCACGTCCGTCGAGTGCACCGAGCCCGACAGGCCGTACTCGGTGTCGTTGACGATCTCGATCGCCTCCTCGTCGGTCTCGAAGGGGATGACAGGCGCGACCGGTCCGAAATGCTCGTTGCAGGCGACCGGCATGTCGCTGGTGACGCCCGACAACACCGTCGGTTCGATGAACAGCCCATCGTGGCCGCCACCAGCCTCGACCGTCGCCCCGTTCGCGACCGATTCCTCGAGGAAGCCGACGATCTTGTCCCGTTGACTCTCGTTGATGACCGGGCCGACCAGGGTCCCCTCCTCGCGCGGATCGCCGATGTGGAGTTGCGCGGCACGGTCGGCCAACCCCGCGACGTACTCGTCGTACAGCGACTCGTGAACCACGTGGCGGTTGATCGAGATACACTCCTGTCCCTGGTGGGTGAACGACCCGAACGCACCGGCGTCGATCGCACGCTCTAAGTCGGCATCCGGGAGGACGACGTGAGCGTTGTTCCCGCCTAACTCGAGGGCCGGCTCCGTATACGCGCCGACGGCGCGCTGGCCGACGCCCCGCCCGACTTCCGAAGAGCCGGTAAACGACATCACCGACGGGACCGAGTGGCCCGAGAAGTGGTCGCCGATCTCGTGACCGTAGCCGGGGACGACGTTCAGGACACCGTCCGGGAGTCCGGCCTCCTCGAAGACTCGTGCGAGCACGAGCCCGCCCATCAACGGGGTGTGCTCGTCCGGTTTGAGGACCACGCTGTTCCCCAGCGCGATGGCTGGTGCGACGACCCGGCTGGTGAGATACAGCGGGAAGTTCCACGGCGTGATGACGCCGACGACGCCGGCCGGTTCGCGCACGAGGAGGTTCTCCTTGCCGGGCGTCACCGAGTCCTTCCGGCGGCCGCCGTCGCGCATCGCCAGTCCGGCACCGACCTCCATCGTGCCTTGTGCGAGCTGGGTCTCGAAATCGGCCTTCAGCTGGACGCCGCCACACTCAACCGCGAACAGCCACTCGAGGTCGTCGGCGTACTCGCCAAGCAACGCGCACGCGTCGGAGACGATCGCGGCGCGCTCCTGTGGCGGTCGCTGGCCCCAGGCCGATTGTGCGTCCTCCGCGATCGCGTACGCCTCGTCGACGTCGTCCTCGGTCGCCGACGGAACCGTCGTCACCGTCGTCCGTGTCGCGGGGTTTTCGACGTCGATCAGGTCCCGGTCACCAGCGGGTACCCACTCGCCGTCGAGGAACAAGGCGTTCCACCCGGTCTCCGGCGCAATATCGAGTTCGTCGGCGTCTCGTCCGTCGGCGGATCGCGTACTCGTATTCGTCATACGACTCCCTCTATCGGTGGAATTTGTTTATTGGTTTGGGTATGACATTCGCGATCGATAACTACTGATAGCTATCCGTAGGGCGCATGAACGGGTCGAACGTGCGATCGATTGCGTCCCGAGACTCGCCACACATAACTATTTTGAGGGGGAACGCGCGACGAGTTCGCACGGACCGACGCGAACCGGACAAGAGAGCCACGGCTGGGCGTCCACTGGGAGTCAGGACGGGTTTCCGTCGATACGAAAGCGATCCGTTTCGATCACCGGCTGCGATCCGGTCGACCGGTGGCGAATGTGCCACAGCGGGCGGGACGAGACGCCGACTCGAGATCAGATGAGCTGTACGTCGTCGATTCCGAAATGCCGATCCGCGAGCTGCCGTGCGGCGTCGATCGTCCGCCCGTCCGTCCCGATCGCAATGCCGTGATCGGCCTCCGCGACCTCGACGTAGGCGACGGTGTCGTTGTTCTCGCTGACCGTGACGTTGTAGACTGCCGCGGGCGCGAGGACGTTCGCGACGAACGTCTCGGGCGTGTCCGCGTCCTCGACGAGGCGGACCTGTGCGTCGACCCGTTCCTCGAACCGCGTTACGGTTCGGCCGCCGGGGCCGATCGCTTCGCCCATCCCGCCGCTGGCGACGACGATCAGGAGCCGATCACCGCCCTCGGTGACGAGACAATCTCGGCCGTCAACGCCCGTCACGTCCTCGAACGCGGCGAGATACTGCCGGGCGTCGTCATCGAGGGTCACACCCATCGATCAGTCTGCCTGACCGCTGCCGGAGGTGGTCGATCCCATCCGGAGATCGACGTCGCCGGTGCCGAGCTTGATCGGTTTGCCGACGATGACGTTCTCCGTCACGCCGTCGAGGTCGTCGACTTCGCCGTGAATCGCGGCGTTGAGCAGGTGGTTGACCGTCACCTCGAACGCCGCGCGGGCGAGGACGGATTCCTTCGACCCCGAAATCCCGTGCCGACCGATCGATTCGATCTCGCCGCGGTTCGTCATCATGTCCGCGACGAGCATCAGGTGCCGGACGTTCACGTCGTCCAGCCCCTGCTCGGCGAGCGTGTTGTTCGTCTCCTCGATGATCGCCTCGCGGGCGGCTTCGATACCCAAGTTGCGGTGGATCTCGTGGATGTTGTTACACGTCGTCCGTGAGGCGTCGACGCCCTCGATCTCGAGGACGTCGCCGAAGGCCGATCCCTCGGTATAGAGGACGAACTCCTCGTTGCCGTTCTCGAGTTCCTCGCGACGGATGACGACCCGCGAGACCTCTTCGATTCCCTTGAACGTGATGTCCCGCAGCTCCTCGACGAGTTGGAGGAGATCGCGGTAGGACGGTTCCTCGGGCCCGAATTCGATCTGGGTACCCTGCTGGACCGTCTTCACGCCGAGCGAATCCTCGATGATGCCGGCGACTTCTTCGGCCGTGATCAGCCGTTCCTGCAGCGTGTCCTCGTTGAGCGAGATCTGAACGCGCATGTCCGCGACGTTCGTCGACACGTCGCCCAGTGCGAGGATCTGCGTCGCCTCGATGTTCCAGACGACCTCGTGGGCTTTCTCCCGCTCGGTGGCGTACTCGTCCTCGAGGTAGACGGTCATCATCGGCGTGTCCGGGGTCTTCCGGGCGTCGACCAGCTCGATCAGCCGTGGCAGCCCCTGGGTCACGTCGATTTCGGCGACCCCCGCGTAGTGGAACGTGTTCATCGTCAGCTGGGTGCCGGGTTCGCCGATCGACTGCGCCGAGACCGTCCCGACGGGGTCGAGGGGCTCGACGCGGGTGTCGAGATAGCGGGTCTCAACGGCCTTCGCGAGTTCGTCGGCCTCCTCGACCGTCGCGCCCTCGCGGGCCTCGAGCGTCTCGTAGACCTCGTCTTTGAGCCGCCGCGGGAGATCGGTGTCCTCGACGACCGCGATCGTGTCGTCGTCGACATCGTATGCAACGTCAGTCATCGGAGGTCACCTCCGTGCCCTCAGCGAGTCGGTCGTCGGCGTGTTCCGAGAGGTTGGTCGGCCGCGGTTTGGAACCGAGGAACTCCTGGCGTTCCTCCGCGGACTCGAATTCGGAGTCGAGCACGCGGTCGGCGATGTGTTCGACGTCGATATCGTTGTCGTCGTCGGACGAGACCTTGACCGGCGAGGTACCGTCCTCGCCGAACTCGAACTGGACGATCGTATCCGAGGTGTCCCGGACCGTGCCGTCGTACTGGGTCTCGAGTTCCGAGAGGGCGTTGATCAGCCGCCGCTGCAGGTACCCGGACTTCGAGGTCCGGACTGCAGTGTCGACCAGGCCCTCGCGGCCGCCCATCGCGTGGAAGAAGAATTCTCGCGGCGTGAGCCCGCTAGTGTAGGAGTTCTCGACGAAGCCGTGGGCCTCGGCCGAGAGATCGTTCGGTTCGTAATGCGAGAGGGTCCGATCCTCGTACCCACGGTTGATCCGCTCGCCCCGAACCGCCTGCTGGCCGACCGCGCCGGCCATCTGGGTCAGGTTGAGCATCGACCCACGCGCACCGGAGTTGGCCATGACGACGGCGGGGTTGTCGTCCTGGAAGTGCTCGTCCGCGATGTTCCCCGCGTTGTCACGCGCACGCGAGAGCGTCTGCATGATCTTCATCTCGAGAGTCTCGTCGATCGTCCGTCCGGGGAGACTCTCGAGTTCGCCGCGCTCGTAGGCCTCGATGAGCTCTTCGACGCGGTCGTTGGCGTCCGCGATGGTCTCGTCGATGCGCGATTGGGCCTCCTCGGGGATGGTCTCGTCGTCGATCCCGATCGAGAAGCCAAAGTGCATGATGGCACGCATCGCCAGCGTCGAGACCTCGTTGACGAAGATCCGGGCGCGGGTGTTCCCGTATACCTTCGTGATCGTGTCGACGATCTCGCCGCCGAACTCGCCGACCTCGTCCTCGGCGATGGTTCCCTGGAGCAACTGGCCGTCCTCGATGATGACCTCGTCGCCGATGGTCCCCGTGAACTCGAGGTCGAGATCGTCGGGCAGCAGTTCGGAGAAGACGTCGTAGCCGGTCCAAAACGGCGTTCCCTCGTCGTCGATGCCGCTGGGTTCGGGGAGTTCGTCGATCCGGGTGGCACGGAGCAGGTCGAGCGCCTGCGTCTCGTTGAAGCGGGGGTTGTCGTGTGTCAGGAGGTACATCCCGGAGATGTGGTCCTGAATGGCCCCGATGATGTTCTCGCCGAACCGCGGGGAGAGCATCTGCTCTTGGACGCGCATGAGGACGCGCGCTTCGGCGCGGGCCTCCTCGTTTTGCAGCGCGTGCATGTTCATTTCGTCGCCGTCGAAGTCGGCGTTGTACGGCGGACAGACGACGGTGTTCAGCCGGAACGTCTTGTACGGCATGACCACGACCTCGTGGGCCATGATCGACATCCGGTGGAGCGACGGCTGGCGGTTGAAGATGACGATGTCGCCGTCGATGAGGTGGCGGTTGACCTCCCACCCGGCCTCGACCTTCTCGGCGAGCTGTTCGCAGTTCTTCTCGGTCACCTTCAGCCGGCGGCCGTCGGGACGACGAACGTAGTTCGCACCGGGATGGCCCTCCGGGCCGTTCGAGACGAACCGACGGGCGTCCTGGACGTTGCGTTCGGTGACGTTCATCGTCTGGGTCATCTCCTTTGCCACGCGGTCCGGAACGCCGACCTCGTTCAGCGAGAGCGTCGGGTCCGGCGAGATCACGGTCCGGGCCGAGAAGTTCACGCGCTTTCCGGACAGCGAGCCTCGGAAGCGCCCTTCCTTGCCCTTGAGGCGCTGGGAGAGGGTTTTCAGGGGCCGACCGGAGCGGTGGCGCGCCGGCGGCGTGCCCGAGATCTCGTTGTCCATGAACGTCGTGACGTGGTACTGCAGGAGTTCCCAGAGGTCCTCGATGATCAGCTGGGGCGCACCGGCCTCGCGGTTCTCCATGAACCGCTGGTTGATCCGGATGATGTCGACCAGCTTGTGCGTGAGGTCGTCCTCCGAGCGCTGCCCGTTGTCGAGCGTGATCGACGGGCGGGCAGTGACCGGCGGCACGGGGAGGACGGTGAGGATCATCCACTCGGGACGCGACCGTTCGGGATTGATCCCGAGTACTTCGATATCCTCGTCCGGGATGTTCTCGAACCAGTCCCGGATGTCGCTGGGCATCAGCTTGTTCGTGTCCTCTTCAGTGAGATCGATATCGAGGGCCTTCTCGATCGCCTTCCGCTGACTCTCCCGCGGGCGGAACGAGCCGGACAGGATCTCGTTGACTCGAGTGAGTTCGATCTCGGTCTGCTCGGCGAGTTCGTCCGGCGTCGTCCGCTCGACGCCTTCCTCCTCATCGCCCTGCATCGCGCCGGCGATGCGCTGGGAATACTCGCTAGTCAGGACCTGCTGGACCTCGTAGTAGGTCGTCGGCTTCTCGTGGTCGATATCGTACTGGATTTCGCCACAGAACGGACACCGGTCCTTCTTGCGGGCCTGTCGGATCGCGGCCTTGGTCACGTCGTTCAGATCCCGGCTCAGTTTGCGGGATTCGTCGAGTTGGTCCCGGAACTCGTCGCGTTCGTCCTCGGTGAGGAGGAGCTTCGAACACTCCCGGCAGGTCCCACGAAGGAGCCGCCGGATGAGTTTCGTAAAGCCGACGTGGATCACGGGCGCGGCCAGTTCGATGTGGCCGAAGTGGCCGTTACAGGACCCGGAGTGCTTGCCGCAGGTCTTGCACTCGAGGCCGGGGTCGATCACGCCCAGACGGGGATCCATCAGTCCCATGTCGATGGGGAACCCGTCGTCGTCGTAGGTGTCGGCAGTGATGATCTTCGTCGCGCTCATCTCCCGGTACTCCTCGGGCTCCATGAGCCCGAATGAAAGCGAACCGATGTCTTTGGGTGTCGTGTCTTGCATGGGTTAGACGGCGTCCTCCAGTTCGAGTCGCGGTGCGATACCCAGCGCCTTCATCTCGTCCAAGAGGAGCTTGAACGCGTAGCTCATCTCGATCTCGTGGATATCGGTCTCCTCGTCGCAGTTCGGACAGTAGACACGCCGTTGTTCGACGTTTTCGACCGCGCTCATCCCACAGTTCGCACAGACGTGGATGAACTCGCGGTCGGACTCGTCGAGGAGTCGTTCCTTCAGCGTCATGGCCGCCCCGTGGCCGATGAACACGTCGCGTTCCATCTCCCCGATACGGAGACCACCCTCGCGGGCGCGTCCCTCCGTCGGCTGTCGGGTCAGCACCTGCACCGGCCCGCGCGAGCGGGCGTGCAGTTTGTTCGAGACCATGTGGTAGAGTTTCTGGTAGAAGATCACGCCGACGAAGATCTCGGCCTCGATCTTCTCGCCGGAAATCCCGGAGTACATGGTCTCCTTGCCCGCCGAGTCGAAGCCGGCGTCCTCGAGCCCCTGTCGGAGCTCGTCCTCGTCCTCGCCGAGGAACGGCGTCCCGTCGACGCGGCGACCTTCCATCGACCCGAGTTTGCCGCCGATCATCTCGAGGATGTGACCGACGGTCATCCGCGAGGGCAGCGCGTGCGGGTTCAAGACGAGGTCGGGGACGACGCCCTCCTCGGTGAAGGGCATATCCTCCTGTGGCGCGAGGTGGCCGACGACACCCTTCTGGCCGTGGCGGCTGGCGAACTTGTCCCCGAGTTCGGGGATCCGCTCGTCGCGCACCGAGACCTTCGAGAGCTTCGAACCGTCCTCGCCTTCCATGAGGGTCACGGTGTCGACGATCCCGGATTCGCCCGATCGCATGGTGACCGAGGTCTCCCGGCGCTTCTGGGGCGACAGACCTCCCATGTCGTCGGGTTCCTCGAGGAACCGCGGCGGCGACGTCTTCCCGAGCAGGACGGAGTTCTCGTCGACCGTCGTCTCGGGGTTGACAAGGCCGTCCTCGTCCAGGTGGTTGTACGCTTCCTCACCGCGGGCACCGCGGACGTCCTGGGAAGGAATCTCGAAGCGGTCCTCCTGGCCGCCCGGATACCGGCGTTCCTCGCCCTCGTAGGTCCGGAAGAAGTGTGAACGCGCGAGCGCGCGTTCGACGCTGGCCTTGTTCATGACCAGCGCGTCCTCGATGTTGAACCCCTCGTAGCTCATCACGGCGACGACGAAGTTCTGCGCGGCGGGCCGCTCGTCGTAGCCGATCTGTTCGGTCGTCTGGGTTTTGACCATCGAGAGCTGCGGGTAGTGAAGCAGGTGCTGGCGCGTGTCCGGCCGAATGCGGTAGTTCGCACTCGGCAGCCCAAGCGACTGCTTGATCATCCCTGCTCCCATCGTAATGCGGGGGCTGGCGTTGTGCTCGGGATAGGGGATCATCCCCGCACCGATCGAGAAGATCAGCGACGGATCGATCTCGAGGTGGGTGTGCTTTTCGGTCAGGTCGTCCTCGTCGACGGCGACGAGAATGTCCTCTTCCTCCTCGGCGTCGATGAACTCGATGTAGCCGTGATCGACGAGGTCCTCGAACTCGAGGTCACCTTCCTGAAGCGCCTCGACTTCCTGCTGGGAGATGCGCGGTTCGCCGTCCTCGACGACCAGCAGGGGCCGTCGGGCACGGCCCGCATCGGCGTTGACGATTACTTCGCGGGTGCGCTCTTTGACCGAGACGTTGACCATCTCGCTGACGTCGCCGATGCGTCGCGCTTCGCGGATCTGTTCTGCGAGTTCGTGCGGATCGGGATGGGTCCCCACCAGCGATCCATTGACGTAGACTTTCGCCTCTCGTTGTTGGCTGCTCATGATTTAGTCGTCCCCTGTTGCTGCCGTTCGTTCGATCCCTTCGAGGCCGGGAATGCCCTCGACCCCCATGGACGCCAGTTCGCGTTTGAGTTCCTGTTCGTCCTCGACGTTCTGGGAGAGCTCCATCGACTGCGCGAAGTTCTTCACCAGCCCACAGTTCGGCCCCTCCGGCGTCTCGGAGGGTCCGATGCGACCCCACTGGGTCGCGTGCAGGTCCCGCGCTTCGAAGTGGGGCTGCGAGCGCGACAGCGGGCTGCGGAGCCGACGCAGGTGCGAGAGGACGCCCATGAAGTCGGTTCGGTCGACCAGCTGGCTCACGCCGGAGCGGCCGCCGACCCAGTTCCCCGTGGCGATCGGGTGCTCGAGTCGCTCGGTCAGGACGTCGGACCGGACGACCGTGTTCACCGAGAGCTGTCGGTTGCGCATGTTGGCGCGCTCGAGCTGATACTTGACGTCCCGGGCCAGCTTGTTCAGTGCGGTCCGGAACAGGTCTTTCATCAGGTCGCCGCTGACCTTCAGTCGCTTGTTCGCGTAGTGGTCCTTGTCGTCGGATTCGCGCCGGCCGAGCGCGAGTTCGAAACAGGCCTCGGCCATCCGACAGAGGTAGTGGGCCTTGTTGATGCGGACGTCTTCCTCCTCGACGCCGTCCTCGTGGAGGTGGGGCAGAAGGTAGCGGTCGATGACGTAATTCGCCCGCTTGAGCTGGTAGTTTTTCCCCTGCCCGGAGGCGACGCGTTTGCCCAGTTCCTCGATGGCTTCCTCCTCGGTCTGGACCTCCGCTTCCTCCAGGTTCTCCAGCATGTACTTGACGACCTCGGGATCGTTCGAGACCTTGTGGACGATCTCCTCGTCCGACTCGAGGCCCAGCGCACGCACGAGCGTCACGAAGTTGATCGAGCCAGACACCGAGGGGAACGACACCTCGAGCAGCCCTTCGCGGTTCCGTTCGCACAACACGAGGGCGCGGTAGCCACGGCGCTGCGAGAACGTCTTGGCGACCTGAATCTCGTCGCCGTACTTGCTGTCGTATTCGGCGAGGATCTTGTTCGGCGCGAGGTCCTCGCTGGTCATCAGCACCCGTTCGGAACCGTTGACGATGAAGTAGCCGCCCGGGTCTGCGGGGTCCTCGCCGATCTCGATCAGTTCCTCGTCGGAGAAGCCGGCGATGTTACACTTGTCGGAGCCGACCATGATCGGCATCCGGCCGATCTTCGTCTCGGTCGAGTCGACGACACGTTCGTCGCCTTCCTCGCCCTTGACGATCGACATCTCCATGAAAACCGGCGCGGAGTACGTGATGTTCCGCAGGCGGGCTTCCTGTGGATAGAGCAGTTCTTCGGACCCGTCCGCCTCGCGGACGCGCGGCGTGACGACGCGAACGTCGCCCAGTTCGACGTGGACCGGCTCCTCGCCTTCCTTGTCGCCGATGTCCGTATCGATCGTCGCCTTCTCGTCGACGACCTCCTGCATCCCCCGGTTGAGGAAAGCGTTGAACGAGCGGTAGTGGTGTTCGGCGATCCGTTCCTTCGAGAAATATTCGCGCGAAATCTCTCGTCGTTTGTCGCGGTTGAGTTCCATTGCCATTTATTCTACCACGAGTCGGTATACGATCGACTGATCGGTCGTCCGCGAGTCGCGAACGATCTTGATGACGTCACCGATCTCCGCCTCGTCCGGCAGAGCGGGATCGTTGCGCTTGATCTTCGGTAAATCTGTACGGTCGATGTTGTATTCCTCGAGCACGTCCTCGAGGGCCTCTTCCTCGAGAACAGTGTGCTCCGGAACGAGTTCGTGTTGGCTTACGTCTACCATGTATTGGGTTGGGTGTGCGTGTCGGCTATTGGGAGAGAAGCGGCTGTCACGAGATACTACAGGCAAGTAGCGGCGGGAGGCATTTAACCGTTACTAACTCGACGCACAAGCAGGGCTACCCGGCCGGTCGACCGAACCGGAGCCGTCGATCACACTCGAGAATACCCGGTTATCAGTTATATTCCTTGTGGGTCATGCAATGCGGTATCACGAGTCGAACCGAAGTCCGGGTTCGAGAGAGGTCGTGGCGAGACTGACCGTACCACACGGAGTTTGATTGAAAAGCCTTAATGCCGTGACCGGGAAAGGAGGAGTTGCAGGTGGCCCGGGTGGTGTAGTGGCCCATCATACAACCCTGTCACGGTTGTGACGCGGGTTCAAATCCCGCCTCGGGCGCNTGGCCCGGGTGGTGTAGTGGCCCATCATACAACCCTGTCACGGTTGTGACGCGGGTTCAAATCCCGCCTCGGGCGCTTCTTCCGCGACCAACTTCGACGAGCACCGCGTAGTACCTACTCGTCATCCGTGAGCAGTACCGACGAAATACGGGATTCGACGCGGGGAGTGGACCGAACGCAGTGAGCGAACCGACCGTGGTTCAAATCCCGCCTCGAGCGCTTCTTCCGCGACCATCTCCGAGGATACTGCTCG
The DNA here is from genome assembly GCF_000337175.1 of Natrinema gari JCM 14663. Taxonomy (GTDB): domain Archaea; phylum Halobacteriota; class Halobacteria; order Halobacteriales; family Natrialbaceae; genus Natrinema; species Natrinema gari. The sequence goes on along the minus strand of NZ_AOIJ01000055.1, from coordinate 28,466 downwards.
CGTGTCCGTGACCGACTGGCTCACCGGCTGCTTCGAGTGGGTTTGAGTCATGATCTAGATAGAAACGACGCATCGAGGAGAGTAGCCGCCGTTAGTACGATGGTCGTTTCACGAATGGTGGTTCTGTCAGTAGAGATTACAAACGACTACAGAGCAAAACCCTTAATACTATCACCGGGAAAAGAGGAGTTGCAGGTGGCCCGGGTGGTGTAGTGGCCCATCATACAACCCTGTCACGGTTGTGACGCGGGTTCAAATCCCGCCTCGGGCGCNTGGCCCGGGTGGTGTAGTGGCCCATCATACAACCCTGTCACGGTTGTGACGCGGGTTCAAATCCCGCCTCGGGCGCTTCTTCCGCGACCCACTTCGACGAGCACCGCGTAGTACCTACTCGTCATCCGTGAGCAGCACCGACGAAATACGGGATTCGACGCGGGGAGTGGACCGAACGCAGTGAGCGAACCGATCGTAGTTCAAATCTGTCTCGAGCGTCGTCTTCCGTGACTGCCTCCGAGGATACTGTGTCGCGTGTCCCCGTCGTCCGTGTGCGAAACCCACGGGACCGAGGGTCGAGTCTCCGAGCCCGTCACCGCACACCCCCTTGTCCGACAGCCGTGCGATCAGTGTGTGAATCGTACGTGCGCATTATGTTCAGTCGTTCGACAGAGAGGAGTGTGAATGCTAATCGTTTAGTGTCTCGTTACGCATCTCTCGAAGAACGGGATTCTCAGGGGCGGAACAAATGACTGGTCAAATTACTGTACTCATCGTTGATACCGACCCTCGCTTTACCGACCTCGCCGGGGAGCGACTCGAGCGCGAGCGCGATTCGATCGTAACTGAAGCGGCGACGAGCGGCGCGGACGCGCTCGAGGCGCTCGAGCACCGCAGCGTCGACTGTATCGTCAGCGACTACGAGCTGCCGGAGATGACCGGGCTCGAGTTGGTAGAACACGTTCGCGATGACGATCCCGCCCTCCCTTTTATTCTCTTTACCGGTCGGGGACCGGAAGAGATCGCCAGCGAGGCGATCGCTGCGGGCGTCACACAGTATCTCCAGAAGGAGTCGGACAAGAAGCAGTACGCGCTGTTGGCGAATCAGATCACGAACGCCGTCGACCAGTACCGCACGCAGACGGCGCTTCGGGAGAGCGAACGACGCTACGAGCGGACGCTGACGACGTTACACGAGACGACGCGAGACCTGATGCGGGCCGAAACGAAAGACGAGATCTACCAGTCGGCCGTCGAAACGGCAAGCGAAATCCTCGACATCGCGGTCGCCGTGGCCTATACGTTCGAGCCGACGGCCGGCGTTCTCGAGCATGTGGCGTCGACGCGGGGGTCGCCCGAGTTGGGCGAGCCGGCGACGACGATCGAGCGGGGCGACGGGCTGGTCTGGAACGTCTTTTCGGAGGGCGAAAGCACCTACTACGAGGACGTGACACGCGAGAGGTGCGTCGAACCGGAGGAGGCGATACGCCGAAGCGAACTGATCGTTCCGCTCGGCACCCACGGTGTCCTGGTCGCGGGCTGTGAGGCCATCGACGGATTCGACGAGACGATGGAGGAACTGCTTCACATCCTGGCGGCCAACACCGAGGCCGCGCTGGATCGGGCCGAGCGCGAGCAGTTGCTGCGGGACCACGATCGAACGCTGACTCGGCAAAACGAAGAGCTGACACGGCTCAATCACACGAACGAGATCGTCCGCGAAATCAACCACGGCGTTGCGCAGGCGTCGACGCGTGCCGCGATCGAGGAACGGGTGTGCGATCGTCTCGCCGAAACGGACCGGTACCGGTTCGCCTGGATCGCCGCGAGCGACGACGAACCGCCCACGCCGACGGCGTGGGCCGGAATCGATGCGACCTACATCGACCGGATTCGCGACGACGGCGGGCAGGCACCCGAACTCGAACTCGTCCGCGACACCCTCGATGCCGGGCAAGAGCGACTGATACACGACGTTCTCGATAACGAAACGTGGCAATCGCGACGCACGGAAGCGCTGACGTACGGCTATCAGACGGTCCTCGGCGTGCCACTGCTCGCCGACGAACGCCGGTACGGCGTGCTCGTGGTCCACGTCTCGGGGGCCGATTCGGTCGGCCAGCGCGAGCGGGCGGTACTGGCCGAACTCGGGGAGACGATCGGCCACGCGATCCAGTCGGTCGAGCGGACGCGGGCGATAGTGGCCGACAGCCGACTCGAGCTCGAACTCGACGTGGCTGATTCGCGGTTGCTGCTCAATCGGCTGTCGTCACACGTCGACGCAGCACCCCCGATAACGCTCGAGGGCGTCGTCGACCGCGGCGAGGACGGGGTCGTCCTGTTCGTCAGCGCGCCGGCGACGGCGACGCTCACCGGGCTCGAGGCGGACTGGGCGTCGATCGAAACGCTCTCGGTCATGTCCGACGGCGAGGACGCGACCCTGTATGAACTGACGGTCGCGTCAACGCCGTTTCTCGATGTCATGCGGGCGTACGACGTGCAGGTGCGGATGGCGACGGCCGAGGGCGGGAGCGCGACGCTCGTACTCGAGGTGCCACAGAGCGTCGAGACGCGATCGGTGGTCGAGGCGATCAAAGACGAGTATCCCGAAACGGAACTGCGGGCCAAACGGGAGACGACGCACACGCGGTCGGCGCGACGGCTCGATACCGACCTCGCAGAGCGGCTCACGGACAAGCAGTTCGAGGCGTTGCAGGCGGCTCACTACAGCGGCTTCTTCGAGTGGCCCCGCGGGAGTACGGGAACGGACCTCGCGGACGCGCTCGGCGTATCGCCGCCGACGTACCACTATCACTTGCGGGCGGCCGAACGGAAACTCGTCGCGTTGGCGTTCGACGGCGCTTCCACGTCTTGAGACCGACCGTGGACCGTCCCGCGGTCACGTGGGTCCAGGTTCACGTCATCACGGAGACGATCGATCGGCCGTCCGCTCTCGAGACACACGGCCTGTGCAGCCTGCGGAAAACGGCCGGAACTACGAGTGCTGTGTTCGCCGACTCGCCGCTCCGTACTAATTAATTAGTAGCCGTCCGTTCGCACCCACTTACTACCTAGAAGCCATATTTAACCCCCTCCAGCGTGTACCCGTAGATGGCGATCTGAGACAGACTGTCGCCACCCCCCACCCTTCCCCCACCCCTTTCGACGTCCCACTCCTTTCGAGGCACGGCCTCGCGTCTCGAGCGACGACGACTCACAGCCGCCGGACAGCCGAGGCGCTACTGCGACCGCGGCCGTCGCGACGGCTGCTCGAACGTCTTCTCCCACTCGATCCAGTCCTGTTCCCAGCCGCGGCGGGAGTCGGCGCGTCGCTGCGCCCGTTCGCGGTCCTCGCGGGCCGTTCGGTCGCGCTCGACGGCCCCCGACTGTTCACCCTCAACCAGCAACGGAGCGAACGAAACGGGGCCGAGTCGATTGACGTCGCCGTCGGCCGAGACGACCTCGAGTCGCTGTTGGTGGGTCCCGCGCGGGAAGACCAGTCGGCCCGCATCGGTTCGCTGGTCGAGCAGCGCACGCGGCGGATCGACGGCCGCGGCCTCGAGCAGGATGCGGTCGAAGGGCGCGTACTCGGGGAAACCGTTCGCCCCATCCCGGCAGTCGACGAGGACGCCGTCGTAGCCCGCGTCGGCGAGGTTGTCCCGCGCTTCGACGACCAGCGGCCGGGAAATGTCGACGGCGTGGACGTTCGTCTCGCCGACGAGTTCGGCCGCGACGGCCGCCGTGTACCCGACGCCGGCACCGACGATCAACACGGTCTCGTCGTCCTCGAGCGCCAGTGCCTGGAGCAAGCGAGCGACGGTACTCGGCGCGAGAACGCGCGTGCCGAGGACCGCGTGTTCGCGGTCGGCGTAGGCCGTTCGCTCGTCGTCGACGAACGCGTGCCGCGGGACCTCGCGCATCGCGACGGCAACGTCCTCGTCGGTGAGGACATCCCTGGGCGGGGACTCGAGGCCGTCGACCATATCCTCTCGCAGTACCGCGGGTTCCATACGCCAGCTATCGGGGCGGTCGTAATCAATGGCCCGCTTGCGCGGTCGGCCCGCCTACCCGCGCATCCGAACGAACCGAACGCTGCCGCGGTCGGTCCGGTCGAGCGAGCCGTCCGGTCGTTTAGTCGCGTCGACGAGCGTCTGGCGGCCGGCACCGATCGGCCCGAGCAACTGCCCGCCGGCACGGACCTGCTCGACGATCGGTGCGGGAAACGAAGCCACCGCGCAGGTGAAGTACGCCGCGTCGTAGGGCGCGTGCTCGGGCCATCCCGTCCGGCCGTCACCGACGCGCACCGAAACGTCGTCATAGCCGAGCGCCGCGAGTCGGTCACGCGCCTGCTCGGCCAGGTCGTCGCCGTATTCGACGGTGTAGACGTGCGCATCGCCGACCAGCTCGGCCGTGACGGCGGCGTGATAGCCACACCCGGTGCCGATCTCGAGGACATCGTCGCCGGGATCGGCCGCGAGCAGATCGGTCATGATCGCGACCATGTGCGGGGCGCTGATCGTTTGCCCGTCACCGATCGACAGGGGGCGGTCCGCGTAGGCGCGGTCCCGGCGGGCAGCGGGGACGAACTCGTGGCGCGGGACCGATACCAGGGACTCGAGAACCCGGTCGTCGTCGACGCGCGGCGCGACCGTCTCGACCATCCGCTGGCGCAGCGCCTCGTAGCTGTCGGACATGGCTCGGGGTCGACTACGCGCTCGAGAACGGTAGGCTTCCGGGTGGCGCGTCCCGGTGTCAGGGGACGGTGCGAGTCGAATGCGGGAACGGATTACCAGGCCGACCAGGCGCTGCTCTGCTCGTCGTAGGCATAGACGCGCTTGACGTCTTTCGCCAGGGCGGTGTCGCCCTCCATCTCGAACCGGTCGCGCCGGTAGCCGTCGGCGTCGCCGCGGACGACGAAGGCATCGATTTCGAACTCGTCGTCGCCGAATGACTCGACCGCGCCGACCTCGAACTCGTAGTCGCCGGGGACGTGGACCGTGATGCTCCGACTGTCGTCCCGCGAGCCGTCCTGCGGGTGGACGGTGACGTTGACGCCGACGTTGTCGACTTCGCGAGTCCAGACGGTTTCGACCTGCTCCGCGGTGGACTCCTCGACACGCTTCTGGCCGTCGAGTTCGACGCTGGTCACGCGGACCGTCGAGAGCACTTCCTCGGTCTCGAGGATGAACTCGTCACCGACCTCGATGGTCTCGTCTTCGGCCGTGGTGACGTTCGCCGTGAAGGACTCGCCGCCCTGCGAGACGACCACGTCGAGGGTGACTTCGGGCGTGCGCTCGGGGTGGACCTTGTGGACGTGACTACACTCGCTACACCGAACGGTGAGGGTGCCGCCGCCATCCGTCAGTACTTCGTGGACCGTCTCGAGGTCCGGCGAGCACGACGGACAGGCCGTCGGAACGCGCTCCGGGAGATCGCTCATAGCCCACTGTAACGACTACGTACCTAAAAGCCGATTGAACCCGTCGTCTCCCACCAGCTAGTTCCCCTGGATCGCGTCGATGACCATCGCCGCGGCGATGATGGGCTCTTTCGGGACGGTACTCGCATCGTCGATGACGATCTCGTAGCGGTCGCGCAGCGAGAACTGCCCCTCAATAGCGCCGACGTGAGCGCCCTCCTGGTCCGTGATCTCGTACTTGTGGGGGATCCAGCCGCCGAACGGAACGACGTTCCGGGCCACCGTCACCATCGCGCCGCGGGAGTTGATCTCGGCCAACTTCGCTTCGGTGGTCGCGTCGCGGATCTTCCACGTGTCCTGTAGCAGCGAGTAGTCGTTGTCCAGAATCACGATGTCCTCGCCGGTCCGCGCATCCGAGAGCACGTAGTTGTTCGCGACATCGATGAGCCCACCGGCCTTCACGGTGAATACTTCGTTGCCGTCGGCGTCGACGAAGGGGAACTTCTCTTTCATCTTCAACATCTTCTGTTTGCCCCGTAAAACGACGTTCCCGTCGACGTCGAGCGCCTTGTACTTGTTCCGAACGAACCCCTGCTCGACCGTATAGCGGTCGTCAGTGAGTTCGATCCCCTGAATATCGTATCCGCGAGTACCACTCATCGGTCCGATGTCACGCTAGCAGCACTTCAAACCACTCGGTTCTTACATAACGACGAGCGTGTTTGTCCGACCAGAAGCCCACGGGACGACTCGAGAGCCGTTCGAGAGCCCGGACCGACCGAGCCGATCGATCAGGCGTTGTCCGCCGTCGGCAACTCGAGCTGTTCGCCGTCGGCGACGACCGTCGGCTCGCGAAGGATGCCGTCGAGGTGGATCGGCGCTTCCGTCTCCCCACCGATGCCCGCGTTGTCGCCGATGGCGATGTGGACGGTCCCGCCCGCCTTCTCGTCTAAGAGGACCGAGCCGACGAGATCGGTGACGGCGACGTTCGTGCCGATGCCGAGTTCCGCGAGGTTGTACGCGGCGTCGCCGACTTCTGCGGCCGCGTCTTCGACCGTCGCTCGAATCTCGTCGTCCGAAATGGTCGTGACGAGGCCGTCCTCGACCTCGAAGGTGAGCCGCTGGTCGGGCTCGAGCAGCCCGTGCGGGCGCATCGTCCCGTCGACGACGAACGTCCCATCCGCGGTGTCGGGGCTGACGAATACTTCGCCGGCCGGCAGGTTCGACATCTCGCCGGAGTCGTGGACGATGCCAGTATCGGAGAGCCACTCGCGGTCGCCGATACCGAACGTGATGTCGGTTCCGGCGTCGGTCGTCACGCGGATCTCGTCGGCGTCGTCGACCTGCTCGCGGACCGCCTCGCAGTGGGCCGCGATCGAGTCGTAATCAGCCGCCAGTCCGGTCGTGAAGACGTCCTCGGTGATCCCCGGGAGCGTCGCGACCCGCGCGCCGGCCTCGTTGGCCTCGGTGCGGGCGCGCGTGTGGCTCAGGCTCTTGGTCGTCGGCGCGAGCACCACGTCGGCCCCGGCCATCGCCGCCGCCACCGGTGCCGGCGGTTCGCTGCCGTGGGTCTCGCCCGGCGGATACCGAACGAGCACGGCGTCGTCGGTGATCTCGCTCGCTACGTCGTAGATCGCCGTCCCGATCGACTCACGCTTGTCGTCGGTGACGACCGCACACGACTCTCCCGACTCGAGGCTCAGACACTGGCGGACCGCTGTCTCCGCCGCGGCTCGAAGTGATGGCATACCGTAACGTCGGGCGAGCGGGCCGATATGTCTTCCCTTCGCGTGCTCACAAGCGTTCGAGCGGGGACGCGGGGCCACCGTCGCGGTTCCACACCGCGATCGTCGGCGAGGTGCGTGCGAGGGCGTCCCCCGAAACCGCCCTCGAGAGCGATTGAAAACTCCGATCCGAGTAAACATCGGCTGATAGGGCTCGAAACGATTATCCCGCTCGGTGGTCCACTCCCGAGCATATGCAACAGGTCGCCATCAACGGCTACGGCACGATCGGCAAGCGCGTCGCGGACGCAGTCCGGCAACAGCCCGACATGGAAGTACTGGGCGTCGCCAAGACGCGCCCGAACTTCGAGGCCGAGACAGCGATCGACAAGGGGTTCCCGCTCTACGCGGCCGTCGAAGAACGCGAGGAGTTGTTCGCCGAGGCCGGCCTCGAGATCGCAGGGCCGGTCGAGGACCTCGTGGCCGAGGCCGACGTCGTCGTTGACGCCACGCCGTCGGGGATCGGTGCGCAGAACAAGGCCCTCTACGAGGAGTACGACACGCCCGCGCTCTATCAGGGCGGCGAGGACGCCGACCTCGTCGACGTGAGTTTCAACGCGCGCTCGAACTTCGAAGACGCCGTCGACGCCGACCACGTGCGCGTCGTCTCCTGCAACACGACCGGACTCTCTCGGGTCATCGCCCCCCTGCGCGAGGAGTACGGCGTCGAGAAGGTCCGTGCGACGCTCGTCCGTCGCGGCGGCGATCCCGGGCAGTCCGATCGTGGTCCGATCAACGACATCCTCCCGAACCCGGTGACGATCCCGTCACACCACGGCCCGGACGTCGAGACCATCTTCCCCGACCTGGACATCGACACGCTCGGGATGAAGGTGCCCGCGACGCTGATGCATATGCACAGTCTGAACATCACCCTGGAGGAGGACGTCGACGCTGCGGCCGTCCGTGACCTGTTCGCCGACGAGTCGCGCCTGTTCCTGATCCCCGAGCGCATGGACATCGACGGCAGCGGCAAACTCAAGGAGTATGCACTGGACGCCGGCCGCCCCCGCGGCGACCTCTGGGAGAACTGTCTCTGGGCGGAGTCCATCTCGACCGAGGGCCGGGACTTCTACTGCTTCCAGGGCATCCACCAGGAGAGCGACGTCGTGCCGGAGAACGTCGACGCCATCCGCGCCGTGACCGGCGCTGCCGACGCCGAGGAGAGCATCGCAACGACCGACGAGGCGCTCGGTATCGGCCTCCGATAGAGGGCCGCCGATCGAGACCGAGCCGATTTCACGCCGCTCGAGACCCCGTTCCACCACGGCCGGCCCCGACACGAGCCGGCGAGGTGATCCGGATCGTATAGCGACGACAGAAAGTTTTTGCCACGGGATACCCTAGGGACCTCCATGCGCCGAGACGACCGCGACGAACCCTTCGACGACTTGTTCCGCGAGATCGAGCGAATGATGAACGAGATGATGAACGGTGCGGACGGGAACGTAAACTTCGACTCGTCGAACGCCGTCGATAACGGATTCGGCATGGACACGCACGTCGATATTCACGAAACCGACGAGGAGGTCCGCGTTGTCGCCGACATTCCCGGCGTCGAGAAGGACAGCATCGAACTCGAGTGTGACGGCAAGACCCTGACGATCTCCGCTGAAAGCGACCACCGCCAGTACGACGAGCGCGTCTCCCTGCCGACCCGCGTCAACGAACACACCGCCGCCGCGACCTACAACAACGGCGTCCTCGAGGTCGTCTTCGACCGCGCCGAACAGTCCTCGGACATCAGCCTCGAGTAAGCGGACCGTCGCGGTCGTGGTTTTTCCGGTTACCCCTGCGCAGCGGTGCGTATCGCGGCCGCGAGTCGATCGTAGAAGGTCGGATCGTACTTCGTCTCCTCGTCGATCGTCGGCCGGGCGTTCGTCTCGTTGACCACCAGTCGGTGGTCGGTTTCAAGCAGGTCGACCCCGAGGACGGGGATCTCGAGTTCGGTCGCGACCGATTCGGCGAGGTCGCGCCACGCGTCGGGGAGGTCGACGCCGGTCGCGTCCGCGCCGCGGTGGACGTTGTGTTTCCACTGCCCTTCGCTGACCGCTGCGTCGGGCAGCCGTCGCTCGACCGCGCCGACGTACTTCCCCTCGAGGACCATCACCCGATAGTCGGTCGCGTCCGGGAGGAACTCCTGGACGAGAAAGGACTGGTCGCCGGTCGCTCGGTAGTCGTGGACCAACGAGAGGTAGTCGCAGATGCCGAGGAACGAATCGAGATCGTGGGCCTTCGCGACCCCCACACCCCGTGTCGTCGAGTTGGGTTTGACCACGACGGGTGGCTCGAACCGCTCGAAGACGTCGATCAGTTCGGCCTCGCCGACGTCGTTCGAGACGTAGACCGACTTCGGGACCGGCAGGTCGGCTCGCTCGAGGCGGGCCAGTACTTCGGCCTTGTTCCGCGAGGTCAACACCGCTTCGTGATCGTTGAGCCACGGTACCTCGAGCAGGGCATCCGCGACCCCGCCTTCCATGAGTCGGCCGGGATAGACGAAGCCCACGTCGTACTCGTCGGGGTGCCACGGCGGATCGCTGATCGGAATCGTGCGCTCGCGCACGGGCACGTGCTGAACCTGTATCCCCCGCTCGGCCAGCGGCTCCCGCATCCGCTCGAACGTCTCCTGGTCGTTTGCGACCGCGAGATCGATCATACGGTGACTCGGGGAGAGGGAAGCAAAAAGCTGCTCGAGGCGGCGATCCGGATCGAGATCCAGTGGCCGGGAGTGCGTCTCGAGCGAATGCGAGAGACGCACGACTCGGGGAAGGGCAGGCGCACACGGTTACTGGCCGCGAGTGAGTGCCGAGGCACGAACGAGCGGGCCGACGACCGATGTGGAGAACGCTATGCGTTCGGAACGGAGGGAGGAGTGCTTTTAATCGAATTTTTGCCGAGGGCGCGGCTTCGCCGCGCCCGCAGAGCAAAACTTCGTTATGCGATCAGCTGTTCCTCGCCGCGCTCGACGACGACGCGACACGGCGGCGAAATCTTGTTGTAGGAGCGCCGAAGGGCGTCCTTGGCGAACTCGGCGTCGTCGACGTCACACCAGATCGTGAAGATACGCTCGCCGGCGTCGATGCGCGCGGCGGTGCCGACGATCTTCCCGAAGGCCTGACGCATCCCGTCGGAGACACGGTCCGCACCTGCGCCCGTCGCCTGCTTGTTCTCCCGGATGACGTGGTGGGGGAACTTGCGCAGGACCATCTTGTAGTTGTTCTCGCCGGCGTTTTTCAGCATGTGACGGTTCGCCGAGAGGCGCGAGGCCTCGAGGCTCCCGTGGCGGATCTGGACCTCTTCCTCCGTGATGAGGCTGATCTGGACGGGGTAGTCCTCGGCGTTTGCCTGAGCGTCGCCCATCTTGTGCTGTGCGATCTTCGAACCCGGGATGCCGGTAATGTATTCGCGGCGCGTGTAGGCCGGCTTACTGATCTCCCGGTACATGGAGGCAGGTTTGTCGGACATGGTGGTTACTTACGAAAACGGAAGCCCACCGAGCGGATAAAGGCTTCGAAGCGCCGCGTCGAGTCCGTGGCGGGGCCGACGGCACGGTTCCCGGGGCGGCCGATCAGTTCGCCGGGACGTACGCGGACCCGGTCCGCTCGATCAATCCCGCGCTCGAGAGCGAGGAGAGGACGCTCAAGATCGAGAGTTTCCGCATGTTCAGACCGTCGCTCAGGTCCGTGACCGTCGCGCCACCGGTCGCCTCGAGGGTGAGGTAGACGAGTTTACTCTGTGCGGAGTCGAGTTCGGTCGGGAGGCGGTCGATTCGATCGGTCGCCTGTGCGTTTTCCGTCAGCATAGCTCTACGGTCCACGAAGTACCGTATAAATCTGTGGGAAAGTGGGTATATAGGCGCTAGTAGATATTATTGTGTTAAAATACCACAATAGACGACTCGGGCCCGTCGTCACAGCCGGGCACGGATCGCGATCGAATCGAATGCCGCCGGGAACGAACTCGGAACTGCCGACACGCGGTTCCGACCGCCCAATGGCCGACCGCTCGGGCGACCCGGCGGCGTATTTAAGGTTCCGCCGCCGAAACCAATATCCATGAGGAGCTTCCGGATCGGATCCCTGTTCGGGATTCCGATCAAACTCGATCTGACGTTCCTGCTGGTACTCCCGTTGTTCGCGTACCTCATCGGGACACAGATCGAGGAGGTCGCGGGGATATTGAACGACGGGCTAGCAGCGGGGATCGATATCGGGGCGGTTAGCGGCGGAACGACGCCGTTGATACTCGGGTTGGCCGCGGCGGTCGGCCTGTTCGTCGGCGTCGTCCTCCACGAATTGGGCCACTCACTGACCGCCCAGCGGTACGGCTTCCCGATCGACTCGATCACGCTCTGGCTGTTCGGCGGCATCGCCGCCTTCTCCGAGATGCCCGAGGACTGGCGACAGGAACTCAACATCGCCGTCGCCGGCCCGATTGTCAGCGTTCTGGTCGGCGTCGGCTCCTACGCGCTCTTCGTCGTCACCCCCGAGAGCCTCAGTGGCGCACGGTTCGTCCTCGGCTATCTCGCCGTCCTGAACGTCGCGCTCGCGTTCTTCAACATGCTTCCGGCGTTCCCCATGGACGGCGGGCGGGTGTTACGAGCGCTGCTCGCTCGCAATCAGCCCTACGCGAAGGCGACCCAGCAGGCCGCCAGCGTCGGCAAGCTGTTCGCGGTCCTGATGGGACTGTTCGGCCTCTTCTCCGTCAACATCATCCTCATCGGCGTCGCCTTCTTCGTCTACATTGCCGCCTCGAGCGAAGCCCAGCAGGTGACGATGAAGGCGGCCTTTCAGGACGTCACCGTCGGCGACATCATGACGCCCGCGAGCGATCTCCATCTCGTCGATCCGGAGACGACGGTCGCGGAGTTGATCCGGCGGATGTTCACCGAACGCCACACCGGCTATCCGGTCGTCGACGCCGATGCGTTCGAGGGCGAGCGACTCATCGGCCTCGTGACGCTGACCGACGCCCGCGAGGTCGAGCCGGTCGAGCGCGAGGCCTACACCGTCGAAGACGTGATGACGACCGACCTGCAGACGATCTCGCCCGACTCCGATGCGATGACCGCCATCGAGCGGATGCGGGACCACGATATCGGCCGCCTGCTCGTGGTCGATGACGACGACCTCGTGGGACTGATCTCGCGGACCGACGTGATGACCGCCTTTGACATCGTCCAGCAAAGCGGTGCGGTCGCCCCTGCCGGCCAACCGCGAGCCGCGGACTGAGAGTCCGCTCGCGAGCGTATCTCGAGGCGGTAAGTTCTGCGAACAAACGGTTTAACCGTAGTCGGGGCCGATACTGCATCGATGCCACCGGCCATCGAGACCGTCGATCTCGTGAAGGAGTACGGCGATCTGCGCGCCCTGCAGGAGCTCTCACTGACCGTCGAGAAAGGCGAGTTCTTCGGCCTGCTCGGACCCAACGGCGCGGGAAAGACGACCTTTATCAACACGCTGGTCGGGCTGGTCCGCAAGTCCGGCGGCGAGGCGCGGGTCTTCGGCCACGACGTCGAGGACGACTACCAGCAGGCCCGCGACGCGATCGGGCTCGCACCCCAGGAGTTCAACGTGGATCGCTTTTTCCCGATCAAGGAAGTGCTCACCCACAAGGCCGGCTATCACGGAATCCCCGCGTCCGAGGCCGCCGAACGGGCCGATGACGTCCTCAAGCGGGTCGGCATCTACGACAAACGCGACGAGCGCTTCGACTGGCTCTCCGGCGGGATGAAGCGCCGCCTGCTGCTCGCTCGAGCCCTCGTTACCGAACCCGACCTGCTCATTTTGGACGAGCCGACCGCCGGCGTCGACGTCCAGTTGCGCCACGACCTCTGGGAACTCGTCACCGAACTCAACGAGGAAGGGACGACGATCCTGCTGACGACCCACTACATCGAGGAGGCCGAACGCCTCTGTGACCGCGTCGCGATCATGAACGAGGGTCGGAAAGTGACTGTCGCGACGCCGGACGAACTGAAACAGCGCGGCACCGACACCATCGCCGTGCACCTCGCGTCCGCGCCGGCCGCCCCACCGGACCTCGGTCCCTACGCACACGAAACGACGGTCTCCGGCGACCGCCTCGAGGTACGGGTCGACGACGGTGGTGCGACCGCGCCGCGACTCCTCAACGATCTCGAGGCGATGGGCCACGAGATCGACGACCTCGAGATCACGCGCACGTCGCTCGAGGAGATCTTCGTGGATCTTACTCGGAGCGAGGATCGGACGGTGACGCGGTCCTCGGCGGAGAGTGCCGGCGACGACGCCCCACCGGCGGACGGCAAACGGGAGGGCGAACGGGAGCAGGAGGGGGTCGCCTGATGTTGTCGGTCGGCTTCCGCGCGCTCTTTCGCCGCGAGATACTGCGGTTCGTCCGCCGGCCGAAGAACACGTTCATGCCGCCGGCGATTACGAACGTGCTCTACTTCGCCGTCTTCGGCGTCATTCTCGGCGGCCGGATAGACGAAATCGCCGGCTATCCCTACATCCTGTTTATCGTGCCGGGGCTCGTCGTCCTGGGCGCGATCTCGAACGCGTTCGAGAACGCCTCGTTCTCGATCTTCCACGGCAGGTGGAACGAGTACATTCACGAGACGTTGACCTCGCCGCTGTCGTACGTCGAGATGGTCGTCGCGTACGTCGGTGCCAGCGCGGTCCGGGGCCTCGTCGTCGGCGTCATCATCGCCGCCGTCGGCCGGGCATTCGTCCCGATCGGGATCGAACACGGTCTGTTTCTCGTCGCCACGATGATCGTCATCACGGCGCTGTTCGCCGGCCTCGGTATCATCGGCGGGCTCGTCGCACGGGACTTCGACGACCTGACCGTGATGAACCAGTTCATCCTCCGTCCCCTGGTCTTCTTCGGCGCGGTCTTCTACTCCCTCGAGACGTTCGAGCAGCCCTGGCAGATCAGTCTCTCCTTGCTGAACCCGATGGTCTACATGGTCGACAGCGTTCGGTTCGGACTGCTGGGCCACTCGGATTTGATCGGGGTCGGCATCCTCCCCGGACCCTACGCCGACTTCGCGCCGCTGGTCTCGCTGGGCGTGCTCACGACAGGGACGCTCCTCGTCATGGCGGTCGATGTCTACCTGTTCAAGATCGGCTACGGACTGACCGACTGACCGCGCTCGGGCGGACCCATCGGGATACAGTTATTTGTCCGCCGACTCGATGTCGGAACATGGTTCCCGACAGCTGCCCGAACTGTGGTGCCTCGCTCTCGCCGACCGCGAACTACTGCAGCGAGTGCGGTGACGCGGTCGACGACGACTCGTGGGGCGTCTCGAGGACGGAGAATAGCTGGGGCTCGGACGGCTCGCGGGGCGACTCGCGGACGGAGTACGGGTCAACCCGCCGGACCGGCAGGGACACGACGATGGCGGCGATCACGCACGTCCTCGCGATATTCACGTGGGCAATCGGACCGTTGATCGTCCTCATCGCGACTGACGACCCGTTCGTCGAGGAGAACGCACGGAACGCGCTGAACTGGCAGATCGTGTTCACGGTCTACATGCTCGTCTCGTTCATCCTCGTCTTTGCCGTCGTCGGCATCGTACCGGCACTGCTCTTGCCGTTCGTCGATCTGGCGTTCTGTGCCATCGCTGCGGTCAAGGCCGCCGACGGCGAGGCGTGGTCGTATCCCGTGACCCCTGCTATCGTCTGAGTCCCCGAACGACCCCCGCCGACAGCGGGCGTGGCTTTCCTCGTACTCGGAGACCCGAACCAGTTACTTCCCGATGGTATCGTCCCCGAACAGTCCGAGGAACGGAACGCGTTCGCACGGGTCGATCAGTCGACCAGACCGACGACGTCGTCGCGGACTGAACACAGCGTTCCCAGGTGATCGTCGTCGACCTCGTTGAGGGTGACGGCCGATTGGTCCTCGTAGGCGGTTCGAACCGGATCGATCGGCGCGTTTTCGTCGTCGACCCCGTGCCACACCGTCACGCCGCCGTCGGGCAGCGACGGCGACCACGCCGTCGCAAGCGTGCGACTCTCGCGAACTGCGCCCGACGGACCGGCAGACAGTCCGACGCGGAAATCGCGACCGACGATGCGGGCGGTCTCGTCGTCGATGGACCGAGCGGTCAATTGCTCGACAACGGCCCGATCGCCCCGGAATCGGGCGACGAGTAGGCCGACCCGGAACGCGAGGCCCAGCAGACGAGGCCACCGAACGAGGGGGCCGAACGGCCCGCCGTCGTGCGCCGGAACCGGAGCGCCGACGACGCCGACGTCCGAGACTCGATCGGCGTGGCGCGCGGCCACGGCCAACGCGTAGGGTCCGCCGCCGGAGAACCCGGCGACCGCGACCGACTCGAGGCCCAAGGCGTCGATGAGCGCTCGACAGTCCGCGGCCCACGTTTCGAACGTCCCGTCCGGGTTCGGATCGGACTGCCCGTATCCCGGCCGACTCGGCGCGATCACGCGAACGCCGCGGGTGCGGGCGGGGTCCGAAAGCAACGCCCCGAGGTGTGACGAGCCGGGCGTTCCATGATGGAAGAGCAGCGGCTTGCCGTCCGGATCGCCGTACGTCGCAAACGCCAGCGTCCGACCGTCGGGGAGCGAGATCGACTCCGGCTCGGAAACGACCATACGAACCGCACACTCCGCAAAACTGATTGCCGTTACGATAGCGATACCAGCGGTCCGAGACGCCGCCGTTCGGCCACGGCGGGAGCCACCCGCGGCTCTCGGCGGCCGCGAGTCACGTCACGCTATTCGTCGTAGTCGGCGACTTTGACCAGCTGTTTCCCGATGTTGTCGCCCTCGAACAGTCCGAGGAACGCGTCGGGGGCGTTCTCGAACCCGTCGACGACGTTCTCGCGGTACTGTACGTCGCCGTTCCCAACAAACGTCGAGAGTCGCTCGAGCGCCTCGCCCCACCGGGGCTGGTAGTCGCTGACGAGCAGGCCCTCGACCGTCGCGCGGGACTCGATGAGTTTGGCGAGCTTTCGCGGCCCGGTCGGCACGTCGGTCTCGTTGTAGAGTGCGATCTGGCCGCAGACGGCGACGCGGGCGTCGACGTTCAGCCGGGGCCAGACGGCGTCAGTGATGGGGCCGCCGACGTTGTCGAAGTAGACGTCGACGCCGTCCGGACAGGCCTCGTCGACCGCAGCGGCGAGGTCGTCGGTGTTCTTGTAGTTGATCGCGGCGTCGAAACCGAGATCGTCGGTGAGCCAGTCGATCTTCGCCTCACTCCCGGCGGTGCCGACCACTCGCGCACCCGACAGGCGGGCGAGCTGGCCGACGACGGAGCCGACCGCGCCCGCGGCCGCGGAGACGAAGACGGTGTCACCGGGTTTCGGGTCGCCGATGTCGTTCAGGCCCCAGTAGGCCGTCACGCCGGGCATCCCGAGGACGCCCAGCGCCGTCGAGACCGGTCCGTGATCGGGGTTGACCCGCTGGAGTTCGTTCGCGTCCGCGACGGCGTGTTCCGCCCAGAGGAGCTCGCCGGTGACGATATCCCCCGCGGAAAACTGGCCGGCGTTGGACTCGAGGACTTCGCCGACGATGCTGGCTTTCATCGGGTCGCCGACGTCCCAGGGCTCGGCGTACGATTCCGCATCTCGCATGCGCCCACGCATGTACGGATCGACTGACTGATACAGTGTCTTGACAAGGACCTCCCCGTTGTCCGGCTCGGGGCGCTCGACGGTGACGAGCTCGAAGTTCTCTTCGGTCGGTTCACCGACTGGACGGCTAGCGAGTCGCCACTGTCTGGTTTCTGCCATACGATTTCATTGTCACGCTCATAGGAGTATATTTGGCTCGCGGAACTTCGCGTCGGCGGCGTGATCGACCGTCGTCAGGCCGGCGGCCGCGGCGGGCTCGAACCTTTTTGCTCACCGTTCGTGTAGGTCCCGTATGGGAATCGACCGCGAAATCCTCGAGCGGCTGCTCGCCGGGAACCGCCGTCACGTCGAGTCGCTGCCGGACGGCTACTTTGCCGATGTCCAGACCGGCCAGCACCCGACCGTCGTCGCGGTCTGTTGTTCGGACTCGCGGGTCGCACACGAGGGGATGTGGGGGGTCGACCGGCCGGGCGCGGTCTTTACGCCCAGCAACATCGGCAATCAGGTCTGGGACGACGATGGTGGGACTCGGATCATCGACGGCGGCGTCCTCTATCCGATCCACCACACCGGCACCGACGCCGTCGCCGTCGTCGGACACACCGGCTGCGGTGCCGTTACCGCCGCCTACCGGGTCGCAACCGGTGCGGACCCGCCCGGGCCGCGGGGCGTCGACAAGTGGGTCGATATGCTCGTCCCCGTCGTCGAGGCGGCCCTCGAGAGCGACCGGATCGATCGCGAGGCAGCCGACGACACCGTCATCAATCAGCTCGTCGAGTACAACGTCGGCTATCAGGTCCGATCGCTCGGCGACGCCGACGCCGTTCCGGACCGCGTCGACATCTACGGATTCGTCTACGACTTTCAGGGAGTCTACGGCGACCGGCCCGGTCGAACCTACCTCGTCACCGTCGACGGCGAGACCGCGCCCGACGCGCTCGCCGAACTGGTGCCGGACGGCTACGAGTCGGCGGTCGAGAGCCTGCTGTACGGCGACGGGGCGGACGACTGATCGCGACGGCCGGACTCAGTCGTCGGCGGTCGACACCGCGACCGGCGTCGTCCGCTCCGGATCCGTCGTCCGTGCGCTCTCGCGGGTCCACTCGAGGTCGCCCGCATAGTGAAACGCCTCGGTGTCTCGCTCGGGATCGACGACGGTCAAATCGCCGATCCATCCGTTGTCGAGCAGTTCCCGGACGTCCTCGTGATCGCGGAGGATCTCGGTCACGCGCTCGACCGGCGCGTGGATCACCGCGGTCAGGCGCAGCGGCTGGTGGAACGGGCGCTCGTCGTCGCACTTGAGCGACTGCAGCGGCAGGCCGGTCAGCAGGTCCCCGCCGTTGCCCTGCACGACGCCGACGTTGCCGACCGGGTTCTGGGTGACTTTTGACCCGCTCCCGTAGACGCCGGTGTCGACCGTCGCGAAGTAGTACTGGTTGTTGATCCACTGCGTGACCACGAGCGGGCCCGTCAGGATCGCCTCGAGCGCGTCCCCGTCCGGGTCGATCGTCCAATCGTAGGAGTGGAGGAACGCGCGCCCGTCGAGGTCCCGGTCGGCGGTGAGTTCGCGCGGCCCGATGACGAACGAGGCGTTGCCGGCCAGCCCCCACTCGGGGCGGGTCTCGGCCCAGTCGGCCGCCTTGCGCTCGACCTCGTCGACGGCCGCTCCGTCGTCGGCCGACGCGGTGCGCTCGGCGGCTGCGCCCGCGCGGGCACGCTCGAGGTCCCCGCGAAGGGATGCGAGGTCCTCGCGGTGGCTCTCGGGTACCGACCCGTCGAAGAGGGTGATCTCGTCGGTCGTCGTGTTGTGTTCGCCCGCGAGGAAGACGGTGTCCTCTGGGATGTCGATCCCGCGCTCGCGTAGCGTCGCCCTGACATCGTCGTCGTTGCAGATCGCCGCGAGGACGCGGGCGTTGGGCCCGCCGGGGTTGCCGGCACAGGCCCCGCAATCGAGGCTCGAGCCGAACGGGTTGTTCGTCGTCTCGCTGGCGTGACCCGCGAAGACGACCAGACGGGCGAACTCGGTCCAGCCCATGAGTTCGAAGGCGTTCTGGGCGTACTCGACTTTCGCCTCGTGGCTCAGCCCCTGTGGAAGGTCGTGGTCGGCGTGGTCGTGATCGCCGTACGCGTCGTAGTCGACGGCGGGAGCGGCGACGTCGTGGCGGCTCGGAACGCGCTCCGCGATGGCGGACTCGAGCGTGGCGATCGTCGACGGCGACAGCGTTCGCGCGGCCATCGCCGACCCGTAGGCGCTGCCGGCCCCCTCGACGAACGTAAAGGCCGCGACGAGGTTGGACTTGAGCGTCGTGAAGTGGTTGCGGGCGGCCGTGGCGAGCCCGGTCCAGCGGTCGCGGGCGGCGGCCGGCTCGGCATCGGCGGCCCGATCGACGATCCGGTGTTCGGGCTCGACGATCGGCGGGCAAGCGTCGGTGTCGGCCGCGGCCTCGTAGCCGCGGTGGCGCATCGGCACGCCGAAAAAGCCCGCGTAGCCGTGGGTTTCGTAGGGGCCCTGCACCTCGATGTGGCGGCGGATCACTTCCGAGCGAGTGTCGATACAGAACACGAGCTGGGCGGCCGGACGACCGCCGTCCCCGGCGGCTTCGGGTTCGGTTACGGCGTCGTCGATCCCGTCGAGGAGCCGCTCGCGGTAGCTCTTTTCCCAGGCAGTGAGCCAGATTTCGGCCAGCGGGACCTCGTCGGCGTCGTCACCGTCGGTCCCGTCACCGGCGTCGAGTTCGATCGGCGCGTCGAGCAGGTCCGCGATCGTCAGCCGCACCGCGAGGTACTGAGCCAGCGTGATCGGGTACTGCTCCTGCCACGGATCGGTACCGTCGTCGGTCCGCTGTTTGATGAACCCGCTCCAGCCCGGCAGCGCCGCGAGGTGGGCCTCGAGGACCTCGCCCCAGCGCCCCTCAGGGAACTCGCCGAGGACCGACTCGAGCGCCTCGGTGGCCGTCTCGGGCAGGTCATCGGCGTCGGCGGGGCCGGGCAGGTCGCCGTCGTGGGGGGCTACCGCGCGCCAGGCCTGATAGAACCCCGCCTCGCGGTTGGGCATCGGCCACTTTGCCTGCCCCTCGTCGAGGAAGGCCGCGAGCCACTTCGAGAGGAGCCGATCGACGGTCTCGGTCGCGTCATCGGTGTCGGCGGCGTCGCGGGCCGCGTCGGCCTCGGCCAGTTCCTCGAGCAGCGTCTCGGGCTCGCGGTCGATCCCGTGGGCCGCGAGTTCCGCCCGGAGCGTGTCGGCGTCGATCCGGCCCGACTCCCAGGCGCGGCGGAAGACTGACGGGTGGGGGTAGCCCCGGCCGCCGAACAGCTCCTCGGCTTCCGCGACGGCGCGGTGGAACGGTTCGTCCTCGAACCCCGAAAGGGGGTTGGCCGTGACGAACGAGTGCAGCGGCCAGACCGAACCGATGCGCTCGGCCGCGCGGTCGATGTGCTCCTCGATGCGACGGTCGTCGTGTAATTCCTTACGCGTCATTGTACTCCTCCTTGGCGGTGAGCACGGTCGTCGGAGCCGGTTGCGAGACGTTCAGCAGGGCGACGTAGAGGCGTTCGCTGGAGCGGTACCAGCCCAGTTCCGCGACGAGGTAGGCCCCAGCGAAGAGGGCGACGACGAGGTAGTGGACGGGGGTCATCTCGGTCGAGACGTGGGTCATCGGGACGCCGGACAGCATCGACGAGACGGCGTTGAACAGCACGGCGTAGCCGCCGATGGCGGTCAGGACGACCAGCGGGACGCTGACGAACCTGACCGAGGTCGGCAGGGTCGACCGCCGGAGGATGTCGCGGGCCGCGGTCAGCGTCGTCAGGACCACGATCAGCGTCAGGACGGTGCCGCTGTTCAGCGTCAGGCTCGTCGCCTTCCCGGTGAGGACGCCGAAGAGCGCGCCGCCGCCGACGGCCGTCACGAGGCTGACGACGAGTCCGGGGACGCCGAGTTCGGCGTCCCCCGCGTCTTTGGGAGCCACGCGTTCGACGCCCGCCCCCGACGAGAGGAAGAGATACGCCTTGTAGAAGCCATGGAGGATGAGGTGAGCGATGGCCGCGGCGAAAAATCCGAGCCCGCATTGCAGTATCATAAAGCCCATCTGGGCGATCGTCGAACACCCGAGCTTGCGCTTGACGTCCGTCTGGACCAGGATCATCGCCTGTCCGAGCAGGGCGCTGCCCGCCCCGACGAGGGCAATCGCCGACATAACGACGAGTCGATCGCCAACGAGCGGGGCGAACCGGGTCAACAGAATCCCGCCCGCGTTGACGAACCCGGCGTGCATGAGGGCGGACGCCGGCGTGGGGGCCGTCATCGACGACAGCAGCCAGCCGTGGAACGGCACGAGCGCCGACTGGATGATCGCCGCGAGGACGACGCCCGCGGCCGCGACGAGTCCGACCGTCCGCGGGACGCTCTCGAGGCCCTCGAGGACGCCGGTGAGCGTCGTCGCGCCGGTCGCCCAGACCAGCACCGCGACGGAGCCGGCAAGCAATGCGCTGCTGGCGAGGAAGTAACGGCGGGCGATGCGGCCGGCGGCCCGGGCCTGCGACCAGTCGCGAACGTGGCCGATTAGCGAAGCCATCAACAGCCCCATCGCCAGCCACGCGGCCACGAACAGCGCGACGTGGTTCGCAGCGGTCATCGTCATGACGGCGACGGTGAACCCGAGGACGCGAGCGAAGAAGCGATCGATATCGCCGTCGCCGGCCATGTAGCGCCGCGAGTAGCTGTGGACGATGCCGCTGAAGAAGGTCACCACGATCCACATGACCACGGTCAGTCCGTCGATCCGCAGGAGCGGCGAAAGCTCCCAGCCGGCTCCCCCTCGAACCGTCAGCGCGAGAACGCCGAGACTGGCCAGAAAGAGCGTCCAGACCGTCCAGGTCGACGCTCGTGGCACGGCCGAACGCGGCGGCGTCGGTTCGGGGCGCTGTGCGACGTCGTCGTCGATCGTTGCTGTGTCCTCGGTCATGTATCGAAGTCGACCAGCACGGGATCATCCCGTCGCGACGTATCATTCGCGGCAACACTTGCTCAACCGGTCGTCTCTACCCCATATGTGAACAGAGTGGTTATTATAGCCTTCGGTTCGAACAAATCGTTCGCTACTCGACGAGGCGGACCGTCACGATCGGTCGGAACCGAGCGCTCGAGCGCCGAGCCGGCGGCTTTCAGGTGACACGCACGCGAAATCGCCTCCGGGTGGCGATGCGAGGACCGCGAGTCCGGTCCCGAATCGTTCGTCGGGATCGGCTTCTCAAAGGCTCGCGTTAGGAAGAGAACTCGTCGAACGAGGTCGATCGGTGGCTGCGGACGAGTACTTCGTCGGTGATCGTCAGTCCCATGTCCGCGATCTGCTGTGCGATCGGCGTGACGTCCCTGTCGTTCTCGACGACCACGGTCACGAGGAGGTTTTGCTCGCCCGTGATCAGTTCCTGCACCGAGACGACGCTCGAGATCTCGAGCAGGTCATCGATGTACGCCCCTCGGTCGGGGATCGGGGCCGTACAGAACAGCAGCATCCGGATCGGGTAGCCGGATTTCGTGTAGTCGATGTTCGCGCTGTAACCCTTGATGACGCCCTCGGACTCCAGTCGCTGAATGCGCTTGCGGACCGTACTCGAGGAGGCGTCGGTCCGATCGGCGATCTCGGCAGAGGAGAGATTTCGCGCCTCCTCCTGTAACGCATAGAGGATCTCCCGGTCGACCGCATCGAGCTCGTACTCCGCCATACGCGTTCGTTGCCGCGGCCGCTATAAGGTACTTCGGCTCCCGAGGCTTCGAATACTTATACTGGGAGCCGAAAGGGGCACGCATGCGTGAACGACTCGAGTCGGATCTCGGCTTCTACTACGCCGTCGGCGGCTTCATCATCGCCGTGTTCGTCGTCGGGCTGGCGACCTTCGCCCGTCTCAACCCCGACGGCGTGGGGACGGTGGAGCTGGTTGGACTCGCCGGCGGCTTCTTCCTGTTCATGCTCGTGTACTTCATCGCCATTTCGGTCCAGCGACTCGAGGACGGCGACAGCGTCTGAGGCCTCGAGCGAGCCGCATTCGGACGATCAACGCGAGCGTACACGAGTCGCAGGGTTTATGCGTACCGGGCTGTTCTCTTTAGAAGCAATGGCGCAAGGAACCGTTGATTTCTTCAACGACACTGGCGGCTACGGATTCATCGAGACTGAGGACGCGGACGACGACGTGTTCTTCCACATGGAAGACATCGGCGGCCCGGACCTGGAAGAAGGACAGGAACTCGAGTTCGACATCGAGCAGGCCCCCAAGGGCCCGCGCGCGACGAACGTCGAGCGCCTGTAAGGCGGAATTCGTAACGGTATCGGCACTTGACTGCAGTATTTTAGATCCCCGAGCGACGGCGCTAACAGTAGCGCATCACTTTTAGCAGCGGCGGCGTTCACTGTCCGGTATGACCGAGCCGCTGCTCCGGCGTGGCGACGAGATCGAGTACGAGACGGTCGCCGCCGCCGCCGGCCTTGAGAAGGGTGTCCTGATCGCCGACGACCACGGCGCGCCGAACTTCGCGATCCGGCGGTTCGTCCTCGAACCGGACGCCGAGGTGCCGAAACACACCAACGACGTCGAACACGAACAGTACGTCCTCGCGGGCGAGTACACCGTGGGGCTCGAGGACGAGGAATACGAGGTCGAAGCCGGCGACTCGCTGCTCATCCCCGCGGGAGCGGTCCACTGGTATCGCAACGACGGCGATGACCCGGGCGCGTTCATCTGTGCCGTTCCGAACGGCGACGACGAGATCGACCTGCTCGAGTAAGTCGGGCAGCGGGTTGGAACCGGTCGGGCAGGCATCCCCGTCCCCTGGATCGTCCTCGCGGGCCACTACCACGGCGTTACCGGACCGCAACTACTATACGTCTTTTAGGTATACCTAAATAAAGATGGCAGGAGCGGAGTCGGTCAGTGGGCACGCAACGACCGGACAGCGAGACGGCTGGGTAACAGGAACGCTCGTCGTCTTCTGCCTGGCGAGTACGGTTGTCACGATCGTCGCGGGTCTGATCCAGGTGAGCTTCGGGGAGTACTCAATGACGCTTTTCGAGGCCTGGAAGGCGGTGTTCAACCCCGAGGTGATCTTCGATCTCAACGCCTGGGCGTCGTTCCTGTTCGGCACCGCGCGGCCGGACATGAGTACCGACAGTATCGTCGTCTGGGACCTCCGGCTACCGCGAGTGTTCGTCGGGATCATTACCGGTGCGACGCTTGCGGTTTCGGGTGCGGTGTTCCAGGCCGTGACGCGAAACGAACTGGCGAGTCCGTTCATTCTGGGTGTCAGTTCCGGTGCCGGGTTCGCCGTTTTGGCGACGCTCGTCGTGTTCAGCGGCCTCGCTCCCTTCCTTCCGTTGATCGCGACTCTGGGGGGAACGTTCGCGTTCGGGGTCGTCTACGCGATCGCGTGGAAAGGCGGTACGAGCCCCGTTCGGCTCGTACTCGCGGGCGTGATCGTGAATATGGTCTTCCAGTCGCTCCAGCAGGGACTGTTTTTCTTCGCGGATGATCTGGGCGTCGTCCAGACGGCGATCGCCTGGATCACGGGCTCGCTGACGGGCACCGGATGGGAGGAGGTCAGAATCGCGGTCCTGCCGGCACTTATTTCGATCGGGATCGCGCTCGCCGGTGCGCGCCAGTTGAACGTCCTGATGCTCGGCGAGAACACCGCCCGATCACTCGGCATGCGCGTCGAACGGGTGCGCTTTTTCCTCTCCGGCGTCGCTATTCTGGCCGCCAGCGTCGCTATCGCCGTCGCCGGCGTCGTCAGTTTCTTCGGCCTCGTCGTTCCCCACATCGTCAGAAACACGGTCGGCGGCGATTACCGACGGCTGATGGTCGGCTGTGTCTTCGCCGGCCCCGCGCTGATGGTTACCGCCGATGTCGGCGCCCGGCTCACACTGGGTACGCAGATGCCCGTGGGCGTTGTGACGGGCCTGATCGGCGGCCCGTACTTCCTCTACCTGATGCGGAAACAACAATCGATGGGTGAGCTATAATGGCACGCACACAGCAGGAGAGAGACCGAGAACGAACGCGAATTACCGACGACGACGGCGTCGCGATCGAGAGTGCACTGGTCGGCGACAAGCTGGAACTCAGCTATCCGTCGAGCGACGAAACCATCGTAGAGTGTGCTCGCCTCGATATCCCCGAGGAAGCGATAACTGCACTCGTCGGTCCGAACGGCAGCGGAAAGAGTACGCTCCTCAAGGCGCTCTCAAACCACCTGAAGCCGGACACCGGAACAGTCCGGATCCACGGCGAGGATCTCGACTCGTTCGATCAGAAGGAGTTGGCCCGCGAACTGGGTGTCCTCTCGCAGGAAAACGATTCGCTGGGCTCGATCTCCGTCGAAGACCTCGTCTATCACGGCCGCTATCCACACCGTGGGTTCTTCGACGGGCCCGACGAGGCGGATCATCGGGCCGTCGAACGGGCGATCGAGCTAGCCGGAATCGAAGGGATTCGTGACACCGAACTCGGTCAACTGAGCGGCGGGCAGAAACAACTGGCCTGGATAGCGATGGTTTTGGCACAGGACACCGACGCCCTCCTACTCGACGAACCGACGACGTTCCTCGACGTCCACCACCAGTTCCGCGTCCTCGAAACGATCCGCCAGTTGAACGAGGAGAAGGGCGTCACCGTGGCGGTCATCCTTCACGATATCACACAGGCGGCCCGTTTCGCGGACTATCTGGTCGCGATGCACGACGGGAAACTGTACGACTGGGGGCCACCCGAGGAGGTCGTCACCGAACAACTCCTCGCGGACGTCTTCGGCGTGGAAGCGACCATCGAGTACGAGCCCGAGTTACAGGTATTGCCGAAACGGGCGCTTCCCGACCGGTAGGCCTGACCGATCGGCAGTACTTTGTCTTTTTAGGTTAGCCTAAAACCGATGACGAGCGATGCACAGCGGACGAGACGGTCCGTAGTGAAGACTAGCGCGGCGATCGCGGGACTTGGCACGACAGCCGGTTGCCTCGGCGATTCCGTGTCGGGCAACGACGAAGGCGACTATTCGGTGACGATGGAGCCCGTCGGCACCGTCGAGTTCGACGCCGTCCTGGAGAGGTGGCTCGCATACACGGGCGACTACGCCGACATGGGCGTTGCACTCGGTCAGAGCGACGGACTCGTCGGAATCGGACTGCAAAGCCGGTACGCCGCTCACCACTACGCGGAGCTTCCGGGCGTCGGGGTCGAAGCGGACGGCCTGACCCAACTCTGGGACGACGGGACCGACGCGGAAGTGTTCTATGAACTCGAGGCGGACGTGCACGTCGTCGATCCCAACTTCATGAGCAACCGACTGGGATGGAGTCAGGACGACGTGGACGATATCGCGACGACTATCGGGCCGTTCGTCGGTAACACGATCTTCTCGGCCAGTTACGACTGGCACGACTACACGTGGTATACCTCTACGAGGCCTTCGAAAAGATCGCGGACGTGTTTCAAGCGCAGGAACGCTTCGAAGCGTTCGAGCGCCTCCACGAGGACGTACTCGCCGACGTCCACTCGCGGCTGCCCGACGAGCGACCCGAAGTCGCGGTCCTCGTTCCGAAATCGGCCGCGCCGGAGGCGTTCTATCCCTACCACATCGACGAGGGGACACAGTCCAAACACTGGAACGATCTGCGGGTCGAGGGGGCACTCGCCACAAACGGCGTCGCTGACACGCAAGCGACCGGTGGCACTATCAACTACGAAACGCTTCTCGATATCGACCCCGACGTCATCGCGATCAGACAGCAGGGCGCGGTCTCGGAGTCTGAATTCGAACGGGAGATCGTCTCGTTCATGCGCGACACGAGGCCGCGAGCGAACTTCGGGCGGTCCAGAACGACCGGGTGATCTACGGCGGGATGACCTACCAGGGTCCGATCATCCACCTCTTCCAACTTGAGCGGGCGGCACATGGGCTGTACCCGGACGAGTTCGGCGACGAGGAACGCTTCGATCGCGGACGCGTCGCCGACATCGTTACCGGTGAACACCGCGATCAACGGGAAAGTACTTCGGAACACTTTTACTGATTTAGGTCGACCTAAACCGCGATGAGTAATGACCGGACATGGACGAGACGTAACGTGCTTCGAACAGGAGGGGCGATCGCCGGCATCAGTGCGATGGCTGGCTGTCTCGATTCGATCGGGTCGTCGGAAGACGAGATCGAATACACGGTATCGATGCCACCGGTCGGCGAAGTCGGATTCCCAGGCGTTCCGGAGACGTGGGTGGCCAACAACGGGAGTTGGGCCGACATGGGAATCGCGCTGGGCCAAGATCCGCCGGAAGGGGTCTGGCTGCCGTCCCGATACCACACGCAGTACTACGACGAGATTCCCGACGTCAGCGTCGACAAGGAGGGGATGACGCAGCTCTCCGACGACGGCGTCGACCCGGAGAAGTTCTACAAGATGGACGGGGACGTCCACGTCATCGACCCCAACTTCTTGACGAACCGGTTCAGCGACGACATCAGTGAGAGCGACATCGAAGACATCGAAAACGACATCGCGCCGTTCTTCGGGAACAGCATCTTCTCGACCGGCTACCAGTGGCACGAAGACTATTCGTACCTGTCCCTGTACGAGGCGTTCGGCAAGCTTGCCGAAGTGTTTCAAGAAACCGAGCGCTACGAGGCCTTCGTCGAGGTCCACGACGAGTTCCAATCGAACGTCGAGGAGATCGTTCCGCCCGAGGACGAGCGACCGGAGGTCGCGGTCATGTGGGCCGGCAAGGGCGACATGGGGTCGTTCTCTCCGTATCTGATCGGAGCGGGGACGAGCTTCAAGCAGTGGCGCGACCTCCAGGTCGAGGACGCGTTCGCCAACACGGACGTGCGCAATTTCCACAGTACGCGCGGGAACGTCGACTACGAAACGCTCCTCGAGATCGATCCCGAAATCATCCTGTTTCGCGGACAGGAGGACAAGACCGCCACGGAGTTCCAGGATGCGATCGTCTCACAGCTAGAAGACGACGACACCGCACGCGAGCTGACGGCCGTCCAGAACGGCGATGTCTACCGCGGTGGCCCCCTCTATCAGGGCCCGATCACGAACCTCGTCGTCACGGAACGCGCGGCCAAGCAGGTCTACGGCGTCGAGAAAGAGCTGTTCGACCGGCAGCGGGTCAGCGACATCGTCAACGGCGACTTCTGACCGGCCGCTGGGTAGCTACTGCGGTTCCGGCCAGTCGCCCGCCCGCCCCTCCAACTCCTCTCCCGTGCTGTCGACCGCGCTCGAATCGACCGTGTACTCGTCGTCCGCAGGCCACTCGCGCTCGACACCCCCCGCGTCGATCGCGATGGCGGCGGTCGGTTCGGCATCGACCTCGAACGCCGACAGCGCATCGGACAGGTCTCGTGCCCGATCGGACAGCGACGTCGCAGTGTGGGACACGTTTGCGAGCGATGCAGTCTGTTCCTCCGCGGCCGCCGCGACCGTCTCCGCCTCGGCGCTGGTCTCCTCGCTGATCGCCGTCACGTCGTCGGTCATCGAGACGACCTCCTGTGTCGCGCCGGCCTGTTGCTGGGTCGCCGCCGAAATTTCCTGTACCCCGTCGTTCGTCTCCTCAGCGTACGCCGAGATCTCCTCGAGCGCCCCAACCGATGACTCGACCGCCTCCCGATGGTCTGTCTCTTATACACATC
>NZ_AOIJ01000054.1 GCF_000337175.1 Natrinema gari JCM 14663 | reverse complement strand
GTGTATAAGAGACAGCGTCGATGTCGAGCGTGCGGCCTCGATGCTCGCGTTGAGTGCGAGCATGTTCGTCTCGTCGGTGACGTCGCCGATGAACTCGAGCAGGTCGTCGATCGCCTCGATCTCCGCCTCGAGCCGGGTGACTTCCGCAACGGCGTCGTCGGCCTCCCGTTCGATGGCGTTCATCCCCTCGATCGCACGCCGAGCGGACTCGCGGGCGTCCGCACTCGCGGTCGCGGTCCGTTCCGCGAGGGTCGCGACCTGTGACGACATCGCAGCGATCTCTTCGGTCGTCGTCGAGAGGTCGTCGATCTCGTCGTTGATCGCGGCGAGTTGGTCGCTCTGTTGCTCGGCCCCGTCGGCGATCTGTTGCACGGATGTCGTCACCTGTTCGGACGCGGATCGGACGTCCACGACCCCGTCGGCCGTCGATTCCGCCGCGCCGTCGACCGCGTCGGCGAACGCTCGCGTCGCGGCCACCGTCTCCTCGATGTCGTCCATCATGGCGTTGAACGCCGCCGCGACCGTGTCCATGGCTTCGCTGTCGGCGTCCGTCTCGAGTCGCCGGGTGAGGTCGCCGTCCGCACAGGCCCGCATCGTCTCGCCGTACTCGTCGGCCGTCCGCTCGAGGTGCCGCGAGAAGCGCTCGGACTCGGCGCGGGCCCGTTCGGCCTCGGCGCGTGCGGTTTCGGCCTCCTCGAGACGCTGGCGCAGGGAGCGCCGCATCCGGTCGATCGACCGATGGAGATCGCCGAGTTCGTCGTGTCGGCTCGACTCGACCGGCTCGTCGAGGTCCCCGTCCTCGATCGCCGCCGCGCGGTCGGACAGCGTCCGCAACTCGCCGGCGGTGTTCCGGCCGACGGTCAGGCCGAGAACGACCATCCCCCCGAAGGTGACGGCAAGCATCGCGAGGATCCAGTTCGAGATCGTCGACTGGAGGGAATACGCCTGCGATGCGGGGACGCGGGTCGTCAGCGTCCAGTCCTCGGTCCCGACCGCCGCGTAACCGACGACGGTCTCGTCGCCGCCCTCCGTGAGCGACGTCGTCCCCGTTTCGTTCGCGATGTCCGCCGGCTCGATCGCGTCGTCCGCGAGCAACAGCGACCGATCCTCGGCAAGGACGACCGTTCCGTTCCCGTCGGTGACGATCACCTCGTCGGTTTCGTCGGTGCCAATCATGTACCGGGACAGCGACTCGAGGTCGACAACCCCGACGACGACGCGATCCGACTCGCCGGGGACCCGGCTGACGGCGAGCATCGCGGGGCGGCCGGCAGCGGTTTCGAACGCCTCCGAAAAAACGACCTGTGACCCATCCTCGGTCGCGGTCGAGAGTCGGTCGGCGACCACGTCGCTCAGGCGGCCGTCGTCGGTCAGGACCGCGTTCGTGCCGGCGTTGGCCTGCACCTCGCCCGTCTCGGAATCGACGTAGTACGCGCCGTCGAACGCGGAGCGATCGGTCATTCGGTGTAACGCGTCGGTGATCGCGACCCGGTCGTCGTTGCGAAAGGCGACCGAACGGGGCAGCGATCCGAGATACCGTTCGGTCGACCGAAACCAGATCTCGAGGCGGTCGGCGTCCTGTTGTGCATCGGTGACGAGTTGCGATTCGACATCCGACCGGAGTTCCGTGCCGGTCTGTGCATAGATACTCCCGCCGAACAGCCCCACGATGACGACGATGACGACGAGCGCGGCGAGAAACCGCAACGCGTAGCTGCGACGAACGACCGGCATACCCGCCCACGGATTCGGATCCATCGAGTAGGAGACTCGACGGGACCTGTATGTAAGTCGCTAAGAGTATTATATACGACTATAGATATCACGTATTCGACCCACCGTCTCGATCGCCGCGGCCGACGAGACGGCCGCAAGCGGTCGGGACGTATCGGCCCAGTCCGAACCGCTGAAATACCGCCCCATCATACTGGTGGTCGTGTCGAAGCAGGTCCAGCAGGTCGAAACGATCTTTTGTCACGAGACGGGCGATGACTATCTCGTCGTCGTCGAACGTGACGGCAAACGGCTGTTCCGCGCGAAACTCGGACTCTCGGAGACCTCGGCCGGCCCCCGCCCCGCGAAGTTCCGGCTCAAGGAGGGCTCGAGCGAAGAGCCCCGCCAACCCGACGAGTTCGTCGAACTCGCCCGCCGAGCCACGCGGCTGCGCATCTCCGAACAGACCTCCGCCGAGGGTCGTCGCGACCTCCGGGAGATGTTCGCGGGCTACCAACTCGAGGACAAGCTCAAGACCGTCCGGACCTGTCGGTACTGTGCCGGCGCGGGCCGGTACTCCCCGATCACCACCGAGACCGCCGTCAAGGACGACTCCGACTGGATCTGTCGGGACTGCGCTCGGCAGGAACTCGAGCGCCAGCTGTCCTTTTCCGGCGGCGGCGAGGTGACGGGCGCTGCGAAAGAACGGTTAGAAGACCTCATGATGGAGGTCCAGGATCTCGAGCGGATCGTCAACCTGCTCAAGGGCCAGCTCGATCCGGACCTGACGAAGTTCGATACCATCTCGGCGACGACCGACGAGGTCGATCCCGTCCGGACCGACTCGTTGGATCTGCACCCCGGTCTGCAGACTCTGCTCGAGGACCGGTTCGATACCCTGCTGCCGGTCCAGAGCCTCGCGGTCGAACACGGCCTGTTCGACGGCGACGACCAGCTCGTGGTGTCGGCGACCGCGACCGGGAAGACGCTCGTCGGCGAACTGGCGGGGATCAACCGCGTGTTGAACGACGAGGGGACGATGCTCTTTCTCGTCCCGCTGGTCGCGCTGGCCAACCAGAAGTACGAGGACTTTCAGGACGAGTACGGCCACCTCGTCGACGTCTCGATTCGCGTGGGCGCGAGCCGCGTCGCCGACGAGGGCGAGCGGTTCGACCCCAACGCCGACGTCATCGTCGGCACCTACGAGGGGATCGACCACGCCCTGCGGACGGGCAAAGATATGGGCGATATCGGGACCGTCGTCATCGACGAGGTCCACACCCTCAAAGAAGAGGATCGAGGGCACCGACTCGACGGCCTCATCTCCCGGCTCAAGTACACCTGCGAACAACGCGCCACGCGACGGGACGACTACGGTGGCGCACAATGGGTCTACCTCTCGGCGACCGTCGGCAACCCCGAACAGCTTACCGAAGCGCTCGAGGCGACGCTCATCGAGTTCGAAGAACGGCCGGTACCGATCGAGCGCCACGTCACCTTCGCCGACGGGCAGGAGAAGGTCCGCGTCGAGAACAAACTCGTCAGACGCGAGTTCGACAGCGAATCCTCCAAGGGGTATCGCGGGCAGACGATCGTTTTCACGAACTCCCGCCGGCGCTGTCACGAGATTTCGCGGAAACTCGATTACTCGGCCGCGCCGTACCACGCCGGACTCGATTACAAACGTCGGAAGGAAGTCGAACGCAAGTTCGGCGACCAGGACCTCGCGGCCGTCGTCACGACCGCCGCGCTCGCGGCGGGGGTCGACTTCCCCGCCTCGCAGGTCATCTTCGACTCGCTGGCCATGGGCATCGAGTGGCTCTCCGTCCAAGAGTTCCACCAGATGCTCGGCCGCGCGGGCCGGCCCGACTACCACGACAAGGGCAAAGTGTACGTCCTGGTCGAACCCGAGACGGTCTATCACAACTCGATGGAGATGACCGAGGACGAAGTCGCATTCAAACTGCTCAAAGGGGAGATGGAGTCGGTCATGACCCACTACGACGAGGCCGCCGCCGTCGAGGAGACGCTTGCGAACATCACCGTCGGCGGCAAAGCCGCCAAGGCGCTCAACGATCGGATGCTCGGCGAGATCCCCACGAAACACGCCGTCGGGAAACTCCTCGAGTACGACTTCATCGACGGCTTCGAACCCACGCCGCTGGGCCGGGTCGTCACCGAACACTTCTTGGAGCCCGGTCAGGCGTTCATGCTCATCGACGGCATCCGGAAGGACGCCCACCCCTACGAGTTGGTCGCGGACCTCGAGCTACGCGATGCCGACCTCTAACGACGGGGCCACGAGTAGCGGGTCGATAGTACGGCCACAACCGTTTTAGTTACCCTGTCGCCGGCCAGAACGATAAAAGGCGAGAGGACCCAATCGATGGCCAACGGCGGGAAGACGGTCCCGCCACCGTCACCATGGAACCGAGTACGCCAGCCGCGATCGATCCGCCAGCGAACGTCCTGCTTGTCCACCCGAGACACGACGAGCCGGCCGCTTGCGAGGAGTTGTGTTACGACGACGGCGGCACGGCCCATCTCACGGTGACGTTCGCCGACGAGGAACCGACCTGTCCGGACGCGGAAGCAGTCGACGGCAAACGCGGACTGATCACCATCGGAAACGTCCTGACCGATGACGAGTCAGTATCCGATTTCAGCCACCACGTCGTCTCGGAGACGGTCACCGATCCGACCGATCTTTCGGAAATCGGCGTCGCAATCAGCCGGGTCTGCAAACACTGGGCCGGGAACGACGAGGACATCACCGTCTGTTTCGACTCACTCGATGCGCTCCTCCGACACACCTCGCCCACGGACGTCTTCCAGTTCACACACGTCCTCATGAACCGTCTCTCGAGCGTCGACGCCTACGCCCACTGCCACTTCGATCCGACGCGCCACGAGGATCGAGTCGTCTCCACGTTTGGGACGATCTTCGACAGCGTCGTCGCCGAGGAAACCAGCGACTCGCTCCCGGAGGCGACCGACGAGGAAGTCACGTCGCTACTAGCGGAGTGGGAAACGGAGTCGGCCAGTGATGGAGCGCCCGATCCGGAGTCGGTCACCGAAGCGACCGACGAGGACATCGCACAGCTGTTCGGGAAGTGAGCCGGCGACTCGAGGAATTCTCAGGGGACGAACGCGACGCCGAAAAACGATAGTGCGAGGACCAACAGCGACCCCGGGACGCCGCCGATGGCGACGATCGCGATCGTAACCGGCGTCACTGCCACCGCCAGACCGAAGAGAGCCTGTGCGACGTAGAACACCACGAGTCCGACCACCGCGTTGACGATGAACGGGCTGGCCACCCGGACGATCCGTGCCGCAGCGAGGACGAGGAGGAAGACGAGGGCCAAAATCAGGAGCTCGAGGCCGTCCATGGCCGTCGCTACCACACCACCACGCAAAACGGTTCGGACCGTAACGAAACCCTTTATGATGTGCGCCCGGTAGAGGGTGGTACGGGATCGTGGGTTAGCTTGGTATACTTCGGGCCTTGGGTGCCCGTGACCCCGGTTCAAATCCGGGCGATCCCATACGGTTTAACAGTAAAGCGGGAGTTTTTGCCGCGTTACTTCGATCATCCTCACACTACTTAGTGGCCGCTTTCTGGGGATGGTCAGCGTGACGGTCGCCCCCGTCTGGACGAACCGACGGTTTGTTACATACGCGAGAAGGTGGGGGTGAAGTTACATACGACAACGTTTGACAACACTCGAAAAAGGGCCCCGTTTCGACTGGAGACCGACAGTAGCACGACCCATACTATCGACGAAAACGGAGGTAGCCGCTGAGTCGCCTCGTCGAGTCCGACGAATGCGAGCGGTGCGGTGAGCCGTCGGCGCGCTTTACCGTCTCCATCCCAAGTGTACGCGCGCGGTTCGGAACAGGGAGGGATCGCCATGTGTTCTCGAGCGTCGGAACTCGAGAGCCCGAAGGCTGACGGCGATGTCCTCGAGTTCGCGAGAACGTATGATCTTGGCCAATCGTTAAATTTTTATTCCTGATATGAACTGTGTGTGATATGGACTCCCTCCTGACAGAGATACTCGAAAGCATCTTCGTTGATCCATTGTTCGAATACTTCTATCACGATCTGACACTCACACGAATCGTCACACGCCTCATCTTTGGGATTGCGCTTCTCGTCGGGGTTTTCCTTGCCTTGCTCAAATCACCACCCCTCTCGTACGTTGGATGGGTCCTCGTTGTTCCAGCCTCTCTCTTCGTCGTATATGACACACTCACTGTCAACAGGCATACGAGAAGCTAGGGCGACCGCGCTGGGCGACGGATCAGTGACCGGCCGCAGCGGGGTACTCGAGTCAGGTGAAGGCTCCGTCACCGCAGATACAGTTGACGCTCGGGACAAGCGGCCGAACGGAACCGTCCCGTTCGATTTCGGCGACGAGGATCGCACCACAGTTCTCGCATCGGACCGCAATTCGCGTCCGTTCGGAGTGAGTCGACATGGATCTCACGGATGAGCCTACGTGGTCATCACGCTCGCTCCAACGTGTGACGGGAGGGCGACGCGGACTGCGCCGCCGAATCGGTCCGTCCCAACGCCGTGCCCCCTCGAGCAGCGCCGACGGATCGCGGAGGCGTTGCGATCGATCACGATGCTCGGCGTCGCCAGCGACGGGCTTGCCGACGGCGCGGCGGTGACGGGTACGTCGCGGACACGACCAGCGAGTCGCCCCGCGTTGCGACGCGAGCGGGACATGAGTTCAGTTCCGCCCCGGTATACGACCATTTATACCGGATGGCGGCCCTAGGGAGGTGCAATGGCGCAAGCGGGAAATTCCGAACTCGTCGACTCTTTCGAGCAGTTCTTCCGCAATTACTACGACAACGAGATCAAGCAGCTTGCCCAGCAGTATCCCAACGAACAGCGCTCGCTTCACGTCGACTGGCAGGACCTCTATCGGTTCGATCCCGACCTCGCGGACGACTTCATCAATCAACCCGAACAGCTCCAGCGCTACGCCGAGGAGGCGCTGCGGCTCTACGACCTCCCGATCGACGTCAGCCTCGGCCAGGCACACGTCCGGGTCCGAAACCTCCCCGAGACGGAGTCACCCGAGATCCGGGAGATCCGCGCCCGGGACATGAACTCCCTCGTCCAGGTTCACGGCATCGTCAGGAAAGCGACCGACGTCCGCCCGAAAATAGAGGAAGCCGCCTTCGAGTGCCAACTCTGTGGCACCCTTACCCGCGTCCCCCAGTCCAGCGGCGATTTTCAGGAGCCCCACGAGTGTCAGGGCTGTGAGCGACAGGGTCCCTTCCGCGTCAACTTCGACCAGTCCGAGTTCGTCGACTCACAGAAGCTCCGGGTTCAGGAGAGTCCCGAAGGACTCCGGGGCGGGGAAACCCCGCAGGCCCTCGACATCAACATCGAAGACGACATCACCGGCGAGGTCACGCCCGGCGACCACGTCTCCGCGACCGGCGTCCTCCGCCTCGAGCAGCAAGGCGACCAACAGGAGAAATCGCCCGTCTTCGACTTCTACATGGAGGGCATGTCCGTCGAGATCGACGAAGAGCAGTTCGAGGACATGGACATCACCGGCGAGGACAAAGCAGAGATCGTCCGCCTCTCGAGTGCCGAGGGAATCTACGAGAAGATGGTCGCCTCCATTGCCCCCTCGATATACGGCTACGAGCAGGAGAAGCTCTCGATGATCCTCCAGTTGTTCTCCGGCGTGACGAAGCAGCTCCCCGACGGCTCGCGAATCCGGGGCGACCTGCATATGCTCCTGATCGGGGACCCTGGTACTGGTAAGTGCGTCCATGGTGATACGAAAGTCACGCTTGCAGATGGGCGAACCGTACCGATCCGCGAGCTCGTCGAATCGAATCTCGAGGACCCGAAACCAATCGATGACGGCTGGTACGACGAGATTGATCTCACAGTTCCATCGCTGCAAAACGACGGGTCGATTGCCCGTCAACGTGCGACAAAAGTTTGGAAGCGAGAAGCGCCCGATCGGATGTACCGTATTCGAACCGCAAGTGGACGAGAACTCGAGGTGACGCCGTCTCATCCGCTGTTCGTTCAGCGAGAGGGACAGTTCTCACCGGTTAGTGCGGACAAACTTAGCGAGGGACAATTCATCGCTGCTCCCCGCAACCTCCCGACGGAACGTGATAATACGCTTAATGTTGAGTTCCGACGCTCTCAGTCGCGAAACGCAATTCAACTCGAATTGCCAGATGAGTGGACGCCGTCGTTGGCTCGCTTGATCGGTTACATCGTCGCAGAAGGATACGTCGAGCAACGTGACGACAAGACGGGCTTCGTTTCGATCACGAACAACGATCGGGAAGTGCTGGATGACGCAGCAAGTGCGATGGCGAAACTCGGTCTGAATACAACTGAGCGCGATCCACACGAATCAAAAGATGCGCGTGAATTGCTCTGTTCAGCGGGAGAGTTCGTGAGTTTTCTCAACGCTCTAGAGAGCCGTCTTCTTGACTCGTCCGATAACCAGTGTGTTCCCGATCCTCTCTTTCGAGCCACTGAACCAGTTAGATCCGCGTTCCTCAAAGCGTTTATCGAAGGAGAAGGCCACGTTTCGGAGTCACAGCGAGAGATCACTATCGCTTCGATGAGTCGTGAGCTACTCGAAAACGTTCGGACACTCCTTCTGTCAGTAGGGATCCGCTCGCAGCTCCATGATCGACAGAACGGAAGTTATCGACTCAGAATTAGCGGCGACGAATTTGCAAAGTATGTTTCCGAGATCGGATTCATAACTCAGCGGAAGCAACAGGCGACCCGCCAAGATACTGGGACAGACGGAAATACGAATCTCGATATCGTTCCGGATATCGGAATGGAACTTCGCCGAATCCGAGAATCGCTCTCGCTTACGCAGGCAGAATGTGGGCTTTCCCGATCGACATATCAGAATTACGAACGGGGATCGCGAAATCCGAGTCGAGAGAGTCTGCAGCGGATGGTTTCAGCTTTCAAAGATGCAGTTCCAAAAGAGGAGAACTCGAGCGAAGACGTTGCAGTGACTGACGGAGGAGCAGTAGAACGGGGTATCGCTGCTCTCGAACGGTTAGCTAACGGTGACGTATATTGGGACTGCATCGAGTCGATTGACGAAGTCGAGCCCGACTACGACTGGGTGTACGATCTCGAAATTGACGGCACTCACAACTACATTTCGAATGGTCTTGTTTCGCACAACTCCCAGATGCTGGCATACATCGAAAACATCGCGCCGCGGGCCGTCTACACCTCCGGGAAAGGGTCGTCCTCGGCCGGTCTCACCGCCGCGGCCGTTCGCGACGACTTCGGCGACGGCCAGCAGTGGAGCCTCGAGGCCGGTGCGCTCGTCCTCGCCGATCAGGGGATCGCGGCGATCGACGAACTCGACAAGATGCGGTGTGTGACAGGAGAAACACTCGTCCACACTGGTAACGGCATCGAACCAATCCGTGAACTCGCATACGAATCGGCTACTGATGGCTCGATCGAATCACTCGAGAACGGCCGGACGATCCGAGATGTCGATACAGAGGTCTGGACGATGACTGCGGACGGGGCCGTAACTAAACGTGACGTCCTTGCGGTCCACGAATACGACGCACCAAACGAACTCTGCGAAATCGAACTGGAGAGCGGGGAGCAGCTAGCGACGACAGCCGACCACCCGTTTTTCGTTCTGGAGGATGGGAAGCGAGAAGAACGCCACGCACAGCACCTCAGTGAGGGCGATTGGGTATACGTTCCTCGAGCGGTTCCGGCGGCGATCACAGACGGTGGCGTGAGCGTGTTGCCGGCTTCCGAGAGCGGTGCAGATATCGAGCATCTAACCGCTGCCCACGGTGCGATTTTGGGATATATCGCCGGCGATGGAAACGTCATCTACAATCGAGAAGATGGAAGCTACGGCTTCCGCTTTACGAACAAAGAAGCAGCGCTTCTGAACGACTTCGAAAAGGCCTGTACGAAAGCCTTCGATACACAGCCCGTCCGCCACCCGAGTGAACAACGCGACGATGGTGTCGAAACGGTCCGCATCCACGGAAAACAGTACGTCGACGAACTTCTCGACGCGGGTGCAAACCTCGAGACGTACGACGGGAAACGACTTCCGAAGGCAGTTACCCAGGCGTCCAGAGAAACGAAAGCCGCGTTCGTCCGCGCCCTCGCGGATTCGGAAGGGACGGTCGGCGAACGCGCCGTCAAGATCCATTCCTCGAGCTACGAGCTACTACTCGGGATGAAAATGCTCCTGCTCGAGTTCGGTATCTCGAGTCAGATCCAAACACGAACATACGAAGATCAGCGTGATCTGTTCATCCTCGCAATCACGTCCGACCGATCGTTGGAGGCCTTCGATCGTCATATCGGATTCACTCTCGAGCGAAAGCAGCGTGCGTTGGAACGAGCAAGCGAACGAACGACCGGAACCCGAACGATTTTGGACGTACTTCCGGAGTGTGGAGAGCTGTTCGAACAGGCACGCGGAGCACTTCGTCTCCATCAATCCGAGTGCGGTCTCGACAACGATTCGACTTACTGTAACTTCGAGAACGAGGATGCGAACGCATCGCTGCGGCTCTCGGAGCGGATTCTCGAGACGTTCGAAGACAGGAAAGCGACTGCAGGCGATCACTACGACGAACTCACGTCCGAGACATCCTGGGCGCGGCTAGAGGAACTCCGTGAGCGATACCACGTCTCACAGCAGGAGCTAACGGCAGAGCTATGCGTCTCTCAGCCACATCTCTCGACCCAGTGGGGGAGCGATACTGAACTTCGAGAACGAGTTCGACGACGGCTTCGGGAGCTGCTCGCCACGCCGGCATCGGTCAATCTCGAACCGCTCCGAAACCTCATTAAAGCCGACGTGAAGTGGCGTCGCGTAGCGAGCGTTCGATCGACAACATCGCGAGATCACACCGACACTAGAGTACAGGTGCTCGAACAACGACTCGCCGATGAAATCGGAGCAGAGACTATCGACTCGGTTCAGGAACAGGCACGGTCGTTGATCGAGACGGACGAAGCAGCCGAAACGTGGGACGGACTGCGGAAGCAACTGGAAGCACACGGAATTTCGTTCCGCCGAGTCGCAGCGGAGATGGACGTCGACGGGTCCACGGTTTCACGATGGTTCACCGGGACTGTCGATATCGGAAACTTCGATACCGTCCGCTCCGTCTGTGGCGAGTTGCTCGAGGGAAAACGGAAGCGGATCGCAGAGCTGCTCGGAAAAATTGAGCGGCGGGCGGAGCCGCGGGTATACGACCTCACCGTCGAAGGAACGCACAATTTCATCGCGAACGGAATGGTCGTCCACAATTCTGAGGATCGAAGCGCCATGCACGAGGCCCTCGAGCAACAGAAGATTTCGGTCTCGAAGGCGGGGATCAACGCCACGCTCAAGTCCCGCTGTTCGCTGCTGGGCGCGGCAAACCCCAAGTACGGTCGCTTCGACCAGTACGAACCGATCAGCGAGCAGATCGACCTCGAGCCGGCGCTGATCTCGCGGTTCGACCTGATCTTTACCGTGACTGACACGCCCGACGAGGAGAAAGACCGCAACCTCGCGGAACACATCATCACGACCAACTACGCCGGCGAGTTGACGACACAGCGCGAGGAGATGAATCAACTCGAGGTCAGTCAGGGCGAGATCGACGAGATGACAGAGCAGGTCGATCCGGAGATCGACGCGGAACTCCTACGCAAGTACATCGCGTACGCGAAACAGAACTGCCACCCGCGGATGACTGAGGAGGCCCGCAACGCGATCCGCGATTTCTACGTCGATCTCCGGTCGAAAGGGACCGACGAGGACGCGGCGGTCCCCGTCACGGCCCGCAAACTCGAGGCGCTGGTCCGGCTGTCGGAGGCCAGCGCCCGCGTTCGGCTGTCGGATACGGTCGAGCAAAGCGACGCCGAACGGGTCATCGAAATCGTTCGGTCGTGTCTCCAGGACGTGGGGGTTGACCCAGAGACCGGCGAGTTCGACGCGGATATCGTCGAGGCGGGGACCTCGAAGTCCCAGCGCGACCGGATCAAGAACCTCAAACAGCTCATCAGCGATATCGAGGAGGAGTACGACGACGGTGCCCCGGTCGATATCGTCATGGAACGGGCCGACGAGATCGGGATGGACCAGTCCAAGGCCGAACACGAGATCGACAAACTCAAACAGAAAGGCGAGGTCTACGAGCCGAGTACGGATACGCTCCGGACGACGTAGCCACCGACCGCCCGCACGGACGGGGTCCGGAGTCCGGGCGGACTCGGATCTCGAGCGATCGGCGACGGGTATCGGAGCCGGCACGACTGACGGACACCCATCGGTCCGCCGGTCGGGTGCGACACCGTCCGTTACGGTTGGGGACTGCCCGCGGCAGCGCAGTCAGAGTTCGTTGATGTTCGTCACGGTCGACCGAATCGTTACCGCCGCGACATCGGCGACTTCCGCCGCGGCGGTCTGGGTCAGTGACGGCCACTCATCGCGTTCGCCGGCGGCCTTGTAGAGACACCCCGCGGCGACCCCGCTGGGATTGCGGCCGCCGATCAGTCCCGCCTCGAGCAGGGCGTCGACGTGTTCGCGGGCGCGGCGCTCGACGGCCGAGCCGAGGTCGAGTTTCGAGGCGTACCGCGGCAAGTACTGCGTGGGATCGATCGGGCCCGTCGGCAGCCCGAGTTCGCGGTTCAGCGCATCGTAGGCGACCTCGAGCTCGTCGCCGTCGGCGCGAGCCACGTCGGCGATTTCGTCGATGGTCCGGGGAACCGAACGCGTCCGGCAGGTCGCGTAGATCGCGGCGGCAGCAAAGCCCTCGAGCGACCGGCCCTGAAAGAGCCCGTCAGACTGAGCGGACTCGAAGAGGACACAGGCCTGTTCTCTCGTGGAGTCGGGCAGGGAGAGCAACGCGGTGATCCGCCTGATTTCGGCGAACCCGTAGACCTGATTTCGCTCCGCTTTCGACGAGATCCGTGCGCGATTGTGCTCGCGGCGGAGGCGTGCGATCTGTCGGCGTTTGCGACCGGTGAGCCGAGAACTGTACCCCGAATCCGAGCCGGATCCGTACCCGATCTCCGTCGAGAGTCCCCGGTCGTGTCGCGAGCGAGTGAGCGGGGCACCGGTTCGACGCCGGTCGGTGTCGTCGTCCTCGAACGACCGCCATTCGGGTCCGCGGTCGATCGCGTCTTCCGCGGAGATCAACCCGCACTGTTCACAGACGATTTCAGTACCCTCCCTCCGTAATCTGCCGTCACACTCGGGGCAGATCGCAGCCGAATCGGAATCTGCCATTGGTTATTACCTTCTACATTCGGTTCTCCTGGCTTCATATTTAAAGTATTGGAATAGATAAATGATTCGCGGAGAGCCAGCAAGTACGGGCCGGACGGGGCGCTTATCGATCGACGAGTC
Source organism: Natrinema gari JCM 14663 (assembly GCF_000337175.1). GTDB lineage: Archaea > Halobacteriota > Halobacteria > Halobacteriales > Natrialbaceae > Natrinema > Natrinema gari. Next base: position 2,387 of record NZ_AOIJ01000054.1, on the reverse strand, counting down.
GTGAGAGCAGGGACTGTGAGTTCGACGGCGACCGTGACGACTCCGTCCGCTCGGCCAACAGCCGTTCGTACTGATCGATCACGGCCTGTCGACGGGTTTCGCTCGTTTCCAACGCGTCCTCGAGCGCGGCGATCCGAGCGTGGAGTCGGGTTCGTTCGATCTCGTAGGACAGCGGTAATGCATGCTGGTCCGAGTCGAGAGTGGCGTGAGACGACGGGCCGTCAGCGACTCGGTTCGACTCGAGGGTCGAACGCGAGCGATCGATTCGAGTCCGTTGCTCGGCGGGGGTGATAAAACCGGAACCTCGTCGTTCGGCGGACATGGGACGCGTTCGGTTTCGGTCCCGACCCCGAAAAAGCTCAGTCAGTCGGGTGTCAGACGCGTCCGACACGGGTCGTGCGTCCGACCGACGTTACTCCGCGAGTTGCTCGAGCACGCCGTCGGTCTCGGCCGGGACGGGGTCGGGCTCGCTGCCGGCGGCGGCCGCGGCGTCGGGGTCCTTGAGCAGGTGGCCGGTAGTGAGACAGGCGACGCGCTCGTCGTCGTCGACGACGCCCTCGGCTCGGAGCTTTCGGAGGCCGGCGACGGAGGCGGCGGAGGCGGGCTCGACGCCGATCCCTTCTCCGGCGATGTCGCGCTGGGCCGCGGTGATCTCCGCGTCGGAGACCGCGACGGCGGTGCCGCCGGTCTCGCGGATTCCCGGCAGTGCCTTCGGCGCGTTGACCGGATTGCCGATCCGGATCGCGGTCGCGCGCGTCTCGACGTCCTCCCAGCGGCGGACCTCGTCGGCCCCGTTCTCGATCGCCTCGACCATCGGGGCCGCGCCCTCGGCCTGGACGCCGGTCAGTTTCGGCACGTCGGCCTCGTCGAGTGCGCCGGCCTGGACGAGTTCGCGGAAGGCCTTGTACAGCGCCGATGTGTTGCCCGCGTTGCCGACGGGTAACACGATTCGGTCCGGGACAGTGTCGTAGTCCGCGAGAAAGCCCTCGAGGATCTCGAGGCCGATCGTCTTCTGGCCCTCGAGCCGGAACGGGTTCAGCGAGTTCAACAGGTAGGCCTCGCCCTGACCTGCGAGTTCCTGGACGATGTCGAGACAGGCGTCGAAGTTGCCGTCGACCTCGAGAATGCGCGCACCGTGGAGACTCGCCTGGGCGATCTTTCCGGCGGCGACCTTGCCGGCGGGGAGGAGTACGAGCGTCTGCATCCCGCCGCGGGAGCCGTAAGCGGCGAGGGCCGCACTGGTGTTCCCCGTCGATGCGCACGCGAGCCGACCGACGCCGAGTTCCGTCGCGACCCGCACGCCGACGGTCATGCCGCGGTCCTTGAACGAGCCCGTCGGGTTCATCCCCTCGTGTTTGATCCGCAGGGCTTCGATGCCGATCTCGTCTTCGAGACGGGGGACCTCGTACAGCGGCGTCGCGCCCTCCTGAATCGAGACGCCGGACTCGAAGGGCAAGGCGTCGGCGTAGCGCCAGACGCCCCGCCCCTCGAAATCGTCGAAGGTCGGAAGGTCGGCGTATCGGACCTCGAGCAGTCCGTCACACTCGTCGCAGGTGTATCGAACGTCGTCGAACGGGGCGAACGTCTCGCCGCACTCGATACACTCGAGCCAGACGCCGTCGTCGGCGTCGTCGGGTCGTTCCGGCCGCTCGGCCGAGAGACTGAGACTCATTGTCGGGCAGAGGGGGGCGACGTGCAAAAAGCAAGTGGATTCGGCAGTACGGCCGGTCACCGGACGCCGGTCTCACGGTAGTCCCCCGATCTGTCGGACCGCAGTCTCAGTTCGGTCTCCGTCCGTGCCGCTGTTGTCGGATTCACCGGTCGTCGGCCGTCCCAAATCTCGTCCATGACCGCGTCCGTCTCGAGATCCTCGATCGAAGCACGGAGCCGAGTCACCCTCGAGTCGGGTTTAACCAGCCGTTTGAAACGAAGCGTCGTGTTCGTCGCCGGTCCCAACCACGGTTCAGTCAGGAGTGGCGACAGGAGCCGTTACATCTCGTTCCCATCGTATGGAAACGTTACTAGAGATATATTGGAATATCGTACCACGCTCCACGTATGGCCACCGAACGGAATCAACACGTCGGCCGATCGCTCGTCGTCTACTCGTACTGGCCGTACGCGATCCTCCTCGGCGGGATCGTGGGGGCCATCAGACCGATGCTGACCATACTTGGGAACGTGGGGCCGACCGCGGGCGTCCTCACGACGCTGCCCGAGTTTCAGCTGTGGTGGATGATCCACATCGGCTACAGCGCCGTCTTCGGTGCCGGATACGGCCTCATCGCGTACCACCGGCGGCTCCGCTCGCTTTCGGAATCGATTCCGACGGGGGCCGTCCTCGGTCTCGGCTACGGAGTCGTCCTGTGGCTCGGCAACGTTATCAT
>NZ_AOIJ01000053.1 GCF_000337175.1 Natrinema gari JCM 14663 | reverse complement strand
ATCAGAGATGTGTATAAGAGACAGCGTCTACGCCGCCGTCGTCCCGCGACTGTCCACGTATCGCGGGTAGAACCGTCCCGTAGCGTGGCCCGCTCCCGTCGGGCCGGCGGGCTCACTCGAGCACCCAACTCAGCAACGCCTTCTGGGCGTGAAGCCGATTCTCGGCCTGATCGAAGACGATCGAACGGTCGCCTTCGATGACCGCATCGGTGATCTCCTCGCCGCGATGGGCCGGCAGACAGTGCATCACCGACGCCTCGGGGGCGTGCTCGAGCAGGTCTGAACACACCTGGAAGCCCTCGAAGTCGTTCATACGGACATCGCGTTCGTCCTCCTGTCCCATACTGATCCAGACGTCCGTGTAGATGATGTCGGCGTCGCTGACCGCCGCGACGGGATCGGTCGTGAGCGTCGGATCGCCACCCAGGTTCCGCGCGCGATTGAGGACAGCGTCGTCGATCCCGTAGCCCGGGGGCGTCGCGACCGTCAGGTCGATACCGGTCAGCGCCGCGCCGAGCGCGAACGACTGCGCGACGTTGTTGCCGTCGCCGATCCAGACCGCCGAGACGTCCTCGAGCCCACCCATGTGTTCCCGAATCGTCAGCAGATCCGCGAGCGTCTGGCAGGGGTGAGCGTCGTCGGTGAGGCCGTTGACGATCGGTACTGACGAGTACTCCGCGAGCACCTCAGCGTTCTCGTGTTTGAACACGCGGGCCATCACCGCGTCGACGTACCGCGAGAGGGTCCGTGCGGTGTCCTTCAGCGGCTCGCCGCGGCCGAGTTGGATGTCGTCTTCGCCGAGGAAGACGGCGTGGCCGCCGAGTTGGGTCATGCCCGTCTCGAAGGAGACGCGAGTCCGCGTGCTCGGTTTTTGGAAGATCATCCCGAGGGTCCGCCCGTCGAGGTCGGCGTGCTCCTCGCCCGCCCGCTGGGCGCGCTTGTACTCGCCGGCCTGCTCGAGGATCGTCAGGAGGTCGTCGTGCGAGACATCGTCGATGTCGAGGAAGTGTGTCGGATCGGAATCGGTCGTCATGGCTGATCACTGCGTGTCTGTGGTTGTGCTGCTGTCAGTGTCTTCGCCGCCGTCATTCGTCGTCCTCGCGAAGCGTCGTCGCGACCCGCTCTAAGACCGCGATCGACTGATCGAACTCCGGCAACGAGAGGCGTTCGTCAGGCGCGTGGTCGAGTTCGGAGTTGCCGGGGCCGTAGGTCACCATGGGACAGTCCCAGGCGTCGGCGTAGAGGTTCATGTCGCTGGTCCCGGTCTTGCGAAGCAAGCGCGGCTCGCCGTCCTCCGCGCGGATGGCCGCCCGGAACGCGCGGGCGACTTCGGTACGGGGACTCTCCATCACCGGCGGGATCGGCTCGTCCCAGGAGACGGTCCCGATCTCGAGTTCCGCCTCGGCCGTCTCGCGGACCGTCTCGATATCCATCGACGGGGGAACCCGCAACTGGGCCTCGAGGGCCGCTTCCACGGAAAGGCCGTCCTCGGTGATCCCGCCGTCGATAGCGACGGGTTTGGCGGTCACGCGCTCGAAGACGGGCGCGTCGTCGTCCTGTTCGAACGCGGCTTCGACGCCCGTCCACCAGTTCGTCGCGTGCTGGATGGCGTTGGGTTCGGGCCGGGAGGTGTGGCCCGATTCGCTGGTCGCGACGTACGTCCCGTTGAGGAAACCACGGTAGCCGAGCGTGATGCCCGTCGCGCCGCTTGGCTCGCCGTTGACGACGGCGTCGGGTTCGGCCTCCCGGTCGGCCACGAGGTGGCGGGCACCCATGGAACTCGTCTCCTCCTGGACGACGCCGACGAAGGAGACGCCGGTCCGGACGGCCGCGACGGCCATCGCCGCCAGCGGCCCCGTCGCGTCGACGCTGCCTCTCCCCCAGAGGAGTTCCGCCCCCGCGGTGGCGATTCCGGCGTCCTCGTCCGCGGCGTCCGCAGCGTCGACGCGGACCGGAATCTCGCCGGGGACGGTATCGACGTGTGATGTCAGGAGGACGGCGTCGTCCGCCGGGGCGCGAACGTTGCCGACCGCGTCGGTCCACGCCTCGCGACCGTAGGCGTCGAAGAACTCGACAAGGCGCTCGGCAGCGGCCTCCTCTTCGCCGGACGGCGACGGTGTGGCGACGAGATCGATCAGGAGGTCGCGGGCCGCCTCGAGCGAGACATCGGTGGTGTCTTCCATGGTTGCACTCATGCGTCGGAGTCGGTCTCGGGTGCGATGGTCGCTGTCAGCGCGTCCACGAGATGCTCCGCGTCGGCCTCGTCGATCACGAGCGGCGGCAACAGCCGCAGCACGGTCCGGCCAGCAGGCAACGCGAGGACCTGCTGGTTCATCGCCAGATCGCGGGCGACCCGGTTCGCCCCGCGTTTCAACTCGATGCCGACGAGGAGACCGCGGCCGCGGACCTCGCGGACCACATCGCCCAGCGCTGCCTCGAGTTCGGTCACGAGGAAGTCACCGAGGGTGGCGGCGTGGGCGGGCCACGCCTCCTCGAGCAGCGTCGAGACGGTCGCGTGGACCGCCGCGGCGACGACGGGGCCGCCGCTGAACGTGGCGTTGTGCGAGGCCGCGCCGTCGGCGATCCAGTCTTGGACCGCGACCGCGCCGACGGGCAGGCCGTTGCCAAGCCCCTTCGCCGTCGTCAGGACGTCGGGCGTGACGCCCGCGTGCTGACAGGCCCACATCTCGCCGGTACGACCCATGCCGGTCTGGACCTCGTCCAAGACGAGCGCCGCGCCGGCGTCCGCGGTCAGTTCGCGGGCGGTTTCGAGATACCCCGTCGACGGGACGTTGATCCCACCCTCGCCCTGGATCGGCTCGAGGATCACGGCCGCGGTCTCGTCGTCGACGGCGTCGGCGAGCTCCTGGCCGTCGCCGTAGGGGACGAACTCGACATCGCCGGCCAGGGGCTCGTAGGGCTTCTTGTACTTGTCCTTCCAGGTGGCGGCGAGCGACCCCATCGTCCGCCCGTGGAACGAGCGGGTCGCGGCGACGATCTTCGACTCGCCGGTCGCCGACCGCGCGAACTTCAGGGCGGCCTCGTTGGCCTCGGTCCCGGAGTTACAGAACCAGGCACTCTCGAGGCCGTCGGGCGCGGCCGCGACGAGCGAGGCATAGGCGTTCTCGCGGGCCGCGACGGGATAGGAGGAGTCGACGAACGTTAGGTCGCCGACCTGTTCCTGAACGGCCTCGACGACCGCCGGGTGAGAGTGGCCCAGCGGGGTACAGGCGTAGCTCGCGCCGGCGTCCAGATATTCCGTACCGTCGGCGGTATAGAGGAACGCCCCCTCACCGCGCTCGAGACCGATCGGCTTGCTCCCGGAAACGAAATCGAGGTCGCTCATTGGGCCACCTCCTCGCCGTCGTCCGCGAGCACACCGGGCTCGAGCGTCGTGCCCTCGCCTTCCAGCGCGCTCGTGATCGGTTCGTCGGCGTTGGCGCTTGCGACGGTTACCGACGCGGCTCCGCCCTCGAGGGCCTCCGCGGCGGCCATGACCTTCTTCGTCATGAACCCTTCAGCGGCGTCCTCGACGGCCGCGAACTCCTCGGGCGTCGCGGCTGCGTCGATCTTGGTCGATTCGTCGTCGGGGTCCTCGTAGATCCCCGAGACGTCCGTCAGCACGACGAGATCGGCCTCGAGCGCGCCGGCGATCGCGGCCGCGGCGCGGTCGGCATCGGCGTTGACCGCGGTGTAGCCGCCGGATTGCTCCGTTCCGAGAACCGGAACGGAGACGACGGGCGTGTAGCCGCCCGCGAGGGTCGTCTCGAGCAGGTCGGCATTGACCGACTCGATCGTACCGGAGTGGTCGCCGCGTTTGATCTTCTTCTTACCGTCCTCCTTCACGCGGACAGCGGACTTGCGTTTGCCCTCGAGCAGTTTGCCGTCCGTGCCGGAGAGGCCGACGGCGTTTACGCCCTCGTTGTGCAGGCGCTCGACCAGATCGGTGTTGAGCTTGCCTGGCATCACCATCTTGAAGACCTCCATGGTGCGCTCGTCGGTGAAACGACCGACGACGCCGCCGGGCGTTTCGACGTAGGTCGGCTCCTCGCCGAGTTCCGCGAGCGTTTCGTCGACGGCGGTCGACCCGCCGTGCGTGAGGACCACGTCTTCGCCGTCCTCGACGAGGCGCGCGACGTCCGCGAGGGCACCGTCAGGGTCGACGGCGCGTGCGCCGCCGATCTTCACGACGGTCGTCATGTTAGGGTGCCCCCACGGGGTGGAGCCCCGTAAACTCGAGTCCGGCCGTCTCCGCGAGCCCCAGCGCGACGTTGGCGGCGTGGACCGCCTGCCCCGCGGAGCCTTTCATCATGTTGTCGATCGCCGAGAAGACGACGATGCGCTCGTTCGACGGGTCGAGTTCGAAGCCGACCTCGGCGAGGTTCGTCCCGGCGACCGCCTTCGGTTCGGGATAGCGGTAGACGCCGGAGCCGCCGGCGGCCATCCGGACGAACGGCTCGTCCTCGTAGCAGCCCCGATAGGCCTGCCAGAGGTCGCCCTTCGAGACCGGACTCGAGGGGAAGACGTGGCTCGTCGCGCTGGCACCGCGGACCATGTCCACGGCGTGGCAGGTGAACGCGACCGACGTACCGAGGAACTGTTCGATTTCGGCCTCGTGGCGGTGGCCCGTCGGCGCGTACGGACGCACGACCCCCGAGCGCTCGGGGTGGCTCGAGGCCTCGCCGCCGCCCGCGCCGCCCTCGGAAGAGCCGACCTTCACGTCGACGACGATCCGCTCGCCGCCCTCCAGAAGCCCGTGCTCGAACAGCGGATAGAGCCCGAGGATCGTCGCGGTGGCGTTACAGCCGCCGCCGGCGATCAGCTCGGCACCCTCGAGCCCGTCGCGGTTGATCTCGGGAAGGGCATATTCGGCCGTTTCGAGGTACTCGGGTGCCTCGTGGCCGTCGTACCACTCGTCGTACTGCGCCTCGCTCTCGAGGCGGAAGTCCGCCGAGAGGTCGACGACCGTGTCCGCCACCTCGAAGAACTCGTCGATCCGGCCCATGGAGACGCCGTGTGGCGTCGCCGCGAAGAGCACGTCGACGGACTCGAGGTCGTCGGGCTCGGTAAAGCGCAGGTCCGACCCGCGCAGCGGCGGGTGAACGGAGCCGACGCTCTTGCCGGCCTTCGACCGGCTCGTGACCTCGCTGATCGCGACGTTCGGGTGGCCCGCGAGCAAGCGGAGCAGTTCGCCGCCCGTGAAGCCGGAGCCGCCGACGACGCTCGCGGTGACCGTCTCGGCGTTTGCGTCCGCACCGGTCTCGGTCCCGACCGCCATCAGGCGGTCACCTCGAGTTCGTCGGCGGCCGCGTCGGCTTTCCCCTCGAGCCAGTCGACGACGGTGGCCGCGATGTCCGTCTCGACGGCGTCGTCGAGGGCCTTGAACTCGACGGTGTGATTGACCTCGTGGACCGTATACGAATCGCCGATTTCCATCAGGTCGATGCCCAACAGGCCGCCGCCGACGGCGTCGCTGGCCTTCCGAACGAGTGCCAGCGCCTCGTCATCGAGTTCGAAGACATCCGTCTCCGCACCCTTCGCGGCGTTGGTGATCCAGTGGTCCGACGAGCGGACCATCGCGGCGATGGGTTCGCCGTCGGTCGCGAGCACGCGGATGTCACGCCCGGGCTTCTCCACGAACTCCTGGACGTAGAACACCTTGTGCTCGTAGTGGCCAAGCGTCGCCTTGTGCTCGAGAATGGCCTCCGCGGCCGACTCGGAGTCGATCTTGGCCATCAGCCGGCCCCAGGACCCAACGACGGGTTTGAGCACGCACGGATAGCCGAACTCCTCGATGGCCTCCATCGCGGTCTCTTTGGTGAACGCGACCTTCGTTGCGGGGGTGGGCACGCCCGCCTTCTCGAGGGCGAGGCTGTTTTGCACCTTGTCAGCGCAGATATCGGCGGTCTCGTGGCTGTTGACCACGGGGATGCCGTAGGCCTCGAAGAACTGCGTGGCGTACAGGCTCCGGCTCGTGGCGAGACAGCGATCGACGACGATATCGAGGCCGTCGAACGCCGCGGGAGCCGCCGAGATGTCGAAGGTCTGTTTGCGGACGTCGATCTTCGTGACCTCGTGGTCACGCTCGCGAAGCTCGGTGAGGAGGAGCTTCTCGTCCTTGCGGATCCGTGAGTAGAGGAGTCCTACGTGCAAGGTCACTCACCCCAGTCCTCTTCGAGCTCGGGGGCTCGATCGAGGACTGGCGGCTCCGTGTCGACGACCTCCAACTCGGCTCCACAGGTCGTACAGTCGATGATCTCTCCCACTTCCAAATCGTCGTGCAGGGACACTTCGGCCCCACACTCGACGCATTCGGTCATTGTACTCCCATGTGTGTTCCGGGATACCTTAAATCCTTCGAACCTACCAGAAAGATTATACTATCTACACGCCACTCTAATGGAGCCTCACGCCCAATAGACCACGATTTTCGTTCCCCATATCATGTATTCAGTATTTTGTCCCCCCGCGGGGATCGCCGCCGACCCGGCCGAACGGCGGCGTGTGGCGTCGCCCGTCGACCCGTACCGGACAGGCGACAGCCGCCCTCAGACATAGCCGTTCACCTCCGACCGGAGCGCCTCGCGTGCCGTCTCGAGCGCGTCGATCGCGGCTGCACGCGACTCCTCGTCGGCCGCGAGCGACTCGCGAGCCGACTCGATCTGGGGCGCGACCGCGTCGGGCGCGGGGCCGCCCTGCGAGTCGCGGCTCGCGACGCTTTCGGCCGGTTCGAGCGCCGTTTCGACGGCCGCGGGTTCGACGTGGGCCGCGAGCGATTCGCCGAGAACGTCCTGAGCGGCGGCCTCGAGGGCGTCGTAGTCGGCACCGTCGTCGGCCGCGAGCGCCACGAGTTCGTGCGCCGTCCGGAACGGTACCCCGTTGGCCGCCAGTAGGTCCGCGACGCCGGTCGCCGTGGAGAAGCCGTCGCCGGCCGCCGCGGCGAGGGCCGCCTCGTTCCAGTCGGCCGTCGCCACCGCACCTGCCGCGACCTCGCTGGCCTCGGTGACCGCGTCGACGGTCTCCCAGGCGTGGGTCGTCGCCCGCTGGAGGTCGCGGTTGTACGCGCGGGGCAGCCCCTTCAACGTCGTCGTCAGCCCCTGAACGCCGCTGGCTGCATCGCCCGCGACCGCGCGGACCAGTTCCAGCGTGTCCGGGTTCTTCTTCTGGGGCATGATCGACGACGTCGAGGAGTAGTCGTCCGAGAGATCGACGAACCCGCGGTTCGCGAAGATGATGACGTCCTCCGCCAGCCCCGACAGCGTCGTGGCGTGGGTCGACAGCGCCTGGGTCGCCTCGAGCAGGAAATCCCGGCTCGAGGCGGCGTCCATCGAATTTACCACCAGCCCGTCGAAGCCCAGCAGGTCGGCGACGCGCTCGCGGTCGATGTCGAAGGTCGTGCCCGCGAACGCCGCGCCGCCCAGCGGCGACTGGTTGATCCGGCCGTAGGACCCGAGCAGCCGTTCGGTGTCGCGGCGAACCGCGCCCTCGTAGGCCAGCGCCCAGTGGGCTACGGTGGTCGGCTGGGCGGGCTGGAGGTGGGTGTAGCCGGGCATGATCGTCTCGGTGTGGGCGTCGGCGACGTCGACGAGCGACTCGCGCAGCGCGAGCGTGGTCTCGATTGCCTCGAGAACGTCCTCGCGCAGGCGATAGCGGATGCAGGCCGCGACCTCGTCGTTGCGCGACCGTGCGGTGTGCATCTTCCCGCCGTCCGCGCCGCTGCGCTGGATGACTGCGGTCTCGATGGCCTCGTGGACGTCCTCGCCGTCGGGCAAGGAGCCGTGGCCGTCGACTTCGATCGCGTCGAGGGCGGTCAGGATCTCCCCGGCCACGTCGTCGTCGATGATGCCCTGCTCGGCGAGCATGACCGTGTGTGCGCGGTCGACCTCGAGGTCGGCCTCGAAGATCCGGTCGTCCGCTGCGAGCGAGGAGAGGAAGCTCCGGGCGGGGCCGCCGCTGAAGCGGTCCCGGCGGACGACACCCTCGTCGCCGCCGTCAGAGCGATACGCCGACGAGGATCGCAGTTCGTCGGACTGCCCGCCGCCATCGGCTGTGGCCTCATCGCCGTGGTGAGCGCTCTCCTCGGTCATGATTACTGGTCGTCTCCCGTCCCGCTCCCGTCGGTCGCGAGTTCGACCGTCTCGTCGTCGGCGTTGGCCGCGATCGCCTCGTTCGCGAGGCGGCGCTGGAAGCCGTGGTACTTCGCGACGCCGGTGGCGTCTTCCTGTTTGATCTTGCCGACCGTCTCGGTGTCGAATGAGGCGTGCTCGGCCGAGTAGGCCGCGAACGTGCTGTCGCGAGCGACCGGACGTGCCTGCCCACCCTCGAAGCGGATCGTGACCGTGCCGGTCACGCGCTGCTGGGTCTCGTCGATGAAGCTCTCGAGCGCGCTCACGAGCGGCGCGTCGATCAACCCCTCGTAGCCCTTCTGGGACCACTGCTGGTCGATTTGCTGCTTGAACTGGCGCTCCTCCTGGGTGAGGACGAGCCCCTCGAGGGCCTCGTGGGCGGCAAGGAGGGTCGTCGCGCCGGGGTGCTCGTAGTTCTCGCGGACCTTCAGCCCGAGCATACGGTCTTCCATCATGTCGGTGCGGCCGACACCGTAGCTGCCGGCGAGTTCATTGAGGTGCTCGATGAGTGCGACCGGCTCGTACTCCTGGCCGTCGACGGCGACGGGGTAGCCGTTCTCGAAGGTGATCTCGATCTCCTCGGTCTCGTCGGAGGGGTCCTCGGTCCAGGCGTAGATCTCCGTCGAGGGGACGTAGTTCGGATCCTCGAGGTCGTCGCCCTCGACCGAGCGGCTCCAGATGTTGGTGTCGATCGACCAGTCGCCGCCGCTGCCGCCCTCGACTGGAAGGTCCTTCTCGGCGGCGTACTCTTTCTCCCACTCGCGGGTGAGGCCGAGTTCGCGCACGGGGGCGATGACTTCGAGGTCGGAGCTACGCCAGACGGCCTCGAAGCGCAGTTGGTCGTTGCCCTTGCCCGTACAGCCGTGGGCGATGCCGGTACAGTCCTGTTCCTCTGCGACCTCCAGGATCGCTTCCGCGATCACGGGACGGGCGAGCGCCGTTCCAAGCGGGTAGCCCTGATAGGTCGCGTTCGCACGAACGCTCTCGAGACAGAGTTGCGCGAATTCCGCTCGCGCGTCGACGACGTAGTGGTCGAGGCCGAGCGCTTCGGCAGTTTCTTCGGCTTCGTCGAACTCCTCAGCCGGTTGGCCGACGTCGACGGTAACGCCGATCACGTCATCGTATCCGTATTCTTCCTCGAGCAGCGGGACACAGACCGTCGTGTCCAGACCGCCCGAAAACGCAAGTGCCACGCGGGTCATATCGTACTCGAGTAAACCCACAGGACGGACTTAAATTCATTGGTTTCAATTCCGTAAATTAATGATAGAGATGCTGCTAACCCGAAATACTGCAGTTTCAGGGGAAGCGAGACAGACCGGAACAGGGGGAGTAGTATAGTACGGGCTCAAAGGCCCGGTCGGAATCGCCGCGGCCGCCGCCGAGCGACGGACCCGCCGGTACCGAGAACGGCGAACGCGGTACCGGCGAGACGGCTCATTGGTACAGTGATACGGACCCATCGTCTTAAATCCTGCTACCTCGCGCACCCGATGGTTCCGGGCCGGAATCGGCAGGGCCGGCCGACACCTGGGGACACCGTTAGTCGTCGTCGGGCAACGTCAGCACGTTCTCCCGACCGATTCGGAACACCTCGATCTCGTCGTTCTCGCGCAGGTCCCCGACGACCTGACTCGTCTTGGCCTCGGTCCAGTCCAGTTCCGAGACGACCTGCTGTTGTTTGACCCGACCGCCGCGTTCCTCGAGCAGTCGCAGGACCCGTTCCTCGTTGCTCAGTAACTCCGGCGGGGGCCCGTCGGGGACGGTCCGCTCGGCGGCGACCGCGCCGTCGGGTCGGTGGACGGCCTCGTCCTCGGCGACGGCCGCCTCGCCGTCCGACCGTCTGCGACCGAGCAACCAGCCGGCTGCGCCGACGGTTGCGAGCAACGCGAGCGCGAGCGTGACGATCGTCCACGGCATCGACGGTTCCGCCGCGGACTGTGGCTCGTCCGTCCCCGCGTCGCTGTCCCGTATCAGCACGACTCTGGGCTCGTCGTCGGGGAAGTTCCGTTCGCCCTCCCAGCCGACCGATCCGGCGGCCGACTCGTCAGGGGACGGCTTCACCTGCAGCGCACCCTCGTTCTCGTAAAGGGCGTACTCTTCGGGCCAGCGGAACTGCAACGTCGTCCCGTCGGTGAGCGTAAAGCCGGAGAGCGCAGCGCCCGCCTCGAGCCGGTTGACTTGGACGTGTGCGAAGTGCGCCCACTCGAACGAGACCTTCGCGTGGCCGATCTCCTCCGGTCTGGACGTCGTCTCCGTGGTGATCGAGACGTTCGAGAGCGACATCTCCCGGTCGGTCGCGTTTTCCCCTTTGGAGAGCGTCTCATTCCAACTCCGGCGTTCCTCGGCGACGTACCAGTCGGTCTCGCTCGAGACGTTCGCCTCCAACGCCTCCCACTCGGCCGACCGGTTCTCGTCGGCGAGGTAGAACTGGTAGTCAACCGTCATCCGCGCCGAGCCGTTCTCGGTGATGAACACGTCGATATACGTCTGGTCCGCCTCGCCAAGCATCGGCGTGTCGTTCGCATCACCCTCAGGCGATTCCTGCAGCGCCGCTCGCCGTGTCCCGACGTCCGCCGTGGCACCGGCCGCCGCCGAGACGAGCGCGATCGAAGACGCAACCACCACGAGCACACACAGTAGGGCCCGCAGCCCCCTCGCCTCCATTACTATGACATGCCGGAGCCGTCTAAATAGGTCTTTCCGACCGCCGTACCGACGTGTTTTTCAAATAGTCTCTCAAGCGTGGCCGTATGTTCGACACGCGCGGCGAACTCGAGATCGAGACCCTGCTGAAACTCGTCCTCGGGCTGGTCGCCGTCTTGCTCGTGCTCGAGATCATCGGCGCGGTGATCAACGGTCTCACGAGCCTGCTCGGTCCGTTCGCCCTCGTCGTCCAGTTCGTGATCGCCGTGTTGATCGGCCTCTGGCTGCTCGACCGGCTCTAATCCGGCATCGAATCAGCCCCCGTGAGACCAGCAGACTGATAGCCGCCTCGGCCCAACAGCGACCGAAGTGTACAGCGTCAACGTTCCGGTCCCCGGTCGCGTCCGGCAGCTCGCGAACCGGCTCCATCCCGACCTGATCGGGTTCGAGACCGTCCGCGAGGACCACTCCTGTCTGCTCAAACGACTCGGCGAGGCCGACCACGTCGCACAGCTTCAACACCGAGCCCACCGCGCGCTCGAGGGCACCCCCGCCGTCGAGGCCACGATCACGGGCATCGACTACTTCGAAGACCCGCCGCTCGGGTCGGCTCCAGTGGTCTATTTAGCCGTCGACAGCCCCGGACTCGAGGACGTTCACGCCGCTCTCACCGAGGCCTTCGACCCCGTCGACGGACTCGAAGGCGGCGACTACGTGCCCCACGTGACGCTGGCCCGCGGCGGCGACCTCGCGACCGCACGCCGGCTGGCCGACCGCGAGATCGACCCGATTCGATGGACGGTGGGCGAACTCGAGTTCTGGGACGGAACGAACAAGCTGCCGGTGAGCCGCGTTTCGTTGCCGTCCTGACCCGCGTTGGGATTACGGTGCCGGCGGATCGCCGTCGTAGGCGTCGTGACCGCCGTAGAAGTTGAGCATCGAGAACTTGAGTTTTGCCGGGTCGATATCGATCAGTTCCTCGCGTTCCTCGTGGGGGAAGATGCCGTTGACGCTGTACTTGCCGAGGTCCGGCTTCGCTCGCCTCGAGTAGCGTCGGTCGAGCAGCGCGCGGACGCCGACCTCCTCGGGCGAGCGGATGACTCGGCCCAGCGCCTGCCTGGTCTTGCGGATCGTCGGGAACTCGACGGCGTAGCGCCAGCCCGTCTCGGTGCCGTCGAAGGCCGCGTCGTAGGCCTCCTGGACCGCCTCGGCCCGGTCGTCGAGATGGGGGTAGGGGACGCCGACGACCAACACCGTGTGGGCGTCGTCGCCGTCGAAGCTCACCCCCTCCGCGAGGGTCCCCCACAGCGAGGTGCACAGGACCGCCCCGTCATCCGCGACGAACTGCTGTCGGAGGTCTTCGGCCGACTGGCCCGGCTCGTCCACGTATACCGTCCGGTCGGTCCGACCGACGAGTCGGTCGGCGTACCGGTTCGCCTCGCCGTAATTCGGGAAGAAGGCGAGCGTGTTGCCGGGCGTCATCCGCACGGCGTCATGGATCGTCTCGGTCACGTCCGCCTGGACCCCGGGGTCGTCGCGATCCGAGGAGAAAAGCGGCGGCGTCTCGACGGCGAAGGTTCGGCGATTGTCCTCGGGGAACTGGAGGCCGTAGGCCATCGATACCGCATCCTCGATACCCAACACGGCCTCGGTGACCTCGAACGGCTGGAGCGTCGCGCTCATCAGGACGGTCGCGTAGATCTCGTCGAAGAGTTGGCCGGTCACCTGTCGCGGGAGACAGGAGTACAGTTCCACACGACCGTATATTTCGTCCGTGCCCGCGTCTCGCGTGACGGCGACGACAGGATACAGTCCCTCCGTCGAGCCCTCGGTCATCCACGCGCTGACGAAGGCCGCGGCCTGTAAGGTCTGACACTCCGTCCGTGTGGCCGTCTCGCCCTCCCGGTAAGCCTCCTCGTACTCCTCGTCTAACTCTTGTCCCAGCTTCATCGCCGCCTCGAGATCGTCGTCGATTCCCCGACCCGAATACCGCTGGAGGAACTCGAGGGTGAGGTCGTCCTTGCGGTCGTCGTTGGCGATCGAAACGTCCTCCCAGTTCTCGCCGATCCCCTCGCGCTCCCCGAAGCCGAAGGAATCCTCGTAGGTCTCGACGAGCGCGCGGTGAAACGCCGAGAGGACGTTCGCGGCGTCCTCGGCCCGCGGGTCGTCGCTGTCGGCCAACTCCTCGAGTGCCGACTCGAACGTCCGCTCGGAGCAGGTCCGGGTCGCGTGTTCGCGGGCGGCGTCCTCGACGTTGTGAGCCTCATCGAAGACGGCGATCACGTCCTCGGGGTCGCGACCCAGCCACCGGAAGAACTGCTCTCGAATGGTCGAGTCCAGCAGGTGGTGGTAGTTACAGACGACCAGATCGACGCCCTCGATCCCCTCCTTGAGGAGTTCGTACCCGCAGAGTTCCTGGCGCTCGGCGTACTCGTAGATCTCGTCGGGCGTGCGGACGTCCTCGAAGAGCCAGCCGAAGAACTCGTCCGTATCCTGCGTGAGATTGTTTCGGTAGTAGTCACAGACGGTCTGGTCTTCGAGGTCCTCGAGTCGCTCCTCGATGGTCTCGAGTTCGTCCATCACCGCCGAGCGGGCGTCGGCCGCCGCGCCGTCGCCGTCCTGACTCTCCGCGAGCAGTTCGCGCTGCCGGCGCTCGAGTTGCTCGCGATCCTGCTCGGCGTCGACGACGGCGCGGGTGTTGTCCCGGAGCGCCTGACACTCCTCGTAGCCGACGTCGATGTGACACATCGACGCTTTGCCCTTGAAGACGACCGCCCGAATCGACTCCTCACGGGTGATCGCGCGGGCCTCGGCGACGAACTGGCGCATCTGCTGGTGGACGTTGGTCGTGATGACGACCGTCTTGTCCTGCTCGCGAGCGATCTCGAGGGCGGGGACCAGCGACGAGAGCGTCTTGCCGGTCCCGCAGGCCCCCTCGAAGAGGACGTCCTGTCCCTGGTGGAGGGAGTTATAGATGCGGTCCATCGCCTCACGCTGGTTCTCGTACGGCTGGTCGTACGGGAAAAAGCGCATGTACCCGGCAGTCTCGGACACACGAGACGATAGGTTCGCGCTGCGATAAAAGGATTCGTCTCGATTCGGTCGGGCCGGGTGCACGACCGACGGCGGCGATGCCCGCCGACACCCGGCCGGCGAACGCGCGCTACAGGGTCATCCGTCTCGAGTACCTGCCTCCCGTATGACGATTCCCGGATACGACTCGAACACCGTCGCTGAGTATACACTCGAGCGGGCGGGGGCACGCGTCGAACTCGTGGCCGGTGTCGTTCCCGACGCGTTCGGCCTCCGGAAGAGCGGCCGCGAGCCGCCAGTCGACGCGCTGGGCGACCCCGTCGACCTCGTGGTATGCGAGGAACTGAAAGCAGTCGAGGCCGTCCGGATCGCGCTCGTCTACGACCCCTCGAAGCTGCCGGCCGGCGCGAGCCCGACCGACGTGGCGATCGCCGTCGAAACGGAGGCGGGCTGGGAGCCCCTCGAGTCGACGGTCGATCTGGAGGAGACGACGGTGACGGCGGTGTTGAACGATCGGCCGCCGGGCACGACGGTCGTGGCGGGCTACGACGACACGGCGGCAAAACGCGCGGAGTAGCGAGGCCGGAGGTCGGGGCTACGTCTCGGGTTCGATGTAGACCTTCTGGATCTGATCGTCGTGCTCCATCAGCGCGAGTTCGATCCGCGTGATGCGCTCGGAGATCGTCTCGGCATCGAGATCGGGCTCGAACGCCACGTCGGCGGTAACGAGCAACTCCTCGGTACCGAAGTAGACGGTTCGGAAGTCGACGAGTTCGGTGACGCCGTCCCAGTCGGCGACGATCGCTCGGAGTTCGTCCTCGGCCTCTTTCGGCAGGCTCTCCCCGAGGATGAGCCGCTTGTTCTGCCAGGCGAGCGCGATCGCGAATCCCATGAGCATGAGTCCGATGAGGAGCGCAGCGGCGGCGTCGTACATCGGGTTCCCGGTCGTCCGAGTGAGGTACACGCCGAAGAGGGCGATCCCCGCGCCGGCGAGCGCGATGGTGTCCTCGGTGAGCGCGGTCAGGGTCGTCACGTCGCTGGTCTTGCGGAACGCCTCGCGGAGGGTGGTCCAGCCGTACTCGTCCATCTGGCGGCTGATCCCCTTGTAGGCCTTCCAGAACGCGTAGGACTCGAACGCGATCGCCCCGAGCAACACGGCGTAGTTGACGAAGACCGGATCGAACGTCTGTCCAAGCAGCGTCACGTCCTCGCTCGCCCGGTGGACGCCGCCGTGGGTCAGGGCGTCGTACCCGTGACGGGCGCTCTCCCAGCCGGCGATGCCGAAGAGCATGACGCTCACGAGGAGGCTGTAGAAGAACTGGGCCTTCCCGTGACCGAACGGATGCTCGCGGGTCGCCTCTTGTGCGCCGTACTTGATCCCGATCAGCAGGAAGATCTGGTTCCCCGTGTCCGAGATCGAGTGATACGTCTCCGACAGCATCGCTGGGCTCCCGGTCAACAGAAACCCGCCGAACTTCAGGACCGCGATCGCGCCGTTCGCGAACAGTGCGGCGAGCACGACGGAGGTACTACTGGCCATCGACGGCGACTACGAAGGGGCGGCCTAAAAGGATAAGCCGCTCTAGATCGACTTCGGCCGCCGACCGAAACGGATCGCCTTTCCGCCGACCCGCGCTCACGGACGCATCGCGGCCCGCATCCGAAAGGGACCTGTCAGTGACGGCCGAAGGCCGATCATGATCGCGATTTTCTCCGACACGCACAGCAGCCGCGGCCACGAACTCGAGGGCGACGCACTGACCGCGGCCCGGGAGGCCGACACCGTCATCCACGCCGGCGACTTCACGACCGAGGCGGCGCTCGAGGCGTTTCGGACGGAGTGTGATCGACTGTACGCGGTCCACGGGAACGCCGACAACGGGGTGGTACGCGACCGCCTCCCGACGGCGCGCGTCGTCGAGGCCGGCGGCGTCCGATTCGCCGTCACGCACCGACGGGACGGCGGCGAGACGGGACTCGCGATGTTCGGACGCTCGCGAGGGGCCGACGTGGTCGTTTTCGGCCACAGCCATCGACCGACGGTCGTCGAGAGCGACACCGTCCAGTTGCTCAATCCCGGCAGCCACGCCGACCCGCGCGGGAATCGGCCGGGATTCGCCGTGCTCGAGGAGCGACCGGACGGCGGCCTCGCCGGCGAGATCCGCGACCCGGACGGAACGGTCATCGAAACGGTCCGGATTTTGGGGGAGACGGGGACACCTGCAGAGGACGATGACAGGAGTGAGTCACACGGGCAGCGTGAAGACCGGTGAGCCGGAGCGCGGTCTGCCGTGGATCGCCACAGCGTCAGCGGGGGGTCGGGTGCGGGACCGGCGTCGGTGAATCGACGGGGACCGCTAGCAGGGGGGCGGCGACCCGCCGTCGTGCCGGCCCTCAGACGGGACCGAAGTCGCGGGCGGGCCGCCGTGATCGGCACCGGGATGATCGAAGGGGGTGTGGAGCTGGCCTCGATCTCGAGAGCGGCCCCCGGAACGGATTCGGGAGAGTGAGGGCCGACGACCGAGGCACACGTCGGGCTACGACCCGACCGACGTTATAGGTAGCCCAAGCTGAAAGACGGGTTTTAGTTACCGACCCGTCGGACGGATACAACTGAACGAGGTCGAAACGGTTAACCGCGCTGACAGTGTAGCCGCGGCGTATGCTGGATACCATCATCGGCATCCTCCCCGACGACCCGGTCATCATCGCGGTCGTCCTGATCCTGCTCGGGTTGGTCTTCTTCGCGTACCTCCTCCTCCGGCGGACGGTCCTCGAGTTCCGCGACGGGATGCGCGGCGAGAGCTGACTGTCGGCAGGCGAACGCGGCCTCGAGTGGGACGACCCAAGACCATGACGGCGGTCCAATACGCCGCAGTGTCCGTCGACGGGAGCCAACCCGGCAAGCGCCGTCCTCGAGCGGGGACGATCGCCGAGAGAAAGATTCAGTGTCCCGTCATTTGTACGGCGACGTATGGCTCCAGCTTCCGATCCGGAACGCCCTCCCGACGACGACCCATCGACGACAACCGATGGGGACGATGGGGTAAATAACGAACGTTCACGCCCGTTTCAGCGGCACGTCGCCCGTGTCAGTGACCGATTCGGTGACTTGCAGCTGTTCGGCGTGGTTCCCCTGATCGCCGCGCTCCTCGAGTTCGAAAAGGTGCGACGGGCGCTCGAGTCCACCGGTCGAGGGTTCTCGCTCAACCTCGAATTCGCCTTCCCGTCGCCGCTCGTGACCCTGTGGCAGTTGGTCGACCCCCCGGACCCAGCCACGGCGACCACGCGGTCCCGGTATGGGGAGCCGTCCGGCGCTCCCGCCTTCGGTGATGCGCCCGGGGAAACGACGCCAGCCGGCGGGTCGACGACCCCCGTCGGGACCACCGGTTCCGGCGGCACCGACGTGACGATCGAAACGCCAGTCGAAGCCGTCGATGTCCCTCTCGAGGCCCTCACGGCCGAGATGATGGGCTGGATCGCACTCACACTCGCCGCATACGCAGTGCTCTCGGGGATCGTCATGGCGGCGTACGTCGGCGGACTCGACCGACGGCTCCGCGGTGAGCCGACCGCCGTCGGCTCGTGCATCGCAACCTACGCGCCGCGGTTCGTTCTGTACAACCTCGTTCTGTTCGGCGCGTTTCTGCTGGCGTTCCCGGTTTTCGCGCTCGCACCTGCCCTCCTCGTGCTCGCGGTCCCGGTGATCGTCGCACTCAGCTACGTCTTCTATCCCGTTCCGTTCCTGTTCGTCGCCGCCGACGCACCGTTTCTCGAGGCGTTTCACCGGTCCCTGGGCCTCACGATGGCCGGCGGCGCGGTTCTCAGCTTCGGGCTCTGGCACCTCGGCGCAGCGGCCGTCGCCTCGCTGGTTTTGTCCCTGCTCGTCAGCAGCGGCGGCGCGGCCGTCCTGCTGGCATTGCTCGCTTCGGCCCCGCTCTCGCTCGTCCTGACGGCCGCGACGGTGTCGTTCTTCCGGGAGGACGTCGTGGGAGGGGCCGAGAACTCGACCAGCGGTCCCTCGAACGGCGACCCCGGAGCGTCCGAGCGAGACGCGGATGGATGGACCGCTGACTGACACTCGGACGCGGGTCCGTCGAACGCCGGCTCGATAGCATCCGCATCACGAACCGTTTTTTCCCTCCCCCGTCAACACTGGAACATGGACCCGCGAATCCGCGAACACGCAGAGATCATCGCCAACCACTCGGTCGATCTTGAGGCAGGTGACAACGTCGTCATCGACGCCCACCCGGTCGCCGAGGACCTGGTCGTTGCGCTTCACGAAGTGATCGGCGACCTGGGAGCGAATCCGGTCACGACGAGCCAGCGAACCGGCAAACGACAGCAGCGTGCGTATCTCCGCTCGTCCGACGACGAGTTCGAGACCCCCGAACACGAACTCGCGCTGATCAAGAACACGGACGTCTACATCGCCATTCGCGCGACGGACAACGTCACCCAGACCAGCGACGTCGAGCCCGAAATCAGCGCGGCCTACCAGCAGGCCCATCGCCCCATTCTCGAGGAACGGCTCTCCAAGCGCTGGTGTCTCACGCAGTACCCCGCGCCGGCCAACGCCCAACTCGCGGAGATGAGCACCGAGGGCTACGAGAACTTCGTCTGGGACGCCGTCAACAAGGACTGGGCGGAACAGCGCGACCACCAGGCGAACATGGTCGAGATCATGGACCCCGCCGAGGAGATCCGTATCGTCAGCGGCGACACGACCGACGTGACGATGTCCGTCGACGGCAACCCGACGATCAACGACCACGGCAAGCACAACCTCCCCGGTGGCGAGGTCTTCACCGCACCCCACCCCGACAGCGTCGAGGGCGAGGTGCTGTTCGACATGCCGCTGTACCATCAGGGACGGGAGATCACGGACGTCTACCTCGAGTTCGAGGGCGGCGAAGTAGTCGACCACGCGGCGGCGAAAAACGAGGGCGTCCTCACGGAAGTGCTCAACACGGACGACGGCGCGCGCCGACTGGGCGAACTCGGCATCGGAATGAACCGCGACATCGATCGGTTTACCTACAACATGCTCTTCGACGAGAAGATGGGCGACACCGTCCACATGGCCGTCGGTCGGGCCTACGACGATACCGTCGCCGAGGGCAACGAGGCCAACGATTCGGCGGTCCACGTCGACATGATCGTCGACATGAGCGAGGACTCGTTCATCGAAGTCGACGGCGACGTGATCCAGCGAAACGGGACGTTCCGGTTCGAAGACGGCTTCGAAGAATAGGTTCCGAGCGGGCGGATAGCGGCACTCACCGCGTAGGACCCCAGGACGAACCCGTCATCGAGGCCGGCGATAACAGGTACACGATCGGGGATGCTGACCGGCATCGGCGAGAGCGACCCGGGCGGTGTCATCGAGTGGGTTTATACTCCCGGAAGAGCTATCAGACGTATGGAAGTACTCGTCGCGTACGATGGGTCAAAGCCCGCACAGAAGGCAGTCGAACACGCGTTTTCGACGTATCCGGACGCGGAGATCGTGCTGCTGCGCGTCGTCGAGGCCGCAGGTGGGTCCACGGAGGCGGGGATCAATATGGTCCAGGAGATGCTTCGGGAGCGAGAGGAGACGGTCTCCGAGGAACTCCCCGACGAGATCGCGGATATCGTCGGCGACCCCGACATCGAGTTTCGGAGCGAGACCGCCGTCGGGAAGCCCGCGCGCGAAATCGTGTCGTTCGCCGAGGACCACGACATCGACCACATCATCATCGGAAGCCACGGCCGATCCGGTCTCTCCCGCGTCCTGCTCGGCAGCGTCGCCGAGAAAATCGTCCGGCGCGCCCCCATGCCGGTTACCGTCATCCGCTAGTCGGACACGCGAGGGTGACCGCGGCTCGGTCCCGCATTTCAGTCGACCAGCGCCGCGATCAGGTCGGCGACGGCCGCCAGTTCGTCCTCGTTGATGCCGTGGCCCAGCCCCTCGTAGAGCCGTGCGGTGACGTCGGCGTTCATGGCCTCGAACACGGCGGCCGTGTCGTGGATCCGCTGTTCGGGAATGTGGGGATCGTCGTCGCTACAACCGAGGAAGACCGGCGTCCCCTCGAGAGCGCCGGGATACGCGTCGTCGAGTTGCGCGCCGATGAGCCCGCCACTGAGAGCGGCTAGCCCACCGTATCGCCGCGGGTTGCGCGCAACGTACTCGCTGGCGAGACAGCCGCCCTGCGAGAAGCCGAGCAGCATGACCCGATCGGTCGGAATCCCGTCGTCGATGGCCGTCTCGATCGCGTCGCTGATGGCCTGCAGGCCCGACGAGCGGCCGGGCTCGTTGCGCTCGACCGGTGCCAGAAACGAGTCGGGGTACCAGGTCTGTCGCGCGGCCTGCGGGGCGAGAACCGCGATGCCCTCGCGGTGGACCTCGTCGGCTATCCGGAGCATCCCGCGGGCGCTCGCGCCGCGGCCGTGGATGCACACGAGCGCCGCGTCGGCGTCCATGAGGTCGGTCCCGCCCGTCACGAGGGACTGATTTTGATGCGGCCCGTCGACGCGGTCCGCGCTCATTCGACGCCACCGACGCCCGAACTGGCTTCGGGAAGGTCGTATTCGATCACCTCGAGACCCAGTGCGTCGATCGCATCGCGGAGGTGTTCGTCCTTGGCGTACTCGGCACCGTCTGCCTCGCGGCGTTTCTGTGCCATCGCCAGCACGTCGCCCCGGCGGTCGTCGGGAATCTCGTACTTGTCGGCCGAGAGTTCGATGACGAGGCCGTTGTTGTCCGTGGTGTAGATCGAGTGGAAGATGCCCCGATCGAAGACGTTGTACTGGTGGCCGGCGTCCTCCAGCGCCTGCATCGTGTCCTCGTACTCGTCCGGATCGATGCTGAAACAGAGGTGGTGGACGGCACCGACGCCGCCGCGCTGTCCTCGCTGGTTCGACGGGCGGTCGTCGCTGACGAAGAAGGTGAGGATCCGCCCGTCGCCCGTGTCGAAGAACAGGTGGGTCTGAGAGGGGTCGTCGAGGTTCGGCTGGCGAAGCACCAGCGGCATCCCGAGGACGTCCTGATAGAACTCGACGGTCTCCTGCTCGTTGCTCCCCCAGATGGTGATGTGATCGGTTCCGGTGGTGTGAACGGGGCTGTCTGGCAGTTCGGCGGTGACTGGCGTGCTGTGGTCGTCGGACATGGTGGCTGAATTAGGTCTCGTATCGGTTCCGAAATGGGTTCGATCGGGCTACTCCGCGAGGTGGTCGCCGAAGACGCGCTCGGCGTCGGCGGGAACGTCGAAGTCGTGGTAGTGTTCGCCCTTGACCGTCGACAGGATGTTGAGCGCCGCGGCGGCCCCGTCGCCGACGGAGATCGTGGCCTGCCACTCTTCGGCGCGGACCATCGCACCGGTCGCGTAGACGCCCGCGAGGCTAGTCTCCATGTCGACGCCGACATCGACGGTGCCGTCGTCGGCGAAGTCGACGCCGAGGTCGTCGGCGATGTCGCGGTTCGCGCCCGTCGCGAGGACCACGAAGTCGGCCTCGTACTCCCCGTCCTCGGTCTCGACCGCGAAGCCGTCGCCGGCCTCGCTGACCGCGGTCACTGCCTCGCCCTGTCGGCGGTCGGCACCGAAGTCGTCGACCTGCTGGCGGGCCGTCGCCATGAACTCGCTGCCGCCGACGGACCCGATCCCGAGGTAGTTGAACAGGTGTGCCTTGTGCATCCACGTCTCATCGGTGTCGAACAGCGTCGTCTCGAGGCCGTTCTTCGCGGTGAAGAGGGCCGCACTCAGGCCTGCGGGGCCGCCGCCGATGACTATCACTGACGCGTCGTCTCCGGTCGCTTCGTTGCTCATATAGGTACACAATGGGGCTGGAGTCGTATCAATCCAGCAGCTACCTCGGGACAACCTCGTAACACTGGTGTTACCGGTCACGGTGCTCCCCGACTGCGGCCCGGCCTCCCACCGACCGACCGGGCGTGGGCCCGCTATTTCCCGCTACCGCGATGACCGGGTGCGTGGCCGCTGTTGCCCAGCGGGCTACCGCCGTGGCCCGTTGTATGGCCGCTATTGCCGGGCCCGTTGCCGCGGTGGCCTCCGGCGTGACCGCTGTTTCCAGGTGCCGCGTCGGGCTCGTCCGTCCGGGTCGACGGCTCGTAGGCGTCAAACAGCGGCAAGGAGTTATTAAGCGCGCGCGTCTCGAGGATCGCGGGATCGTCTGCGAGGTTCCGGTCCGTATCGACGATCCGGTCCGCGTTGAACCGGAGGGCCGTCCCGAGCCGGGCGGCGAGTCGATTCAGGTGTCGCGTGTGATCGGCGTCGGCCGCCGCGCTGCCCAACAAGACGACCGCGCCGCCCGCGTTCCGATACTCGCGCAACGCGAGGCGGTCGCCGACCGGGAGTTCGTGCGCGGGTGCGGAGAGCAAGACGGCACGCGGCGGCTCCGATTCGTCGGGCAGCGTCCGCTCGAGATCGTTTATTTGGCGGAGTCGTTCGTCGACCCCCTCGAGGTACCGGCGGTAGTACTTACAGTCCTCGAGGGAGAGCGAGCCCGCGGCGTTGAACTGGCCCTGTCCGCCGGCGAGTATCACGTCGCCGTCGGTCTCGGAGAGGTAATCGATCAGGTTCGTCAGGAACGGGAAATTGCCGTAGCCGCTCGTGTCCGCGCCGAAGCCCTCGTCCGCCTCGTAGCGTTCGTCGATCAGCAGCCCGCCGACGAGCGCGACCCGCCGCCGTTCGTCGACGCCGACCAGCGGAACGTCGTCGTCGTACGCGACGCCATCGCCCTCGAGGCGCTGCTCGGCGCTCGGGGACGCCGACACGGCGACCCGCTCGTCCCGAACACGACCGCCGGACCGGCCCCGAGCGCTGCGAATGCTCCGGGCCGACGGCACGAAGAGGTCCTCGACGGGCTCGTTGCGAATGGCGGTGCGCGCGTCGACATCGGCTACCGACCAGACGCCCCGGCCCGCTGCGAGGGCATCCTCCTCGAGCGCGGCGAACTCGTCGTGGGCCGCAAAGCCCGACGAGTAGACGCGAGCATACCCGTCCGCGACGAGCCGCCGGTTGTAGTTCACGGTGAACGAGCCGGCATCGAAGTCGGCCGTGAAATCGTCGGGATCGTAGTGGAGATACCCCAGCAGTCGCCCGTAGTGCCCGCGTATCGGCTCCGCCTCGTCGAAGGTGAGTTTGACGTGGCGACCCTCGAGGTCGCCCTCGTCGACCGCCGCGCCGTCGGGTGCCAGCCGCTCGAGGGCGACCGCCGCCGCGCGCTCGCCCCAGTCGTGGAGGTGAGCGGTCGCATCGTCGGGAACGCCGACCCACTCCCTGGGGCTGGCCTCCGTCGGCGGCGTCTCCGGGGTATCGACGCCGACGTTGCGAACGATTTCGCGGTGGCCGTACTCGGTGTCGAATTCGACCTCGACGGTGTCACCGTCGACCACGCGAGTGATCCGGCCGTCGTACTCCCCGTCGCGATCGAACTCGATCCCGATCCCGGGCCGTGCGTCGGCGTACTCGAACGCGGGCGAAAACTCCGTCGCGACCGGCTCGTAGGCCGGGCCGGCGTTACAGACCTCGTCTTCGACCTGCCCCCCGTTAAACCGGAAGGCGAGATCGAGTCGCTCGGCGATCTCGTTCAGAGTCCCCGTTCGATCGTTCCCGCCGAAGTCCGACTGATCGAACAGGAACAGCGCGCCCCCGTCGGCGACGAACGACTCGAGGACCGCGAGCTCCGACTCGTCGAACGCCGACTGGGGTGTCGTGATCACGAGTCCGTCGGCGTCCGCCACCCCGACCGACCCCGACTCGGCCGCGAGATACGTCTCGTCGACGGCCGCCGTCGTGAACACGTGCTCGTCCCGGCCCGACGCGTCGTCGGCGACCTGATCCGCGTTGAATCTGAACCCGAGGTCGAGCCGCTTGGCGATCTCGTTGAGGGCCCCCGTTTCGTCGTGGCCGTCGTAATCGGACTGGTCGTGGAGCAAGACGGTCCCGCCGTCGGCGACGAACGACTCGAGGGCCGCGAGTTCGGCGTCGGTAACCGCCGCTGCAGGCGTCGTGATCACGACTGCATCGGCGTCGGGAGCCGTCGTGTCGGCCGCGCCGTCGCTCGCGCCCTCGAGAACCGCCAGTAGATCGTCGGCGGCGGTGACGGTGTAGCCGTCGCTCTCGGCGGCGGCGATGAACGTCTCGAACCGGTCGGTATCGTAGTACTGGTCGTGGCTCTCGTCCCAGTAGACGGTTTCGCCGTCGATCACCGCATCCCAGACGCCCCGCACGAACGCCCGATTCTCCTCATGATCGCTATCGTCCTCGACGAGGGGCGCACCGAACCCGACCACCCGATCGTCGCGGGTGATCAGCGGAATCCGCTCGTCGTCGCCGTACTCGACGGCGTCGGACCCGGTTTGATCCCCGTTCGTCGCCGTCGACTCCGCCCACGCCAGAACCTCGAGATCGTCGTCCGCGGCCAGATGCGCCTCGGTCAGTACGCCGCCATCGGCTGCGATCTGACTCGCCGTCGAATAGAATTCGAGCGTCGTCCCGTCGGAGTCGAACGCCGCGAGCGCTCGGAGGTCGTAGCCGTTATCGTCGGCGTAGCGCCGGAAGGTCTCGTGCCTCGAGAGGTCCCAATACTGGTCGTGGCTCTCGTCCCACAGCACCGTACTCCCCGGCCCCAGCAGTTGATCCCAGGCATTCAGGATGAACTCCTCGTTGCCGGCAGTGAAGCCGCCGCGCTCGTCACTGAGAAAGCCGGCGCTGCCGATCCCCATCACGCGTCCGTCCTGCGAGATCAGCGGGATGCGCGCAGTCTCGTAGGAGACGACGTCGGCGTCGTCCGTTCCGTCGTCCGTCCTCGTCACGGACGCGTTCTCGGACGCCCACGCGACGACGTGTTCCGCGTCGGTGAGCGGCGCATACGTCGCGCTCACCTGTGACGCCGTCGAGTAAAACGAAAGGGACTCGAGCCCGTCGCCGGAGGCCGAGTCAGTAGTCGTGAACGCGTCGGACGACTGGGACAGCGCGAACGCACCCGTCGTCGTCCCGAGCAACGAGACGAACGCTCGACGATCGATACCGCTCTCACCGCTGGCTCGAAACGAGACCATGCTCCTGCTGGTATTCTTTCGTACGTGAGTGTTCCTAATAGTAATATATCGAAGTATGTAGCATTTTCACGAGACGGGGCTCCGGGGTTGACCGTTCGGAGACGCTCGAACGAGTGCCACAGACAGTTGAATCACGGTCGGAGCAAAACTCTTCCCCGATTCGAACTCCCGGTACCGTACTGGTCACGTCGTTCGCAGATAACGGGCACGATGGGATTTGAACCCACGACCGTCGGATTAGAAGTCCGACGCTCTTTCCGGACTGAGCTACGTGCCCTCGAGTCCGACTCCACGACGGAACGGTATAAGCGGTTGGGATTTCCGATCGCGATCGACCGTCTTCTCGCGGCCATGGTCGACCGAGAATCAGTACCCGACGCGATCCGATGTGTCGTCCGAAACGGAGCTCCATCCTGAAACGACAGCTCCCATCGAGACCGGTATCGCCCGCCGTTAGAACTCGACCTCCGGATCGGAACTGCTACCGTCGCGTGCGTCGTTTCGATACGGGAACCCGGACCGATAGCGGACGGATAAGGACGAGACACTGGGGATTCCCAAAGCGGGCTAGCAGTGATCTTCCCACAGACACAACGGTAAAACGCCCTCCATCGCCTGGAAGCAACGTCGTTTACGGCGCGGAAACGGTCACGGAGTCTTCGTCCGTTGTACGAAGTAAAAGAAAAGCTAGATCGTGGAGGAGAAGCACTGTCGCTCCGAGACCGACCGAGACGAGCACTGTCGTCACAGTGGCTGACAGCGAGACAAAGGCGTGACACTGTGTGAGAGTTGTGATTCCAAACCAATTGAGGAGGTGATAGTCCGAAGGCGTGATCCCTACGACGGATCGTGCTGGAATAACCAGCAATGGAACGGCGATGCTAAGCCCGACCACAATACCGTCGTTCATTCCCGTCCGGACACCGTGTTGTCTAACGAATATCGACCATGACGTAAAAACCGTTGCAGGGAAACAGCGGGGAAGGATCGAACGGCGAATGGGACGACAGTGCAGTCTACCCCGTGTGACGAACACAGCGTTTATGCACGCCTCGCCGGTACGTTGAGCCAATGCACGTCATCGGAACGGTGGGACTCCCCGGGAGCGGCAAGGGAGAGGCCGCCACCGTCGCACGCGAGGACGGGATCCCGGTGGTGACGATGGGCGACGTCGTCCGCCAGGAAACGGCCGACCGCGGACTCGATCCCGCGAAGGATCACGGGACGGTCGCGCAGGCGCTGCGCGAGGAGGACGGCCCGGCGGCGATCGCCGAGCGGTCGCTGCCGATGCTCGAGGACCGCCTCGAGCAACACGAGACGGTACTGGTCGACGGGATCCGCTCCGGCGTCGAGGTCGATGTCTTCGAGGACGCGTTCGGCGACGCGTTCACGCTGGTCAGTATCGAGGCCCCCTTCGCGGTCCGCGCCGAACGGATCGACGAGCGCGGTCGGGACGCGGGCGAGGGCGACGGCGGCGAGGGACTGGCGGCGCGCGACGAGCGCGAACGCGGCTTCGGGATGGACGAGGCCATGGACCGCGCGGACGTCGTCGTCGAGAACACCGACTCGCTCGAAGCGTTCCACGAGGCGATCCGGTCGGTCATCCGGACGGGAACCGACGGACGGAAACGAGCGGAAGCGGAATCGGAACCATGAGCGAAATCTACCGCGTCGACGTCGAGATCACGGCACCGGTCTATGATACCGAGGTCACGAGTCGCGTGCTCGACGCCGTGGCCAACGTCTTTCCCACCGCCGACATCGAGGAGGAGTTCGGCGAGATCAGGGCCGAGGCCCACGCGCTCGATCACTTCTCGGAGTTGCTCCACCGACAGGAGATCCTCGATACCGCCCGCGGCGAGTTCTTCGCCAATCGCGAGGGCGACACCTTCTCGTTTGCGCTCAAAAAGCAGGCGGCCTTCGAGGAGTACGTCAACTTCTCCGTGGGTAAACCGGACGAACTCGGCGAGATCGCCGTTCGAGTCCGCGTCGAGGAACCCAGCCTCGAGGCGTACGTCGATCACATCGCACCGCCGACCGAAGACGGGCGGCCGGTCGACGCCTGAAAACCCGACGCGTACTGCGATCATTGCGGCTCTCGAATGGGACACGAGTCGTGACGGGGGCGAGGAACGATATATCTCGCGCACGTAGTGGCGTCAAATGCACGACACGATACCCATCGCGGAGGTCATGCTCGAGGACGTCGTCACCGCTTCGCCCGACGCAACAGCGACCGAGGCGGCGACGCTGGTGTGCGACGAGGGCGTCAGTTCCGTGGTCGTCGTCCGGGACGGCGAACCGGTCGGCATCGTCACCGAGGGTGATTTCGTCGCGCACCTCTGTGACCGGACGGACCTCGGCGGGCTCGAGCTCCGTGAGATCATGTCGACGCCGCTGACGACGATCGAAGCGACCGCCTCGATCGTCGACGCCGTCGAGCGGTGTCGCACGACGGACATCGAACACTTACCGGTCGTCTCGGGCGACGACGACGCGACCGAGCTGGTGGGGATCGTCACGACGATCGAACTCTCCTACTACGTGCCCCAGCTCGTCCGCCGCGCCACGGACACGCGCGAGCAGCCGCCTCGACAGCGGGTGCGGACCGACACCCTCTACGAGCGAGACGACTGGACGTTCGAATACCACGGTGCGGACGAGACGACCGTCTCGGTGGGCGACATCGCCCGGTTCTCGAAAACGATCTCCGACGCCGAGGTCGAGGCCTTCGCGGAAGTGACGGGCGATACGAACCGGGTGCATCTCGACGCGGCCTACGCGGCCGAGACCCGTTTCGGGGAGCGAATCGTGCACGGCGTCCTCGCGACCGGGCTGATCAGCGCGGCCCTCGCCCGGCTCCCGGGACTGACGATCTATCTCTCACAGGAGAGTAGCTTCCGCGCACCGCTCTCGATCGGGGCGGACGCGACCGCCGTGTGCGAGATCGTCGAGGACCTCGGCCACGCGAAGTACCGGATCGAGACGACCGTGACCGACGGCGACGGAACCGTCGTTCTCGACGGCAGTGCGGTGGTTCTCGTCGACGACCTCCCACCGATGGCGGTCCGCGAGGACGACGCGACGCCGGCCCAGTAGGGAGTCAGTCCGAACAGTCCCCGATCCGGTCGAGGGCGGCTTCGGCCTCGCTCCGGTGGTCGCTCGCCGCCGGGTCCCGCTCCGCCGAAGCGGTCGCCGCGTCGGCAAATGCCGCCGCCGCGTCCGTCAGATGGCCCGTCTGACACGTGGCCGTCTCGAAGTGGCCGACGAGTCCGTCGGGCGCGTCCGCCGTTCCGTTCTCGAGGCGCTGGTGCGCGTCCGAAACCGTCGATTCGGCGGTCGAGAATTCGTCCCGAGCATCCTCGTACGCCGCCTCGTCCAGGTGGTCCCGACCGCGGTCGAGCGCGCCGTATCCCGCGTCGCCCAGTGTCGTGTCGTACGCCGCGGCCAGCGTCTCGAGGGGCGTCACGACCTCGTCGAGGGCGGTCGCTCCCTCCTCGAGATCGGTCCGCGGTACGTCGGCCAGCGCGTCGAGCCTGTCGGCGTCGATCCCCTGAATCGTCGCGTCCACCTCGGCCAACCGCTCGCCGGCGGCGGCGATGTCGGCGTGACGGTCGCCGACCGTCGTGCTCGCTTCCTCGATCCCGCGCTCCGTTTCGAGCGCCGTGGTGACGGTATCGACGTCCTTGGAAAGCCCCTCGTCGGTGACGGTCACAGTGACCGCGACCAGCCCCTCGAGCGCGTCGGCGTACGACCGCAGCGTGTCGATGTCGGCCGCACGGTCATCCCCCAGTTCGGCCGCGGCCGTTTCGAGGTGGTCCCGACCGTCGGCGAGCCGAGCCCGCGGTTCCGAGGGATCGAACTCGACCGCGCTGGGGTCCTCGAGATCGTCGAGTTCGTCCAGTGCCAGCGCGGCGGTGTTCAGATCGCCGGCGGCGCGGTCGAGCGCGCGGACGCCGGCGCGACTGTCGGCAGCGCCGTCATCGGCGTCAGTCGTGTCGTCGGTCGTGTCGCCGGCCCCACCCAGGTCGTCGAGACAACCCGCAAGTCCGGTGAGAAATCCGACACTAGCGCCGGCCGTGCCGGTTCGTGCGAGATACTGTCGGCGGTTCATCCGACTCGAGAATGGGTCTAGGGGTGTATGAACGTACTGGCAGGGAGAACGATAACAGAACAGATAGGTCCAATGGAGAACGAGCGACGAGGTCGGGTGCAGCGGCCGCCCGAGAGCGGTCGGCCGACCGGACCAGAGTGGCTGCGGCGATCCGCGGCGTTATCCGAACGGTCCCATGCCGCCCATGCCGCCGCCACCGCCACCGCCGCCCTGTTGCATCTGTTTCATCATGCGCTGCATCTCCTGTTCGGAGCCCATGCCCTGGAACTGCTTCATCGTGCGCTCCATCATCTTGTACTGCTGGAGCAGTTCCCGGACCTGTTCCTCGTCGGTCCCCGAACCGCGGGCGATGCGCTCGATCTGACTCGCGCCGATCGCCTTGGGGTACTCCTTTTCGGCCTCCGTCATCGAGTCCATGATGACGGTAAAGGTTCGCATTCGCTCCTGAGTGACGTCCATCGCGTCGTCGGGGAGTTGATCTTTGATCCCGCCACCGAGCCCGGGGATCATGTCCATCACCTGATCGAGCGGCCCCATGTTGTTCATCGCCTCCATCTGCTTTTGCATGTCGTTCAGGGTGAACTGGCCCTGCAACATGTCCTCGGGGTCCCAGTCGTCCTCCTCGATATC
Organism: Natrinema gari JCM 14663; assembly: GCF_000337175.1. GTDB lineage: Archaea > Halobacteriota > Halobacteria > Halobacteriales > Natrialbaceae > Natrinema > Natrinema gari. The sequence goes on along the minus strand of NZ_AOIJ01000053.1, from coordinate 3,625 downwards.
GGTCTCCTCCATCGCCCGCTCGACGCGCTCGGCGAGCTGGCTGAGATCGCCCATGCCGAGCAGCCGCGAAATGAAGCCGTCGGGTTCGAAGCGCTCGATGTCCTGGACCTCCTCGCCGGTCCCGAGGAAGGCGATCGAGGAGTCGGTCTGGTCGACGGCGGTCAACGCACCGCCACCTTTCGCCGTCCCGTCGAGTTTCGTGATGACGACGCCGTCGATACCGATCGACTCGTCGAACTGCTGGGCCTGGTCTTTCGCCCCCTGCCCGATCGCGGCGTCCAAGACGAGCAGGGACGTGTCGGGCTCGACGACGCCCTCGATCTGCTCGATCTCGTCGATCAGGTCCTCCTCCAACGCGTGGCGACCCGCCGTGTCCACGATGTGAACGTCGGCATCGCTGGTCTCCTCGAGGCCTTTCCGGGCGATCTCGACCGGATCGTCGTTGTCCGGGTTGCCGTAGAAGTCGACCTCGGCGCGGCCGGCCATTTCCTCGGCCTGCTGGTAGGCACCGGGCCGGAAGGTGTCGGTCTGGATGACCGCCGGACGCAACCCCTTCGTCGAGAACCACCACGCCATCTTCGCGGCGGAGGTCGTCTTCCCCGACCCTTGCAGGCCCGCCAGCAGGATCGTCTGTTCCTCGAGCGGCAGTTCGGTCGAGTCACCGATGAGATCGACCAACTCCTCGTAGACGATCCGGAGGACGAAGTCCCGCGCCGGCGTGCCGGCGGGGGGTTCCTCCTCGAGGGCCCGGTCTTTGATGTTGTCCGACAGCTCCATCACGAGCGAGACGTCGACGTCGGCGGAGAGCAGCGATCGCTGGATCTCCTTGACGATCTCCTCGATGTCTTCCTCGCTGAGTCGCGACTTCCCGCGGAGCTTGTCCAAGGTGCCCCGCAGAGAACTCCCGAGATCGTCGAGTACCATTTGCCCAGTCTACGGGGCGATGGCGTTAAAGGCTTTTTCTACTGTACACGTTCCCGCGGCTCCCGATCGGTGGCGGCCCGTGTCCGTCGCCACCCCGAGACCTCGTAGTCCTCGGGCGATCGAGCGGGCGCGGCGGCGTCGATGCGTATTTGACTCGAGCGCGCCAATCCTCGCCTATGAGTTCCGACGCAGACGTCGACCCTTCGGAGTACGAGGGGCTCGAGGACGCGGACGTGACCATGCGAGTCAACGACCACGGCCTCCACATCGCCGACGACGAGGCAACCGGCGTCTCGAGTCAGGGACAGACGCCGGCAGAAGCCCTCGAGAACCTCGCGGAGGCGGTCGAGACCTACAGGGAAGCCACATCGGACGAGTCCGACGACGACTGGCTCTAGGCGCGAGCCACGCGACTGTCCGAGCCCGACACTCCGGTCGGAGACACAGCGGGTCGCTGTCCGTCGGTTACTTCTCGGACGCCGACACCGGTCCGGTTTCGACCTCGCCGTCGTTGGCGAGCCACTCGGTGAGACTGCCCTCGTAGAAGCGGACGTCCTCGTACCCCAACGCCGTGAGCACGACGTAGGTGTGACTGATCCGCCGCGCGGTGTTGCAGTAGAGGACGATCTCGCAGTCCGGCGTGATGCCGTGTGCGGCCAGCACGGCCTCGAGTTCGGCCTCGGGTTTCAACCGGCGGGTCTCGTCGTCGACGACCTCGCGCCAGTCGAACCGCACGGCACCCGGCAGACGCGCCTCCTCGAACTCCTCACGTTCGCGCGTGTCGACGACGACGGCGTCGCGCTCGAGGGCGTCGGCGACGGCGTCGAAGCCGACCAGCGGACTTTCGTCGGGCGCGAGCGGATCGGGCTCGTAGTCGGTCGGCTCGAGGACGGTAGTCTCGGACGTGGTTTCGTACGCCCGGTTCCAGGCGCTGTAGTCACCATCGAGCAGGCGGACGTCCTCGTGGCCGTACTCGAGCGCGGTGAGCACGAACCGGGCGGCGAAGACGCCGTGGGTGTCGTCGTAGGCGACGATCGTGTCGTCAGGGCTGAGACCCGCGTTGCCGAGCAGGTCGGCGAAGGCGTCGGCACCCGGCAGGGTCCCGCGGTCGACGTCGCTCTCGTCGCGGTAGCTGTCGAACGGGACGTTCACCGCACCGGGGAGGTGCCCGATCCCGTCGAATTCCCAGGCGTCCCTGACGTCGACGATGCGCACGGCGGGATCGTCCAGATGCGATGCGAGCCAGTCGGGGGACACGACGACAGAGTCGTCCATTACCCCGCCGTTCGGAGCGGAGACTCGAGTACGCACCGGTTTCGGCCGGATTCGCGGCTACCGGGACGGTGGCAATGCTTGCTGATTCTTGGTGGGGGTCCCGCCCCGTCTCGCTCGACGGATCGCCGATTCGTCGCGACTGCGTCGAATACAGTCGCTGTACGAACGGCTATTACGATCGGCTCCGATCGAATCGGCAATTCTTTCCGGCAGGGTCGACCGGTGTCCGATTTGTCCGGTTAAGAAGTTCATTTGTGTGATGCCATTGTAGGGACGGGTATGGCAACCGACTACGCCAACGACGTACTCGTCACGGCCGACTGGGTCGCTGACCGACTTGACGACTTCCAGGACGACGATTCCGACCACCGACTGGTCGAAGTCGACGTCGACACGGAAGCCTACGAAGACGAACACGCGCCCGGCGCGATCGGATTCAACTGGGAAACCCAACTGCAGGACCAGACACAGCGCGACATCCTCGAGAAGGCGGACTTCGAGGACCTCCTCGGCAGCCACGGCATCAGCGAGGACGATACGGTCGTCCTCTACGGTGACAACTCAAACTGGTTCGCCGCCTACACCTACTGGCAGTTCAAATACTACGGTCACGACGAGGTGTACCTGCTCGACGGCGGCCGCGAATACTGGCTCGAGAACGACTATCCGACCACGGACGAAGAGCCCGACTTCTCGGCGACCGAGTACGACGCCGCCGGGCCGCGCGAGAGCATCCGCGCCTACCGAGAGGACGTCGAAAACGCGATCGAGCGTGGCGTCCCGCTGGTCGACGTTCGCTCGCCCGAGGAGTTCTCCGGCGAGATCCTCGCGCCCTCCGGCCTGCAAGAGACCGCCCAGCGCGGCGGCCACATCCCCGGCGCGAAGAACATCTCCTGGGCGGCCGTGACCAACGCCGACGGCACGTTCAAGGACCGCGCGGAACTCGAGGACCTCTACGCCGAGGAGGGCATCACCGGCGACGAGACGACCGTCGCCTACTGCCGCATCGGCGAGCGCTCCTCGGTCGCGTGGTTCGCGCTCCACGAACTGCTCGGCTACGAGGACGCCGTCAACTACGACGGGTCCTGGACCGAGTGGGGCAATCTCGTCAGTGCACCGATCGAGACTGGCAGCGCCGACGACTAACGCGAGCGCCTGGGCAGGACGAAGCTGGGTGACTACGCGAGCGGGAACACAGTGACCCGCGAGCAAGCGTAGTCGCTCGCGGGCGTCGCGCGCTCTTCTGACCGAACGCCGCACTTCTCCGAGCGAGACCGATTTTCCGAGCGACTGAGCGACTCGACAAGCGCTGTCGGCCCACACTCTCGACTCCGACCAGCCGCCGGACCGACGCCGAGAGGGGCCGTCCGTCCGAACGGCTACGCCTCGTGGATGTGGTTCGAGGCCTGTCTCTTATACACATCTC
>NZ_AOIJ01000052.1:119045-156395 GCF_000337175.1 Natrinema gari JCM 14663 | reverse complement strand
CGCCATCAGAGATGTGTATAAGAGACAGGAAGTGGGCCGTCCAATCGAGGAGTCGGCGTGCCTCGTCGGCAGTGGGACCGACGGCTCGAGGGGCGAGCGCGGGGTTCGACAGGTTACCGTGACCGGCGTAGCCGCCGACGAACCCGATATCGTGGTTCGCTTCGACGACGCTCATCGCCGTCTCGTCGTAGCGGTTGAGCGGGTACGCGAAGTACCTCGCGCCGTCGTCGAACCCGTTGTCCTCGAGCCACTCGATGGCCCCCTGAATCTGGTCGCGCTGGGCCGACTCGGTCGCCTCGGAGAGGTCGGCGGCGGTCGTCCCCTGGCTGCCGATCGTCCAGCCCTCGCTCTGGAGAGTCTCGAGGTGGCCGCGGCTGAGATAGCCGCTGCCGCCGACGTAGTCCGTGGGAACGAACGCCGTCGCGGGGAAGTCGTGGTCCGAGAGCATCGGACGCGCCCGCGTATAGACGGACTCGTCGCCCGCGAACTGGAGGAGGACTTTGCCCGTCTCCGGGCGGGAGACGAAACGGAGGTCGTCCACCCACATCGTCACCGACCGGTCCTCGCCCGCCCAGGCGGAGATCTTGACGTGTTTGATCGAACTCAGGTCCGGCTCGCCGTGGGTGTCCACCACCGAGAGGTCGTGGTGTGTGAGGGGGAGTCCGGGCTTGAGGTCACACTGGAGGAGCAGCCGGTTGCCGTCGGTGTCGCTGAGTTGGACGACCGGATCGATGTCGTCCTCGGTGGCAAAGGCTAGCGCGGGAAACTCCGTCGAGAGGTCCCGCGGCGAGTCGAATCGGCGTTTGATCATCACTCGCTGCTGGGACCGGTCGGCCGTCATGCGTCCGGACTGGTCGCCGGCATACGATCGCTGCGCGTCCAGTTCCAGCGACCCGTCCATCACTTCCCACATCGAGAGATCGTCGAACTGGTCGAACGAGCCGGGGTCCTCGTCGATCGTGTCGGACGAGTCCTCGGAGTCGTCGCCGTCGGTTTCGTTCGACTCGTCGGCGGATTCCGAATCGCTCAGGGCAGAACAGCCACCGAGCGTCGCTGCGGCGGCCGTTACCAGATACGCTCGTCGTTTCATTCCGCTCGAGGACAGTTCGAGTAGGGTCATTGTTATGCTGCTGTTGGCGATAGGCGGTCGAACGGTAGCTGGTGCATATCGCCCGACACAGGGAGGAACGGGAGCCGCCCCCGCGAGCGCGGTCACGATAAGCATAACTCGAGTCCACTCGAAGGGCCTCTATGACCGATCCGGACGCGTTCGTCGACACCGTCAGCGAAGACAACCAGACCGCGCTCTCGCGACTCGGCTCCTCGAAATCGCTGTACGCCGACACCGGCGGCGAGATCGAGACGGAGCCGGTCCTCGAAGCCACCGCCGACGCCGAGTACGCCGCCTGGCAGACGTTCCGCGAGTGGGCCGACGACGAGGCGGACGACGACGCACGCGCGGCGTTCGAAACGACGGCCGCGGAGGAACAGGCTCACTACGAGACCGTCGACGACGAACTCGCGGACGACAGCTACGAGCCCGACGACGTGCCCGCGCTCCACGAGTACCTGCGCGATCAGACGGACACCGTCGCCCGCGTCGGCGCACTCGTCGGCCGCATCCTCGCGAGCCAGCGCTCGAAGGACCAGGTGGTCGGCTACTTCGTCGGCGACGCCGACCCCCAGACCGCGAGCCTGTTCCGCGGCTTCGGCGAAGACCTAGACGACCAACTCGAGCGCGCGACGAGCCTCCTCGAGACGGTCTGTGAGAGCGACGCGGACTGGGACCGCGCCGAGGAAGCCGCCACGGGATCGATCCAGGCCGCCTACGACGAGTACGTCGAGACGCTCGAAGGAATGGGCGCGAACCCGAAGCCCGTCTGTTGAGCACCTGCGCTACGTGACACCCCTGATGCGGTAACGAACGTCCGCCGCCGCGCTTCAGACGCCCTCGAGCGTCGAGCGGAACTCGGTGATCGCCTCGAGCGCGTCGTCGATCTCCTCCGCGACATCGCCGCCCTCGTCGCCCGCGATATCCTTCAGGATGTGCTCGTGGCGCGCGAGTTGGCCGTGGTCGGGACCGTGCTCGGCCGTGGCGTAGTCCTCGAACTTGGCCGCCTGGTTCTGAAGCCGTTCTCGTGTCTCGTCATCGGACGCGGCCGTCGCCGCCGCCGCGATCGACTCGGCCGCGCTCTCGAGTTCGGTGCGAGCCATAGCTCACGTTTCTCCCGGTGGGTACTAAAACGGTGACAGTACGTTTCGGGCCGCTGGAAAGACCGGCCGGCTGACGTGATGACGGCCGGTCGGGGCCGCGGCGTTAGCGGAGCCGTTCGATTCGGTCCGCCAGCGCGAGGTCGGCGACGACATCGCCGGTGAGACCGTAGACGGCGTCGCGGAAGGCCGTCTGGTAGCTTCCCGGTCCCGACTGGTCCATCTCGGCCGCGCGCTCGCCCGCGATGCCGAACGCGAGCGTGGCGTGGACGGCGGCCTCACTCGGGTCCTCGAGCGCGCCGCCGAAGGTCCCGATGGTTGCGGCGAGCATGCAGCCGGTGCCGACGACCTCGCCGAGCAGTTCGTGGCCGGCAGTGAGTCGGACCGCCCCGTCGGCATCGGCGACGATGTCGTCAACGCCGGACGCGACGACGGTCGCGCCGGTCGATTCGGCGACGGACCGGGCCGTCGCCTCGATCTCCGCGTAATCGCCGATGGATTCGACGCCTTTCACGTCCGCCTCGACGCCGGCGAGCGCGCTGATTTCGCCGTAGTTGCCCTTGATCGCGGCGAACTCGATCTCCGAGAGGAGGCTCTCGGCGACCGCGTCGCGCGAGGGCGTCGAGCCCACGCCGACGGGATCGAGGACGACCGGAATCCCGCGCTCGTTGGCCGTCCGACCGGCCTGGTGCATGGCCTCGACGCGGCCGTCGGGTACCTGGCCGATGTTGAGCACGACCGCGCGCGCGGCCGCTGCCATCTCGCCGGCGTCCCCGAAGGAGTCGGCCATCACCGGCAGCCCGCCCCAGTGGAGAGTCAGGTTCGCCACGTCGTTGATCGTCACCGTGTTCGTCAGGTGCTGGACGAGCGGTTCCATCTCTCGGACCGTCCGGACCGACTCCGCGAGATCGGCGGCGGCGATGTCAGTAACGCTCATTCCTCTCGCCCTCCGTCTCCGGTTCCCTTCGACCTTTCGACGGCGGCAGCGAGCGTTTCGGTTGCAGCTTGCGGATCCGGGGCCGCCGTAATCTCGCTGATGACGGCCACGCCGGCCGCGCCCGCCTCGACGACCGGCCCAGCATTGTCGGTCGTGATCCCGCCGATCCCGACGACCGGAATCGAGACCGCGTCGGCGATCGCGGCGATCCGCTCCGGGCCGATCCCGTCTTTCCGCTCGTCGACATCCTTGGACGAGGTGCCGTAGACCGCCCCGACACCGAGGTAGTCCGCCCCCGCGGCCTCCGCCTCCCGGGCCTCGGCGACCGTCGACGTCGAACAGCCAACGATCGCGTCCGGACCGAGCAGGTCGCGGGCGACCGCGACCGACAGGTCGGATTGGCCGACGTGGACGCCGTCGGCGTCGATCGCCCGTGCGATATCGACCCGATCGTTGACGATCAGGTCGACGCCCGCCGCGGCCGTGAGCTCGCGTGCCTCGAGGCCGAACTCGTACCGGGATCGGGCGCTCACATCCTTCTCGCGAAGCTGTACGGCGTCGATCCCGCCGTCGATGGCCGCCCGGACGATGTCGGGCGTCGACCGATCGCCCGAGAGCGACGCCTGCGTGACGAGATAGGTTTGCCAGTTCGAGGGATTCACGGCAGATACCAGTCGGTAGTAGCACTAATCGGCTTCGGTCGATATCACGGAGTGTCCGTTCCAGCCGCCCCACCGGCGAGAGAACGGCCGACGTTCTTCCCCCGTCCCGCTGTGGTCTCGCTATGGCGTTCGACCACGACCGCGTGACGACGGTTACGTTCGATTCCTACAGTACGCTCGTCGACGTCGATGCGACCGCAGCCGCACTCGCCGACCACGCCGCTGTCGACGACGCTGCCCCCGTTTCCCGGACCTGGCGCGAGCGGTCGATGCAGTACACGCTCGTCGCGAACCACCTCGAGTCCGACGAGACGTTCTACGAGATCAACCGCGACGCGCTCGCCTACGCCCTCGCGGCTCACGGGATCGACCTCCCCGCCGCTGAGCGCGAGGACATCCTCGAGGTCTACCACGAACTCGAGGTCTTCGACGACGTACGGGAGAGCGTCGAACGGATACACGAAGCCGGCTACGACACGTACATCCTCTCGAACGGCACTCCCGAGATGCTCGAGTCGATGGTCGACCACGCCGGCATCGGCGACCTCATCGTCGATACCATCAGCGCGGACGAACTCGAGACGTTCAAACCGGACGTGGACCTCTACCGCCACGCCGCCGGGCGGACGGGGACGCCGCTCGACGAACTCGTCCACGTCTCGGCGCTGTGGTTCGACGTGCAGGGCGCGATCCACGCGGGCACGCAGGGCGTCTGGCTCGACCGGACGGAGACCCCCTGGGATCCCTTCGGCGACGAACCGGATCTGATCGCCACGGGGCTCGCCGAGCTAGCGGATCGACTGGAGCGGTGAGCGGCCGACGGCTCGAGTCAGGTCAGGCCAGTTCGAGCGAGTCCGCGCCCGTCCGGATGAGGGTATCCCAGTCATCGTCCGCACGAACCGCCGGGAACGGGCGCGGGCGTTCGGGCGAGTCCGTTTTCTCGGCGAGCGCTCGCTGCCACCAGGCCACGTCCTGCCACTCGGCTTGCGTGTAGCCGATCGCCGGGAAGTCGACCAGGCGCTCGAACCCCATCCGCTCGTGGAACCGCTCGGTTTCGGGGTTCGGCACCGTCGTCACGGCGTAGCCGTCACGGATTCCCTGCCGCTCGAGGACGGCAAAGAGCGACTCGTAGAGCGCCCGCCCCACACCCATTCGGCGGGCCGAGTCGGCGACGTAGACCGAGAGTTCGACGACCCACTCGTAGGCCCGGCGCTTTCGGAGCGGTCCCGCGTAGGCGTAGCCCACGATGTCGTCGTCGACCTCGCAGACGAGCCACGGATGGCGCTCGAGCGTCGACGCGATCCTGTCGGCCAGCTCGGTCTCGGAGGGAGTGGTTTCTTCGAAGGTAATCGCCGTCGACTCGCAGAACGGGGCGTAGATGTCGCGAACCGCAGCCGCGTCCTCACGAGTCGCAACGCGAATCGGGTCGTCGGATACCATGAGTGTGGTTCCCGTGCGCTCGAAATAAGCCCGCCGAAACGACGTCGGATCAGCTCCCGGTAATCGCAAGCCCCAGATATCGGATGCAGGGAGTGAAACGCTGCGTACTGCAGCGTCTGCGTCTCTCCCGGCGTCTCGCTCTCTCGAGTCGACCGTCACGACGCGAGGTCGAACGCTGATCGATGGCTGCCCTGCTCGGTATCTATCGGCTCCGCAGTCGGTCCGATCATCGCCATCACGGGCGTGGGCTACGACCTCACCACGGTCAAAGAGATCGATCCGGAACCGCTGCACACGGCCGTCGTCTACGTGCTGGCATCCGCGCTGGTCTTTCACAGCCTCACCGTCACGAAACTCGAGGCAAGCATCCAACTGAGATCACGGTCGACCGCCGACTCGCTCCGAAAAATAGCGAATCCGACGGGAAAATCAGCGCGATCGAAATGCGACCGTGTCCGAATCCGCTCAGTGACCGAAGTCGTGGGGGTTCAGTTCGGTGCCGTAGTTCTCGGCGTGGTCCGTGTACTCGATGAACCGCGGCGCGTCGGGATCGAAGGGCCGCTCTAAGCTCTCGAAGGCCTTCTTCTTGTCCCAGCCCTGGAGTTTACCGACTGCCGACTTGTCCTCTAAGTCGTGGTAGTCAAGTTTTGGCTCGGTCAGCTCCCACGCCTTCATCCCCTGCTCGGTTCGGATGATAACGCTCGAGTAGTCGTCGCTCGAGCCGACGGAACCGACGGTGATGTCCGAACAGAAGCCGGTGAAATCGGCGCACTCGTCACAGCCCTTGAGCGCGGCGTCGTGGAAGTTCTCGATGTCCTCCTCGACGATCATCTCGCCGTCGTGGTCGTAGACCATCATCTTGCCCTCGAGGACGTCCATCTTGCCGATCTCCGACGGCGAGATGCCGCGTTGCTCCTCGAGTTGCTCGCCCATGAGGCTGTGGTAGTTGAAGTTCTTCGTACACATCAGCGCGATCGTGTAGTCCACAGCCCGAATCCCCTCGTTCTGGGCCTGGTAGTCCCACTCGAAATCCTGCAGGGCGCGGATGCCCTCGATCTCACAGGGCGTGCCGACGATAGCCAGCGAGAGGTCATCCCAGTCTTTGTCAGGGAGCTTGTGCTCCCACCGTTCGAGGTCGAGGTTGCCAAGCGCCAGCGTCTGGTTGTAGACGGTGCCGGCGTTCGCGATGAGTTCCTCGGTCGTCGTCGCGAGGTAGCTCTCGGCCTTCCAGGCCTCCTCGTCGCTCTCGGTGGCGATGAGCGCGCCGTCGATCTCGCCCTCCTCGAGCAGCGTCGCGAGGACGCCGGTGACGACCCCGCCGTCCTGTGCCGCGTCGGTCCAGTCGTCATCGACCTTTGCGGAGAACTCCGTGATCGGGTCGCCCGCGCCCGTGACGTTGTCCTCGCCGCCGGTGATCTTCCACTGGCGCTCGTAGCGCATGCCGCCGCGGGGACAGAAGTCCCAACACAGCGAACAGCCCGTACACATCTTGACCAGTTCCGGCAGGCCGTCGTCGCCGACCCCGATCGAGTCCGACGGACAGGCGGCGACACAGGTCCCACACTGGATACAGCGGCCCTCGTCGATGACCGCCTCGTCCAGTTCCATGAACCAGGTCTTCTCGTCGGGCGTTTCGATGTCGTTCATCCGCGACCGGATCGCGTACGCCGGCGTCTCCAGATCGACGCCCTCGGGAACTCCGACGCGGGTGTCGGGGGCGTCGTCGTAGACATCCTGACTGACACCCTCGGCGGGCTCGGTGAACTCGAGGTCGCCGAGATCTCCCATCTCGTCGACGTTGGCGACGCCCGCTCCGTCCGTCGCGACAGGCTGGTCCGCCGCCGTCTCCGCCTGCGGTTGCTCGCCGCAGGTGCAGGCGTTCGGCGAGCAGCGTTCGTCTTCACGCCCACCACCTGGCGTGATGGCACCCGCTCGAGCGTGGTCCGTCTTCTCTCGGGACCGGGACGCGCCACCCTCGGCGTCGGGAACGACGACGGCGTCGTCATCGTCGTCCGATTCGGGAACGTGGGGGAAGCGGCGTTCGTCGTCGCGGCTTGCGGCTTCGCCGCTCGCTCGCTTCTTCGAGGACTCACTGTGTTCGTCCTCGCTATCAGTCCCCATGAGCAACACCTCGTGCGACCGGCGCGTCCGCGTCTTGCATGATCGACCGCAGTTCGTCGTTGTCGACGCCGCGACACCACTCGTAGAACGTCTCGCCGTCGTCGCGATCCGCGGAATAGGCCTCGAACAGCTGCTCGAGCGCCGGGATCACGGAGTCGGCGGGGACGGCGCTTTCGACCCAGTCGAGGAACTCGTTGTCCGCACCGAGCGAGCCGCCGAGCCCGAAGTCCATCCCTTCGACGATGTCGTCGCCGTCTTCGTCCTCGAGTTTGACGGTCTCGCCCCGGAACCCGATGTCGGCGATCTGTGGCTGAGCACACGACGCGGAACAGCCGGACATGTGCATCCGGATGGCTTCGATGTCGTCGGGGATGTCGATGCGGTCGTCGAGTTCGCGAGCCCAGCGCTTGGTTCGCTTTTTCGTCTCGATGATGGCGTAGTTACAGAACTCGTTGCCCGTACAGCCGACTGCGCCCCGCGAGAACGGCCCTGGATCGGGGCTGTACTCTCGAGCGAACGGTTCGGCCAGCAGGTCGTCGACGTTCTCGTCGGGGATGTGGGTGATGAGGAAGTTCTGGTCGGTCGCGAGGCGGACGGAGGCGTCCTCGGTCCCGTACGTCTCGGCGGCGCGGGCCGCCGCGGCGAACTCGTCGCCGCCCATGCGGCCGGCGATGACGTTGAAGCCGACGTAGTTGAGGCCGTCCTGTTTCTGCTCGTGGACGCCGACGTGGTCGCCCTGGTAACCGACAGTGAGGTTCTCGCCGCCGGTCGGAAGGGCGACGGTACAGCGGTCGCGGACGGCTTCCTCGAACGTCTCGGGCCCCAACTGTTCGACGAGGTACCGCATGCGGCAGACGCCGCGGTTGTTGCGGTCGCCCAGTTCCTTGAACGTCTGGGCGACGGCGCGACAGAACTCGACGGCGTCTTCGGGTCGGATGAAGACATCGAGCTCCGATCCCATCCGTGGCCCGTCGGAGAGCCCGCCGCCGACGCGGGCGTGGAAGCCGTAGAGGTGTTCGCCATCGATCGCTTTCTTCGCGGGGACGAGACCGACGTCGTTGATCTGGGATTGTGCGCAGTCGTGGGCACAGCCGGTGATCGTGATCTTGAACTTCCGGGGGAGGTTGGCGTACTCGCGGTTCTCGGTGAAGAAGTCGGAGACGGCCTCGATGACCGGTTGAGCGTTGAAACACTCGTGGTCGTCGAGCCCGGCCGCGGGGCAACCGAGGACGTTCCGGGCCGAGTCACCGCAGCCCTGGACCGTCGTCAGGCCGACCTCGTCGTAGCGGTCCCACATCTCGGGCACGTCCTCGACACGGATCCAGTGTTTCTGGATGTCCTGTCGGGTCGTGATGTCGAGGTAGGCGTCGCCCCAGAGTTCGTTCTGTTCCTCGCCGCCGTACTCCTCGGGAGCGACCGCGAGGTCGTCGGTGACCTCGCCGATAACTTCGGCCTGTGCCGGCGTGAGCTTCCCGCCCGGCACCTTGGTCCGGATCATGAAGTAGCCCTCCTGCTTCTGGGCGTACATGCCGGCCCACTTCAGACGCTCCCACTCGCCGCCGCCGGCGCGTTCTTCGATTTCCTCGAAGGAGAGTTCCGCGTCGGCGTAGTCGTAGACATCGTCAACGACATCCAGCGGGTGTTTCTCCTGTTTGTGTTGTTCGACTGTATTCACGCGACCCACCTCGTCGTTCGTCCGGCGACAGAAGTACCGACGCGTCCCGCAGCACGGGTATTCGTTTTGAAGACCATCGTTTAGCGAGTAATACCATCCCACGACTATACACCCGCGTAACTCGGCGAATCATGACGTGGATCGCTTTCACCGGCAAGTGTTGCACCCTCGGACGATCGCTGTCGACGGTACCGAACGGAAACCGACGACAGCGCGCCACAACGCGCCAGCCGGCGTCGCTCCCAGCGCGGGCGCGTCGGTGATCGCGGCAATCATCCCCGGTACCGTGTAACTCGGCCACGCGTCCCGGCCGGCATCTACTCGATGCCCGATCAGTCGAAACAGGCGACGAGCGTTCCCTGAGTCCGCGGGTCGGGGTCGAACGACAACTCCTCGGCGACGCCGTCGTATCGCGCCCGGAGCAGGACGCGCTCGTCGAGATAGTAAACAACGCGGACATCCCATTCGGTGCGTTGGTCCGCGAACGACTGGCGCGTCCCCTTCGTCAGGTCGTAGCGAATCGCCACCAAGACGGCATCCTCGGGTCCCGATGGATCGATCGGTGCCGTCCGAGACGCCGTCCGGTGAAGCGTGACGGTCCGCGCCAGCGACCCGTACCGGGCGAGAAACGCGTTCCGTCGATACGCCCGCTCGAACTCGGTGACGTACCGGCTCACACCGTACACCGACGACGATCGTGAGCCGGCCGCCGGATTGCGGTCCCCGCCGGCGGTCGCCTCCGACGGGGGTGCCGGATACGGCAGCGACTCGAGCACGTCCGCACTATCGGGCCGATCGGGCTCGGGACGCTCGACATCGCTGCAGTCGTACCGATCCGCGGGAACGATGCCGGACTCGAGCGAGGGGGCAGTCACGCCGCTCGGGTCGGACTCGAACCCGCCCGTGGCGACCGCCGCGGTCGTCGCGATCGACGCGAGAACCGTTCGTCGAGAGGGAGGGCGGCTCATACACCAACGTCTCAAACGGATAATAAGTGTCTTCTGAAATGCCAACGCGCTAACCAGACGGCGATCGCGCGACGCGACGCTTACGCGTCGTCGTCGGCGAGCAGGCGGTCGACCATCTCGTCGGGGTCAAACCGCTCTAGGTCGTCGTAGCCCTGTCCGACGCCCAGGAACAGGATCGGTTTGCCGGTCACATGAGCGATCGAAATCGCCGCGCCGCCGTTGGAGTCAGCATCGGCTTTCGTCAGGATCGCGCCGTCGATCTCCGCGGCCTCGTTGAACTCGCGGGCGCGGTTGACCGCGTCCTGCCCGGCGACGGCCTCGTCGACGAACAGCGTCATATCCGGATCGACGACACGGCCGATCTTCTCGAGTTGGTCCATCAGGCCCTCGTCGGTGTGGAGTCGACCCGCCGTATCGCCCAGGACGACGTCGATGTCGTTTGCCTCGGCGTACTCGACGGCGTCGTACAGCACCGCCGCGGGATCGCCGCCCTGTTCGTGGCTGATACACTTCGTGTCTAAGGCGTCGGCGTGTTCCTGGATCTGCTCGTTGGCCCCAGCGCGGTAGGTGTCGCCGTTTGCCATCACGGACGAATAGCCGCGGTCCTCGAAATAGCGGCTCAGTTTGGCGATCGAAGTGGTCTTCCCGACGCCGTTGACGCCGGTGAAGATGATGGTGATCGGCTTGTCCGCGGCTGCGATGCGCTCGTCGAAGTCGAACTGACCGACGCTGATCACGTCGTAAATGGCGTTGTACAACGCCTCCTCGACGACCTCGCCAGTCGAGGTCGTGAAGGTGCGGGTCTCGCCGACCAGTTCGTCGCGGATATTGTCGAGGATTTCCTCGGCGACGCCCATCTCGACGTCGCTCGAGAGCAGGGCCATCTCGAGTTCGTGTAGCGGATCCTCGAGATCCTCCTCCTCGATGACGAACTTCCCCTTGACGAGGGATTTGGCCTTCGTCCCGAATCCCGTGGCGTTGCCACCGGTCTCGGCGTCATCGCTCTCGGCATCGGCGTCGTCGGTGGTTGGCTCGGCCTCGTCGGGAGCCGGTTCGGCCTCACCGGCCGCCGCAGCGTCCGGGTCTTCGTCGGCGGCCGCCGTCTCGGTCGGCCCCGCGTCAGGCGTCGCTTCAGCGGTCCGCTCCTCCTCGGAAGCCGCCTCGTCTGCCTCCGAATCGGCGTCGGACGACCCCGTAAAGAGGGATCTAGCTCGGGCACCGAGACCCGTCCGGCCGTCGTCGTCGTCGGCATCGTCCGAGTCGTCCGCCTCGGATGGGTTCGTCTCAGACGCCGCCGTCTCGGCCGGCGCTTCGCCGGGAGCGGCCTCGTCGACGCCCGACTCGGGGTCGGCGGACTCGGACGAATCGGGCTCGGATTCGGTCGCCGACTCCCGGTCGACGGCGTCGGCCGCGTCCGCACCGGCGGACTCCGTCGTCGCCGCGGGTTCGGCTGTCGCGTCCGACGCCGCGCCGGCATCCTCCGGTTCCGAATCCGGCTCCACCGCGGCGGTCGCCTGCTCGGCGTCCGCCGGTTCGGTGGTCGTATCGGTCGCTTCCGCGTCCGTCGACTCCGAATCGTCCACCTCGGTTTCTTCGTCCTCGAGTTCGTCTTCGTCGACCGTCTCGACGTTCTCTTCGGCGGCCTCTTCGGCGTCTTTCCGGAAGCTACCGAGCTTATCCTTCAGGTTATCGAACATGAATGCTGGGAGTCCCTACGCCGCGTTATTCGTCGGGCTGTCCCTGGCCCATGCCCTGCATCTGCTGTTGCATCGCCTGCTGTTGGAGCTGCTGGGCCTGCTGTTCGAGTTCGTCGCTCTCGGTCTCGAGTTCCGCGATCTCTTCGTTGAGGTCGTCGATCTGGTCGTCGAGGTGCTCTTTCTTGTTCTCGAGCGTGTCGACGGCGTCGTCCTCCTCGAACTCCGCGGCGTAGTCGGCTCCGAGGTCGACGATCACTTCGTCGATGTTCTCGATGGTCGTGCGCAGGTAGGCACCGCCGCCGAGCGGCATCTGCACGGTCGACCCCGTCTCGAGGGTATCGAGGGCCTCGATTGCCTCGTCGACCTCGGTTTTCTCCTGCTGGACGGCCTCGACGTTCGTCCGGAGGGTCTCGATCTGTTCTTCGATCTCCTGCAGTTCCTGGGACAGTTGCTGAAGTTGCTGCTGACTCATTGCTGGGCTACCTCCTCGAGTTCGATTTCGCTCCGTTTCAGCCCGTGCTGGCTCCCGAGCTGGGTGTAGGTGTGTTCGCGAGCGACGTTCTCGTTCTCGGCGTCGATGGTCGTCTCGAACTCCGCGAATCCGTCGCGGCTCTTGAACCGGCCACTGACCGTAAATTGACTCATACCCATTCCTCCGGCAGGCAGTCGGAAGAATCTTCCCTTCCCTTTCGAGCGGGCGCAACCGCCGGCAACGGCACTGAGAGCGGCCAGCGCGCGCCGATCTCCCGACGAGCGGAGGGTCAACGATTTTAACCCGCGAGCCTGAAGCCGCCGACATGAGCGATCTCGACGCCGACGAGTTACTGCCCAGCGAGCGAATGCGAACACAGGCCCTCGAAGGGGACGTCACCCAGATCCATCGCGGCCACCGGTACGCCGACGAAGGGGACACGTTCGCGATCGACGGGACGACGTTCGAGGTCACCGCCGTCCGCGAGCGAACGCTCGGGGCACTGAGCGACGAGGACGCACAGGCCGAAGGGATGGACGACCTCGAGGGGTACCGGCGGCTGCTCGAGCGCGTCCACGAGAACTTCGAGTGGGACGGCGACAGCGACGTCGTGTTACATCGGTTCGAGCGTCGGTGAGCGGCTTCCGTTCGGTCACAGCGGACGGGCGAGAATGCGAGGGCGCGATCGCCCGCGGATACGGGCACGAGGACGGCGACCGAGACCACACGGTCGGCGATGAAGAACACGTCCTGCCGGCGCAGCACAGGTGTAGACGAGTCGATCGCGAGCACAGCGAGCCGCCGGGCGGGGAAACAAACCGACGCGGCCCGCGGTGCGCCACCGGCGTCGGTCGCGGTGGCTCGAGGAGAAAGAGCGGAACGGAGAATCGAGTCGCGACGCGGCGTCAGTCCAGATAGCCCAGCGCGTCCTCGATCCGGCCAAGCTCCGGCCCGGTGGTGTCCTCGCCGACGACGTACCCGGCCTCGTTGGCGATCAGACCGGAGCCGACCAGCGGCGCGCCGTAGTTGACCGTGCCGACATCGGCCCGAACGTCCAGGGCCTCCTCGAGGACGTCGAGTTCCGCGTCGGTCGCCTTGGGATGACAGAGCACCCCGGTGTTGGTCGCGACCGCGGCGGTACCAACGGTCCGGACGCCCGCGAGGTCGCCGCGCTCGACGGGAACCTCGAGGGTATCCGAGACGATTTGCACCGCCTCGCGGGGCAGGTCCGGATGGACGTAGGCCCCGTAATCGTTCGCAAGCACGACGTTGCCGGCGGCGTTGATGCTGCCCGGCAGTTCGGCGACGGGCACGTCGACCGCCTCCTCGAGGCGCTCGCGTTCGTACTCGAGAACGCGAGCGCTGACGAGCAGGCCGTTCTCGTTACCGGTCGCTAGCGCGCCGACCGTCGAGGAACCGCCGACGGTCGTCCGAATGACCGGGACCTCGAGTTCGTCTGTCAGGTCGGCAGCAACGTCGTCGTCGACGTCGTGGCGAACGAGGACGCACGAGTCGGTCGCACGGGCGAAGACGCCGACGTAGGCCGACCCGGCGAAGGCGAGGCGTTGCAAGTTTAGTCAGCGACCTCGGCTTCGACGACGGCCGCACCCTCTTCGTCGAAGCGGGCTGCGCGAACGCGCAGCTTTCGCGGCGGGTTCGAACGGCCGTTCGACCAGACCTCCTCGTTGATCGAGGGGTCCAGACGGATGGCGTCCTCGTCGACTGCGAAGTGTTTCGCGAGGTGTTCGCGGACCAGTCGCATCGCGTAGTCGGCGGCCTCGTGGTTGGCTCCCTTCTTGACGTCTCGCAGCGGAACGGTGACGACGCGTTCCTCGAAATCACTTGCACTCATCGTTATTCGTCGGTGTCGTTACGCCGCCAGTTGCGTCGCTTCGGGTTCCGCTGGACTTCCATGTCCGTCTTCATCATAACCCAGGCCGGCACGCGGCTGTTCTGGTTCTCGAGTTTGGCAAGTCGCTTCTTCTTGCCCTTCGATTTCTTACCCATAGTAGCCGGACGTAGCCTACGCTGGCATAAAATCTTGTCCATCTTGCAGGGACCCCGATTCTGAGATCCCAGTGCGGAATGGTTGTCTTTCCTTGATCGAACGATGAATGCAGGGAATTCATCGCAACAAGACAGCTCCGATGCAGTCGTACTCGCTAGTAACGCCAGTTCCTATCGGCGAGCGACAGTCTTCGGTAGGAAAAAATACTGGACATCAATACTCGTAACCAATGACTAGGTCGATAAAACGGTCACTCGTTTTGCGGATGATCCTCTCAGTAACGTTGTTAGTCATGGCTACTACCGGGTTCGTTATCTCTATCTGGGGCGTATTCGTCGGTATTCTCCTGTTCTTTCGGGTCCCACTCTCGACCGCCATGCTACTCTCTGCCGTTCCAACGATCGTCTTACTCCTCGGAGTCGTCGTTCTCGAGTATCGCGGTCCAGCGACAATCGAACGAGCGGCAACTGCCACACCGGTACCGGTCGAGGACTACCCTGAACTCCATGCAACGGTAAATCGGGTCGCCTCGATGCTCGACATCCCAGCACCGACCATCGCGGTTTCGGACAGCCCTGCACCTGAGGCAATGGTCGTCGGTGTTCGACCAACGGCAATCCGCCTTATTCTTTCGACGGGAACGCTCAAAGCACTCGACGAAAACGAACTCGAGGCCGTTATTGCTCACGAACTCGCACACGTAAAGAACCGTGACGCGATAGTAATGACCGTTATATCGGTCCCAACAGTACTGGCGGCTGGGCTTGTCGCTCGATTCCCGGAGTTGGCAGACCGTGATCTGGTTACCGCCATCCTTCTCACGATCGTCGGTCTCGTCGGGCTGGTAATCACACAGGGGATCGTTGCCGTTTGCTCTAGGACTCGAGAACTCGCCGCAGATCGGGCCGCCGTTGAAGTTATCGGCTCGGCTGGACCGTTGGCGAGTGCTCTCCGGACGCTGGACCGGCGGATCGAAACGATGCCATCGGAGGATCTTCGAGCTGTCAATTCGGTGTCAGCGCTATCGATTCTCCCCCTCAAGTTGCGAACCGATGACGAGGAGTCAGTGACGTACTGGGATGAAGATGACAACGTCACCTCTCCGTGGTCGCTTCGAAAATCGTCCCCTCGATTTCGGTCCCAGTTCTTTCGAACGCATCCACCCACCGAAAAGAGACTTGAGCTGATTTCTGACTACGGAATGTAATGCTCGATAAAGCGATAACCAAACACGATAGAGACGTCACGAAACCTCAGAGAATCGATCTTTTGCTACGAGATCGCGAATTGCCGCTCGAGATAGCGGGTCACCGCCTCACACGTCGCCTCGCTGAGTTCGGTCGTGTAGGTCCAGGTGTCGATGCCGTCGGTGCCGTCGTGGCGGTAGAACCGGCTCCGATCGCAACAGCCGGTGCCGTGAAAGCGGGTCCCGCCACCGATCCGGTCGGGGCCGGCGTAGGCGGTCGCCATCGGTGACACCTCCAGCGTCTCTGCGTCCGTTCGTACGGCGGTCCCGAGTTCGTGATCGCAGACCGCGTCGCCGATCGCGTCGACGATATCGTCCGGGAGAAACGTGTGCATCGCCTCGTGGATCGCCATCGCTCGCGTCACCGGGCGCGAGTCCCACACCTCGGTCGCGCCGACGTTGACGACCGCTTGTGCGTCACCGGTGTCGCCGCCGTCGGCCTCGCCGGTAATCGAATGCGGTGCCAGCGTCCCGCCGTAGCCGATGCGATAATTCAGCGGCGACCACTCGAGGAGGACGTGACAGCAGCGCCCAGTGAGCGCGTTTCGGGACCGTATGCGGTCGCGAAACCGTTCGAGAAGGCACCGCAGCGACGGGAGCACGGCGTCGATCGAGAGCGGTATCGATGCGGGCGGGAATCGGATCGGAGCGCCGCGCTCGACGCGTATGTCGACGCTCTCGAGCCGAGAGCGGTCGCGGGCGTAGGCGAGGACCTGATCGAACGCCTCCTCGATGGCCGCCAGCGCGTCTCGGAGTGGCGTCGGCCAGTCGCGACGCAGGTCGTCGAGTCCGTACCGCACCCGGGCGGGGAACGGGACGCGCCCGGGGTAGACGCGAACGCGAACGAGTCCGTCGCGGCTGCGATCGGCCGCCATCGTGGTCTTCGATGGACCGGTCGAGGCGGCCAGGGCCGCGCCGCCGAGTGCAACGAGTGCCTCTCGGCGCGTAACGTGCCATCGGCTGTGCGAACCGCCCGACGAGCGTTCGTCGAGTCCGGGTCCCATCGTCTCGCGGGCAGTATGCGAGACCGGACCTTGAGACCACCGTCCGTAGTGCCTGACTACAGCCGGCCGAGACACGATACGCACCTCCTACGGCGACAGCCGCTGTTCCGGACCGGGATACCAGCGGCGGCACTCGCCACTGCGCAGTTCCGGGGCTCGAGGCTCACTCGAGCGGGACGGATTCGACTGTGGAGTAGACCGGCCCCGCATCCGTGAGCGTGCTCTCTGTCAGGCGGATTTCGTCGATGCGAGCCTCGCCGATCGTCGGCTCGCGTTCCCGGACGAGGTCCTGTACACGGTCCTTACCGCCGGCGTGTTGCATCCGGGCGAGCGTGACGTGTGGCGTGAACTCGTGGTCTTCGGGATCGAACCCCATCGCCGTCGTCCGATCCTCGATGGCCTCGTGGAGCCGCGTGAGTTCCTCGCCGCCCGCTTCGACGCCCAGCCAGACGACGCTGATGTAGTCGAGACTCGGGAAGACCCCCAACCCGCCGTAGCGCACCGTGAAGGGGTCGACATCGGCGTCGTCGACCGCGGCGGACAGCGCCCGCTCGAGGGGAGGGAGTCGGTCCTCGGCAGTCTCGCCGAGGAACTTCAGCGTGAGATGGGCTTGCTCGGGATCGGTGAAAGCGAGCCCGCTGGCGTCGGCGAACTCGGCTTGCAGGTCGGCGACCGGGTCCGCGAGGTCGTCAGGAAGGTCGACGCTGACGAACAGTCGCATAGTCGAACCCTCGCGGGCGGCACACTCAAGACTGACGGCGACGCGGACCGGCCCGTGACGAGCGTGCCCCTCCCGAGGGGGTTCGTGGTTAGGGACGCCCGTTATGCGGATCGACCGCCGAGGAACGCCAATGACTGACGTAGCCGTCCTCGGTGGTGGTATCGGCGGCCTCACCGCGGCTCACGAACTCGCCGACCGCGGGCTCGACGTGACCGTCTTCGAGGCGAACGACCGGTTTGGCGGGAAGGCCCGATCGATGCCCATCACGGACGAATCCGGGGCGCTACACGGCGAGCACGGCTTTCGCTTCTTCCCGGCGTTCTACCGCCACGTCGTCGAGACGATGGAGCGCATTCCGACCGACGGCGGGACGGTCGCGGACAACCTCGTCGAGACCGAGGCGACGCTCATCGCGAGTACGACAGCCCCGGAGCGGATCGCCGAGACCAGTTCGCCCGACTCGCTGCGCGGCTGGCTCGAGGCGCTGCGGCCGGCCTTCGCCGAGGACCTGCCCCGCGAGGACGTTCGCTTCCTGCTCGAGCGACTGCTGTACCTGCTGACCGCCTGCGAACAGCGGCGCGAGGCGGAACTCGACGAGATTTCCTGGTGGGAGTTCATCGACGCCGAGCACCGCTCACAGGAGTTTCGAGACCGACTCGCCTACGCCACCCAGGCGCTCGTCGCGCTCCGCCCGCAGGTCGGCAGCGCCCGCACTGTCGGCACCATTTACCTGCAGTTGCTGTTCGGCCAACTCGATCCGAGCGAGCCGACCGAGCGAATCCTGAACGCGCCGACGAACGAGGCCTGGATCGATCCGTGGGTGCGCCACCTCGAGACGCTCGGCGTCGAGTTCCGGGCGAACACCCCTGTACGGGACCTCGCGTTCGATGGACGACGGATCACCGGTGTCGAACTGGCCGACGGTCGAACGATCGCGGCCGACGAGTTCGTGCTGGCCGTTCCGGTGGAAGTCGCCCCCGCGTTCGTCACGCCTGCACTGCGCCGGGCCGCGCCGGAATTGGGCCGGATCGAGCGCCTCGAGACGGCCTGGATGAACGGCATCCAGTTTTACCTCTCCGAGGATGTCGAACTGACGCGGGGCCACCAGGTCTACGCGGACGCCCCGTGGGCGCTGACCTCGATCTCGCAGCGTCAGTTCTGGACCGACTACGACCTCGAGACGCGCGGTCCGGACGATGTCGAAGGGGTCCTGTCGGTGATCGCCTCCGACTGGGATACACCGGGAATCGTCCACGAGAAGCCAGCCAGAGACTGTACGCGCGAGGAGATCGCCGCGGAGGTCTGGGCGCAACTCAAGACCCACCTGAACGGGGCCGACCGGCGGCTGCGGGACGACATGCTGGTCGAGTGGTTCCTCGATCCGTCGATCGTCGAAACCGAAACCGGCGTCGAGAACCGCTCGCCGCTGTTGATCAACACCGTGGGGTCGCTCCGGAACCGGCCGCCGGCCGACGTCGGCGTCCGGAACCTCACGCTGGCGAGCGACTACGTGCGAACGAACACCGATCTCGCCTCGATGGAGTCGGCCAACGAGGCCGGTCGCCGCGCGGCCAACGCCGTCCTCGATCGACGGGGTGGACGGGGGCGGGCGCGGATCTGGGAACTCAGAGAGCCCGCCGTGTTCGAGCCGCTCAAACGACAGGACCGGCTCCGATATCGCCTCGGGCTGCCACATCCGGCGGCGGTGACCCAGTCGCTCCGCGGGGTCACCAGACGCCTCGGCGAGCGCGTCTGAGAGCCGGGGTCCGCCGGGACTCGAGGGGAGCGAAACGCCGCCGATACCCGGGTCGCAGGCCTTAACAGTCGTCGCCGCGACATTCAACTCATGACTGACCGAGACGACGATCGCGACCATCGCTTCTCCGAGGGAGAGGGGTTCGGCGATCCGTACGAGGAGTTCGACCTGGATCCGCCGGAGCTCGGCATCGACCCGTCGAAGGTCGACCCCGTCGACTCCCGTGTCGTCACCGACACGCTCGACCAGCACAACATCGACCAGGACGACGTCGACGCGAGCGAACTGCTCGACATCGGCCTGAGCTACATGCAGATCAACCGCTATGAACAGGCCACCGACGCCTTCGAGCGAACCGCCCGCTACGCCGAGGACGACAAACTCGAGCAGGAGGCGTGGGTGAACAAGGGCGTCGCCCACGGCGAACTCGAGGAGTGGGACGAGGCGATCGGCGCTCACCGAGAGGCCTTACGCATCGACGAGGAGAGCGAACACGCTGCCACCGCCGAGACCAACCTCGCCTACGCCCTCTGGGAGTTCGGCGAGACGAGCGAGGCCTTAGAACACGCCGAGCGCGCCATCGAGATCGATGAGCGCTTCGCCGCAGGCTGGTTCAACCGCGCGTTCTTCCTCTCGGAACGCGGGCTGTCCGAGGAAGCGCTCAACTGCGTCGACAACGCGATCCGGCTGGGCCTGCGCAACGCCAAGGTGCTCGAGACGAAAGCCGAGATCCTCGAGGAACTCGGCGAGTTCGATCAGGCCGAGGAGATCGCCGACGAAGCGAATCGGATGCGCGAGCAGGCCGAACGGGAGATGATGGACGACCGCGAGGAGATGTACGGGCAGGCGAGCGGCGATGCCGGCGCTGGCGGCGGTCCGGGAGCCGGACGTGGCGGTGCCGGCGCTGGCCGCGGCGGTCGCGGCGCGAACCGCCAGACACCGCCCCAGCGACAGGGCGATATCGGACTGGATGACCTCGGCGTCGCCGATCTCGGCATCGGAGACGACGCGGACGAGGACCGCGAGCGGGAGCTCGAGTGATCGGATGATCGTCAACGAGCGACAGACACAGGAGGGGCTGCTGGTCGCCGTCTGCGACGAGGACGTGCTCGGCGAGACCTTCGAGGACGGCGAGCTCTCCTTGACCGTCACCGAGGAATTCTACGGCACCGATGTGGTCGACGAGCGCGCAGCGGTCGAGAGTCTCGCCCAGGCGGACGTCGCCAACATCGTCGGCACCCGCGCCGTCGAACTCGCCGTCGAAGAGGGGTTCGTCGACGAGGCGAACGTCCTCGAGGTGGGGGCGACGCTGCACGCGCAGTTGTTGCAGATGCAGTGATACGGTCTGCTGAACCGATTCACAGCGGGCCGTATAAGCCGGTGGGAACCGCGCACCGGTCGCGGCCGGGCAAGCGCCGATGGAGACCGATTTGCCGGACGGGAGTCGAAGCCGCAACGTGCTGTCTCGTTCTCGAGCAATTCACCCCCAGCTTTGCCGACGACAAACTGGCCACCGAGATCGTCGTGGGCTCGTACTTGCCCTTCCAGTACGGGCCGGCGGTTAGCAGTTCCCAGCGGGCGACGAACACGATAGAGAGCCCGACGACGGCCATCGATGCCCCTGCAGACGGCAGCCGAGACATCGACGGCCGGCCGCTCCATCTCGACCGGTCACGCTCCAGATCGCCGGCGGCGAACTGCGCTCGCCGTCCGTCGTCTCCCCCTATCGGATACCAAACGTGTTTGGAGCCACCCCTATCCGTGCGGCCGTCGACCGACTCACTGCGGCAGGGAACCCACCAGAACCGCTCCACCACTCCCCTGCCGCTCCCCTCCACCCCGTCTCCATCCACCTTTCCTCCCCACTCCACTCATCTCCCCCCGTGACCCACACTGCTCGCCCAGCGCATCGTGGCCTGAGCCGCCAGCCCGCTTGTGTCGGAACCAGCCTCGTATCGGCAAGCCAAGCCGGTTCGACCCGCGGCCGGACCGCGCGGCCGGTTTCGGACCGAAGGAGTGTTTTGTGTGCGGTCCGTTCTACTCACCAATGAGCCAACGGAACCTCGAGGCGCTCGACGTCGGCGCGATTCGGGAGGCGTTCCCGATCCTGCAGCGGGAGTTCAACGGCGAGCAACTCGTCTATCTCGACAACGCGGCGACGACCCAGACGCCCGATCCGGTCATCGACGCGATGAGCGACTACTACCGCGAGTACAACGCCAACGTCCATCGCGGGATTCACCACCTGAGCCAGGAGGCCTCGATCGCCTACGAGGAGGCTCACGACCGCGTCGCCGAGTTCATCGGGGCCAACGGCGGCCGCGAGGAGATCGTCTTCACCAAGAACACGACCGAAGCCGAGAACCTGGTCGCCTACGCGTGGGGGCTGAACGAACTCGGCCCCGGCGACGAGATCGTCCTCACCGAGATGGAACACCACGCCTCGCTGGTCACGTGGCAACAGATCGGCAAGCGCACCGGGGCCGAGGTCAAGTACATCCGGATCGACGACGACGGCCGCCTCGACATGGACCACGCCGCCGACCTCATCACCGACGACACCGCGATGGTCTCGGCGGTCCACGTCTCGAACACGCTCGGCACCGTCAACCCCGTTTCCGACCTCGTCGACATCGCCCACGACCACGACGCGCTGGCGTTTATCGACGGCGCACAGGCCGTTCCCAACCGGCCCGTCGACGTCGAGGCCATCGACGCCGACTTCTACGCGTTCTCGGGCCATAAGATGGCCGGCCCCACCGGCATCGGTGCGCTCTACGGCAAGAAGGCGATTCTCGAGGCCATGCAGCCGTACCTCTACGGCGGCGACATGATCACGAAGGTCACCTACGAGGAGTCCACCTGGAACGACCTCCCCTGGAAGTTCGAGGCCGGCACACCACAGATCGCCGAAGCCGTCGGCCTCGTCGCCGCGATCGACTACCTCGAGGACATCGGCATGGACCGCATCGAAGCCCACGAGCAGGAGCTGGCTCGCTACGCCTACGACCAACTCGACGCGGAACCGGACGTGGAGATCTACGGCCCCGAACCTGGCCCCGACCGCGGCGGCCTCGTCGGCTTCAACCTCGAGGGCGTCCACGCCCACGACCTCGCCTCGATCATGAACGACCACGCGGTCGCGATCCGCGCGGGCGACCACTGTACCCAGCCGCTCCACGACAAACTGGGCGTCGCGGCCTCGGCTCGCGCCTCGTTCTACGTCTACAACACGAAAGCGGAGATCGACGACCTGGTCGCGGCGATCGACAACGCGCGGCAGTTGTTCGCGTAAGCGAACGCTGACCGCGAGACACGACACGTTCACTGGCGCTCGAGGGCCGTCTCAGCAAGCACCGCGAGCCAAGGTTCGAAGTGGAGTTACCGCTTCGGAGGGATGAGGGAACTGTTCGCGTCCCCACCGCTCGTCTCGGAATTATGGAACGTTCGTCGACCCCCGGGAGGTATTCCAGAAGTAACGGTCGACGAAACGAGTGCCGTTAATCCAAGCGTATTAGATACTGTAGGACCGATATGAAGCATGGTTTCAGAAGGACCCTTGTAGGGTTGAAGCCGTCTTTCTCGCGCCGACGTTGCGCGACCCGAACGGTTTCAGAAGGACCCTTGTAGGGTTGAAGCCACTGGAACTGGAGTGGATCACCGATGACTACTGACGGTTTCAGAAGGACCCTTGTAGNGAAGGACCCTTGTAGGGTTGAAGCCACTGGAACTGGAGTGGATCACCGATGACTACTGACGGTTTCAGAAGGACCCTTGTAGGGTTGAAGCAGTAGAACACGGAATAGTGGGTTAAAACTAAGTAGTGTTTCAGAAGGACCCTTGTAGGGTTGAAGCGACGAGTTGCTTCCGCATCGCGACCGCGTTCAGGAGGTTTCAGCAGGACCCTGGTAGGGTTGAAGCAAGGTCTCTCCGGTCAGGCACGTCGGGACCCCTCACGTGCGAGGAGGCGACTCGAGCAACGACAAAAAACGAGTGCTCGGCGGCCCGTTATTCGCGCTCAAGGCTGCCGGGCGGGACGGAACAGCCACAGGGGGTGGCGGTGGCGTCACTGGGGTCGGTGACGGTCACGACCCAGACGGGACGGCCGCAGGCGGGGCAGTCGGAAAGCGACCAGTCGGTCGCGTCAGCCGCCTCATCGGCCGGCTCCGTCCTCGTACTGGCCGGATCGACCCGCTCGTCGTGACCGGTCATCGCGACCGCCGTGGCCGCTGCGGCCGGTCCCGAGCATCGGGCGCTGTCGCTGGTCGGTGGTGTTGATTCCGTCGTCGTGCGGGACGTTTATATCCCGGTAGAATGTACGCAATCATGCTTGCAACTTCCTCGGTGGGGATTGGAAGCCAGTCTCGGGTGCTCTGACACCCGGGGCATTATCGATACGTGACCCTCCGCTCGCGCGTTTGGAGAGCGACTTCCATGCTGATTGTCAGTCCATAGTAACTCATATCTATTGTTCACCGCCTGGAGAAATACCGTACACGGCTCGAGTATCCAAGGATCGACCGCTCGCCGTCGCGACGCGACTCGCAATTCGGTCGCGGTAGTGGAGACGGCGTCCGCGCCGAACCAACTGGTATGGGTTCGGTGACTGTTCAGCGAGCGTGACACGGATGTTTTACCTGTACACGTGGTACCGTCCCCCAAATGTCCACGGAAGGCGAACGAACGGGGGAGCAAATCGATATCCTGCTGGTCGAGCCGAACCCCGGCGACAGCCGGCTCTTCGCGGAACAGTTCAGGGACGCGAAACTCCTGAACACGATTCACATCGTCTCCGACGGCGACTCGGCGCTCGATTTCGTCCATCAGCGAAACGAATACGCGGACGAATCGTGTCCGGACATCGTCCTCCTCGAGCCCCAGTTGCCCGGCAAGAGCGGGATCGACATCCTCTCGGAACTGAAAAACGACCCGGTGCTGGCCGAGATTCCAGTCATCGTACTCACCAGTTCCGACGCCGGGGAGAAGATCATCCGGTCACACGGGCTCGAGGCGGACACCTACATGCAGAAGCCGGTCGAACCCGAGGACTTCGTCGAGTTCGTTCGATCGATCGAGGAGTTCTGGTTCGCGATCGTCCAGACGTCGTCGCAGTGATCGCGAGAGCGGGCGACCTTCGACCGCAACCATCTGAGACGACCCACGTCGCTGTCCGTCGGCCGCCGCCGGACCCCACGGACGGCACACTTATTTTCCAGCTGTCGAAATCACGCAGTAATGCTCGAGGCAGTTCGCGACCGCGCACGCCCGTATTTCGACGACGCGTCACCGGCCCACGACTGGCACCACGTCCAGCGGGTCGACACGCTCGCCGAGACCCTCGTCGACCGCCATCCGGACCCGGTCGACGACCGCGTGATTCGTCTCGCCGTTGCCCTCCACGATATCGGTCGCTCCAGGGAGGACCGCGGCGAGATCGACGATCACGCGACGTGGGGGATGCGAGAGGGTGGCCGGATCATGCGCGATCTCGGCGCGGCGACGGAGACGGTCGAACGCGTCCAGCACTGTATCCACGCCCATCGCTACTCGAACGACGTCGAACCCGCCACGCTCGAGGCGAAACTCGTCTCGGATGCGGACAACCTCGACGCGCTCGGTGCGGTCGGCATCGCCCGCGTGTTCGCCTACGGCGGCGAGATCGGCGAGCCGATCCACGACCCCGCCCAGCCGGTCGCCGCGGACGACACCGACGCCGGCGCGACCCAGTACAACCACGTCCACAAGAAGATTCTCGACCTGCCGGCGCGGATGTACACCGATGTCGGTCGGGACCTCGCCGCGGAGCGTGTGGCGTTCGTTCGCGCCTTTCTCGAGCGACTCGAGAGGGAAGTCGCGGGCGAGGCGTGACGAACCGGACGGCGACGGCTGACTGTCTCTCCGGAAAAGATAAAACAACAAACTTCTGAGAGGGTTTGTGTTCCCGCACCGATCGAGGGTCGGCATAGCGCCATCAGCGGCTCCCTGTTCATGGACGACGATCCTCGAGTCGTCGAAAACCGTGCGACAGCCTCGAACCCGCCGAATCCGGGTCTGGGAGCCTGCTTTCGGCCCCGGAACCCTTTTACAACTCACTGGCCTATCCGTATCCAACAATGGGACTGGGCTCCGATATGTACCGACAGCAGATTCTCGACCACTACAAGAACCCGCGTAACTACGGGGAACTCGAGGATCCCACTTTTACCCACATCGGGGAGAACCCGATGTGCGGCGACGAGATTCGCATGGATGTCAAACTCGCCGACGACGGGGAGACGATCGAACGGGTCGCCTTCCGGGGCGACGGCTGTGCGATCAGTCAGGCCGCCGCCAGCATGCTCTCGGGCGAACTCGCGGGCACGACGCTGTCGGAACTTCAGGAGATGGACCGCGACGACGTGATCGACATGCTCGGTGTCGACATCTCGCCGATGCGCGTCAAATGTGCCGTCCTCGCCGAAAAGGTGGCACAGGACGGCGCGGAGATTTATCAGGGCGAACTCGACGTCGACAAGACGACGACCGAGGACGACTGACGCCGCTTCGTCGCCGCCGGAAACCGAACATCGAGAGCCGCGTTCTCTTTTCCCGATCGGCGCTGTCGATCTCGGCGCGCGTTGCTGGTGCTGTTACCGCTCAGGTCCGACCTCGTACAGCGGGTTCGGGACGGTGCCGTGCTCGATCGCGTGGGGGCGCTCGGGACGGTCGCCGTAGCCGATATCGATCATCCGATTGCGGTTCAGCGTCAGCTTCGGGAGCGTCGGCTCGAGCAGGTCGAACAGTTCGAACCGCTCCTCGAGTTCGGGGAACCGGTCGTGGTAGTCCTCGATCGCGGTCCGAACCTGCCCCCAGAACTCGGCCTCCGGATAGTCGTGGTGGCGACTCAGCAGGTCCGACAGGTAGCGATAGACACCGACGAACAGCCCGTAGACGACGAACAGACGCAGTTCCTTCGGGGGAACCGAGAGGAGCACGTCGTCAAGGTCGTCGGGCAGTCCCTGGAGTTCCGCCAGCGGTGCTTCGGCGACGTTGACGTCGTCGACGAAGTCCTTGACGGCGAGCCTGGACGGGCGGTCGTCTTCGAGGACGAGGATCGTGTTCTCCCCGTGTGGCGAGAAGGCTGTTCCGTACCGGTAGAGGTAGTGCAGGAGCGGCGGGAGCATCGTGGCGAACAGTTCGTCGAGCCATTCGGAGAGCTCGAGATCGGAACGCTCGACGAGTTTCGAGATGACCGGCTCGCCGTCCTCGACGTGCAACAGCGCGGAGAGCGTCATCGCCCGTTCGTCGTCGTCGATGAGGGCCGTCACGCTCTCGCGCCAGACACAGCCCAGCAGTTCGTTGTACTGGTAGGCGGGGGCCTCGAGCGCGTCGAACGTCGGGTGATCGAAGTTCACGCCCGCGATTTCGCCGGGGAGGACGACCTCGCACTCGTCACGCAGGAACGGGTCCGAGTCCCGAACGTCTTTGACGTATGCCGTGACCAGCGGCGCGGCCTCGGTGCGTTCGCCGGGGAGGCCACGCCAGACGAGCGTATTGATGATCTGCATCGGAAGCTTGACGTTGTGTTTCGTCGGCTCGTCGGCGTTGACGAACGTCCGGACCGACTGCATGGGCAGATATTCGTCCGGTCCGGTCCCCAGTGGGACGATGTCGTCCGTCGCGAGCTGCCGGCCGAACAGGGGGACGATTGCGTTCTCCCACTGCCAGTCGTGGACTGGCACGAAGAAGTAGTCGTCGGGCTCGAGCCCGCGCCCCTCGAGTTCGGCCCGAAACTCCGCGTAGTAGTCGCCGAGTTCCGACTCGAGCAGCGTCTCGTGGTCGAGATCCGCGACGCTGACGAACGCGGCGGCCTCGCGGGAGACGGCACACCACGAGAGCCGGATCGGTTCGGACCGCTCGGGCGCGTAGTCGCGGTAGTCGTCGTACCCCCAGCCGATCCGGCCCTTGTTGAACGTGAGCCACGGGTGGCCGGTCATCTCGCCCTCGATCTCGGCGTAGGACATGTCGACGACCGACCGGTCGGCCTCAGTGCCGACGGAGCGCTCGGCGGGAGCGGCACTCTCGTCGGCGTCGATGTGGGCGTCCGCCAGCAGCGTGTTCGTGTACTCCCGAACCAGATGGCTGGCGGTGATCGAATCCATGTCGATCGTCGGCTCGAGGTCGACGACGAACGTGAGGGGATCGTCGGCGGGTTCGAACCCATCGCCGGCGTCGCGCTCGATCGAGTCGGCGCGAACGCTGATCGAGTTCCAGAACCGCTCGACGGCGTCGAAGCGATACCGGACCCCCTCGAGAGCGATCTCGTACGTGCGCCACTCGCCGTCCGAGTCGTCGGCCGGCGGGTCGTCGATCGGCTCCGGCTCGAGGATGTCCTCGTAGGTGAACTCCTGAAGAATCTTCCCGAGCAGCTCCCGCCCGACATCGGTCCAGCGGTCCGCGGTCAGCACGTCGTCTAGCGTCGCGATTCCGTCGAGTCCGTACTCCGTCTCGGTGTCGTGTCGTGGGTTCTGCATGAGTTACTCCGTGTTGAGCGACAGCGATTGCGGTCCGTCGGTGTGTACCGACGCGTGGTCGGCGAACTGGTCGACGTCGAAGTCCTGGAAGACGGTGGTCCGATCGACGGGGTACACCGCTCGATCGGCGAGCCGATCGACGATGACCGCGTTCCGATAACAGCCCAGTCCGAGGTCCGGCGTCCCGACGCCGTGGCTATGCAACGCGGCGTTCTGGACGAACACGCGGCCGGCGTCGTCGTCCGGGCCGCCGAACGCCCCATCGAGGCGATAGTCCGCAGTCACGGAGAGCCGCCCCCGGTCGTCGAACGCGATCCGGTCCGCGATCGGTTCGAGGAACGTCGGCGTCGGCCGCCGATAGCCCGTGCCGAAGATCACGGCGTCGGTCTCGAGGACGAACGCCCGCTCCTGGTGGCGCTGTTCGCACGCGAGCCAGTAGTTGCCCGCGACCCGCTCGAGATCGCGGACTTCGGTCGTCGCGAGCATGCCGAAGTCGGGGTCGCGGTCGCCGATCGACCGCTCGTAGAGCGTATCGTAGATCCGCTCGCTGGTCTCGGGATCGATCCCCTTGTACAGCAGGTCCTGGTCGGCGAGCAGGTCATCCTTGCGCGACTGGGGCAGGTCGTAGAAGTACCGCGTGTACTCGGGCGTAAAATGTTGGAGCCCGAGTTTCGAGTACTCCATCGGAAAGAACCCGTCCGAGCGGGTGAGCCAGTCGAGTCGGTAGCCGTGGGTCGACTGGCGCTCGAGCAGGTCCAACACGACCTCGGCGGCGCTCTGCCCGGAGCCGACGACGGTGATCGCGTCGGTCTCGAGGGCGTCGGCGCGGCGCTCGAGGTAGTCGGCGGTGTGAAACAGCGGCGCGGTGCCGTCGGCGTGGTCGCGGGCGACCGCCGGCAGGGCGGGCCGGGAGCCGACGCCCATGACGAGGTCGTCGGCCCGGTAGCGGTAGCGCTGGCCCGTCTCGGGGGCGACGGCCTCGACGACGAACGGACCGCCCGCCGCCGCGTCGTCGGTGTCGCCGTCGGCCTCGGACTCGACGCTCGTCACCTCGCGCTCGAACTGGGTCGTCGGAACGCGCTCGGCGACCCAGCGCAGGTACGCGTCGTACTCACGGCGCGGGATCTGGAACGTCTCGTAGAAGTAAAACTCGTAGATGCGGTCGCGCTCGCGGACGTAATTGAGGAAGCTGTGCGGGTTGGTGGGATCGGCCAGCGTCACCAGATCCGCGAGGAACGGCACCTCGAGAGTGGCACCCTCGATCAGCATCCCCTCGTGCCAGGCGAATTCGGGTTCGCGCTCGAGGAAGACCGCGTCGAGGTCGAGCGCGGCGTCCGCGCCGTCGAGCAGCGCCGCGAGCCCGAGGTTGAACGGGCCGAGGCCAATGCCGAGGACATCGTAGTGACCGCGGTCGATGACGGACCGATCGTCGCTGCCGTCGGCCTCGGCGGGACGGGCCCCGCCGTGCTCAGTCACCGCCGCTCACCTCGGGAGGATCGCGAGTCGGCCTCGGCCGTCGCCGGCGGCCAGATTTCGCGTTCGAACCGCTCGCGCGTGCAGACGGCAAACGTCGCGGTCTTGTCCGCCTCGTGGAACTCGAACTCGCGGCGCGGTTCGAACCCACACCGGGCCGCGGTCGCGAGGACCGCCTCGTTACGGGCGTCGGGTTCGGCGATGACGCGGTCGGTCTCGGGGTGGCGAAACTGGAGCGCGACCATCGCGCGGAGCAGTGGGACCGCGTACCCCTCGCCGAGGTATTCTTCCGGCCCGATCAGGAGGTGAATCCCCTGATCGGCCGGCTCGGCGTCGTAGTACGCTGCGACATCGTCCGCCGCGGCCCAGTAGCGCTCCCAGTAGCTCATCGGGACGTGATCGAGACAGCCGACGTACAGCGTCTGGTGGTCGTCCGCGAGTTTCTCCCGCAGCGTCTCGCGGAAGGCCGGCAGCGGTTCGTCGAGGTCCCAGTAGGGCTTGACGTGCTCCGATCCCAGCCACGCGTGCAGGCGACCGAGGTCGCGCTCGAGCGAGACCGGCCGGAAGCCGACGTGGCGGTCGATCGTCTCGTCGTAGTACTCGAAATCGTACGCCGAGACGACCGTCGCATGGGAGCCGCGAGTCGGCTCGCGAGCCGTCATCGGGTCACCTCCGACGGTCCCGACGGGGACGATTCGTCGAGGGTTGCCGACGCCGGCCGATCGACCAGCGGATTGCGCACGTCGGCGTACACCGACTGCTCGTCGAGCGAGGGCGCGTCGAGTTCGTCCAATCCGCGGAACCGCGTCAGCAAGTTCGCCTTGCAGGGGACGGTTTCGGACTCGAGCAGCGGGTCCAGGATCGCCGTCCCCGGCCGATCGAACTCCCGGAGCGACTCGAGTTCCTCGCGGAGGACGTCGAGCAGCCGCCCTTCCGGAACGAGCCCCGCGGTCCCGAAGGCGTTGATCACGCCGAGGGCGTTGTTGAGCACGACGTAGTAGCGGATGCGCTCGTCGGCAACTGCGTCGGGACAGATCGAGCCCGCCCGCTCGCCGACGCCGGGGCAGACCTCCTCGAGACGGTCGGAGGCGGATTCGGGGAAGTAGTAGCCCTGATTGTCCCGATAGCGGAACGTATCGGGATAGCCCGCCTCGTCCAGCGTGAGGACGCTGTTTTGCTGGTGGGCCTCGAGCCCGATCCCGCGCTCGAGGTAGAGCCACAGCAGCGGTCGGATCGAAATCGCGAGGTAGCGGCGGAACCACTCCTCGCTGACAGCGGCGGCGTCGCGGCCCTCGCGGTCGGCGATCGAGGCGACGATCCGACCCAGCCGGGATCGGCCGTCCCCGATCGCGTCCTGACAGAGCGCGACGACGGGCGTCGCCCGTCGAGCGGCCTCGCCACGGAAGGGGTTCTCCCGGAGGACGACTTCGAAGCCGGACTCGTCGCCGGCGTCGACCACGTCGGGATCGATCGTCAGGTACGCCGGATCTCGAACCACGTCGAAGTCGGGGTAGCGGTCGCGCAGGTCGTCGCCGAGTTCGGTCGCCAGCAGGTCCGAAATCGCGACGCCGCGCTCGAGTTCCGGCCGCTCG
The DNA here is from genome assembly GCF_000337175.1 of Natrinema gari JCM 14663. Classification (GTDB taxonomy): domain Archaea; phylum Halobacteriota; class Halobacteria; order Halobacteriales; family Natrialbaceae; genus Natrinema; species Natrinema gari. The sequence goes on along the minus strand of NZ_AOIJ01000052.1, from coordinate 125,899 downwards.
TTCGTCCGCACCGAGTTCGTGATCTCGACCGCGAGCGATCCCTTGATCATGAACGGAGCCGTCGGGGCGTACAGCGTCCGGACGGACGTCGTCGGATAGAATTCGCGACCCAGCGGGCCGATCGACTCGAGTTTCCCCGCCGAAACGAGGTCCTGTACGTCGGGCCGCTCGAGCAGGCGGTCGGCCTGCCACGGATGGACCGGCAGGAGGACGGCGTCGTCGGCGAAGGAGTCCGCGAGTACGGAGTCGTCGACGGCCGGATCGTCCCGGAGGGCCGTCCGGACCCACGCGGCGGCGGAGTCGTCGCGTGCGGAGTCGCTCTCGACGATGTCGGGATCCGCGCGGACGTAGTGCAGGCGGAACGACCCCTCGAGTTCCGGGGCGTAGCGCTCGGCGTTGCGCTCCATACCCCGGCGGCTCTTCGGCGTCGGGTGGCGGAGGTGGCCGAAGACGAGCGATTGTTCGGCTTCGCGGAACGTAAAGTCCGGTCCGTACAGGGTCTCGCCGTCGTCGGCGCGGGCGTCGACGTACCGCTCGACGTTCTGGCAGGAGCGAACGACCCGCTCGAGGAGGTCGTCGCGGTTCGGGTCCGCGCCGCGTGTGAGCTCGAGTTCCTTCGTCACGAGCGTCGCGAGCGTCGCGTAATCGAGTTCGACCGGGTCGCCGTCGGAGCCGGCGCGGTAGGAGGCGGGCAGCTCGAACAGATGGCGGCCGGTCGGGGATCGATACGCAACGGGGGCGAAGCACTCGATCCCCTGGGCTGCAAGCGGGAGCCGCAGGACGAGCCCGCTCGGCGGTGTACGGTCGATCGGGGCGTCCGCCGCGGCGACGAACTCGCCGGTCCCGGTTTCGTGGCAGTAGCAGTTCAGGAAGCTGTGCATCGTCGCGTCGCGTGCGACACGCGTCGCGTCGACGCGTTGCTCGTCGCTCGGCGTTCGTGTGGATGGGTGTGCAGTCATGCGGAATCGATTGTCTCTCGATCGCGTTCGATCGTCTCACCGTAGTCGATGACCGCCTGGAGCGCCGCTCGGAGATCCCAGCGCGTCGTCTTCGGGTTCAACAGGGTGAGCTTCAGCGCGGCGGTGCCGTCGACCTCGGTCCGAGCGAGGACGACCTCGCCGTCGGCCAGGAGTTCATCCCGAATGGCACGGTTCACCCGGTCGATAGCGGCCGTGGAAGCGGATTCGGGCCGCTCGTCGGACGCCGCCGCTCGAGCGGCGGCGTCCGATCGGGCCGGCCGATACCGGAAGACGACCGCGCTCAGGGCTGGCTCGCAACACAGTTCCAGCGCCGGTTCGGCTCGAATATCGGCGGCGACGGCGTCGGCCAGGTCACAGACGTACTCGATGCAGTCGGCCACGCCCGTCCGACCCAGGGCGTTGAACGTTACGAACGGCTTCAGCGCGTCGAAGCGGCGCGTCGTCCGGGTCGATTTCGAGACGAGGTTCGGGACGCCCGCCGCGTCGTCGCGCTCAGGGTTGAGATAGGTCGCGTTGCGCTCGAGGAAGCGATAGCGGTCGCCGTCGCGCAGCAGGAAGGCCCCGCAGCCGATCGGCTGGTAGAACAGCTTGTGGAAGTCGACGCCGATCGAATCGGCGCGGTCGATCCCCGCGAGCTTCGGCCGGAGACGGTCGCTGATCGCACACGCGCCCCCGTAGGCGGCGTCGACGTGGAACCACAGGTCGCGCTCGGCGGCCCGGTCGGCCAGCTCCGCGAGCGGGTCGATACTGCCGAAGTCCGTCGTGCCGGCGGTGCCGACGAGCGCGAACGGATGCCGACCCTCGCTCTCGAGTCGCGCGAGCGTCTCGTCCAGCGCCTCGAGATCGAGCCGCCGCTCGTCGTCGGTCGGGACCGTGACGACCGCGTCCTCGCCGAGCCCGAGGTGGTGGGCGGCCTGTTCGGCGGTGAAGTGGGCGGCCGCCGAGCAACACAGGCGGAGGTCAGTCGCCTCGGGCGGCAGCCCCGCGGTCTGGACATCGCGATCGAACCGCGTCTGACAGTACCAGTCGCGAGCCAACAGCAAGCCGAGGAAGTTCGATTCGGTGCCGCCGCCGGTGAAGACGCCGTCAGCGCCGGCCGGATAGTCGAAGAGATCACAGCAGGCGTCGACGACGCGCTCTTCGAGGACGGACGCCGCCGGGGCCTGATCGAACGAATCCAGCGACTGGTTGGTCCCCGAAAGCAACAGCTCCGCGGCCAGCGCCGGGATCGCCGGCGGACAGTGAAGGTGAGCGACGCAGCCGGGGTCGTGGACCCGGACGGAGTCCGCGAGCACGTCCTCGCCGACCGTCTCGAGGACGGCCGCAAGCGGGTCGCCTTCGTCGGGGAAGACGGTCAGCTCGTCGATCCGCTCGCGGAGCGTCTCGTGGTCGGTCCCCGCGTAGGGTCCGTCGGCCGTTGCGAACGAGTCGACGAGACAGTCGCGTGCCCGGTCGATCGCGTCCTCGTAGGCGGCGTTGCCGGCCGGATCGCCGAGGAAGGCGTCCGCGGCGGGCGGCGGCGTCGGCTCGTCGGGTGCCGAACGGAACCGGCCGACCAGTCCGTCGCTCGTCATACCGGGGCCTCCGTGCGGTCGTGATCGTCCGCGACGGTCGCACGGATACTCTCGCGGACGATGTCGCCGATTTGGTCGATTCGCGAGGCCGAGATCGTCAGCGGCGGGAGGAACCGGACGACGCTGCCGTCGCGGCCGCCGGTCTCGACGATCAGCCCGCGGTCGAACGCCGCCGACTGGACCGCCGACGCCAGGTCGCCGTCCGCGGGGAAGCGACCGAGCGAGTCAGGCTCACCGTCGGGATCGACGAGTTCCATTCCCAGCATCAGCCCCCGACCGCGGACGTCGCCGACGACGTCGAAGGTCGCGGCCGTCTCCGCGAGGTGGTCTCGTAGCCGGTCGCCCATCGCGGCGGCGTGGTCCTCGAGATCGTGCTCGAGGACGTACTCGATGGTCGCCGTGCCGGCGGCCATGCCGAGCTGGTTGCCACGGAACGTGCCGGCGTGTGCGCCGGGCTCCCAGACATCGAGGGACTCGTCGTAGACGACGACCGACAGGGGGAGCCCGCCGCCGATGGCCTTCGAGAGCGTCATCACGTCGGGCACGATGTCGGCGTGCTCGATGCCGTACAGTTCGCCGGTGCGTCCGAGTCCGGTTTGAATCTCGTCGACGATCAGCGGCACGTCGCGCTCGCGGGTGAGCCGGCGCATCTCCCGGAGCCACTCGGCGGGCGCTGGCACCGCGCCGCCCTCACCCTGGACCGGCTCGAGGATCATCCCCGCGGGGTCGACGATTCCGCTCTCCGGATTCGAGAGGGTTCGCTCGACGTACTCGGCGCTTGTCCGCCAGCAATCCTCGTCGCCGAGCCCGAACGGACAGCGGAACTCGTAGGGATACGGGAGATGATGGACGTCCGGCATCAGTCCCGGAACCGGTTCCTTCGCCGCCGTATCGCCCATCAGTCCGAGCGCGCCGTTGGTCATCCCGTGATAGCCGCCCTGAAAGGCCAGCATCGACCGGTTGCCGGTGGCCGTTTTCACCACCTTCAACGCGGCCTCGACCGCGTCAGTCCCGGCGGGACTACAGAACTGGACCCGCGCGTTCTCGGCGAACTCGTCGGGAAGGCTCTCGAGCAGCCGATCGACGAACCGCTCTTTGACCGGCGTCGTCAGGTCCAGCGTGTGGACGGCCCGACCGCGCTCGAGCAGGTCCTCCATTCGCTCGACGACTGCGGGATGGTTGTGACCGAGCGCGAGCGTCCCCGCACCCGCCAGACAGTCGACGTACTCGTCGCCGTCGACGGACTCGATGATCGCACCCTCGGCGCGTTCGATCGCGAGCGGCAGCGAGCGGGGATACGTTCTCGCGTTCGACTCCCGACGCGCCTGCTGTGCGAGGAGCCGTTCGGCCGACGATCCACCGTCGGTCACGACCGCTCACCTCGCCGCGGTGACTGCCTTTCGACCCGATCCAATGGTAATTGCTTCGTCGGCATGCAGTCTTTAGGCCAGCCTAAACCAATAAAAGCGTACTGGTTTTTAGGCCAACCTAAAGCTTATATCGGAATTGCTGAAACGAAGCTATTCGGCAGACAGCGCGGCTAAGCAGCGGGCATGACCCACCGATCGATCGCCGCGCCGAAGGCTGCTCGAGCGCGAATCGAGTCGGTCATCGCCGGTCCGGCATCGGGACGAGCGGGCGACAGAGCGTCGAGACGGGATGATTTCGGAAAACGAGCGCTGCGCTCGCGGACGGACGACGGGACACGAGAAGCGGCATTCAGTTATAAGCAATCGCCATCGCGGGCGGCAGGTGACCGTTCGCCAGGGTTCACCGGCAGGCCGTGCTTCCCGCTCTCCGGGGGACGTGACGGTGCTCGATAAAACGGCACAGAAATGCTGTAGCGGACGGAAACGCCTATTCGGGCTTCAGGCCTTCGTCCTGCACCCGCATGACGGCCTCGCCGTCGGCCAGGTTCGGCGCGTCGACCAGTCGAACGATCCGCTTGTCACCCTTGGACTTGCGGAGGTAGATCCGGAACGTCGACTTGTGGCCCAGAATGTTGCCGCCGATCGGCTGGGTCGGGTCGCCGAAGTAGGAGTCTGGGTTCGAGGCTACCTGGTTGGTGACGATGACGGCGGCGTTGTAGAGGTTCCCGACCTTGTCGAGGTCGTGGAGGTGCTTGTTGAGTTTCTGCTGTCGGTCCGCGAGTTCGCCACGGCCGACGTACTCCGCACGGAAGTGGGCGGTCAACGAGTCGACACAGAGCAGTCGAACGGGATACTCCGAGTCCTCGTGTTCGCCCGCGAGCTCTTTCGCCTTCTCGGCGAGCAGCATCTGGTGGTTCGAGTTGAACGCCTTCGCGACGTGGATCTTCTCGAGGACGTCCTCAACGAGTTCGTCGACCGCGTCCTCGTCGTCCGCGGAGCCTTCGATTTCGCGGTCCTCGAGCGTCGCGTCGATGGCCTCGTCGGGCAGTCCGCGGACCATATCGTCGATCCGCTCGGGCCGGAAGGTGTCCTCGCTGTCCATGAAGATGGCGCTCCCGTGGAGGCCGCCGACCTCCTGTGGAAGCTGGACGTTGACGGCCATCTGGTGGGTGACCTGGGACTTACCGGCCCCGAACTCGCCGTATACTTCGGTTATCGACTGCGTCTCGATGCCGCCGCCGAGCAGGTCGTCGACCTCGTCGATGTGCCAGCTCAGCTTGCCGATTTCGTTTCGTCGCTCGAGGACCGTCGACCCGGTCTCGAACCCGCCGATGTCGGCGGCATCGCGGGCGGCGCGAACGATGTCCGCGGCCGTGGACTCGCCGACGTCGGCCGTGTTCGACAGTTCCGACGGCGAGGCGACGGCCAGACTCTGATAGGAGTCAAAGCCTGCATCGTGAAGTTTGTCTGCGGTCGCCGGTCCGACGCCGGGGAGTTCCTCGAGATCAGATTCGGGCATACTCCCTCGTTGTGCCGGCCCCCTCATAAACCCTCGTTAACAGGGAAGTGAAAGTGAAAGTGCGGGCCGGCGACGGGGTCGATCGAAGGGAAGGGCGTGCATTGAAATACGAAGGCGCGTCGAAGAAGCGAGATCGCGTCTCAGTGCGGGCGGTCGTCGGCATCCCACTCGAGGCAGTGGAGTCGTTCGGCCTCGCTACCGACGTAGAGCCGTTCGGCGGCGAGCGCGGGGGTTCCGCTGATGGCGTCGTCGGCCGCGAACTGCCACAGCGGTTCGGCGTCGTCGACGTCGATCCCGTAGAGCGAGCCGGTCGCGTCGCCGACGCAGAGCACGTCGCCGGCGACGACGGGACAGGAACGGATCGGGCCGTCGAGTTCGATCCCCTTCCGCGAGAACAGCCACCCGCGCAGTTTTCGCCGGCCGACGGTCGTATCGGTAACGTGACAGTAGCCGTCGTCGGCACCGATGAACGTCGTCTCGGCGGCCGCGAGCACGGTCACCGACGTGGTGAAGCCGTCGCCGATCTCGTAGGAGAACCACGTCTGCCCGGTGCCGGCGTCCAGCGCGAGCAGCGTCCCGCCGTCGTCACCGACGTAGACCCGCCCGTCGGCGATCGTCGGGCCGCCAGCGACCGCTCCGGTAGCCGGCGCAGTCCAGGCTTCCTCGCCCGTTTCGGCCGCGAGCGCCAGCACCGTCCCGGCCGTGGTCCCCGCGAACACTCGCTCCTCGGTCGCGCCCCACTGTTGATCCGGCTCCCGGACTCGCTCCGCGTCGCGCAGCGACGGCGCTTCCGGCTCGAGTGGGTCGTCACCCAGGGCTTCGCCCAGCGCGGAGCGGCGCTGCTCTCCCTCCCGTCCGTCGGCGATCGCCGGCGCGCCGACGACGGCCGAGTCGGTCTCGTGCGTCCACAGTTCCGTCCCCGTTTCGGCCTCGAGCGCGGAGAGACCGTCCGCGTGGCCGGCGTAGAGCCGGCCGTTCGAGAGGGCGAGGGCCGCCTCGAGCGAGCCCGGCAGCGCCGTCCGCCACCGTTCCTCGCCGGTGGCAGGATCGAGGGCGGAGACGGTCCCGTCGGCCGTTCCGAGGTACAGTCGTTCGCGGGTGACGACCGGCGTCGCGTCGGTCGCCGCCGTCGTCTCGAACGTCCACCGGCGACGACCCGTCTCCCGCTCGAGTGCGTAGCAGTTCCCCCGAGCCGTGCCGACGTAGACGGTGTCCCGATCGAGCACCGGCGACCCCGGCGGGCCGACGAGATCGGTCGTCCACGCCTCGCTCACGCGGGCCGGCCCCTCGAGCTCGCGGCGACGCCCCGAATTGTGCGGATCGGCCTTGCACTGGGTCCACTCAGTCACTGGTCGCGGCTACCGACTGCACCGGCATAACAGTAGGTGTCACCGCCCACCGGGGACACGGG
>NZ_AOIJ01000052.1:0-119040 GCF_000337175.1 Natrinema gari JCM 14663 | reverse complement strand
CCTCGCGCCATCAGAGATGTGTATAAGAGACAGCTCCCAGGGATGGGTCCCGCGCTCGCTGGGCCAGAGCGGATACCAGTACTCCTTGTCGCGCTCGATTTCGAGTTCGCCGTCTAATGCCGACTCGAGGGTGAACTCCGCACTCGAGTCGCGCTCCCGGCCGGACCGGGGGACGAAGGGATAGAAGCGGCCGCGACGGAACGAATAGATCCAGTAGGCGGGGCCGTCGCGGTTTTCGTAGGCGAAGACGGCGGCAAGCAGGCGCGAGCCGTAGCCGTGCTCGATGAAGGTGTCCGCGGCGAAGTGCATGCTCGTGATCAGGTCCTCCGGGTCGTCGTCCGCGAGGACGACCCAGTGGTAGCCGTGGTCGTCCGACGACACAGAGAACTCCGTGCCGGTCTCCTCCTGTCCGGCGTCGAGGATCGCTTCCACCTCGTCGACGGCGTCGCGGAAGTCCGTCGAGTCGACGCCGGAGAAACAGAGCGCGGCGACATCCACTGACTCGTATCCCAGATCGGCCTCCATCGTGAGGTAGGCGGTGCTCATTCCGAAGAGGTCCTCGGGATCGGCGTCGCGTCCGGCGTCGGTCTCGGCGCGCGAACCCAGGATGGCGCGGAGTCCGTCGAGTAGTCCCATAGGTGGTGTGACGGTGTCAGCTCCTTAGAACGATTGCATTTCGCGCTCGAGGTCCCGAAGCTGGTCAACGCGGCGCTCGGTCGACGGATGCGTCGCGAAGAGCCGGCCGATGACGCCGGACTTGATCGGGATGATGAAGAAGGCGTTCATCTCGGCTTCCTCGCGCATGTCGTCTTTCGGGACCTTGTCCATCTCGCCGGAGATCTTCAGGAGGGCGGAGGCGAGCGCCGACGGGTTGCCGGTGATGGCGGCGGCTCCGCGGTCGGCGGCGTACTCGCGGTACCGGGAGAGCGCCCGGATGAGCAGGTAGCTGATGATCCAGACGACCAGCGAGACGAGGATCGCGACGATGATGCCGCCGCCACCGCCCTCGCGACCGCCGCCGCGCCTGTGTCCGCCGCCGAAGAACGCCCCCCAGCGGACGATCATGAACGCGATCGTCGAGAGGAAGGAAGCGATCGTCATCACCATCATGTCGCGGTTCTTGACGTGGGCGAGTTCGTGGGCCAGCACGCCGTCGAGTTCGTCGGCGTCGAGCGTGTTCATGAGCCCGGTCGTCACGCAGACGGCCGCGTTTTTCTGGTTGCGCCCGGTCGCGAAGGCGTTGGGGACCTTCGAGTCGACGACCGCCACTTTCGGTTTCGGGAGGTCGGCCTGCTGCGAGAGTCGCTCGATCGAGGCGTGCAGTTGCGGATACTCGTCGGCCGAGACCGTCCGCGCGCCCATGCTCTTCAGCGTCAGCGTGTCGCTGAAGTAGTACTGTACCAAGGAGAACCCGCCGAACATGAGCGCAAAGAGCACCATGCCCCCGCCCATGTACACGGTGATCGCGCCGGCAAACACGATGTAGAGTGCGAACAGCAGGAACATCGTCACGAACATCCGAACGCGTAGTCCCCAGTCCGCCTGCCAGTTCATGCCGTAACCGATGGGCTCCGGAAAAATAAGTGCCCTGTCGTAACGGTCGAGTCGCCGCGTGCGACGCCGACGTGGTATCCCGCTCGAGCGCTGTCGCCCGTGTCGTCGCGGACGCGGCTCTCACCGATCACCCCGGCGGGTCTCGGAGCCGTCTCCGCCGAGCCGTTCGTACGCCTCGAGCGTCATCTCGCAGTTCCGGATCGCCGGCTCGAGGGTCAATGCCTCGGGAACGGTGTCCTCGAGCGTGCGGAGGTCGTCGAGCAGTTCCGCGAGACGGACTCGCGTGGGGTCGGTGTCCGCTGTCATGGTGAACCGGCCTCGATGGGGTTGCTCGCAGCGGTGGGCTGTGCGTCCGAAACCGTTTCGTGCGTCGTGATGGTAGTCGCCATTGCTTCTGTGGACCAGATGCGCGGTCCGGTGCTGGAACACCGGGCCGAGAGTTCTCTCGATGGCCGCGCTTCCTGTCTTTCCATTCGTTCACGTAGGATTTAATACTTAGGGTCTAAGGGTTATGCCCTATGGTTTGTGTATAAAGCCATCGCCCCTTTAGGCGTGTGCGCAACAACTAGCAACCGAGATTCGATGCTCGAGGAAGACGATCTCGGACCGGCAGACGAGAAGTTACTCGATATGTTGAACGAAGGGCGCGTTACTGCGCCGTTCGTCGCCGACGAAACCGGCTACAGTTTGCAGTACGTACGCGACCGTCTCGGTCGACTCGTAGAACACGGGAATGCACGCAAGGTGTACGAAGGACTCTACGAACTCGAGAGTGATCCTCGAGAGGGCAGTAACCTCGAGTAGCACGACTAGGGCGTGACAGAGCCGATGCGCGCTGAACTGCGAGTGACAGTTGGGGGCGAGTGATGGAAGTTCGATTCCAACCGCATTCTCAATTTGTATCTAACATATTGTCTGCACAACACTGTTAGGAAACGACTGTAAAGATGCGATCAGTGACACTCAGCGGTGACGATCTCAACGACACGGACAGGGCGATCCTCGCGGAACTCGAGCGCGGGCGAGTGACACCGCAGTATCTCGCCAGCGAACTTGACATCTCGCGACCATACGCCAGCGAACGGCTAAAGCGGTTGCTCGAGCACGAACACGTCGTTCGGCTCGCACCAGGGCTCTACGAACTCGAGAACGATCCTCGAGAGAGCGGCAGCGTTACCGAGTAGTGTCGCCGGCACCAGCGTTAAGAGTATGAATATGATATGAATATGTATGGCTGACGCGGAGAAACGGAAAGTCGGCGACCGCGGGCAGGTCACACTGCCGAAACGCCTTCGCGACGCGTTCGACATCCACGGCGGGGACGAAGTGACGATCCGCGAAGAGGGTGACAGGATCGTCATCGAGAAACCCACGTCGCGCGAGGAGCTTGCGGAAGGGTACCGACGCCGTGCCGACCGCCACCGCGAACTCGCCGACGAGACGGCCACGCTGTCACGGGAGGCAAACGACCAACTGGGCGACGCGCCCGAGTGGAAGGAGTAGGAAGCCGATGCACGTCCACCGTGGCGATATCGTTGTCGTCGAGCTAGACCCGACGCGAGGGTCGGAACAGCGCGGAACCCGACCGTGTCTCGTCGTCCAGAACGACGTTGGCAACGAAAACGCACCGACAACTATCGTCGTCCCGCTTACCACGTCCATCGGCGACGAGCGTTATCCGTTCGAAGTGCTGCTCCCGGCCGACGAATGCGCTCTCCGCGAGGATTCGGTCGCCATCTGCAGTCAGATTCGAACCGTCTCGATCGACCATCGAGTGACGGAGGTTATCGGCTCAGCACCGGCCGCACGGATGACCGAAGTCGATACCGCACTCGAGTACAGTCTCGGCTTGCGCGATATCTGAGGACCGACGCGGAGAGAGTGGCAGCAGTCGATCGCGCCCTCACCGATCGCCGCCGCGGGCCTCGGAACGGTCCCCGCCGAGTTGTTCGGACGCCACGAGCATCATCTCGGGGGAGTTTTCGGACGATCCTGCGCCGCTGTCGGCCAGTGACCGATGTTAAATTATAAATATTCAAACTAAAATAGGGAATAGAATTCATCTCCGTATCGATTTCGAACGTTGCGCTTGTAACTGTCGGTGAGCAACAGGAGAGACGTGAGCCTCACAGCTGACGACCTGAACGACCTCGACGAGAAAATCGTCGAGTATCTCGCTACCAAGGGGCGAGCGTCGCCGACGCTATTTATGCGGGCGGAAGACGTCGACACATCCCGACAGTGGGTCTCGAGCCGGTTTACTCGACTAGCCGAGCACGGGCACATCCGCGACCTCTACGACACGGGAGTCTACGAACTCGTCGCTGATCCTCGAGAGGGCAGTAACCTCGAGTAGCACGACTAGGACGTGACAGAGCCGATGCGCGCTGAACCGCGAGTGACAGTTGGGGGCGAGCGATGGGAATTCGATTCCAACCGTATCTTTATGACTTTGTGCTACCATAGTATTACTATGAAGTACGCCAACGTCAGCGTCAAATTTCCGGAGGAACTCGACCGGGAACTCGAGCGGTTTCTCGAGGAGACCGGCGTCTACACGAACAAAAGCGAGTTCATCAAGGAGTCAGTGCGCCGGCAGTTGCTCGAGTTGAACCGGGAACCGGCGATCGAGGCGCTTCGCACCGAACAGTTACTGGCCCGTGCCGAACAGGAACGAGTAAGTGACGAGCAGCTTTCGAACCGACTCGAGGAACTCCGGGAGCGCGTCGACGAGACGAAGGTGGATGACGCAATCGAGGCGGCTCGCGAGGAGACGGCCGACGAATTCGCGGAACAGACGTGAAGATACTCGATACGAATCTCTGGGTTTTCGGAACGCTCGGGACCAACGACCGGGCCGAGCGGCTCCTCGCTGAAATCGAGCGTGGCGAGACGATTTCGGCGATCAACGCGTACATGGTTCAGGAAGCGCTCAACGCGTTCGACCGGACACCCGGACTGACAATGACGGAACGCGACGAGCTACAGACACTTTTTCTCACGAGGCTCACCCGGATGACAGGCCTCGTTGAAGCACCATCGAGTCGTGACGTCACTGACTCACTGCTCGACGAACGACGAGCAAACGTTCGGACGCAACTTCTCGCACGAGTGCTGACCATTCAACCGAAAGATGTCCCTATTCTCGTACTGGCGTTCGAGCATCGCGATCGCGAACCCACTCTTCTCACGAACGATGCCGATTTCGCTGCCTTCTCTCCAGCCGACGCCGAACTCTCCGAGATCACACTCGAGCACGTCGAATAGCACCCGTTTCCGGTCCGAAATGAGACTCTCCGTACTCGTGTCACCAGCACCAGCGTTACAAGTACGGATACGGGTCGACCCGATGCGAGGGTCGGAATAGCGCGGAATCCGTCCGTGTCTCGTCATGGAAAACGACATCGGTAACGTGAACGCGCCGGCGGCGATCACCGTCTCGTCGACTGCGACTGAGACGGGCACGTCCCAGCCATCCCGGCTGACCGCAAGCCATATCACGATTGACTGTTTCCGCCGAAACGGCGGATGCCTTCTCCACGCTCAGTACTCCTCGAGGAGTGCACATGGCCGGAAATCGAAACGGCGCTCGAGAACGGAACGCGGACGGTAATCGTGGCGGTCGGCTCGATCGAGCAACACGGGCCGCACCTGCCGCTGAATATGGACACGCTCGACGGTGACGAACTCTCGCGGCGGATCGCCGCGGAACTCGGCGACGCGCTGGCGGCACCGACGATTCGACCCGGCTGCTCGGGCCATCACATGGCGTTTCCGGGAACGATCACGGTGCCGCCGGAGACGCTGATGGACGTGATCCGCGCCTACTGTCGCTCGCTTGCCGAGCACGGGTTCGAACACGTCGTCCTCGTCCCGACCCACGGCGGGAACTTCGCGCCGGTCTCGACCGTCGCGCCCGAAATCGCCCGCGAGATTGACGCGTCCGTGATCGCGCTCGCGGACCTCGACGATCACATGGAACTGCTGAACGAGGGCCTGCGCGAGGCCGGCGTCGAATACCAACAGGACGTGATCCACGCCGGGGCCGCCGAAACAGCGATGATCCTCGCGATCGAGGAGGGACTCGTTCGGACGGACCGGTTCGAATCGGGGCCGGAGGGATCGATTTCGACCGCCAGACTACTCAGCGAGGGGTTCGATTCGATCACCGAGAGCGGCGTGCTGGGTGCGCCGAGCGAAGCCACCGCCGAGGCCGGCGACGCGATTTTCGACGCCGTCACCGACGCGTACGTCGAGCGGATCGAAGCCGAGCGCGACGCCGTGTGCGATGACCGGCAGTGACCCCGCGCCGTGCGATAGTGTCGCAGTGCAACGAGTTCGGTCACCGGTCGATCGAACCCCTCCGTTTCGAATGGAGACCCTGTGACGGAGGCACGTCTGACGCGGTCGAATCGACGGCTGTGTCCCGGTGGGAGTTCGCTCGCCCGACCCCCGTCGTTTCGTCTCGAGCGACTTGAGGGGCACGAGACGCAACCGGTCGCGGATCGCGACCGCGGGATCGGAGCCGCTCGAGCGGGATGGCCGCAGCAAGCGAGAGAACGCGGTCCTTAACTCCGCGAGACTCGAAGCGGGGCCAATGAGTGAGTCGCGTGCGTTCTGTCCCCGTTGCGGGGATGCAGTACCCGAGCGGTCGGCGAGCGACGCGAACGATCCGTTGCGGCCCGGTGCCGAGGTCGAACTCTGCGATTCGTGTTACTTCGAGGACTTCGACTTCGTGGACGCACCCGAACGGATCGACGTTCGCGTCTGTGCCCGCTGCGGTGCGGTCTACCGCGGGAATCGATGGGTCGATGTCGGCGCGGAAGACTACACCGATATCGCCATCGAGGAGGTCAGTAAGGCGCTGGGGGTCCACGTCGACGTCGAGGACGTCGCCTGGCAGATCGACCCCGAGCAGGTCGACCAGAACACGATCCGGATGCACTGTTTCTTCACGGGCGTCGTTCGCGGGACGCCGGTCGAAGAGCAGGTGACAGTCCCCGTCAAGATCGCCCGCCAGACCTGTACCCGGTGTGGTCGGATCGCCGGCGACTACTACGCCAGCATCGTACAGATTCGCGCCGAGGACCGCACCCCGACGAGCGAGGAGACCGATCGGGCGACCGAAATCGCGAACGAGATCGTCGCCGACATGGAGGCCACGGGCGACCGCAACGCCTTCGTCACCGAAGTCGGCGAAACGGACGACGGGCTGAACATCAAGGTCTCGACCAACAAGATCGGCAAGAAGATCTCGAACAAGATGCTCGAGGAGTTCGGCGGCACCGTCAACGACGCCGAAACCCTCGTCACGGAGGACGAGGACGGCAACGAGGTCTACCGGGTCACCTTCGCCGTTCGACTCCCGCCCTATACTCCCGGTGACGTGATCGACCTCGCCGCCGACGACGGCGGGCCTGTCCTCGTCCGCAGCGCCCGCGGCAACCTCAAGGGCACCCGCGTGACGACCGGCGAGCGCTACGAAGCCAGCTACGAGGAGGGGAACTCGCCCGACGCGCGCAAACTCGGCGAACTCGAGGACGCCGCCGAGGCGACGGTCGTGACCGTCGAGGACGAGAACGCCGTCCAGGTCCTCGACCCCGAAACGTTCCAAGCGAAAACGGTCTCGCGGCCGGGCTACTTCGATCCCGACGCCGAGACCGTGCCCGTCCTGAAGAGCCGCGCCGGACTGCATATCCTGCCCGACGAAACCGATGACTGACGAGGACGCGACCAGCGAAGACGCGACTCCCGCGGGCGAGCCCGACCCGGCGACCATGGACGACGACCTCGAGCGGACGGTCGACGAGGTCCTCGAGCCGGCGGTGGCGGACGCGCCGCTCGCGGCGATCGTCGAGAAACAGCGCGCGGAGACGGCTATCGAATCGCTGCGCGCCGAGGGCGTCTACGACGATTCGCGTCGCGTACGCGAGGCGCGGGAGCGACGCGACGCGGACCCCTCGGACGATGCGACCGGCCCGGACGGGATCGCGCTGCCGGTCACGGAGCCGCCGACCGAGACCGCGGTACTCGAGGTCGTCAAGCAACTCGAGCCCGAGCCCCGACGCACCGATCTCGAGGATCTGCTGGCCGACCGCGGCTGGAGCAACGCGGCCCTCGAGTCGGTGCCGGGGTCGTGGGCAGTGATCGGGTCGGTGATCCTCGTGACGGTCCCCGAGGACTGTCCGGACGAAGCCGAGCTGGGCGCGGCCTTGCTCGACCTCCACGGCGAGGCCGACAGCGTGCTGGCCGACGAGGGGATCGCCAACGACGGCACGGCTGGGACCTTCCGCGAGCCCCGCACGCGGCTGATCGCGGGCGACGAGGACACGGAGACGATCCACACGGAACACGGAACGCGGTACGGGCTCGACCCCGCGACGGTGATGTTCTCGCCCGGGAATCAGGCCGAGCGCGCCCGCATGGGCGAGGTCGGAAGCGCCGACGAGCGCGTGTTCGACATGTTCGCCGGCATCGGGTACTTCACCCTCCCGATGGCCCGGGCCGGCGCGCGGGTGACGGCGACCGAGATCAACCCGACGGCCTTCCGCTACCTGCTCGAGAACGCCGTTCTCAACGACGTCGCCGATCGGGTCGACGCCTACATGACGGACTGTCGCGACCTCGCCGACGAACTCGAGGCCGATCGGGTCGTGATGGGGTACTACGGGAGCGCGGACGGGGCCGACGAGACCGCCGCGGGCGGCGCGGAGACGGCGCACGGAACGCGAACGGACGAAGCACACGACTTCCTCGACGACGCGCTCGCGGCGCTGTCCCCCGGCGGCGTCGTCCACTACCACGAGGCGACCCCCGAAGCGCGGCTGTGGGAGCGGCCCCGCGAGCGCCTTGAGGCGGCCGCCGACGCGGCGGACCGAACGCTCGAGATTCTCGATAAGCGGCGGGTGAAGAGCCACAGCGCGGGCGTCGCACACGTCGTCGTCGACGCGCGCTTCGAGTGAAGTCACAGCCTGCGATCGGGCGTGTCCGCCGCCGCTGGAGCGGCTCGAAACCGGCTCACGTCGGGCCGTTGGGGACGGCGACGCGAAGCGGTCGTGACATTGATACTCGCGGAGTGAATCCGTTCCGATATGAACCGGAGTCAACTCATCGCCCTCGCCTTCGCGCTCCTCATGATGACCTCGATGGTCGCCGGGAGCGCGATAGCGATGTTCTAACGCGACGCCGTGACGCGAGCGGCGGCTCGTCACGGATTTGGGCTAGGAAGACGTCCCGAGTCGCCGACCGCACTAGTTCTCCGTATCCCAGACGTCCGCCACCGGGCTCGATCGGGCGGACCCGCTCGACCGTCGCGATCGGGACGACGACCGGTCGCCGTGGCCGCCGTCTGAGTCCGTCCCGCCCGCTCGGCTCCGTCGTGTCGACCCGCGTTTCGAACGGGTGTTGGATCGACCGGCCGACTCGGCGTGCCGCCCGCCGAGCGCGGCCCGCGGGTCGAAGGCTGGGAGGTCGGGTCGTGATAGCCGATCGACCTGTGCTTCGAACCAGTCCGGCATGTCCGTCCGGGCGCGATCGAAACAGTCCAGCAGACTCGAGTCCGCCAAGTACGTCGCGCCGTAGTCGTCTGGCGCGCGGACGACGCGCCCGCAGGCTTGCATGACGGTTCGGAGCGTCGTCCGGTAATACCACGCCCACTGTCCCTCCTCGAGTCGGTGGGCCACCCGCGAGTCGCTCGTGTTGAGGAAGGGCGCTTTACAGATGACCTGCCAGCGACAGAGATCGCCTTTGAGGTCCAGCGCTTCCTCCATCTTCACGGAGAGGAACACGTCGGGGTCGTCGCTCGCCTTCCAGGCCTCGAGCGCGGCGTCGCGGCCGTCTCGGTCGTGCGTTCGCACCCGGTCACCGACGCCGAAGTCCGCGAGGAGATCGGCGAGTCGCTCCTGAATGTCGTAGGAGTGGGCGTGGATCAGGCCCTTCTCGTCGGGGTGGTGTTGCATCAGCCGGACGATCGTCCGGGCGATCTTCGGCGTGGTTTCGTCGCGCTCGTCGTAGGTCATCTTCCCCTGGGTGACGTCGTACAGCGGTCGGTTTTCGACGGGGAAGGTATGTTCGACGTCGACCAGGGCGACGTCGTCGGGGTCGAGCCCGACCTGCCGGCAGAACGCCGCCTTGTTGAGGATCGTCGCCGAGAGGAGTGCGAACTTGTTGCCCCGGTCCCAGACGGTGTGCTGGAGGTACTTCTCGGGGTTCATCGGCTTGATCGTCAGCGGCCCGCCCTGTGGTTCGTCGTCGGCTCCAGCGCTGCCGGCGTCGCGGGACTGGCGTTCGGACTGATCGATCAGCCACGTCGTCGGGCTCTGCGGGTCGCGGTAGTCGGAGACGAACCACTCGAGTTCGCCGATGAGTTCCTGCAAGCGGTCACGTTCGCGCACGTCGGCGGGCGAGAGCGAGTCCTGTGCGAGCAGGTCGTCCTTGCGGCGCGTACACGTCCCCGCGAGGCTCTCGGCGTAGCGCACGGCCCGCTCGACGTCGTCGACCTCGGGAACGCGCAACTCGTCCCAGAACGGGACGGTTCGCGGTCCCAGTTGGATGGTCGCGTACATCTCGGCCCACTCGGCGAGGCCGTGGGCTTCGTCGACGACGACGACATCGCGCTTGCGGAAGACCTCGCTGCCGGCAGTCTGCATGAAGTAGGCCAGCGTCATCGCCGCGATCTCGCGGTTCGACGCGATCGCACGGTCCGAGAAGTACGGACACCGGTGTTTGACGGAGCAGTCGTACCCCCGTTCGCGCACACACGGTGCCTGATTGACCGGCGTATCGCGTTCGTCCGGCAGGATGCAGGTATAGTTCGACTTCCCGCGGATGACGTTGAGGTCCGCCAGCAGATCGTCGGCGGCCACGTCGTCCAGTTGGGAGACCTGCGGTGTCGTGTAGTACGCACCCGTCGCGTCGCTGGGGGCCCCCTCACCCGCGCGGCGGGCACAGCCGGCGACGGCGCGGGCCAGCAGGGACTTGCCGCTCCCCGTCGGCGCGCGCACGAGCACGACATCGTTGCCGGCCGCGAAGGCATCGCGAACGTCCCGGAGGGCCTGCTCCTGGGTCCCGCGATAGCTCGGTGCGGGGAACGCCTCGAAGATCCGCTCGGTATTCACCGTTCGATCCAGGGCGCGGCCGCGTCCTAAAGGCTGCGGACCGTCGCGCTCGTTGTGAATCGGCCGAGCCGTGACGGCCGGCACCCGAAGTCGAAAGCGGCAGCTACCGACCGGTATCAACCACCTACGGATCGATGACGACCGGCGGGCCGGCGGGTAGCCGCCCGATTACAAAGACGACCGCCGCCGTCGGATCGACCTGCGGAAGGGTCGCTCAGCGGTAGAGCACCGCGGTGCCACCTGGTTCCGCGGCGGCATTTCGCCTCGTGGCGTTCGACTCCCACCCCTTCCGCTCGCGGCTGCGATCGGCCCGCGGTTGTGGTTGTGGACCGCGGTTGTGGTTGTGGACCGCGGTCGTGTGTGTTCGGCGAGGGCGGTACGCCAGTACCGTCACGTTCGCTTCCATTCCCCACTCCCCGCCATTTTCCGGATTCGACACACCAGTCACGACTCCCGCCAGGAGGTTACAGCGCGCCGAGCCGCGAGGTCTCATTATCGACCTGCTCTAGCCGTTCGATGTCCTCAGTAGTCGGATAGTCGGGAACGGCCTCGAGGCACGGGTAACACAGCAGATGGGAGGTCCCGTCCTCGAGTTCCAGGGTTATCGCGGTCCCGACGGTGCCGGCATCGGTGCCGAACGACCAGAGGTTGGCGATCCCGCCCGAAACGGTGACCGTTCGGCCGCAGCCGTCACAGGAAGCCTTCGACATACGCGACCGTGGGTTCCCGACGGGCAAAGACGTTCTCCCGGGCGACCGGCCGTCCGAGTCGCACCGTTCGGGTGGCGAGATCCCGCATAGCGGTTATGGGAGACAGCACCGTAGCGCCGCATATGGAGGTGAACTGTGCGGGCTGTGCCGGGTGCTGTCTGGACTGGCGACCGCTCCTCGAGAGCGATCCGGCGGCGGCCGCCGCTCGAGACGACGCCGAAGGTGGCACCGGGTCCGACGCCGACCGCGGACGAAAGCGACTGCACGTCCCGGTCGACCGGACCGACACCGAGCAGGGAGCCTCGCGAGAGCCCCTCGACGACGGTGCCACCGTCGTCCCGCTGACCCGCGACGAGGGGAGGGCGTTCCTCGAGTGCGGCATGGCCGCCGCCCTGCGGCCGCGGTTCTGGCGCGCCCGTAACGACGAGGACGGCGTCGAGATCGACGGCCACACCCTCGCAGCCGTCGCCGGCCGGCCGGTCTTCGTCATCGGGCTCCGACGGCCGCCGAAGCCGGTCGCCCCGTTCGGTCGCGAGGAGGCGACGTGGCTGCCGGCCTGCGTCTTTCTCGATCCGACGACGCTGCAGTGTCGCATCCACGAACGCGAACTCTATCCCGACGAATGCGGCGCGTATCCGAACCGCAACCTCGCGCTCGAGCAGGAGACCGAGTGCGAGCGCGTCGAAGCGACCTTCGGCGGCGAGCGTCTGCTCGAGGCGGCACACGACGATCCGGACGGCCTGCTGCTCGGGCCGCGGGCGATCGGCGCGAAGCTCTTCTGTCATCCCCGCCCGGGCGATCTCACTGGGCTCGTCGACCGGGCCGCGACGGGGGACCTCACCCGACGGGATCGCGCCGAACTCATCGCGGTCGCCGCCGCCTCGAGTCCTGGCACGCTGGCGATCTCCGACCACCACTACGAGTGGGCGAAAGCGCGGGTGCTCGAGGCGGCTGGCGACGGCTCGTGGGTCGGACCGGCGATCCGCGACTGGCACCGGCACCGCCGGGCGACCGGCGAGACGGAACCGTCGCCGGCGATCGCCGACGCCATCGAAGTCGACCGGGGGGCACCCGAGACGCCGGGCTGGGGAGCCCGCGAGTGACGTTAAGCCCCTGCAGTCCAAATGCGAGGTATGCGCGTGCTGGTAACGGGTGCGACCGGGTTCGTCGGGCAGCGGCTCGTCGCCGCGCTCCGTGCGGAGACGACACATGACGTGACGGTCCTCGTCAGGGACGCCGAGAGCTACGAGCCGCCCGACGGGATCACCGTCGTCGAAGGGGACGTCCTTGAGCCGGGCAGCTTCGAGGACGCGCTGTCGGATGTCGACGTCGCCTACTATCTGATCCACGCGATGGGAGCAAGCGGCGACTTCGCCGACCGGGACCGGCGGGGCGCACGGAACTTCGAACGGGCCGCGAGCGACGCGGGCACGGGGCGCGTGATCTATCTGAGCGGGCTCGGCAACGATGCCGACACCCTCTCGAGTCATCTCGCCTCCCGCCGGGAGGTCGAGTCGATACTCCGGGAAGGGACCGCCGACGTGACCGTCCTCAGGGCGGCGGTCATCATCGGCGACGGCAGCGCGAGCTTTCGATTAGTGCGCCAACTCGCGACGCGGCTCCCGGTGATGATAACGCCACGATGGGTCGATACCGACTGTCAACCGATCGCGATCGACGACGTGATCGCGTACTGTCTGGCGGTCCTCGAGCGCCCGGCGACGGCCGGCGAAACGTACGAAATCGGCGGGCCGGACGTGCTCACCTACCGCGAGATGCTGCTCGAGACCGCCGAGATCGAGACCGGTCGCCCCCCGCTTATCGTTCCCGTCCCGGTGTTGAGTCCGCGACTCTCGGCACACTGGGTCGGGCTCGTCACTGACGTTCCCCGGGAGGTCGCCTCCCCGTTGATCGAAGGCGTTCGCAACCGCGTCGTCGTCACGGACGACCGCCTCGAAGGACTCGTCGATTTCGAGCCGATCCCGTTCGATGTCGCGGTTCGACGAGCCGTCGGCCTCGCATCGGACGATCCCGACGCGGTCGACCGCGCCGGGGCGACGGTCCCGCCGAAGCGAGGCGAGAAATGACGCGGTCGCTCGAGTACGGCGAGACGTGGGTCTACGAGAGCCTCCTCGGGACGATTCCCGGCGTTCGCGTCTCGAGTCGGACGGCGATCGGGATACAGTTTCTCGGCTTCGAAGCGGCAATCGTCGCCGTCGCGGCGGCCTACAACCTCTGGGGGGCGGTGGTCCCCGGGACGGTCGCCGTCGTCGTCGCGACGATCGGGAGCTGGCTTATGCTCCGGTTCAGCCGGAGCGTCCGTGAACTGCCCACCCCGACGGCCTACCGGCGGTTGCTGTTCGGCTCGAGTATCGACGTCGTCCTCGGTGTGCTCGCGTTCGTGGCGCTCGTCACCTACCTGTTCGTCGTCGATCCGAGGGGGAGCAACGCGGCGTCGTCGCTGTTGACCGAGCTGTTCGGGGCCGAGCCGCCCGCGCTTGCCGTCGGACTTGCGTTGCTCGTCCTCTGGGACGTGGTGTATCGGATCGGGACCTGCTGGTGGGCGAGCGTCGTCGGGCTGTGGCGGGCGATTTCCTACGGGTTCGGACCGGAGCCGACACGAGCGTACCAGCGTATCGACGCGATCAACGTCGGCTTCGCGGCGGTGCAGTTGCTGTTAGTGCCACTCGTCGCGGGGCACACGGTGTTGCTCGTCGCGGTCGTGGGCCACGTCGTCGCGGTCCTGATCGTCGCGACGCTCTCGATCGTGGGGCAGGGACGGCGAAAAACGAGCCGGACGGGGCCTGTCGATCACCGCTAGTTCGACTTGATCTCCTCGAACGTATCGAGCAAGTCCTCGGCGGAGTCACCGGAATCGTATTCGACCTCGCCGTGGTAGATCGTCCGCTCGTCGTCGAAATCGGCGTCGACCCTCGAGGCCTGTTGTTCGCGGCGCTCGTGCTCGTCTTCGTCATAGGCACCCATTGACATGGCTAGTATAGACACAGTACGGCGCTGCCGATTATTAATGTAACGGTCCATCACACCAATTGGCCGTCTGAAACGTGTTCCGGCCCGTGTGGTGATTGATTCGGTCGTCGAGCGAGCGACTGTCCGCTGGTACAGCGAACGATATATGGCTCCCCGCGGCGTAGTATCGAACGTGGCACGGCCGCTTCGCTTTCGTTACTCGCCCCAGTCCTGGAGCGACGGGCGAGTCAAACGCGATATCCTCCAGCCGCTCCGTTCGAATATCGGCGCTCGGGAAGTCTCGCCGTGGTTCAAGTGCGGTGGCGACTGGCGGACACACCGCTTCGAGATGGAAAACGGCGACGTCGCGCTCTTCGCACGGAACGACGCTGACGCCTACTGGATGGGGAACACGGAGACGCCCTCCGCGCTCTGGAAAACCGATAAGTTCGGCTGGCGAAACGTCCCCTATCACGTCGCGCGGTGGACCCAACGGGAACTGCTCGCGACGCTGCACGAGGCTGACCCCTGGCTCGCCGACTACCCACACCTCTCGTGGTTCTTCCTGCCGGTGTTCATGTCGAAGGACGGTCGCGATTCGACCCGCTCGTTCTTCCGCGACCACGCCGGCGGCTTTCCCGACGCCGGCCGCCGGGAGACAACCTGCTTCTTCGAGGACGTCCTCCGGACCGGCGTCTTAGACGAGTATCGACACGTCATGTCGGGCAAACTCGGCACCAGTGACCACGTCGACCGCGTCCGAATGAGCGCCGCGATGGCCGAGTTCATCGCCGCGAAGATCCTCACCGACGCGGGCTACGACCTGGTCCCGGAGATCGAAGTGACGACCGGACACTCGCTGGACTTCCGAGCCGAGAACGCCGACACCACCGCCCTCGTGGAAGTCACGCGCCCGCAACCGCCGGGGAACCGCGCCGCCGCCGGCCCCGTTGCGGCCGTCCGCGACACCGCCGAGACCAAGACCAACGGCCAACTGGCCGAACACGGCGGCGGTGCCGTCCTCTTCGTCGACTGCTCGAGTTTCCGGGACGACGCCTGGGCTGCGGTTCGGGGCGAACAGCCTGACGTACGCCACCGCCCCGCCGTCGTCTACCGCGTCCGGCCCAGCGGTCACGTCGAGGGGTATCGGAAAGGTGCAGTTCCCCTCGAGTTAGGCGATGCGATGACGCTGCTGGACTGACCCGGGCGACGCAAAACGACCGTTCCGCACGCCGTCAGCCACTGCAACGAAGTGTATTCTATTTATAGTATGCGACAGATAGCCACATGCATGCGTGCAGCAGTCCTCGAGGAACACGGTGAACCGCTGTCGATCGAAGACGTCGACGCGCCCGACCCCACGCCGGAAGGCGCGATCGTCGAGGTCGAAGCCTGCGGCGTCTGCCGGAGCGACTGGCACGGCTGGCAGGGTGACTGGGGGTGGCTCGGCCTCGAGACCGAGCCCGGACAGATTCTAGGCCACGAACCCGCCGGACGCGTCGTCGCCGTCGGCGAGGACGTCGAGGGGATCGCCGAAGGCGACCACGTCGCAGTCCCGTTCAATCTCGGTGACGGGGTCTGCCCGCAGTGCCAGCGGGGCCACTCCAACACCTGCGAGAACGTCATGCCGCTTGGCTTTATCGAGGAGGCACAGGGCGCGTTCGCCGAACAGCTCCACGTCCCCGTCGCCGACCACAACCTCGTCACCCTCCCCGACGGTGTCTCCTCGGTCGACATGGCCGGCCTCGGCTGTCGCTTCATGACTTCGTTTCACGCACTCGCCCACCGGGCCGACATCGGCGCGGGCGACTGGGTGGCGATCCACGGCTGCGGCGGCGTCGGCCTCTCGGCGGTCCACATCGCCGACGCGCTGGGCGGCAACGTCGTCGCGGTCGACCTAAAAGACGAGAAACTCGAGAAGGCCCGCGAACTCGGGGCCGTCGAGACGATCAACGCCGAGGAGACGGAGAACGTCCCCGGCGAGGTGAAAGCGATCACCGACGGCGGGGCCGGCGTCGCGATGGATGCCCTCGGAATCGAGACGACCAGCCAGAACTCCGTCATGAGCCTCGAGACGCGCGGCCAGCACATCCAGGTCGGGCTCACGACCCAGGACGAACAGGGCATGGTTCACCTCCCGACCGACGCGATGGTCATGGGCGAAATCGAGTTCATCGGCTCGCTCGGGATGCCGCCGACTCGCTACGACGAGATCTTCCGGATGGTCGCGACGGGCAAACTCGAGCCCGAACGCGTGGTCTCCGAGACCATCGGACTCGAGGACGTCAGCGACAAACTCGACGCGATGACCGACTTCGAGACGGTCGGCATCCCGGTCATCGACGAGTTCTAAGAAGCGTTTCCCGCGGGGTTCGAGCGATCGAAACGCCCGTGGAAAGCGTTCGACTAGAAGGAAACCGCGTCGGGCGAGTACGGGCTACCGACTGGGGTCGGATCGCGGTCGCTGTAGCCGACGCGGCCGACGGCCTTGTCACTGACCGCTAAATAGACCGCAAAGCGCGCATCCTCCGAATTTTCGAAGGTTTCGGGCTCGAGGCGGGCGAGTACATCGCTGACCGTCTCGGTCCCGTTCGGGAGTTCGAGGGTCCGATCGCCGTACTCCTCGATCAGTTCCTCGGTTGTCGCTGGGTACTCGTGGTCGTCGATGACCTCGCCGGTGCCATTGAGCAGCATTACACGCTATCTCACGTGAACGATAATTATAAACATTGTCCATCCATGTTTCCTAGTAGCACTGGATACCTAATACACCTAGTAGGTCTCTAGAGATCGGGCCGATCGGGGCCGAGAGTGAAGAAATGCCTTTAGGAGCGGGGCCGTTCGGATACCGTATGCCATACGCGGATTTACACGTCCACACGACCCGCTCGGACGGCAGCCTCGCGCTCGAGGCGGTCCCCGAGGCCGCTCGCCGCGGCGGCGTCGAGGTCGTCGCGGTGACGGATCACGATCGGGTCCAGCCCTTCGACGGGCCGGTCGTCGAGCGCGACGGCGTGACGCTCGTCCACGGAATCGAGTTGCGGGTCGAGACGCCGGGGGGACAGCGGATCGACCTGCTGGGGTACGGGCTCGAGCCGAGCGCGGCGCTCGCGGCAATTCTCACCGACATTCAGGACAACCGGATCGAACGCGGGCGGGCGATCGTCGACTGCGTGGAGTCGCGACTGGGGATCGATCTCGACGTGACCGTTGACGGCGGGTTCGGGCGACCACACATCGCGCGAGCGATCGACGCTCACCCCGAAACCGAGTACGACTATCAGGGCGCGTTCGATCACCTCATCGGCTCCGACTGTCCGTGTTACGTGCCCCGAGAGGTCCCGTCGTTCGAGACGGGGCGGGACGCACTGGCCGAGTCGTGTCGGCTCGTCTCGCTTGCGCATCCGCTGCGATACCGGGACCCGGAACGCGCGCTCGCGCTGGCGGCCGACCTCGATGCCGTCGAACTCCAGTATCCCTACGGCCGGGACGTCGACCGCGAGCCGGTCGAGCGGGCCATCGATCGCCACGGCCTGCTCGCGACCGGCGGCAGCGACGCCCACGACGACCGCCTGGGAATCGACGGCCTCTCCCGGCGCGCGTACGACCGACTCGAGTTGGTAGACGACTAACCCAAATCCTGGCCGCTAGCGGAGGGTTCAATGTGACGTGGTCCCAACAGCGGGATATGAACTGCCACTACTGTGACCGCGAGGCTGCCTTTGCGGCTGAGTCCGACGGACTCAAAGTCGGCCTCTGCGAGGAACACTTCCGCGAGCGGTTACAGGAGCTCGCCGAAGCCGATGGGCTCGAGAGCCTGAAGGAGAAAGTCGACGTCGATCGCGCCGAATAAGCGTCGCCGCGTCGGTTCAGGCCGTTCGTCCGGCGTCGACGTCGATGGCGTCGACCGGACAGACGTCGACACAGAGCATACAATCGATACACTGTGCTTCGTTCGCCGGATCGGCTTTCTCTTCGCTCTCGGGGTGACCCGGCGTGTCGATCCACTCGAAGACGTCGACGGGACAGTCCTCGACGCAGGCACCGTCGGCGAGACAGATGTCGAAGTCGACGGCGACGTGTGTCCCGTGAATACCGAGTTCTTCGGGTTCATCGACGGGACCCCAGACCGAGTGTCCCTCGTGTTCGTCGACCTGGTCGCGGTTCTCGTGGAACTGTGGGTCTATGGCCATTGCTAGCAGCTTAAATGTGAGACGCGTACTTAAAAGTGCGTACTCGCTGCAACGCGCGTTGCGACGGGTCCGGCGGAACGCGACAGCGGCCGTCGTGGGCCGTGGGACGACCGAGTGGGTCGCCGAGCGACACCGCAGCCGGTCGGGATGGCGGCTCCGGACCGACAGCGACGAGGAGCGATCCGCGAGCGAGGCGCTTTTGCGACTCCTCTCGAAAACACGAATATGGATCTCACCCATCGCCCCCGGCGGCTCCGACAGGATCGCGTTCGCGACCTCGTCAGCGAGACGCGCCTCGAGCCCGCCGATCTCATCGCGCCGGTGTTCGTCGATGCGACGACCGACGAGCGCGTCCCCATCGAGTCGATGCCCGGCCATGATCGCGTGCCGATCGACGGGATCGTCGCCCGCGTCGAGGAGGTCCTCGAGACCGGCGTCGAGGCGATCATGCTCTTTGGTATCCCGGAATCGAAGGACCCCGAGGGGAGCCGCGCCTGGGCCGAGGACGGCGTCGTGCAGGAGGCGGTGCGACGGATCACCAGCGAGACGGACGCCTACGTCATTACCGACGTGTGCCTCTGTGAGTACACCGATCACGGTCACTGCGGCCCGCTCGAAGAGGAGCTACGCAGCGAGGACGGGGTCGCTGCGGACGGACCGGCCTGCGAACCGACGACGACCGTGGACAACGACGCGACGCTCGCGGCACTCGAGAAGATCAGTATCTCACACGCTCGTGCGGGCGCTGATATGGTCGCCCCGAGCGGGATGATGGACGGGATGGTCGGCACCATCCGGTCGGCGCTTGACGACGCGGGATTCGACCACGTCCCGATCATGAGCTACGCAGCCAAGTACGAGAGCGCGTTCTACGGCCCGTTCCGGGACGCCGCCGACGGCGCGCCCGCGTTCGGGAACCGCCGGCACTACCAGATGGATCCCGCGAATTCGCGAGAAGCCATGCGGGAGGTTCAACTGGACGCCGAACAGGGTGCGGACGTGATGCTGGTCAAACCCGCACTCCCGTATCTCGACATCATCAGCACTGTCCGCCGCGAGTTCGACCACCCCGTCGCCGCCTACAACGTCTCCGGCGAGTACGCCATGCTTCACGCCGCCGCCGAGAAGGGCTGGCTCGACCTCGAGGCAGTCGCCACGGAATCGCTGCTGTCGATCAAGCGGGCAGGTGCGGATGTAATCGTGACGTACTTCGCCGAAGACGTTGCACAGCAGCTGTAGGGACGGTATCGACCGCTGCTGATTCGCTCGTGTGAGTCACCGAAGCGAAACCGACCACTTTCTGCCGCTGGGAACGGCCGATTAGACGAACGTCAATATCATTCTCGGATCGCGTGACGGGGCGGCAATATCTGCCGCGCGCGAGCGCAGTCGCGTCGGGACGGCCCGTTCAGGCGACGATCCAGGGGAAGCCATTCGATTTCAAGCTGTTCGACACCCGGTCCCGGTTGACAAACTGGTAAAATATAACTGCCGCTCGAAAAAGTCGTGAGTTTCAATGCCCTTATACACATTAAACCTGCTTTAGCATTGGACGGACAAACCTATTACAGCAAATATTTCGCCCATTCATCAACGCTAATGCTTAAATAGAGTAGAGACAATCGACTTGAACGTGATTAAGAGGACGATCATGAACGGAGCTGCACTAAAAGAGAACGATCGTATGGTGAATGAGGGCAGCAGTGACCGGGAGAGAGGGGTGGGCGTCTGATGGAGCCGACGCTCCTGCAGACCGACGTGGACCCACAGGTTATCGCCGACGGAGTCAATCTCCTGTGGGTGCTGGTCGCGACCTTCCTGATCTTCTTCATGCACGCCGGCTTCGCCATGCTCGAGGCGGGGCAGGTGCGCTCGAAGAACGTCGCCAACCAGCTGACGAAGAACCTGTTGACCTGGAGCGTCGGGGTCGCCGTGTTCTTCCTGATCGGGGCGGCGATCTCCGGCGTCGTCGGCGGCGATGGGTTCTCGCTGACGTTGGCCGCCGAAAACCCGAACGCGTGGGTCGACTGGCTGTTCGGTGCCGTCTTCGCGATGACGGCGGCGACCATCGTGTCGGGAGCCGTCGCCGGCCGTGCGAAACTTCGCGCGTACGTCGGCTACACCTTCGTGCTGGCCGCGGTCATCTACCCGGTCGTCGCCGGGATGGGGTGGGGCACGGCAGGACCGCTCACTGCGGCTGGCGTGCTCGGTGACGTTATCGGAACCGGGTTCCACGACTTCGCCGGCGGGATGATCGTCCACGGGATGGGCGGCATCGCCGGTCTCACTGCTGCCTGGGTGCTCGGTCCGCGCATGGACCGGTACAACGACGACGGCAGTGCGAACGTCATTCCCGGCCACTCGCTGACCTTCGCCGTGCTCGGAACGCTCATCCTCGCGTTCGGCTGGTACGGCTTCAACGTCGGGACCGCAGCGACCGTCTTCGAGGTCACCGAGTCCGGAGACCTCGCGCTCGCTTCCTTCGCGACCGTCGGCCGCGTCGCCCTGACCACGACGCTCGCGATGGCGTGTGGTGCGATCGGAGCCGGCCTCGTCGCGTGGCTCAAGACCGGCAAGGTCGATACGCTCTACGTCGCGAACGGCCTGCTCGCCGGTCTGGTCGGCATCACCGCGATCCCCGACACCACTGCGTGGTGGGGCGCGTTCGTCGTCGGCGGCATCGCCGGCGCGCAGCTGCCGATCGTCTTCGAGTTCGTCGAGGACTCCCTGAAGATCGACGACGTCTGTGCGGTCTTCCCCGTCCACGGCTCTGCGGGTATCATCGGAACGCTCCTGTTCCCGTTCGTGGCGGCACCGGGCGTCGTCGATAGCGTCGGGGCCGCGTTCGCGGCGCAGCTCGCTGGCGTCGCCGTGATCACCGTCTGGACGGTCGCTGCGACCGCAATCGTCTTCGGCGCGTTCAAGATCGTCGGACAGGCCCGCGTCTCCGAGGAACACGAACGCGACGGCCTCGACGTCTCCGAACACGGCGTCGACACCTACCCCGAGTTCGGCCAGCCCGACATCGCCACCGATGGCGGCCACACGGAGGGGAGCATCCGTTCCGACGGCGGCGAGCCGAACGACGGGCGGATCAAGATGGTCACCGCGATCGTCCGTCCCGACCGCCTCGGCGCGATCAAGCAGTCACTGGCCGAAGCCGGCGCACCGTCGCTGACCGTCACCAACGTCTCCGGTCGCGGCTCCCAGCCCGCGAAGAAAGGCCAATGGCGCGGCGAGGAGTACACGGTCGATCTCCACCAGAAGGTCAAAATCGAATGCGTCGTCGCCGACATCCCCGCCCAGGAAGTCGTCGATGCCATCCGCGAGGGTGCCGAAACCGGCGAACCCGGCGACGGCAAGATCTTCGTCATGCCCGTCGAGGGCGCGACGCAGATCCGCACCGGCAAGACCGGACCCGACGCCGTCTGAATTCGGGCCGCGGCCGACCGTGCGGTCCCCGTCGATTCGATCGGGGACGCCGGAAATCGATGCGGTCCCGTCCGGTTCTCGCGGTTTCTCGAGCGACCACGAGCGGCGGGTGATCGGCCGCGGGAACGACCCCACGCGCACACGTTCGGCAGCTCCGCCGGCGGGTCGGCGTCGAACCTCGGTACTACTTTGCCCCACGACTGCGAAAGACCGCGCATGACCGAGGATAATTCACGCGAGCTGTACGACCGGGCGCTATCGGTGATGCCCGGCGGCGTCAACTCCGCGGTCCGCGCGGCGATCGAGCCCTATCCGTTCTTCGTCCGGAAGGGTGAAGGCGGTCACGTCATCGACGCCGACGGGAACCGCTACATCGACTGGGTGATGGGACTCGGCCCGCTGCTGTTGGGTCACGACCTCCCCGAGCCGGTCCAGGCCGCCATCCAGCAGAAGGCCAGCGAGGGACCGATGTACGGCACGCCCACGCCGGTCGAAGTCGACCTCGCGGAGTTCGTCGTCCGCCACGTCCCCAGCGTCGAGAAGATCCGGTTCGTCAACTCCGGGACCGAAGCCACCACCTCCGCCGTGCGACTCGCACGGGGGTACACCGGCCGGAACAAGATCGTCGTCATGCAGGGCGGCTACCACGGTGCCCAGGAGTCGACGCTAGTCGAGGGCGACGCCNCCTCCGCCGTGCGACTCGCACGGGGGTACACCGGCCGGAACAAGATCGTCGTCATGCAGGGCGGCTACCACGGTGCCCAGGAGTCGACGCTAGTCGAGGGCGACGCCGCCGATCCGAAACCGTCCTCCGCGGGGATTCCGCAGTCGTTCTCCGAGCACACCCTTCCCGTCCCGTTCAACGACGAGGACGCCATGCGCGAGGTCTTCGAAGAACACGGCGACGACATCGCGGCAGTCCTCACCGAACCCATTCTGGGTAACTACGGGATCGTCTACCCCGAATCGGGCTACCACGAGTTCCTCCGCGAGATCACCGACGACCACGGCTCCCTGCTGATTTTCGACGAGGTCATCACCGGCTTCCGCGTCGGCGGGCTGGGCTGTGCACAAAGCGAGTTCGGCGTCACGCCGGACCTGACGACGTTCGGCAAAATCATCGGCGGCGGCTTCCCCGTCGGCGCGATCGGCGGTCGCGCCGAAATCGTCGAGCAGTTCACGCCCTCCGGCAACGTCTTCCAGGCCGGCACCTTCTCGGGGCACCCCGTCACGATGGCCGCCGGCCTCGAGACGCTGAAGTTCGCCGCCGCGAACGACGTCTACGACCACGTCAACGGGCTCGGCGACCGACTCCGGCACGGGCTGACCGACATCGTAGCCGATCAGGCCCCCAGCTATACCGTCACCGGAACCGATAGCATGTTCAAGGTAATCTTCACGCGGGACGGGCCAGGTCCGGACTCGCTCGAGGAACAGTGCGAGGCCGGCTGTCGGCAAGACCCGACCTGTCCGCGCTACGATTTCTGTCCGAAAAACGCCGCGGACGTCAAAAACGCCGAGACGGAGCGCTGGCGGCGCATCTTCTGGGGCGAAATGAAAGACCGGGACGTCTTCCTCTCGCAGAACCAGTTCGAGTGTCAGTTCGTCAGTTACGGCCACACCGTCGCGGACGTCGAGGAGACACTCGAGGCGTACAAGGAAGCGCTCTGACCGCGTCCCGGTCGACTCCTCCTCGACGCGTTTCGCGGGCCTGCTGCCGACACCGGCCTCAATCCGACCCGTCGCGACAACGCGGCTCATGGGGCCGCTCGAGCGTCGAACGGCGACAACGGAACGGAAGCGACGACATCAGTCGTCGTCGCTGACCGGATCGGCCGGGCTGCGGTCGCCGAAGATTCGGTCGGCGATGACGTGACCGCTCGTCTCCTCGGCGGTCGCCTTCCGCTGGAAGAGGAGTTTCGCAACGACGTCCCAGGCGAACAGGATCGCTCCGAGGATCAACAGCGTATCACCGGGCATACGCAGCCAGAACAGCGTCTGGATGAGCCCGCCGTTGTAGAACTCGAGGCTCCGCGAGGCGGCATACCCCTGTGTGAACGCGGTCTCGAGTTGGAGGAGGCCGACGGGGAGCAACGACAGGACCAACATCACCGCGAGGCCGAGGTTGCACAGCCAAAACGACCAGCGTAGCCGGCGTTCGGACCAGTGGGTGTTACGGGTAGTCACCCGGAGGATGTAGACGGCCATCCCCATCGCGAGGAAGCCGAACGCGCCGAACATCGCGCCGTGGGCGTGGGCGACCGTCAGGTAGGTCCCGCTCTCGAAGTAGCTGATCACCGGCAGGTTGATGAAGAAGCCGATCACGCCGGCTCCGAAGAAGTTCCAGACGGACGAGGCGACGATGAAGTAGAAGGCCATCCGGTAGGGGAAGTCCGTTCCGGCGGAGTCCATCGCACGGTACTGTCCCAGCGCCTCGTAGAGGATAAAGAGCAGCGGGATGAACTCGAGAGTCGAGAAGACGCTCCCGATCGGCAGCCAGACCTCGGGGAGGCCGGCCCACCAGTAGTGGTGAGAGACGCCGATGATGCCGCTGCCCATGACCAGCGCGGCCTGGAAGATGACGGCCTTCTCGGCGGATTTCTTGGTGAGGAGGTTCATCGAGACCAGCGTCAGCGCGATCACGACGATGATGAAGAACTCGAAGACGCCTTCGACCCACATGTGGACGACCCACCAGCGCCAGAACTCCGTCATGACGAAGTTCGTCTCGGGCGTGTAGAGGAAGCCGGCCATGAACAGCAGGCCG
This sequence comes from Natrinema gari JCM 14663, assembly GCF_000337175.1. Lineage (GTDB taxonomy): Archaea > Halobacteriota > Halobacteria > Halobacteriales > Natrialbaceae > Natrinema > Natrinema gari. The sequence goes on along the minus strand of NZ_AOIJ01000052.1, from coordinate 94,298 downwards.
ATCGACCCGCCCGCGTAGACGATCATATGGGCCAGCCCGTAGTGGGGTTCGCGGTCGAGTAACGGTTTGAACCCGCGTGCGACGAGGGCGGTCCAACCGAGGAAGCCGACCAGCAGGCCAGCCTGCCAGATACGGCCGATCTCGACGTACTCAAGTCCCTCGTTGCCCAGGAGCCACCAGAGTTGCCCGTCGAAGACGTTGTTGATACCGAGCCAGATACCGGCCAGGCCGCCGACGGCGACGACGAGCAACGCACCGATCAGGCCCTTAACGTAGAGGGCCTGCTTGCGCGGTTCGTGGCCCGTCAACAGCGGCGCGAGGAACAGTCCGGCACCGAGCCACATCGTGGCGATCCAGAGCACGCCGAGGTCGACGTGCCAGGTCCGGGCGATCGACCACGGGAGCCACTGGAGGATATCGAACCCGATCAGTTCGCGGAGGCCGAAGAAGCCGTCGCGCTCGATGTAATAGTGGGCGAGCAGACCGCCGAGGAACGTCTGGAGAACGAACAGCACCGCCCCGATGAGGATGAATCTGGTACTCAGTAGCTGACTCGGGGTCAGATCGATCTCCTTTGGATGGGGGATCGAGACGCCCCCGGCCTCCGGCTCGGGGAGTTCGACGGCCTGGTAGAGCCAGATCGCGATCCCGGCACCGGCGACCAGCAACACCATCGCGATGACGCTCCAGGTCATCACGGCCCCGCCGGCGTCGTTACCCGCGGCCGGCGAGTACGGGAAGTCGTTCGTAAACGAGACGTCGGTTCCCGGACGGTCGGTGTGGGAAATCCAGGCGGTCCACAGCGCGAAGTCGGCGAACTGCTCGGCCTCTTCTTCGGTCGGAATCAGTCCCTCCTGAATCCCCCGTTCGCGGTCGCCCTCGTGGTACGTCTCGACGTAGTCCTGACGCACCTGCTCGTGGGCGTACGTCTCCGCCGCGGAGTACTCGACGTGCTCGCCGTGGGTACTCGACTGGAGTTCCTGGCGAACCGTCTCGTCGATCGCGGCCTGTTCGGGCGTCTCGAGGTCCTCGTAGGCCGTCTCGTACGTTTCTTGCGCGTAGTAGTCGCGCATGTAGTCGGTCTTCAACTCGAGGGTATCGGCCGTGTAGTCGACGTCGTAGTAACTACCGCGGCCCAGCATCGATCCCTGGTTCATCAAGCCGTTCTCCTGGAAGACCGCCTTCCCGGACTGAACGTCGTCGCTCGTCGCGACCGTTTCGCCGTCCGGACCGACGATCGTATGAGGGATCTCCGGTTCGTTCTCGTAGGAGAGCCACGCCCCGCCGCCCATGACGACGAGGTTCACGACGAAAATCGTCGCGAGAAACATGGCGAGTTGTTTTCTGGATATCTGCATGACAATCGTAGCTCGAACCTGAACCCCCCTCAAATAAGCCAGTAGTTCCTACAATATGGAAGAAGGTCCGAACACGTTCGCAGGCGCTATTAGGGGACGTGAGTTCGTAGCGATCCCCGCAACTGTCCGCCGATCGACGGCGGTCGAGGGCTCCGACCCGCTCCCGGAAGCGGGACGAACAGAACCAGTCAGTCCGCAGCCGTGACGATCGCGTTCTGATAGCTCGCGATTTCCTCGAGAACCGACTCGCGGTCGGCTTCGTCGACGTCGAAGTCGGCGAGCGCGTCGTCGAGGTGCGTCGCGATGGCCTGGAAGTCCGCCGGCGTGATGCCCATGTCCGCATGCACGGCTTCCATCTCGCCGCCGTCGTACTCGACCGGACCGCCGGTGACCGAACTGATGAACTGGGCCTGGTGTGCGCGCTGTTTCTGCATATCGACATCGTCGAAGTAGCCGGCGACCTGGTCGTCCGCCATGATGCGGTCGTAGAATTCGTCGACGACAGCCGTAATCGCGTCTTCACCGCCGAGTCGCTCGTAGAGGGTGTCTGCCATTCGGTCGAACCATCGGCCGTCAAATACTATAAATAGCACCCCGAACGTGTTTCGCGAAAATGCTGTGTGACAATCCCAACCAAGTGAGTTTGGAGCCAACGCAGCCGTTCCATCGCGCAACTCGATTCCGCGCCGGTGGAAATAGCGCGCGCGTTCCCGCGTCGGACAAGCGTACGCTTTTCATACTCGAGGCACCGACTGCACCCTATGAGAACGCGTGGGACATTGCGACTGGCGACGAGGGGGTCGACACTCGCCCGGCGACAGGCCACCCTGGTACAGGAGGCCCTCGAGGACCGGCGGTACGAGGTCGAACTCGTTACCGTGGAGACGACGGGGGACCAGATCAGAGACGAATTGATCCATCAACTCGGGAAGACCGGCGCGTTCGTCCGCGAACTGGACGAACGCGTCCTCGAAGGGGAACTCGACGCCGCGATCCACTCGATGAAGGACATGCCGACCGAGCAGCCCGCGGACCTCGTGACCGCCGCGGTCCCCGAACGGGGACGGCCCGGCGACGTCCTCGTCACGCCCGACGGGACGACGCTCGAGGAACTGTCATCGGGCGCGACCGTCGGGACCTCGAGTCTTCGCCGGCGCGCACAACTGCTCTCCGAGCGGCCGGACCTCGAGGTCGAGCCGCTGCGCGGGAACGTCGACACGCGCCTCGAGAAGTTGCTCGCGCCCGCGTTGCAAGCGGAACACCAGGAGCGCTCGGAGGCGGACAAAGAGCGCAAGGGCAACACTGGCAACGAGGACTTCGAGCCCGAGTACGACCGTACGGTCGACGAGTGGTTCGACGATCTCTCGGAACTCGAGAAGGGCGCGCTCGGCCGCGAGGTCGAGACCGAGTACGACGCCATCGTCCTCGCGGGCGCGGGCCTCGAGCGCAGCGGACTCGCCCACTACGTCGACTATCAGGAGTTATCGACGTCGACGTTCGTTCCCGCACCGGGACAGGGGGCGCTCGCGGTGACCGCGCCCGACGGGGAGACGGCTCGGGACATTCAGACGCACATCGATCACCCGCGAAGCCGCGTCGAGACGACCGTCGAGCGGACGATTCTGTCGGAACTCGGCGGCGGCTGTATCGCGCCGGTCGGCATCTACGCGATCGTGCAGGGCGAGTACGTCCACACGAACGTCAGCGTCTTCGACCGCGACGGCGAGGAGTCGGTGACCGCCAGCCGGGACCTGCCGGTCGAGACGCACGCCGACGCCGCACGCGAGTTCGCACGGGACCTCGCGGACCGCGGCGCGGCGGAACTGATCGAGCAGGCTCGCGAGGCGGCCGGCGGCGACGACGGGACCGCCTCCGAGGAAGATAAGCCCGCGGGGAAATAGCTAGCGAGTACCGAATGTCAGACAACGCTAGCGACGTCGACTCGGGCACCGTCTACCTCGTCGGCAGCGGCCCCGGTGATCCCGACCTCCTGACCGTCAAGGCGAAGCGGCTGCTCGAGGCCGCGGACGTCGTCCTCCACGACAAACTTCCCGGCCCCGAAATCATCGACATGCTCCCCGAGGACCGCCGCGAGGATGTCGGCAAGCGTGCCGGCGGCGAGCGGACGCCCCAGTCGGAGATCAACGAGCGGCTGGTCGAACTCGCCCGCGAAGGCAACGCCGTCGTCCGGCTCAAGGGTGGGGACTCCTTCGTCTTCGGTCGGGGCGGCGAGGAAGCGGAGTACCTCGCGGCCCACGACGTGCCGTTCGAGGTCGTCCCAGCGGTCACGTCGGCGATCGGCGCACCCGCGGTAGCCGGGATTCCAGTCACGCACCGCGATCACGCCTCCTCAGTTTCCTTCGTGACGGGCCACGAGGACCCCACGAAGGAAGAATCGGCAGTCGACTGGGACGCCCTGGCCGCGACCGGCGGCACCATCGTCGTCTTGATGGGCGTCGGCCGGCTGCCGGACTACACGAAAGCGCTGCTCGAGGCCGGCATGGCTCCCGAGACGCCGGTCGCACTGGTCGAACGGGGCACCTGGCCCGGCCAGCAAGTCGCGACGGGAACCCTCGAGACCATCGTCGACGCCCGTGACGAGGCGGGTATCTCCCCGCCCGCGATAACGGTGATCGGCGATGTCGCCGGCACGCGCGAGTCGATCGTCGACTGCTTACGAACCGACTACGGGACAGCCGAGGACGAGGCGTAACCGATGAGCACCTCACCCACAGTGGCCGTCTTCCGCCCCGACGACGAGCGCCTCGAGCGGGCCGCCGACGTGCTCGAGACCCTCGGAGCCGAGCCGGTTCCGGATCCGATGCTGTCCGTCGACGCCACCGATGCGACGCCGCGATCCGATGCCGACTACGTCGTCTTCACCAGCAAAACCGGCGCGGAACTCGTCTCCGAGGCGGGCTGGAAGCCCGGCGACGAAACCGTCTGTGCCATCGGCCCCGCAACGGCCGACGCGCTCCGCGAAGAAGGGTACGCGGTCGATCTCGTCCCCGACGAGTTCACCTCGAGCGGGCTCGTGACAGCGCTCGAGAGTCGGGTCGACGGCGCGCGCGTCGAGGTCGCGCGCAGCGACCACGGCAGTGCGGTGTTGCTCGAGGGCCTCGACGACGCGGGCGCGTACGTCCACGAAACGATCCTGTATCGGCTCGTTCGGCCCGCGGAAAGCGGCCGCTCGGCCGAACTGGCCGCCGAGGGCGGGCTCGAGGCCGCCTGTTTCACCTCGTCGCTGACCGTCGAGCACTTCCTCGACGCCGCCGCCGAACGAGGGATCCGCGAGGACGCACTCGAGGGACTCGCGGGCGCGACCGTCGGCGTGATCGGCGAGCCGACAGCCGAGACCGCCGCATCGCACGGAATCGATGTCGACGTGGTGCCCGAGGAAGCCACGTTCGATGCGCTCGCTCACGAGACGGTCGCAGCGATCCCGAGTCGGAGCGAGTGACCACCAGTCCCCCGGGGTTACCCGTCCCGGGGAAGAATCGGCGATCGGGACGATTTTATTTATCGCCGACAGATGCGGTGTTATTCGTGACCGGTCGTCGGACCGTCCTCGGAAGATCGCCATCGGTTTGAGCGGCGCAGCCGGGTGTCTCGGTACTACCGGCGGCGACGACGTCGAACGACTGGAACCCGAACGGGAGTTGTGGTCGTTCGAAGCCGACGGTCGACTCCCCACGACTCCAGCCGTGGCGAGCGGCCGTATCCACGTCGCCAGCCTCGATCGGAACGTCTACGCGCTCGATCCGGAGACGGGCGAGGCTCACTGGCGGTTCGAAACCGACAACGCCGTCATCGCCGCACCAGCCGTCACCGACGACGCTGCCTACGTCGCGAGCAACGACGGCCGCGTCTATGCCCTCGACGTAACCTGACACGAGGCGTCCCGTCGCGATGACCTGATCGTACGCGAGGGCGTCGGCGACCTCGTCGTCCGTTCGACGAGCGACGGCCGGAATCGGTACCGTCACGAACCGCTCGCGAATATCGCGACTCACGCCTCGAGCAGCCGGAACGCGAGCAGGGCGGGCAGTGCGAATCCGAACGCGTTGACGCTTCCATGCCAGCGGATCATCTCGGGAATCGTGACGAGCGACGGCGTCCCGGGAAGGGAGGAGTATGCGAACGCGAGCGCCAGCGCCATCGTCCAGCACAGCGACAGCGCGGCGACGGCGAGCAACAGTCCCGGGAGTCGCGCCACCGTGGGGACGACGTCACGGAGCGTTCGCAGGGCGAACCCCACGACGCCGGCGGTGAAGGCGACGACGGCGACGACCTCGACCAGCGGCGAGAACGTGATTCCGATCGCGATCAAGAGGATGCCGGCGACGACGACGACCGTCGTCGCGGCCGTCGCTCGACCCGTGATCGTCGCCGAGAATCGTCCGTCCGATCCCGCCAAATGCCGCCCCGTCAGGCCGACGACGAGCGGCAACGCGAATCCGGCGTAGTGGAAGTGCACTCCCGTCAGGAGGACGATAGTCGGGGCGAACCGGAGGCTGACGCCCGCGGCGTGCAGACAGAGGAACGTCGCGGCGACCGGCACGTACAGCAGGCCGGCGTCGACCGCGAGTTCGGGCAGCGGACCGCCGCCGCGGTCGAGGAGCCGGCCGACTCCACACAGCGCGATCGCGCCGGTGACGCCGAGCCACGGGATGGTGAGTGCGACCGCGGCGAGCGACCCCTGTGGCGCGACGAGGGCAGCGACGAGCGCCAGGGCGGCCGGAAACTGTCCGACGGCGGCACTCCGATAGGCTGCTCGCAGGGGAGTCGCGTCTCGAGGCGACTCGAGGACGCCGAGGCCGAGGGGAACGACGACGAGCGCGGCAAGCCCCACGTACAGCGCCGGCGAGGAAAGGGGGAGTACGTCGCCGACCGTGCCGGCGACGACTCCCAGCCAGACGACGCCGCCCGCTGCCGCGCTCAGATCGGTCACGCGCCGCCCGGCGACGCAGGGTGGGGAACTCGCCGGTTGGCCGCCGGCTCGAGGGATCGCCGGCTCGAGGTCGGTCACGCGGTCTCACCCGGCAGGTCGATACCGCCGAGAGACCGTCGCGGCGTCGCGTCGCCGTCGGACGGTCGAAGCTCGTTTTCGAACGCGCCGACGTACCCGAAGACCGTCCCGAGGTGCGGGTTCGTGATCGACGCCGCGACGCGGAAGCGGTCGGCCTCGTCGTCGTACCAGTCACGGAGACGGCCATCGACCGACAGCGGGGACGGGAGCGCGAGGTATCGACCCCCAACCCGAAGCCACTGGGTGCCGATCGAGAGCGCCAGCGCCCCGTCTTCGGCATCGACGTGAACGTCGGCGGCGACGCGTCCGCGGTGGCCAAGCAGGTCGGTGAGACACCCTCGAGCAGGGTTCCACCGCAGCGTGTCCACGAACGTCCGGGGCGGCGACGTCTCGAAGCGCCGGCGGAGGGTGAGCGCCTCGTTGCCGTCCTCGTCGAGGAACGGCTCCGTGACGATCGTAAACGGGACGTCGGTCCCGCCTTCGGGAAAGAGAACATCGTCGAACGTCCCGAGCCAGAGCGCCGGCACCGCGAGGGGGTGTCGAGCGAGGTCGGTCATCCGTCCGACACCCACCGCTTCGCGTCCCGCGCCGGCCGTGAGACCGTATCGCTCCCGGATGCGGGGGTGAAGCGTCCGCCACGCCGGTCCGACCTCGCGCTCGAATAGTCCGGTCATGGGTCAGTCCCCGTCTTTCGCCAGGGACGCCGACAGCGTTCGGAGCGACGCCGGATCAGCGCCAAACGCCGTGACGTCGTTGTTCGCCGTCGTGTTGTCCAACTCGAGGACGCGATACTGGTCGCGACCGAACGGGATCCAGGGGAGCGGATCGATCACCGCCGCGAGAAGGGCTGCCAGCGCCATCGGAATCGGAACGACGACGCCGCCGCCCCGTATCAGCGTGACCGTCTCCGCGAGCGTGAGCCGTTCGGGACCGCCGATCTCGTAGCAGTGCCCGACGTGGCGATCGTCCTCGAGTCCGTCCGCAAGCATCGGTGCGAGATCCTCGACCCAGATCGGCTGGAGTCGCATCCGGCCGCTCCCCGGGAGCGGCGTGAACAGCGGCGGTGCCATCCGTTCGACGAACGGAACGAATGCACAGCCGTCGCCGAACACGACCGACGGTCGGTAAATGACCCACTCGAGGTCGGCGTCGCGAACGACTCGCTCGGCCCGGCGTTTCGCCCGGAAGTAGGCCGTCTCGACGCCCGACTCGACGCCAAGACCGCTCAACTGGACGAATCGCTCGACCCCGGCCCGCTCGCTGGCCGCCACGAGGTGCCGGGTGCCGTCGACGTGAACCGCCTCGTGGCTCCGTCCTCGCGGCTGCACGTGCGAGGGAAGCGCCACGAGGTTCACGACCGCGTCGTGCCCGTCGACGATCGCCTCAAGATCGGGATCGGTCACGTCGGCAGCGACCGTCTCGACGGCCGCTGGGAGGCCGTCCGTGTCGGGGGTTCGGGACGCCGCGGTGACCCCGTGCCCGCGATCGATCAGGACGCGACACAGCGCCTGGCCGACGAACCCGGTGCCACCCGCGACCAGAAGCTCCATACTGAATCTCGCCGGCATGAGATCTTAATTGTACTGACCCGTCGACAAGTCACTCGATCAACCACACGCTGGAACGAAGGGCAGTTCGATTCCCGTCGAGCAAACAACGCGACCGCAGTGTCTCCTCGCGACCCACAGGACCGCACCTTTATCCCCGAAGCCGCCCCAGGATTCCTCGATGGCAGGGCCGGTTCCCGAACTCGAGGATCGCGCGGCAGCGTGCGCAGAGCGGCTGTGCGAGGCCGATCGCGTGTTGCTCGCTTCCCACATCGACGCCGACGGACTCACGAGCGCCGCGATCGCCGCGCAAGCGCTCGAACGAGCCGAGATTCCCTTCGAGACGGTCTTCGAGAAGCAACTGGACGAGGACGCGATCGCCGCGATCGCGGCGGCCGACTACGAGACCGTTCTCTTTACCGACTTCGGGAGCGGCCAGCTCGACAGCATCGGCGACCACGAGGATGCGGGCGAGTTCACACCCGTCATCGCCGACCACCACCAGCCCGCCGATCGGGACACCGAGTTCCACCTCAACCCGCTCCTGTTCGGCATCAACGGCGCGTCCGAACTCTCGGGTGCCGGCGCGAGTTACGTCCTCGCGCGGGCGCTGGCCGACGTGTCCGACGCCGATCCGGAGCCGTCGGTTGCGGCCGATGGAGGGGCCGCTACCGCGTCGGGGACCGCGAACGCCCACGCAGACAACCGCGACCTCGCCGCGCTCGCCGTCGTCGGTGCCGTCGGCGACATGCAGGCTGCCGGCGGCGAACTCCACGGCGCGAACGAGGGCATCGTCGAGGAGGGCGTCGCGGCCGGCGTCCTCGAGACGGGGAAGGACCTCGCACTGTACGGCAAACAGACTCGGCCGCTCCCGAAACTGCTCGAGTACGCCACCGACGTCCACATCCCCGGCATCTCGAACGATGAGAACGGCGCGCTTCGCTTTCTCGACGGACTCGACCTCGAGTTGAAACGCGACGGCGAGTGGCGGCGCTGGGCCGATCTTTCGAACGACGAGAAACGGACGGTCGCCAGCGCGCTCGTCCGGCGGGCCGTCTCGAGCGGCGTGCCCGCGACGAAGATCGACGGACTCGTTAGCACGGCCTACGTCCTGAGCGAGGAACCCGTCGGGACCGAACTCCGTGATGCAAGCGAGTTCTCGACCCTGTTGAACGCGACCGCCCGCTACGAGCGGGCCGATGTCGGGCTGGGCGTCTGTCTCGGCGACCGAGACGGCGCGCTCGAGCGGGCGCGTCAACTGCTGCGCGAGCACCGGCGAAACCTCTCGGCGGGTATTGATCTCGTCACGAGCGAGGGGGCGACCCAGGAGGAGCACGTCCAGTGGTTCCACGCGAGCGACGAGATCCGCGAGACCATCGTCGGTATCGTCGCCGGGATGGCGATGGGGAATGCAGGGATCAGCCGCTCGAAGCCAATCATCGCGTTCGCCGAGAAAAACGACGAGGAGGTCAAAGTCTCCTCGCGGGGGACCCACTCCCTCGTTCGGCAGGGGCTTGACCTTTCGGTCGTGATGGGCGAAGCTTCCCGGGCCGTCGGCGGCGATGGGGGTGGCCACGATGTCGCGGCGGGGGCCACGGTTCCGAAAGGGAAAGAAGACGCGTTCGTCGACCGCGCCGACGAACTCGTCGGCGAGCAACTCTCCTAATCCCGACAGGCGACCGTGTCTCGAACCGGCTCCGAGAACCAAGTCCTGCAAGGTGGCAGCCGACCCGAGACGCGACTCAGGTCGATCTGTCCATCGAGGCCGGGACCGTCGGCAAGAGCGGCGCGCGCGAGGTGAACATATAGGCCGTTTTCCGCACCGCACCCTTCCCGTACTGGACGGCGCTCTTGCGGATCGGCGTCCGTTTCCCGCGGATCTGGGTCCGCCCCTCGAGGATGGCCTCGACAAGATGGGCACCGTCGATGTCGGCTTTCGTCGGGGTCGCCGTGTCGGGTGTCACGACGACCTCGGTATAGGCTTTGCCGACGTTCGGCAGGTAGTGGGCGTCGCTGGCACCGATCTGTGGATAGTCGCGGCGCTCGGCGAACGTCCGGGCGCGGCGGTTGCGGTAGCCGGTAAAGACCATCGAGTTGTAGGTCTCGATCGCGTCGGCGTCCTCGATGGTACCTTTGCGGACACCGTGTCGGCTGCGCTGGAACGGATGGGGGACGATCGCAACCCCGCCGCGTTCGCGGACGGTTTCGACGGTCTCCATGAACGGTTGCCCGGGGTCGGGCCGCGTCTCGACGCCGATCGCCAGCAGATGGCCGTGTTGCGTCGAGACCTCGACACCGGGGATGCCGACCAGCCCGTAGTCGGGCGCGAGATCGGCGGCGCGCCGTGATTCCTCGATCTCGTCGTGGTCGGTGATAACGACACCGTCGAGTCCGATATCGGCGGCGTGCTCGAGGATGAGTTCGATCGGTTCGTGCCCGTCGTAGGAGTCGTCGGAGTGGACGTGAAAGTCGATCGCGAACGTGATCTGAGTTGTCATAGGGGCCAGCGGTGCAGCGGGAGCGCTACCATCAATAATTCGTTATCCCGCATAAACACTGTGCTGCCACCGGCAGTAACGACTCGGTCGAAATTCAATATAGCATTACTTGGTTTATGTCCCACATCGCCCGTCCCCAAGGTCGGACGCTCGAGGGCCCGAGACGGGGCCACGCGGTCGAAACCGATCGAACGACCGTCGTACCGGTACCGACGACGGGTCTCGGCCGAAAACCGGTTCGACGCCGCACTTCGATGGCGGCACGGGTTCGAGTGCCCATCGCAGTTCGATATTCGTCCGTCACACCCTGGGTTCGATGACCGTGGATGGCACGAGAGCGGCCCGCTCGAGAGCAGTTGCTTGCGGGTGAGTTCGAGCGTCTCGATAGAACCGTGGGACACCTCATCGGGGAACTCGTCGATCCGGGCCGGAGCGGAGCCGGCCCGATGTGGCCGACCCGCGTGCCGGCCGAAATCAGGGGGCAGTAGCCGGCCGCCGGTCACCCGAACCAACCGCGTCGCCGCCGACGGCTTCGGAGTCGCGTGATGATGACATCGGTCGCGCCGCTTCGCGAGGCGCTGGTGGTGTGGCCGCGTTCAAGGCGGTCCTGGGGGTTCGTTCGTCCGCACCGAAGCGACGATCGGTTAGCCGTGGGTTGGTTCGGTGGACGAACCGCTCGCGTCCGGTCGCATCACCGGCGACGCCGCGAGTAGTCCCAGAAGCCGTGCGGAACTCCGTCAGCGGCGCACGTGCTCGAATTCCGGAGCTGGAACGGCGGAGCGGATCAGCTTCTCACCCGGTAGTAAACTAAATGACGCTATATAGAATTGCGGCCAGCGTGCCAGGAGTCGTCGCGGGGAGGGATTAGGTAGACCTAAAATCCGATGGACTTATCATGGTTTAGGTTAGCCTAAAGAATGAACGAGCGGTCCCCGATGGTTACCGGTGGAGCACGATTGTGGCAAGGGCCACAATCCAGCTCTCGTCGGCGCGAGCGGTCGGGACGGCCGCGACGAAACCCGAATACGACTGGAGGAAACCCATGGTCGGAACGACACTTCGCGACATTCGAACCCACATCGAACGACTGGCCAGCGACGACGGGGAGTACTACGTCGTCTGTGCGCGCTCCGGCGAACGACCCGTCCCGGTCGCCGGGCAGCGGTTCGCGACTCGGGCCGACGCGGCCGACGCCGCGCAAGCGACCGAACAGTACCGCGCCGCGCTCCGGCGGTACGATCCGCAGTTGCCGTTTTACGATCCGGTCGTCTGTCAGGAACGGCCGGCGGCCACGGACACAGACGGGCGGGCGGCCGAAGCGCCCCAGGATACCACACAAGGGGTCGCAAACGACGAGACCCACACCACCCCGCCGTCGGTCGATCGGGACCCCTGGGACGACAGCCCGCTGATCAGTTTCTGCCACGACGTCTCGGGTGCCGTCTTCGAATCGCTCTCGGCCCGCGACCACGAGGCCGCCGAGCGGGCGATCATGGAGACGTATCTGGCCGCCGCCGAAGCGACGACCGACCGGAACACGCTCTGTCTGGTCTTGCTCGAGACCATGGCATCCGAGCTCGAAGCACACCTCGAGACGGCCGAACGGATGCAGGTGCTGCGGGCGGCGGCGACGAACCTCTCGCCGGTCGAACCGGCGGCCGATCCGGTGGCAGCGAGCCTCGCCTTTCTGGACTCGTTATCGCTGATCCGGGAGTACGGCGTGACACGGAATTCGACGAGCGGGACCGACGACGACATCTGGACCGTCTCCCTGCGGGGCTACGCGATCGAGTGTGGCGAGTCCCGGTTTCCGACGCTGCCGATCGGGATCGATATTCTGCGACGGTCGGGCACGCCGAGCGAACCGCTGGGCGTGACCGACGTCACCGCGCTCGGTGAGGGCGACTGGCAGTTCGTCCTGCGAAGCGATGCGACGGCGAGCGGCCTCGTCTGTACGTGGGGTGAGAGTCGATGACCGGATCGACCGCCGTGCATCGGGCACTCGACTGTGTCGACGAGGAACTGGCAGCCGTCGAGCAACGGGACGCAGCGTTCGAGGCGTTCGCACGGCGCGTACGAGAAATCCCGGCGGAGAGTCTCGCAACCGCCCGAACCCAGCAAGCGGTCGCAGCGACGCCGGCGATGGCGACGACGGTTCAGACCGGGCGATCGACCGCGACGGGCGAGCGCTGTGTCACCGTTCGGGAGACGTTCGCCGAAACCGTCCGTCCCTACAGTATCGCCGACTGCGAGACGGACGAGTCGCTCACCGAGACGATCGCCGCGGAACTGAGCGAAGACATCGCCGTCGCACTCGCATCGGAAACGGGCTGGACGCCGCCGCTCAAACGGGCCGTCCTCGAGAAGATCGAGACCAGGCGAACGGAAGCAGACGTCGTCCAGCAGACGCTCCGGAACGAGCGGGAGACGCTCGTGGACGCCCTCGACGAGATCGACGAAATCCTCGCGTGGCTCCAGTCGATGGCCGACGAGTCACTCCTCCAGTGTGACTTCGAGACGTTACGGGAGCACCACGATCGACTCGCGACCTATCGGGATCGACTCGAGACGCTCACGACGGACCGACAGGCGCAGTTTACCCGCTCGACGAACCGCTACGGACCGGGCGGGACCCGGTATCGAACGCTAGTCGAATCCGTCTACTCGGACTGTTCGGCCCGCTACCCGCTGCTCTCGAGCGCGACGCGGCTGTACGGGATCTGCGGTGACTGTCAGCGGACGGTTCGAGCGCACCTGTCGCGGCGCGTGTAAGCCACCGGGACGCGACCACAGACCTCGCGGCTACTTCGAGGACGCGGGCATCCCGCTCGGCACGAGAGCGGAGAGCGAGACGCTATGGAGGACCTCACGGACCGCGAACGGGTCGTCCGCCGTCGAGACCGTGTCGTGAATGCGGTGCATACACTCGAGCAGTCCGTCGATGGCGGCTCGCTGTGTCGAGACGCGGCCGATCGACTCCGAGACCGCGCGGTCGGCAAGGAAATACCGATAGCGAAGCTCCCAACACCGACAGAGACCGAGCCCCGGATGCGACCGGTCGGCAGTGGTGGCCTCCGCGATCAGTTCGATCGGGGGACGGCTGTGCCGATAGGTGAACCGTTCGTCACGGCAGTCGGCGAGTCCCCATCTCGGCGGAAGCGCTTCCGGCGGGATGGGGTCCTGTGTAGCAGCCATGTACGTTCGGTATCGCCCAGACTGGGGGTGTCCGTTCCGCTTGCAAACGCGTGGTCCTATATACCGTTCCGCTACTACGGCAGCAACCTGTCACGTTTTCGGGTCGGCACGGTCGGTCCGCGATGCGAACGTGATTCTGTGCGGCCGATCCGGACCGCGGCATGCCCGCGAGGCGAGGGGGATCGTCCGACTTTTGTCTCCGCCAGCGCTGGACTCGAGTATGGCCGACTTCGATCCCGAGAAGTTCGAGGACAAGTACGCCAACTACTTCCCCGAACTCCAGCAGGCGTACAAGAACGCGTTCAACCGGATGAACGACCGCTACGACTCCCAGCTCGTCCACGCGATCGACCAGGAGGTGTTAAACGAGAGCGAACCGTTCTACGAGGGCGACGGCGAGTTCCGCATCGAACTCCCCGACGAACCATACGAACGGCTCTCGGGCGTACTCGTGGAAGAGGAGCGATTCGACGACGTCTTGGAGACACACGTCGAGGAGATCGAGACCGAACTCCGGCGAGTATTCGGGTTCAACTAAGCGATTACCCGTCGCCGACGCCGGCAGGCGAACATGGAGGACGGAAGGTTTAGGGGGGCTGATACCCAAGGGATTTCCATGAGCACCGAGACCCAGAACGACGGGGACGACCTCGAGGACCGCGTGACGAACTTCCTGCGGCGGAACTTCCCGCAGATCCAGATGCACGGCGGCAGCGCAGCGATTCAGGACATCGACCGCGAGAGCGGCGAAGTCAGCATCGCCCTCGGTGGTGCCTGCAGCGGCTGTGGGATCTCGCCGATGACGATCCAGGCGATCAAGAGCCGGATGGTCAAGGAAATCCCCGAAATTGAGAAAGTCAACGCGTCCACCGGCATGGACGGCGACGACGAGGAGATGGGCGGCATGAGCCCCTCGTTCCCCGGCGAGACCGTCGACGACGACGGCGGCAACGCCGACGAAGGACCGGAAGCACCGTTCTAACTCGTCCTCGTCCAGCGACGGTCGAACGCCGGTTTGATTGGGTTTCTATCGTGACCACGGAGCTTCGGCTCCATGAGCCGTCGGCATAGTCGGGGATCCCCGAGAAGAGCGAGCGGGGACGGCTCATCGCACGTCGCGGCCGCGCTCCCAGGTCTGGACCAGTGTTGTGAGCAGCCGGTTCGTCGGCACCTCGAGTCCCAACTCGGCCGCTCGATCGACGACGTGGCCGTTGATCGCATCGATCTCGGTGCGGCGTTCGGCGAGAACGTCCTGGCGCATCGAGGACGTGTTCGTGGCCGTCGCTTCGGCGACGGCGTCCATCGCGGACCGCGCCTCGCGGTTCGAGAGGGGGACATCACAGGCACGGGCGACGCGGGCCGTCTCCCGGACGGCCGCCCGCGAGAGGCCATCGGCCGGGTCCTCGAGCACGGCTCCGTTTTCCGTCGCGGTCAGGGCTGTCACCGGGTTGATGCCGGCGTTGACCGCGAGTTTCTCCCACAGTCGTCGGGGCATATCCTCGGCGACGGTCGTCTCGAGACCGGCCGCCGCGAACGCCTCGCCGATGCGGACCGCAAGCGTCGACGGGCCGCCCGCTCGCGCACCGAGAACGACCTCGCCGACGCCGGTACAGTCGACGACGCCCGGCTCTCGCAGGACCGCCCCGTAGGTCGCCGTCCCGGCGAGGACCGGGCCCTCGAGTCGCGCCGCAAGCGTCGCTTCGTTTCCCATGCCGTTCTGGAGCGAGAGAACGCCGTCGAACGTTCCCATCGCGAGCCGTTCGGCGGCCGCTGCGGTATCGAACGACTTGACCGTCACGACGGCTAGATCCGCCTCGAGTCCGGTTCCGTCGGTCGTCGCCGACGGAAACACGCGATCAGGGGCATCCGCTACCGCCCCTTCGAGCCGCAGTCCCGAGTCGCCGACGGCGCGGGCATGGGCCTCGCGAGCGACGAGCGTGACGTCGTGCTCGCGGGCGAGCAGCCCGCCGACGAGACTGCCGAGACTTCCGGCACCGAAAACGACGATGTCCATGGCTCGAGGTGGTGCGAGCGCGATGATAACGGTTACTGTCGGCGGCCGTGTGCTCGAGACGCCAAAAGAGCCGCCCGTGGATATGACGGCGGAGCACAACCGACCGCGACCGTCCGTCGAGTCCGAACGGACTGTCCGAGCGAGTTGCGGGCAGTGCGCACAGCACCGACCGGGGCCGTTCACGTGTGGATGGACGGCTGCCGTGCGATCGACTGTGGAGCGACGATCAGTGGTGTCGATCGTCGCGACGAAGTGCCAGCACGGCTGCGAGCAGCGCGCCGATCGTCACGGTGATGCCAAAGCCTGGCATCCCGTCGTCGCTGCTGATCTCATTCGACGCTTCGTCACTGGTATCGCTGGGCGTATCGTCACCGCTCTCGGACATGTCGTCACTGCTCTCGTCGGACATGCCGTCACCGCTCTCATCGGACGTGTCCTCGTCGGTTTGCCCACTGCTCAAGCTCTCGTCGTCCGTCCCACCGGCAGCAACGTCTTCGGGTTCCTCGATGATCCGGATGTCCGCTTTATCCGTACTATCACCGTCGTTGGTTTCGATGGTATAGGTACCGGGTTCGATTCCCTCGGTGTCCAGTGTAACGTTCCACCGACCGTCAGCACCCCACTGTTCGGTCGACGCGAGATCGAACTGAGAGACCGACGGACCGTCAGTGACCTCGACCGTGATGGTGTTATCGTCGGGCTGGCGGTTCGTGGCGCCAGAGACGGTCATGGCTTCCCCGGCGACGACCGTGCCCTCCCCAGCGCTGGCGCTCGAGACGTTCTCGATCGTGGTCTGTGGGTCGGTGTATCGGAACTGGAACAAACGGGAGATGTCGTCGCTCCCCGAGTCTCGCGTCGTTTCGCTCGCGATTCGCTCCATGACCTGCTGTTGGGACGTGGCCCCGGCGTTGAGCTGCTTGTACATGCTCACGAACTGTTGTTCGACGGTACCGCCATCGACGCTGTCGACCGATCCGTCCCCGGGGATGTTGTCACGGCCCTTCGAGTAGACGCTCATATAGACCGTCCCCTGGCTGATGCTGGTATCAGTGCCAAGCTGTGGCCCGAGGTTATTTCCGACCTGAATGTCCTCTTCCTCGAACACGTACTCCGAGTCGGTCGAGATCGGTATCCGATCGTACGTCCCGCGCGGACCGTAGAAGGACACGTATACCGAATCCTGGCCGGGAGCGGTCCCGCGGATCGAAAGTGTCTCTCCGTCGGCGACTTGGCCGTCGATAATACTCACGTGGTCGACGGTTAACCCGCCCTTGACCACACGCAACGACGAAGTGGCACTGGTCCCCTGGTTGAACTCCGACGTGGAAATGGTGTTCTCGTCGTCCATCACCTCGTCAGCATCCGACTGGTCAATGACACCGAAGCGGTACGTGCCGGACAGACTGAGGCTGTCGGAACCGGCCCCGCCGTCCCTGGAGAGCACGTAGTCCTCCTTTTCGAATGTCCCGTCGGAGTCGACGGCGATCCCCTGCTCGACGAGTTTCCAGTCGGCAGTATCGCGGACGAAGACCGCGACTTCGTCGGACCCGTCCGCGGTACCGTTGATATCGATTTCGGACCCGATGATGTAGGAACTGTCGGGGTTCTCGATCGCGATATCGCCTTCCGAAACCTCGAGCGAGACGTCATCGGTGGAGTCTGCATCGTCATCGACATCGGCAGCATCGACGCCAGTATCGTAGACATCTACGTCAACGGAACTGTCGTCGAGGTACTGCGTTTCGATCTGGCCGACGGCCGTCGTGCCGGCGATCCCGACTTCGGCCCATACGAAGTCGACGTTCTCAGTGTCGGCGCTATCGGGATAGACGCCGACCGCTTCCGTATCGTCGACGTTCCGAAAGACACTCTCGGCATTGTCGGCAGTGACGCCCTCGCGGAATTCGGAGCGGTCGATCGCGACGAGATGGGTGTCGCCATCGCTCCCCCCGCTGACGGTGTACTCCACGTTGTCGCCACGAACGGCACTGTCGGTGCCGAGTTCGAGACCGAGATCGGCATCGGTCCGCAACTCGACCGTTGCGGTTTCGACCGCATCGCCGGCGTCGAGGTTCCCGGCACCCTGTGCGGTGACCGTGTATTCGCCGGCGTCCTCGGTGGAGAGGTCCAACCCGACGCTACCGCCGGTTTCCTCGATCGTAGTGTCATCGAGGACCTGGTTCGTGATGTCAGTACCGCTCTCGTCTTCGACGGAGATGTCGATGTATTCCACGTCGTCGAAGGTGTACTCCACGGCAACGTTCATGTTGTCGGCGTCTTCGGTCGAGATACTCGAGCCGTCGACGGCGTTGACGCTGCCGTCGTCGTACACGTTGTTGATCGTGAGACCCGTCACGCGCGGGGTAGTGACAGTCACGGTGTTCCCGTCACCGTCTCCGTACGTGCCGGTGAGCTGCGTATCCGGAACAGGGGGATTGAGTTGCTTACCCTCGGCACCGCCGTTTTCCACACCGGTCAGCGTGTCTCGAGCGAACTCATCGGAGAACTCGAAGTCGTCTTCGCCCTGGTAGACGATGTCTCCGGGGTAAACCGTCTGATGATCGTGATATCTCGCGTTCTGTGCAGCCGTTGCCCCGCCGACAAACGCCGCGGACATCGCAACGACGGAGAGCACCATCATCGCAGTGAGGAGCACTGCCCGACCCTTCTCGCGGACAGGTACCGCGTCAGTTTCGTTCATCGTTAGATTCCAGTGCTGGGTTTCCTGGCCGTACGTCGCCTCGTCTTGAATGGCCTCGAGCGGGGTCGTTGCGATCCGGACTCCCTGCCCTCGGCAAGCACGAACGTGCGCTCCCGATCGGTTTCACTCGGTGCCTCGGCAATAATTGCGTCTTTGATTGATAATAGTTCACTCATGGCGAACCGTTTCGCGGTGCGTAACGATTGTTAATAATACTATCGATTTACACAACCAATATTCATGAAGGAAATGCACGCGGACGATGCGCACTCGAGGAAACCGATCGTCCGGTCACTCGGTCAACGTCAGGTACTCTGTTCGAGTAATGATCACAAGCGGCAGAAGAGGACTCAATATCGTCCAATTGGTAACGGGCGTATTCGTCGCGTTGCTACTGGAGTTCCCGCCTCTCGACGGTGACCGACGGAACGACGACGCTCACTACTCACTCGAAACACGACTCGAGTCACTGAGGGGGAGAGTTCAGTGTCATCGGGAGAGTCCGGTCGCTGAAACGGGTCGGTTGTCCCTTAATCTTCAGTCCAGTAGTACAATTCCTCCCGGTCGGCACCGCAGGAGGGACACGCATCGGGGATGTCCTGATCGAGGCGGCCCAGTTCGCCACACTCCCAGCAGCGCCACATCAGTTCGGCCTCGCCGAACGCCTGCCCAGATCTGACGTGTTCGACGCTCATCCCTTCGATGCCGTCCCGGAGCGTGATGTAGAAGCCGTTCTCATCGATCCCCCGAACTCGCCCGATTGCCGTGCCGTCCTCGGCGTAGACCGTCGTTCCGAACGCCAGTCGCGGCTGTTCGTTACCCATGGGAACCACTGTCGTATATCTACGCCACGGGCAGGGATAAATCCCAACGTGCTATATAGAATTGTCCAATGTCGCCAGCGACCACTCGAGTGCTAGCATCGGGTCAGTCCTCGGTCCAGTACATCAGATCCTCCCGTTCGGTGTTGCAGTTCGGACACTCGTCGGGCAGTCCCTCGTCGATTTCGCCCATCTCGCCACACTCCATACATCGCCACATCAAGTACGCCTCACCGAACTCGTGGCCCGAACGGGCGTGTTCGACGCTCATCGCTTCGGCACCGTCGCGGGTCGTGACGAAGAATCCGCTCCGGTCGAACCCCCGAATGCGACCGAGTCGGTTGCCGTCCTCGTCGTAGACCGATTGCCCGAAATTGAGGTCCGCTATCTCCTCGACGGCCGCGTCGTCCCTTTCCGTCCCCGGCGTCTCGCCAGTGTTGACCATGACCGGGCTACATCCGCGACGGGGATAAAGTCACAGCGCGCATTATGCGGGTCGCTCGAGACCGTGTCCGTCCGTTGGGGCCCGAAAGCCGCAGTAGCACGGCACAAAGCTATGTTAGAAGCCAGTATGGTAATAGAAAGCAATATACCGTTCTGGAAGAGAGGTGCGTGATATGATACACAGACACATATATGGGTCTTCTACCAATGACTGTTCGCTCGAGGAACAAGTCATCGAGTTACGGGGGCCGAGAAAGCCCTCGTTCGATACCACCGGGGCGAAACACCGAACGGTGGGTCGATCGGGGGACCGGAATTGCTCATTGTGGCCACTAGACACGGCCATGAGGCGAAATCCGACTGCTAATACGGCCTCGGTCCGTCCCCTCTGTGACGTGATGCGATCATGAGCGGCACCGGTGTCGCCACCATCGGCGACTGTCGGATCGCCTACCGGCGTGCGGGAACGAGCGGGCCGCCGATCGTCCTCTGTCACGGCGCGGGGATCGACGACGCGACCGTCTCGTGGCGACACGCGATCGACGCACTCGCGGCCGACTACCGCGTCTACGCGCTCGATTGGCCCGGATACGGGAACAGTACGGGCGACATCGATCACACCGTCGAGACCTACGTCGACGTTCTCGAGGGCTTCCTCGAGACGCTTCCCTTCGAGCGCGTCTCGCTGGCTGGCATTTCGATGGGTGGCGGCGTCGCACTCGGCTACGCACTGGACAACCCCGACCGCGTCGAGCAGTTGGCGCTCGTCGACAGCTACGGTCTCGGGGGCAAACTGCCGAGTGCGCTCCAGTGGAAAGTGTTGTCACAGGTACCCGGCGCGACCGAGTTCGGAAAGATCGCAGCCGGCACCTCCACGCGGAGCGTTCGCATGGTCCTCGACAGCCTCGTCGCGGACGCCGGTTCGTTGCCCAACCGCTTCGTCGAGGACACGCGCGAAAAGCTGATGGAACCCGGTTCGATACAGGCGTTCCAGGAGTTCCAGAACAACGAACTCTCGTTCAGCGGCCGCGTCCGGACGAACTTCGTCGGCGACCTCGAGTCCCTGTCCGTCCCGACGCTGCTGATCCACGGCCGGGACGATCCGCTGGTTCCCGTCGAGTGGTCGAAGCGAGCAGCGACCCTGATCCCGGACGCCGAACTGACCCTCGTCGACGACTGCGGCCACTGGACGCCTCGAGAGCGCCCCGACCGATTCAATGCGTGCCTCCGGGAGTGGCTGCCGGACCCGCAGGCTGCACCGGAGCCGGAGTACACCAAAGCAGGGATTCCCGGCGTCACTCGAGCCACGAGCGATTAGGCCCGCGTCGCTCGTTCTTCGATGATTTGGCCGGGAGCGCGTGTTCGACGCAACTGCGGCGAACCGCACGACCCGGGGAAGGGCAAGCCGTTCCCAGGTATCGACCGCGAGCGAAGCCGTGCGCGGCGCGTAGCGCCGCGAACAGTCGAACGACCGTCGGCCGTGAGACGGGGTTGGCGAGCGGGCCGACGACTGATGTGAACTAGCATGGAGCGTCACGGAACGGAAGGACGAACGCTTTTGCTGGAGCGTTTGCCGAAGGACGCCACGACGACGTCCACCGTCGCGACAGCTCGCAGGGCAACCGGACCTACATGAAATCCTCGATCCCGCTCTGCTTGTTCTTGTCGTTCTCGAAGATACTCTCGAGCGATCGCTCCAAGACCTCTAAGCGTTGTTTCGTGTAGTCGCGGCAGTCGTACTCCTCGGCGACCTGGATGGCCGTCTGCATGTACTTGTTGACCGAGCCCTTGTGGACGGTGAGGTTGACGCGGCCGCCACACTCCCGACAGTCGCCGGTCAGGGGCATCCGCCGGAACTTCTCGCCGCAGTCGAGACAGCGCGTTTCCTGTCGGGAGAAGGCCCGCAGGTTCCCGATGAGGTCGGGCAGGAAATGGTACTCGATGACCCGCTCGGCCACGTCCGTCTCGTCGACGGCTTCGAGTTTGCGCGACAACTCGAGTTGGGCGTCCATCTTGTCCATCATCGAGCCCAGCGTCTTGTACGCCGAGAGGTCCGGCCCCATCGCGATGTTGGTAGTATCGTGGGTGTGGTCGAAGCCGGTGTACTCCAGGTCGGTACCGAGGTTCGCCTCGGCGATTTCGATGTCGACATCCTCGGGATCGGCCTGCTCGCGGGTCGCGAGGTAGAAGTCACGAGGATACTGCGTGACGACGTCCATGTTGTGGGCCTCGTCGTCGATCTCGGCGGGATCGATCCGGGAAGACATGACCAGCGGGGCGTCCATCTTCCCGCCACGCTGGTCGGGCAGGAAGGTCTTACTAAAGTTCAGAAGGCCGTCAAGAAGGAGCATGACGCAGTCTTCGTCACCATCGCAGTTCCGCCGCTTAGCGGCGTGAAAGTACGGATGCGCGTATCCGACGGCCGCGCTCGTGAATCCGATCACTCTCCCGACAGTTGCCGCGCTCGTGTGTGGTGCCATCCCGAAGACGAGTTCGCCGACTAGATCCTGGCGGTCCTCGAACTCGTAGAAGGGCTCGAGACCGTAATACTGCTCGAGCAGGTCGTCGATGAAGTCGGCGGTCCGCAGCATGTGTTCGGCCGCGCCGTCCGAGAGCACGATGTCCTGTACTTTGAGTTCGACCAGTTGGTCCTCGTGAGTCAGGGGGTCGCCGTGGATGTCTTCCTCGTAGCCGAGCGCCTGGAGTTGGCCGACATCGATGTCGAGTTCGCTGGCCCGAACCGACGTGACCGGGAGGTCGGTCATGTCGTATCGGACGGTCCCGTCCTTGAACGAAGAGACGTCGTGTTTGGCTCGCAGGATGCCCTTCTCGATCGGTTCGGGGACCTTGATTTGCGACGAGAGTCCCTTGACGCCTTTGAGGATCTCGAAGGCGTTCTCGCGTTCCCCGACCGACTCGAGCGCGCTCCGGAACTCCTCGTTGACGTCGATCTCGCGGGTCTCGACGCAGGTGCCCTCGCGCTCGCAGTGGTCGCACTCGACGCGGCCGGCCTCGTCGGGCTCGAGCCGCTGGTCGCAGTCCGGACAGCGATAGTCCGGCGTGGTGCGTTCGTCGCAGTCCGGACAGCGATTCTTGAACGTCTCGGTGCCGCAGCTGTCACAGCGCTGGCGACCGACCTCGAGTTCGACGACGCCGGGGGTGTCGGACATCGTCTCGGCGTGTTTGGCGGCGTCAGCGACGTTGCGCTGCGTGCCGCCGGCTTCGCCGATCGGGAACAGCGTGTGGACCGCCGGGCTCAGATCGCGGCTCTCGGATTTCTCCGGCCGGCCCATTCGGTTGCCGATTCGCGTGGGCGCGCGCTCGCGAACCCGGAACGGCGCGACCTCGTTGACCGCCTCGATGGCGTTGTCGCCCTCGGTCTCGTGGCCCCAGGTTCGGGCACGCTCGGAGAGGTCGTCGTCCGACCACGGACGCTCGAGTTCGATACCGGGCTGCTGGTCGGGCTCGAGCGCTGCGCCGTCGGCGACGGCCTGTCGAGGTTCGCAGCCGACCGAGCGGACGAACGGCCGCCAGTCGTCGATTTCGATGCGGTCCGCGTCGGGGCGCTGGCGGTGTTCGATGACGATCGTCTCGAGGGCGTCGGCGACGACGTCGTCGGACGCGAGGACGAGGATGCTGTCGTCCCCGTTGCCGTCGACGCTGCCGTCGCCGTCGCGCTCGATCCGCCCCTCGGCGACCGCCGCCGCGAGGTCGCAAAAGGCGTCGACGGAGATGTCGTGCCAGAGGTAGGTGTACTCGGGATGGAGGGGAGCGTCGTACTCCGTAGCCCACTCGACTGCCTCCTCGGGATCAGGAAACTCGAGATCGATCCGGGGATCGTCCTCGAGCGCCTGTACGTCGACGCCTGCGGCGGCGAGGTCCTGGACCCACCACTCGGAGGTATAGGAAGCGGGCGCGAGGGGATGGTTGTTCTCGACGAACTCGCCGTAGTTGACCAGGTACTCGCCGAGGTCTAAGATCTTCTCGACGCCGTTTCTGATCTCGAGGGCGTCTTCAGGGTCGTCGATCCGGCGGACGTCGCCGTTGGCCAGTTTGACCGTCGGCCCCTCGATGGAGTCGACGGGGACGACGCCGGCGGCCTTGCCGGGCCGTTCGGTCTTGATCTGGGTTCCCGTCGCGAGGAAGTCGTCGACCAGGTGCATCGCGGCGGGGTGGACGCCGGCGGTCGCGAAGCCGTGATTGCGTGCGCGGCCGTAGCGCAACCGGAACCCGCCCTCCGCGCAGGGATGGGAGAACACCGGTCGGCCGGCGATCAGATCCCGGAGGAACTTCTCGGAGGTGTCGACGCGAGGCGGTCCCTCGGGTTCGTCGGCGGTGTCGTCGTCACCATCGGCACTGTCGTCCATGTCCGCGGCGGCGGCATCCGACGCCGCGTCGTCGGTATCGTCATCGTCGGCAGCGTCGTCCTCGTCGCCGTCGTCGTAGTTGCCGTCGATGAGGTCCTGCAGCCACGGCCAGTCGATCTCGTCGAGGTTCCGGGTGTAGCGCTGGATCTTCGGGGCCTTCAGCGCGATTCCCTCCCCGAGGACGAGACACATCCCGCCGCGGGCGCTGTTGGTATCGACCCGCTCGAGGTCACGGAAGCCCGAAACCTCCTCGTCGCCGGTGGCCTCTCCGTCTAACATGATCGGGAGATGTTTCGCGATGAATTTGGCCTCCTTCGCCTTCGGGCAGTACTGGAGTCCCGTCTCCTTGTCGTAGAGGGCGATTTCCTCGGCGTAGCGTTCGACCTCCTCCTGGCGGGCGTTGAACTGCTCGATGCCGACGAGTGCGCGCGTGTAGTCGGCCACGAGCACAGATAGCGCCTGTGCGGTCCCCCCGGCGGAGCGGATCGGGCCAGCGTAGTAGACGTTGACGAACTCCGTCCCGTCGTCGTTCTCGAGGATTTCGACCTTGTCGATCCCCTCGATGGGTGCGGCGACGACACCCTCCGTCAGCAGGGCGACCGCGGTCCGGACCGCACCCTCGACCTTGCCCGCCCTCGTCTCGTAGTCACCGACGCGTCCCTCGGCGAAGTCCGCGGCGAGTTCGAGGGCCGCCTCCTCCCGTGACATCTGGCCCTCGAGTTCGCGGACCCGCTCGGCGACGCCGTCGATCCCGAGGATG
Source organism: Natrinema gari JCM 14663 (assembly GCF_000337175.1). Classification (GTDB taxonomy): domain Archaea; phylum Halobacteriota; class Halobacteria; order Halobacteriales; family Natrialbaceae; genus Natrinema; species Natrinema gari. Next base: position 69,564 of record NZ_AOIJ01000052.1, on the reverse strand, counting down.
TTCTCGACGCGGTCGGCCATGTCCTTGGCGACCGGAATCTCGACCGCCGGTTTCGGATCCCCGCCCCGCTCTTTGGCCCGTTCGGCGACATCGAAGGCGTCGTCGAGTTGGTCCTCGAGCCGTCGGAAGTACCGTTCGTCTTCCGGGCGCATGTTAGAGCCAGAGGTTGAGGTCGGTGGATTCGTCGTACTCGCGCTCGAGGGGGGCCTCGAAGGTGCGCAGGTAAACCTCGCCGGCCCAGACCGTCGCCTCGTTCAGGTGGCCCGCGTAGGCGGTCCCGTCGTCGTCCGAGAGGACGGCATGGGTGTGGGCGAACCGTTCGTCATCCAGCCACGAGACGTTCCCGACGCAACTGGCGACCTCGAGCGGGTCGTCGAACGCGACCGGCTCGTACTCGCAGGCGTCCTGATCGTAGAACCACAGTTCGGCGTCCTGGACCGCACCGAGCGCTGTAAACCAGGCGGCGTCGGCCTCGACCGCGTCGGCGAGCGACTCGATCTGGGCCCGCCAGTCGGCACCCGTCTCGAGGCGGGCGACGTACTCACCCGTGGTCTCGACGGCTCGATAGTTCATATCCAGCTACTGGATCGGCCGATAGAAAAAGCTCATCGTTTGTTTGGGCGGATGGATACGAACGCGACTGTGGTAGTAGCAAACATCGATGGCTATTAATAATGCGAACAACTTCCAACACAGATATGGGAGACCATCACCATCGAACATGCATGACGACTCGACAACTAGTCACGTTCCAGTATAGAACTTTCCGGCATATATCGCGTTAACACCAAAAATTATATATTCCATCTCATAGGAGTTGTCATTGGTATGTCAAACCACACGTCAGAACTGTCCCGACGGCGACTACTCGCTTCGGGCACTGCCGTCTCCGCGGCAGCGATCGCAGGGTGTATCGGTGGGAGCAGTAGCGACGGTGAAGCGTTCCATTTCACGCAGGAACAGTCTCGAGAGGATCAGTACGATCCGATCGTCTCGAACGACACCTACAGCTTTCAGGTAATCGAGCGGGTCTTCGACGGACTCTACGAGTACAACGAGGGACTCGAATTACAGCCCAGAATCGCGGCGGGCGAACCGACGGTCGAGCGCGACGGGACCCGGTATATCTTCGAGATCAAGGAGGCCGCAACGTTCCATAACGGTGACGACGTAACCGCCGAGGACGTGGCCCACTCGTTTACTGCGCCGGTCGAAGAGACAACGGAGAACGCCGCCGAATACAACATGATCGAGAGCACCGAGGTCATCGACGACTACCAGCTACAGGTCGACCTCGGTGACGATCCGTACGGCCCGTTCGAACTCACGACGATGGCCGTCCTAGTTGTCCCCAAGGATGTCCGGACCGATGATCGCGACGAGTTCAACAGGAACCCGATCGGTGCGGGGCCGTTCAAGTTCGCCGAACTCGGGGACACCTACGTCGAGGTCGAGCGGTGGGACGACTACTGGGGCGATCTGGAACCGAACGTCGAGCGAGTCCGCTTCGAAGCCCACGACGACAACGCAGGTCGCGTCTCCAGCATCCGCTCCGGTGACACCGACGTGATCTCAGAGGTTCCTAACAAGGACTGGGACGTTCTCGATAACGAAGAGAACATCAACCTCCATTCCTCGGAGAGTTCGACGTACATGTACATGGCCTTCAACTGTAACGAAGGACCGACGGCAAATCCCGAGGTACGGCGAGCGATCGCCCACTCGTTCTCGATGCAGAGCTTCATCGAGAGCAACGCCGGGAACGTGACGACGCCGATGTACAGTCCGATTCCGCCGGTCGTCAACGATATTTGGGAGTTCCCGGAAGAGGAGTACAAGAATATGCTGCCGGAGTACGACCCCGACCGAGCGAAGTCGTTGCTCGACGAACATGCACCGGACGACTTCGAGCCGACGATCCTCACGCCGTCGGGACTTCGGGCACAGCTCGCGGAACGAATCGCCACCCGACTCGACTCGATCGGCTACGGTGCCGACGTCCAACAACTCAACTTCGCGGCGCTGCTCGACAAGTACCACACGGGTAACGCCGACGATTACCAGATGTACCTGCTGGGCTGGTCCGGCGGTGGCGACCCGGACGACTACCTCTATGCACTGTTCCACGAGAGTCAGGCCGGTGCAACCGGCAACCAGGGCCACTACTACGAAGGGAGCGATTCCTTCCACGACGACCTCGTTCGGGCGCGGAACATGTCCGACCGAGATGAGCGCTACAAGATTTACGACCCAATTATTCGGGAAATTGTCGAGCAGCTTCCGGTCCTGTCGGCGTTCACGCTGGACAACACGATGGCGTCACGCGACTACGTGAAGGATCTCCAGGCCCATCCGGACTCCGCGACGAACCCGGTTTTCGTCTCCGATTATGCTAATGTCTCAATAGAATGATGGATGTGGTCGGACGAGGTTTGCCGGGAGTGTCAACGGTTTCCCGAGCATAGCGGGTTGAACGACCGCGAACGAAGATGACCGCGACGAATCAACAGACAGATTCACGGATTCATGAAATTACTCAAATACGCGACATACAGGCTCTTGCAGTCGATCCCCGTCCTCATCGGGATCTCCGTTATTACGTTTCTGCTTGCGAACCTGGGACCTGGCGACCCGGTCAGTCTCATGCTGCAAGGGCAGGAACAAAACGAGCAGTTAGTACGGGCGATCGAACAACGATACGGACTCAACCAACCGCTCCACGAGCGGTACCTCACGTACATGGGCGGCCTGCTAGAGGGAGACCTCGGGCAGAGCATCCATTATCGACGGCCGGTCGCCGATCTGATACTGGAACGGGTCGGCCCGACGCTTCTATTGGTCCTGTCGGCATATGCGTTCGCCCTCATCACGGCGATCCCGCTCGGAGTCGTCGCCGCCGACAAACGGAACGAACCGAGCGATCACGCTTCCCGGGTTGCCGCGCTCATCGGCGTCAGCACCCCATCGTTCTGGATCGGGATCGTGCTGATATTGATCTTTGCCGTCAAACTCGAGTGGCTCCCATCGAGCGGACTCGTCTATCCGTGGCGGCCTCCCAGTACCTATCGGTCGATAGACGGCCACCTCGAGTTGTACTATCAGTCGCTCAGACACTTGCTGTTGCCGATGATCGCACTGGGGACGCTGCAGATGGCGACGATCATGCGCGTCGAACGGACGCAGATGATCGAATCACTGCAAGGCGAGTACGTCAAACTCGCCCGCGCGTACGGCGTTCCCGAGCGGACGATCCTGCGAAAGCACGCGTTTCAGGTCGCCCAGTTACCGATCGTCACCATCGTCGGGGCCAACCTGTCGACGGCGATCGGCGGTGCCGTCATCGTCGAGACGGTGTTCAACATCAACGGCATGGGACAGCTATTCGTCGACGCGATCCAGCAAAACGACTATCAACTCATGATGGGGGTGACGATGATGCTCGGCGTGTTGTTCGTTCTCGGCGTCATCGTTACCGACATCTCGTATGCGTACATCGATCCACGGGTTACCTACGGTGAGAGTGAATAACTATGGCAGTCGGTGAATCACAACTCGACAGCGAGACGGAATCGGGAGCCGAAGACGAAGTCGAGGCACGCGTCGGGTGGCGGTACACCGTTGCACGGATCAAACAGGACACGACGGCCCGGTTGGGGTTGTACATCGTGTCGTTCACGTTGTTCGTCGCGATGTACACCTTGATCGACAGCAACCTGTCACGGCTCACGTTCGGACAGGTATCCGATTACACGTTCGCACAACTGCTGCCGTTCTTCGATCACCCCACGCACATTCCGCCGCCGGGTGAGGGAACCCAGCACATGCCGCCGTACTTCCCGCTGGCGGAGCAGTCGTGGAACCCACTGCCGGCGGGCGGCACGCTCGATCATCCGCTGGGAACCGACCACACCGGACGGGACTACTTCACCAGAGTCGTCTACGGCACGCAGGTGTCGGTGTTCGTCGGGCTCATCTCGACGTTCATCGGCCTCAGCGGTGGAACGATCATCGGTGCCGTCGCGGGCTACTACGGCGGAAAAGTCGACGACATCCTGATGCGGATCGTCGAGACGGTGTACGCCATCCCGCCGCTGATCCTCATCATCGTCTTCACCGTCTTCATCGGCGGAGCCAGCATCTGGTATGCGGTACTCGGCGTCGGGATCGCCTTTATTCCGATCTTCGCCCGCATCATCCGGAGTCAGGTCTTGAGCGTCCGCGAAATGGACTACATCGAAGCCGCACAGGCGGCCGGGGTGAAAGACCGCAACATCATCATGCGACACGTCGTCCCCAACAGCTTCGCCCCGATGCTCGTGTACGCGACGCTCCAGATCGGCGTGACCATCCTCATCGTTGCGGGACTCTCCTTCCTCGGGTACGGGGCGCAGCCACCGACCCCGGACTGGGGGCAGATGCTCAACATCGCACATCGCAACTACATGCATTCGAATATCTGGCTCTCGATCTGGCCCGGTATCGCGATCATGATCACCATCATGGGCTTCAACCTGTTCGGCGACGGCCTGCAGGACGCCCTCGACCCACAGATTGACGACTAATTATGAGCTCCGAACCACTACTTCGCGTCGAGAACCTCAAGACGCAGTTCTTCACCGAGGAAGGTACAGTACGCGCAGTCGACGGCATCTCGTTCGAGGTCCGCGAGGGCGAGATCGTCGGCCTCGTCGGCGAGAGCGGCGCCGGGAAATCGGTCGCCTCGATGAGCATCATGGGACTCGTCGAGAGTCCCGGCGAAATCGTCGGGGGCGAGATCACGTACAAAGGCGAGACCCTCTTCGGCCTCGAGGAGGGGCCGGACGGCGACCTCCAGGAGCGCGACGACATGCTCTCGAGCGAGGAGATTCGCACCCGAATCCGGGGCAACGAGATCGCGGTGATCTTCCAGGACCCGATGGAGTCGCTCAACCCCGTCTTCACCGTCGGCGGCCAACTGCGCGAGTTCATCGAACTTAACCGCGGGCTGTCGGAGGACGAGGCGCGAGCGGAAGCGATCGACATGCTCCGCGAAGTGGGCATTCCGGACCCCGAAGAGCGCTACGACGAGTACCCCCACCAGTTCTCCGGAGGGATGCGCCAGCGCGTCCTCATCGCGATGGCGCTGGCCTGTGAGCCCAGCCTCATTATCGCCGACGAGCCGACGACGGCCTTAGATGTCACTGTCGAGGGACAGATCCTCGATCTCGTCGACGACCTCCAGGAAAAGTACGGGACGAGTTTCATCTGGGTCACCCACGACTTGGGCGTCGTCGCGGAGATCTGCGACCGGGTGAACGTCATGTACCTCGGCGAGATCGTCGAGAAAGCGACGGTTGACGACCTGTTCTACGACACCAAACATCCCTACACGAACGCCCTATTGAATTCGATTCCCCGCCCCGACCGGACCGTCACGGAACTCGAGGCGATCGAGGGTGTGATGCCCGAAGCGATCAGCCCGCCGTCGGGCTGTCGGTTCCATCCGCGCTGTCCGGACGCGCGGGAGGTCTGTAAACGCGCCCATCCCGACGTGAAGGTGGTCGCCGACGGCGACGGGGAACCACATCAAGCGGCCTGTGTGAAACACGACGCGTTCGACGCGGGCTACGACCAGAGCCCGTCGCTCGAGGGAGTCGCGGTCGACGCCGGACCGGCGGCGGCCCAGGAGCCGGAGTCGGAGCTCACGGCAAATCCGGCCGGCGACGACAGCGGAGGTGAGAACCGTGAGTAGCGGCATTCGAATGGACGAGGACAGCGGCTACGACAGCGACGACGCCCTGCTCGAACTCGATGGCGTGACGAAGTACTTCGGGCAGGACTCGGGGCTGTTGGCCGGACTGGAGTTTGAGCCAGATCAGTTCCCGCCGGTCAACGTCAACCGAGAGACGGTGAAAGCGGTCGACGACGTCTCCCTCGAGATCCAGCCCGGCGAGACGCTCGGGCTCGTCGGCGAGTCCGGCTGTGGCAAGAGCACGCTCGGGCGGACGATCCTGCGGTTGCTCGAGCCGACCGACGGGGACATCTACTTCAAAGGGGAGAACCTCGCCGACCTCGGCGGGGAGGAACTCCGACGGATGCGCTCGGACATGCAGATGATCTTCCAGGATCCCCAGTCCTCGCTGGACCCGCGGATGAAGGTCGGCCAGATCATCGAGGAGCCGATGCGGGCCCACGACATGCTCGACGACGAGGGGCGACGAGCCCGGGCGAAAGAACTCCTCGAGAAGGTCGGCCTCGATCCGCGCCACTACAACCGGCATCCACACGCGTTCTCCGGCGGCCAGCGACAGCGGATCAACCTCGCACGGGCGCTGTCGGTCGACCCCGATTTCGTCGTCTGTGACGAGCCGGTCTCCGCACTGGACGTCTCGATTCAGGCGCAGGTGCTGAACACCATGGAGTCGCTCCAGGAGGAGTTCGGGCTCACGTACCTCTTTATCGCCCACGACCTCTCGGTCATTCGGCATATCAGCGACCGCGTGGCGGTGATGTACCTCGGACACATCGTCGAACTCGCCGAGAAGGAAGAACTGTTCGAGAATCCCCAACATCCCTACACGCGTGCCTTGCTCGATTCGATTCCCGTCCCCGACCCGCGAGAGAACGGCGTCCGGGGCGTACTCGAGGGAGAGGTGCCGAGCCCGGTCGATCCACCCTCCGGGTGTCGGTTCCGGACGCGGTGTCCGCGCCTGATCGCACCCGACGCGTACGACTGGTCCGAGGAGAAGTGGGCACAGACACGGGCGTTCATGCGGGCGGTCAAGCGACGCTCGTTCGAGCCGATGCCGGCCGCTCGGATCGAGGCCGAGTTCTTCGACGGCGACCGGCCCGGCGGCGAGGCAGGGTCGATCGTCGACGAGGCGATCGAACTCGTCGCCAGCGACGGCAGTGCCGGTGGGAACGATGACGACGAAACCGACCGGTGGGTAACCGCGACCGACCTGTTGCTCGAGTCCTTCGCCGAGCAGAGCATCTGTGCACACGAGCGGCCGGCGTACGACCTCGAGTCAGAACACGGCAACGGCGACCACTTCGCGGCCTGTCACCTGCACCGGTGACGGTTCCGGATCGGGCCTGCACCGGTCGCTGACCGGTGCCGTCGAGCACCGATCGGAAACCGAGAGACGCGACCGGCCGTGCGAACTGTTCACTGAGTCCCCGGTGAGCGATAGTTCAACACGGTCAATCATCGCAAAAACTCTTAAGCCGCTGCCAGAACTATTTACTCATATATGAGTGAAATACTCGCCATCCTGGCAGCGTACACGAAAACCGGTACGAAGATACAGCGAACGATCGACCACTCGCCGTCGTTTTCGGGCGTCCAGACGAGCGACGACGGCCAGCCCGAGACGCGCGTTTCGCCAGGCGGGTTCCTGACCGGATAAGTGGACAGTCGACCCGAGACGGTACCGAACCCTGATCGCTCGAGATCGGAAGCGGCACGACGGATTATCGACGGTAGAGGCCGCTCGGGATCCGATGAGTTTCGAGTCGTCACGGCCGACCACGCTGAAAGCGAGGAACTACTCGTGTCACTCGCAGGGAAGTGTGACAATCGAGCAGGGTTCGGATAAGTCCCTGTAGACGACGGTATTACTCGAGGAGAGGTCCTGGAACTGTACCGAGATCGGTTTTGCGTCCACGCAGAGAGTTCTCGTCTCACCGGTATTGACAGTCTGAGTGTTCGTCGTACCGCCGTTGCAGTTCGACGTGGTGTGATGGACCGTCACCGGCGACCCCTCCGTGACTTCGATTTCGAACTCCGTCGCGCCCTTGTACTCGTCCAGATCGTATTCAGCGTAATCGACGACGTTGAACGTGAAGTCGGTCGAGCCCCGCGGATCGAGGGTGAGCGTCCGATCAGTTCGACCATTGGGACTGAGCAGCCACCCCTGTCGTTCATTGGGGAACACTGTCGTCTCGAAATACCCCTCGGAACTGTCTCTCGATGAGTCGTAGCTCCCACACGGGTACACATATGAGGCGTCGAGTTCGTATCTCACGTCGATCGATTCCTCGGACGTATAGAGATCGAGTTCGTCCGCGGTAAACCACGGGTCGCACCCGTTCGCTGCTGCACCGGTAGTGGCGAGACCGGCCGTTGCGACAGTACCGACTGCGACGCCAGCGCCTTTCTTCAATATTGATCGTCGGTTGTATTTCATTGCTGCATCTACATCGCCCACGTTTACTAATATAAGTTTTAATTATGCAATTTTATATGTTCGTCGAAGTAACATTCCGGGTCGAGAGTGATTCCAGACCCGCATTTCGGTCGTGTCGACCGGCGTTGATTATCGGAGTTGGAGGGAAGACATGTTCCAGAATAGAGAATAGTTCAAACGCAGGAGGGGACGAATCGCGAACGGTATCAATACGAACGGGTGACGGTCCACTGAGTCCGAATCCGACTCGGTCCGGACGAGAGCCGGGAGTCGAGAACGGTATCAGAATACTGGGTAACGAATCCTAAGAGGGAATACAAATGGATTGATCGTTGTCGATCAGAGCGAGCGGTCGGCCAGCGCCGCCGGTGGGAGAGCCCCGGTGTCACTCGAGTCGGATCGTGATCACGTCCGCCGGCCGAGCCGTCCCCTCGGCGGTTGCGACGAACGCCCGAATCTCGTGTTCGCCGGCGTCAGGGACGACTGATTCGTGGCAGTCGCCGTCGGTCCGTTCGAGGCGGCCGTTCCAGGTCACCGAGACTCGTTTTCGCTCGCCGCCGCGAAAATCGAAGGTCGCGGGCCGCTCCGGTGTGTACCGGCGCTCGTCGCTGGCCTCGAGGTAGCCGTCGACGGTCCAGCCCCAGCGCCGTTGCCGGGGTGTCGGGAGTTCGACGGGCACCGGGAGCCGATTTTCGAACGTGACGGTGATCTCGACGGGGTCGTCACGCTCGTAGACATCTCGGTCGGTCGTGACTGACACGGTGATCACGCGCCGGGCGACCGCGCGGGGAACCAGCGACGCGAGGACAGTGACGGGGGAAAAGCGCGAGCCGTCGCGCTCGAGTCCGAGTTCGTCGCTCGAGTCCTGACTCGCCTCCCGTGGCGGCCGAGAGCGCTTCATAGACGCAGCGACCGGCGCGTCGTACTAAACGGTAGCGGTCGCCGACCCGTCACCGCGACCGGCTGGCTCGCGGTGAGTTCGGCAGCCGCCGTCCGAACGATGGCCGACTCGAACAGCTGTCGTGGCCGGCAACGACAATGCAGACACGGAACGACCCCCTCCTAATTATCGCCAGGCCGAAAGCGTCGGTGCGTCAGCTGCCTGCATCGACAGCCAGGCACCGTCCGCGGAGATGTCCGCGATGACGTACTCGTCGCTCGTAGCCGTCGAGTCGATCGAACCGACGATCGTCTCATCGGACGCCATGGCGTGGGGGTTCGTCGCCATGTGTGAGAGTGACAACCAGATACATATAAACTCATCGAATCGGACTGTCCGGCTGCGGGACCGATCGGAAGTCGAACCGATATCGGGTGTGAAACACTGGGTTTATACTCATTTTCGCCGTACCGTGGGGATATGAACGTAGCCGACGCGATGACGCCCCGCGAGGACGTGGTCACTGCCGACCTGCCGGGTACTCGTTCGGACGTACTCGAGTACCTGCAAGAACAGTCGTTCTCGTCCGTCCCGGTCGTCAAACCGACCGACAACGGGCCGGAGTACCGCGGTCTCATCTCCCGAGAGAGCCTCATCGAGCAGCCCGATGAGGACCAGCTCGTGATGCTGATGGAAGAGGACGTCCCGACGACGACCGCTGAGACGAACCTCGAGGACGTCGCGCGAACGATGGTCGAGGCGACCGCGCGCCGCGTTCCGGTCGTCGACGGCGAGTTTGAGGGGATCATCACTGTCACGGACATCATCCACGCGATCGCGACGGGCGATCAGGCGACCGAGGGCACCGTCGGGGCCTACGCGAGCGCGGACGTGAACACGACCTACGAGGGGACGCCCCTGCCCGTCGCCGAGCGGGAACTCTCCTACGCGAACGTCCCCTACGCCGTTGCACTCGACGACGACGGTCGCATGAGCGGCGTCCTCACGGAAGTCGACGTGCTCGAGGTCGCCCGGATCGTCGAAGGCGAAGAGGAGACGGGCGACAACTTCGGCGATCAGGACGACGATTGGTCCTGGGAGGGGATCAAGGCGGTCGGCAGTCGCTATCTCCCCACGCGGGACATCGAGCTACCGGCGGGGCTGGTTCGGGAGTTCATGACCGACGAAGTCGTGACGGTCTCGGCAGAGATGGCGGTCCAGGAGGCCGCCCAGCGGATGATCACCAACGATATCGAGCAGATTCCGATGGTCACGGGCGAGGACCTCGTCGGCGTCGTCCGTGACGTCGATCTACTGGAGGTACTCTATGAGTGAGCACGACCACGCGGCGGCGAACGCGGCCGAATCGACGAGCGAGAAACTGGTCGAACTGGCCAAACGGCGGGGCTACTTCTTCCAGTCCGCGGGGGCGTACGGCGGCGTCGGCGGCTTCTACACCTTCGGCCCCCAGGGCGCGGCGCTGAAGGGCAACGTCGAGGACGCCTGGCGGGATCGCTTCGCGGTCGCGGAAGGCAACATGGAGATCGACGCACCGACGATCATGCCCGAACCCGTCTTCGAGGCTTCGGGCCATCTCGACGGCTTCGACGACATGCTCGTCGAGTGTCCCGACTGCGGCGAGAGTCACCGCGCGGACCACGTCGTCGAGGACAACACCGACTACGAAGACGCGGAGAGCCTCCCCATTCCCGAGGTCGAGGAGGTCATCGCCGAGTACGAACTCGTCTGTCCCGCCTGCGGTGCAGGGCTCGCGGGACAGGCCGTCGACTCGTTCAACCTCATGTTCGCGACGAACATCGGTCCCGGCGACTCCGACCCCGGCTACATGCGCCCTGAGACCGCACAGGGTATCTTTGTCGAATTCCCGCGGCTCAAGGAGTACGCGCGCAACCAGCTCCCCTTCGGCGTGACCCAGATCGGCCGCGCTTACCGCAACGAGATCAGCCCCCGGCGCTCGATCATCCGCACCCGCGAATTCACGCAGGCGGAACTCGAGTACTTCATCGACCCCGAGGAGGACGAGCCGGACCTCGAGAGCGTCGAGGACGTCGAGGTGACGCTCTACCCCGCCAGCGAGCAGCACAGCGACGATGGGGAGGAGATACGGACGACGATCGGTGCGGCCGTCGACGACGGAACCATCGCCAGTCCGTGGGTCGCGTACTTCCTCGGCGTCGCGAAACCCTGGTACGAAGCTGTCGGCGTCGACATGGACCGGTTCCGGTTCCGACAGCATCTCCCGGGCGAACGCGCCCACTACGCGGCGGACTGCTGGGACGCGGAGAGCGAAATAGACGGCAACTGGATCGAGATGGCCGGCTTCGCCTACCGGAGCGATTACGATCTCTCGAAACACGCCGAACACTCCGGCGACCGCTTTACGATCTTCAAGCAGTACGACGAGCCCAAAACCGTCGAGCGCGCGACGGTTGATCCCGACATGAGCTACCTCGGGCCGGAGTTCGGCGGCGACGCACAGGCCGTCGTCGGGGAACTCGAGGCCCTCGCCGAACGGGACCGGTCGGCGTTCGACGGCGACACGGTCGAGATCGAACTCGAGGGCGAACGCCACGAGATCCCCGTTGAGAAGACCGGCTTCGCCGTCGAGGAACAAACGGAAGCGGGCGAACACATCATCCCGCATGTGATCGAACCCTCCTTCGGGGTCGACCGGCTGGTCTACACCGTCCTCCACCACGCCTACCGCGAGGACGAGGTCGCCGGCGAAGAACGGACCTTCCTCGAACTCGATCCGGAGGTCGCACCTACGTTCGTCGGCGTCTTCCCCCTGCAAAACGACGACGAACTCGAGGACGCGGCACGGGACATCGCCGCGGACCTCCGCGAGGCAGGCCTATCGGTCACGTACGACGACTCGGGGAATATCGGTCGGCGCTACCGCCGCCAGGACGAGGTCGGCACGCCGTTTTGCGTGACGGTGGATTACGAGAGTATCGAACAGGACGAAGGTGGCGTCACGGTCCGCGAACGCGACTCGACGAACCAGAAGCGACTCGCGATCGACGAGCTGCCCGAGACGCTGTCGGCGATTCGCGCCGGCGATCTCGCGTTCGACGATCTCGAGGAGTAAGCGACGGCACTCGCGTTGCGGAGAGAGCGTTTTGCGCGGGGTGTGAGCGATTTCGGTATCACGTTACGGACGAACGACACGCGACGGCGCACAGCGAAATCGGCGTCGGTCGCCGGCGCGCACTTAAACACTATATACCTCTCGGGAGAACTAACCGACGGACTGAAGGTCACCTCTCCCAACGCAGGACATGATGGCTGACGAACTGAAGCGGCGACTCGTCCACGCCAGCGGTTCGGGGCTGGTCGCCCTCTATCTGCTCGCCAACTATCTCGAACTCGGGCTGACGTGGCCCCGGTTTCGGATCCTCATGGTCGTCCTCGCGGCCGGCGCGCTCGTTCTCGAGTTCCTACGACTCCAGATCGGGCTCGACTGGCGGCTCTACGACGTCCTCACCCGCGAGTACGAACAGGACAACCCCGCGGCATACGCGCTCTACCTGATTAGCATGGCCGCCGTCGTGGTGGGCTTCGAACCGACGATCGCGCTGCCCGCGATGTTGATGCTCGCGCTCGGCGACCCGATCAGCGGGGCCGTCTCGGACAACAGCCTCCAGCGGGTCAAATCACCGAAGGTGCTGGGCACGATGTTCCTCGTTTCGACGCTCATCGCGCTCCCGTTCCTGCCGATCACGGCGGCGCTGCTCGCAGCGGCGGGCGCGACACTCGCCGACGGCGTGACGGTCGAGATCCGTACTTACATCATCGACGACAACCTGACGATCCCGATCTACGCCGCCTGTCTGGCGTATCTCGTCCTCGAGTTCACGCCGGTGTCGATGTAACCTCGAGCCGGGCCGCCATCCCGGTCGTTCGGCTGTGACACCGGGTCAGGCATTCAACCGCCAGAGCTCGAAATTGAGGACGGCCGCGAACGTCACCCACGCGAGATACGGGAGCAGCAACGCCGCAGCGCGCCGATCGACCCGCCGAACGGCGAGGATCGTTCCGACGACGAGTCCCCAGAGGACGACGATGATCCCTAGCGCGACCAGCGGGGCCTCGAGCGCGAAGAAGGCGGGCGTCCAGGCGACGTTGAACAGCAGTTGGAGGACGAAGGCACCGAGCGCGAGGCGACGCCCGTCGGCGTCGCTGCGCCAGACGAGCCATAGCGCGATGCCAAGGAGGGTAAAGAGGAGCGTCCAGACGACAGGGAACGCGATCGTTGGTGGGTAGAACCACGGTTTCTCGAGGGCGCGGAACCACGGCGTGTCGGGCGAAGAGAACACGCTGGGAGCCGCGCCGACGATGTTGACAAGCAGGATGAAGCCGATCGCGGTGAGGATCGAGCCGCCGTCCGGGAGGCGGTGGGTGATCGATCGGAACGCCATACGCATCCTACGTCACCGGCGGAATTATAATGGGATCACGTGCGGGATCGACTACGGACCCGGCCGATGGCGACGGGTGGGAACGAGCCTTACCGACGGAGGCTACGCGTTGTGGGGCACCCGATGGACGACCGCAGTCGCGCTCGGATCGTCGATCGTCATGGACAACCGAAAACCGTCAATTCGACGGTCACAGCGCGATCGTGTCTCCGATGCATTGTGTCAGACCGAGCGGGTCGAAGAGCTCTAGCCGAGTTGGGCGGACGACGACCGGCGATCGACCGCTCTCGAGCGGCAGTTGATGGGCACCAAACGGCGGGCAGGGGTGACAAGTACAGCGACTGGTCTGGAGTCCCGTATCGGTCGTGTCGACGACGGAATCGGACCGCCGATTCGAGGTCGACAGAGGCGGAGCCGTCTTCGTTTACTTTCACCACGGTACGGGAATCCTTATTCGCGGCGACGATGAACAGCCGGTAATGGCTACGACGGATGAGGACGTCGCCTCTATTGAGCATCCGCTCCTCGAGCCCGGCTTTTTAGAGCGGCGACTCTACCAGTTGAAACTCGCGGGGACGGCCGCGAACCACCACACGCTCGTCTGTCTCCCGACGGGGCTGGGGAAGACGACGGTGAGCCTGCTCGTCACCGCACGGCGACTCGAGGAGGTCGGCGGGAAGTCATTGATGCTCGCGCCGACGAAACCGCTCGTCCAACAGCACGCGGACTTCTACCGCGAAGCGCTGCAGCTCTCAGACGAGGAGATCGTCGTCTTCACCGGCGACGTGAGCCCGGACGACCGCGCCGCGACGTGGGAGTCGGCGACGGTCGTGATGGCGACGCCGCAGGTGATCGAGAACGACCTCGTCGGGAGCCGGATCTCGCTCGCCGACGTGACCCACGCCACCTTCGACGAGTGCCACCGGGCGACCGGCGACTACGCGTACAACTACATCGCCGAGCGCTACCACGCCGACGCCAAGCGGCCGCTCGTGACAGGGATGAGCGCCTCGCCCGGCGGCGACGAGGAGGCCATTCTCGAGGTCTGTGAAAACCTCGGCATCGACGAGGTCGAGGTGATGACCGAGGAGGACGCCGACGTCGACGAGTTCACCCACGACACCGAGGTCGAGTGGGAGCGCATCGACCTGCCCGACGCGGTCCTCGAGATCCGCGACGCCCTGAACGAGGTCATCAAAGAGCGCCTCGAGAAACTCAAGGAACTCGGAGTCGCGAGTTCGACCCAGCCCGATCAGTCCCAGAAGGACCTCAATCGGATGCGGGCTGAGTTGCAAACGTTGATCAACAACGACCAGTCGGAGGGGTTCGAAGGGATGTCGATCCACGCCGAAGTGATGAAGCTCCGGCAGGCCGTCACGCTGGTCGAGACCCAGAGCGTCGAGGCGCTCCGGCGGTACTTCGAGCGCCAGCGCAATCAGGCCCGGACCTCGGGCGCGTCGAAGGCCAGCCAGCGGATGGTCTCCGATCCGCGCGTGCGCGAGGCCATGCGGAAAGCCGAGCGCTTCGACGAGATCCATCCCAAATACAGCAAAGCGCGCATGTTGCTCGCGGAAACGCTGGGACTCGAGGGTGGCGAGCGGGTGATCGTTTTCACCGAGTCCCGCGACACGGCGGAGGCGCTGACTGACTTCCTCTCGGAAAGCTTCGACACGAAGCGGTTCGTCGGACAGGGCGACCGCGACGGCTCCGACGGGATGACCCAGACGCAACAACAGGCGGTCTTAGACGAGTTTCGTGCCGGCGAGTTCGAGGTGCTCGTCTCGACATCGGTCGCCGAGGAGGGGCTGGACGTGCCCGAGGTCGACCTCGTACTCTTCTACGAGCCCGTACCGACGGCGATCCGCTCGATCCAGCGGAAGGGGCGGACGGGTCGACAGACAGAGGGACGGGTCGTCGTCCTCATGGCGGAAGACACCCGCGACGAGGCCTACTTCTGGATCTCGCGGCGGCGCGAGAAGGAGATGGAGTCGGAACTGCGCGAACTGAAAGGACTGGCCCCCGAAATCGCCGAGGAACTCGACGACTCACAACAGTCACTGACCGATTTCGAGGGAGCAGGCGAGGGCGGAGTGAAAGGAGACGGGACCGACGGAAACACCGACGCCGTCGGCGATTCCGCCAGCGGAAGCGAGGGGGTTGCAGCGGGGCCGGGACTGCAGGAATTCGGAGACAACAACTCGGAAACACGTCGTAATCAGGAACCTGGAGACGGGGCGGACGGGATCGAGGGGGACGTCGAGACCCACGACCCACACGCCGACGGCGACACCGTCGCGGTCGTCGCCGACCAGCGGGAGATGGACGCGAACATCGCCCGCGACCTCTCGCGACGCGAGGCGTACGAGATCAGCCTCGAGACGCTCGAGGTCGGCGACTACGTCCTCTCCGATCGGGTCGTCGTCGAGCGCAAGTCCGTCGCGGACTTCGTCGACTCGCTGGTCGGCGGCGACCGCTCCGTCTTCGAACAGGTCGGCGCGATGGCCCGCCACTACTCGCGGCCGATCGTGATCGTCGAGGGCGAGGGGCTGTACGAACAGCGGGACGTCCACCCGAACGCAGTCCGGGGGGCGCTCTCGAGTCTCGCGGTCGACTTCGGGGCGAGCGTCCTGCGGACCGACGACGAGGACGACACGACCGAACTGCTCGCGGTGATCGCCGGCCGGGAACAGGAGACCGCCGACCGAGAAGTATCGGTCCACGGCGAAAAGGGGACCAAGACCCTAAGCGAACAACAGGAGTACGTGGTCTCCTCGATCGCCGAAATCGGCCCCGTCACGGCCAGGTCGCTACTCGAGGAGTTCGGCACCGTCGAGGCGGTGATGACCGCGACCGAAGACGAGTTACAGGAAGCGGACGGCGTGGGGACAGTGACCGCCGAGCGGATTCGGGAAGTCATCGGAAGCGACTACACGGGCTGAGCAGCCGCGCGATCCGGCGGCCGGGTGATGATCGGCCACGCGCAGTACTCGAGCGAGCGGGGAACGGCTCAGTCGTTCAGTTCGGTCGTGAGACCCGTCTCGCGGTCGTCCGACGCGGAAACGGGCTCACCCTCCGCGCGGGCGACGAGTCGCTCGGCGGTGAGGACACACCAGACACCGAGGACGACGCCCGCGATGACGTCGATCAACCAGTGAATCCCCAGATACATCGTCGAGAAGACGACGAGGGTGGCGACGACCGACGCGATCGGGAACCATCTGGGGTAGTCCCGACGCGACCGCCAGGCGAATATCGCGACGATAACCGCCAGCGACGTGTGGAGCGACGGAAAGACGTTCGTGTTCGCCGACACCTCCGCCGTGAGTTCCTGTGTCTGCGGGTAGAACTCGTACATGAGCCCGTTGACGGTCGACAGATGATTGCGCGGGCCGTAGGCGATAAACAGCGTATAGAAGATCGATCCAACCAGGGTGTTGAGGGCGTACGCGACGAGCAGTTGCTTGAAGCGCCGCTGGGTCGCCAACAGGAAGTAGAGGACGAGGGCGGACACCAGCAGGTACGGGAACCCGAACATGTACATCGCGGAGAAAAAGCCGATCAGCGTGTCGGGAACGATCGACTGCAGGCCGGCGACGAACGAGCCCTCCACGGCGTAGATCTCTGCGGTAATGTTCCAGTCGAGCGCATACGAGAGCTCCAGCCTGCGGTAATGCGTCCATCGCTTCACCAATAACACCAGCAGCGTGACGCCGAGATAGGGCGCGAGCTCCCGGGCCCGGTTCTCGAGTTCGGCAATCGTTCGCGGGAGCGCCGAAGAGCGGACACAGAGCGCGCAAGTGGCTGTAACGCCGATGCAGACGGTCGCTATTGTAATGAACGTAACGTAACCTAATGCCATCGGTGGCTCTCCTCCGTCTCAGGGGGCAAGCGATCGCGAGCCGCGAGCGGGCGAGTATCCGGCACGGGGGAGGGCGGCGAGTCGTACCGGACGACGACATTGGCGGCTTCGACGACGCACAGGTCGAAGCCGCCCGATCGACGGACACTCGGACCGTGACGGCTCAGCGCCACGTATTCCTATTGGGTGGTAACATTCTACTTAATTTAAATCTACTGGTGCCCAACGCGACCGAGCCCGGCGGAACACGGGACCGCGAGGAACCGGTGGATCCACCGTTGGGCGACGTGTGATGTCGTCACTCGACGGCGAGCAAACCGTGCGAACGTCGGTCGAGTGTAGCGTTCCGTCCGGTCGACGCCGGCGACGGTCGGCGTTGCCGCCGTCTCGAGGACGGTCAGCGCAGCGTTGCCAACGTCTCGCCGGCTTCGCGAGCCGCCTCGAGACAGTCCGCCGCGTAGCGGGGATCGTCCGTGGCGGCGGCCGCTTCGGCGAACTTCTCGAGCGACCGGACGAGCGCATCGCGGGCGGCATCGAGATCGCCGTCGGCCGAGGACGGACCGGTTGCGGGGAGCGGTCGGTTGCGATCGGAGTCGGACCGACGGTCGTCGGGGCGGGGAGTCGACGCGGAGCGGGCGGCCGACGCGGCGTCGGGACGGGACTGGGTGGGACTGTCGTCTCGAGCCGGCGACGACGGCTGCGGTTGCCGGTCCGAGGTCGGCGCACTCGTCTCCCGTCCGCGGTCGGCGTCGCGCGGGTCGGTCGCCGTCGGCTGGCCGGACTCGGAGGCCGCGTCGGCCGATGTCGTCGCGGCGTCGTCGGTCTCCGGTGCGGCCGCGTCAGCGTCAGGTCGATCAGCGGACCCACCGGCAGCAGTCCCGTCGCCCGCGCCCTCCGCGGCCGACTGGGCCTCAAGGTCGGTCCCCTGAACGGCGTCGGGGGTCCCGTGACAGCTGGGACAGAAGGTCGTCCCGTCATCCTGGAAGAGGGGGTCGCCGCAGGTCCCACAGTGGGCGTTGGTCATCGTCGCGCCCTTGAGAAGCAGGTCGCTCATTCGCTGGGTCGCCTTGCGTTCTTCTTTGTCCTGCTCGTACTTCTCTCGAAGCTTCTCGCGCTCGGCTTCCTTGTCGAAGTCGCTCATATTCGTCTAGAGGCGGCGGACCGTCGAAAAAGCTGCGAAGGGGCGAACGGCCCCATCGACGGACCCGCGCCCGACTCACCGTGGTCGCTCGAGCGCGGCCTCGGCGGCATCGACGGCCGCAGTGGGGGTGTCGGCGGTTTCGATATCGATCTCGAGGGCGGAGAGGTCATGGGTTCCGAGGCCAACGACGGGACGGTCGTAGATTCCGGCGAAGCCGATTTCCGAGAGCGTACCGACGCCGCCGGCCAGCGCGATGACCACGTCGCCGTTCAGCGGGACGAGCGCGTTCCGGGCGTGGCCGAGCCCGGTCGCGATGGGGATGTCGACATCGTCGTTGGCGGCCCCGCGGCGCTCGCCGGGGAGGATGCCGATCGTGGTTCCGTCCTCGGACGTCGCGCCGCGACAGACCGCCGCCATCGTCCCGTCACGACCGCCGCAGACGACGACGTGACCGCGAGCCGCGAGTTCGCGTCCGACCGCTTCCGCGCGGGCTGCCTGTTCGTCCGTGACCGTCCCGCCGCCGATGACGCTGGCGCGCATACGCGAGACGCCGTGGGCGGCGATCATGATCGGTTCGGTCTCGCGTCGCGGACGACTCGAGTAGAGGTGAGCGACGGATCGCAGGGGAACAGGGGGAATCGGCCGCTCGAGCGAGCGGACACCACCGCGGTCCGCGGAGCGCGGAACGGAATACGACAGTCGTCGAAACATTTATCGCCGAATCGGTTCGAAGTCAGAGGTTTCGACGGATTTAACGTGTGCGATGGGGAATCATTACGTGGTATGACGAAAGTGAGCGTGGTCGGCGCGGCCGGGACCGTCGGGGCCGCTGCGGGCTACAACATCGCGCTGCGGGACATTGCGGACGAGCTCGTGTTCGTTGACATTCCGGACAAGGAAGACGACACGATCGGACAGGCCGCTGACGCCAACCACGGCGTGGCCTACGACTCGAACACGACGATCCGACAGGGTGGCTACGAGGACACCGCGGGATCGGATGTCGTCGTCATCACGGCGGGCATCCCGCGTCAGCCGGGACAGACGCGGATCGATCTGGCGGGCGACAACGCTCCGATCATGGAAGACATCGGCTCCTCGATCGCCGAACACAACGACGACTTCATCACCGTCACCACGTCGAACCCGGTCGACCTGCTGAACCGCCACCTCTACGAGACGGGCGAACGCGCCCGCGAGAAGGTGATCGGCTTCGGCGGCCGGCTCGACTCCGCCCGGTTCCGCTACGTCATCTCCCAGCGCTTCGACGCGCCCGTCCAGAACGTCGACGCGACCATCCTCGGCGAGCACGGCGACGCCCAGGTCCCCGTCTTCTCCAAAGTGCGGGTCAACGGGCAGGACCCCGAGTTCGACGAGGACGAAAAAGAAGCGCTCCTTGAGGAACTCCAGACCTCGGCGATGAACGTCATCGAAAAGAAAGGCGCGACCCAGTGGGGGCCGGCGACCGGCGTCGGCCACATGGTCGAGGCGATCCTGCGTGACACCGGCGAAGTGCTCCCCGGAAGCGTGAAACTCGAGGGCGAGTTCGGTCACGAGGACACCGCCTTCGGCGTCCCCGTTAAACTGGGCTCCGACGGCGTCGAGGAGATCGTCGAGTGGGACTTGACCGAGTACGAGCGCAACCAGCTCGGCGAGGCCGCCGAGAAGCTCTCGGAACAGTACGACAAGATCAGCTAACGCGGTCCCCGCTTGCAGTCCGGTTTTCGTCTCGTTTCACGCCCGCCACCAGCGGTATGTCTCGACGGATCGAACGAGTTCGCCACCGTCCCCGACGCCGACGTGGTCGTGCGAACGGCCCTCGAGTCGTCCCTAGGGGATCACCTGCTCGCCGTCGTCGTCGTAAATCGTGATCGCATCGACCGGACAGGAGCGGGCGGCGAACTTCGCGTCCAGTTCCGCGTCGTCCGGGACCTCGCGGACGAAGAGCCCGTCCTCGACGTCCTCGCTGTCCGCGAGGATCGCCTTCCCCTTCGATTTGTCCTCCTCGAAGGCGTCCCACTCGGCGACGCATTGAAACATCCCGATACAGACATCCTCGTCGAATTCGACCTTCATACGAGGGCGTTGGGTCGATCGGCGTAAATCGATAGCGGTCCCCAGTAGCGCCACTCGTTACCAGAAACCACATGTCACTGTATCGTTATTACTCGGCAGGTCGTCGTTCCGAACATGCCACCGGATCGATCCGAACGGACCGACGCGGCGGATCCGCTGGGACGGGCGATGCTCGCACACTACCACGACGAGCCGGGACGGCTCGTCTATCGCGACGGAACGGACGTACAAGACGGGAACGTCGCCGAGTTCTACTTCTCGAGCCCGGAGTCGTGGGAGCCGGCAACGATCGAGTTCCTCGAGCGACTGGCCGATCACGAACCGGTCCTCGACGTGGGCTGTGGCGCGGGGAAGCACCTGTTGTGGTGGGCCGAGCGCGGCGTCGACGCAGTCGGCGTCGACGCGAGTCCGAACGCCGTGCGAACGGCCCGCGAGCGGTGCGAGAGCCGCGAGATCTTGAGGAAGAACGGCAACGCCACGGAGCGCGGCCTCGAGGATGTCCTCGTCGGCGACATGTTCGACTTGCCGATCGAACCGAGTACGTTCGGGGCCGTCCATACCGTCGGGACCCAGATCGGGCTTGGCCGCTCACTGGCCGGCATCCGCGAGGTACTCACCGGATTCGCTCGCGTTACGGACGACGCAGGGGTGGCTGTCGTGGACAACTACGACCCGACGCGACTGGACGAGGAGTTCTTCGGCTACCGTCCCGACCCGCGTGAGGGAATCGCACACCGGTGTTTCCACCTCGAGTTCGAACGCGAGACGGAAGACGGAAAGCAACGCCGCGACGTCGGGCGGACGCTACAGTTCCTGTTGTGTTCCCCTGCTCGCCTTCGCGAGGCGACGGCCGGAACGCCGTGGGAGCCGTGTCACGTCACTCGGAGCGACGGCACGGCACATTATAAAATGATGCTGAAACGGGAGTAACGGCCGAGTGCTGGAACGGAGGCGCGGCTGGGCTGTCCGCTCTCGGGTGGCACTCGAGGGAACGCTTTTCTAGTTAGTCCCCAAACGATTCAGGAAGACGAAATGGTCGCAGTGTCCTTTGTCGTTCTCATCGGGGCCGCTATCGTCACCTGTCTGTTCATGGCGTGGGTCCTCGGAGCGAACAGTAACTCGCCGCCCTTCGCGCCCGCGATCGGCGCGAACGCGATCTCGACGATGCGGGCGGCGTTCGTCATCGGGCTGCTCGCGGCTGCGGGCGCGCTCATGCAGGGCGGCAGCATCTCCGAGACCGTCGGCGCGGATCTGATCGATGGAGTGACGATCACGCCGCTTGCGGCCACCGCGGGGCTGCTGACCGCGGCGGGATTCATGGCGATCGGGATCTACACGCGGTATCCGATCCCCGCGGCGTTCGCGACGACGGGCGCGATGATCGGCGTCGGCCTCTCGCTGGGCGGCGATCCCGCGATGGCCACCTACCGCCGGCTCGGCATCTTCTGGCTGCTGGTGCCGATCATGTCCGGCGGACTGGCGTACACGACGGCGACGATTCTACGGCGGGACGACGTTCCCGAGACGGTCGGCGTCCCGCTGCTGGCCGGCATCGTCGGCGCGATCGTCGCCAACGTCCGTCTCGGCGTGATCCCCGATCCGGCCGCCGAGCAGGGCACCCTGGCCGGCTTCCTCTCCCGGCAGTTCGGCGGCGGGCCGGTGCTCGCCGCCGACATCGATCTCGGAACCGTCCTCGTGACCGTCGGGGTCGGCGTCCTCGCGTTCTACTGGAGCCGCGAGCGCGTCCGCGTCTCCGTCGAGGACGGTATCCGCTCGTTCCTGCTCGTCCTCGGCGGCATCGTCGCCTTCTCCTCGGGTGGTTCACAGGTCGGCCTCGCGACCGGCCCGCTCGAGAACCTCTTTCGCGTCGAACTCGGCCTGCCGGGCATCCTCCTGCTCGCGATCGGGGCGATCGGAATCCTCGTCGGTGCTTGGATGGGCGCGCCGCGGTTGCTGCAGGCGACGTCCCGGGAGTACGCCCAACTCGGCGTTCGCCGCTCGATCGCGGCGCTGGTGCCGGGATTTATTATCGCACAGTTGGCGATCGCACTCGGGATTCCCATCTCGCTGAACAACATCATCCTATCGGGGGTCATCGGCGGCGGGCTGGCCGGCGGCTCGGCGGGCGTCTCCCGGCGCAAGATCGGCATCACGATCACCTTCTGGCTGGTGACACTCTCGAGTTCAGTCGTCGTCAGTTACGGCCTGTATCGGCTGTTCGCGTCGGGTATCGGCGGCTAGCCTCGGATCGGTCGGACTCGGACCCGTCAGTCGAGCACCGTCACCGGCTGTGCGGTGCGGTCGACCACCGTGGCGGCGATGTCGCGACCGAGAAACCGCCTGAGGAATCCCGTCGAGCCCGTCCTGGAGCCGTACATGACGACGTGATCGATCCCCTCCTCAGCGGCGTACTGCGGGACGACGGTTCCGGGTCGTCCCTCAATCGTCTCGATCCGGACCCGGTCCGAGGCCCCATCGGCGACCGACTCGAGCAAGTCGGTTGCGCTGGCCTGCGCCTGCGCCTGCCGGTCCTCGCTTCGCTCGAGGATCCCGCCCTCGCTGAGCGGCGCGTCCAGCGGCATTATGACGGCAAGCAGTACGATATCGGCGGCGGGGAAGGTCTCGAGGGCGTAGGCAAGGGCCTCGTCTTCCCGCGGGCGGCCGAGCGTGGGGACGAGGACGCGGTCGGGAGCGGAGTCTACCATACGGGCCTGTTCGACGGCCGGTCGGATCGGTCTATCGGCGTCGAACCGGAAACCCCACCGGCGATTCGACCGCACGCGAACAGCCCGTGCTCGCCGTGAATCGAGGCGGCAAAAGACGATACTTTAAACCGCGGGACGCGCCAAGGGTGGATAATGAATATCGAGGAGCTGTCGGGGCTCCCGGCCGGTGCCGTCGACCACTTCCGGAGCGAGGGCATCGAGGAGCTCTACCCGCCACAGGCAGCGGCGGTCGAGGCCGGTGCGACCGAGGGTGAGAACCTCGTCGCCGCGGTCCCCACCGCCAGCGGGAAGACGATGATCGCCGCCCTATCGATGCTATCGGCGATCGAGCGCGGCGGGACGGCACTGTACATCGTTCCCCTGCGGGCACTCGCCAGCGAGAAGAAAGCCGAGTTCGAGGCCTACGAGCGCTTCGGCGTCACGGTCGGCGTGACGACGGGCAACTACGAGAGCACCAGCGACTGGCTCGCGACGAAGGACATCGTCGTCGCCACCAGCGAGAAGGTCGACTCGCTCGTCCGCAACGGGGCCGACTGGCTCTCGGAGTTGACCTGCGTCGTCTCGGACGAGGTACACCTCATCGACGACCGGAACCGGGGGCCGACGCTCGAGGTAACCCTCGCGAAACTTCGGAAGCTCAATCCACGCATGCAGCTGGTCGCGCTCTCGGCGACCGTCGGCAACGCGGACGAAATCGCCGACTGGCTCGACGCCGCGCTCGTGGACACTGACTGGCGGCCGATCGAGTTGCAGATGGGCGTCCACTACGGCAACGCTCTGAACTTCGACGATGGCTCGACCCGAGAGGTCCCGGTCCAGGGCAGCGAGAAGCAGGAGGCCGCGCTCGTCCGCGACATTTTACGGGAGGACGGCTCCTCGCTCGTGTTCGTCAACTCCCGGCGGAACGCCGAGGCCGCCGCGAGGCGGCTGGGCGACGTCTCGACGAACGAACTGACTCCCGAAGAACGGACCGAACTGGCCGAACTGGCCGACGAGATCCGGGACGACAGCGACACCGAGACGAGTACGGACCTCGCTGCGGCCGTCGAACACGGTGCCGCATTTCACCACGCCGGCCTCTCGAGCACGCAGCGGTCGATCGTCGAGGACGCCTTCCGAGACCGACTCCTGAAAGTGATTTCGGCGACGCCGACACTCGCCGCGGGGGTGAACACGCCTGCCCGCCGCGTGATCGTCCGCGACTGGCGGCGCTTCGATCCCAGCGCCGGCGGCATGGCTCCGCTGGACGTCCTCGAAGTCCACCAGATGATGGGGCGGGCCGGCCGACCCGGTCTCGACCCCTACGGCGAGGCCGTGTTGCTCGCCACGAGCCACGACGAAAGCGAGGAGCTGTTCGACCGCTATATCTGGGCCGAGCCCGAGCCGGTGCGCTCGAAACTGGCGGCCGAGCCCGCCCTGCGAACCCACGTCCTCGCGACCATCGCCTCCGGCTTCGCCCGGACGCGCGAGGGGTTGCTCGAGTTCCTCGAAGCCACGCTCTACGCCAGCCAGTCGAGCGAGCCGGGTCGGCTCGAAACGGTGACCGACACGGTCCTCCAGTACCTCGAGTCGAACGACTTCATAGAGCGTGACAGTGCTGAAGCGGACGATGGCGCAGACGGCGCGTTCACCTCGGCCGCCGACCTCGCCGACGACGGGGGCCGCGACGAGGAACTCGAGGCGACGAGCCTCGGTCACACCGTCTCGCGGCTCTACCTGGATCCGATGAGCGCCGCCGAAATCGTCCATGGGATCGCAGACGCCGACGAGCGCCCGACCGCGCTGGGGCTCTACCAGCTCGTCTCGCGGACCCCGGACATGTACGAACTCTACCTGCGCTCGGGCGAGGACGAGCAGTTCGGCGAACTCTTCTACGAGCGCGAGGCCGAACTGCTGGGCGATGCCCCCAGCGAGTTCGAGGAGGAGCGCTTCGAGGACTGGCTCTCGGCGCTCAAGACGGGCAAACTACTCGAGGATTGGGCGACCGAGACCGACGAGGAGCAGTTGACCGACCGCTACGAGATCGGACCCGGCGACCTCCGCGGAAAGGTCGACACCGCCGAGTGGCTGCTCGGGGCGGCTGAGTCCCTGGCTGCGGAGATCGACAGCGAGTGGACCGTCGCCGTCCGGGAGGCCCGCGCCCGCGTCGAACACGGCGTGGGTGAGGAACTCCTCGAACTCGTCGGGGTCGGCGGGGTGGGCCGCAAGCGCGCTCGCCGGCTCTACGACGCGGGGATCGAGGAGCCCGCCGACTTACGGACTGCGGACAAGGGCGTCATCCTCGCGGCTCTCAAGGGGCAGAAGACGGCCGAGAACATCCTCGAGAACGCGGGCCGCGAGGACCCCTCGATGGATGGCGTCGAGCCGAGATCGGACGGGGCAAGCGACGGGGACGGGAACGCGGCGGCAAACGCGAGCGGAGACCGCACAGCAGCGGGCGCGACCGAAACGACGGACACGGATAATAGTCAAGCGAGCCTGGGTGATTTCTGATGGAGCTACTCGAAGGCCGACTCGAGATCGACGATATAGACGCGTTCGTGGCCACCCTCGGTGAGATCGGGACCCGCCACGGCGTGACGGTTCAGGCGTTCGATTCGCGGTACGTCGCCGACCGTCGCCACATCGCGCGGGCCGTCGAGTTCGCCGACCGGGCCATCGAACGGGGCGAGAACGTCGCTCGGGATCGTGCCGTCGAGATCCTCCTGTACGCCGCCGGCCGGCGACAGATCGACCGCGCCCTCGAGATGGGCGTCGGCGAGGGCGAGCACCGAGCAGTCGTGCTCGTCGACGGTGCTCACGACGGGAACGAGTCGGCCGCGCTCGAGGAACTGACGGCGCTGGACGCGGTCGTCGGGGAGGACTCGACGCTCGAGACGCAAGCCCCCGAGACGCTGTGTGACTTCTTCGACATCACCGATGCCGAGCGGGCGGCCACGGACGCGCCGCTGTCGGCGCTGGTTCACGAACGGGTTGCACTACTCGAAGTCGAAAAGTAGTCCCGCGGTGTCGAGACCACCCGCGAGGGACGCGCTGGCTAGCAAATACGGTGGCCCGCGGTCAGTCGTTGGCCGCCCCCTCGAGACGACGTTCTCTGGCCTCCCGAAGGCCGTCGCAGAGCCACCCTGGCTCGACATATAGACCTCGCCGACGTGATTGCGGACCTGACCGACGACGAGGGGGCCAAGCAGGTCGTCGACTTCGTCGGCCGCGACGAGACGACCGCGCTCGCACCCGACATCGTCGCCGCCGGGGGCAGTCACCACATCGTCGGCTACGGCGGGCACGTTCACGAACCCAGTCAGGCGCTGGTCAACGGCGAGTTCTCGTTCCGCGGCACGCTCGTCGGCAAGTACGCCGAGTTACAGGCGCTCGTCGCGCTCGTCGAGCGGGGCGATGTCGAACTGCGCACCGAACGCCACGACCGCGGCGAGATCAACACGGTCGCGGAACGGCTCGAGCACAACGAAATCGAGGGCCGCGCGGTGATCCAGCCGCCCTGACGCGGCCGTGACGGTGCGACTCGATATCGCGCAAGGTGTGAGTCGCAACACGCGAGTCGGCGCTACGCTCTTGTGCGCCCACCTGATACGCCCTGCATGGCCACCCTCGAGGCCCCCATCGAGATCGGCGGCCTGACGGTCCCGAACCGGCTCTACCGCGCGCCGCTGCTCGAGTGTGCGGGCAACGGCCCCGACGCGGTCGACGCGCTGATCGGCGACCTCGAGCCCGCAGCCGAGTCGGGCGTTGGCCTCATCTGTCAGGGTGCGACGATCGTCCGCGGCGAGGGCGGCTGCGCCGCACCGGGGATGACCAGGGTCCACGACCCCGACTTCGTCGCCCAGCTCTCGCGGCTGACCGACCGGGTTCACGACCACGGGAGCCGGATCGTCGTGCAACTCGAGCACGGCGGCCTTCGGAGCATGGAGACCTGGCACGCCGAGTACCGACGCGAGAATCCGGCCCTCGAGCAACTCGCCGTCTCGGAGCCGCCGTGGCAATTGCGCGCCCTCGATCGGCTCGGGTTTCTCGAGTACGACCCCCACGTGCTGACGACCGCCGAGGTGTACGAACTCGCGGCGGATTTCGGCCGCGCTGCGGCCCGCGCCATCGAGGCCGGTTACGACGGCATTCACCTCGCCGGCGCGAACATGGGGATCATCCAGCAGTTCCTGTCGCCGTTCTATAACCGGCGGACCGACGAGTTCGGTGGGAGTCCGGAAGCGCGACTCGAGTTCCTCGCACTGGTTCACGACGAGATCCGCGAGCGGGCCGGCGACGTGCCACTGCTAACCAAGGTGCCGGCCGAAACGCCCGCCCCGCCCGCACCGGTCGTCCGCCGCAAGCTCTCGCTCGCGGACGGTGTCGAAATCGCTCGTCGACTCGAGCGGATCGGCTACGACGCGGTGGTGCCGGTCCGGACTTCGGTCGTCTGGGACATGAGTATCGTCCGCGGGGAGTACCCCGAGCGGGCGTGGGACACCGAAGCCCTGCACGAGCAGTACGACGCGGCCTTTGGCGGCGCGACGCGACGACGGCTCGTCGCTCTGGCGAATCGGATCCAGTCGCTGCAGTACGACTTCGAACCCGCGTGGAACGAGGCCTTCTGTCGGCGCGTGCGCGAACAGGTGTCCATCCCCGTCCTCGCGGAAGGTGGGATTCGAAGGCGAAGAGAGATGGATCGGCTGCTCGGCTCAAGCGGCGGGTCCGGCGGCGGTGACAGTCGCGAGGAC
Source organism: Natrinema gari JCM 14663 (assembly GCF_000337175.1). Classification (GTDB taxonomy): domain Archaea; phylum Halobacteriota; class Halobacteria; order Halobacteriales; family Natrialbaceae; genus Natrinema; species Natrinema gari. The sequence continues at coordinate 41,539 of NZ_AOIJ01000052.1, read as the reverse complement.
CCCGCCTGCGACATGGTCGGCATGGCCCGGCCCTTCTACGCCGAGCCGCGGCTGGGCGCGCGGCTGCTCGAGACAGAGTCCGGAGCCGAACCCCCGCGCGTGCTCTGTGAGAGTTGCAACAACTGTACGGTGCCGCAGGTGACGGGTGCGCCGGGGGTCTGTCGGACGCCGGACGTGCTCCGAAAGCGGGGGGTACTCGAACGGGAGGGCGCGTACGGGCAGCCCGAGAGCGAGTGAATCAGGCCGTGAGAGTGTTGCTCGTCAGTTCCTCGAGCGATCCCTCGACCGTGTAATCGGGTGCCGTAACTCTGAACCGAGAGTCAGTCGAGCCCGCATAGTGGAGCTGCAGCGTGTACGAACCGTCGTCGGCAATCGGTGCCGCTTCGGCGCGGTCCGCATCGAGTTGCGTGAGCATGACCATCTCGCCGGCGTCCGTGGCGTCGGCCTGTCCACGAATTTCGTATGTCGTCCGCTTCTCCGAGACTTTCGCGCCCTCGAGCGGATAGCCGCGATCTACCCAGGCGTTGAATCCCTCGTCGAGCGCGTAGACGTTCTCGTAGCCGTTGTCGATCAGTTTCCCGGCGCGCAATCCAGAGAGGTGGTGTGGACAGCCACAGTAGGTCACGATCCGTTGGTCTTTGGACCAGTCCGCAACCGGATCATCGTTCGGAGTGTACGGCGGGGCAGTACTCAGCGCCGCACCGGCGATGTGGGCCTTTTCGTACTGATCAGCGCCGCGGGCATCGGCGACTCTGGCCTCTTGCCGTTGATACCAGTAGTAGACGTCATCGATGGGTGCCAGCGGCACCTCGACACCATCGAACGTCTGTGTGTCATACGAACTGGTGTCGATCGATCGCTCTTCGGGGTCCGACTCCGAGGTGGGGGCGTACCCATCACTCTCGGTACCGCCGTCGCCGCCGAGGCAACCCACGACGGCCGTCACGGACGCCGTCGATCCCGCTGCGAGAAACTGCCGTCGGTTCATAGGCTGACTGTATGCGAGTCACCCAAATATGGGTTCTGGTAACGGCGACACCGCTCGCCTAACCCCTTCGTTTCAACTGGAAACCGGGGGACGGGGCCGGTGAAGTGCTCGAGTCGAAACGACGTAGAAGTAGTCCATCCTGGATTCGAACCAGGGTCGAAGCCCCCAGAAGGCTTCAGGATTGGCCACTACCCCAATGGACTGACACGGTCCGTCGGTATCGCTTCCGACGTACTACACCATAGTTGGGTTCCGTATTAGAGTGTTACGAACTCGGTCGCGATTCGCAACCGGAACCAAGTTCCAGTATCAGATCCCGGAGACGCCCCACGTAGGGGAGAACTGAATCACAGTGGGCGTTTCGAATGCCGCTGTCGATCGACGGACAGTTCGTCCCAGGACGTGGCGCTCGAGCGCGAACCGATATCCCTTTTCCCCTTACCCGCGCACCCCCGAGTATGTACGTCGGACGATTCGTCGTCGTCGGCCCGGAAGTCGGAGCGTACCGCGTCTCCTCACGATCGTTCCCGAACCGGGAACTCACCGCTCGAGACGAGGCGCTCACCGTGGGACCCACCGAGGATGCCCCGGAAACGGACAACCCCTACGTCTCCTACAACTGCCTGCGGGTCGTCGAGACGCCGACCGGAGAGACGGCCGCTTTCGGCAACGGCTCGCACGTCGATCCGATCGCGGAGAAACTCGAGTTGGGCTACCCCGCACGCGACGCGCTGGCCGAGAGCCTGCTGGCGCTGGATTACGAGAAAGACGACTACGACACGCCCCGGATCGCGGCGACGATCGGCGACGGCGGCGAGGCCCTGATCGGCACCGTTCGCAAGGACGCCCTGCTGGTCGAGACCGTCGACGAGCCGACGCTGGTGGCGACCTACGAGACGGACGCGCCCGAACCGTTCGATCTCGAGGCCGAAAGCGCCACCGAAGCCGCCAGCGAGGTCTACGACCACGAGTTCGAACACGCGGTCTGTGCGGCCGGCGTCGCCCGGACCGACGACGGGTTCGAGACGGCGATCGAGAACGGCGACTGAGAACGACGACCGAGACCGCGGCGTCCCAGTCGTCAGAGCGAGGTTCGCGGACCGCACGCGGGTACTGTCGGTTCGGGCAACCTACAAACCCCTCGCGACTGTTACTGTCGTGCATGAAGGTTGGACTCGTTTCGGACATTCACGGCAACCGGGTCGCGCTCGAGGCCGTCCTCGCGGACATGCCACGGGTCGACGAACTGTACTGTGCGGGCGATGTCGTCGGCTACAACCCGTGGCCCGGCGACTGTGTCGACGAGTTGCGCGAGCGGGACGTGCCGACGGTGATGGGAAACCACGACGCCGCCGTCGTCGGGGAGACACCTGTCCGGTTCAACGGAATGGCCAAGGCGGGCATCGATCACGCCGACCGACGGCTGTCCGAAGCGCAACGCGAGTGGCTCGCCGGCCTCCCGACGGAGCGCCACGAGTGCGACGGCCGCGTCAAGCTCGTCCACGGACATCCCGACGATCCCGACCGGTACACCCGATACACGTACCCCGATGAGTTCTCGCCGCGACTGCTGGGCGACGAGGACGTGTTGGTGCTCGGCCACACCCACACGCAGGGCACGCGGCAGTTCGCGGCGGGGATCGTCGTCAATCCCGGGAGCGTCGGGCAACCGCGAGACGGGGACCCGCGGGCGGGCTATGCGGTCCTCGATCTCGACGCGATGACGGTCGACACCCACCGCGTCGAATACGATATCGACGCCGTTCAGGCGGCGGTCGAGGACGCGAGTCTCCCGAAGCGAATCGGAACACGACTCTCCCGCGGGCAGTGACGGCGATTTCGGAAACGAATCTTTTTACACTCACCCCGCTGCTACGTTCGGGCATGTTATCCACCGGTCCTACCGCGTGTACCGCCCGAAACTATCCTCGGCACGCCGTGGGTCGGTGTTGTCGCTCGGCGCGTCGACCGTCGACGCGAAACCGGCGTCGCTCCGCAACCGCTCCCGAGAGGACCACGACGGAGAGCGATGTTCGGACGCATGCGTGAGGATATCCGGGCGATGCACGAGCGCGACCCCGCCGCGACAGGGTGGCTCGAGGTCCTGCTGTGCTACCCCGGGTTACACGCGATCTGGGCGCATCGGCTCGCCCATCGCTGCTGGTCTCACGGGAGCGGTTGCCGGCTGCTCGCACGGCTGTGTTCCCACCTCGTCCGCTGGCTGACCGGGATCGAGATCCACCCGGCCGCCGAGATCGGCCGCCGGGTGACGATCGACCACGGGATGGGCGTCGTTATCGGCGAGACGGCCGAGATCGGCGACGATGTCCACATGTACCACGGCGTTACGCTCGGCGGCGATACGAACGAACCGGTCAAGCGGCATCCGACGGTCGAGACGGGGGCACAGCTCGGGGCGAACGCCACGCTGCTGGGAGACATCACGATCGGCGCGGACGCGGCCGTCGGTGCCGGCTCGGTCGTCACGAGCGACGTCGAACCCGGCGCGACTGTCGTCGGGGTTCCGGCCGAGCGAGTCGATTGACCGAGGAATCGGACCAACTCATCGGGCAGCGCTCGATGGCCGCGGCGAAAGACACGTGCAAGACGGATCACTGCAACTGATCGTTCGGTCCGGAACGGCGCGTACTGTCGCCCGGCCGAGCGAAAGCGAGGGCGGGCGATGACACTGCGCGAGGGATGAGCGAGTGACGGAACGGAACGAGCGAATCGGCTGGGGAGGGCGTGGCCGCTTCGTGTTGCCGCGATCGCGGGACCCCACCGCCGTCGCTCCGCGTCACCCCTGATTTCGGGCCTAAAACGCCACCGATCGATGCTTAGACGAGCGGTGTGACCAGTTCCCGACCCGCCTCGAGCAACTCTTCCACCCGCTCCTCGTCCTCGGCTTCGGCGTAGACCCGCAGTACCGGCTCGGTGCCGCTCGGGCGAACCAGCAGCCACGAGCCGTCGGCCAGCAGTAGTTTGAACCCGTCTGCGGTGTTGACATCCTCGATCTCGGTCCCCGCGACGGTGTCGGGAATCGCGTCCTCGAGCGCCGCCAGGACCCGCGCTTTCTCGTCGTCGGGGCAGTCGACGCTGCGCTTGTCCTGGACGACGGTGCCGTGTTCGGCGAGCAGTCGGTCGACCCGGTCGTCAAGCGGCGCTTCGGCGTGCATCAGCGCTGCCAGCAAGGCCATCAGGACCCCGTCCTTCTCCCGAACGTGGCCCTGAACGGTGAAGCCGCCCGATTCCTCGCCGCCGACCAGCGCGTCGCCCTCGGCCATCGCCTCGGCGACCCACTTGAAGCCGACCGGGACCTCGCGGACGGTCTCGCCGTGGGCCTCGGCCACCCGATCGATCAGATACGTCGTGGAGACGGTCCGGACGGCCGCGCCCGACGCGTCCTCGAGCAGGAAATCGTACAGCGCGGCGAAAAACAGGTTCTCGTCGAGGTATCCCCGTTCCGGCGTGACGATCGCGATGCGGTCGGCGTCGCCATCGTTGGCAATACCGAGGTCGACGCCGCCGTCATCGTCGGTGACGGTCGCGATCAGGCGGTCGAGGTTCTCGGCGGCCGGCTCGGGCGAGCCGCCGCCGAACTCGGGGTCCCGTTCGCAGCGATAGCGCTCGATGGAAGCACCCGCGCGCTCCAGCACGGCATCGGTCGTGTCGCGGCCGCTCCCGTGCATGGCATCGTAGGCGACGCTGAGTTCGGACAGGTCGGTCCCGCCGGTGATCGACTCGGCGAGGTCGAGGACGGCGTCGGCGTGGGGTGTGGCGAAGTCGACGTCACGAACCGTTCCGTGTTCGCTCTCGGGACGCGGCTCGGGATCGGCGAGGCGATCCGCGATGGCGTCGGTGACGGCCGGCAGGGCCGGCGCACCGTCCGCGGGGATGAATTTCACGCCGTTGTACTCCGGCGGATTGTGCGAGGCGGTGATCACTAGCCCGCCCGCGAGGTCGCGGTCGGCGATCGCATGGGCCACCAGCGGCGTCGGCCGATCACGGTCGGAAAGCAATACGTCGAACCCGTTCGCACACAGCACTCGCGCCAGTTCCTCGGCGAATCCACGCGAACTCTCGCGGGCGTCGTACCCCACCGCGACCGGTCCTTCGAGTCCGGTGTCCGTGAGGTACGTCGCGACCGCCTGCCCCACCATTCGAACGCGAGGAGCGGTGAACTCCTCGAGCGTCGCCCGCCAGCCATCGGTACCGAAGCTGATCGTCTCCATACCCCGTGGTCATCGCCGGCCGCGAAAAAAGCGACGCTGGCGGACGGGAACCGCGAGCGCCGGATCGCCAACGGAGTCAGGCGTCGACGTCAGTGAGACGCTGTTCGAAGAGCCGTTCGCCGGTCTCCTCGCAGGTGACGGCGACGACCTCGTGGGAGGTACAGCAGGATTCGACGACCTCCTCGCCCATCCGGACGTCACCGCCGGACGGACACGTCTCGAGGAACATCCGGAGACCGTTGAGCACCTCGCCTTTCGTTTCGGGGTCGAAGGCGTCCCAGTCGTCGGTCCACGTCTCGAGGGCCCGGCTCGCGGCGATGTCCGCGATCAGGGCGGCTCGAGAGGGCCAGCGGCCGGCACCGCCGGCACTGGACAGCAGGGCGCGACTCTCACCGCGCGTCTCGAGTTCGAACTCGTCGGGGTCGGCGTCGAACCCGAACGCGTCGACGGCCGCATCGACATCGACGCCGGAGTCGGTGAGCGGGTCGATCTCGTCGAACCAGGCGGTCTCGAACTCGTCGGTGAGACAGAGGTCGTCCCGATCCGCGCAGGGCTCGAGGACATCGTGGTCGAGGAAGAACGTCTCGAGGTCGGCGACGGCGGGTTCGTCGGCGTCGGCGGTCGACTCATCGCTGACAGCGTCGGTGTCGGTCGACGCGACGGCATCGGCTTCGTCGAAGGTGGTCTCGCGACCGGCTGCCGGGCGATCGGTCGAGTCGACGGTGCCGAGGCCGCTGGCCACCGCCGGATCGGGTTCCTTGCCGAACCAGCGCAGCACTGCCGGCGGGAGGTACCGCTTGGTCAGCGTCGGCGTCCCGGGGACGAGATACCCACGGAGATAGATCAGCGCGATCGACACCCCCACGGCGAGTACCCCGCCGAGACGGGACTTCCGCGCGATGACCGAGCCGACCACCGCCGCGATGACGAGATTCAACACGGTACAGGGCTCACACCGGTTCGCACCGGTATACTCGGGCTGTTTCAGGTCGTCGACGACATCGAGTTGCATCTCGAATATACTATCACACCCACTATGTATCTATTTTTCGGAGTGAGAGTGTGAGATAATGGTCGACGCAGCGGAGTGGGGCGTCGAGCGGGACTCACTCGAGGCCGACCAATCGTTCCTTCGCGGTGCGACTCAGTTGTTTGATCTCGTACTCGCGTGACATGGCGGCCGATTTCGAGTCGAACGTCTCGCGATAACGGAGTTTGACCGGTGTCCGTCCGCGCGTGTATTTCGCTCCCTCGCCGGCGTCGTGTTCGGCGACGCGTCGCTCGAGGTCGGTCGTGTAGCCGGTGTACAGCGAGCCGTCGGCACACTCGAGGACGTAGACGACGTGATCGGCCATCGGTCGTGGCCAGGTGTGGGAACGTAAAAAGCGTCTCGTCGTGGGGGCGCGTGGTTGTTGATCCGTGTCACTCCGAAGTCAGGTACCGCGAGCGCGCTCTTTCGCAGCTTCAGCGATTCCGGCGTTGGCCGAACAACTGACACACGCATGGATTTCGCCGTGTTCGTCGGCGAAAACGCGTGCAAACCGTTCGGAGACGTGCGCGCCGCAGTGATCACACTTAGGCATTGGTCACACCGGCCGGAGCCGGTACTACCGACTAGTGGGCGAACAAATAAATAGCCTTCTCCATACACTGTTTGGCTTTTCCGTTGTAGAAAGTATTTTTCCGAAAAGGTGCACGCCACCCGATCACATGCCAGATCGATCGATCGGACGATCAGCGCCGACTCCCCTGAGCTCGGCTTCAGCCCGTGCCGGCGACAGCGAACCGTCGGCGACGGTCTCGAGGGGTTCGCGGGTACTCGGTCTCGAGGTCGACACACTCGACTCCGTCGACCCGGTCGGCCGAGACGAGATGGAGACTCAGTGACTCGGTATCGCTGAACGCACGTACGAGCCCTGGAGGCCCGCGCGCGAGCCGAATGCCGGGCTCGAAGAGCCGCGAAATTCCGGGCGGCCGCTCATCAAACATATACTTTCCGGTGGTGACGGGGATCGAAACGGGCGAATGAACCGCTGCAACCCCCGTATTTCTACGACTAACCAAAACCGTTATATGAGGTAACGCGAAACGAGTAGATCGTATGGCAGATCTTATCGTCAAAGCCGCCGTCAAGGAAGCGCTCGATGACAAAAACGTTGCTTCGGACTTCTACGACGCGCTCGACGAGGAAGTCGACGAACTCCTCGAGGACGCCGCCCGGCGTGCAGAGGCTAACGACCGGAAGACGGTCCAGCCCCGCGACCTGTAAGGTACGATTGCACCGCGATTTTTTCGACCGCTACGTCGATAGCGGCCAGTATCGCCGGCCGGAAGGTGAGCGTCCGTCCCACCCCGAGACGGACCGAACGAACGCACCTAGCGGCGGCGCTGGTCGATGTACTCGTTCGTTCGTCCGAGCACGACGTATTCCGTGTCCCGTAATTCCGAAAGCGACGCCGAACCGGTGACGAACATCGCCGTCCGTAGTTCCAACCTGAGCGTCTCGATCAGGTCGACGACCTCGTCGACACCCTGCCCGGCCGGTCCGAGAAACGGTTTCGCGAGCCCGCCGGCACGGGCCCCAAGCGCGATCGCCTTGGCGATATCCAGCCCGGAGCGAACGCCGCCGCTTGCGATCACACAATCGTGGACTGTCGCCGCCTCGAGCGTGCTCACCGCGGTCGGGACACCCCACGCGCGAAACAGGCGGCCGATCGCTTCCTGTCGCTGGGCACCGACCGCGGCCGCTCGGTGGGACTCGATTCCCGACCACGTCGTTCCGCCCTGACCGGCGACATCGACAGCATCGACGCCGGCGTCGGCGAGTCGGGTCGCCGTTTCTCGTGACATCCCGTTGCCCGTTTCTTTGACGATCACCGGCACCGAAAGTTCGTCGGCGACTCGCTCGATCGCTGCGAGACACCCACGAGCGTCGACATCGCCCTCGGGCTGGACGGCCTCCTGCAGGAAGTTCAGGTGAATCGCCATCGCGTCGGCGTCGATCATCGCCACGGCTTCCTCGACATCGTCCACGCCGTACTCGAGCAACTGGGCCGCGCCGACGTTTCCGTAGAGGAAGGCGTTCGGGGCGGCGTCTCGGACGACCGTATACGACTCGAGAACCGCTTCGTCGTCGAGTTCGAGGCCGGCACGCTGGCTGCCGACGCCCATGGCGACGTTCGTTCGTTCGGCGGCTTCCGCGAGCGTCCGATTTAGTTTCGTGGTGTTCGGGTGCCCCCCGGTCATGCTCTCGATAACGATCGGGGCTGCGAGTTCGTGGCCGAACAGGTCCGCGGTCGTCTCGATTTCGTCGCGGTGTACCTCCGGAAGCGCCTCGTGGACGAGGTCGATATCGGCGAAGCCTGCACCGGTCGTCTCGACGTCTTCTTCCTCGATAATACGGATGTGGTCGTCTTTTCGATCGGATGTCTCGGGCATTGAACCGTCTCCTCCGAAAAGTCGCGTGTCGGTGTTGAAAAGCTGTCTATTCCGCGTTTTGATCGACACCACGACCGCCAATCTGCCGGCCGCCGGCTCGAGGTTTTTGCCCCGCGCCGTGGGAGACGTGACACATGTTGCGCGAACTCTTAATCGGCTTCGGGGTCGTCGAGATCCTCAAACCGGAGCCGATCATCCGGCTGTGCGAACGGATCGGGCTGCGAAATCCCGGCGCGGCCGAGCGACGACCGTTGGCACTGACGGGGGCGCGGCTCGAGGGGCTCGTCTTCGTCTGGGTGCTCGTCCATGGTCGCCAGGGATCGACGCTCGTCTCCGCGCTGCTCGGGGTCGCGGGCCTGACGCTCGTCCTCGTTCCCCGACCGATCATCGAGCTCAGCCAGCACCTGGTCTACGCCGATACGGACCGGCTCGAGGTACAGCCGTGGGTAGTCCCCGCAGCGCGGCTGCTGGGTGTGCTCTATCTGACCGTGACCCTGCTCTCGCGGCGGACGGGGACGGAACCGACCGACGAGGACCGCAACGACGCGGATCGGTGCTCGCGCTGTCGACGGCTTTGCTCGGGATGACGGACGTGCGGCGAGCGACTCAGTACCGACGGACGTCGACGCCGTCGTCGGTGCCGACGTAGGTCGCGTCGGCCACCCCGACGAACAGGCCGTGTTCGACGACACCCGGGAGCCCTGAGAGCCGCGTCGCCAGTCCGTCAGGGTCGTCGATCGGTCCGAACTCGCAGTCCAGCACCAGATTGCCGTTGTCGGTCACGACCGGCCCGTCCTTTTGCTCGGCCGCTCTGAGGGTCGCCTCGCCGCCCAGTTCGGCGAGGCGATCCGCGACGACGGTGTGTGCGTCGGGGAGCACTTCGACGGGAACCGAGCGCTCGAGTCGGTCGGTCAGCTTCGAGGGGTCGGCGACGACGACGAACCGGTCCGCGGCCGTATCGACGAGTTTCTCGCGCGCATGGGCCGCGCCGCCGCCCTTGATGAGCGCGCCGTGAGCGGTGGCGTCGGGCGCGTCGACGACCCGATCGGCACCGTCGATCGCGAGGTCGATGCCGTCGACGGTGTCGAGACTGGTCAGGGGGATCCCGACTGCCAGCGCCAGTTGCCGGGCCTGAAACGAGGTCGGGATCCCTCGGATGTCGAGGCCGTCGTCGATCGCCCGCCCGATCGCTCGGATGGCGTGGGCGGTCGTCGACCCGGTGCCGAGTCCGACCACGAATCCGTTCTCGATCTCCTCGGCCGCCCGTTCACCGGCACGCCGTTTCGCCGCGTCGGAACCGCCGTCCGTCTTCATGGGTGTGCAAGCGAGCGGCGGCGAGAAAAACGTTACACCTCCACCCCGGCCCGTAGTGCCACCGGATGACAGCTACGGCCGCCCGTATCAGAGGTCGACGCGGTCGAACCGCCAGAGGCCGAGCCCGATCGGGATGGCGGCCCAGATCGCGAGGATAACGAATCCGAACCAGGGCTCGGCGACGAGCGGTACCGTCGAGATGTCGTATGCACTGGCCACCGTGGGACCGGTTCGGTTCAGGACGGCACCGATCGCGGAGCCGTAGGCGGCGTCCGGTGTCACCGCGTTGTAGACGAGGTACCAATCAGGCGGTGACTCCACCAAGGACATCCCCTCGATCACAGAGAGGAGGATCATGCCGACGATCCCCCAGACGACTTTAAACAGTATCACGACGCTGAGCGCACCGACCGCCGCTCTGGTCGTCGACCGCGTCATCGCGGAGAACCCGACACCGATGGCGACGTAGACGAGTCCGAACAGTATCGTCACGGCGGTGAACGCGACGTAATCGGTGAGCGAAACCGATCCGACGAACGCGAAGAGGCCGAGCAGGCCGATGGTAAAGCCCACGAAGATCGAAACGGCCACGACACCGGTCCGGCCGAGCACCTTCCCGAGAAGGATATCGCGACGGCGGTGTGGGAGCCCGAGCAGGAACTTCAGGCTGCCGCTCTCTCGCTCGCCGGCGATCGCGCCGTACCCGACGATCAGGGCGATGATAGGGACGAGAAACCCGGCGGGTGCCTGGAGAGTGAGGACCAGTTCGATCGTCGACTGGGCACTGGCGTCGTCGAACAGTCCCGAAACCCACGATGCGAGGGCCGCGCCGCCGACGGTAAACAGGGCGAACAGGACGGTCAACCCGATCAGCACGCGTGATCGAATCGCATCCCGGAAGTCCTTCTTCGCGACGGTGATCGCACTCATTGTATCACCCCCGCACTGCCGGCCGAGTCCGACGTGTAGGCCACGAACAGGTCCTCGAGCGAGGATTCGTCGGTTTCGAAGTCCTCGACTGAGACGCCGTAGTCCTCGATCCGCCGCAGTACGGTCGTCTTCGCGCGGTCCTCGCAGGCGACGACGAGGGTCCGGCCCTCGGGCTCGACAGACGACACGCCGTCGATGGAGTCGATCGCCTCGAGCGCGCTCGCGGAATCGTCGGGGATGCGGTCGAGCGTCACGCGAAGTCGGGTCTGGGTCGGCATCGAGTCACGGAGGCCGTCGATGGTGTCCTCGGCGATCAGGTGGCCATCACGGAGAATGCCGACGCGGTCACAGACTGCCTCGACCTGTCCGAGGACGTGCGAGGAAAAGAAGATGGTCGCACCGCGGGCGTTCTCCTCACGGATGATTTCCCGCATCTCGCGGGCCCCGTTGGGGTCGAGGCCGGTCGAGGGCTCGTCGAGGATCAACAGATCGGGCTCGCCGACGAGGGCCGTCGCGAGCATGAGCCGTTGGGCCATCCCTTTCGAGTAGCCGCCGGCTTTCTTCGCGGCGGCGTCGGCGATTCCGACCCGCTCGAGGAGTTCGTCGGGATCGTCGTCGGCCGCTTTCGATTCGATGGCGAACTCGACGTGCTGGCGACCGGTCAGGCGGTCGTACAGCGTGGCCCCCTCCGGAAGGATGCCAGTCCGGTTGCGGATCTCGAGGCTATCCGATCGCACGTCCAGATCGAAGACGCGGACGTCGCCGCGAGTCGGACGGATGAAATCGAGCACGAGGTTGATCGTCGTGGACTTGCCCGCGCCGTTGGGGCCGAGAAAGCCGTATATCTCTCCGCTCTCGACGGTGAGGTCTAGTCCGTCGAGTGCCAGTTCGGTGCCGTATCGTTTCGTCACGCCGGAGATATCGATCGCGCTCACGTTAATTATCTAAGTTATTGAGATTTAGATATAAATCCTTTGCTTGTGACGATATATCACGTTTCTGAGGACGGTATAGCAATCGATTGCCGAGTGGACGAGCGAACCGGCGGTAGCGCTGTCCGTCGGCGGTCGTTGAACGGAGAGACGGGTGTCGGTATCGGCCGGGTAGCGTCGCCGTTTCGTGCCGCTCTAAATATATCACTGACAGAAAATCCGGGAAAGGAATATATGACCTATTCGAGTATCATCGCTTGTATATGAGAGCACTCACGTCGTATACGACTGATCGGAGCGGTATCGATCGGCACGGGAACTCCGACGGTCGATCGATGAGCGGATCGAGCGAGGTGGTGTGATGTTGCGACTCGCCCTCCTTCCGCTGCAGGTCGGCGGCGAAGCCGCCAACGTCGATTCAACGGCGGTCCTCGTCGGGATGATACTCGGGGTCATCCTCACCGTGCTGATCGCGGGCAGTGCCGGCTACTGGGTGTACAAAGACGCCTCGAAGCGCGAGAACAACGAACTCCAGTGGGGAATCGGCGTCGCGGCGACGCTGTTCTTCCTGTTTCCGATCGGCATCCTCGTCCTGGTCGCGTATGTCATTGTCCGGGGCGACGAGACGGGAACGGAACCGATGCAGGAAGGAGGAGCCGCCGGGGGCGACTGGTAGCCGCCGATCGGACCGACGACCGGACGACCGCGGACCCGCGTCGTTTGCGGACCACGCTGTTGCGCCGAACTTTTTTTGAACCGTCCGTGGACGATCCTGCATGGCACGGGAGACGGCAGTAGCCCTCGAGAACGTCCGCAAGACCTATCGGATCGGCGAACCCGTTCACGCGCTCGACGGCGTCTCTCTCGCGGTGCCGCGGGGATCGTACACCGCGATCATGGGACCGAGCGGTTCCGGCAAGTCGACCCTGATGAACCTCGTGGGCTGTCTTGATACGCCGACAGCGGGCGAGGTCGTTGTCGGCGGCCGGCCGGTCGGCGCGCTCGGGGACCGCGAACGGACGCGGCTCCGGGGGACGGAGGTGGGGTTCGTCTTCCAGACGTTCAACCTGATGCCGCGGCTGAACGCCCTCGAGAACGTGGCCCTGCCGCAGTTGTTCCAGGGCATCGATCGGGCCGAACGCCGGGAGCGGGCGCGGGACCTGCTCGAGCGGGTGGGTCTCGGCGACCGCGCGGATCACCTGCCGAACGAACTATCAGGGGGCCAACGACAGCGGGTCGCGCTCGCGCGAGCACTGGTCAACGACCCGGCGATCGTGCTGGCCGACGAACCGTCGGGGAACCTCGATACCGACACCGAAGCGGACATTCTGGATCTCTTCGACGAGTTTCACGCGGCCGGGACGACGATGCTCGTCGTCACCCACGAGCGACACGTCGCCGACCGCGCCGACCGCATCGTCCACCTCCTCGATGGGAAAATCGAGCGGATCGAGGACCTCGAGGGCGACGATGCGAGTGGGTCAGCAGCGGACCCGGGACGCGGGACGGAGCCGGCATCCGACGCGGACGCGGATTCCGAGACTGGGTCGCCGTCGAGACATCGAGAGGCCGATTCCGAATGAACCCGCTCGAGAGCCTGCGCCTGTCCTGGCGCTCCATTCGCGGCCACAAACTCCGGTCGGCGCTGACGACGCTGGGGATCGTGATCGGCATCGCGGCGGTGATCGCGTTCGTCACGCTGGGTGCCAGCCTCCAGGCGGGCATTATCGGCGACATCAGCCCGGACGACCGGCGCAACGTCTACGGCTGGGCCGCCGATCCCGACATCGAGGGCGGCCCCTTGGCGGGAGCCCAACCCGTATTCACCCCGGACGACCTCGAGTCGGTCGCGGCGCAACCGGACGTGGCGGCGGCCTACGGCTACGCGACGATTCAAACGCAGGCGATCTCGAACGGCAACGAGACGGTCGCACAGGGGAACGGATTGATCGCCACGGGGCCGTCGTATATCCGCGAGAGCAGGCTAGCCGAGGGCAGGCAATTCGAGCGAGGGGAACGCGAGGCGGTGGTCAACCCCGCGGCGGCGAACCAGTTCGAGGAGAACGTCACTCTCGGCGACGAACTCACGGTGACGATCCTCGGCGGCGAGCGCACGACTCTCGAGGTGGTCGGCATCACCGACACCAGCGAGGGACAGAGTCCGTTCGAGGGCTTCGAATCCTCGCCGCGGATCTACGTGCCGACGGACCCCTACTACGCGGCGCAGGCGGCCGGACTGGGAATCGGCGGTGGGAGCGGTGGCGAGAACGAGACCGGAACCGGTGACGAAAACGGGACCGGCATCGGAGACGCCCGCTTCCTCGCGATCATTATCGAAGCCGACTCGGCCGCCCAATCCGATATCGACGCCGCTCGTGAGAGCGCGAGCGCCTACCTCGAGAGCGACCGATCCGATGCAAGCGAGTTGCTGGGCGACGATCTCGAGGTCACGTTCCGGACGAGTACGGAACTGCTCCAGCAACTCCAGGACGTGTTGGCCCTGCTTCGGAACTTCATCGTCGGCATCGCGGCCATCTCCCTGCTGGTCGGCTCGATCGGCATCGCGAACATCATGCTCGTCAGTGTCACCGAGCGAACCCGGGAGATCGGCATCATGAAAGCCGTCGGCGCGCAGAACCGCGACGTGCTCGGGCTCTTTCTCACCGAGGCGGTGATCCTCGGCGTCATCGGCGCGATCCTGGGAACGGGGCTGGGGCTGCTCGGCGGCTATCTCGGTGCGCAGTACATCGACCTGCCGCTGGTCTACCCCCTCGAGTACGTAGCGCTGGCGGTCGGCGTCGGGATTCTCGTCGGGATTCTCGCCGGCCTGTATCCGGCCTGGCGGGCCGCGCGAACGGACCCGATCGATGCGCTCAGATACGAGTGACACGGCTACCAGAACGGCCGGCGTCGCTTACGGTCGCGATCAGCGATCCGGCTCTCGATTTCGGTTACGGTCCGGATCGCGCTCCCCGTCGGGCCCGTCCGACGGTTCTCGACCCGACCGCCCGTCCCGGTCCAACCCACGCATCGTCTCGGGATCGCGGTCTCGAGTCGACATCGAATCGGCGTCTCGGTCCGAGGGCGGCGGGATGTCGGCAGTGCGCGACGGGTGCTCCGATGCCGTCGAGAAGCCGATGGTGTCCTGCGTCCGTCGTCGTTTATCGGGATATTCGCGTGCGAGGTAGGCCCCGAGATACCCGCCGAGAGCGGAGAGCCCGACGGTGTAGGCGAGAACGATCAGGAGGGCGATGATGACGACAATCGAGAGGACGGCGATGCCGCCGCCCGGAGCGCCGCCGAGCAGTCCCAGTCCGAGGAACCCGAAGACGAGGGCTCCTCCGGTCGCGATCGGGAGGAACATGACGACCCCGGCGAGTACACCCGCGATCGTCCCCGCTCGTTCGTCGGGTCCCTCGAGAAAGCCCGCGACGGCTCCGCCGAGGATGGTCGAGCCGAGGATAAACGAGAGCGCGACGCCGACGACGGCACCGATGACCGCGTTGATGACCGTACGGGTGCTGACCATGCCGAACGGACGACGGGACCGGTGAAAATTGTAGCGGAGAACGGCGGCAATGGACAGAGGAAACGGCTGGTCCCGAAGGGGATGCCCGTCGGTCAGCGGCAGATTCAGTCCGCTACCCTTCAATATTACCACAAAAAATATGTTTCGGTAGGATAAACATAAGGATGAGATACAAGACATGATTCAGCCCCACTTAGAGGGAAAACTCGGGCGGGCGATAGCGGTCTCAGCGAGCAGTGACCGATCACCGCGGAACCAACAACGATGACAGAACCATCCATGCTCGGACGGCTGAACGGGGTATTGAAAGAAAACTATCTCCGTCACACAGTCATCGCGATGCTCGTCGTTTTCGCTATCAAAATCGGGTTCGACATCTACAACGGAGAAGACCCATCGCTCATCGAAGCGATCGGTTCCGGTGTGTTCATGGGGGTAATATACTACGGCGGAATGAAATACGGCAGCTCATAGTCGCCCCCGGGGAATGGCACGACACGATCGGACTCTCGTCCACGGACTGTGGATCGGGTATGTCGACGTGGTGCGGGACTGGCGGACACTCAAGCGAGACCGCGTCCGACTCGCGTTACTCGCCGGTGCTGGTCTCTTCGGAACGCTCTATTTCGGGATGCTGGCGCTGGTCGTCCAGAGCAAAACGGCCGCACTCGCTGCTCGAGCCGATCCGTCGTTACCGCCGGTGATCGGACTGCTCGTGACGCTGCTCTGGTTGTCGACTACCGCCGTGTTCGGCCAGCGAGCGGCGGTCCGAACGATCGATATCGACGCCCCGTCGCTGGTACTGACGAGCGTCCGGCCGAGGGCAGTGACGATCGGCGTGCTCTCCGCGGAGTTCCTGCGTGGGCTCGCGTTCGTCGTCCTCCCGGTCGGGATCCTTGGCGTCGGATTCGCCACCGGGGCCGGTACGTCCGTTCCGATCCTGACGGTGCCACTCGTCACCGTCCTCTTTCTGACGAGCAGCGTCTGCGCCGGCTCCGCGGTCGGTGCCGCGGTCGCCGTCTGGAGTCGCCGCGCCCGCTCGAAGACGGGGTACGTGGCCGGTGGGCTGGCCCTCCTCGGCGCGCTCATCGTCGCCAGCGTGATGGCACGACTGAGCACGACCCCGGAACTCGCCTCGGGGTTGCCGACGAGTTGGTACGGCGATCTCTTCGTCGTCGGGACGCCGATCGCGGCGAGCCAGACACGGGCTTTCGGTGCGGTGCTCGGGACGGTCGCGATCGGCTATGCGGGCGGGTCGGTGACCGAGCGGTTCGCGACGCAACGCTGGCTCGACGAGATGGGAGCGAACGGGAACGATCAAGGAGCGGCGGCCGTAGGCGAGCGATCGCGGCCGTTCCCCCGCCTGCGAGGACGGATCGACCGCCCGACACGGTACGTCGCGTGGCGATCGCTCCGGCGAGTGAAACGCGACCCGACGCGCCTCTCACACCTCGGCCTCCCGCTGCTCGTCGGCGCGTGGTTGCTGGTCGATCTGGCACGATCGACGGCCGGGCGGTCCCTGCTTCCGATCGCCGTCGGCCTCCTCGGGTCGTGGTTCGTCGGCGGCTGCCTGACGCTGAATCCGCTCGGTGACGACGGAGCGGCGTTACCGGCGACGGTGACGTCACCGGTCGACGGGAGCCAGTTCGTGCGGGGAACCGCACTGATGAGCGCGATCGTCGGCGTTCCGCTGCTCGTCGCGACGGGAAGTGCGGTCAGCATCGCGACATCGGCGCTTCCGCTCGCGCTCGGACTGGGCCTCTGGATCGGCGTTCACGGAGCGGCCGCTATCGGAATCGCACTCGCCGTCGGCATGCGCTTTCCCCGGTTCGGCGCGATACGAGTCAGCCGTCGGCGGACCGTGGTCCCGCCCAGTTTGTCGGCGATCGTGATTTACTCGATGACCGTACTGTCGCTCGGGCTGGTCGGAGTCGGCGCTCTCATCGGCCCACGGCTACTTCTGCACGACGGCACGGCAGCGACGATCGCGCAGGGCGCGTCGGTACTGGTGTGGCTCTCCCTGGACGGTGGAATCGGATACGGCTGTTATCGGACGGCAGTACGGCGATTCGATCGGTACACGCTCGAGTGAGCGATGGCTACAGTCCTCGACGGAGCGTACCAGCGAGATCGAAGTAGAACGAGAGAACGGTACAGCCGAGCAGGACGACGATCGAACCGAGGTAGAGTTCGAGTCCGAGCGTCTCGAGCATCCAGTCCGGATCGAGAAAGCCGGTTGCGATCACCAGCGCACAGACGGCTGCGATACCAGTGACGAGGACCGCGACCGGGTACGATGTCTGTCGATTCATATTAGACCATCCATTCTCAACAGGCATTAATTTAAGCGCCACATCCCCTACCCGGGGCAATTTACACCTCGAGAGGTCGTCCAATACGATCTCGAGATACTGACGGACGCTACCGAGGCCAGCATCGTCATCGGTCGCAATCCCGATACCGGTGAGATCGAAGTCGCCACTCTCGATTACGACTACGAAACCGACGACGGTGTCCTCGACGAAGTGCACCGGTTCGAGCCCACGAACGCGTCCGAAACCGACGGCGTGCGGTCCGCAGCCATGTCCGACGGAGCGACGGTCATTTCCGTCGATACGGACGCGATCCGAGAAGCGCAAAACAGCGAGATCGACCTGGACGAGAGCAGTTCCTCGGGAACCGCACCGACCCCGGCAGATATCGATATCACGGGCTGTATCGCCTGTAAATACGCCGCAGGGAAGGTCTGTACCAGCGGCTGTAGCGCGGCCGATGGATTCACCTGCGGGCTCCTCGGTATCACCATTCCGGTTGCGGGGCTCAGCTGTCTGGGCTTCGTCGAAATCGTCTGTACCGTCGCCGACGAGTACAGCGGTTGCGGTGACGCGGTCGCCAAAGAGGCCTGTAATCGAGTGGGCCTCTGTTAGACGGCTCGCTGTGACGAGTTCGAAACGGCCGCAGAGAACTCTCCGTTCCGGAACGAACGACGTGATGCGGACGGCTGTCCGGGAGCGGGACGGCTCGATCACCGCCGCTCCCGGTCAGTCGTCGGCGGCCTGCGATGTCGATTCCTCAAGCGTCGTCTCGGTATCGGCAGCCGCGTCTGGCGGCTCCTGGTCGTCGGCCTCGACGAGGTCGGTAAACGTCGCGTCACCGTTGACTTCGTCGGCGAGCAGGTCGACGGCTTCGACGAAGATCGCGACAATCAGCGGGCCGACGACGATGCCGATCGGACCGAGCGTGAAGAGCCCGCCAGTAAAGCCGACGAAGTAGAGGCTGCCGGGCAGGCCGGCGGACCGGCGGGAGAGCCGCGGTCGGACGGCGATATCGGGCAGCCAGGCCACGAATACGAGCCCCAAAACCCCGACCAGAGTCGCCGCGACGAGGTCGCCGATCGCGACGTGGTAGAGCGTGATGGGGGCGATGAGCATGCTCGGACCGATGATGGGAACGAACTGTAAGACGGCAGCCATGATCGAAAGCGTCAGCGCGGCCTCGTAGCCGAGGAGTCGGAACAGTGGGTACGCGATGACGAGCGTCGCGATCGAGGTCGCGACCTGCAGGACGTAAATCGCGTACAGCGTCTCGCGGGCCCGTTTGGTGAGCGCGTAGACGACATCACGATAGTCGTAGGGAATCGGTGCAACGGCTGCTCGACCCGCTTCGTCACCCTTGAGCAGGAGGCCGAACATGAGAACGATAAACAGCGCGAACTTGATCCCGAGCACCGGCAGCGCCAGCGCGAACGAGGTCGCGGCAGCGCTGAGATAGTCGACCGCAAGCGCCTGTACCTCCCCGGCTTCGACGGTGTACGTCGCCTCGAGCACCGTCACGGAGAGTTCCCGAGGGAGGGCCTCGACGGCGTCGAGCACCTGCTCGATGCGAAAATACAGCGCGACGACGATAGGTGCGAAGACCGCGAGAGCGGCGACGAAGCCGACGACGGTCGCTGCGAGCGCGCCGGTCCACTCGGAAAGACCGCGCCTGACGAGCCAGCCCTGAACGGGCATGAGGACGTAGGCGACGGTGAGCGCAAAGAGGATCGTCCCGAGAACGTCGAGCAGGATGCCGCCCGTGAGGACGCCGAGGGCGACGACGATGCCAGCGAGGACGTATCGTCGCCGGCCGTTCGCACTCGTCGTTCCGCTCGAGGGTCCTGTCACAGCGGTGTGTCTCACCCGAAAGATAAAGGTTTTCGGCTCTGATGGCGGCGCTGGAACGAAACGACGCCGATCACGGGTCTTAAGACTACCTAGTGCAACCACCCGGTAATGAGACGACGAACGTTCGTTGGCGCAGTCGGTGGGAGTGCGGCCGCCGGCGTCGCGGGCTGTCTGACACGCGACAGTACTCCGGGAGGCAGCGATGGCGATACGCTTCGCATCGCGACCTACCCCTCGATGGTCGAAGAAGGGGATCCCGCCGGCGTGTGGCTCAAGGAAGCGTTCGAATCGGCGTATCCCGAAGCCGAGATTTCCTGGACGGTGCCCGAAAACGGCATCAACACCTACATCCAACGGGCGCGACAGGACACCGTCGGCGCGGACATCTACTTCGGTCTCAACGTCGACGAACTCGTCCGTATCGACGACAGTCTCGACGAGCAACTGTTCCGATCGCTCGAGCGGGACCGAATCGAGGGCGTCGATCGGCTCCGGGACGATCTCACGTTCGGCGATCCGAACGACCGCGTGCTCCCGTACGATACGGGCTACATCAGTCTCGTGTACGACGAGAGCGTCCTCGCCCCGCCGGCGTCGCTCGATGCGTTGCTCAGTGCCGAGTACGAGGACACGCTGATCACCCAGAACGCCCAGTCGTCCGATCCGGGGCTGGCGTTCCTGCTCTGGACCATCGCGGAGTACGGTGCCGACGGCTATCTCGAGTACTGGCGAGCGCTCCGGGACAACGGCGTCCAAATCCTCAACGGATGGAGCGAGTCGTACTTCGGATCGTACATGGAGGAGGAGCGGCCGATGATCGTCTCCTACTCGACCGATCAGGTGTTCCACGCGACGGGCGACGATCCCGACCTCACTAGACATCAGATCGCGTTTCCGAACGAGCAAGGGTACGAGAACCCCGAGGGAATGGCCATCTTCGCCGACAGTGACAAGGCGGATCTCGCCGCCGATTTCATGGCGTTCGTGCTCTCGAGCGAGGCACAGGCGGAGATCGCACGACGGAACGTCCAGTTCCCCGCCGTCGCCGACGACGACGTCGAACTCGACGAGAGCTTCAGTCAGTACGCCCACGCACCCCCGGAGCCGGTCGCGTTTACCTACGACGATCTTCGGGGCAACCTCGACGGCTGGGTCGAGGACTGGGCGCGCGAGTTCGCCAGCCAATAGGCCCATGTCACGACCGAACCGGTCCGATCGGGGAGCCCGGCTGCGGCGGCGATCCGCCGGCGTTCGCCGCTGGCTCGAGCGCCGCGCGCTCGTTCTGACGACGCTCGTAACGGCCGGGGTCCTCGCCGTCATGCTCTATCTGCCAGTCGGCGTCGTCTTCGTGGAGGCGGTGATCGACGACGGGACGGCGACGCTCGCGTTCTTCCGCGCGGTCCTCACCGATCCGTTCTACGTCGGTGTCCTCGCGGACGTCTTCGCTGAGCCGCTGGCAGTGAGAGCGCACCTCGAGTCGCTGGTCGGCTGGCTCGGCGCGATTTCGGTGTCCGTGTCGATCGAGTCCCCGCTTCCCGGCGTTTCGCTGCCGATCCCGTGGCTCGCTCTCGAGGTGCCGCCGATCCGCAAGGGGCTGTTCGGCTTTACCGCGTATCAGGCCGCGCTGTCGACGATCGCGAGCGTTGCGCTTGGACTGCCCGCCGCCTACGTCCTCGCGAACTACGAGTTCCGGGGCCGGCGAACGCTGCGGTCACTGACGATCCTCCCCTTCGTGCTGCCGGGGATCATGGTCGCCGTGGGTTTCTATGCGATGTTCGGCCGAGCGGGAACGCTCAACCAGGGACTCGGGATGCTCGGACTGGGGCCGATCCCGTTCATGGAGTGGAACCCGCTCGCCATCGTGATCGTCGCCCACGCGTTCTACAACGCGCCGCTGGTCGCTCGCGTGACCGTCGCCGCCTGGGAATCCGTCGACGCCCGAAGCGTCGAAACCGCACGCAGTCTCGGGGCGAGTCCCCGACGCGCGTTCCGCGACGTGGTCGTTCCGCAGCTCCTACCGGCGATCCTGACAGGTGCGTTGCTGACGTTTATTTTCACTTTCATGACCTTCCCCATCGTGCTCGCGCTGGGCGGACTCCAGCTCGCGACCGTCGAAGTCTGGATCTACGATCGGGTCCGCCGGCTCGCGTACTCCGAGGCCGCGACGCTGGCCGTCCTCGAGACGCTCCTCTCGCTTGCCCTGACCTACGCCTACCTGCGGTACGAGTCCGCCCAATCCGGCCTGGCTCGAGCGGCTACCGCGCCATCCCGAACACCGCTGTTCCCGGATCTCCGGACGGCGCTGTCGCCGCGCCGGCTGGCGATCATCGGCTACGGGCTCGTCGCCCTCGTCGTCTTCGTCGGCCCGCTGGCGAGTCTCGTCGTCGGGAGCGTGACCGACGGGAACGGGGTCACGCTGGCCCACTACGCGTTCCTGCTCGAGCGCCAGCTCGAGGGGGCATCGTACCAGACGTTACCGTGGGTTGCGATCCGGAACTCGCTGCTGTTCGGCGTCGCGACGCTGGCCGTCGCGGTCCCGATGGGCGTCGTCGTTTCGGTCGTGACGGTCCGGGCCGGTCGCGGCGGCACGATCGTCGATACGTTGGCGATGCTCCCGCTGGCGGTCAGCGGCGTCGTGTTCGGGATCGGACTGTTGCAGGGATTGGTCTTCGGCGTTTCGCTGCCCGGCGGGTGGCGGTTTCAGGTGACGGGTGGGGTCGCGATCGTCGCCGCCCACGCGGTCGCGGCGTACCCCTTCGTCACGCGCAACGTCTCGCCGCTCCTGTCGACGCTCGATCCGGCACTGGTCGAGTCCGCGCGTGCGCTCGGGGCCTCCCGG
The DNA here is from genome assembly GCF_000337175.1 of Natrinema gari JCM 14663. Taxonomy (GTDB): domain Archaea; phylum Halobacteriota; class Halobacteria; order Halobacteriales; family Natrialbaceae; genus Natrinema; species Natrinema gari. The sequence continues at coordinate 19,174 of NZ_AOIJ01000052.1, read as the reverse complement.
TACCGCGCCCTCCGGGACGTGGAGTTGCCGCTGGTGGCCAGCGGGATCGTCGCCGGCGCGGCCTTCGCCTTCGCCATCTCGATCGGCGAGTTCTCTTCGACGGTGATATTGGCCAGCGGGAGCCAGACGTACACCATGCCCGTCGCCGTCGAGCGCTATCTCGGCCGCCGCTCCGGGCCCGCGATCGCCATGGGAACCGTGCTGTTGGTCGTCACGGCCGCGAGTTTCGTCGTCGTCGACCGCGTCGGCGGGAGGTTCGAGCGATGACTGACCTCCGTCTCGAGGACGTCTCGAAAGTCTACGGGGCCGACGGAACCGGGACCAGCGCGCTCGAGGACGTCGACATCACCGTTCGCGACGGCGAGTTTTTCACCCTGGTCGGCCCCTCCGGCTGCGGAAAGACGACGACGCTGCGAACGATCGCCGGCTTCGAAGCACCGACCGACGGGGCCATCCGATTCGACGGGCGGGAGATGGCCGGCGTCCCACCCGAACGGCGGGATGTCGGCGTCGTCTTCCAGAGCTACGCCCTGTTTCCCCACATGAACGTCGCCGAGAACGTCGGCTACGGCCTCCGGTTTCGGGAACCACCGGACGGCGAGACGGTCGACAAACGCGTCGCCGACCTGCTCAAGCTGGTCGATCTCGAGGGGATGGGCGACCGCGAACCGGACCAGCTGTCTGGGGGGCAGCGACAGCGAGTGGCGCTGGCTCGCGCGCTCGCGCCGGCACCGGACCTGCTCTTGCTCGACGAGCCGATGAGCGCGCTCGACGCGCAGCTCCGGGAGTCGCTGCGGCGGCAAGTCACGCGGATTCAGTCCGAGCTCGGGATCACGACCGTCTACGTCACCCACGATCAGGCCGAAGCGCTCGCGATTTCGGATCGGCTCGCGGTCATGCACGACGGCCGGGTTGAGCAGGTCGGACGACCGCAGGAGATCTATCGGGAGCCCGCGACGCGGTTCGTCGCCGAGTTCGTCGGCGACAACAACGTCTTCGAGGGCGACGTACGGGGCCGGAACGGGGAGTACTCCCAGGTAGCTATCGACGGCGAGACGATCTCGCTACCGGCGCTCCCCGACGGGGCCGATCGCGCTGCGTTCTGTGTGCGGCCGGGAGCGCTCTCGCAGGCTGCCGATCACAACCGGCTGCCGGTGACCGTCGAAACCAGCGAGTTCCTCGGGGAGACCGTCCGGGTCAACGGCCGGTGGAACGGTCGCAGGATCGTCCTCCAGCTTTCGGACGTTCCCGAGAGCGACGAACTCACGGTCGGGTTCGCACCCGCGGACGCACACATCATCGACCAGGACTGATTCGGACCCCGCCTACCGGAGCCGCTCGACATCCCGGAACACGCAGGTGATTTCTTTTCCGGACAGCACTGGTAGCATCCCACATGCCGATCACTCGACAGCTCCGGATCGACGTCGGGACCGAAATGACCGTCCGGGTCCGCGACGACCGGCGACAACCCGTCGAGGGAGCCGTCGTCTCGACGGAGACGAAATCGACACGAACCGACGACCACGGGCTGTGTACACTGCAGTTCGGGGTCCCGGGGTTCTGGAAACTCACCGCCGCGAAGTCCCCGACCAACCGCGTGGCGTACACGCCCGCGTCGACGCTCGTTCGGGTCGTCCCGAACGCGGCCGCGCTCCGGCCGTATCGCCCGATCGGTCCCGGTAACGCCACGTGATGGCATGGGACAGGTTTCTGGCCGCCGCCGTGTGTCACCCCATGGCAGACACCAAAGCGAGTCGGGACGAGCAGGCCGACGACGCAACCCGCGCCAGCGCGAGCGTGAACTCGAGGAGGCATTCGAGTGTGACGGCAGGCGCGGGATAGCGTCGCTACAGCCCCCAGAAGAACTCGATACCGAGGACGGTCACGACGGAGAGCAGTAATTGGAGCGGTGCGCCGACTCGGACGAAGTCCGTGAACTTGTAGCCGCCGGGGCCGTAGACGAACAGGTTCGTCTGATAGCCGACGGGCGTGAGGAACGCGGTCGAGGCCGCGAACGTCACCGCGAGCACGAACGCGAAGGGGTTCGCGCCGATCTGGTCGGCGGTCTGGACGGCGACCGGGAGCATCAACACGACGCTGGCGTTGTTCGAGATGACGCCCGTGATGAGCCCAGTCGCGAGGTAGAACACCCAGAGCACACCGATCGCCGGCAGATAGGTGCCGGTCGTGGCGACGAGGCTCCCGAGCAGGTCCGCGCCGCCGGTCTGTTCCAAGGCGATTCCCAACGGGATGATGCCGGCCAGCAGGAAGATCACGTCCCACTCGACGGCGTCGTAGATTTCCGTCGGCTTGAGCACGCCCGTCGCGACCATCGCGACGACGCCGGCCAGCGCGGTGACCATGATCGGGAGGGACAGTGCCGACATGGACTCGAGCGCGGCGACGCCCGTCAGCCCGGCGAGGGTTGTGCCGATCGGCCCCCACGGGACGGCGACGAAGCCGACGACGCCCGCCATGATCGCCGCTGCGTGGGGGATCTTCTCCGTGCGGTAATCGGGCTCGTCGGGTTCGTGAGCCACGATGAAGTCGTCGTTCTGCGAGAGGCGGTCGATGCTGTCGGGTGCCGCCTGAACCAACAGCGTGTCACCGACCCGAATCCGGCGCTCCTCCATGTGATCGCGGACCGTCTCCCCGCGGCTGCGAAACGCCAGCACGGTCGCGTCGTAGCGCTGGCGGAACGTCGATGTCTCGAGCGACTCGCCGACGAGGAACGAGCCCCGCGGGACGACGATCTCGACCAGGGTTCGATCGGCCACCTCGTCGGGCTCTAACTCCGCGGCCGTCTGTGGGTTGCCCGCGAGCGTAAGCGTCCCCCGGTCGACGAACTGCTGGACGGTGTCGCGGTCGGCGCGCAGCCGCAACAGGTCCCCCTCGCGAATCGTCTTCTGTGCGATCGGTTCGATGAACTCCTCGTCGTCGCGAACGACCTGTAGGATGTCGGCGTCGAACTCGACGTGGTCGATCGCGTCCGCGACGGTCGTGCCGACGATCGGCGAGTCCTCGTCGACGACGACCTCGGTCAGATACTCCTCGATCGCGTACTCCTGGACGTAGTCCTCCTCGACGGGGACGCGCTCGGGCAGCAGCCGGTGGCCGACGGTCATGAGATAGAGGCTCCCGACGATCAGGACGACGATCCCGAGCTTGGTGAACTCGAACATCGAGAACTGGTGGAGTTCGGGATACTGGGTGCCGAGACGGGCGCTGACATCGCTCGCCAGGATGTTCGTCGACGTGCCGATCAGGGTGAGCATCCCGCCGAACATCGAGGCGTAGGACAGCGGGATCAGGAGCTTCGAGGGCGAGGTCTTCCCCTTGTGGGCGATATCCGAGATGACGGGAACGAGGATGGCGACGACCGGCGTATTGTTGATAAAGCCGGAAATCGGGCCGCTGACGCCGATCGTCGCCAGGAGCTGTTTGTCGAGGTCATCGCCGGCGAACGCGGACATCTTGCGGCCGAGTATCTGGACGACCCCCGTTTGACTGATCCCTGAACTGAGAATCAGCATCGCCAGCACGGTGATAGTCGCCGAACTGGAAAAGCCCGACGTCCCCTCGGTCGTCGAAATCTCGGTGGCGTTTACCACGCCGTCGGCCCCGAACACCAGCAACAACACCATAATCAGGATGGCAGTCACGTCGATCGGCAGCCACTCGGTGATGAACAGCACCAAGGCGATGGCGATGATCCCGAACACGACCAGCATCTGCGGAGTCACGGCAAACGTACCTGACTCGGCAGCCAGCGGCATGGCCCCGATATCCGGGAGGGGATATCCAGACACAGTTGACAGTACGGCTATTCGGACCGTCCCGCTTGAAGGCCCCGATTCGAGACGAGTCCCCGACTCGAGACCATCGTCGGCGGAGTTCCGTTGACGCGGGAACCGGACCGGACACTCAAGTGACTGCTCTGCACACGCACACATACGACGGCGTCCGCTGCTCGACTCGGACGCGGCGAGCGGTCGACGCCGACCCGGAGACGATCATGAACGCTTACGCGCTCGTCATCGCGATCGCGAACACGACGACGGTGCTGGCCGGAGGCGCAATCGCACTGCTAGCCTACCGCGCGTTCCGACGAACCGGTGTCACGGCGCTGCGGACGGTCGCAATCGGCGTCGGCGTCATCGTCGGCGGATCGATACTGGGCGGCAGCATACACCTCGTCGGCGATGCGGTGGGGCTCGGGATCGCCCTCCAGAGCGCGGTCACTGCGGTCGGGTTCGTTATCTTGCTGTACTCGCTCTACGCCGAAACGAGCGAGCTGAGCGTAACGACCGAACTATCACTATGACCGATGGATCGGCGGAACGGCCGACGCGCGTCGTCGCACAGGGGACCTTCGATCTCCTCCATCCGGGGCACGTCCACTACCTCGCGGAAGCCGCCGCTGTGGGCGGGCAACTCCACGTCATCGTCGCCCGCGCCGAGAGCGTCGCCCACAAGCCCACGCCTGTCCTCCCGGACGAGCAGCGCTGCGACACCGTCGCGGCCCTCGAAGCGGTCGATCGGGCTCGGCTCGGACATCCCGCGGATTTCTCGGTCCCGATCCGCGAGATCGATCCCGACGTGCTCGTCCTCGGCCACGACCAACACCACGACGACGAGGCGGTCGGAGAGTTGCTCGCGTCGTGGGGGATCGACTGTCGCGTCGAGCGGGCCAGCGGGCTCGAGTCGACTGGCGATGAACTGTACGGGAGCAGCGACATCGTCGAACGGGTGGTCGCCGACCGGGGACTGGATGGACCGCGATCGCCAGTCGAGTTGGAAGCCGACGCCGACGACTGAGGCTCCCGTCGCCGTTACTGCGAGGACAGCCGCGGTCGGAACCGCTCAAGGCCGACGTCGAGCATGTCCGGGCTCACCGTCTGGAACTCGCCGTCGTCGGGAAGGTACGACCGAACGGAATCCCAACTCTCGCGGGCGTAGCGCTCGTCGAGCAGGACGCGAACGCCGACGTCGTCGGGACTGCGGATGACGCGGCCGATCGCCTGCCGGGCTTTCCGGACTGCGGGAATAGTCAGTGCGTAGGTGAAGCCGTCGCCGAACGCGTCGTCGTAGGCCCGACGCACGGCCGTGGTTCGCGGACTCGAGGTGTTGACGATCGGGACCCCACAGACGACGGCAGCGGCGAGGCGATCACCGCTGTAGTCGACACCCTCGGTCAGCGTGCCCCGGAGGCTCGTGACGAGTACCTTCCCCGCGCCCGCGAAGAACTCGTCTTTGAGCGACTGCGTGGTCTCGTCGTCGCTCGCGGCGTCGAGCAGGATCGGCTTCTCGACTCGCTCCTCGAGCGTCCCGGCGGCCCACTCGGCTTCGGCGTAACTGGGCATCCCGACGAGGACGTTGCCGTGGAGTTGCGCGACTTTCGCGATCGCATTCGCGTACGAGCGCCGCGTCGGATTGTCTTCCCCCGGACTGCCGCGGTTGTCGTAGGTGTACTTCGGCGCGGCGACCGCGAAGCTCTCGCGGTTCTCCGCGGGGAAGTGCAGGCCGTACCGGCGCTCGACGACCGGCCTGTCGTCCTCCCGGGCGAGATACTGAAGCCCCGTGACCTCGGTGAAGGCGTCCATCGGCTCGAGGGTCGCGCTCATCAAGATGCCGCCACCGAAGTGTCCGAGTCGGTCGCCGATGGCGTCGCTTGGCACGCAGTTGTGCAGGGCGAGTCGGGCGTTGTAGGCCCGCCGCCACGACTCCGGTGGCTCGGTGTCGTCCCACGTCCGCTCGAGTTCGATCTCCCGGAAGTAGTCGGTGTGGCCGCGGCGATACCACTCGCCGAGCACACGGCCGACGGCGGGCGCGGCGCGGGTTCGGTCCTCGTCTTCGGCTTCGTTCAGGACTCGTTCGACGATCGCGCCGACGGCCTCGGCGCGGACCCAGTCGGCGTCGCCGTAGCCCGCCTCCCTGGCCCACTCCGAGAGTTCGTCCTCGGCGGGCTCGCCCGGGTCGCGGAGCGGGATTTCCGCGTCGTGAAGGTCGTTCAGGTTCGACTGCCAGCCCCGATGGTTGCGGTCGAGATAGCTGGTCACGCGCCGATCGAGTTCGGCCCGGAGGTCCTGAACGAACTCGAGCGTTCGATTGAGTTCCTCGAACGAGACGTCGCTATCGTTCAGTTCGCCGCGGACGAGGTCGGCGTCGGCGGTCTTGGAACCGCCTTCGGCCTGTCGCCCCTCGCGTTCGAATGTGATCGGCTGGATGACCCGCGAGAGTTCGGTTTCGGCGTCACGGAGGGTGCGGTCGGCGATCCCTTCGCTGACGAGATCGCGGACCCGGGGCTCTAACATGTGGGCCTCGTCGCAGACGACGAACGTCGACTCGTCGAGGAGCGCGCCGGTGAAGGAGCCGACCGTTCGGGGATCGAACGCGTGGTAGTAGTTCCCGATCACGACTTCGACCTCGCCGAGGGCGGCCCCCATCACGGAGTGGGGGCACGTACCGTGTTTCACCGAGCGAGCGACGAGGTCTTCGGGCGTGACCATTCCGGCGTCGGTGAAATCATAGGGAACCGCTTCGGCGGCCGAGCCGTCCTCATCCTCGGGCAGATCAGCCAGATATTGCGCGTAGAACGGACAGTACTCCGTCTCGGCCCCGACCGGCCCACCCTCGCCGTACTCCGGTAGTTCGGGCGGGTAGGGAGTCGGTTCGCCGGCGGTCTCGAGGAAAGTGTTTTGAGACCCCGTCCCGCTGTCGGTCAGCCCGATCTGTTGGCTCCGTGCGCGGGCGGCCAGGTTCTGCGCGGTCGTGTCGCCACCCTCACCGGTGAGGTCGCGGGTGCGATCCCGCAGCGTTTCACAGCGGTCGTAGACGGTGCCGTCGTCGAACCCCGCCGTCGTCTCGCGGTTGTACGGGCAGACATCGGCCTTCCCGACGAGCGTGAGTCCCGAAACCGGGTCCCAGTCGGCGGGCAGGTTCTCGTTGATCGTCTCGAGGTCCGCTTCGAACTGGCGCAGTTGCTGTTTGACGCTCGTCAGGACGAGCACGCGCTCGTAGTCGGTGTCCGGATCGCGCACCAAGTCGATCCCCGCAGTGAGCGCGATCATCGTCTTCCCGGTGCCACAGGCCCCTTCGATGACCGTATACCCGCCTTCCCGCCCGGTGTCGATAGCCGTCTCGATGCCATCGACCTGCGGGTCGTAGGGCTGGGCGTGGCCGAACACCGTCCGCCAGTTCGTCATTCTTCCCGTACTCGTCGTTGGTCGGCCATAGCGTTGACGGACTGGAGTGGCCGCGCTACCGATCACCATCAGTTGCTGGCAGCGTGACCCTTTACTTAGCTGAGTTCCTACGGCACCATGTGAAGGTTCCTCACTCTCTCGAGAACGTCGAACAGGACGTGGCCATCCGCACGTTCGAGTACGGCGACGGCAGCGTCATCGCGGTCGACTTCGGCAGTTCGGCCGCCGACATCGCGGTCGATATCGTCGGCTCGACCGCGATCATCGTGGCGGACGGCGAGCAGTTCGAGTTCGAACTCCCGCCCGAGGCGAGCGCCGTCTCCGCACGCAACGGCGTGCTCACGATCGAAGAGTAACGTCCCGACCAGCTCCGAACGGCTTCGACGAGGACGAGACCACCGTGTTGACGGGACCGTCCGGATTCCGAGCGACGGGCGTTTCGAAACGGGACCGAAGCGCAACGCCTTCCCCGATCCGTCGACTACGCCGACTATGAGCGATTCGATCGACGTCGACCGCTGGCGCACGGCTCTCGAGTCGAAACGCGCCGAGAAAGACGAGTTCTTCGCGGAGCATCCTCAGTCGCCGATCCCGCCCGACGAGCGGGACGGCTTCGCGGGGCTCGAGTACTTCGATCCCGACCCGACCTACCGCGTGACCGCGACGGCGACGACCCACGACGATCCCGAGGTCGTCCTGCTGGACACCACCGCGGGCAGAGAGATGCGCTACCTCCGCGTCGCCACGCTCGAGTTCGACCTCGACCGTGAGGACGAGGGCCTGGACGACGGCACCGTCGCGCTCGCAGCCTACCGCCAGGAGAGTCCGAACGAACAGCCGCTGTTCGTCCCGTTCCGGGACAAGACGACGGGCCAGCAGACCTACCAGGGCGGTCGCTACATGGAACTCGAACCGGATCGGGAACTCGAGGACGGCGACGAGATCGTCGTGGACTTCAACCTCGCGTACTCCCCATTCTGTGCCTACAGCGACACGTTCGACTGTCCGCTTCCGCCCGAGGAAAACTGGCTCGAGGTGGCGATCCCGGCCGGCGAGCGCTACGAGTAGTCGGTCACCCCCGGAGAGGTACGTTTCGACTCGAGGTATCGGCGTCCGCACGTCCTGTCCCGTGTGTTTCTCGGTCTCGAGTGGAAACCGGGGGGTTTTCGCTGACAGGTCCGCCGACAAGGGACGACGCCGGTGTGTCAGTGAGCGACGCCGACGGTGAGCAGCGTCCCGAGTTCGCGGTAGCGTTCGACCATGTCCTCGCGGGCGTCCCAGTCCTCCGTGGGGAACTCGGCCGCGTCGGGAATCGTGATCTCGCGGTCGGGAATGGTATCCTGTTCGGCGACGGAGAGCCCCGCATCGCGGAAGGCATCGCGGTACTGGTCGCGGTCCCAGCGGGTCATCTCGATGGCGATGAACTCCTGCCACTCGTGGGAGTGGACGTTCTCCTCGTAGTAGTTAACCGCACAGTAGAAGGTGCCGCCGGGGCGGAGGACGCGAGCGATCTCCGCGAGCGTGTGGTCGGGATCGGCCGCGTAATAGAACGCTTCCATGCTCCAGACGTGATCGATGGAGTCGTCGGCGAAGGGGAGCTCGTCGAAGTCACCGACGAGATAGCCGACGACCGGATCGTCGGTGTACCCCGCGGCGTTGCGCGCCATCTCGGGGGAGCCGTCGAGTCCGTAGACGCGGCCGGCGCCTTTGGTATCGCGCAGCGCGCGTCCGGCGTAGCCGCTTCCACAGCCGAGATCGAGAACGGTATCGCCGGGTTCGACCGGCATCCGCGCCAGCGCGTGCTTTGCAGTGTGCCAGTGGCGCTCTTCCATGCCTTTGTCCCGGCCGCTCGAGGCCCAGTCGTCGAACTCCTCGCGAACGCTCATATACAAACCCGTGAACGCCGGGCCCTAAACGCGTTCGCATCGACACGAACCCCGTCGGAACCGGGCCGGATCGACACGCGAGTCGTTCGGGCGGATCCCCATGGCCGAACCGGGCGACCGTTCTCACTGCGATGAGAACCACCGATAGATTCTTTAGGCTAGCCTAAAACATATGGAGTGAAGGGTCGGTGATCGAAATCCGTGGGCATCCGGATTTCGATTCGACGCTCGGTGAGTCACGCTGTCCCACCCCTCGCCAGTTTTTCAGACCCTTCCTCCGTTTCCGACGCTACCTTCCCCCGAGAGACACATCCGCACGCTTAAGGGAGTTCCCAAAGTTGTTCACGGCACTATGGATTACACACTTGCAATAGACGGGACACCGGAAACGGTGCCCGGCGGAACCGGGATGCTCCTCTTACACCCGAGCACCGGCGAAACCGACCGTATCGACACGGACTTTCTCAAAACCGACACCGACAATTTCCTCGTCGTCTCCACGCGAACCACCGCTCGCGAGGTCAGACAGAAACTCGAGTACTACGACGTCGACGAGGAGCGCGCCGAAATCCTGGACACGCTCAGCATCGAACGCGGCTACTCGCGGCGTTCCTCCGAGACCGTCCACTACGTCGCCGCACCCGACGACGTCGACGGTATCGTCGAGCACATCGACGGCTTCCTCGACGAGCACGACGGCAAACTCCGCATCAGCTTCGACTCCGTCACCGAACTCGCCTATTACGCCGGCGACGATCACGCCCTCGAGGCGGTCGAGCGGATCCTCGAACTGCTCGACAAACACGACGCAGTCGGCCTCTTTCACCTCTCCGAGGAGCCCCACGACGAGGCGGTCGTCGACGAGTTCCGCGCCCTGTTCGACGGCATCATCGATCTCGACGAGGACGGCAGCGTCGACGCCGACTTCTAACCGGCACCCGGCAGTCGCGTGTCGGGTCACCGAGAGCAATCGGAGACCGGCATCAACGGCGATGGCCCGTACTGGACACCGGTGGGCCGCGCACGGCGCGAGTGCGTGGAGGGTTATTCCTCGAGCGAGTCGAACGTTTTCTCGGCCCACCGAATCGCGTACGCCGGGCCGTGGTCCAGATACGCCTCGGTATCGAGCGCGGCAAAGGGTGCCGGTAACTCGATCGCGTGTTTGAGCGCGGCACACGCCAACTCCGTCGCATCACCGAACTCGGTCTCGCCACGTGCGACCGCACGCGGGAGTCCGGCGACCCGGTCCTCGAGTCGGGTCCCGGCGTCCTGCCAAGCGGCGGCGAGTTCCGGATGGTCGTCGTGCCAGTTTGCAAAGACCTCGCGCGTCTGGAGCCCGACCCAGCCGTCGAACAGTGCCGCGGCGATCTGGTACGTCTCGGTCGGATCGAGCGCGACCGCCCGATCGAGATCGGGATAGGCCGCCTCGAAGAAGCCGATGAAGTGTTCGGGCACCTCGAGATCGACCTGGACGAGCGCCTCAGCGAGCAGGAAATCAACGAACGAGTCGGGCGATCCCTCGACGCGGGGTTTGACGAGGACGACCGGCGGGTCGGTCTGGCGGGTCCAGACGACGCTCCCGTCGCCCGGCATCCCGACGGTGAGATCCGAACTCGCATAGCGAGCGAGCAGGGTCGGCGCGTCCTCCGGAAGCCAAGCCGCGGGGTAGCTCGCGGGCTCGAGCGCGTCGACGATCAGGCCGAGGTCCTCGGCGACTGCCGGGTTCAGCGTCTCGAAGTCGCGCTCACAGTCGAGAACCTGAACGTCGGGTGCGTGGGCCTGACGGACGGCCTCGACCCGGTCCGGGAGCGCACGGGCCTCGAACATCAGGCGAACGCGTTCTGGAAGACGAGCAGGATCGACAGCAGCGCCGATACGGCGACCGTGGTGAGAACGACCTTGGTTGCGGTGCTCATGTCCGGTGGGTTGTCTCCGCGTCGCTTAAATCCATCTGTCTCGGTTGCACTTCCCACTCTGCCCTCCGTCAGCGCCCGTTTCGGCCCCCGCGAGTTCGCGCGGTTCGTCGGTCCGTCGCGATCGTATTCTCGCAACGATCACCCCCTCCGATGCGTCTCCATCGAGACGGTCGGTTCGCGTGGACGGACGATGGTTAGAGAGCGTCGAGGACGAACGGGTACGGGAGACGGTCTCGAGAACTGGGCTCCTGCGGTCGAACCGATGCCGTGCTGGGGGGCAACCCATGCTGTGCTGGGAGGCAAATCAAGTCGGCCAGCGGCAGGTCAGTCGTCCTCGTCGCCGTCGTGCCACGAATCCGGGACGTCGATGACGTATCGGCCGTCCTCTTGCAGGGAGATGATGTACTCGTCCCGATTGTAGAGCTCCATCAGGTTGAGTTCGTACTGTCCCGGCCGGACGATCTTGATGCTCTCGAACTGTTCGTTGAGCTCCGCCCGAAGGTCCTCGATCGACGGGCGCTGCCCGCTCGGCTCGCTGACGACGCGCCCGTGTTCCGGGGGATGGTCGGCGTCGTCGGACTCGACCCCAGCCCCGGTTTTGGCTTCACTATGCGGGCCGGCGACACTGCCTGCATCGGCGTCGGATTCCGCATCGCCCTTCTCGGAGCGCTCGGAGTGTGCAGGGAGATCGTCCGAGGGCACGACTTCGCTCCGGGCGTCGGCCTGTGCCGAGTTCTCGTCGTCCGCCATGGTCGCGGTCGGACCGTTCGATGGTCGGTTCGACGGGGTCTGGGAATGGGACTGCTCGTCGGACTCCGTGCCGGTCGATTCGGGGGCTGCCGCGGCCGGCGATCCGGACCGATCCTCGGGTCGCCGGGCCGTCTCGGGCCACTCCTCGAACTCGCCGTCCGACGGCGACTCCGAATCGCTACTGTCAGCATCGTCGCTTGCGGGCCAGGACCGGTCCGACTCCGCGGCTGCCGTCGAGCCGGCCGATGGCGGCTGTTCGGTGGCGTCCGGGCCTGAATCGTCGGCGGAGTCGGCCGACACCCAGTCGCGAACGGTCTCCGCGGCGCGCGTCGCGACGTTGTCCGGTTCGGACGAGGACGCGTCCGCGGAGCCGCTTGCGGTCTCGGCCGCTTCGGAACCGTCAGTCCCCGCTCCGTCGGCCGATTCGGCTGCGGCCGTCGTGGTCGGCGCGAACTGGAACTTGTTCCCGCCGCAGTCCGGACACCCCGACAGCATCTCCTTGGAACCGTCGGCGAACGTCCGGCCGCAGTTCGTACACTGATGTGGCATTAGTTACGGGACACGAGCGCGCTGATGAGCGTTTCGTCCTTGTGGAGCGTCTCGATCTGGTTCGCCGGCCCGATCACCGTCAGCTTCGCTTCCGTCTCGTCACTCCCCATAATACGACCGAGCAGCGACGAGTCACGGGTCTCCGACTTGGGGTAGGTCTCGATCTCGATCCCGTTGAACTCGTCGGGACTGATTTCGGCCATCGTCACTTCGATGAGGCGACTCTCCTCGTCGGGTGTCAGCCCCTCCTCCAAGATGACGATGTTGCCATCGTGGACGCCGTCTAAGATCATCCTGATCTTCTCCATCGTCGCCATGCCGGCCATTCGCTCGCCGCTGATCAGGTCGATCTGTACGCCGTCGGGTGCGTCCGAGTCGTCCGCGTTAGTTGCTTTTGGCATCGGTAATCACCCGAAGTACTCGGCGATGTTGTCGTACACTTCGTCCATGTTGTCGCCTTCCTTCGCGGACAGGGGAATGGTCTTGTGCTGTGGGAAGGCGTCCTCGATCCGCTTGACGCTCGATTCCTCGAGGTCGGTCTTGTTCGCGAAGATCAAAACGGGGAGATCGCGCGATTCGACGATCCCGATGAGCATCGTGTTGACCTGCGTGATCGGGTCCTCCGCGCTATCCAGAACGTAGATGACGCCGTCGACGTCCTCCCGTAGCCAGTGCATCGCTTCGGCGACGCCTTCGGTCGCCTCGCGGGAGCGGCGAATCGCGTCCTCTTCGTCCATCTCGTCGGTGAACTCCTCGTAGTCGACCTTCGTCGTCACGCCCGGCGTATCGACGATGTCGATGGTCACCGTCTTGCCGTCCCGTTCGATCTCGACGTTTTCTTTCCTGCGTGCGCGGCGTGTCTCGTGGGGGACGTGGCTCTCCGCACCGACCGCGTCACCAGTCCAGTCACGCGCGATACGGTTCGCGAGCGTCGTCTTGCCGGCATTCGGCGGCCCGTAAATACCGATTCGTTTGGGCTCCTGTTCCGAAAACAGGCGGTCCGTAGCCCGGGAAATACTATCTTTGAGTTCTGTGAACAGTCCCATCTGTAGAGGCCTCCAGCACCGCGGGGTGCATCTGCGCGTACTACAAACTGAACTCACTTAAGCCTACGTCAGACGTGTAGACAATTCGACGAAAGGGAGTTATTGCGATCTGAGACTGTATGCAGGGCGGACATGGACTCGGGGTGGACATGGACTCAGGGCGGACATGGATTTAGAATTCGTCCTCAAGCGAGTGATCAGGGGTCCGGCTCACGGAGCGAGGACAGGAGAAGATAGGATAGGAGGTGCAGTGACGGAAGACAGCGACCGGAGTGCCCGGTCGCCAGCAGAGTGTGAGATTATACCACATACTGATATTCGAGAACGAATCGAAGGGGGAAGTGGATCCCCCCACCCCTTCGTTTCGAGTGGAGATCCGCGAGACCGTCGGTCGGAATACGAGGCGGACGGTCGATATCGGAGGGAATATTGGCCCGCTTTTCGGCTCGAGGCGGGTCTCAGGCCTGTTCCGATGGAGTATTCGTCAATAAGGACAGTTCTAGTAATCTAGAAGGCAATCTAGTAATACAGACACCTCTGAGAACCGATTCTAGTAGGGTCTAGTAAGCCAAATTCTAGGTCTAGTAAGAACGTCTTATTTGCTAGTGCTACGGATACTGTTTCTAGCCGATCCAAATAAACCTTCTCGTTATAAATCCCGTCGAACCCCCACCCACCCTCGTGGCGGGTTCCACCTGAAACGAAGGGGTGGGGGGTTGGCATCTCGAAGCTCCCGCTATTCGGTAGCTGTTGTCATAACCCACGCCATACTGGTCGGGAGGATCGTAACCGAATTCACGAACCCCCACACCGAAACACCGCCCACACCCAAACACTGGTCCACGACAACGCACCGTTCCACGGAAGTCACCACGCCAAAGCGGTGACAGCGATACAGCAAAAAGAGACACAGCGAACATACCGAGCAACCGATAGCCCGTTAGTCACGACTCGCGAGAACGACGGTCAGCACACTTCGTCTCCGGTCGATTCGAGTCTCTCGATCTGTCCCGCGATTCCGAACCCCGTTTACTGTCTGCCAGCGTATTCGCCAGAACGAATCGGCTCGAGTCGACTCAAGTCGACTCGAGTCCCCCTCAACTGCTCAACTGCTCAACTGTTCAACTTCCCAACCCCTTTTCACCGACTCGAAACGCAGTCGCGACGGGTCAACTGGGCCCGCAACGGCCGCCCGTTTCGATCGGAAACGAGGGGGGAAGGGAAGACTTTATTACCATGGTTTTCCTCTGTTTCGTTTGCATCAACTGGACCCGGAACGGGTATCTGGAACGGTGAATTCGGCCATGGAGGCCATCATACCGCTATATTCCCGCTCCCTGGTTCGGCGTTCCACCCGAAATAAGGGGGTGCTGCACGACGGATGTCAGACGACAACTCAGAGATCACTGGCTCGGACGAGGTCGACGGAACGAGCGGTTTCTCGACGGACTTCGAGAGCGCCGACCTCGGCGACGACGAGTCGAATCAGGGATTGTTCGACGACCTGCTCAGCGGCGAGCCCATCTTCGAGAACAAGGAAGTCCTCCGTCCCTCTTACACCCCACACGAACTCCCCCACCGGAGCGATCAGATCAACAAGATGGCGACGATTCTCGTCGCCGCGCTCCGCGGTGAAACGCCGTCGAACATCCTCATCTACGGTAAGACCGGCACTGGTAAAACCGCGAGCGCCAAGTTCGTCAGCAAGGAACTCGAGAGCACATCACAGAAGTACTCGGTTCCGTGCGACGTCGAGTACATCAACTGCGAGGTTACCGACACTCAGTACCGCGTGCTCGCACAGCTCGCGAACAAGTTCATCGAGAAGAACGAAGCGCGGATCGACGACCGCGTCGCGACACTCGAGTCGCTGCTCGACGATGTCGACGAGTACGACGCCGACGCGGCGCGCCGCAGTGCCGACGCGACCGCACCGGGCGAGGACCCGGACGACCGGACGGCGTCGGACCCCTTCGATTTCGTGTCGAGCGCTGACGCGGAGCCGGACGTCGACGGTTCGGGTGGAGACGAGACCGGCGCTCAGTCCGGTGGTTCTGCAGTCGAAACAGAGGGGTCTCAAGAGGGGGCGACGGATGCCGCAGACTCCTCGTCGGCCGCGTCGGAGACCGGACTAGAGGACATCGGTGGTCCCGGTCACGACGAGGCCCCGACCGATTCGTCCGCGCTCCCGCCGGACCATCCACTCGAGTCGACGGCGTTCGAGACCCGCGCCGAGGTCGAGGACCGCATCGCCGAACTCGAGGACGACAAGGAGTCGTTCGAGGAGGTGCCGATGACCGGCTGGCCGACCGACCGTGTCTACAGCGTTTTTTTCGATGCCGTCGATTACGACGAGCGAGTCGTCGTCATCATGTTAGACGAGATCGACAAACTCGTCGAGAAAAGCGGCGACGACACCCTCTATAACCTCTCGCGGATGAACTCCGAACTCGAGAACTCGCGGGTCTCGATCATCGGCATCTCGAACGATCTGAAGTTTACCGACTTCCTCGATCCGCGGGTCAAGTCCTCCCTGGGAGAAGAGGAGATCGTCTTCCCGCCGTACGACGCGAACCAGCTTCGGGACATCCTCAAACACCGGTCCGAAGTCGCGTTCAAGGGGAACGCGCTCTCCGAGGACGTGATCCCGCTGTGTGCGGCCTTCGCCGCACAGGAACACGGCGATGCGCGACGCGCGCTGGATCTCCTGCGGACCGCGGGCGAACTGGCCGAACGGTCCCAGGCCGAGACGATCGTCGAGGAACACGTCCGGCAGGCCCAGGATAAGATCGAACTCGATCGCGTCGTCGAAGTCGTCCGGACGCTCCCCACCCAGAGCAAACTCGTCCTCTTCGCGATCATCCTCCTCGAGAAAAACGGCGTCCACAGCATCAACACGGGCGAGGTGTTCAACATCTACAAGCGTCTGTGCGAGGAGATCGACGCGGATGTCCTGACCCAGCGTCGGGTCACCGACCTCATCAGCGAACTCGACATGCTCGGGATCGTCAACGCCGTCGTCGTCTCGAAGGGTCGGTACGGCCGGACCAAGGAGATCAGCCTCTCCGTGCCACTCGAAGAGACGGAGGCCGTCTTGCTGTCCGACTCCCGACTGAGCAACATCGACGACGTCCAGCCGTTCGTTCAGGCGCGGTTCGAAAACTGATCGCGGTTGTGTCCGCGATCCCGTCACCCCGTCGCGTTCGCTGCACGCGCTGCAGCATCGTGGTTCACATCTCAGCGCTTTTCATATCCCAGCGTCGATCCCGGCCGTGATTCGACCGGCCGGTATTCCAGCGTCTCGTTCTGTGCCCCTTCGTTTCGACTCGAGTTCGCACGAACTGCGACAAAGCCACGAGTCGTGACACAGCCACGTCGCGGGGGACGCGGATTCCGGGTGGAGACGGTCGGCGGTCGGTTCAGTTTCGATGCCGGCCGATCGCAACCGCGGCTCCGGCTCCGGTACTGGCGATGGCAGCGACCCCGGCGAGGTTCCCGCCCGGTCCGAAGCCGGTGGCACTCGGACCGGCGGGCGTCGGTGCCGGTCTCGGTCCCTGGAGTGTACTCGAGGGCGGTGTCGAAGCGCCCGTTCCACCGAGGAGTTTGTCGAAGGTCAGGCGGACGTGGCCGAGCCACGGGATCCGGAATATCGCCTTGCCGGTGACCCATTCGGGCTTGACGATGTCGCTGATACCGTTCCCATACTGGTCGTAGCCGTCGTTGTGGTCCCCTTTCGTCACGAAGCCGGCGTGCTCGGCAGGACAGGTGGTGACTTCCGCACAGGTTGCGTCGCCAACGATATCCTCGCTGGCCTTGGTATCGACCCAGTGTTCCCCCTCTTCGACCCAGAAGCGGGCGCGGTGGATCACTGGAACCTCCGATGGATCACCGTTCGGTTGATAGACGATCACGTCTCCAGGGTTGCCGAATTTATCGTAGCCGCTCTCTTGACCGTTTTCAAGGGTGACGACACCGGTTCCGGCGGCGGCAGCGTCACCGGCGAATCGGCCCTCGTCTGCGACGAAGATGAGATCGCCCCTGTACATGTTCGGCTCCATGCTGCCGCTTTCGACGGCGACGAGCGGGGGCCAGATGCCGCTGACGCCGAACAGGAGGAGGCCGACGACGGCGACGATGGCGACGCTGCTCAGGATATCCCGCGTCACCATGACGGTCTCGTCGTCGGTGTTGAGGAACCAGCGCAGGAGCCCGTCGTCTTCGATCGTCACGCCGTCGTCGGCGTTGGCGGTGTTTCCGGGCGGCTCCTCGGGTGCAGGCGGCGTTTGCGAACTGCCGGCGCTTCGATCCCGCTCGCGATCGTCGTCGCCGGAATCGTCCGGAGGTGACCCGGCACTAGAACCGCTCATCGTCACTCGTTTTGCCGGGCCGTCAAATCAACTTTCCGTTCGCGGGGATCGGTCCCCGATCGTCTCAGTGACTGCTATCCCCGGCAGCCATCCCGAACAGGACGAGCGCGATCGTGCCCGTCACGACGAAGGTGCCCGTCGGTCCCAACCCGGTCACTGCGCCTGCCGAGTCGACCGCCAGCCGAAGCTCTCCGACCCACGGCACCCGAACCATTCCTTTCCCAGTGATCCAATCGGGGCTGACGACCGTCGTCTCCGCGCCCGAACGCGGCAGTTGATCGTAGCCGGGATTGGCGTCGCCTTTCGTGACGAACCCGTCGTGCGGTGCCGGACACGTGGCGATCTCGTCGCAAGTCGCACCGTTCAACGATCCGGGATCGGCTTTCGTCTCGACCCATCGCTCGCCTCGTTCAACCCAGAAGTGGGCGCGGTGAATCGTCGGCGTCTTCGTCGGATCGCCGTTCGGGATAAAGACGATGACGTCGCCGGCATTGGCGAACTTCTCGTGACCGGTCTCCCGGCCGCTCTCGAGGGTGACGATGCCGGTGTCGTCGATGGCGTTCTCGCCGGCGAACCGCTCGTTGTCGACGACGAAAACGAGATCCCCCTCCCGAACGTTCGGTTCCATGCTCCCGCTCTCGACGGCGACGAACGGCGGCCAGGTTCCGCCGACCGCGAACAGGAGGAGACCGATAGTCGCGATGACCGCGAGACTCGCTGCGATGTCCCGACACATCGTGACTCGCCAGTCGTCGGTCGCGAGCAGCCAGCGACCGATCCCGTCCTCGATCGCGACGCCGTCGTTGTGCGTCGGGTTCCCGTGATCGTCGTCGGTCGCTCGATCTCGTCGGTCGGGATCACGCTTGGTCGGCGTGGCCGCGCGGTCACCGGGATCGGCTCGGCGAGCCGAGTCCGGTCTCGAGCGCCCGTCGCGGGGTCCGGTCGGATCGGCGTCCCGCGTATCGCCGTCAGGCCCATCCATTGGGAATCGGTTTCTCCGAGCCGGGTATCAACCTTCCGGCAATCGTCGCGATCACGACGGATGGTATTGTTCCGTCGACTCGAACACCCGTGAAACCGGCCGCCACGAGCGGGGCATTCGCTACCCTTTTGCCCTCGCTCCCGAATGCGGGAGGTGTGCCACTCGAGGCCCCCGCTCGGATCGTCGGTGAACTCACGAGCCGCGGGTACAACGCCGAACGCGAGGCGGTGACGCGGCTCGCCGCGGCCGAGAACCCGACCGCGGCGCTCGAGCGCGTCCTCGAGGAGATTCCGGACGATGCACTGGTCGTCCGGACCGACCACGTGGAGACGGCTCTCTCGACGGGCGCAGCCGGGGCGGTCGAGACCGAGACCGTTGCCGGGACCGAACCGTCGCCGGCCGATTCGACCCCCTCCGTTTCGACTGGAACTGCCCCGCCCGAGAACCTGTCTCTTATACACATCTCTGAT
>NZ_AOIJ01000051.1 GCF_000337175.1 Natrinema gari JCM 14663 | reverse complement strand
GATCGATTGGGCGCGAAACTGCGGGGCCGAGTCAACCACCGGCCGGCGACGGCCATCCAGGACATGCCGGGCGGCAGCGAGGTGGCGATGGTCGGGTTGGTCAACGACATCCGCTCGACCGCCAGCGGCCACTGGCTGATCGAACTCGAGGACGCGACGGGAACGTTTCCGTGGCTCGTGATGAAAGACAGGGAGTACGCCGACCTCGTCGGGGAACTGCTTTGCGACGAGGTGCTGGCGATGGAAGGGACCCTGGCGGACGATTCGGGGATCGCGTTCGTCGACGCGATGCACTTCCCGGACGTGCCCCGAACGCACGAGCCGTCGACGGCGGACCGTCACGTGCAGGCGGCGCTGATCAGTGACGTCCACGTCGGCAGCCAGGAGTTCATGGCTGACGCCTGGAACGCCTTTGCCGACTGGCTACACACTCCCGACGCCCAGCACGTCGAGTACCTGCTGCTCGCGGGCGATATGGTCGAGGGCGTCGGCGTCTACCCCGATCAGGACGAGGAACTCGACATCGTCGACATCTACGAACAGTACGAGGCGTTCAGCGAGCACCTCAAAAAGATCCCGGGCGACATCGAGATTGTCATGATCCCGGGGAACCACGACGCGGTGCGACTCGCCGAGCCTCAGCCCGGATTCGACGAGGAACTCCGGACGATCATGTCCGCACACGACCCACAGATCGTGAGCAACCCGTCGACGGTGACCCTCGAGGGCGTCTCCGTCCTGATGTATCACGGCGTCTCGCTGGACGAGGTGATCGCGGAACTACCCGAGGACAAAGCCAGCTACGACGACCCGCACAAGGCGATGTACCACCTCCTCAAGAAGCGCCACGTCGCGCCGCAGTTCGGCGGTCACACTCGTCTGGCTCCCGAGGAGAAGGACTACCTCATCATCGACGAGGTCCCCGACATCTTCCATACCGGCCACGTCCACAAACTCGGCTTCGGCAAGTACCACGACGTGCTCGCGATCAACTCCGGCTGCTGGCAGGCCCAGACCGACTTCCAGAAGAGCGTCAACATCGACCCCGACGCCGGCTTCGCGCCGATCGTCGACCTGGATACGCTGGACGTGACCGTCCAGAAGTTCTCCTAACGAAATTTTGCCGAGGGCCAGCAAACTGGCCCTCGGCAAAATTTCGATCAAAAGCACTCCTCCCTCCGCTCGCTCGTTCCACTCGCTCGCATCGGTCGTCGGCCCGAGAGCGCCTCCGGCGCTCTCGGAATAACCACTTTTGCCACAGTTTCGCTTCGAAGCTTCGGGACCACCCCGTCACGGCTCGAGCCGAAACCGAACCGTCGGGGAACCGTTGAACCGCGGGCCGTGGCCGCGCCGTTCGAAGCCGAGATCCTCGGCGGCCGTCTCGATGGAATCGGCGTCCTGTGCTGCCAGCACTTCGACGGCCATCGACTCGCGTTCGGCGAACCGGACGGGTTCGGCCAGCAACCGTTTGCAGGCCTCGCAGGTGCCGTCGAGTTGGGTGACGTGGACGGTCTCCTCGCGTGCGTCGAAGCTAATAAACCCCAGCAGGTCCTCGGGATCGGAGCCGCTGTACTGCGAATCCGAAACGTCCGCGTTCGGATCGTGATTCCCATCCTCGGCGACGCGTACCGTTCGGTCGTGGACGAGATTCCGCATCACGTCCGTTGGGGAGTCGGCGATCGACGCGAGCGCGTCGGCGTCGGCCTCGAGTGCGTCCCGTACGTTCATCGGCGTATGGTAATGCGGTGCACGACAATAAATCCCGGTCGCGCATCCGTCGCCGTTCGCCGTGCGCTCGCGTCGGCGCCGTGCCTGTGGGGGAGCGGGGATTACTGTCCCAGGTAAAAATGCGGACGATGAACACAGTTATTTGCCCGCTCTGGTTACGGACGGAGTATGAGTCACACTATCGTCACGCTCGCGGCCCGTGAGGTGTCAGTATGCGCGTTGTAGCCAAGTTCGGCGGGACGAGTCTCGGCAGCGGCGACCGGATCAACCGCGCCGCCGATTCGATCGCCGCGGCCGTCGAGGACGGCCACGAGATCGCCGTCGTCGCCAGTGCCATGGGATCGACCACCGACGAACTGCTCGACGAGATTTCCTTCGAGACCGACGAGGCCGACCGCGCGCAGATCGTCAGCATGGGTGAACGGACGTCAGTTCGCATGCTCAAGGCCGCACTGTCGGCGCGCGGCATCGATGCGATCTTCCTCGAGCCGGGCAGCGATCGGTGGCCGGTCGTCACCGACGAGTACGGCGAGGTCAACGTCGACGAAACCCAGGAACGCGCCCAGGAGGTCGCGGCGGATCTCGACGGGACGGTGCCGGTCATCACCGGCTTCCTCGCCGAGGGGCCGGACGGTTCGATCACGACGCTAGGTCGAGGCGGCAGCGACACCACGGCCGTCATGATGGGTAAGTACATGGACGCCGACGAGGTCGTCATCGTCACCGACGTCGAGGGTGTCATGACCGGCGATCCCCACGTCGTTGAAGGGGCTCGCAACGTCGGCGAGATCTCCGTCGACGAACTCCGGAACCTGTCGTTCCGCGGGGCCGAGGTCGTCGCCCCGTCCGCGCTGTCGTACAAGGACGGGCAGCTAGATGTCCGCGTCGTCCACTACCAGCACGGCGATCTCCTGTCGGGCGGCACGAGCATCGAAGGCGAGTTCAAGAACTTGGTCGACCTGCGCGAGCGGCCGCTTGCCTGTCTGACCGTCGCCGGCCGTGCCATCCGCAATCAGCCCGGTATCTTCAACCATCTCTCGGAGTCCGTCGCGGAGAGCGACATCAATATCGACGCCGTCGCCAGCGGGATGGACACCATTACGTTCTACATTGACGAGGAGGAAGCCGAACGCGCCGAAAACATCCTCCACCGCGAGGTCATCGCCCGCGACGAACTCTCGAGTGTCACCGTCGACTCGCCGATCGCCGTCATCCGCGTGACCGGCGGCGAACTCCCCAACCAGCCGGGGATCATCAGCGAGATCGTCAACCCGCTGGCCGAGGCCCGGATTCACCTCCAGGACATCATCACCAGCGCCACCAGCGTCGCGCTGTTCGTCGACTGGGACGACCGCGAGGAGACCCTCGAGTTGACCCAGGACCTGTTCTAGCTCGAGCGACTCCTCGGGGGCTGTGCTGGGAACGACTCGCGTTTTCGGGTCGCCGACCCGGACGCGACCGCTGGCTAGTATCTCCGTCATTGCCCGCGTATGCAGTCGCTGCTACAGCGAGCACGGCCGGTGTATGCAGTCGCTACTACGTCGGTAACAGCAGCGTAACGAAGGCGGTGGTCGGCGCGGACGGACACATGAGCACCGACCCGACAGCGACAGCGGTCCTCGAGGAGGGCGAGGCCGACCCGGACGCGATCCTCACGGCGTTCGACGCGGACTCGCCCGCCGACCTCGTCGACGCCGGCGAGACGGCGGTTGCGACCGTCACGGACGGTAAGCCGTCGGCTGCGAACGCCACCGATGCCGACGGGACGGGACGAGCCGACGATGTCTTCGGCGGCGTCTGTGTCGACACTCACTGAGCCCGCGGGCGTGACCGTCTCTGCCCACACTGTGTCACCGTCGGCTCCGTTCGCGTGTGGGCCACCGATTCCGTCCATCGATGCGTCGATCCGTCCGGCGGGGACCGTCTCGAGCCATCGACGCGCACAACCTCTCAACTAGACTGAACACGCTCGACGGCGTTGAGCGGGTATGGTCGCGTACAAGTCGAAAGTAGTCGAACGGATCACCCTTCCATCGAAAGAACGGCGAACGCAGGCGCTCGAGGAAGCCGGATACAACGCGTTCAATCTCCCCGCCGACGACGTGTTTATCGATCTCCTGACCGACAGCGGGACGGGCGCGATGAGCGACGACCAGTGGGCCGCGCTGCTGCAGGGCGACGAGGCGTACGCCGGCTCGTCGAGTTTCGATCGCCTCGAGTCCGCGGTCGCGGACGTGATGGGGTTCGAACGCGTGGTCCCGGCCCACCAGGGCCGTGGTGCCGAGAACGTTCTCTACGGCAGCCTGCTCTCCGAGGGCGACGTCGCGCTCAATAACACGCACTTCGATACGACGCGAGCGCACGTCTCGAATCAAGGTGCCGATCCGGTCGACTGTCCGGTTCCAGGGGCCCACGATCCGGCGACGGACGAGCCGTTCAAGGGTGACTTCTCGATCGAGCAGGCCCGCGCGGTCGTCGACGAGGTCGGTGCGGACCAAGTCCCGCTGGTGATCCTCACTATCACGAACAACTCGACGGCGGGCCAGCCGGTCAGCGTCGAGAACACCCGTCGCGTCCGGGCGTTCGCCGACGAGATCGACGCCACGTTCGTGATCGACGCCTGCCGGTTCGCGGAGAACGCCTACTTCGTGACCCAGCGCGAAGACGAGTTCACCGACGCGACGGTCGCCGAGGTGGCACGCGAGCAACTTGGACTCGCGGACGCGCTCGTCATGAGCGGGAAGAAAGACGGATTGGCGAACGTCGGCGGGTTCGTCGCGACCGACGACGAGGCCCTCTTCGAGCAGTGTAAACAGCGCGCGATCCTCTACGAGGGGTTCCCCACGTACGGCGGCATGGCCGGACGCGATGTCGCCGCGATGGCGGTCGGCCTGCGCGAGGCCGTCGAGGAATCGTACATCGAGGATCGGGTCGAACAGGTCCGCGAACTCGGCGCGATGCTCGAGGAGGCCGGGCTGCCGGTGTACACGCCGACCGGCGGGCACGCGGTCTACCTCGACGCGGGGGCGATCTTTCCGGAGATCCCGGCCGAGCAGTTCCCGGGACAGGCGCTGGTCTGTGAACTGTATCGGGAAGGTGGCGTCAGGGGCGTCGAACTCGGGAGCTTCGCGTTCCCCGAGACCGACCGGCCGGAACTGGTTCGGCTCGCGGTCCCACGCCGGACATACCACCGCGAACACTTCGAGCACGTCGTCGAGACGGCCGAAGCCGTCCTCGAGAACCGACACGAGGTGTCCGGACTCGAGATCGTTTCCAACCCCGCAGTCCCCGAGCTGCGTCACTTTTCGGCGTCGCTCGAGCCGATCTCGGCCGAAGCAGCGACCACTGTCGACGCGGGATCGGACTGACGGACGGGCGCGGCCGACACGAGTTACCGGGTCGAGAAAACGCCGCGCGCTCGCTCTCGAACCGTCTTCGGTTCGGGCTCGGATCGACCGAATCGTCGCTTCGCGATCGTTTGCAGCCCCTTCGATGTCGCTTCGGACCGTATCACGTCGGCCGCCCAATCGGGGACCTGTGACTCGAGCTCTCGGCGTTTCTGCGCTTTCATCCTGCTGAACCGGCGAAGCGCGAATCCGACGCCGAGGAACAACCCGGCGTCGACGATCTCGCGTCGGAACCGGTCCCGGTCGTTGCGGACCGCGATCGCTTTCACCAGCGAGAGAAGCCCGATCGCCAGATAGACCTTCGAACTCTTCGACGGATCGCCGCTGAGCATCCGTTGGAGCGCCATGCTTGGGCACGTACCACGTTCAGACCGGATAAAACTACCCCGGCAGGCGACGGGGCTCCATGAGCCGGGCCGTCAGACGTACCCAGCCGCCACCGCCACGCCGCGGTGGCGGTGGTCGTCGATCGGTTCGATCGAAAACCCCAGTCGTTCGTAGAACGGCCTGACGCCGTCGTCGAACCGGGCCGTGAGCCGTTTTTCCCGCTCGAGCGCCCGGTCGATCAGCGCCGAGCCGATTCCCCGCCCCCGGTGGCGACGGCGGACGCCGATCGCCCCGACGTGTGCGCCCGGCTCGCTCTCGAGGGGTTCGAGGACGGCCGTGCCGAGCACCCGTTCGCTCCCGTTGGATTCAGCGGCCGGCTCCGTGCCGCCTCGCCGATCGCCGGCCACGAAGACGTCTCCGTCATCGATTCGCCGTTCTACGTCACCCGGCTCGAGCATCGCTGCGTCGAGGATGCGACGGACCTCCAGGACGTCGTCGGCGGTGGCGGTACGGACGAACATGCGTCAGGAGCGTCGGCCGTCGTGGGCCAACAGCGCGTCGATTGTCGCTGGATCGACTCTCGTTCTCGGCAGGGCCGTCTTCAGGGACATACGTGGAGTACCACATCGATCGGGAAAGCGGCTGGGCTTTCACCGATCGAGCACTGTCTGATTCGTCGCCCGGTGATGCTGGACTCACTGAGCGGGTCGGTGCCACAGAAACCGTTGCCAGCTGAGCATGCATGGCGAGCGACTCGGATGCGGGGTGGCAACTGCTCCCCCGAACCGGAGCCGCGACGGACCGCGTCGCCAGCGTTATCCGCCCTTGATCAGCCGCAACACCGTCACGTGGTCGCTCTCCACGGGCTGATCCTCCGGCACCGGACGCCCGTCGACGAGGACGCTCACCTCGTGGGGGCTCAACCCGACCTCGCGGAGCAGGTCGGCGTACGTCGGCGTGGCGTCGGCGGGATCGCCAGTCGCCTCCCCGTCGGTCGCGACCCCTGTCACCGCCTCGAGTTCGAGTTCGTAGGTGTCCTCGCCCTTGACATCGACGGTGACGTGCATACGCCCCGTTACGCCGCGGTGGCCTTGAGCGCGTCGCTCGCGGGTCGGCGCGCCGCCGCTTATTCCGCCGCTGATTCGTCCGATCCGGCTCGTTGCTCTCGACCGCGTTTCCGGCCGGCGCGCCAGTGACCGTAGAGGGCGCGGACGAGCGCGCCGAGTCCCAGCAGGAGGACGAGCAGGTTGATCGCACCACCGACGAACGGGACCGGAAGCCGACCGAGGGCAGCGCCGGCCACCAGCCCGACGACGAGCGCGAGCCAGCGATTGCCCAGCCTGACCAGCGACAGGAGCCACGCGGCGACGGCGAAACGCCCGTAGATGGTCCCGATCCACAGCAGCAGGCCGAACGCGAAGCCGCCAACGAGCGACAGCGGAAGCCCGATGACGGTGATTGCGAGCGCGATCAGGAGGACCGGGATCCCGACGAACACGAGCAACCCGGCGAGCCCGGACCGAACGGGACCCGACGCGACGCGGTCGGCGACCCCGTCGGAGAACCGCGGGAACAGCGCGAGCAACGCGGCTCCGAGCAGCAGGTTCACTGCCAGCGCGTAGGCCGTGAACAGCCACGATGCGAAGGGCTGAACCGTCGGTGCGACATCGACGCCGAGCGAGGAGTCCTCCACGATGTCGCCCGCGACCGCGTCGGTGTTCCCTTCGAGGTCGCCGTCGTACCGGAGGTTACCCGCGATCGAGGCGCTCTCTCCCAGCCGGATCGTTTCCGCCCCGATTTCGGCGTCACCCTCGACCGTGCCGTCGATCGTCGCGCTCCCGACGCCCGCCGTGAGGTCCTGACCGACGGTCCCGTTCTCGGCGATTGTGAGACTCCCCGCGCCGACATCCACGTCACCCTCGACGGCCCCCGAGATGGTCACGCTCCCGCCGGCCGCCTCGAGGTCACCGCCGACCGAACCGGTTCGTTCGACCCGGACATCGCCCCCGACGGCGCTGACATCGTTGGTGACGGTCCCGCGGACGACGACTGAGCCGCCGATCCCCTCGAGTGTCTCGACCGTCTCGCCTTCCTCGACGACGACCGTCCCGCCGGTTTGCCCGTTGCTCTGTGCGGCGACCAGCACCGGGACGGTACCGACGACGGCGAGAACGACTACCGCGATGACGACGAGCCGCGATCGTGTGCTTGATCCAACCATTGTGGATGTCCCTTCTCCGAGCAGGGTGTAAAACCCGACACCACCGTGTCAGGGACGAAAACTGTCCCGTCTCGTGATCGGTTCGCCACCTCGAGGGTGCCGGCGACGCGAGCCGATGGCGACCTTCGGTCGTTTTATCTTGCGGCCCCACCTTCGACCGGTATGAGCGAGGCCGACGCCGAGGCGGCGGAGTCCACACCCGGCAAGACCGAAGTCTGGATCGAGAAGTACCGTCCGGAGCGACTCGACGACATCAAGGGCCACACGGACATCGTTCCGCGGCTCAAAAACTACGTCGAACAGGACGACCTCCCCCACCTCCTCTTTGCAGGCCCGGCCGGCACGGGAAAGACGACGGCAGCGAAAAGCATCGCCCGAGAAGTCTACGACGACGACTGGCAGGAGAACTTCCTCGAACTCAACGCCTCCGATCAGCGGGGGATCGACGTCGTCCGCGACCGGATCAAGGACTTCGCTCGCTCGAGTTTCGGCGGCTACTCCCATCGCATCATCTTCCTCGACGAGGCCGATGCCTTGACCTCCGACGCCCAGTCCGCGTTGCGCCGGACGATGGAGCAGTTCTCGAACAACACCCGGTTTATCCTCTCGTGTAACTACTCGAGCCAGATCATCGACCCGATTCAGTCCCGCTGTGCGGTCTTTCGCTTTACCGAACTCACCGCGGACGCGATCGAGGCCCAGGTGCGCGAGATCGCGGCCACCGAGGACATCGCGGTGACCGACGACGGCGTCGACGCCTTGGTCTACGCGGCCGACGGCGACATGCGCAAGGCGATCAACGCGTTGCAGGCCGCCGCGGTGATGGGCGAAACCGTCGACGAGGGGACCGTCTTCGCGATCACCGCCACCGCCCGCCCCGAGGAGGTCGAAGCCATGGTCGAACACGCCATCGACGGCGACTTCACCGCTGCCCGTGCCGCCCTGGAGGACCTCTTGACCGAGCGCGGGCTCGCCGGTGGCGACGTCATCGACCAACTCCACCGGTCGGCCTGGGAGTTCGACGTTCCCGAACGGGCGACAGTGCGGCTGCTCGAGCGACTCGGCGAAGTCGATTACCGCATTACCGAGGGCGCAAACGAGCGCCTGCAACTCGAGGCGATGCTGGCGTCGCTGGCGCTCGACGCGGACGCCTGATCGGCGAGATCTAGTCGGGACACAGCGGTGGCCTCGCAGTCGTGCGAGCAGGTGTGTTGTGACGTTCAGTGATCACCATACTGGCCGTCCGCGGCGTCGACACCGCGGAACGCGACGGCGATGCGCCCGTCGTCCGCCGCAACGCCGACGTTCCAGCCGTGGGCGTCGGCGATGCGTTCGACGGTGTCGAGCCCGAAGCCGGTGCCGTCGGTCGCGATCGACTGGTCGGGGACGGGCGTCGTCTCGATCCCGCCGTCGGCGTCCGCGGCGTCGGTTTCGGCGTCGCGTCGCGCGACGTAGAACCCGTCGTCGGTTGCTCCGACGGTGACGACGGTCGGCTCGGTGTCCGTCTCGTCCGTCGCGTCGTCCGGGACGACCGGTTCGTCGCCGCCGTTCGTTCCGCAGTCGTTCCCGTCGGCCGCGTCGAGCACGGTCCCCAGCAACTGCTCGAACAGTTCCCGTAGCCGCGCCTTGTCCGCCTCGAGTACGCGGTCGTCGGCTGTGCGTGTCACGAGGCGCGCATCGCCGGTCTCGACGGTGACCCAGGCCTGCCGCGCGACGTCGTGGATGGCGACGGGTTCGGTCTCGACGAGCACGTCGTCCCGCCGGACGATCGAGACGAGCCGATCGACGAGCTCCCCCAATCGCTTCTGCGCGTCGTCGACCTCCGCGAAGTGTTCGGCAGCGCCGGTTTCGTCGGCGAGTTCGAGGTAGCCGCGGGCGACGTTCAGCGGCGTCCGCATCTCCTCCTCGACCAGCGTCTCGATCGTCTCGAGTCGGGCCTCGGCGGCGGCGACTGCCCGTTCGCGGCGGCTCGCCTCGGTCACGTCGTTGTAGACGAGCAGCCCGTCGGGAGCGTGAGCGCCGGATGCCTCGCCGTCGCTCGCGCCAGCGTCGACCGGAACCAGCGTCAGCAGGAACTCGCGGATGCCGTCGGCGGTTTCCCGGCGACTGACGAGTTGGCGGCGCTCGCCCGCCCGGAGCGACTCGAGCAGCGTTGCCCCCCGGTGTTCGAGTCCCGGCGCGACGGGGGCCTCGTCGCCGTCCTCTTCGAGATCGGTCCCGAAAACCTCGCTGAAGGTGTCGTTGCTGTCCCGGACGAGCACCCGTCCGCCGTCGATTCCGTAGTGGACCGCGGGCTCCGGGATGGCCGCGAACAGCGCACGGATGCGGTCCCGTTCGTCGGCGAGGCGGTCGCGCTCGGCCGCCAGTTCGTCCCGTTCGCTGGCCAGCCGGTCGCGCTCCTGCTGTAACTGTTTGTGAGCCGTCCGCTGGCTCGCGTCGGCGTCGATCCGCTCGAGGACCGCGGCGGCGACGCGACACCACGCGGTGAGCGAGTCACAGTCGCGGTCGTCGAACGCGGCCGCCTCTTCGGCGGCGACCTGCAGGAGTCCGATATCGCCGACCGGCACGCAACACAGCGATGTCACCCCGTCGAGGGGGGCCGTCAGTCGATCGTCGGTCGCGATCTCGTCGATCCGAAGCGCCTCGCCGGTTCGAAGGGTCTCGCCGAGGACCCCGTCGCGCGAGGTTGGCTCGAGTTCGTCGTCCGGAACCCCCGACGCGCTCACCCGGGGAGTGAACTCCCCGAAGTGGACCGTCGAGAGCCAGCAGGTCTCGCAGTCGAGGGCGTCCGCCGCGGTCTCGACCAGGCGTTCGAAGAGTCGGTCACGGTCGCGACAGGCCACCACCTCGGGGACCGACTCGAGGAAGCGCTCGGCGGGTCCGGGGGCCGACGCGGCGCGGTCGGCGCTCCCCGCGTCTCCGGTCTCGCGACAGACCCACTCGATCTCGTCCGCGAGGTGGGCGACGGCGTCGTCGGTGTCGCGGCGGACGTAGCCGTCGATCCCGTCGGTCGACCGTGCGGCGGTCGGCGCGAACGACGGGTCGGTAAAGAGGATCACCGGCGTCGAGCCAGCGGCCTCGATCACCTCGAGCAGCGATGCGCCCGCGGCCGTCGTCGGCGTCTCGGCGAAGACGACACAGTCGGCGTCGGGTGCCCAGTTACGGACGCGATCGACGGCCGTCACGGCGTGGACCGACCGCTCGGGTCCGGCGTCGACCCCCTCGAGAGCGCCAGCGCCGTCGCTGGCATCGGTTTCCGCGTCGGCCACGTAGAGCACCGTCCGCGGCCGCTGGGTCGCTGTCGCCGTCGTCATTCCGTCGCTGTGCAATCGTCTAGACCCCGAGACCGTCCGTCAGGATAAAAGTTTGCCGTCCGTATCGAGCCGTTCGGGACGCGTCCGATCCCGTCCCGCCTCCCGTGTCTCGCTCACCTACCCACGACTGTCGATCACCCCGACCTCGTCGGGCCCGGGGCCGAGTACGACCCGATAGCCCGCATACTCGAAGCGGACGGTCACGTCCGGATTCGACTCGAGGACAGCCGCCAGCGCCTCGGGATCGACGGCCTCGTACAGCGGCGGGAGGGCCGTCGGAGCACAGCCCTTACGGGCCGCGATACGATCGAGAGCCGTAGCGAGTGCTGGATGCATGGATATCGTGCTCCGGGTCGTTGACGAGCGAGAGCGCGACCGTCGTTTCGCAGTCGGGACAGGTAGTCGTGTGATCCGTCGGCGCGAGACGGATGTCTGTACCACAGTCACAGTGGAGTGTGATGCTGGAAATCATGTCTCTTCAGTGTACTGGCCCCGACGCGCCAGGACACAATCCAGCGAGCGAGCCAGCGAGAGTCGCAACTGGTCGATGGACGTCGGCAGGTCTTTATTTCGCCAACGCCAATGGTGGATTGCTCCCGCTACGCGGGGGCGGCCGTTGAGCCGGAGTGCTTGGTTGGATGCTGTGGCACTCCGGCTTGGCGCACTTTCGTGCGCATCCGTGCGATACGCAATCTATCCTAAAGAACGTTAGGATACTGATCTGTTGGAGCCGATGTGCGGTCTCGCGAGACGAGCGCGTCCGTCTCACCCGCCGCCCGACGAGTCGGCGGTCGACGGCCGATCACGTTCGCGTCGGCCGCTCCGTTCGCGGCGTCAGTTGCGGAACTGTTTTACGCGCTGCAGGGGCAATACACGCGTAATGAGCGAACTAGAGGAGGAGTACCGCCTCGAGTACTTCGAGGAGGAAGGATTCGAGCGCAAGGAGTGCCCATCGTGTGGCGCTCACTTCTGGACGCGCGACGGGAGCAGGGAAACCTGCGGCGAGCCCCCCTGTGAGGAGTACGACTTCATCGACAACTCGGGCTTCGACGAGTCGTACGACCTGACCGAGATGCGCGAGGCGTTTCTCTCTTACTTCGAGGACCACGACCACGAGCGCATCGATCCCTACCCGGTCGCGGCGAACCGCTGGCGCGACGACGTCTTGCTGACACAGGCGTCGATCTACGACTTCCAGCCGCTCGTGACCAGCGGCGAGACGCCGCCGCCCGCGAACCCGCTGACGGTCTCCCAGCCCTGCATCCGGATGCAGGACATCGACAACGTCGGCAAGACCGGGCGACACACGATGGCCTTCGAGATGATGGCCCACCACGCGTTCAACACGCGCGAGGACGTTCCCGAAGACGAGTACGCCTATCACGGCGAGGTCTACTGGAAGGACCGCACCGTCGAACTCTGTGACGGCTTCTTCGACTCGATGGGCGTCGATCTCGAGGAAGTCATCTACATCGAAGACCCGTGGGTCGGCGGCGGCAACGCCGGCCCCGCTATCGAAGTCATCTACCGGGGCGTCGAACTCGCCACGCTGGTCTTCATGTCGATGGAGCAAGACCCCGACGGCGAGTACGAGATGAAAGACGGGAACCGCTACAGCCCGATGGACACCTACATCGTCGACACGGGCTACGGGCTCGAGCGCTGGACCTGGGTCTCACAGGGCACCCCGACCGTCTACGAAGCGGTCTACCCCGATATGATCGCCTTCCTGAAGGACAACGCCGGGCTCGATCACACCGATGAGCAGGAGGCCCTGATTCATCGGGCCGCCAAGCTCGCGGGTCACATGGACATCGACGAGGCCGAGGACATGGCGACCGCCCGCGGCGAGATCGCCGCCGAACTCGATGTCGACGCCGCCGACCTCGAGGCACTGATGGAGCCCCTCGAGGATATCTACGCCATCGCCGATCACTGCCGGACGCTCGCGTACATGCTCGGCGACGGGATCGTCCCCTCGAACGTCGGCACCGGCTACCTCGCGCGGATGGTCCTCCGACGGACGAAGCGGCTCTGTGACACGGTCGGCGTCGACGCGCCGCTTGACGAACTCGTCGACATGCAGGCCGAGCGCCTCGCGTACGAGAACCGCGACACGATCCGTGACATCGTCCGCACCGAAGTCGAGAAGTACCGCGAGACGCTCGAGCGCGGCGGTCGCCGGGTCGAAGCGCTGGCCGAGGAGTACGCCGCAAAAGGCGAGCCCATCCCGACCGACGAACTGATCGAACTCTACGACTCCCACGGCATCCAGCCCGATATGGTCGCGGACATCGCCGCGGAAACCGGCGCGGATGTCGCGGTCCCCGACGACTTCTACAGCCTCGTCGCGAAGCGCCACGACACGCCCGAGACGGTTGCGGAGGCCGAGGAGGACGAGGACGAGCGTCTCGAGGACCTCCCCGAGACGGAGAAGCTTTACTACGACGATCAACAGCGGACCCAGTTCGAGGCGGTGGTTCTCGACGTTTTCGAGCGCGACGAGGGCTACGACGTCGTCTTGGATCAGACGATGTTCTACCCCGAAGGCGGTGGCCAGCCCGCCGACACCGGGACGCTCTCGACGGACGATACGACCGTCGAGGTCGTAGACGTCCAGATCGAGGACGGCGTCATCTGTCACCGAACCGACGAGGACCCCGGGAAGGGTGAACTGGTCAACGGGCAGGTCGACGGCAGTCGTCGGCGACAGCTCATGCGCCATCACACGGCGACCCACATCGTCATCCACGCCGCACGGCAGGTCCTCGGCGAGCACATCCGGCAAGCCGGTGCCCAGAAGGGCGTCGAGCGGTCGCGGATCGACGTTCGCCACTACGACCGCATCAGCCGCGAGGACGTCAAGCGGATCGAGGACCGTGCAAACGAGATCGTGATGGACAACACCGCGGTCTCCCAGGAGTGGCCGGACCGCCACGACGCCGAGGCCGAACACGGCTTCGACCTCTACCAGGGCGGGATTCCGCCGGGCGAGCAGATCCGGCTGATCCACGTCGACGATGACACCCAGGCCTGCGGTGGCACTCACGTCGCCCGGACCGGCGATATCGGGGCGATCAAGGTGCTGAACACCGAGCGCGTTCAGGACGGCGTCGAGCGGATCACCTTCGCGGCCGGCGAGGCCGCCATCGAGGCGACCCAGGACAAGGAGGACGCGCTCTACGAGGCCGCCGCCATCCTCGACGTGTCGCCCGAAGACGTCCCCGAAACCGCCGAGCGGTTCTTCGAGGAGTGGAAGGGACGTGGGAAACAGATCGAGGACCTCAAAGAACAGCTCGCCGCGGCCCGCGCAAGCGGCGGTGGTGGCGGCGAGGAAGTCACGGTCGGCGACGCGACGGCCGTCGTCCAGCGCCTCGACGCCGACATGGACGAACTCCGAGCGACTGCCAACGCCCTCGCCGACGAGGGCAAAATCGCCGTTATCGGGAGCGGCGAGAGCGGTGCACAGTTCGTCGTCGCGGTCCCCGACGACATCGGCGTCAACGCCGGCGAAGTCGTCGGCGAACTCGCCGCGAAGGTCGGCGGCGGCGGCGGCGGCCCGCCGGACTTCGCCCAGGGCGGCGGCCCGAATGTCGACGATCTCGACGAGGCGCTCGAGGACGCGCCCGACGTGTTGCGGCAGGTTCTGAACGCCTGATCGGTCGACGATCGTTCTTTTGAGTTCCGATCGTACGCCCCGAGCCGTGTGTCCGTTCGACGAGACGCCGGTTACGAGACCTCCGAAAACGTGAGCAAGCCGAACGCGGAGACACCGAGGGCGAAGGCGGCGATCCCGGCGACGAGGAGCGTATTGGCGTACCCGACGATCGAGGCGACGGCAACGAACACCGGCGGGCCGACAGTCGTTCCGAACTGCAGCACGCTCGTTCGGATACTCATAATACCGCCACGGAACGCATCGGGGGCGAGTGTGTTCAGTGCGGTATCAGTAATCGGCTCCGCAAACCCTTGCCCGATACCGAACAGGAACAGCGCGCCGGCAAGGACGATGACCGAGTGGGTGAGTGCGGCGAGTGTCATCCCGACCCCGTAGGTCACGAAACCGAGCGTGATGAGCCGCGGAGGTGAGAGATGGCGAATGAGACGTGACGACTGCGAGGACGTCAGTCCCATCGTGACTGCCGGGAGTCCAAGCAACAGCCCGATCGTTCCGGACGAGAGGCCGTAGGATTCGTCGAGAATGAACGGGATGACAGTGAGCTGTGCGCCGTAAAGGATCAGAAAAATGCCGAACACAGCCGCATACAGCCCGATCGCTCTCCACAGTGGGACCGCTTGGATCGCGTTAGCGACGTAGGCGAGGCCGGACGAACTGTCGCTTCCCTCGGGTTCAGTAAGGATCGCGGAGCCGGCGATCGCGACGACGATCCCGAGCCCGAAACAGGCGAACGGGGCCGCCCACGAGAGCAGTGCGAGGCTCCCACCCAGGAAGGGGTAGCCGGCCGCGCCGATGGCGAGGATCGCCGCGTTCAATCCGATGAGGCGGCTCCGTTCGGCTCCCGAAAACAGGTCACCGAGCAACGTTACGGTGAGGCTCATAATCGCACTGCCGGCGATTCCCTGGACGACGCGGAGGCCGAGAATAGTCGTGAAGCCGCCGACGAATACGATTGCAATGCCACTCACGCCGAACAGGAACAGCGCCGGGACGAGGACGCGCTTGCGACCAACGCGGTCGGCGACGAGTCCGACGAACGGTGTCAGCACGACACCGGGCAAGGTAAACGCCGAAATGAGCAGGCTGGCCTGACTCGCCGAAATGTTCCACGCCGTCTGAATCGTCGGCAGTACCGGGCTGATCAGGGAGACGCCCATGACGCTCACGAGCGTACTCGCAAAGATGATCACGACCGTCCGTGATTGCTGCGTGTCCGTCAGCGGAGGAGAGATATGTGTACGCATAGACGTTGTTGCTTGACACGTGCCTGCGAAAAATGCATCGAACAGTGACTTCTACCGTCGGCCCTCCACGGCTGGGTTCGTCTTTACAGCCGGGGGCGGCAGTTTCACGGACCCGGTTCACGGCCGCGCTTGCTCGGCGTAGGTCCCGTCGTCACGCGCCCAGTGACGCGCGTCATCGATCGGAACCGAAACCGTCGCCTTGCTCCACCCGGATCGTCCACGTATGCCGACCGCATCGAACGGAGCCGTCTCGCTGTACTACGACCGCGCTGGCGAGGGCGACCCCGTTGTCTTCGTCCCCGAAGCGGGTCTCGGCGGCTGGCTGTGGGGCTGGCAACACGCCGCCGTCGCCGGCCCCCACGAGGCCATCGTCTGGGACCTCCGTGGAACGGGGCGTTCCGATTCGCCGCCCGGTCCCTACGACCTCGAGACGCTCGCCGCCGATCTCGAGGCGGTGCTGGCCGACTGCGACCTCACCTCCGCGCACCTCGTGGGCTGTGGCCTCGGTGGGGCAATCGCGCTCGAAGCCGCCCGAACCTCGAGTCGCGTCGCGACACTGACGCTGTTCGGCACGGCGGCCGAGGGCGCGGCGGTCGACCTCGAGCCCCTGTTCGCGCCGCCGGACGACCGCGACGCGCTTCGCGAGTCGCTGACGGTGGGTCTCTCGACGGACTTTCGCGAAGCTCAACCCGACGCGCTCGAGGGGATCGTCGACTGGCGGGCCGACGGCGACGCCGACCGGGCGGGCTGGGAGGCACAGGCCGCGGCGCTCGCGGACTTCGACGCGACCGACTGGCTGGTCGAGGTGACCCAGCCGACGCGAGTGATCCACGGCGGCGCGGACGAGTTGGTGTCGCCCGCGGCCGGCCGGGAGCTGGCCCGCGGACTGCCCCGCGGGGAGTTCCGGGCGCTCGAGGGGGCGGGCCATCTCTGTTTCATCGAGCGCTCGCGGACGGTCAACGATCTGTTGTTGGGCTTTCTCGAGACGCAGACGGACGCCTCCGAGTGACTCGGTCGGGCAGCGGTGGAAGGACTCGAGAGGGAGAGTCCGCGGCGTCGGGTCGGCGACATCGACGACGACTCGAGAGATTGCGACAACAGGGTGCGCCACGTCCTCCCCAACCGATTCGCTCGCGTACCGAGGGAACTCACTCCGTTCACCCCTCGCACCGCTCGCTCATCCCTCGCGCTTCGAGCAGCGATTCGCCCCTCGCTCATCGCTGCTCAGCGCGCCGTCTCAGTAGTTCGTTCGGCTCTCGAGCCCGTGCTTGCGACTGAGTCCCACCCTACTACGTACGCGAGCGTGGAAGCGACTGCTGTGACCCTCTCGCTGGCCCGCCGGGCGGACCGCTTCCCCAATCGGACGGCGGTCGTCGACATCTCGGCGGATCGGCTGTCCGTGCCCGCGGCGACGATCCACGAGGACCGAGTCTCCTACGGCGAGCTGTCGGCGATCGCGACCCGAACCGCCGAACGCCTCGCCGCGCTCGGGATCGGTCCCGGCGACACGGTCTGTCTCGTCACCCGCAACCGGGTCGTGTCTCTGGGGCTGTTCTTCGCCTGCCGACGGCTCGGGGCGACGCTCGCGCCGATCTCACATTTCCTGACGCCCGCCTCCGTCGAACGCCCGTTCGACGTCTTAGAGCCCGAGATCGTCGTCGCGGAGCCGGCTCAGCGCGATCTCGTGCGGTCGATCCCGTTCGACCGGTCGGTGACGCTCGCGGAACTGTCCGAGACCGACCGCGCCAGTATCACGGTCGACGCCCAGCGGCCGGGCGAGTCCCCTCCGCTCGCTCTCCACGGCCAGTCGGGACGCCCGGTCGCGGGCTACGCGAGCGAGACGCTCGAGTCCAACTGCCGGACGGCGATCGCCGCGTGGGGACTGGCCGCGAACGACGTCGTTCCGCTCACGACACCGCTGGCCGCCCCGAACGGACTCGTCCGTGTCGCCCTGTCGGTGTTGTACGTCGGCGGGACGCTCCTGCTCGATCGGGCCTTCGACCCCGGCGACACCACGAGGGCCATCGCCATGGAGGATGCGACGCTGTTGTCCGGTCGGGCAACGGTCCTCCGAGATATCGCGGCCGAATCGGATTTCGACGCGGCCGCCGACGCCCTCGAACGGGCGATCTGCGAAGCGCCGGTCGACGAGGACG
Source organism: Natrinema gari JCM 14663 (assembly GCF_000337175.1). Lineage (GTDB taxonomy): Archaea > Halobacteriota > Halobacteria > Halobacteriales > Natrialbaceae > Natrinema > Natrinema gari. The sequence continues at coordinate 257,385 of NZ_AOIJ01000051.1, read as the reverse complement.
TGATCGAACCCTACCGGGACCGAGACGTACCGATCGCACGGGTCTACGGTCGCCTCGAGTGTCCGACGGCCACCAGCGAGGGGGTCGCTGACGATACCCGAGCCGGCGACGCCGACGACTTGCCGGTCGGCCGTCCGGTTCCGGGCTGTCGTGCCCGGCTGGTCGACGACGAGGGGACGGTCCTCGAGGGGGCAGCCGTCGGCCGCCTCCACGTTTCGGGACCGGTCGTCGCCGACGGCTACGTAACTCCTGCCGGAATCGACGACGACCAGTCGGCCGAGCCAGCTCCGCTCCCGAGCGCCGAGGACGACGACGCCGATAATCGCAGTCGGTTCACCGACGGCTGGTTCGACACGGGCGACCGGTTCCGTCGGGACGACACCGGGGGCTATCACCTGCGATGAGCCGCCGCTCGCGGGTCCGTGATCGGTGTCGATGTCACCGACTCGAGTTGCAGGACAACGGTGTGCCACTCGTCTCAGTGACTCCGATCGCCGTCGGCGGTCGCGGCAACCACGGCACCGGGCGGAAAGCCTATTCTTGTTCAGTGGGCAGTATGGCGTAATGAGTCAACCCCGAATCGCCGTCCTGAACGCGGCTCACCAGGACGCGAACACGACGCGGAACTTTCGGCGCGAACTCGACGCCTCGTTGGTGGAGTTCGACGCCACCGACGGGACGGTCCCGGACGACTTCGACTACGATGGTGCCGTCGTCACCGGCTCCCGCTCGTCGGTCTACTGGGACGACGACTGGATGCGACCGGTCACGGAGTGGGTCGACGAGGCGATCGATCGCGGCATTCCCTTCCTCGGGGTCTGTTGGGGCCACCAGTTGCTCGCCGACGTCCTCGGTGGCACCGTCGAAGACATGGGCGTCTACGAAGTCGGCTACAGCGAGATCGAACACACCGGCGAGTCGCGGCTGTTCGACGGCATCGACGAGACCTTCCGCTCCTTTACCAGCCACTCCGATGCGGTGACGACCCTCCCGCCCGGTGCCGATCCCCTCGCGGCGAACGAGTACTCCAATCACGGCTTCCGCAAGGATCGCGTCTTCGGCGTCCAGTTCCATCCCGAGTACGACACGAAAACCGCTCGCGAACTCGTCCACCGTAAGGACCTCTCCGACGACCGCCGCGAGTCAGTACTCGCGGAGATCACGGCCGAGAACTACCAGGAAGCCTGCGAAGCGAAACTCGTCTTCGACAACTTCCTCGAGTTCGTCCGCGAGGTGCGGGCGGACGGAGACGATTCCGGGGCAGACAATCGGACTGCGACTCGAGTCGCTCGCTCCGACTGACTAGCCCGTTCTACTGCTCGACCGTCCTTCGATAGCGACTGTAGTGTTCTGAATTCGCCTGTCGGAAGCCATTGCTCGTAGCGGGAGAACAGTTTTCTCAGTGGAGTCCGCTACTAGCGCATATGAGTACCTCGATCAAGGTTACGGATATCACGAAATCACACCTCGAGGAACTTCAAGCAGAGATTCGACTCGAGACGGGAACGAACGTGACTCAACAGGACCTCCTCGAACGGATCGTTACGAACACGTACGAATCGAAAGACGAGATAATCGACTCCTATCGGGACGATTTCGAGCCATTGTCGGAGGACGGGATCGATCGGTGGCTGTCCGGAACCGTCGACTCAGGTATCGAGACGACGGAAGAAGACATCGATGCGGTTCTGTACGGCGAATGAGCGTATTTATCGACACTGGTGTTTTCTTCGCGCAGCATGACCGTGCCGCAGCGAGACATGAAGCGGCAGCCAATGCAATGCAGACAGTCCTCGCAGGCAATCTCGGCCGTCCATACACGAGCGACTACGTGATCGACGAATCGATCACGCTTACCCGGAAACGAACAGGTAGCTACGACGCCGCGTGGACTATCGGACAGCGGATCCTGGGCCGTAGTGGATACCCGGATCGGATCGAACTACAGCAGACGACACCGGAACTGTTCGAGGAGACGCTCGAAACTTTCGAGAACTATGGGGATCATTCGCTCAGTTTCACGGACGCGAACACGATCGCGATCGTCGAGCGGCACGGTATTGATTCCGTTCTCAGCTTTGACGACGACTTCGACGGGCTCGTCGATCGAATCGACCCGACGATGATCAGCGACGACTAACGGTACTCTCTCGTTCGAATTCTCCCGCTTGGCCACGAACCGAATCCGAGTCGTCGGCTACGGACGACCGGAATAGCGGTCAGTCCGCAGCGACTTCGACCTGCGCTTCGTCTGCCTTGCCGATGGCCTCGACGATGAGTTCGGCCACGTCGACGATCTCGATCTCGTCCTCGAAGTCGCCGGTCTTGCGGCCGTCCTCGTACATCGTCATGCACATCGGACAGGCGACGACGAACTTCTCGATCCCGCTGCCGGCGTCGGTGTCCTCGAGCGCCTCGCGGATCCGTTCCTCGCTGGGCTTGGGTTCTTCCTCGAAGTCCATCCAGAGGCCGCCGCCGCCGCCGCCACAGCAGAAGGAGTTACTGCGGTTGCGGGGCATTTCGTCGAGGGTACAGCCGGTCGCTTTGATGAGTTCGCGCGGGGCCTCGTACTCGTCGTTGTATCGGCCCAGATGACACGGGTCGTGGTAGGTGACCGTGTAGTCGAGTTCGGTCCCGTTCAGGTCGAGTTTGCCCTCTTCGACGAGTTCCTCGACGGCCTGGGTCCAGTGGTAGACGTCGATTTCGCCGTCGTCGTTCCACTGCTCGTCGTACTCGAATGGCATCATCGGGTCGTCGGCGAACTCGTCGAAGTTGACCTCCGGATACTCGTTTTTGAACGTGTTGTAGGAGTGGGGGTCCGTACAGACTATTTTGTCGAACTCGCAGTCCTCCCACGTCTCGACGTGGTGACCTGCCAGTTCGACGTAGAGCAGTTCCTCGCCGACCCGTCGGATGTCGTTGCCGTCGAACTTCTCGTCGTCGAAGAGGATGCCGAAGCTGACGTCGGCCTCCTGCAGAATGGTCGCCAGCGAGCGGGCGACCTGCTTGTTGCGCTCGTCGTAACTCGGGAAGTCGCCGACGTACCAGAGGTAGTCGACTTCCTCCTCGCGGGCGTCGGTGACGTCGAACTCGAGTTCGTCGGCCCAGTCGCCCCGGTTGCGCGGCGAGTCGCCGAAGGTGTTGCCGTTCTGCATGACGTTCTGGAAGACGTCTTGCATGCTCGAGGAGACATCGCCCTGATCGGTCTGCTGGCGGTTGAGCCGGGTGAAGCTCTTGAGGTGTTCGATCTCGACGGGGCAGGCGTCCATACAGGCCATACAGGCCATACAGGAGTCCATCGTCTCTGAGTTGATCACCGAGGTGCCGCCGTCGGCGATGATCGGTTTCTCCTCGCCGCCGGCGGCCAGCTCCTCCCGGTAGGATTTCAGGTCGAGGATGACGTTCCGCGGGTCGAGCGGGCGGTCGGAAGCCTTGGCCGGACAGACCGACGAACAGCGACCGCACTTGGTACAGGCGTCCTGATCGAGGAGTTCCTTCCAGGTGAAGTCGTCGATGGAGTCGGCGTTGGTCGCGTCCAGGTCCGACGGGACGTTGGGCAGGCGCTGCCCTGCTTTCTCGTCGCGCGTGACGACGTTCGCAAAGGAGGAGATCATGTGGAAAGGCTTGGCGTAGGGAATCCACGCGATGAAAAAGAAGGCGAGCAGCGAGTGGGACCACCACGTGAGCCAGTGGAGCGTCTCGGCGTTGGCACCGAGGTTGGCGGACGCGCTGTACTCGGGACCGGCGGCCACTGCGGCTTCGGTGCTCGGGAGACCGATCCCATCGAACGCCGTTGCGAGTCCGTAGCCGACGAAGCTCACGATTTCGTGGTCCGGAATCCCGGCGATATAGATCCGGAACCCCTCGAGCAGGAAGCCGCCGATGCCGAGCGCGAACAGCGTCCAGATGAAGATATCGTCTTCGTTGGATGTGTGCCGATCCCAGAGACGGGTGTTGCGGACCCAGTAGCGGCGGTACATCGCCATTCCGATGCCGACGACGAAGAGGAGTCCCAGCGCGTCGACCATGAACTGGTAAGCGAGATAGAAGTCACCGTTCCAAAACGACATGTGGAGGAGTTTCTTCGCGGCGTACTCCTCGGCCATCAGGATGAGCGTCGCGACGAACAGCGTCAGGAAGCCCCACAGAATAAACGAGTGCATCAGACCGCCGTAGAGGTCCCTGTTGAACTGTTTCTCGTTCGAGAGCACGATCTTGGTTGCGCTCACGACGCGGCTCTGCAGGTCATCGAGCCGGGGGAACGAATCGTCGTCCCCCGCTGCGTAGCGGGCGAACCGCTGATAGACGCCGTAGGTGAAGACGGCGATGGCGGTAAACGCAAGGAAGTAAAACACCGCGTACTCGACGCTGGTGATTCCCCAGTACGTTTCCCTGGCCACGTCCGACTGTGCGAGGGCGTGCATGTCCAATGACGGGGAGGGCTGTAACTTAATTCTTGCCACACCGTCTGGACGACAACCCCGACGCCGTCTTGCGAAAATTTCCTCACTATTTCGAGTTTATAATTGTCGACCGTGTGTGACTCGGCCGCCCAACGTGATCTGGCAACAGGCTTAAATAGACTCCCGTCTGGAGTGTCCACCCATGAACGAGAAAACCGAGGAACTCCGAGATATTTTCACCGACGTCACTGACGGCGAGGAAACCGTCACCGAATCGCAGGAGAACACCCGCGGGTCCCTCGAGCGAGACGAGCGGTCCGACGCGGACCGACTCGAGAGCGTCGTCCAGCAGATGCGCGAGCGCTACGAGTTCGAGACGGAACTCTCGGACGACGAACTAATACGGGTCGCCAGAGCCTTCTACGACGACACCAGCGATGCGGCAATCGCCGACGAACTCGGCGTCGAGGCGGCCGAGGTCTTCGAGGCGCGACTATCGCTGCATCTCGTCGGGGAGGACGACGCCGACGAGGTCGATCTCGCGGCGATCCGCGACCGTGAGGCGGACGACACGACGTTGGCCGCGGAGTACGACGTCAGCGAAGCCCAGATCCGTCGCTACCGCCGCGTTGCCGATGCGGAAGACCAGTCACGAGCCGCGAACGACCGCTATCGTGACGAGTTCGACAGCATCCTCGCTGACGCCGACCTCTCCGAGCGCATGACTTCCGACCTCCGCGAGGACGGTCTCGAGGACGCGACGGAGGGCATGGAGACCGACGTGGACTTCTGAGGCTGATTTCGTCCGCGATCGTGTGAGCAGGCGTCGGTCTCCCGTGTCTGAGAATCAACGCGTCGCGGGATCGTCGCCATCCTCGCTCCTCCGTCGGGTTCAATCGCGGCTGTACCGATCCGTTCTCCGAGGACCGCCGCCGCGACGAGACTTCTTATACGAAGCCGCGACCAGACGGGGTGTGACACGGACTCCGGTTTCGTTTAGCGATCTGCGGACCGCCGCCTACTGTCCGCGGAAGTGTTACTACCAGCGACGGCTGCCGGACGAGGACCGCGAGCCGCCGCCCGAGGTCGAGTCGATTCGGGCACTTGCGACCCGGTACGACGACCTGCTCGAGTCCCCGCTGGGGGCTCTCGAGGAGGAACCGATCGCCGTTCCGGCCACTCGCTACCGCGATCGGTTGGGTGCGACCCGCGAGCGACTCGCCGACGCGGGCCACTGGGACCGGCTCTGTACCCCCGTTGACCGAGCGGTGTTCGCGACCGGTCGCCACTGTCGTGGCGTTGTTCATAAGGTTCTCGCCGATCCGCTCGAGCCGACGCTGATCTCGTCGGGACGACCGCCCGAACACGGCGTCTGGGAACCCCAGTCCGTCCACGCGGTCGCGGCCGCGAAGGCGCTGGCCTGGGAGCACCAGGAGACGGTCGACCGGGCCTGGCTCGAGTATCCCGCCTACGGCGTGATCCGCTCGTTCGAACTGACGACGCGGCGGACGGCGCAGTATCGGAGCGCACTTCGGGCGGTCCGCGAGTTGGATGGCCCACCCGCGCGAACGACCAACCGCTCGAAGTGCGAATCCTGCGAGTTCGTGGCGGAGTGTGGCGTCAAGATGCGGACGCTCCGATCGTTGTTAGGGATCGAGTAGCCCACATGGGCTCGCCTCGAGAGACCTACCGATCCAGCGCGACTTTCAGGAACGCGGTCCCGGCGGCGAAGACGAGACCGAAGACGAGGCCGACCGGTGCTGCACTCGCGAGCGCTCGATCGGCGATCACGAGTTGGCTCACGGTATAGCCGAGCCCGGGGACGGTGATAGCGAGGACGAACCACAGCACTGGATGCGTCCGAACCCACGACTCGGTGTGTTGGGAACGACGGTGCATGCGGTGACGTACGAAACATGTTGGCCCGAAATCAAATAATTTTCCCATCTGAGCGGTTCGCGAGCGGCTTCCACCGTCGGATCGTCCCAGCCCGCTGTCGAATTCGTCCCGCCGTCAGTGGCGCTCGAGCCAGGCGTCGATCTCGTCGGCCTGCGCTCCACGGCGGTGGATCGTCCCGCTCGAGACGTCGACGACGGTACTCTCGGTCCCGCCGTCGGTTCGGCCGCCGTCGAGGACGACCGCGGCCGCTTCGCGGATTTCGGGGTCGAGGTCGTCGAGTCGGCGGGCGCTCTCGCGGCCGCTGACGTTCGCGCTCGTCGCGGTGATCGGCGTGCCGGCTCGCTCACAGAGCGCGAGCGCGAGGTCGTTGTCGGGGATGCGGACGCCGACGCGCTCGCGGCCCGCCGTGAGTTCGTCCGGGACGGCCGCCCGTCGCCGACAGAGCACCGTCACGGGCCCGGGGAGGAACGTCGCCATGAACCGCCGCTCCCGGTCGGTCGCACGGACGTACTGCAGCGCCGACGGCACCGACGGCACGGCGAAGGAGAGCGGTTTCGTGCGGTCACGGCCTTTGACCTCGAAAATGCGCTCGACGGGCTCTGGCTCGAGCGCCGCTCCGCCGAGGCCGTAGACCGTTTCGGTGGGATAGACGACGAGGGCCCCCGATTCGATCGCGTCGGCCGCGCGGTCGAGTTCGCTCATTCGGTTCGAAGTCGGCGGATGTCGAGCAAAAAGGTATCGTTCGGGTTCGAGCCCTTACTCGAGGCCGAGTTCCGATTCGAGCGCGTCGTAGTCGGGGAAGTCGGGCCAGTCGGTGGCGACCCACGCGCCCTCGACCGTGCGGTCGTCGTCGAGCGCGAAGAAGGCGACGCGGGGTTCGCTGATACCGGTCATCCCGTCGAGATCGTGGTCGACGCCGTACGACGCCGCCACCCGGTTGCTCGGGTCGGCGAAGAACGCGAACGGATACCCGTTGTCGTCGAGGTAGCGTTTGATGCCGTAGGGTGTCGAGGCCGTGACGCCGACGACCCGGCCCGCGCGGTCGTCCCAGTTTCGCTCCGCGAGTTCGTCCCAGACGTACGTGGCGAGGAAGGACCCAGTCATCGGCGTGAAGACGAGGACGGTCGGTCCGTCGGTCTCGCTGACGAGCCTCGAGAGCGTCCGGTCCTCCCAGAATTCGTCGGTGACGAGCGGCCGGGTGAAGTCGGGGGCTTCCGCGCCGGGGTCGGGGTGGTCCGCCGGACCCAACTCGACGACATCGAACGCCGGCATCAGGCGTCACCTCCGGCGCTCGCCGCGGCCGCGTCGGGGCGGTCGCCCGCGCCATAGGTGGCCTCGAGGTAGTCGGCGATGTTGGCGCTTTCCGCCATCGTGACCCCCGTATTCTCGTCAACCACGACGGGAACGGTCCGGACGCCGGCGACGCGTTTGACGACGTCGCGGTCGGAGTGCATCGGCTCGACGAACCGCGAGCGGTACGCGAGGTCGTACTCGTTTAGCAGCCGGGTGACGCGCTCACAGTACGGACAGCCCTGCAGTCGGTAGAACGTGATCGGTGGCTCGCCGGTCTCGCTCATGGCCGCCTGTACGGGAAACGGCCGGGTAAACGTGTCGTCGCCGGTGTCGATGGCCATGTGTCGGTGGAAAATGGGAAACGGTTAACCGATCCAGCCATAACGCTGTATATCAATGGCGTTGTCTCCGCTGTTTGCGGTCCCGTTGGCCGCCTACGAGGTCCCAGTCGTGGGTGTCGGGTTCGATCAGTCCACAGTGACGGTGCTCGGAGTGGTCGCTATCGCGGCCCTCATTGGGCTCTCCGCGTTCTTTTCCTCGTCGGAGATCGCGATGTTCAACCTTCCGAAACACCGCCTCGAGAGGATGATCGAGGATGATATCCCGGGTGCGAGCCTGGTCAAGGGACTCAAGGACGACCCTCACAGGCTGCTCGTGACGATCCTGGTCGGCAACAACGTCGTCAACATCGCGATGTCCTCGATCGCAACGGCGATCCTGTCGATCCACTTCGGGGGGCTGGCCGGCGTCTTGCTGGCGACGTTCGGGATCACTGCCCTCGTGCTCCTGTTCGGCGAGAGCGTTCCCAAATCCTACGCCGTCGAGAACACGGAAGCGTGGTCGATTCGCATCGCGAGACCGCTGAAGGCCACGGAGTACCTCCTCTTTCCGCTGATCGTCCTTTTCGATTACCTCACCCGACAGATCAACAAGCTCATCGGGTCGACGGGCCCGATCGAGTCGCCGTACGTCACCCGCGACGAGATTCAGGAGATGATCGAGTCCGGCGAACGCGAGGGCGTCTTAGAGGAGGAAGAACACGAGATGCTCACGCGGATCTTCCGCTTTAACAACACCATCGTCAAGGAGGTGATGACGCCGCGTCTCGACATGACGGCGGTCCCGAAAGACGCCGCTATCGACGAAGCGATCGAGACCTGTATCCAGAGCGGCCACGCCCGCATTCCGGTCTACGAGGGCAGCCTCGACAACGTGCAAGGTGTCGTCCACATCCGCGATCTGGTGCGGGACCTGAACTACGGCGAGGCGGACGACGGCGAACTCGAGCTCGCGGACCTCATCCAGCCGACGCTGCACGTTCCGGAGTCGAAGAACGTCGACGAACTCCTGACCGAGATGCGGGAAAACCGGATGCACATGGCGATCGTCATCGACGAGTTCGGGACCACCGAGGGGCTGGTGACCATGGAGGACATGATCGAGGAGATTATCGGCGAGATCCTCGAGGGCGGCGAGGAACAGCCCATCGAGGAGATCGACGACGACACCGTCCTCGTCCGCGGGGAGGTCAACATCGAGGACGTCAACGAGGCGCTCGATATCGACCTGCCCGAGGGCCAGGAGTTCGAGACCATCGCCGGCTTCATCTTCAACCGCGCCGGGCGGCTCGTCGAGGAAGGCGAGGAGATCACCTACGACGGCGTTCGTATCACCGTCGAAGACGTCGAAAACACCCGAATCATGATGGCCCGGCTGACGAAACTCGAGGCGGCGGAAGGCAGCACCGAAGAGCCGGACAGTGAACCCGCACGTGTTGAACCCGATGAAAACGACGAGTGACTGCGTTACTCCTCCGAACCGACGAGCGCCCTGACATCGCGTGCGACTGCCGGCGGAACGACGACCCGGCGTGGGCCCTGGACGTACTGATTATCCGGTTGTGCGTACCTGAGATTCAGGACGGTTGCATCCCCGATCTGTCGGGCCGAGACGGTTTCGATCATCGCGAGATCGATTCGCTGTTCGGGTTCGTAGAGGTAGATCGTCCCCTCCTCGCGGTCGAGTGCGCCGACCGACTGCAGGAACGAGGCGAGGACGAGTGCGATGAGGGCCCCCGGAATCAACAGGGCGGCAAGCCCGGTGAACGGGCCGGCACCGACGGCCAGCAGTTCGTTTTGCGAGACGTACCGCCCGATACCCATCAGTACGCCGATGACCATTCCCATGACGACCGTGCCGACGGCGGCGTCGACTGCACGATCCAGGCTCGTTCCCGTCGGTGCGTCGATGGGGAGTCCATCGGCGATCCGCGCCAGGTGGGCCTCGGTGTGGCTCGAGGCGGCCAGTGCGAGAACGGTCACCGCGAACGCCGCGATGGCAGCGAGCACGACGGTCCCGCCGGGATCGCCCGCAGCCTCGCTGCCGAGCCTGTACAGTCGCCAGCAGACGACGGTCCCGATCGCGGCGAAGAAGGTGCCGACGCCGAACGCCCACAGGAGTCGTACGGTGTGTGAGGTACTGGCATCTCGACGCCACTGTATCGTTTCGTCGGCGGTGTCGGTGCCGTCGACGGCGTCCTCGTCCATGCGTCGAACTCACGACCTCTCGGGTAAAGACCGTTCGATGTCGCATCGATCAGAGCACGAGCGCGGCGACGGCGGTGTAGCCGATAAAGGAGACGGTGACCGCGCCGGCCAGCGAGCCGACCCACGCGAGGACGGTAACGCCCATCTTCCGTGCGCTGACGCCACCGCCGGCACCGGCCGCGGCGTAACCGCTCCCGATGATCGCACTGACGATGATCTCGTTGAACGAGACCGGGATGCCGTAGAAGACGGCGGCCTGCGCGATGATAAACGAGGGGATGAGCGCGGCGATCGACCGCCGCGGCCCCAGCGAGGAGTAGTCCTGCGAAATGGCCTTGATCATCCGCGGCGCGCCGGTCCACGAGCCGACCAGGAGACCGAACCCACCGCCGACGAGCATCGCCAGCAGCGGGAGGTCGAGCTCCCCCGACAGGGGAATCAGCGGCCCGATCGCCAACCCCACCTGACTGCCGCCGGCCGAGAAGGCGACGAGCCCCCCGAGGATGAGCAGGAAGTGGCGTTCGCCTCGCTCCGTCCCGTTTCGAAGGTCGACCCCGATCGCGACCGCCCACAGCGCCGCGATCGCGAGCGTCGCGAGGGCGGTGCCGGCGACCGCCGGACCCGGAAGCGACGTGCTCGAGGCCTGTGCGATCGACGCGCCGCCGCCCCCCGACGAACCGAGGATCGCGAACTCGATGTTGGCGACGATCGCGCCGACGACGGCGGCCAACACGATGATGAGGGACTCCTCGGCGATCACCTCCGAGCGGAGCGCGCGGGCGACCGCGTAGGCGATGGAGCCGCCGACGAACGGCGTCAGAACCCACAGCGTCGCGATTTCGGTATACTTCGCCCACGCGGGGTCGCCGCCCATGGCGAGCCCGGTTCCAATGACCGCACCGGTCACCGTAAACGCCGTCGCGATCGGGTAGCCGGTGAAAATGCCGATCGCCACCAACCCGGCTGCGATAAGCAGGGCGAGCGTCGCGGCCACCGACGAGAGCGTGACGTCACCGGCGATCAGTTCCGTGCCGACCGCTTCGGAGACGTTCGCGCCCTGGAGGACCGCCCCGGCGAAGCCGAGCAGGCCGACGAGAAAGCCGGCCCGCATCACCGAAATCGCGTTCGCGCCGACCGCCGGCGCGAAGGGTGTCGAGCCGCTCGAGCCGGCACCGATCGCCCAGGCCATGAAGAGACTCGCGACTGCGGCCACGGCAAAGGTGCCGAACGTGGCGATATCGACCATCTACTGGGTCCCTATTAGCGGCCCCTACAAGTGTGTGCCGACCTCCCGCTGCCGGCAGAGCGGACGGCAACACACGGTCGGGACCCGTTCGATCCGCTCACGTCCCTCTCGTTCCCACCCGGCCGTCGATCGCCTCCTCGTTCGACCCGTATCTTAACACATAAACCATTGCTATTCTAGTGCTGGGTATGGAGACCACGGAACGGACGGACGACACGGATGCGCTCGACCGCCGCCAGTATCTGAAACTATCGGGTACTGCGGGAATCGCTGTAACTGGACTCGCCGGCTGTCTCGAGGGCAGCGGCAGCGACTCCCCGGACCCCGACGACGAGAACGTGATCGTCCCGGGAACGGCCGCCGGCTTCCCGCCGTTCGAGATGAAGCGGGGCAGCGATCTGGTCGGGTTCGACATCGACCTGCTCGAGGCCATCGTCGGCGAGACCGAGTACGAACTGGCCGAGTGGCAAGACCAGGGGTTCGATGGGCTCCCGCCAGCCCTCAAGGACGGCAAGATCGACGTCATTGCCGCGGCAATGACGATCAACGAGAAACGCCAGGAATCCTTCGACTTCACCGACCCGTACCACAGCGCCGACCAGGCGATTCTCGTCCGGTCCGACGGCGACTTTCAACCCGAGTCGCTCGAGGACCTGGAGGGAACGACCGTCGGGGCCCAGAGCGCAACAACCGGCGAGATGCTTGTCAAGGACTCCCTGATCGCACCCGGCGTGATCGCCGAGAGCGACTTCAACTCCTATGGCAACTACGTGTTGGCCACGGAGGAACTCGAATCCGGAACGATCGACGCCGTCGTACTCGACGATCCGGTCGCGGAGACGTTCGCGTCCGAGCGCGACGTGGAAGTCGCGTTCATCGAGGAGACCGGCGAGGAGTTCGGCTTCGCCGTCCGGCCGGACGACGACGACCTGCTCGAGGCGCTCAACGAGGGGCTGGCGGCGGTCCGCGAGAACGGCAAGTACGACGAGATCTCCGAAGAGTGGTTCAGCGGCTAACCGAGCGATCATAGATGGATCTCACGCTCTGGCTGGGACAGTCCCTGGCAGCGCTTGCACACCGGCCGGACGGAGTCCTCGCCGTCGCGGAGACGGCCCCGGCGCTGGTCGATCCGGTCGCAGGAGGGCCATTTCAGGTCGGTGACTGGGAGTTCGTTACGGCGAATGCCGACTATCTGCTCGGGGGGACGGTACTTACCGTTCTCCTCACGGTGACCAGCCTCGTGCTCGGCTTCCTGCTTGGCTTTCCCGCAGGGGCGATCGAGGTGTACGGCGACGGTGTCCTGCGGACGCTCGTCCGCAAGTTCGGCGTGGTGCTGCGCGGAACGCCGATCATCGTCATCATGATTTTCACCTACTACGTGTTGCCCATCGACATTCCGATCAATGCGATCGTCGCGGTCCTGACGGCCGTCGACACCGCACTCGGGCCGACGCCGTTTACCGTGCCGACGAGCGTGCCGGGCCCCTTCATGGCGGCGACGCTCGCGCTCGGCTTCCGGAGTGCGGCCTACCAGTCACAGATCTTCCGCGGCGCTTTGGAGAGCATCGATGAGGGCCAACTGGCCGCGGCCAGATCGATCGGGATGAGCCGCTTGGAGGGAATTCGACACGTGGTCGTTCCCCAGGCGCTCCGCCGGAGCGTCCCCGGGTTCCAAAACGAGTTCACGATCGTGCTCAAGGACACCTCGATCGCGTTCGCGATCGGCCTCGCCGAACTGCTCAAGCGCAGCCACGATCTGTTCCTCCAGCAGACCACCGCGGTCCTCGAAATCATCCTCTTTATGAGTCTGATCTACTTCGTCCTGACGTTCGTCGTTAATCGGACGCTCGACTATGGAAGCAACTACTTCGCAATTCCAGGTGACTCGTCGTGACAAATCCTCGGACGGACGACGGTGATGGACGTACAGCAGACGACCGACGCGGCGATGGCGACGAGCGGACCGCTCCGCCGTCGTCCGCGACCGCAGCGACGGACCCGCTCTTGCGGATCGAGGACCTCCACAAGTCCTACGGGGCCGAGGAGGTCCTGCGGGGCGTTTCCCTCGAGATCGATCGCGGCGATGTCGAGGTGCTTGTCGGCCCGAGCGGGAGCGGCAAGTCGACGCTGCTACAGTGTCTCAACTGCCTGACCGAGATCGACAGCGGCCACATCTATCTCGGCGACACCGAGGTGACGGCTTCGGATACCGATCCGAACGAAATCCGTCAGCAGATCGGGATGGTCTTCCAGGACATCAACCTGTTTGCCCATCTTACCGCCCGCAAGAACATTACCCTCGGCCTCCGGAAAGTCCGGGGGATGAGCGCGGAAGCGGCCCGCGAGCGGGCCGATGCCGAACTGGACCGCGTCGGCCTCGCGGACCAGGCTGACTCGTACCCGGCACAGCTCTCCGGCGGTCAGAAACAGCGCGTCGGGATCGCCCGCGCGCTGGCGATGGACCCCGAGGTGATGCTGTTCGACGAGCCCACGAGCGCGCTCGACCCCGAACTGAGCAACGAGGTGCTCACGGTAATGGACGAACTCGTCGACGAGGGAATGACGATGGTCGTCGTCACCCACGAGATGCGCTTCGCCCGCGGCGCGGCCAGCGGTATCACGTTCCTCGCCGATGGGCAGATCGTCGAACGGGGGCCGCCCGAACGACTGTTCGAGAACCCGTCCCACGAGCGGACCGCGCAGTTCTTCGAGAACATCAGCCACGACCATGACTGAGGGGACCGACGCCACAACGGCGACCGAGCGGGACCCGGTCGCCGGGACGGAGCCGGGACCGACTGCCCGTGACCGACTCCGTGGCTCGTTCGACCGCGCCGGGAACCTGCTCACGGTACTCGCCGGGCTCGTCTTTTGGGGCTGGCTGCTGGCGCGCTGGCTCTACGACTGGGTACTCGCGGGCTCGGGCATCGGCCCGGGTGCCGGCGAGGCCTTCCTCTCGCCGGCCCCGTTCGAGGCGCTGGCCGCGTCGCTTTCCTCCGCCGCTGGGTCGCTCGGGCCGCTCGGCATCCCGTTCGGCTGGCTCGCGTCCGCAGCCAACGCGGCGGCGCTCGGCGTCGAGATCGGGCCGGCGCTGGCGACCGGTGCCTGGTATACGGTCATCCTGACGCTGAGCAGCATCGTACTCGGGTTCTGTATCGCAGTTCCCCTCGCGATCCTGCGGGTCTACGGCGGCCCGCTGCGGTGGCTCGCGCTCGCGTACACGGAGCTGATCCGCGGGACGCCGCTGCTCGCGCAACTGTTCGTCCTCTACTACGGACTACCGCTGTCAGCTTGGCTCAACGATCTTTCCATCGTCGGACGCGGGTTCGTTCCCGGGTACGCGTTCTGGATCGCCATCCTCGGATTCACGATCAACGGCTCGGCCTACCAGGCCGAGTACATCCGCGGCGCGCTCGAGACCGTCGACGAAGGGCAGTTGACGGCTGCACGCGCGATCGGGCTGTCGAAATTCGAGGGCATCCGCCACGTCGTCCTGCCACAGACGTTACGGTACGCGATTCCGGCTTGGACGAACGAACTCGTCTACCTCATCAAGTACTCCTCGCTGGCGGGGTTTATTACGGTGCCCGAACTGTACTATCGTGGCAGCGACATCGCCTCCTCGACCCTCGAGTACACGTCGGTCTTCGGGCTGCTCGCGATCGTCTATCTCGGCCTGGTGCTGTCGGCGACGAACGTCATGGGCCGCGTGGAACGCCGCGTCGCAGTCCCGGGACTCGGCGGTGCCGAGGGTCGCCAGCAGGAGCCGACCGAGTAGCGGCTTCGCTATCGATTCGCCGCTCGAGTCGACCCTGCTTGCCCACGATACGAACCGGCTCGCGATCCCGACCACCAGCACGCTTGCGAACGTGGCGACTTACTCGCCCGGCTCGGCATCGGCCGCGCGTGCTCGAGAAAGAACGCCCTGTGTTTGTACAGGACCCACAGCCCGACCAGCCAGAGTGTTATAGCCGTCATGACCCCGAGTAGTAGGTCACCATCGTCTTGGACAGTCCCCGAGTCGAGAATCCCAACACCCCCCGCTGTAATGTGGAAACTCCAGCCGAGGAATCCACCGGCGAGACCGACCGGTCGGCCAGTGATGAGCGTCCAGCCGATTCCGACTGTACAGACACCGACGACGATTGCCGGCCCGTTCTCCAGCGGGCTCACAATGCCTTGACTACCGATCCGCAGTCCGTTGAGAAGGACTAACCAGCCCAGTATGCCGACGCTGAACGGTGTCTCGTTCGTATTCGGCTCGAGCAACCGCTTCGCGTCGTGGGTCTCGTCAGTCCCATCGTCACTCCGCGTTTACTGTCACGACGGACACTCCGGAAACATATTAACTATATCATTTAAAAACATAGTCAACTACGTGGGCTGCGATCGATGCGTCTCCGTCGCTCTCGAGGGCACTCCCGGCGGACATCCTTCACTCGAACCGGTTCGAGCGGTCAGTTCGTCGTCGATTTCGAGCTGTCGCCGTTATCCGGCGGCGGCTCTGCGCCCTCGATCGCTTCGGCGGCGTCGGTGTTTTTCTCGACCTCGACGTGCCAGCGGTCGATCTCGTCCTCGTATTCGGCGAGGCGGTCGGAGACCTCCTCTTTCAGTTCGTCGTCGTTGACGTTGACCTCGAAGACGAACTGTTCGCCGTTGCCGCCGTTGCGCGTCGACTGCTGGACGTTGGCACTGACGAGTTCGTTGTCGAAGTAGTAGGGCGCGAGCTGGGTCATCACGTTCTGATAGACCGTGTCCTCGACGCGGCGCAATGCCTTCCGACTCGCCGAATCGGCCGCCCGCGCGACGTAATCGACCGACTGCTTCCAGTTGTCGACCGCGGCCTCGGCATCGTCCTCCTCGAGTTGCTCGTAGGACTCCGAGAGTTTCTCCCCGGCGGTCTTGATGTCCTCGTCCGGCTCTTTCCCGGCTCTCTCGCCTTTTCCCTCTTCGACGCTGGCCTGGTCCGCTGTTTTTTCGCTGACGTCGGAGTCGAGGGTTTCGTGGGCTTTGGGACGCCACTCTTCCCACTCCTCAAAGGCACGCGCGAAGCGCGCACCGGTCTCTCCGTCAGGATCGTGAACGTCGACGTCCCGAAGCGCGCGCGTGATACGCTCGCCATGTTCGACGATGTCGCCCCAGTCACCGCGAACTTTGAACCCCGAGATGCTCTCTTCCATTCGGCTGGCCGAGTGGTAGCGTGCGGATAGGTATAAACTTCTCCCGTCGACCGCTTGGACGGGGGTGGTCAGCAGGGAGCGACCGCTCCCCGGTCGTTGCCTCGCTCGCCGTCTACTGGCCGCCGATTATCCCCTCGTCCGCCCGCCGCTTGGCTGCTGTGTTGCCATTCGCTGCCCACCCATCTGCTGGCCGCCCATCTGTCGGCCGCCCTCGACCGTCTCGAGCAGCGTCAGACAGGAGTCCATCGTGCGATCGATCGCCGCGATCGTCTCGGCGACGTGCGAGTGCTGCTGGAACTGCCGGAGTTCGGGCAGGCTCTCCTCGGCGATCCGGACGAACGTGTCCGCGACCTCGGGGCCGAACATCGAGTCGCGCGCGATCAGCTTCTCGTTGAACGCGGCCAGTTCCGCGATGTCACGACAGATCGCCGCACACGTCGCGAGCTGTGGGCCCTCCGACGCACACATCTTCGCACACCAGTCGGCGATGTGCGACAGTTCCGTGAAGTCCTCGAGCGCGATCCGAAGCTCGTTGGTGAGGTGGTTCTCGAACGACTGCCGGCCCTGGGCCTCCTGTCCGGCCATCGCTTGGCCGGAGGGCTGTTGCCCGCCGCTCATCGGCTGTTGGCCGCCGGCCGTCGGTTGCTGTTGCCCACTGGTCATCGGTTGCTGTCCGCCACCCATCGGCCGTGGCTGTTGACCGCTCGTTCCCTGGTTGCCGCTCATCGGCCGCTTGCTGGGCATTCGTGTCGGCTGCTGTTCGGTCCGTCCTTGCCGTTGCTGTTGCTCGTACTGGTGTCCCATCGTAGTTCAGTGCCCGTGATGAGGCATCGAGCGCTACACCGGTGGGTCGATTAAACCGGACCCACTGTTACGATCGTTTCCGGCCGCAAACCGCCGTTTTCACCTCGTGACGACGACACGCGAACGCGGATCGCTGGTCCATCGACGGCCCGGTAACAGCGGATTAGCGGTTTCAAGACGGTATTTCCCGCGCCTCCACCAGCTCGAATCGCGAGCCGACACGCGGTCGCCGGTGATCGACACTGTGAACTACCCGGCGGGTGGCTGTACGGGTATGCCGATCGAAAACCGGGACAACGCCTATCTCATTACGCATGGACTGGCGAAGGACACGCTCTCGCGCCTGCGCGATGTCGAGACCGAGCAGGTCAGCTTCCGGAAGGGGCTGGTCAAACTCGGCCGGATCTGTGGCTACGAGATCATCGACGGTCGGATGGAAACCGAGTACGTCGAGATCGAGACGCCCCTCGAGCAGACGATGGGCGAGCGCGTCCGCGGGCTCGACGATGTCGTCATCATCAACGTCTTGCGCGCGGCGACGCCGTTCGTCGAGGGACTGCTGAAGGCCTTCCCGCGGGCGCGACAGGGTGTCATCAGCGCGAGCCGCGACGAGGAAGCCGGCCGCGCGGAGGACGGTTCGTTCCCGATCTCGGTCGACTACGTGAAACTCCCCGAGATCCACGAGGAGGACACCGTCATCATCGCCGATCCGATGCTCGCAACGGGGAGTACGATGTGTACCGTCCTCGAGCACGTCGTCGAGAACGCGGTCCAACCGGAGAATCTGATCGTCCTTTCTGCGGTCTCGGCACCGGAGGGGCTGCTTCGAGTCAACGACGAGTTCGACGAGGCCGACCTGCTGACGGTCTCGATCGACGACCGCCTCGACGACGACGGCTTCATCGTCCCCGGCCTCGGCGACGCCGGTGACCGCGCGTTCCGGACGACCTGAGTGCTCGACTGCCAACTGTCGGCGAGCGAACGGGTAGTGACGGACTTTTGCGGGTCGCCCCGAACTAACCGCCTCTGGAGTACGATGTCGTCGATCCTGACGGCCTCGGGTGAGTCGCCGAATGCTTCTGCGACCTCCGCCGACTGAACGAGGCGGCGGGGTTGAACACCGTCGCGATCAACCGTTCGACGCGGAGTCGGACGAACTGTTCCGCTGGCCTGCCACGTCCACGAAACGCAGGAGGAGGCGTTTCTCGTCCTCTCGGGAACGCTTCACGTCGAGACGCCGGCGGGAGAATGCGTCGTCTCCGCAGGCTCGATGTTCGCGGCCCAGCTAGACTCGCCACACCGAGCGTACAATCCCGACGACGCCGAGGGATCGGTCTCGGTCGTCGCCATCGGCGCACCGTCGGTCGACGACGTCGCGCCCTCCGATCCCGCCGAGTAAGCAGTCGCTCGTTCTCGTGACGCCTCCCGCTTCTCAGTTCGCATCGATCGCACCGCTACGACGCGTCCGTCTCGACGGTATTGATTCCCAGCACGGCGTTGACCGGACACCGCTGGATGACCGTCGTTGCGAGGAGATCGCTGCCGGCGATAAACGCCAGCGTTCCGAGCGTGTGTTGCCGGTGTCGATAGCCCAGCGAGAGCAGTATCGCTGCGAGGATGACCCGTCCGATGCGGTCGGCTCCGCCGACGTTTCTGTCCATGTTGAAACGACGAACGTGAGCGTACGTATAGCTGCTCCCTCACCTCCACGTTTCCGGTCGAACCCGATTTTCGCCGGCCAAAATCGTCTCGATCGAACCCAGACGAAGCGGACGTTCGAGCGCCGCTCGCGTCACGCCGCCGTGTCGTCGCCCGCCGTCTCGTCCTCGTCCGCTTCGTCCGACTGCGCGGAGAGGCCCGCGTCGCGGTCGCGCTCGAGTGCTGGCGGTGTCTCGTGGTGAGCCGAGTAGCCGTCGAACCAGCGGGCGATGCGCTCGAGGCGGTCGACGACGTGTGCTGGCTCGCCGGAGCGGGAGAGTTCGTGGCCCTCGCGGGGATAGCGGACGAGCCGGGTGTCGACGCGGTGTTTCTTCAGCCCGTGGTAGAACAGCTCTGCGGTGTTCGCCGGCGTGCGGTAGTCGCGATCCGAGTGCAACACGAGCGTCGGCGTGTCGACATCTGGGACGGCAGCGACGGGTGACTGCTCCCAGAGGAAGCCGGGCTCTTCCCAGGGCGTCGTCCCGAAGTCCCCCTCGAGGAGTTTGAAGGCGTCCGTCGAGCCGTAGAAGCCGGTGAGATCGTAGACCCCCCGTTGGGAGACGGCCGCGCGGAAGCGGTCAGTATGGCCGACCGTCCAGGCGGTCATGAATCCGCCGAAGCTGCCGCCGGTGACGAACACGTCGTCGGCGTCGACGAAGTCGCGTTCGCAGACCGCGTCGACGCCGGCGAGGACATCGGTCAGCGTGACCGCTCCCCAGTCGCGTTCGATGGCCGTCGCCCGGTCCTCGCCGTAGCCGGTCGATCCCCGCGGGTTACACCAGAAGACGACGTAGCCCCGCGCTGCGAGCGTCTGGAACTCGTGCCACATCGTGCCGGCCGTCGTCCAGTGGATGTGTGGACCGCCGTGGATCTCGACGACGAGCGGATAGGTTTCGTCGGGATCGAAGTCGGGTGGGGTGAGAAGCCACCCCTGTAGCTGGCCGGCAGCGCCGTCGCTCTCGAACCGGACCGCTTCCGGCTGGGAGACGGCCCGATCCGCGAGATACTCGTCGTTGACCCGGGTCAGCCGGGTCGTCTCGTTTCCACCCCGTGTCGTCACGAAGACATCGCCGGGGTGGTCCCACTCGCTCTGGACGTAGGCGATCGCGTTCCGACCGACATCGAACGACTCGACGGTAACGCCGTCGCCGTAGACCGCCGTCGGCTCCTCGCTCGCGTCTCCGGGTACCGACCAGACGACGCGCGATCCCTCGTCCGGCGTGCTGAAGTAGAGCACATCACCGTCAGGTCCCCACTGGAACTCACACCGGTGGCCGATGGTTCGATCCAGCGGCTCCGTCGGGGTGGTCTCCGACCCACTCTCGCGGTCGTGGACGCGGAGTTCCGTCTGGCGCATCGAGGCCCGCTCTTCCGGCGTGTACTCGAACGCAACCTTGCCGTCCGCGGTGGCATCGATCGACTCGAGCCAGCCGGTCGTTTCCGTGAACGCGTCGACCGCATCCAACTCGAGGTCGTGCTCGTACAGCTCGTATTCCAGCGAGTCGTCGGCCTCGTCGCCGGTCTTGGCGGCGTAGTAGATCGTCTCGTCGTCACCCCACGTTGGGGCGACGTAGTCGACGTCCGCGCCGGCTGGCTCCCCGTCGCCAGTGAGTCGCGTGATCGCGTCGCCGTCGGGCTCTGGGGTATTCGAGAGCGCCGTCTCGACCGCGAGGACGTAGACGTGATTACGCCGACCGTCGAGGTACGCCGTATCCGCGCGGTAGATCATGCGGTCGATCACGCGCGGATCAGGCTCGTCGCGCTCGTATTCGGAGTCGACCGCCCGATCGCGTCCCGTCTCTCGGTCGGCCGCGGTGACCCGCTGGGTGAAGCACAGTCGGGAGCCGTCCGGACTCCACGCGAGATCGGTGACGCCGCCAACGACCGACGTGACACGTCGGGCCTCACCCCCGCTCGTCGGGACGATCCAGAGCTGCTCGCGATCGTCTCCCTCGCCGCGGGTGCTGGCGAACGCGAGGTATTCGCCGTCGGGACTCCACCGGGGCTCACTGTCGACGCCGTCGCTGACGGTGAACTGCGTCGGTCCGCCGCCGCCGATCGGAACGACGTGAATCGTCGCCGCGTACGATTCCTCGTCCTCGGGACGCCGTTGAACGAACGCGACGCGCTCGCCGTCCGGCGAGAGTTGGGGGTCCTCGACGCCCGCGATAGCGTGGTAGTCCGCCGCCTCGATTTTGTTCATATTTGCTGTCGCATTCGATCGGTTATATATTTCGACCCTCGATCCGGACCTCGAGAGCGATTCGAAGAAGCGTGACGACTATCGGCTGGTATGTACACGGTATCTATCGGGTTGGATACTCTCTCGAAGATCCTATTTTATCGACCGTCTCCCACGTCCGGCTTCGCAACGACGAACTCGTCGTCTCTCGCGGCCTGTTCGACGTGCGATTCGAACGCGACGAACTCGCGGCCCTCGAGGCGGCACACGAGGAAATCGAACGACGGCTCCCGAACCGATCCGTCGGCTGATGCTCCTCGCGACGGCTGCCGGTCGTCCCCCGAGTCAGTCCATCACTCGAGGTCGGCGCGCCCGCTCGTTGCGCTTCGAATGCGATCCCGGAACGCCTCGCCCTCCGCACGCGGGACGCGCACGTCGAAGGTGACTGCAGCCTCGTAGTCGGCCGCGAACTCGTAGCCCTCGCTCTCCAAGATCGATCGCACGGTTCCGGAATCGTCGTACGCGACGGTGATCACGACCTGTTCGTGTGGCCGCTCCTCGACGATGCCGGCCGCTTCGACTGCCTCTTTCACGGCGCGGGAGTAGGCCCGGACGAGGCCGCCGACGCCGAGGTTCGTCCCGCCGTAGTAGCGCGTCACGACGACCGCACAGTTCTCGAGGTCCTGTTGCGCGAGGACGTTCAGCGCCGGTTTCCCGGCCGAGCCGGAGGGCTCGCCGTCGTCGCTCGAGTACTCCCGGAGGAAGTGGCCGTCCGTCTCCTCGTCGCCGGCCCGGACGCGATAGGCGGGCACGTTGTGGGTCGCGTCGGCGTACTCCTTGCGGACGGCGTCGACGAAGGTTTCGGCCGCGTCGACGGATTCGACGGGCCGGACGTGCCCGATGAACTCCGAGCCCTGGACGACGAACTCGGCGGTGGCCGGTTCCGGAACGGTGCGATACGCCCGGCTCACGGCCGCCCTCCCTCGTCTCGTCGGCGGCCGTTCCGACGCGGAGATGGCGTCTCGAAGCGAGTCATAGCGGTGCTACGCCGGGCCGCGAAAAGAGACCGTCGGTCCCGTCCGTTTCGCGTCGGGGAGACGGAGCAGTCTCGTGTGAACGTTTCGCTGGGACCCGTACGCTATTGGTCTTCCATGCGCTGTGTGGACACATGAACGGCGAGACCATCGACGCCGAACTCGCGGACGAGATCTACAGTAGCTGTCGGACGACGGTGGGTGACGAACTGCGCAGCATCACGTACTTTACCGAGGACGACATCGAGCAGTTGTACCTCCGGTCGGATCTGGAACAGACCGCGGACCTGATCGGCTTCGCCGAACACGAGCGGCTGGGCTTTCGCTCCCAGTCGGCCTACCGGAACACGCAACTCGGCGAGTATCAGGCGACCATCCGCATGTTCGAGAACGGGTACCTCTCGCGGGTCATTCGCGGGCCACACGGCGTCTGGGTGACGACCGACGACATGTCGATGGAACGGTTCGAGGAACTCACCAGCGCGCTCGAGTCGATCCTCGACGACTTCGCGGACACCGTCGCGGTCGGGGGCGACGACTGACGGTCGGTCACTGAATCTCTATCTTTCGGACGAACGAGAGGTCGCGGATCGCGGTGATGACCTCGCCCGAGAGCTCCTCGTCGGTGATCAGGTAGAGCCGCGGCTCGTCGGTGAACTCGGGGTCCTCGCTGATCGTCTGGCGGATCGAGATGTCGTGGTCGGCCAGCGTGCCGGTGACTTCGGCAACGATCCCCTCCTGTTCGGCGTTGGTCACTTCGACGGAGAGGACGGTCAGATCAAGGACCGGTGCCAGATCCATCAGACTCGGGACCTGCGAGATGTTCTGGAAGATCCGCCGTAGCTCGGGGTCCTCGAGGATGACATCCGTCGTCGAGTCGACGACCCGTCGGTCGACGCCGATCTCGCGGGCGATTCCCGTGTTCGGAATTTCGATGCCGCCGGAGACGACCCGGCCGTCGTCGTTGACCGAGAACCCGCGCTCGAGTAGCAGCCGGATCACCGCCTGCTGGCTCGGCGATCCCTCGAACTTCTCCATGATCTCGTCGAACATTCGTTGCCGAGTGTACGGCTGCGCCGGTATAATGTCCGGTGATCGGCCTCGGCCGGCGGCGTCGGCGATCCGCTCGCGGTCGGCCGCCCGGAACGTCGTCTGACGGATGATTTTTCACCGTTCCCGTGCAGGCCGACACTATGCGCGAACTCCGGAGCTGTGACTTCTGCGGTGCCGAGGCGATCGGCGCGTTCGAGATCGTTCCCCCCGAACTCGAGCCGACCGAGACCGAACAGCGCCGCGTCGTTCCCTGCCGTGACTGCAAGGACCGACTCGAGACGCTGCTCGAACCGCTGCTCGCACGGGCCGGTGCCGAGCGCGGCCCCGACGCTGCGGATCGCGATCGGGACGGACGTCCCACCGACCCAGCCGACGGCTCCGAGGACGTGGTGGCCAGCGCCGACCGATCGACGGAGAAGCGACGGCGGACCACCAGTCCGAACGCGACCGTCTCGGACGCGGCAGCGGAGCGCGATGAGCGGACGGGCCCTCGAGACGGGGCGGGGGCCGAGGGTGACCCTGACCCCGGCTCGGGATCGCAGTCGGGAGCGCCCGCGGAGTCGGTCCTCGAAGACGGGATCACCTTCGAGCGCACCGAGCGGGCGGCCGGCGACGGCTCGACCGAGTCGGACGGGACCGAGACAGGGACGGCGGCCGCGGCCGGTTCGACCGACCAGGCAGCCGACGAGTCGCCGCCCGACGAAGCTACGACCGACGCGCCGACCGGCCCGCCGACGGCTTACAGCAAGGTTATTCGCCTCCTCCGCAACCGCGAGTTTCCGATGGAACGCAGCGCCGTCGAGGAGCTGGCGGCGGGAGCCTACGACCTCGAGCGCCCCGAAGCAGCGGCGATCGTCGACTACGCCGTCGCCGAGGGCGAGTTCGTCGAAAAAGGGGGCAAGCTGCGGCGCTCGTAAGCTGACGGCCCACGCCCGTTTCGATTCCACGTCCGGACGCGTTCCCGGCATACCGCGCGGCAGACGGCTACAGCGTTCCCTTCGTGCTCGGCGTCCCCTCGCGTCGCTCGTCGCGTCGCGTCGCGTCGTCGAGGCTCCGGGCGAGCGCTTTGAACAGCGCCTCGACCTCGTGGTGGGCGTTCTCGCCGTCGACCTCGAGGTGGAGTGTGAGCCCGGCGTTCATCGCCAGCGATTCGGCGAAGTGGCGGGCCATGTCGCTTGTGAACCCGCCGATCCGTGCCTGCGAAAAGCTGCCGTCGAAGTAGAATCGCGGCCGCCCGCTGACGTCGACGACGACCCCCGCGACGGCCTCGTCGAGCGGCACCCGCCGATCGGCGTAGCGGACGATTCCCGCCCGGTCACCCAGCGCGTCGTCGATGGCCTCACCGAGTACGATCGCGACGTCCTCGACCGTGTGGTGGTCGTCGATCCCGAGGTCGCCGTCACAGTCGACCTCGAGGTCGAACAGGCCGTGTTTGGCGAACGACGTCAGCATGTGATCGAAGAAGCCGATACCGGTCTCGACCGTGGCCGTCCCGCTGCCGTCTAGCTCGAGCGTACACTCGATCGTCGTCTCGGCGGTCGTACGGGTGACAGTCGCCGTTCGCTCGCTCATGGGAGAGTCATGCCGCCCCCGATACAAGGCGGTTCCGCTCGTCGCCGTCAACGGGATCGATCGAGTCCAGTTCCCGCGTCAGTCGGAATTCGTGATTATTGGCTGAAAATGGGCTATAAAATGTCTCCGTACGTTAGATCGAGTTTCAAAACGTCGTTTGCCTCTCATTAGCGGGAATGAAACGGTCCGAAACGACGCCAATCTTCGGCTGATTATATGATCCGGTAGCTGAATGTCGTACTCGAGAAGAGGTGACCCGTTTCGATGTCCAACCCCTCCCCCGTTTCGAACGAATCGATCGCCCCATCCAGCCCTGAGACGGAGCCGAGCCGCGACTACGCCGAGCGGTTCGTCCACTCGCTCAAAGGGCCCACCCAGTTCCTGTCGTTCTGGGGTGCCATCGCCCTGCCCTTCGTGCATCTCCCCCTCCTCGCACAGGGTCTCGGCGATCCGTCAGTCACGCTGACCTTCCTCCTCCTGTTGGCGGCCAACGTCCTCGCCCTCTACGTCGGGCACGGCTACAACAGCTAAGCCGGCTGGGCGCTCCGCGAGTCACACGCCGCCCTCTCACGCCTCGAAGTCGGTGCCTCTCTCGGTCGACCCGTGACGCCGTCCGACCGCCTCACTGTCGGCCGACTCGTGCCCGGGACGCGCCGAGCACGACGGCAAGGCCGCGACTAGCGGTGAGCGGCCCGATGACCACCATTGCCGGAGGAAGACAACACACGCGACTATCCGGGCGTGTTCGACAGCTTTACTGGTCGGTATCGACTCCCTGACTATTCGTCGAATCGAGATGCGGGGAACGACCGCGGGCTACTCGTCGGCGTCGACCGTCGCCTGTGCCTCTGCGAGCGTAAAATTCCCCTCGTAGAGCGCGCTCCCGACGACGACCGCTGCCGCACCGGCGTCCTCGAGGGCCCGTACGTCCGCGAGCGTCGCGACGCCGCCGCTGGCGATCACGGGAATGTCGGTCGCGTCGACCAGTTCGCGGACCGGCTCGGTGGCGACGCCCTCGAGTCGCCCCTCGACGTCGACGTTCGTAAAGAGGATCGCGGCGGCCCCGAGATCCGCGTACCGGCGGGCGGCCTCGACGGGACTGATGCCCGCCCCTTCGGTCCATCCCTCGACGACGACTTCGCCGTCTTTCGCGTCGAGGCTGACCACGACGCTGCCGGGATGGTCCTCGCTGATCGCCGCGACGATTTCGGGGCGCTCGACCGCTGCGGTACCGAGGATGACCCGATCGACGCCGCGTTCGAGCAGATCGATCGCGTCCTCGGCGGTGCGGATTCCGCCGCCCAATTGTGTCGGTACGTCGACGGCGTCGATCACCGCATCGATGGCCGCTGCGTTCCCCCGTTCGCCCTCGAACGCACCGTCGAGATCGACGAGATGCAGCGTTTCCGCCCCGGCGTCGATCCACCGCTGGGCGGCCGCGACTGGATCGCCGTAGGTCTTTTCGGTCCCGCGCTCCCCCTGCACGAGCTGGACGACCTCGCCGTCTTGGATGTCGACCGCCGGTATCACCTCGAAGCTCTCGTCCTCGCCGCTCGCGTCGTCGGTCATACTCGAGTGCGCGGGGCCGGCGCGAGTAAAGGCGACGGTTTCGCCGACCGACCAGCGCCGCGAGCACTGCCTTCCTGGGCCCGATCGGCTATCGGACGATCCTGTTCGTCTACGGCCCCGGCGGTTCCCGCTTTACCGACTCCGTTCGCATCGACGCGCCGCTGCAGTTACTGCTGTCGGTGGCCACCGTCTTCGGAAGCACGTTCTTCTGAGGCGTCTGCTGCAGATTCCCCAAAGTGACTTCACACGGTACCCTGAAATGACGGCACGTGGTGCGACCCCGTATGGATCGAGTCCGAAACCAACTCGCAACTGCGCTGCAGGGGCTGATCGAGCGATGAAGCCGCGCCATCTCGACGCGATCATCGATCTCGCCTACGGCGGCCTGATTTTCGTCTCGGTCGCCTTGATCGTCGTTGAGGGAACGCGAGTCGGGTTAGCGCTCGGGTTGGGCGTCCTCGTATCGTACGCATTACATGTGATCTGGAAGATGGCGCGCTTCGATCCGGAATGGATGACGAGGGAGATGGAAGAGACGGTCGAAGAAGCCGTCGAACAGACGATCGGCGAGCAAGTCGACACGGTCCAGCAACGGATCGAAACCGTCGATGAACGCATCGAACGTCGTCCACGCGAGGACGAAATCGAGGATCTCCTCGAGGAGACGGTCGTCGACGAAACGGCGGGCGGAGAGGACGAGACCGGCAACGCCGCTCGATAACCTTCGTCGCCGTCTCCCGTTTCGTCGATCGAGACTCGCGTCCGACGGCTGTCGATCCTCTCAGCGTACGAGACGGCATAACGAATATCCGAATCGACGTGATAGCTGTCTCTCAGTATGGTTTCCGTGTTGCTTCTCGTCGGCATTCTCGTGGCCGTTTTCGTGGGATACAACGTCGGCGGTGCGACGACCGGCCCGGCGTTCGGCCCGGCCGTCGGTGCCGATGCCATCTCGAAGACCGCGGCCGGCGTGCTGATGACGGTGTTTTTCTTCGTCGGGGCGTGGACGATCGGTCGCCGCGTCGTCGATACTCTCGGCCGCGAACTCGTCCGGGATCCCAGCGTCTTCACGCTCGAGGCGAGTATCGGCGTCCTCTTCTTTATCGGTGCTGCGTTGTTCGTCGGCAACTTCTTCGGCGTCCCCGCGTCGACGTCGATGACGGCTGTCGGCTCGATTGCGGGTCTCGGACTCGCCGCCGGCGAACTCAACGTGGCAGTCATGGGCGAGATCGCTATCT
This sequence comes from Natrinema gari JCM 14663, assembly GCF_000337175.1. GTDB lineage: Archaea > Halobacteriota > Halobacteria > Halobacteriales > Natrialbaceae > Natrinema > Natrinema gari. The sequence goes on along the minus strand of NZ_AOIJ01000051.1, from coordinate 229,668 downwards.
GGTGGATCGTCTCTCCGTTTATCGGGTTCTGGGTCTCGCTGATTATCGGCCGCTACTTCTACTCGTCTCTCAATCGACGGCTCGCGATGACGCGCAGTGCGGGGCCCCTCTACCGGATCGACCGGTCCCGTCGGGTTCCGATTCCGTTCCCGACCGACACCACGACCTGGCGCGAGTTGGGGGGCGTGACAATGGTGATCGCCATTGGCTGTCTGATGGCGTTCAGCTCCGGGACCTCGAACATCGCAAATGCGATCGCCCCGCTCGTCGGGAGCGGCGAACTCGAGATGAATCCCGCGATCGTCATCGGCTGTGCCGCGGTCGGGATCGGCACGGTCACGATCGCGCGGCGCACCCTCGAGACGATGGGGAACGAACTCACGGAGCTCCCGTTGACGGCGGCGATCGTCACCGCGACGGTGAGCGCCTCGCTCGTCATCTTTCTCTCCGCGATCGGCATTCCCGCGAGTTTCGTCATCATCGCGACGATGTGTATCATCGGTCTCGGCTGGGGGCGGGCGACGCGCCCGATAACGGTGGCCGACGCCGTCCGGGGCGAGGAGTCGGTCCCGGTCTCGGTCGACGCGCTGACCGCCGACGAGGAGGGCAACGAGCTGCCGTCGATCGGCGACGAGGACCCGGAACGGATTCCCAGCGCGGTCGACCTCTTCAATCCGGCGACGACGGCCCGCGTCGTCCTCATGCAGAACATCGTCCCGCTCATCGCGACAGTCGGTGCGTACGCCACGTTTCGGTTCGTTCCGATCTTCGGACTCTGACTCGAGGCAGCCACTCAGTTCGAGACACTGCACACTCGTCCCACTCTCGTCTCGCGCTCGTCGAGCCACAGACCGTGCCCCGAACCCGCTCGGTCGCCGGTCCGGGACCGTGCCGTTCCTGCGTGTTTATTCTTCCCGGCGTGGAATGTGACCTATGGTCTCACGCGTCTTGGTTCCGATAGATGACTCGAAAATGAGCGAACGCGCCCTCGAGTACGCCCTTGAGGTCTATCCCGACGCCGAGATAACGGTCTTGCACGTCGTCGGCAAGCCGTCCCAGATGTGGGGACACGCGACGGGGCTCGCGCTCGCCGACGATCTCGAGGACGCAGCGGCGGAACACGCGGAGCCGATATTCGATCGCGCACGCGAAATCGTCGCGGACGCCGGCGGCGACGCGGAACTCGAGACCCGGATCGAACTGGGCAATCCCGCTCGTGCGATTATCGACCGGGCCAACGACTACGAGACGGTCGTGATCGGCACCCACAGTGGGTCTGTGGTGGATCGCGTCTTCGTCGGCAACATCGCCGAGAAGGTCGTTCAGGGGTCCCCAGTTCCGGTCGTCGTCGTCCGGTAAGCTGCTGACCCGCCGTTTCATCCGCCCCGGAACGACGCGCGTCTCGACGCTCCGCGCGTCTCCGGTCGAACGATGGGAACCGCAAATAGGCGCGTTTTTACGGTCGGACGTACGAGTTATCTGCCGTGCCAGAAGTACTGCTTATCGTAGGGATTCTCGTCGCGATCTTCGTCGGATTCAACATCGGCGGTTCGACCACCGGCCCCGCGTTCGGGCCGGCCGTCGGTGCCAACGTGATCACGAAACTGATGGCAGCGGGCTTGATGTCGATCTTCTTTTTCCTCGGGGCGATCACCATCGGCCCGAAGGTCGTCAATACGCTCGGCCAAGAGCTCGTGCGGGATTCCAGCATTTTCACCACGCGGTCGAACGTCGCCGTGCTCTTCTTCATCGGCGGCGCGCTGTTCATCGGGAACTACGCCGGCGTCCCCGCGTCGACATCGATGACGGCCGTCGGCGCGATCGCCGCGCTCGGACTCGCGACCGGCGAACTCGACTGGGCGGTGATGGGTGAGATCGTCGTCTGGTGGATCGTCGCGCCGATCATCGGCTTCTGGGTGGCGGGAGTCGTCGGCCGGTACTTCTACCCGCGGATCAACGCCTGGATCGCGATCGAGGGGAACGATGGTGGCAGACAGATGATCACGATCGATTACTCTGGTTTCGTCCCCCGGCTCCGGTTCGGGGAGAACGCGACGCGGCGGGAAATCTCCGGTGCGTTCGCCGTCGTCGGGATCGGGTGTCTGATGGCGTTTTCCTCGGGGACGAGTAACATCGCGAACGCCATCGCACCGATCTACGGGACTGGCGACGTCGACATGGTCCCGCTCATCCTCATCGGGTCGGCGGCGGTCACGGTCGGTTGCTTCACCATCGCTCGCCGAACGCTCGACACGCTCGGCAACGACATCACGAACCTCCCGCTGACAGCGGCGATCGTCGTCGCAGTCGTCGCATCGGCGATCGTGATTTCGCTGTCGATCATCGGTATTCCCGCGAGTTTCGTCGTAGTGGCGACGATGAGTATTATCGGTCTCGGTTGGGGCCGAGCGACCCGGACGACGACGCTGTCGGGCGTCAGGGCCGGCGAGGAGACTCGCGTTTCGGTCGGCGCGCTGACCGCCGAGGAAGAAGGCGAACAGTCGCCCGAGATCGGCGAGGAGGAACCCGAAGACATCCCGAAGGCGTCGGACCTGTTCGATCCTTCGACGACCGCTCGCGTGATCCTCATGCAGAACGTCGTGCCGGCGATCTCGACGGTCGGTGCCTATCTCACGTTCCGGTTCATCCCGATTTTCGGGTTCTGATCCGACGGCGGTGCTCGACCGGAACAGCCGTCTCCGGTATCCGATCCGGGTAGTTCCGGCAAGACGCCGTCTGCTTTCGTTGGAGCTACGACCCCGCATGCGGCAACAGTGCCGGCCCATCGGTGCCAATGCCGGCCCTCGGTTCACCGTCACCGGACCTCGTGACCTCGCTGCTGTAATGCCGTCCCGACGGGGCCGTCGGTTCTGCAATCGCCTTGAGGAGCATCCCCTTCGCCTCGGCCGGGTTGGCGGACGTGTTCTTTCTCCTCGTCCCGCTGTCGCGCTCCGTCGGACCATCCCCTCGACTCGGCGGCATGTCAATGGGCGTCCCCCCTGAATTTCGGACCCGGCAACGAACGCACCGGTCCTGCGAATACGTTCGGACATTTCTGCTTCCTCTGCCGCTCGAGCACTCCTCTTGTAACGAACCGAGGCATTGTTTCCTCCGAATTGGTCAATTCTGGCTCAAAGACAATTTAGGACTGAACAGCAAGCTATACCAGTGCGGGACTCGAATCGCAGAGTGATGCCCACGGTAGAATACCTCAACTACGAAGTACTGGACGATCAGGGCTGGGACATGGACGACGACGACCTCTTCGAGCAGGCCGCCGATGCCGGCCTCGACGAGGAGGACTACGGCTCGCTCGAAGTCGCCGAGGGCGAATACATCCTCGAGGCGGCCGAAGCACAGGGCTACGACTGGCCCTTCTCGTGTCGCGCCGGTGCCTGTGCGAACTGCGCCGCGATCGTCTTCGAGGGCGAGATCGACATGGACATGCAGCAGATCCTCTCCGACGAAGAGGTCGAGGAGAAAAACGTCCGCCTGACCTGCATCGGGTCCGCCGAGACTGACGAGGTCAAAATCGTCTACAACGCCAAGCACCTCGACTACCTGCAGAACCGCGTCATCTAAGACACAGCAGCTAATAATTGTTAACAGCCGGGACGCGGTTCATAAACCCGGTTTCCATATTTTTGGGCGTCGATAGCTTCGCTTCTCGCAGTTCTTGGAATCTCCCAGTTTAAGACTCGAAATGGTAGAAGGGAGGATAGTGTACTGGTTGAGCAATGTTACTGGATTATTGGCTTGACAAACTCGAGATTCATATTTAGAACGAAATCACACCGAGGCAAGTTATGAGAAATTCCGTATTTTATAATCGCCGCTAAAGTCCTGCCTCTCAACCATTGAGGTGTCGGCTACTGTAAGAATGATTTGGTAGTCAGGAAGGATGTCGGGAAGTGCTGATAAAAATCGGGTGATGTCGGGAGCATTTCCAGTATCAGGTGCATCAGAATAAGGGGAATCAATTAAGAACATCCGAATTGGGATGGTATTGCTCTGCTTTGAAAGCAGTTTTAGTACTGTAGTATGGAACAGCAGGGCAAGGATTTTGCCTTCGTTCGAATTCTGATTATGACGACTTGACGGAATGTCATCTTGCACATCCATCTCAACAGTAAAATTATACCCGCCTTGGCTATCGAACGTCACCTCGTCCGCATCTGCGAAAGATCCCTCTTTGAAATACTTTAGTAGAGTGTTCATTTCTGATTCAAGTTCATTCTTTAGACTGGCCCGTTCTTGCTCTATATGATAATTCACAGACTTCTCAAAAGACGATAGAGCCTGTATCTTTCGAGATTTTAATTTGCGGGATTCATATGCACCTTGAAGTTTATCCATCTCCTCTTCCAAACTCTCTAACTCCCTCTTGTTAGCGTTTACTTCGACTTGGATCGCGGTGGCCGTTCCCTCTAGGTCAGAAACCGTCTTCTCTAATTCATCCTGATATTCGAGAAGTCTTTCCGCACTGTTGTCCTCTATCTGGCTTTCTACTCGCTCTAGCTCAGACTCCTTCTCCTGAAGTTCCCTAACCAGTCTCTTAAATTCTCCCTCTAATTTCCTCTCTTCGTCTCGCAGCTCGACCAACTCCTCTGCCATTTTCTCCTGTTCCTCAATTGATTCTTCAACATCTCTTTCCGATCCAATTTCGATTCGTTCCGTTGGAACAGGTTTTGCACAAAGGGGGCAGCTACCCTCTTGCAGTAGCCGACGGCGCTGGGTATCATCTACATCGTTGGTACAGACAGGACACCGATCGGGTACATTCATGTACTTCTGTAGTTCCTGAGCGGTGGAATGAAGGTCCTCGCCCATCTGCATCTCTTCCAACCGCTCTATGCGCACTCGTTTTTGCCGGAGATCGCCACGCGTTTCTCGTTTTTCAGATTCCAGTTTACTCACTTGGCGTTCCAGCCGAAGCCGCTTTGATTCGAGTTCTTTGAGTCTCTGATACTCATCATCCCTCTGAATTACGTCATTGACTGAACGCAGCTCGTCTTTCTTGGCTGAAATAATCTCGTTTACTCGCTCTTTATATCCATACAGCTTTGATAGTCTCTCTTCAATTTCGTCTATGCGGCTTTTTGCAACTGCCAACTCTTCTGGTGCTGTTTTCTCCTCGTCAGATATTGCGTACTTATTCTGCCTCAGAGTCTTGCTTTGATTGATCGCACTCGCCATGTCCATCCCAAACAGGAGGTCTAGGAAGTCGTCCTTGTCCTGCCACCTCAGGAAGGTCTTAAAGTCAGGAGCCATCAAACAGAATAGTGAGAATATATTATAGCGGCCTAACTCACGGGATTCAACCGGCCAGAGACCAAATGCTTCTGAGATATCCTGTTGGGTATTTCGGGCTTGATGTGGATTGGCATCTTCGGAATTAGGGTCGAAAACTAATTTTGGACGTTGATGACCAACATATGCCGACCCCTCTTTTTCCATAGATCGTCGAATAAGATGGTGTTGACTGTCTACCGTCCAATTTCCGACAGTAGTGAGTGAGTTTTTGTCATGTTGAATGGGGTCGGGGAGTGTTATTCTCTGCCTCTCTTGCCGTCCAAATAAGTTAAACCGAATAGCTTCCAAGACAGCTGTTTTCCCACTATCATTTTCTCCATAAAGAACTGTATTCTGATTCTCAAATCGGACATCTTCATCATTTAGATTTCTGAATTTATCTATCCAAATACGCTGTAGAGTGACTCGACCTACAGGGAAATCAAGAGTATCATAATTCTCTCGTAGGATATTTTCGCCTTCTTCAATGTCTTCTGGCTCAATGCCTTTTTTCTGTTCGAGATCAGAAACAACGCTACTAATCACTTCTTCGCGACTAGCCATGAGCGATCTCCTCCGTTAGTTCTTCCACGAAATTGATCTCACTAGTTTGGAACTTTTTCTCTGGACCAACCAGTAACTCATCTCCGCTCTCTGCTCGCAGTAGGCTTTTATCTCCTTTAACCATATTAGTTAGTTCGTCATGTGACATCCCTGCGATCTCTCTAACGACCTTGTTCTGGGTGTCGTTCCATGAGTAGATTATGACACTATCTGATTCTTCGATCCGGTCGTAGACCCGTTTTACCATCGCCTCTCCTCGTGGGGTTAATTTTATTCCGTATCGTCGGTTTCGTTCAGCGACCTCGCCAGTACCATCCTCCGAAACGACTAGTTCATCTATCAAACTCCATGCGTACAGACGATTCTTATCCTCATAGGCCACGTTGGAATACGGTCCTGAATCTCGTCTCGTGAACCGGTAACGATAACCTGTTCTGTCCAGCATTCCGAGTTCTCCACCCACAGAGTTACTGATGGTATAGGATTCTTCTTTCTTGAGGTATTTATTGATGAAATACAGCAATTTCTGGAAACGGTATCGAGATTCGATCATATCGTTCTCAGAATAAAAGGAATAATCTTTCACCAATTTGAGCATCATCGCCATGTCCACAAGCTCGTCAATATTAAACTCGATCTTGTTCCATGTCTTCACAAGATCATCGCAAGGGACCTCGCCATCCTGAAAGACAATCAAGTCTTCTTCGGATACTCCTGCTTCTCTAAGAGTTGAAATCACCCTCTCGTGCGGGAACACTTTTCTATTGAGGAAATCATAGTATTCCTCGCTAAAGTCTTCAAAATCGCCGGAGCTAGCAATGGCATCACCGTATACATCTGTGATGACCATTACATAATCTTCAAATTCATCACTAGTAAGGTCAAGCGACTCAACTGCCCGTTTCAGTACCTTCCATTCACTAGGCATCAGATCACCCCCAAGTCTTCACAAACCTCTTCATTCCACCGCTTGATCTTCTTGCGGCCGCCTTTTGTTATCGGGTTCGCGGTATTCAAATGACCCCGTGAGTATGCTACTAACTGCTCTTTGCTGGATGCAACAGTAAGATGCGGATATTCTGACTCTACTTTGGATACTGTGGCAGAACCACCGTCAACGCAGATGATAACTTCTGCTTCATTAGGGTAACTTCGTGTCTCCAAATAAAATCCTAACTGGGGGTACTGGTCATCCTTTAGGCATTCATTCCAATGGATGACCCAAACACTGTTTTGAATCAACTTGTCTCGGTTAGACAAATCTGATAGAGAATGGTAATATTCTTCAATAAGTAATTTGTCTCCGCGGATTCCTTCCCGAATCTCTTCAACAATATCCGAAAAATCGTAATTGAAACAGGTATCACTAGTAGTGAGGATCAGTATATTCTCCTCGTGAGGAACCACGTCCTCTAATTTCTTATACGGTTGCACTGTCTTATGACCCTTTTATCACTTGAAACTGGTCCCGAATTTCCTCTAGTTGTTTGTGTTCCTGTTCTAACCGTTCATTCCCTTTGTTCTGCTGTCCCCTGATAATTGTTTCTTTGGATAGCTGACTATGCTGTTCAAAAGACGACCTCCATGATTCAAATTCATCTTTCAATTCGCGTCCGTCCTTTGTCTTTGCCATGGATAGTAGGTCAGATATTTCTTCTAATGAAGATCCAAACTCTTCACGTGTCGACTTCCGGCCTTCCGTACCTTCTTCGTATTCGACCCAAGAGAAAGATTCCTCCCACTTGGAGATCGTATTGATGATACGATCTCGGTCAGGTTGGTCATCAACTACGCGAGCGTGATAACCAACAGCAAGTAGAGTTGCAAATAGTGCTGTAAGCATGACTGAGAATACGTAATCAAGCGCCCCAATTCCTGTTCCACGGGAGGTAGCATGGATCAGAATAACATATCCGAAAACAACTATCACACCAGACGCGAGAAAGTACCCTGCTGCCGAGACCAAAATATTAGATTTTCTGTGGAGTTTTGGTGAAAGAGTCCGCTCGCTCATTCTTTTGACGAACAGAAGTAGTATTAGAACGAATATGACTGAGGCACCACTGTATACTATCATAAAGAGGCTCTTTTTTTCAACTTCCAATACAAGATCCTTAGAGAACTGGAATGATAGAAATAGTGATGCGAACTGGAGAAGAAGAACCTGCAGAAGATAGTGAACACCGTATCCGAAGGTGATGTGTTCAATTGCAAATCGAATCTTCGGCTCGATCTCCATACTACATGGTGGTCCAAGAGAGTTATAAAACAGGATGGAACCGATACCGGCGCTTCGTGCGCTATTGCCGGCGATCCCGATTTCGGGATCGCGTTTCACTTTCGTTACTGACGTGTCCGCGACCGGCGCGTTCTCGAGGCTGACCGCGGTGCTGGTGCTTGGCGACTGTCGAGAACGCCTTGAGGCAACGACAGCCGAATCACCGACCGACGACTACCCACGCAACCCACAATCATGGCAACAGAACCCACTGTAGACGACCCGATTCGTATCGCCTTCGTGTGCGTCCAGAACGCCGGCCGCTCCCAGATGGCCACCGCGTTCGCCGAACGCGAACGTGACCGCCGTGGCCTCGTGGACCGCGTCGAAATCCTGACCGGCGGCACCCGTCCCGCCGACGGCGTTCACGAGGGCGTGATCGCCGTCATGAACGAAGTCGGCGTCGACCTCACCGACCGAACACCCCGGGAGATCACCCCCGACACCCTCCGCTCGTGTGACACCGTCGCGACGATGGGCTGTTCGACGCTCGAACTCGGCGACGTGGACGCAGCCGTCGACGTTCGCGACTGGGCGCTTGAGGACCCGGACGGTCGCGAGCTCGAGGCAGTCCGTGCAATCCGCGACGGGATCGAGGACCGCGTCGCCGCGCTCTTCGACGAGTTCAGCGACGCCCCCGAGAGGAGCCGCTGAACGCCGGCCCGTGCACGACGAGTTCGTGCACGGCGACGAGGACGACGACGGCGACCACGATGAGCGCGCCGTCGACGAGCGACGGGAGGAGCCCCAGGGAGACGATCAGCGTCGTCGCACAGGCGGGCGGGTGGACCGTCTCGGTCGCGAGCATCCCGCCCGTCGTGAGGACGGCGGCGACCACGCCGCTGGCGACGACGCGGAGCTGTGCGGTCGCGAGCATCGGCGCGGCCGTGGGCATGCTCACACCGAACTCGGGCGCGATCGCGTGATACGCGACTAGCCCTGCCACGACGCCGATGGCGTGACCGCCGATCACGCGCCGCGGCGCGGTCACGTCCCCGTCTCGAACCGTCGCTAACAGGAAGGCAGTGGGGTCCAGACTCGGGAAAATAAACGCCTGACCGGTCAGCCAGGCCAGCAGGCCCGGAACCACAAGCAGCACGCCGACGTACAGGGTCGAACACACTGCGCCCTCTTTCATGGGCGGTCCCTTGTCAGTACCGACGGATATACCGTTTGTTCCGCTGCTTTTCGGGGACCAGGCGCATGACCGGCGGTCCGTGGCCGATACCGGTCGTTGCTTCGTTCCGTGACCGTCCGCCCGGAAGGCCGAAAACGTAAGGGGACCGCGCTTCCGAGGAACGGTCGTGACGCTCGCTGGTGCCGTCGCGACGGGTCCGGACCTCCTTCGACTCGTCGCCGTCCCCGTCTTCGCCTGGACCGCCTACCGCGACATCGAGACCCGCCGGGTCTCGAGCACCGTCTGGATCCCCCTCTCCCTGCTGGGGACTGCGCTGCTGCTCTGGGACGGCTGGCTGGCCTGGACCGCCGGCGGAACCGCCTGGACCGACGCGTTCCTGATTCCGACGGCGATCAGTCTCGGCCTGGTCGTTCCCATCGCCTACCTGTTCTGGTGGTTCGGCGGCTTCGGCGGGGCCGACGCGAAGGCCCTGCTCGTCCTCGCCGTCCTCTTCCCGACGTTTCCCGAATACACGCTTGGCTCGTGGACGCTCCCGCTCGAGTCGACCACGACCGTCGGCGCGTTCTCGTTTACCATCCTCACCAACGCCGTCCTGGTCGGTGTCGTGTTGCCGCTCGTTCTCGCCGTCCGCAACGCCGCCGCGGGACGGATCGCCCCGGTCATGATCGTCGGCTGGCCGGTCGCGTGGGATCGGGTGCCGGAGACCCACGGCCGCCTGCTCGAGACGCCTGCGGGGCTCTCTCAGGGCGGGCTCGATCTCGACGCGCTGCGGATGTACCTCCGCTGGCGGGGGCTCTCGCTGGCTGAGCTTCGCGAGCGACCCGATCGGTACCGGGATCCGGCGACGCTGCCGGCCGAGCCGAACCCGCCGACCGACGGCGCGGTGACGGCGGATGGACCCGTTCGCGGGGACGGCGGCACGCTCGAGTCGACCGCCGAGGACGCGGGGCTCGAACGGGGGTCCGAGATGGCCTCGCCGTCCGACGATCCCTGGGGTGCCGCGGCGTTCTTGGACGATATCGACGGCTCGGCCTACGGGACGACGCCCGAGACGCTCCGCGACGGGCTCGAGGTGCTCGCGACCGCGGAGACGGTCTGGATCTCGCCCGGGACGCCGTTTCTGGTGCCGATCTTCGTCGGACTGCTGATCGCGATCTGTTATGGGGATCTCCTCATCGGGACGCTCCTCTAGCTCCTCTTCCTCCGATTTTCGACTCGATCGGGCGGGCGGATGCCGTTCCCGGTTCCTCTCCCGGTATCGTCACCCGAGTCGCGGGCCTCGATCTCGGCCCGTCGGTCGTCGGGCAGGGACCCCCCAGTTCGCGCCCGCATCCCGCGGGTGCCAGCCGAACAGTGCCGTCACCTCGTCCAGCCGCGTTTCGATCCGGTCCGCACGGAAGCGGGCTTCCTCGACGGTGCGTTTCTCGGGTCTCTCGCCACGGTCCAGCGCGGTCGTGATGGCGTCGGCGAGTTCCGCAAGCCGGGCGATGTCGCTTCCCGTCGACTCGCCGGGATGTCTGAGCGCCTCGGCGAGCCGTGCGCGGGCGAGCGATTCGGCCGTCTCGGAATCGACGTCCGCGTCGCTCATCCGCGCTCACCCGAAACGACCGCTCGGCTCGAGCAGGCAACGCGCGTGAAACCGTCATCGAACGCCCACGCGCTACAGCCGCCCTGTTTGGCAGACGATCTGTGGCCGTGCCGGAATCCTGAAGTCCGGCGACTGTCTTCATCGACATGGGTTTCTGCCCACAGAAGCCCAGTCCGCGTGTCATCAGCACGCGGGCGTTTCCTCGACAGTCACGCCCCGAGGGACTGGTCTTCCGTATCCGTGCCTTGTAAGGTGTGGGTAATAAAGTTTCCGGTGCCGTGTTGGGCAAGGTTTTAACATCAGGGATACCGAACGCCATCCATGGACGAGAACCGGGAACGGAACGCTCGAGGACAATTTACTGCGGAACACGACGTCACTGCGGACGATGTCTACGAGACGATGGAGCCACTTGAACCCTACACCAGTCGAGAAATCGCCGACAAACTGGACATTCCGCGCCGGACGGCGTACAAATTTCTCACCGACCTTGCCGACAGCGGTCGCATCCGGAAGAAAAAGACAGAACCGCGCCGTGCTATCTGGATTCGACCTGCCGACGCCGCAGAATAATCGGACAGCGACGAGAACGACGACTCGAGCCGTCGTTCAGGCGAATCGGAGACACTGATCAATAGCAATGATCTACGACAACTGTCCGTCAATGGAGACCAGCATACAACTCTTGATAAGATGTTGGGACACCACGGCTTCGTCACTCCCCTGCAACGAGTTGTGAAAGGCCACCGAAGAGATCGGTAAGCGTACTCGGGTGTGGTGTGTCCGCGGGAGAGAATCGGACCGTCACGGCGTCGATCCCCTCACGGACGGAGAGTTCGGAACCGGCCTCGCTCGGAAGTTCGACCCGAGCAGCCACCCCCTCCGTGAGACCGAGGTCCCGACGGAGAGCGGCCGCAAGTGCCGCGGTATTTTCCGAGTTCTTCGAGTCCAGCGCCATTGACACACGGAGCACTCCTGCGTTCGAGATGAACCCATACCGACGTGTGACGTGATCGTACACCGGTGACTTCCGAACGTCTGTACTGCAGTCACACAGTGGTTGAACTTCGCCGAGAGTGAACCGAAACGGAGACTGCCGTCGGGTCAGGGAGTATGTCGAAAGCGTCGATTCACCGACTGGTCCCTCGTCGCCGTGCCAGACCCCGATGGTGTCCACGACGATGGACGGATGTCCGACGACGAACGCCGTCTCTGCGAGCACGCTCCCGGCTGTGTCTCCGGCGATGTACATCGGCCTGCCGTAGCGCATTTCAGTCCGGCGGTCGGTGGAACCACCCACGCTAACGACATCAGCGAAGTGATCTTCCGTCCAGTCTGCCCAGACGACGACTGCACCGCGACCGTCGGCCGAACCGACGAATGCGAGTTTCCCGATGCGTGACGGATCGACGGTCTGAGACGAATCCGTGGATACCAGTCCGCGAAGTCGCGCGGGAACTGAAGCAAACGGACAGGTTTCGGCGATCAATCCGGCGACGGCGCGGACAGCCTCTGGCGGCTCCGTTCGGTCGACCTGCGCCACGGCGAGCGTGTCTGCACTCGCTGGCATCGTTCCCGTGGTGAGATCAGTAGCGCCGAGTTGGGTGGACCCAGTGGATTCCAAATTGGCGGTGATGGTGTCACCGCCGAAGACTGCGACACTGCCGCCGAATAGGACACTACCGGCACCGGCGAGGAGCCGTCGTCGTGACTTGCCGGAGGGCATTCGTTTCTAACGAGTCGTCACGTAAGTAAATGACTTGCTGTCAGAGTCCACGGATCCCCACGTTCCGAACGGGACATCCAGACCTTCGTTAGGTCCGTGTCCGCTCGTACAGCGGGACGAGCACCGTCCAGAAGAGCACGAAGGCGACGCCGACGCCGATCAGTGCCAGCCACGGGTCGCCCCTGCCGGTCGGTGCGCCCGTCGCAAGGAGGACGAACGTCCCGGCGAACAACAGACAGCAAACGAGGACGCTGCCGAGTTCGAGAGCCACGGCGACGGGATGGGCACGCAACTCGGCGACGATGCCGGCGAGGGCCATACCCGAGCCACACACGCGGACGGCAAAAACGTCACGGCACTGGGACCGCCGACGGCAGCCGTCGCCGACAGCATCGTCTTCGCGATGCGTCGGTGTCGGTCGCTCGAGCGCGACTCCCACGCCCGGGTCAGGCTCGAGACTCGATGTCCGCGGCGATGTCGTCGAGGTCGTCGTCGTCGAGGTCGGGCCGATCGCCCGCGATGGCGTGAATGGGGCCGCCGCCGTCGCCCTCGAAGCGGGGGACGATGTGACAGTGGACGTGGAGGACCTCCTGGCCCGCCGCTTCGCCGTTGTTGAACGCGACGGTCGTCGCATCGGCGTCGACGCTCTCCTCGACGGCGGGGACCATGCGGTGAACCGTGTCGTAGAGGTCCGCGGCGATGTCATCCGGAACGTCGTTCAGTCGCTCATACTCGTCTCTCGGGATAACCAACGTGTGGCCCGGAGCCAGCGGGTTGGCGTCGAGGAACGCGACGGTCGTCTCGTCTTCGTACACGATTCGTGCCGGGATCTCTCCCTCCACAATCTGGCTGAAGATCGTACTCATACGCGAGTATGAGTCGGCTCGCCGTATGAAGGTTACCGACGATTCGACCGGGGATCGGCTTCGATCGTGCAGTTGGCGGCGGCCGCGATGTGTCCATCGCAGCACGGTCGCTTCGAGATGTCTCTAGTAGCAACTGAACGTCAGTACACACCTGATCGCACGACAGCGTTGGGATCAGTGTGTCACTCGTTTCAATTGCTACTATAGGCGTCCCCTCCCTCGCTGGAAGGACTACAGCATTCGTCGAGCGTTTCGCCGATCGCCGCGAGGTACTCCTCGCGGTCGTACCCCAGTCGCCCGATCCAGACGTCCTGGTACGATGGATGTAGTATCGGGACGAGCCACACCTCGAGTCGGTCACACCGGACGGGTTCGAGGACGCTGTCGACGAACCCCTCGAGGTCCCGCCCTTCGGCCGAAAGCACTGTTTTCGTCGCGTGTTTGCCGGTCGCCAGCACGACCGCCGGCTCGACCTGCTCGAGTTCGGTCAGCAGGTGCGGCCGGCAATTCTCCCGTTCCTCGGGGGTGGGTTCTCGGTTGCTTGTCGGCTCCTCGGGATCGGCGGGAAAACACTTCACCGCGTTCGTGTAGTAGGCGTCGTCGCCGTAGCCCACGTCGGCGAGCAGCCGGCGGATGCGCCGGCCGGAGTGGCACGAGGTGTAGGCCTTGCCGGTCCAGTTTCCGCCCCGCCAGCGGTCGGCGTCAGGGGTGCCGCGGCCGGGTGCCTCGCCGACGACCACGATGCTGGCGTCGCGGTCGCCGGTCCCCCACGAAATGCATTCCCGGGAGTCGGCGAGGGCCGGACAACGGGTACAGCCGGGCTCGAGGACGTTGTGACCGGTCGGATAGGTGGGGTCGGCGGTGCCTGCGGAGTGGGGGTCAGCGTCGGTATCGGAGTCGGACGCGGGCACGGTCGGGGATACGTCTCCAGCGGTTTAGGCCGGTCGATTCCGACTGTGTGAGCAGTGCTGTCCCGTCACATTTGAGGGGACAAGTTTACCTTGGACGGGCGGCTAACGGCGTGCTAATGACATCGATCGGTCCGGAACTACTCGCGGAATCACTCCAATTGGGCCTCTACACCCTTATCGGCGCCGTGTTGACGGTCGGCGGCGTCCTCGTCGAACAGGCGAGCGTCCAGCACTACGGGTCCGGCGAGGCGATGATCGCGCTGTGGCTGGCCACACTCGGCGGCGTCATGCTCTATGCCGGCGCGTACGGACTGGGCTATCAGAAGGTGCTCTCGCAGTACGTCTGAGCGTCGCGGGACTGGCTCGGGGTTCGAATTCGTAGACTGGTACTGAACTGTACACACTGATCACACAGCCGTCGTGTGACGGGTGTGCCCGGCTATCAGCGGCTCCGATAGCCGCCGCCAGCGAACGGTGGCGACCGGGCGGTGACCCGCAATATCGATTCCTCTTTACTGTCGGAGGCGATTAGGTGTGGTATGAGCAGGTTCGGCGAGGTCGACGACCAGTACGACCCACACGAACTCGAGCAGCGGGTCTTCGAGTACTGGGACGACGTCGATGCCTACGAGCAGACGGTCGAGCACCGATCGGACGGCGAGTCCTTCTTCTTCGTCGATGGCCCGCCGTACACGTCGGGCTCGGCGCACATGGGAACGACCTGGAACAAGTCGCTGAAGGACGTTTACCTCCGCTTTTTGCGAATGCAGGGGTACGACGTCACCGATCGGCCGGGCTACGACATGCACGGGCTCCCGATCGAGACCCGCGTCGAGGAACGGCTCGGGTTCGAGAATAAACAGGATATCGAGGAGTTCGGCGAGGAGAACTTCATCCAGGAGTGTAAGGACTACGCCGACGAGCAACTCGAGGGGCTCCAGGAGGACTTCCAGGATTTCGGCGTCTGGATGGACTGGGACGATCCCTACCGGACGGTCGAACCCGAGTACATGGAGGCCGCCTGGTGGGGGTTCTCGAAGGCGGCCGACCGCGGACTCGTCGAGAAGGGCCACCGCTCGATCTCGCAGTGTCCCCGGTGTGAGACTGCCATCGCGAACAACGAGGTCGAGTACGAGGACGTCGAAGACCCCTCGGTCTACGTCACGTTCGATCTCGAGGATCGCGAGGGACAGCTCGTCGTCTGGACGACGACCCCGTGGACGATTCCGGCGAACACGTTCGTCGCCGTCGATGAGGACGGCGACTACGTCGGCGTCCGCGCCGAGAAGGACGGCGAGGAGGAACTGCTGTACGTCGCCGAGGCGAAACACGAGTCGGTCCTGCGGGAGGGTCGGTACGACGACTACGAGGTCGTCGAGGAACTGTCCGGCGCGGACCTGCTCGGCTGGGCCTACGAGCACCCGCTCGCCGAGGAGGTGCCCGACCACGTCGACGACGAGGGGGCGTTCGAGGTCTACGCGGCCGACTACGTCGATACCGACGGCGACGGTACCGGGCTCGTCCACTCCGCGCCCGGCCACGGTGAAGTGGACTTCGAACGCGGCCGCGAACTCGGGTTCCCGATCTTCTGTCCGGTCGGCGGCGACGGCGTCTACACCGAGGCGGCCGGCAAGTACGCGGGCCAGTTCGTCAAAGACGCCGATCCGGAGATCACGGCCGACCTCGAGGACAACGGCGCGTTGCTCGCCTCGGGGACGGTCCAGCACAGCTATGGGCACTGCTGGCGCTGTGACACGGGCATCCTCCAGATCGTCACCGACCAGTGGTTCATCACGATCACCGACGTCAAGGACGAACTCCTCGCGAACATCGAGGACAGCGAGTGGCATCCCGAATGGGCCCGCGACAACCGCTTCCGTGACTTCGTCGAGGAAGCGCCCGACTGGAACGTCTCTCGGCAGCGCTACTGGGGCATTCCGCTCCCGATCTGGACGCCCGAAGACCGGGACGACGACGAAGAACGGATCGTCATCAGCGATCGCGAGGAACTCGCGGACCGCGTCGATCAGGACATCGACCCGGACGCCGTCGACCTCCACAAGGACACGGTCGACGATCTGACGATCACCGAAGACGGGACCACCTACACGCGCGTTCCGGACGTGTTCGACGTCTGGCTCGACTCCTCGGTCGCCTCGTGGGGGACGTTAGACTACCCCGCGGACGACAGCCGGTTCGACGACCTCTGGCCCGCCGACCTCATTCTCGAGGCCCACGACCAGACGCGGGGCTGGTTCTGGTCCCAGTTGGGGATGGGGACCGCGGCGCTCGGCGAGAGCCCGTACCAGGAGGTCCTGATGCACGGCCACGCGCTCATGCCCGACGGCCGCGCGATGAGCAAGTCCAAGGACATCCTGATCGACCCCCACGAGGCGATCGATCGCCACGGCCGGGACGTGATGCGGCTGTTCCTCCTCTCGAACAACCCGCAGGGCGAGGACATGCGCTTCGACTGGGACGGGATGCAGACGATGGAGAACCACCTCCGGACGCTGTGGAACGTCTTCCGGTTCCCGCTGCCGTACATGCGGTTGGACGAGTTCGATCCCCAGGAGACGGCGCTGGAGGATGTCGATTCGGACCTCGAACTGATCGACGAGTGGGTGCTCGCCCGCCTCCAGTCCACGAAGGCGGAGATGACCGAGCACTTCGAGGAGTTCCGCCAGGACAAGGCGATCGACGCGCTGATCGAGTTCATCGTCGAAGACGTCTCGCGGTTCTACGTGCAGGCGGTCCGCGAGCGCATGTGGGCCGAAGAAGACAGCGGCTCGAAGACGGCCGCCTACGCGACGATCTACCGCGTGCTCCGGGAGAGCGTTGCCCTGCTCGCGCCCTATGCGCCCTTTATCAGCGAGGAAATCTACGGCACGCTTACCGGCAACGACGGGTTCGACACCGTCCACATGGAGGACTGGCCCGCCGTCGACGAGTACTGGGAGGACACTCAACTCGAGACCGACGTGGCTCTCCTGCGTGCGATCGAGGAAGCCGGCGCGAACGCCCGTCAGCAGGCCGGCCGCAAGCTTCGCTGGCCCGTTCCGCGCGTCGTCGTGGCCGCCGACGACCAGCGGGTCGTCGACGCCGTTTCCCGCCACACCGAACTGCTCGAGGACCGGCTCAACGCCCGGGCGGTCGAACTCGTTTCGCCCGAGGAGCGCTGGGGCGAACTCCAGTACAGCGCCGAGGCCGATATGAGTGAACTCGGCCCGGCGTTCGGCGACCGCGCCGGTCGGGTCATGAACGCGTTAAACGAGGCCCGGATCGACGAGCCGCGCCTCGCGGCGATCGAGGACGCCGTCGGGGACGTGCTCGAGGACGGCGAGGAGATCACCGACGAGATGGTTTCCTTCGTGACCCAGACGCCGGACAGCGTCGCCGGCACCGCGTTTAGCACCGACGGCGACGACCGGGGCGTGGCCTACGTCGACGCCTCGCTGACCGACGACATCGAGAGCGAGGGCTACGCCCGCGAGGTCATCCGTCGCGTCCAGGAGATGCGCAAGGACCTCGAACTCGACGTCGAAGAGCGGATCGCACTCGAGTTCGCGATCGACGACGACCGTATCGCCGACCTCGTCGACGAACGGGAAGACGTGATCCGCGAGGAGGTCCGTGCCGACGAACGTCGGCCCGTCGAGGACGGCCATCGGAAGGAGTGGGACGTCGAGGACGTGTCGATGGAGATCGCGATCGAACCGTTGGCAGCGGCGGAGGCGTCGGACTAGCGAAGCTACCGATCGTCACCGCACACCCGTTCGACGAGGCTGTGTGATCGTGTATCGACCGTCGCAGTCGGTAGTATCGCGGCCGCCGAACGTCGCGAGAGCGACGCGGACGCGAGGCCCTCGGCCCTGAGCAGGGAACGGAGTGGCCCGTGGGCGGTGAGCCGGTTGGTTTTGAGCTGGATATGTGTGTAACCAGTACCGCCCGAAGGGAGTCACCCGAACGTGACAGTGTCGCTGCCACAAACGTCTTGATCGCTGACTCACCAGAACCGAGTAGTGAACTCCCGTGTCGTCGTCCTCGCGGTCGTCGTCTTGCTTGTCGGAAGTCTGCCGGCCGGTGTCGGTGCCGGGGAGCCGTCTCGAGCGGACGACTCGCCGTCGGCAGCCGGCATCGATATCGGGCCCGTCGGCGAGTCGCCCGCCTCGGTTGGGACGAGTGCCGGGTCGACGGCGAGCAGCGACTCCGATGACATCCTCTCCCGGACGACCGTCCTCCGCCACCGGCAGGACGACCCCGACACCTTCGAGGTGGAGACGACGGTTCACATCCCCGAGGCCGTGACGGGACTCGAGATCGAACTCGAGCCGGGCGCGACCGTCGCGGAGACTGCGGGGGTCGAGCGGACGGACGAACGGACGTTCGAGTGGACCGGCGACGCCGACGAGGCGACGATTCGGTACGCGATGCCGACCGAGCGGCGGGGGAGCCAACAGGAGGGGGACGGTTCCGGAGAGGGGTACACGTTCGTCGATACCGGCGACTGGGGCGTGGTGGCGGTTCCGGACGTGTCGCTTTCCTACCGGCGAACCGCGCCCGTCGGACTCGAGCGGACGGTCCGCGTCGACGGCCCGGGCGCGACCGGCGGCGATATCGCTTTCTTCGGCCCGGTAACGGTCCACGAGCGACCCGTCGACGGCGGGACGATCAGGCTGGCCGTCCCCGACGCCGCGACGCTCGAAGCGTCGCCCGAGGCGGTACTGACCGCACTCGCGGACGCACGCGACCGTCTCTCCGTCGGCGCACGGCACGACGAGGTATTCGTGGTCGCGGTGCCGAACGAGATCGACTGGGGCTCGAAGCGCGGACTCCAGTACGGCGAGTCGGACGCGTGGGTCGTCGACGACGCCGCGCTCGACGAGCGGAACCCGGTCTGGCTCCACGAGTACGTCCACATCCGCCAGGACTTCGCCGACGGGACCGAGGTCGACCCCGCGGTGGCGTGGGTTTCCGAGGGCCAGGCGGACTACTACGCCGGTCTGCTCGCCCTCGAGCGCGACGCGACTGACTTCGACGATTTCCGATCGCTCCTCGAGCGCGGCGAGCGCGAGCCGTACGCCGGTGGCGTCCTCGCCGACCGGTCGACGTGGGACCACCCGGAAACCCACTACGCGAAGGGCGCACTCGTCTACGGCGAGCTCGACCGCCGGCTGCGGCTCGCGACGGAGGGTGATCGGACGCTCGCGGACGTGTTCCGGACGCTGAACGCCCAGGAGGACCCCGTGACCGAGGCGGAGTTCATGGACGCGCTCGAGGACGAAGGCGGACCGGCGGTCCGGGCGGCCGCGGAGCGGTACACGCGGACGGCGGAGACGCCCGACATGTGGACGCAGAGCGAACACGAGGCCGCCTTCGGGCAGTCGGTTGCGGTCTTCGAGTACGGACTGGGGTCCGGGCCGATCGACGTAGCCGAGCGAGAATGGCCGCGCTGGTCGGCGTCGGCAACCGGCGGCACCGACGGCGACGACCGCACGCTCATCGCGGTGCCGGCCGGCGAACCCGTGACGGTTCCGAGCGCGGTCGCCAACGTCGGCGAGCGCGAGGGGACCTACGACGCGACGTTACAGGTCGACGGCCGCGTCGTCGATCACCGCCGGGGGACGCTCGCGCCCGGCGAGGATGCGACCCACGCCCTCTCGTGGACGCCGCCCGAGCCAGGCGAATACGATATCCGCGTCGGCTCGGAGCGGCTGACGGCAGTCGTCCGGTCGCCCTCGAGCGTGACCGTGCGGGGGCTGCAGGTCGCGCCCGACAGCATCGAACCCGGCGAGTCGGTGACGGCGACCGCGACGGTCGCGGCTGCCGGCGATCGGCCAGCCGCGGCTCCCATCGCGTTCCGGACGGTCGACGGCGTCGCCGCTGAACGCCCGGTGGCGCTTCGACCCGGCGAGACGACGACGGTCGACACCACCCTCTGGTTCGACGCGGACGGTCAGTACGAGGTCGCCGTTGGCGATCGAACGACAACGGTCGATGTCGGCGGCGACGCTCCGACGACAGTGAGCGAGAAACTGCCCGGCTTCGGCGTGTTGGCGGCGCTGATAGCGATCGCACTCGTGTTCGTCGGGGCGAGAGCGGGCCGTCGGCGCAGCTAGCCGAACCCGTCCCGCTCCGTTCGACGTGAAAGCTGCCCGAACCGGCGTTCGAGAACTCCGGAACGACCGATCGCGTTCCGACGGTGGCGGCGAACGGCCCCTCGCAATCACTCGAGGTCGACGCGGAACCGACACGCGTCGGCTCCGTCGTCGACGCAGGCCGTTTCCGTCACCGCTGCGTCCGCGCCGAACGCGGCGACGACGCCCTCGAGAATGCCGTGGGCGAGCCCGCAGTACTGCTGGTCGCGGTGGGTATCGTAGCTGACGATCGCGTGATCGGCCTCGGACGTACAGGAGAGTTCGGGAAGGGCGGTGTCCTCCGTGGCGGCCTCGATGTCGTCGTAGACGTCCTCGAGTCCGGCGAGCAGTTCGGGCAGGTCCCAGTCACGTTTGATGTGGGCGCTGAACGTCGAGAGCAGCTTCGGGGCGAGTGTCGTCCCGAAGTCGCGCTCGATCGCCCGACGGTCCTGCGTCGCCATCGTCGAGAGCGTCTCGAGGATAGCGTCGATTTCCCTGTCGTCGTAGTGCGAAACGGGGAGATAGAGCTTCGGCTCGAAGCCGGACTGCTCGACGATCGTGTCCCAGGTGCCGTCGTCGGTCCGTTCGACGACGTACTCCTTGAGGGTCTTGTGGACGATTCCGTGCATCTGAGAGTTCCGGTCGTTCTCCGCGACGGTTCGTGTGGCCGAGCCGCGCTCGTGCCACGCGCTAACAACTAGACGCGCGTCTGGGGGCTACTTAATCGTTTACTTACAGGTGTGCCCCGAGCGTCGGTGCGACGGAGACGGTGTCGACGCCCCGCTCGATGGTATCGGTGCCGTAGATTGCTTCGACGCCGGCCCGCGAGAGTTTCGTGACGGCGGTGCGAGCCAGCAGGGGATGAACGCAGGTGACGAAGACCCGGCCGACGTCTCGCTCCTGAAGGACGGCAACGGCTTCGCTCATCGTCGATCCCGTCGCGATGATGTCGTCAACGACGACGACGTCGCGGCCGGCGACCTCGACGTCGCTCGGCGAGATGTCGACTTCGGTCCCGGAGCGGCGGGTCTTCTCGAAGTAGTCGGTCTCGCCCGCCCCGTAGGTCTCCCGCACCGTTTCGGCGAGTTCGATAGCGCCCGCGTCGGGCGACAGGAAAACCGGCTCCGCGAGGTCATCGGGCAGGGGAGCGGCGAGTCGCCCGGCCGCGTCGACCGCCGT
This sequence comes from Natrinema gari JCM 14663, assembly GCF_000337175.1. Taxonomy (GTDB): domain Archaea; phylum Halobacteriota; class Halobacteria; order Halobacteriales; family Natrialbaceae; genus Natrinema; species Natrinema gari. Next base: position 207,989 of record NZ_AOIJ01000051.1, on the reverse strand, counting down.
CGCCGTCGGCTCGAAGAAGTCACAGACCGCTCGCTCGTGCGGGTTGACGGTCAGTACGCGGTCCGTCCCGGTCGAAATCGCACGCGCGACTGCCCGCGCGGAGACGGGATGGCCCGGTTCGAAGGCCGCGTCCTGCCGGCCGTAGCCCATGTAAGGCAGGACGGTGACGACCTCCTCGACGCCGGCCTCGCGGACGGCGTCCTGCAACTGGAGCACCTCGAGGTGTGCGTCGCTCGAGACCGTCGAGGCGACGATCACCGCCCGCTCCGGCTCGGCCTCGGCGACGCCGGGGACGGCGGCGAGCAGTTCGCCGTCGGGAAAGCGGTCGTACTCGACGGCAGCGAGCGGTTCCTCGAGGTCGCGTGCGAGCGCCGCGGCCAGAGACTGCGACGCGGATCCGCTGATGATCATAGTCGGTGGGACAGCCCGGGGGCTAAACCAGTTTTCGTTCTCGACCGGCCCGTATTCGGTCGGCAGACTCGGTACAGCGCTCGATCGGCCCGCGATATCGGGCGGACCGAGAGCCGTTGCTCACCGTTTCGAGTGCTGGTTCGCCGCGAAAAAGCCCTTCATAGCTTTGCCTTGTGACGAGAAGCGCTTAAACCCCCACCGGCTCGAGACGTGTCGGGCCCGGCCGGTGACCCCACCACGACGGGTCGATCACCCCGTGGCGTCGTCGACCGTCGCGTCGATGGTGTGCGTCCCGTCGTCCCCGTTCCCATCGCTGCCCGTACAGCCGGCGACCGCGCCGGGAAGGGCGGTGCCGGTTGCGGCCAGGAGCCGCCGCCGTGGGTAGTCCCTCGTGTCTCGACCGTGAGTGATCCGGCGTAGGTAACTATACGTCAGACAGCGGCCGCGTTCACGGACTCAGCGCTCCGGCCCTCGCGGCGGGACGGCGAGCCCTGTAATATCGGTGACGCCGAGCAGCCGCGTCCGCCATTCTCCCTCGCTCGCCGAGAGAAACGTTCCGTCGGCCGTGACGGCGTAGACCGTGTCACCGTACCCGAATCCGACGATGGCGTCGCTCGAGCGATCGCTCTGTGCCCACTCGCCGTCGATCGGATACTCATAGCACGTGTCGTCCGCGACCGCGTGTGCGCGCTCGAGTCGTCCGGGTTCCGAGCGCGGGTCCGCCGCGACGGTCTCGAAGGCTCCTCCGAGGAGTTCCATCCAGCCGTTGCCGAGTTTGTAGAGGCCATCGGCGGTGGCGGCCAGCGGCACGCCGGCAGCCGAGACGTCCCGGACGTCGGTCAGTCCGGCGTGATCGAGCCCGCTCCCGTGGACGCGGTAGACGCCGTCATCGGTACCGACGAGGTCGCCGTCGATCGCCCGCACCGTGGCACCGCTCCCGTCCTCGAGCGTGGTCCACTCGTCGGTCCCGGCCGCTCGACGCGCGACGCGGCCGTCCGGATCGGCGGCGATCAGCTCGCGGTCGTCGTAGCCGACGGCGACCGCCGGGCCGAATCCCGTTTCGACGAACGTCTCGTCGTCGGTCCCGTTCCCGCCCTCGAGCGCGTGGACGCGAACGTCGTCGTCGGTCGCGATGGCGACGGCGTCACGGGTCGCTGTAACGTCGCGGGCGTGACAGCGCTCGCAAAGTCCGAATTCGCCGACGGTGTCGCCGGCGACGCGGACGCGGACGACGCCGATCCCGCTCGTGACGTAGGCCGTAATCGCACCCTCGCGGTCGCCGTAGACGCGTTTTTCGTCGATCGAGTCCATACGAACCCGTGGCGGGGACGGGCCGAAAACGTTCCGTCACGGACGGCCACCGTCGGCCGGTTTGCGGAATCCCTTTCAGGAGTCCGGTCGGACTAGGGCGTGATGCAAGTCTTCGGATCGAGTGGGACGCGGGGCGTCGCCAACGAGGAGTTGACGCCCGCGTTCGTCTTGCGCGTCGCGAAAGCGGCGGGGACGACTTGGGGAGACGGGCACGGTGGGGACCGAGTGGCCATCGCCCGCGACACTCGCCATACCGGGCGGATGCTGGCCGACGCGGCCGCGAGCGGGATGGCGAGTACCGGTACCGATGTCGACCGCCTCGGAATCGTCCCGACGCCAGGCGCACAGGCCTACGCCGAACGGGAAGGCGTCCCAGTAATCGTCATCACGGCCTCGCACAACCCGCCGCCGTATAACGGCGTCAAACTCGTCGGTGCCGATGGCGTGGAGCTCTCGATCGCCGACCTCGAGTCCATCGAGGAGACACTGCTCGCCGAATCGTTCACCGTCGCCCCCTGGGACGAGACCGGCCGCGTTCGCGAGATCGACGGCGTGACGCAGGCGTACGTCGACAACCTGCTTGCGGCCGCCGATCGCGACCGGATCGCCGACGCCGACCTCACCGTCGCGCTCGATCCGGGTCACGGCGCGGGATCGCTGACCAGCCCCGAGTTCTTCCGGAAACTCGGTTGTCGAGTGGTCACGGTCAACGCCCAGCCCGACGGCCACTTCCCGGGTCGGGACCCCGAGCCGGTCCCCGACAACCTCACCGATCTCGGCCGCCTCGTCCGTGCGACCGACGCCGACATCGGCATCGCTCACGACGGCGACGCCGATCGCGCCATCTTCTTCGACGAGACCGGCGCGTACGTCGAGGGCGATGCCACGCTCGCCGCGCTCGCAGCCGCCGAACTCGAGGCCGGCGACACCACCGTCTCGGCGGTCAACGTCTCCCAGCGACTCGTCGATGTCGTCACCGAGGTCGGGGCCGACCTCGAGTTGACCCCGATCGGCTCGACGAACATCATCACCCGGATCGAGGAACTCGAGGAAAACGGCGAGCGGGTGCCCGTCGCGGGCGAGGGCAACGGCGGGATCTTCTTCCCCGATTACCGGCTCTCGCGAGACGGTGCCTTCACGGCCGCGCGCTTCCTCGAGTTGGTTGCCGAGCGACCTGTCAGCGAGATCGTCGCGCCCTACGGCGGCTACGTCAACGTCCGCCACAACGTCGAGTACGAGTCGACGGCCGAGCGCGACGCGATGCTCGATGCGGCGGCCAATCAGGCCCAGGCCGCCGACGCGGACCTCAACACGCGTGACGGCTACCGGCTGGATTACGGCGACGCGTGGGTGCTTGCCCGCCCGTCCGGAACCGAACCGCTCGTCCGGATCTACGCCGAGGCCCGCGACGGTGACCGCGCCGAGGAACTCGCCGGCGACATGTACGATGCGCTGGCCGCTGCGAAGGCCGACGTCTGAATCCGTTCGACCGCTACGCCCACTCACGGCACGATCGTCATCGGACCCTCCACGCGCCGCGTGACCGCTTCCACGACGCTCCCCAGCAACAGCCGCGAAACGCCGGCTTTTCCCTCGTTGCCCTCGACGACGCTGCCGTAGTTCGTCTCGAGATCGGCAACCGCGAAGACGACGGGCACTCGATCGGCGGGGACCCACTCGAGGGCGTACTCGAAGCAGCCCGCGCCGGCCCGGAGTCGTCCATCGGGACGAGAACGTGTCTGCTCATCCGTGTTCTTCGGTCGGCAGCAGCTACAGAGCGGGGCTACCGGCGTCCGTCCGCGGCATGCAGCGGCCGGCGGCGATCGCCGCTCTAAATCGGGTCCTCGATCTCGAGCGCGTCCTCGAGCCGGTCCCGTTCGGTGCGCAGGGCCTCGAGTTCGTCCGCGACGCGGCCGTCGCGCAGCCGCTCGCGTTCGGCGGGCGTGAGCTGTGTAACCGCCTGTGCGGCGGTCTGCAGGCGATCGTAGTCGGGGTCGGTCGCGAGTAGGCGGACCTCGCGCAGGGCCGCGACGGTGTCTTCGTCGGCGATCCGGGCGACGAACGGGCGATACTCCCGCGCCCGGCGGCGCAGTGCGCCGGCCGGCTCCGGCGGCCAGTCGATCGTCAGCGGCTCGGCGTCGATCCCGTCGAGATACGTTTGCTGTGTCGCAACCGACCGCTTGAGTTCGTCCGCGCTGTCGACGTAGTGGGAGAGTTTCGACCGGGAGTAATCGGCGTACTCGAGCAGTTCGGGAATCGTATACTCGCCGGCCGGGTCGTCGTGGACGTATCCCGCCAGATCGGCGGGCGGTTGCTCGTAACTCACGAACGGATACCACCGGCTCCGCTCGAGCAGGGCGAACACCTCGCGTGCGCTCGCCGTGAGCCGATACTCCTGAAAGGCCTCGCGGATCGCCTCGTTGTACGTCTCGATCGGGTCTCGGAGCCGCTCGACCGGAGCGTCGAGGTCCGCGTTCGCCAATTCGAGCAGCCGTTCGCGCTCGTCGATTTCGTCGTCAAGTCCCCGCAGCCGTTTGGCGGCCGCTTTTCGGGCCTCCGCTAACTCCTCGCGGGCGGCCTCGCGTTCGTCTACCAGGTCGGCGTACTCGGCGGCCGGCTCGAGACAGTCGTGGGCGCGCTCGAAGTCGGACTCGCTGAGCCGGCGCTTGTCGATCGCCTCGAGGGCGTCCTCGAAGACCTCGTACTCGGGGAGGTCCTCGGCGAGGCCGGAGACGAGTCCGTCGAACTTGCCCTCGAGTTCGATGTACGCCTGGAAGTTCTCCTTGCCGGTGCCGGTCGCCCGGTCGACGTAGTCCTCGAGGAGCGTCGTCGCGTTGCGGTAGGCCGCGGTCACTGCCTCGACGGTCTCCTCGCCGTGGTCTTCGATCCGTTCGTCCGCCGTCGCGAATCGCTTCCGGGCGGCTTCGAGTGACTCGAGGGGCGTCGGCTCGCCGTCGGCACGCCGGTCGGGAGCGCTCGCGTCGGCGTCGGCAAGAGGGGCGCGGTCGCTCATTTCACTCGTAGACCGCGTCGGGGTCAAACACTTGTTCGCCGACGTTCTCGCCCTCGATCGTCCGGTGAAAACACGAGCGGTGGCCGGTGTGACACGCGCCACCTTCCTGGTCGACCAGATAGAGGAGGGTGTCGGCGTCGCAGTCGACCCGGATCTCCGCGACGGTCTGCACGTGGCCGCTCGTCCCACCCTTCTCCCATAACTCGTCCCGACTCCGCGAGTAGTAGTGGGCCCGCCCCGTCTCGCGGGTCCGCTCCAAGGCCGCCGGCGAGACGTACGCGAGCATCAGCACCTCGCCGGTGTCGGCGTCCTGTGCCACGGCGGGGACGAGGCCGTCCTCGCCGAAATCGACCGAAACGTCGTCGTCCATACTCGAGACGTTGTTCGTCCGAGCGATAGGTCTTTTGCCGCGATCGGCTCTCGGATGGACTGACCGACCGATCGGGGTCCGAACTCCCCTGCGGTTCGTGTGCCGGATCCGCGGTCGCGGCGCGTAAGCCGGCCGTTGCGCCGCGTCGCGGCTCGTCGAGGCGAGCAGTCAAGGGAGAACTACCCCACTCGATTCCGTCCGCGGGCCCTCAGCTCTGCCCGTTCAGCGTGATGTCGCTGACGCCGATGACCCGGTCGTCTTCCTCGAGTTCCGCCTTGGCCGCGTCGGGGACCTCGCTGTCGACGTTGTAGACGGTCAGGGCCTCGCCGCCGATGGTCTCGCGGGCGTTGAACATGCCGGCGATGTTGACGTCATAGTCGCCCATCACGGAGCCGATGAGACCGATGACGCCGGGTTCGTCCGTGTTGCGCGCAACGACCATCCGGCCGTGGGGAATGGCGTCGACGCGGTAGCCATCGATGCGGACGATCCGCGGATCGTCGCCGGCAAAGAGGGTCCCGTCGACCGAAACCTCGCTGTCGTCGTTGCTGACGGTCACGGAGACGAGACTCTGGAAGTCCTCGGCCTGGCGGGTCTTGGATTCGGTGACGTCGACACCCCGATCCTCCGCGATCTGGGGCGCGTTGACCGCGTTGACCTGCCACTCGAGGGGCTGGAAGACACCCTTGAGCGCGCTCGCGGTGACGAACTCGACATCTTCGTCGGCGATGTCGCCTTCGTAGACGACTTCGATGTCTTCGATGCGGCCCTCGAGCAGTTGGGCGGCGACCTTGCCGGCGGTCTCCGCGAGGTCGATGTAGGGCTCGACGCGGGGGAACGCGCTCTCGTCGATCGAGGGGGCGTTCAGTGCGTTCGCGACGGGCTCTCCGACCAGTGCGGCGTTGACCTGGGCCGCCGTCGAGGTGGCGACGTTCTCCTGGGCGGCCTCCGTCGACGCGCCCAGATGGGGCGTCACGATGATCCCGTCGTGCTCGAGCAGCGGCGACTCCGCCGCCAGGGGCTCCTCGGCGAAGACGTCGATCGCCGCGCCGGCGAGGGTGCCGTCCTCGACCTTGGCGGCGAGGGCGTCCTCGTCGACGACGCCGCCGCGGGCGCAGTTGACCAGGTAGCCGTCGCCCAGCAGATCGAGTTCGTCCTCGCCGATCAGCCCCTCCGTTTCGGGGGTCAGCGGCGTGTGGACGGTCACGAAGTCGGCGGCCTCGAGACACGGCTCGAACTCGACGAGTTCGGCACCGATGCGCTCGGCGCGCTCCTCGCTGATATAGGGATCGTAGGCGACGACGTCCATGCCAAGCGAGTCGAGTTTCTTGGCGACCTCCTGGCCGACGCGACCGAGTCCGACGACGCCCAGCGTCTTGCCGTTGAGTTCGGTCCCGAGGTAGTCGCTTTTCGCCCACTCGCCGTTTTTCAGGCGGATGTGGGCCTGGGGGATCGAGCGGGCGGTCGCGAACGTCATCGCGACGGTGTGCTCGGCGGCCGCGCGAACGTTCCCTTCGGGCGCGTTGGCGACGATAACGCCGTGGTCCTTCGCGGCGTCGATATCGATGTTATCGACACCGATCCCGGCGCGGCCGACGATCACGAGGTCCTCGGCGGCCTCGAGAACCGCCGCGGTGACCTCGGTTCCGGAGCGAACGATCAGTCCGTTCGCGTCGGCTACCGCCTCGAGGAGGTCGTCGCCTTCGAGTTCGTACCCCGTTTCGACTTCGTGGCCGGCCTCTCTGAGTACGTCCAGACCCGCGTCCGCGATCGGGTCCGTGACGAGTACCTTCATGCGCGAGACAATCGTGCGGAGCACGTAAACCCTTCCGTTGTGGTCGGGGGCGGCAAAAAATACCGCTGTCCGTCACACTCACACTCCGCGACTGCGGCCGGTCCCACGGCCCGGTCGTCGTCGGCGCTCCGCCGTTCGGCGTGGGCCGACCGATCCGACGCGGAACTCCCACGACGCAGGAATTGTGGGGCATACCTATCTGTCGAGCGCGTGTCCTATCCCGTATGTACGATCGGGTCTTGCTGCCGACCGACGCTGCGGAGGGCACGGAACTGGCGACCGAACACGCGATCGCCCTCGCCGAACACACCGATGCGGAGCTCCACCTGCTGTACGTCGTCGACAGCGACGTCTACAACACGTACAGCGGCGACGAATACGTCCACGAGTTCGAAAGCCTCGAGGCCGCACTCGAGCACGTCGGCGAGGAGGCCCTCGAGTCGGCGGCCGACGCGGCACGGGAGGCGGGACTCGAGCCGACGACGGTCGTCAGACACGGTCGGCCCCACGAACAGATCCTCTCGTATGCCGACGAGGCCGCCGTCGATCTGCTCGTTATGGGATCGAAGGAACGGTCGGGCGAGTACCGCCAACTGCTCGGGAGCGTCACCGATCGCGTCGCACGGCTGGCTAGCCGGCCGGTGACGATCGTCAAGACGCCGGTCGAGGACGACGACTGAGGTCGGCCGGGCCGATCGATTCGCAGGGCGGCTCACGGGAACTGTGCTCTCGGGAGGCAGACGGTGACACAGCTTCCGGTGCCGTCGGACCGCGGTTCGTAGTCCAGATCCCCGCCGTAGTCGTCGACGATCAGGCTGGCGAGCCAGAGTCCGAGTCCGTTGCCGTGTCTGACCTGTGTGATCTGCTCGTCGTTGAAGATACCCGTCCGATCGGACGCGGGAATCCCGGGGCCGGTATCGAAGACGCGAACGCCGACCGTGTCGGCGTCGACGTTGCTGACGCTGATCTCCACCGTCGGATCGGAGTCCTCGGCGTGGACGATCGCGTTCTGGATCACTTCTTCCAGGACGGTGTTCAGGCGGGAATCGGCGGCGATCGTGGCATCGACCGACTCGGAGACCGTGATCGAACTCGCGGGATACTGCGTCCGGAGGTCCGCGACGACCGTTTCGAGGATGTCTCGGACATCGATCGCCGTCCGGGTCCTTTCCTCGTCGAGGGTGGCATCGGCGAGCTGTTTCGCGGTTTCGGTCGTGTCGATCAGCGCGCTCGACGTGGCCGCGATTTCGGCCGCGTACTCGCGGTGGGTGTCGTTCTCGACCGCCGAGCGGAGGGTTTCGGCGAATCCGTTGATGATGTTGAGGTCGTTTCGAAGGTTGTGTCGGAGCAGTCGATGGAGGACCCGAAGGTGTCGTTCACGCAGTTTGAGGGCGGTGACGTCCCTCCCTTCGGAAACGAGCAGCTGTATCTCTCCGTTCCGGTCGGTGATCGGGCGGATCGAGAAATCGATAAGCGCGGTTCGATCGGCCCCTTGGACTCGGAGTTCGTCCCGGAACAGTTCCCCTTGTCTGGCGCGCTCGACTCCTTCGATTGCCGTTTCGCGTGCGGCGTCGCGCAACTGAAACCACGCCGTCTCCCAGACCGGTTCACCGACGACGTCGTCGAGTTCGAGGTCGCCGAACGACAGCGCCGTCTCGTTTACTTCGAGGATCGTCCCGTCGGGCTCGAGAAGCCCGGTGAACTGGTAGGTGTTGTCGAAGACGGCCTCGAAGCGGCGCTCTCGCGCCTTCCGATCGGAAATGTCGCGGAACAGCCCCGTAAACAGGCGCTGTCCCTCGTGTGTATGTTCCCGAATGCTCACCAGGACGGGAACCTCGTGGCCGTCCTCGTGTACCGCGGGGAGTTCGATCCCGTCCCAGTCGATCTGTCGCTCGCCCGTCCGGAGGTACGTCTCGAGGCCGTCAGCGTGGGCCGACTCGAGCCGCTCGGGGATGACCGTCATCTTCGAGGAGCCGATCAGTGCCGCGGGACTGTAGCCGAGGATGTCCTCGATCGCGGGGTTTGCGAACACGATCGTGCTCTCCTCGTCGACCGTCAGCAGCCCCTCGGACGTGTTCGCCACTAACTGCTGGAAAAAGCCGCTTTCGTCGAACGAACAGAGCGGGGACTCGAGGGACTCGCTCGCGGTCGGTCCGTCGCCCGCTCGGTCGTCGCTGGCCACGCGACGGTAACGTGCCGGGCGCATTATATAAACACCGGACATCGAGGGGTGCCCGTATCGCCCGACGACGCGGATGTCGACGGTGGTGCATGCGGCCCCAAGCCGGCTTGATCGGACGATTACTCGTCGCCCGCCGGTCGCAGCCGCGGAAGAGCGGCGACTCCGGCACCGATCAGGGCGAACGTGAGAACGGTTCCGCCGACGGTGACGATCAGGGAGAGATCCGTCGCGACAGTGATCGCGCCCTCCTCCATGCCTTCGGTCCCCGTCTCGGGCGTCCACCGGGCGAGGACCGAGAGTCCGCTGGCTAAGACGACGTAACTCGCGCAGCACGCACCGACCGCGAGTCCGCCCTCCCGGCGCGTCTCGAGGGCGACGTACCGGATGAGGACGTAGCCGGCGGCGAGCAGGACCACCGCCGGAAGCAGCGCCGAGACGGGCGAGACGAGGACGACGGGATACATTCCGAACCCGTCGATCGGTTCGCCGCCCTGTTGAATCGTCACGCCGTGGTTTGCCAGTGTCGTGAGTCCCGCGATGATCCAGTTACTCGGGTCGGAGTCGCCCTGTCCGTACGAACCCATTGCGGCGTACGCCGTGCTCAACTGGTAGAACACGGCGAACACGATCGCGAACGCGCTCACGCCCGCGACGGACCCGGCCGTCCAGGGGGCGACCGTGACGCGCCGGTCGCCGGCGTCGGGCGCGGGTCGTTCGTCTTCAGCCGCGTCAGCGTCGCTCTCAGGGGGTGTCGCTTCGTCCTCGAGACGCGGTCCCTTGTCGTACTCGAACCGTCGATTCTGCGACATGTGTACGGCAACGAAGCCGGGGGGATAATACGTTTCGGTCGATCGACACGTGGAACGAGCGTGTCGTGGCGGCTGGAAACCTGAACTGGTTTATTCGGGGGCCGACAACCGGGCCACCATGACAGTCGTCGCTTTCGACTTCGACGGGACGCTTTCCGACTCCGAGATGACCGTGCTGCTTGGCGACCGCCGCAGCGTCGCCGAGGACATGGCCGACATCACCGACCGCGCGATGAACGACGAGATCGGCTACGCCGAGAGCCTCCGCAGGCGCGCGGCCCTGCTCGAGGGGCTCCCCGAGGCCGAGGCCGACGCTGCCTTCGACGAGGTCGTCCTCCGGGCGGGCGCTGCCGACCTCATCGAGGAACTGAACGACGCGGGCGTTACGACCGCCATCCTCACGGGCGGATTCGAACGCGGCGTCGCGGCCGCCTTGGAGCGCGAGGGGGTCTCCGTCGATCACATCGTCTCGAATCGGCTCCCGATGCGGGCGGGCGAACTCACGGGTGCGGTCGACGGGCCGCTGATCGAGGGCACCAAAGACGACGCGCTCGCCGACCTCGCCGACGATGTGGGCGTCGACCTCGCGGACACCGTCGCGGTCGGCGACGGGGCCAATGACCTGCCGATGCTCGAGGTCGCCGGTCTCGCGATCGGCTTCGAACCCAAGCCGGCGGTCGAACCCCACTGCGACGTCGTCGTCACGTCGATGGCCGAGGCCCGCGAGACGCTCGTCGAAGACGGCGTACTCGCCGACCACTAATCCGACCGGACTACTCCCGACTTGTCGATCGTAACCCGTTGTTATGTGCTCGCACCCGACGCTCGAGTCGCGGCTGAGCGGCGCTTCGCATCGCTGCCCGCGGGTCTCGATCGAACGCTCGTCGATTCGTGAATATCCGCTCTAATTGCCTATTTCTCGACCGAGAAAGTTTTAACTCGAACTCGAGTAAGCGTTTTTGATGATGTGGCAGGACTTCGTCTTCATGTTCGGAAGCGGCTTTTCGATCGTCTTTCTCGCGCCGACGTTGCGCGACCCGAACGCACGGGTCCCCCTCGGCACGAGTCTCCCCTCGATGGGGATCGGGTTCGTCTACAGCCTGACCTTCTTTACGCTGGGCATGACCTTCTCGGCGGCCGGCGCGTTCGCCGCCGGCTCGATGTGGTCGCTGATCGCCCTGTTCCGGTCCCCGCAGGGGGTCTCGATGAACCTGTTCGCCCGGGAGAACCTCGCGCTGTTCGTCTCCGATCTCCAGTACTGGCTCGCCCATCGGCGCTCGCCCGGCTCTCACGTGGAACAGTACGTTGCGCTCGAGCAGGGTCGCGACCAACAGTACTGATTCCGCGTCGCCCACGGTTCCGTGCTGAACCCGCCATGCTACCGTTCCACGGTCGTGACTGCCCGTGTGCGTTCGTCTCGACCCAGGTATGAAACCGATTGTTCGGTCTAGTGAGCGACTCGACTCCCATGCGTCGACGCGAACCGATCGTTACTCGACTTTCGCCATCACCGTCTTGGTTTCGAGCTGGCACGATCTCACTCGGAGAAGAGGCTCGTGTGCACAGGCGCGAACTCGGTGGACTCGTCGGACTCCGGGGCCGTATCCGTGATCGCGCGCCCGGCGAGTCCCTCCTCGAGCAGATTCGACAGCGGTGGGCCGACTTTTTCCGGTTCGACGAGGAAGGCATCGTGGCCGTGGTCGGATTCGACCACGTGGTGTGCGACGTCGACGGCGGCCTCGCGACAGGCCCCCGCCAGCGATTCGGCTTGGTCGACGGTGAAGTGCCAGTCACCGGTAAACGAGAGCACGAGGAGTTCGCCCTCGAACGCCGCCAGCGCGTCGGCGTCGGACTCGTACCCGGCCGCCAGATCGAAGTCGTCCATCGCGCGGGTCAGATAGAGGTAGCTGTTGGCGTCGAACCGATCGGTGAACTTGTCGGCTTGATAGTCCAGATAGGACTCGACCTCGCGATACGGGAAGAAGGCCGCGGCGGGGTCCGGCGGCTCCTCGCGGACCGCTTCCCGGCCCGCCGATCGGCGACCGAACTTCCGGCCCATCGATGCCTTCGAGAGGTACATGATGTGGCCGATCTGGCGCGCTCGAGCCAGCCCCTCCTCTGGTCCCGGCCCGTCGTAGTAGTGGCCGCCGTTCCAGTTGGGATCGCCCGTGATCGCCCGCCGGGCGACGGTATCGAGTGCGAGACACTGGGCGTCGAGACGGGCGGCGCTGGCGACCACGCCGGCGCGTTCGACATCGTCGGGGAACCGGCGCAACCAGTCGAGGACGTTCATCCCGCCGACGCTGCCGCCGACGACGGCGTGGAGTCGGCCGACCCCGAGTTCGTCCAGCAGCAGCCGCTGGGCGCGGGTCCAGTCGCCGACCGTGACCGGCGGATAGTCGGTCCCGTAGGGCTCGCCCGTCTCCGGGTTCTCGCTCGCCGGGCCGGTCGTCCCGTAACACGATCCCGGAACGTTCGCACAGATGACGTAGTACTCCGTCGTATCGATCGCTTTCCCGGGACCGACGACATCGCCCCACCAGGCGCGCGCCTGGCCAGCGGTTTCGCCTCCCGAATCGGGCCGGCGAGCGACGTGGGCGCTGCCGGTCAGCGCGTGACAGATTACGACCGCGTTGTCGCCGGTAAAGTCGCCGTAGGTCTCGTACGCGATCTCGAAGTTCGGAATCGATTCCCCCGAGAGGAACTCGAACGCCCCGAGGCTGGCCGTCTCCTTCGTCGTCACGCTGTCTCACCCGCCGCCCGCGTCGCCGCCGCGATCGCTCCTTCGAGATCCGCCAGGATGTCCTCGGGGTCCTCGATCCCGACGGACATCCGAATCAGATCGGCCGTGACGCCCGCTTCCGCGCGTTCCTCGGGCGTAAGCTGGCCGTGGGTGGTACTGGCGGGATGGATCACCAGCGTCTTGGCATCCCCGATGTTCGCGAGGAACGAGGCCAACTCGACGTTCTCGCAGAAGGCCTTGCCCGCCTCGAAGCCATCCTCCAGCCCGAACGCGACCATGCCGCCGTCGTCCTCGAGATACCGCCGTGCGTTGTCGTGGGTTGGATGGTCCTCGAGCCCGGGGTACGTGACCCAGGCGACGTCCTCGTGGTCGTCAAGGTACGCCGCGACGATGGCCGCGTTCTCGCAGTGTTTCTCGACGCGAAGCGGCATGGACTCGAGTCCCTGTAACGTTTGCCAAGCGTCGAACGGGGACTGCTGGTTGCCCAGACTGCGCAGCGAGCGGAACCTGGCCGCGGCGGCGAAGGGAGCGTCAGGGAAGTCCCGCGAGAAGTCGACGTCGTGGTAGGCGTGGTTCTGACCCGCGATCTCGTCGTAGCCGTGGTCGCCCCAGGGAAAGGAGCCGCCGTCGACCAGCACGCCGCCGACGGTCGTGCCGGAGCCGTGGAGCCACTTGGTCGTCGACTCCCAGACGATGTCGGCTCCGTGCTCGAGCGGCCGACAGAGCGCCGGCGTCGCGAACGTGTTGTCCACGACGAGGGGGACCCCGTTCTCGTGGGCGATCTCGGCAAGGCGTTCGAAGTCTGGCGTCACCAGCGACGGGTTGCCGATCGTCTCGACGTGGACGAAGGCGGTGTCCTCGTCGATGGCCGCCTCGTAGGCGTCGTACTCGAGGGTGGGGACGAATTTCGGCTCGATGTCCCGTCGGGTCGCGGTCTTCGAGAAGTAGGCCGTAGTCCCGCCGTAGGTATCGGTCGAACAGACGACGGTATCGCCGGCTTCCGCGAGGAGCAATACCGCGGCGTCCAGTGCCGCCATACCGCTGCCCGTCGCGACCGCCCCGGCACCGCCCTCGAGATCGGCGAGACGCTCCTCGAGCGTGGTGACCGTGGGGTTGGCCATCCGCGAGTAGATGTAGCCGTCGTCTTCGAGGGCGTACCGAGCGGCGGCGGTGTCGGCGTCGTCGAAGACGTAGGAGGTCGTCTGGTAGATCGGCGGTGCCATCGCACCGGTTTCCGGGTCCGGGGACTGGCCCGCATGGACGCTCCGCGTGCCGAGGCCGCGCTCGCCGTCGGCGGCTTCGTCGTCCCTCGAACGACCCCGTTCCGCGCTGCCGTCCGCCGGCGGTGCCGCCGACGGTTCGGTCTCGCCGTCGGCGTCGTGCCCGTCGCTCACGTCGTCACTCATGTTTAGTATGCATACTCCTATGGGCATATATGCGTCGTAGTAACGGCAAAAACCGCAGGCTATGCGTGTCACGCGTGCACGAGAGAACTACTCGAGTCTCGAGTCGCCGTCTTCGCTGCCGGTGGCGTGTCCACCCGCTCGTGCAGCCAGCATGACGGTTGCATTCGGTCGCTGCCGTCTCTCACCCGACTCATCAGTCCCCCTGTCTCGGCCTCGTGTTTGAGTCCCGCGAGCCTCGTCCGAACGGACCCGGACTCGGCCTCGAGACCCCCACTTTCGGGTAGACCGCGACGCAACTCACGAACTCGTCGCCGTGTTGAATGGGAGCGAACGTCCAATAGCCATCGAGCGTAGCACCGGCCGAAACCAGCCGTGCACGCCCCTCATCCCGAACGGGCGTCGTTTCGGTACCCAGGATCGAACCCGGGTCCTCGTCGACGGAAGTGAACGTTTTGCCGAGGACGGACACCTGTGGCGAGGAGTTGCCGACGGGTCGCCGTCATCGAACGTGAGACGGCGACGACGACCGAACGCGTATCGGTTCCGCCCGTCTCGCCGTGTATGGTACTGCCCGAACCGGTTCGGTCCGAGACGAACGACTTGATAGTTCCCGAGCACGAAGAGCACGCCGTGCACTCGAGTGACCGCGATCGGATCGTGCTCGCCGCCCTGGTCTTCGCGGTGTTGTTCTCGCAAGTGCTGCTCTATCCGGGTGTCGCGACGCTCGTCGAGACGCTGGGTGCCGACGCGACGGCGTCGGCGTTCGCGGCGACCCCGCTGGACGCGAGCATGTGGTTTCTGGTCGCCGAGTTCGCCGCCTACGTCTCGTTCGTCGGCGTCTGGGGCGTCATGAGTGATGCGACCGGTCGGCGTACGCCGTTTATCGTCGCCGGTTCGATCGCCGGCGCGGTCGGGTATGCCGCCCTCGCCGCCGTCCCAACCGTCGGCTCGATCCCTTTCGAGGGAGTACTCCTCCTGCGAATCGTCCAGGGAGCGATGACCATCGGCGCGTTCTCCCTGACGATGACCATGCTGATGGACTTGGAGGGCGGTCACGGTCGGAACATGGGTGCGGCGGGGATCGCCATCGGGCTCGGGGCCGCCCTCGGCGCTCCGGTCGGCGGCCAGCTCACGGCGGTCGATCCAGTCGCGCCGTTGCTCGTCGCCGCCGGTTTGCTGGTTTGCGTCGGCGGCCTCGTCTCGCTCGTCGGTGATCGCGCTCCCGACGAGCACCGACGCGTTCGAGCCCTCGTCGACGGCATCCGCCGCCGGCCGACGCTGTCGATCCCGTACGCCTTCGGCTTTGTCGACCGGCTCACCGCGGGGTTTTTCGCCCTCGTGGGCACCCTCTACTTTCAGGAGACGTTCGGCCTCGGCGCGGGAACGACCGGACTCCTGTTGGCGTGCTTTTTCGCACCCTTTGCCATCCTGCAGTATCCGATGGGAGCCCTCTCGGACCGGATCGGCCGGACGGTGCCGATCGTCGTCGGCTCGGTGTGTTACGGCGGCGGTATCCTCCTCGTCGGGGCTTCGCCGTCGGTCCCGACCGCGGCGATCGCGATGGCCGGCGTCGGCGTCCTCGGGGCGCTCGTCGCCCCCGCGACGATGGCGCTGGTCACCGACCTCGCCGACGAGAGCGAGCGCGGCGTCGCCATGGCCGGGTTCAACCTGGCCGGCAGCCTCGGCTTCCTCGGCGGCTTCCTCGTCGGCGGCACCGTTGCCAGCAGCTACGGCTACGATCTCGCCTTCCTCGTCGTTGGCGGCCTCGAGATCGCGATCGCCGTCGTCACCGTGCCCGTGTTCCTGCGGCTCTCGCTCGAGCCCACCGACCGGTTTCGATCGAGCGATCGCGAAAACGCCTGATCGCAGACCCGCTCGATCCTGTCCGATAGTTCTACATTGTGCTACGTAGTCGCATAACGTTGTATGGGGAGAAGGTATCAATTTTTATGTTGTCAGGCCCAACCCCCGGTGATGGCACGAGATAACCCGGTTTCGCGGCGGACAGCGCTGAAGCTTACTGGTGCGGCAGCATCGACGGCGCTCGTCGCCGGTTGTAGCAGCGGCGGCAACGGTAACGGTAATGGTGACGGCAACGGTGGCAGTGAGGGCCCGTACGAAATCAAGTCCGGAAAGACCATCAAACTCAAATCGAAGGCTCAGTCCTGGGAAGGCGTCGCGCCGTCCCAGATCGAAGGTGTGGAGAATCCCGACCTCAGCCTCGCCGAGGGCGAGAAATACACGATCGAGTGGGTAGAGAACGCGGGGGGCACACACAACCTTGCGGTCTACGACGACAGCCAGAAGTCCGTCGCAGGACCGACGAAAAAGACCAACGACAGCAAACCCGGCCTGTCCGTTGAGTTCAAAGCCTCGAGCGATACGGTCGAATACGTCTGTCAGCCCCACTATAAGGTCGGGATGAAAGGCAGCATCGAACTGCAGTAATTCGGCGCGGTTTTTCGGTTCTCGCCTTTTCGATACTGATGCGTCGTCGAAGACTGAGCGGGGTCCGGTGTCCGAACCGCTCGCGAGTATGCAATCGAACCGAGGACTGCCGTCCTGTTCAGCGGGATCTATCGACGCGTCGACCTCACGCTGTCGCAAATCAGTGCGATATCGAAGTCCGATAACGCCGGTCTCGTGGTTTCTCTCCGTTTCGGTTCCGCCGGTCGCTGCGCGGCGGCTCGGTTGCAGCCGGTCTGTGCGAGCAGTGATTCGTCTCGACCCTCGAGCGGAGTTCGATTGCTTCGGCGGCGATAGCGGCGTCGACGGCGGTGGCCTCGAGCCACGCTGCGGTGGGCATCAAAAGTACCATACCGTCTCGCGACTCAGTGAGCCGTATCAGGTGGTATCCGTGACCAAGAAACGCGAATACGAGGACGACTATCCCGACAAGACGCTGTATATCCCGGGTCCGACTGAAGTACGCGAGGACGTCATCGACGCGATGGCCGAACCGATGTTCGGGCACCGCATGGATCGGATGACGGACCTCTATACGACCATCGTCGAGGACACCAAGGAGTTCCTCGACACCGACAACGAGGTGGTCATCCTGACGGGTTCTGGCACCGAGTTCTGGGAGGCCTCGACGCTCAACCTCGTCGATGAGAACATCCTCGTCCCGACCTGTGGCAGTTTCAGCGAGCGCCACGCCAACGTGGCCGAGCGACTGGGCAAGGACGTCGATCGACTCGAGTACGACTGGGGGCAGGCGATCAAGCCTGAGGACATCCGCGAAACGCTCGAGCAAAGCGACACCCACTACGACGTCGTCGCGACCGTGATGAACGAATCTTCGACGGGCGTACGCAACCCCATCGAGGAGATCGGCGACGTCGTCGCCGAGTATCCGGACACCTACTTCGTCGTCGATGCCGTCTCCTCGCTGGGCGGGGACGCCGTCGACATCGACGACCATAACATCGATGTCATTTTTGCCTCGAGCCAGAAGGCGTTCGCGATGCCGCCGGGGCTGGCGATCTGCGTCGTCAGCGACGACGCCTACGAGCGCGAACTCGAGACAGATTCGGCCTCATGGTACGGCGGCTTCCAGCGGACGATCGACTACTACGAGCGGAAGGGCCAGACCCACTCCACGCCCGCGATCCCGATCATGCTGGCCTACCGCAAGCAGATGAAGCACATGCTCGAGGAGGGCCACGACGCCCGCGACGAGCGCCACCGCGAGATGGCCGAATACACCCGCGAGTGGGCGCGTGACCACTTCGATATGTTCCCCGAGGCGGGGTACGAGTCCCAGACCGTGAGTTGCATCGAGAACACACAGGACATCGATGTCGCCGCGACGATCGAAGCCGTCTCCGAGGAGTACGACTTCGTCTTCTCGAACGGCTACGGCTCGCAACTCGGTGAGAAAACCTTCCGGATCGGCCACATGGGCGAACACGACCTCGAGTCGATTAAGGAGCTAACCGACGCCATCGAGGACGTCGCCGATCTCTGAGGTCCTGCTCACGGGCGCTACTCGAGCGGTGTTTTGCCGAAGAACGCCAGAGGATAGCGTCGCTGCCGTTTGCCGTCATGGACCGCAGAGCAAACGCTCGGGTTACTGAATGTGGCCTTCTTCGCGGAGCTGATCGGCCTCGCTCTTCTCGTAGCGCCAGGTGATGTCCGCTTTCTCGTCCTGCCAGTCCCAGGGTTCGACGAGCACGACGTCGTCTTCGCGGATCCAGATGCGTTTCTGCATCTTGCCGGGAATGCGCGCGGTGCGCTCGGTCCCGTCGGCACAGCGTACTTTGACCCGATTCGCCCCGAGCATGTCCGTGACGGTCGCGAAGACCTCGTCGTTCTCGGGCATCCGGAGGTTCTTCCGACCGCCGTCTCCGTCGTCGCTCATGGCCGCGGATTTGCGTTCGAACGGTTTAATCCTTTATCGTCCGTCCGAGAGCGTCCCGGCCCCGATCGTCTGACGCCGCCCCGGAAGCGGGGAAACCACGCCGTTTATCTCTCTTGGCTCTGCAGCCGTGCGTATGTTGCGAAACCTCGGCGCACTCGGTCTCGTCGGCATCGTGCTTTTGCTCGCCGGCATCGCCCTCATCGCGTACGCTAACCTCCTGGTCGCTGCCGGTCTCGCGCTCGTCCTCGCCGGACTCGGGCTGGTGGTCAAGTCCATGATTTCGGGACTGTTACAGAATTTCGGAATGTTCTGATTTCCGCCGGGAGACCCTCTGTGATGACCCTCAAGCGTTTTGCTCTTCGGTCACGTTATATCCCTATGGGATATGCGATCCACTACTACGACCTCGTATTGATCTGTATCGCGGCGAGTCTCGGGACCGGTGCCGTCGTCGGCTACGCGACGCCCGTCCCGTTCCCGGTTGCGGTGGTCGTCCTCGGACTCGTCTCGATCGCTTTCATCGGCCACGCGCTGTTCGTCAACGGCCCGGTCGACGATACCGCCGACCTGAGCGCGGAGATCGACCTCGAGGAGGTGCCCGCCGTTCTGTCGCCGCTGGAGCCCGGTCCCAAACCGTAAGCGCCCGCGTTACACTTCGTTATCGCCCGCCCGGTGTTCGCTGATGAGTTGGTCGACCATCGCGGCCTTGCGATCCCGCCGCCGATCCGCGGCGCGGTCGTGCCAGTCGTCAATGGCCGCCTCGACATCGTCCTCGCGAGCGACGGCGAGTTCGTCGACTTCCTGCATGGCGACGTCGTCGGCCGGACCGACCGGAATCTCGTTCTCGAAGAGGAGTTCGTCGGCGATTTCGGAGAGTCCGCCGTCCTTGAGCACGACGCGGGGATCGAATCCCGCGAGCAATTCGGCCGTCGATCGGCCCGCGCCGCTTGCGTCCCGGATGTAGACGACGTCGCCGCTCGCGATGCCGTACTGCTCGTTGGCCTCGCGGATCGCCCCCTTGGTGAACTTCTCGACGACCTTGACCGGGACCAGCCCCTCTTTTTCAGCGGAGACATCGCTGAAGTTCGAGTGATCGAGTTTCCAGAGGGCCTTCATCCGCTCGACCTTTTGCTCGAGGTCCTCGACTGCCTCCCGGGCCTCGTCACGTTCGCGTTCCAGACGGGTGGCCTTTCGCTCCAGCCGGTTTACCTCGCGGTCTTTGCGCACCTGTGTGCGTTCCTCGCGCCGAGCGAGGGAGAGTTTGGATTCGAGTTCGTCGATGCGCTCGTCGCGGTCCTCGATGCGGCCCTCGAGGGTCTCGACGTGTGACTGGAGGCGCTCGACCTGGCGCTCTAAGTCCTTGATCCGCCGTTCTTCCTCGGTGAGTTCGCGTGGCTCGTGTTCGGTCGACTCTTCCTCGGATTCCTCGTCGTCGCTCAGGTCCGTCAGGACGGCCTCGACGCTCTCCTCGCCGGCGACGACGCGGGCGGTGACCTCGCCGCGGTCGATACCCGGCGGGAGTTTGTTGGCGATCCGCTCGAACTGGTCTTCGTGGGCGTCGAGGGCGTACAGCGCGGCGGCCATCGCATCGCGCTGGTGGTCGTCGTCGTAGGGATGGTCGCGCGTACGGTGTTGTTTCTCGTCGACCGGCAGATCATGCTGGGGTGCCCACCCCGCGGCGTCGAAGCTCCGCCGGAACTTCTCGACCGTTTCGGGCATTGGCGTCACGTCCGCCGCGACGACGATCGGCCGCCCGCGCTCGACGATCCACTCGATCACCCCGGCGGTGTCGCTGGTTCGCGAACTCCAGACATCGAGGACCTCTCCCTCGAGCCCGACGATGGCGACGGCGGTCGTCGTCCCGGGATCGATCCCGACGATGACGTGATCGCGGCGCTTGACCAGCGGCTCGAACTCGATGCCGTCGCGGCGCTGGCGCTCGATCTCGACACGAACGTCGCCCGACCGAGTGCGCGAAACGGGGATGTCGCCGGGCCGGGCCGCGACGGTAAAGACGGCGTTGGCGAAGCCGCCGTAGGCCTCCCGGACCTCCCGTTCGTACTCGAGGTTCGCGTCCTCGAGGTCGGACTCGACCTCGCGGGCGCGTTTCCTGACCGACCCGTGGATGCGGCGGGTGTAGCGGTCCTCGCTCCAGCCGCCGCTGCCGGTCGAGCGACCGCGTGCGACCTTGACTTCGGTCGTGTCGGTAAACGCCGAGACCTCGTGGCCGACGTTGTGGGCGGCCAGCCGGGCTGCGGCCTCGGCCTCCTGCATCGGGTCCTTGCCGTAGGGAACGTTGTGGCGGTTCGCGACGCGAGAGAGTGGCTCGGGCTGTTCGGCACCCGTCACCTGGACGAGTCGGGTCCCGGCAGGCAGCGAGCCCAGGAAGTGGATGAGCTGGTCCTTGTCGGCGGCCAACTCGTACATGTTGTCGGTTGCGACGATCGCCGGCTCCTCGTCGTCGATCAGTCGTCTGAGTTTCCGGTGAGAGACGACGTCCCGACTGACGTCGTCGCCGTCGTAGACGGCCAGTGCGTACGACGGTGCATCGCCGCGCACGTCACCGCTCTGGATATCGACACCGAAGACGACTGCATCGAGCGCACTCGTTCGCGTACTCACAGCGACTGCTAGGCACGAGAGAGCTATAAATCCGACGCGAGTTCGCACTCGCTTCAATACGGTCTCGAGCGCGGCTTCGGCAGCAGCGACCTTCCGGCGCTCAGTCCTCTCCGTCGTCGGGATACCGGATGTCGACCCCGTGCCCGTCGTCGGGGACGAACACCGCCGCGGGATCACCCGCGAAGACCTCGCGGGCCTGCTCGAGGTGAGCGTCCGTCCGCCCGGCGTAACGCGAGGAGATGTGCAACAGTGCAAGCCGGGCCGCCCCGGCTCGGTTCGCGATTTCGGCGGCCTGGCGGGCCGTCGAGTGGGCGGTGTCGGCGGCGCGCTCGGCCCGATCGTCGGCGAACGTGGCGTCGTGGATCAGCAGGTCTGGTTCGTCGGCGACCTCGATCGTCGCCTCGGCCGGGCGGGTGTCGCCGGTGTAGACGATCGTCCGACCGGGACGCGGATCGCCGACGACCTGCTCGGGATCGACGACGGTTCCGTCCTCAAGCTCGACGGATTCGCCCGCGTGGAGTTTCGAGAACTTGGGGCCGACGGGGACGCCGAGTTCTTCGGCGCGCTCGCGATCGAACCGGCCCTTACGCTCGTCTTCGACGAGCGCGTAGCCGACCGAGCGGGTGTCGTGGTCGGTTTCGAACGCGCGGATTTCGTAGTCCGCGGCGCGGTAGGCGATGTCGCCGTCGCCGACCTCGCTGATCCGGACGGGAAACGAGGGGCGGTTGTCGAGGGCGTTGACCAGCCCCTTGAGCTGCCGGCGCGTGCCGTGGGGCGTGTGAATCGCCAGCGGCTCCTCGCGGTCGTTGAACGCCATCGTCTGCAGCAGGCCCGGAATCCCCAGGACGTGGTCGCCGTGGAGGTGCGTGACGAACAGGTGCGAGACGGCAAACCCCGTCCCGAACCGCATCATCTGGCGCTGGGTCCCCTCGCCGGCGTCGAACAGCAACCCGTCGCCCTCGCGGGCGACGAAGACGCTGCTCGGATTCCGCTCGGTCGTCGGAATCGCCCCGGCCGTCCCCAGAAACGTCACGCGCAGTGGCATCGGTAGCCCCTCGGCGGGCCGCGACTAAACCGGCTTCGGATCGTCCGGGACCGCCGGGCCTCGAGCCCGGCACGCGGCACCCCTCCGCGCTGGTGCTCGCCGGAGCTCACCGCGGGCGCTCGAGGGGCCTGCGGTCGATCGGCACGGAGAATGCGGACCGGCTGCTCGGAACCCGGTCTCGGGGGACGAAGCCGATGTGGCACTCGTCCCTCCGACGAACACGGTTCGTAATCCATGGTAATTGGGTACTATTCCCATAAATCGTCTCGGAACGATTCGCCGTCCTGCAAACGGACTGCGCGTTTTACGTCCGTCGAGTGCCAAAGGGACGACGACGACACCCCCAATGAGTTCGAGACTGACGTTTGGCACGCTCAAGCGCATCGTCGCGATCCTGATCGCGATCGCGATCGTGCTCGCCGCCGGTATCGTTGTCGGACAGGCCCCGGCTATTTTCGGCGTCGAAGAGGACTCCGACGCCTCGATCACGTTCGCGGACCAGCAGGGCGACGGCACCGCCGTCACGGTTCGCGAGGTCTCCCTCTCCGACGGCGGCTACGTCGTGCTCACCGACGGCGGTGAGGGACCGCTCGCCGTCTCCGACCACCTCGCGGCCGGCACCCACGAGAACGTGACCATCGAGCGCGAGGACGACGCGACCCACGAACTGGTCGGGGAGGTGACGGCGACGGTCCATCAGGACACCGGCGACGACCCGTTCGCCTACTACGAGACCGACGGCGAGGAGGACCATCCCTATCTCGAGGCCGGGTTCCCGGTCAGCGACACCGCGACAGTGACGACGAACGGGACGGACGCGCTCGGCGACTCGTTCGTCGTCGAATCGATCGACGCGCCCGCGGCCGCGACGACCAACGAGACGATCCGGGTGAACGCGACGCTCCGCAATCCCACCGCGTTCCAGACCCAACAATCCGTCACGGTCCGCATCGACGGTGCCGTCTTCGAACAACGGGTGCTCGAACTCGAGGGCGGCGAATCACGCCGCGTGACCTTCGAGACGGAGACGAGCGGTGCACCTCCCGGGAACCGGACGATCGGCGTCTACACCGACGGCGACGGTGCGGTCGCGGGGATCGAACTCGCGTTCCACACGGACCCGAGCGTCTCGGTGACCGACGCGAGCGCGGAGCGCGTGACCGTCGAGGCCGCGATTCCCGAGCGTGGATTCGTCGCCCTCGAACGGAACGGCTCGGCGATCGGAACGAGCGCTCGACTCGAGCCCGGCGACCACGAGAACGTCACCGTCGACCTCCCGGAAGACGCCGCGATCAACGAGAGTGACGAACTGACGGCGGCCCTCTACGCGGGCGATCCGGGTGACGTCGATTCGGCGTCGCCGATCGAAGTCGACGACCAACCGGTTCGGACGACGGTCACCGTCAGGGACGCCGTCCGCGAGTCGAGCGACGACGACTCCAGTGGCGACGATTCGGGATCCGATTCGGCCGCCGAGTAACCGACCGATTCTTACCCGGCCCGTTCGTACTCGCTGGCGATGGACGCGCCGCTGTGGACCGAGACCCACGCCCCGGAGCTGGCCGAGTTGCCCCAGGACGACGCTCGCGAGTATCTGGAGCGAGCCGTCGAGGAGCCGATCAACCTCCTCCTACAGGGACCGCCCGGGAGCGGGAAGACGGCCGCGGCGCGCGCACTGGCCCGCGAGGCACACGACGATCCCGACAACGATTTCGTCGAGATCAACGTCGCCGACTTCTTCAGCCGGACCAAAACCGAGATCAAGAACGATCCCCGGTTCGAACACTTCCTCGTCGGCCGCTCGTCGCTGTCCAAGCGGGACATGATCAACCACGTCCTCAAGGAGTCCGCGAGCTACGCGCCCGTCTCGGGCGGTTACACCACGATCTTACTCGACAACGCCGAGGACGTCCGCGAAGACTTCCAGCAGGCCCTGCGCCGGATCATGGAGCAACACCACCGGACGACGCAGTTCATCGTCGCGACGCGCCAGCCGACCAAGCTCATCCCGCCGATCCGTTCGCGGTGTTTCCCCGTTTCCCTGCCCGCGCCGACCAGCGAGGAGATCGTCACCGTCTTAGAGCGCATTGTCGAGCGCGAGGGCGTCGACTACGACGACGACGGCCTCGAGTTCGTCGCGGGATACGCCAACGGCAACCTCCGACAGGCGATCCTGGCGGCCCAGACGACCGTCGAAGACGCGGGCGAACTCACGATGAGCGCGGCCTACGAAACGCTCGGCGAGGTCGGCCTCGACGACGAGATCGAATCGATGCTCGACGACGCCGAAGCCGGCGAGTTTACGGACGCCCGGTCGACGCTGGACGACCTGCTCGTCGACGACGGACTGGACGGCAACGAGGTGCTCGAGGCGATCCTCCGAATCGCCCGCAAACGCTATCAGGGCGAGCGCCTCGCCCGCATTCACCGGCTCGCGGCCGATATCGACTTCGAGATGCACGAAGGGACGAGCGATCGGATTCACGTCTCGCACCTGCTTGCGGAACTCGGTCGAGACTCCTGATACCTCTCAGAACCGACCGATGACGGACGACTCGCTCGAGGAACGACTTGCCGAGTTCGAGTCGCGGGAAGCGGCGTCCTCGCAGTCGTCACTCGAAGAATCGGGTGAGTCGAGCGACGGCCCGGACCCGATCGGGTTGCCGACGCGTCTCTTGGCCGTGTCCGTTCTCGTTCCGCATGTTCGGATTCTGCTCGTTGTTACGCCTGTCGTCGGTCTGTCGCCTACGGGGCGCTCGACACTCCTTGCGTCGCTGGTCGGCGGCGTCATCGGTGCTGAGTGCTTGCTTCGAGGGGTTGGACCAGCTATCGCGTCGGCGCTCTGGAAGGGCCTTTTCGCTGCACTTCTGTGCACTCTCGGCGCGTTGATCGCGGTCACAATCGTGACCGGCTCGTCGCCTCCCGATTCGGTGATCGGGCCCGGATTCCTCGTCGTCAGCGCCGTCGTCACCGCCCGCCGACTCGAGCGGCCGGACAGCGGCTGACGCCGCCGGGAGCGTGAGACCGATCCTGGCTCCACTCCGGGCCGCCGGTCACCATGGCGCTGCATTCACCGGCCAATCCGTGGCCGGCACGGACCGTTATCCGTCCGCCAGCCGAAGGGCGAGTATGCCGACGCTTCTCGAGACACGGATCGAGAACCGATTTCGCGTCCAGCCGAACCACGCGAACAACAACGACACGCTCCACGGCGGCAACCTCATGAAGTGGCTCGACGAGGTGGGTGCGATGTCGGCGATGCGCTTTGCCGGCGAGACCTGCGTCACCGCCCGCGTGAACGAACTCGACTTCGAGCGGCCGATCCGGATCGGCGACACGGCCCTCGTCGAGGCCTACGTCTATGATTCAGGCCGGACGAGCGTCCACGTCGCACTGCGTGCGTGGCGCGAGGAACCACGCAGCGGCGAGACCGAGAAGACCACCGAGTCGACGTTTACCTTCGTCGCGATCGACGAGAACGGGGAGACGGTCCCCGTTCCCGACCTCTCCGTCGAGACCGAGAAAGGGGAACGGCTTCGGGATCGCGTCCACGAGATCGAGGCGTGATGCCACTCAGGAGACCGTTCGTTTCTCGTTACGATTCGTTGACGGTGTGAAAGCGCTCGAGTATTTCTTCCGGAACTGGATTAACGTACTCAAACGATTCATCGTCACAGAGACGATCGAAGTCGCGATCGGTAGTCACCAGTACGTCGGCATCGGTCTGTCGGGCGAGCGCGACATAAAAGCAGTCGTAGACATCGTGGTTCTTTGCTGCACTGATTTCGTAGGCGTCGAGAACGGTCTTGTCATCCACGTCGACGAACTCGAGCGGGTACTGAAGGAGCGACGAAACGGCGTTTCGGGCTTCGTATGTGTCGAAGCCGAGATCTTCGAGTACCCACTGAATCCGGAGCGGAAGATAGCCGAAGACGATCAGTGAATCGCTCCCGGTGAGCGCTGGAACCAGTTCCTCAGCGACGTATGGATGGCCGGGATGGTCGTCCACTAACTGAATCGACAGTGCGTTGAGGTCGGGCAAGACGCGTTTCGGCCCCATCTTACCGACCACCGAACGTCGCGTCACCCGCGTCCCGGAACGCTTCGTCACCCCACTTTTCTCCCCGTGTAAGCGTCTCGAGATCGGGAAGCTCCCTGACAAGACGGATGTCGCTGCCGTCGCGAACGACTCGGAACTCGGTCCCGTCCTCGAGATTGAGTTCGTCACGGAGTTCCTTTGGAATCGTCAACCGGCCGCGATGATTTAGTTGTGCTGTCCCATACTCCTCGCTGGTAGTATCGCTTGTCCCACTCATTCTATCACCCCTATCTCGTCAAACGCAATCGGTCACCATAAGATATGGGGGCCGATACGCGCCTCCCATACCAATCACCACTGAACGGCTATCGACCTGACTTGATAATCGGGCGTCGGATCGTAAGTGAACCGACCGCGGAAGGCGTAGTGATTCCCCGTTGCCACGAGAGTAGCGTTCCCGCTGCAGTGGGAATTCTGGCGCAGGTTCGGAGACGATACTGTACTGTCCTCACGTCGTTTGCCGCTCGAGGACCAGCACGTACCGGGTCAACGATCGATGGACCCGGCGCTCGAAGGCCGACTCGAGCTCCCAGCCCGCGGCCCGCGCCTCGGTGGCCCATGACCGATCGGCGATCACGACGGCCCGCGGCGCGACTCGGTGGGCCTCCGCGAGCGCGCCCGCGACGAGGTCCTCGAGTCGGTGGGTGTCGATCTTCGACTGCCGGCCGTAGGGCGCGTCGAAGACGACGCCATCGACCGCGTCGTCGGCGAGCGGGAGTCGGGTGCCGTCGCTGCGGGCGACGTGCCAGTCACCGCGCTCGACGCCGGTCGGGGACGGGCGCTCGGGCTCGAGGAAGTGAGCCAGGTTCTCGCGCGCGCCCCGGGCCATCTTCGCCTGCGCGTCGGTGCCGATCACGTCCGCGCCGACCAGCCCGGCCTCGACGAGGCCGCCGCCGGTCCCACACATCGGATCGAGGATCGTCGCCCCCGTCCGAGCGCCCGCGATGTTCGCCACGGCGCGCGCGAGCAGGGGATCCATGCTCCCGGGCTGGAAGAACGGTTTGTCCGTCGGTGCCCGGTCGCCGAAATCGCGGACGCTCTCGGCCGTGAGCCAGCCCAGCGCACAGACCGAGCCCCGGTCGCCGTCGGTGCCGGTCCCGGCACTCGTCTCGTTGGCGACCGGCTCGAGGACATCCCCGCTGCCCGCGAACGCTCCCTCGGCAAAGACGACCCGCAGGCAGTGATCGGGGTCCTCGAGATCGACGGAAAACCCCCGGTCGACCAACACCGCGCCCAGTTCGCGTTCGGCCCGTTCGGTGCTCACGCCCGTCGAGCCGTGGACGTCAGTCGCTCGGACCGCGACCGATCCCTCGCGGTCGATCGCGGCGGCCTCGAGGATCGCACGGGCGCTCGCGAGGTCGGCCTCGCCTCGGCCGACCAGCTCGCTTGCGCGGTGGGTGTAGGCGAGGCCGCGGACCCGCTCGGGAACGACCGTGTCGGCGACGGCCAGGCCGGGTGCGATCCGATCGACGCCGACCGCGGCGGTCTCGGCCTCGCGGGCCGCGAAGGCGTCGTCCTCGCCGCCCAACTCGAGCAGATACACGCTCGATGGTCGCGGCGGCGCGGCCATGAGCCTACCGCTTTCGACGAACCGGGTCCTGTGATCGAATACCACGGCCTGAAACCGCAAGTAGCCCGGAATCGGCATCTCGGCCGCGTCGGTGCGGAGGGTATATACCGGATATATCAGGTGGCGGCACCAACCTTTATAAACCTTAAATACGTCTTTTTAAGCGACTAATGACGGATCCGAAGGACACCATCAACATCGAAAACGTGGTGGCGTCGACCGGCATCGGACAGGAACTCGACCTCCAGAGCGTCGCGATGGACCTCGAGGGGGCCGACTACGACCCCGAGCAGTTCCCCGGTCTCGTCTACCGTACCCAGAATCCCAAGTCCGCCGCACTGATCTTCCGGTCGGGGAAGATCGTCTGTACCGGCGCGAAAAGCACCGACGACGTCCACGAGAGCCTGCGCATCGTCTTCGACAAGCTCCGTGAACTCCAGATTCAGGTCAACGAGGACCCCGAGATCGTCGTCCAGAACATCGTCACCTCGGCCGACCTCGGCCGGAACCTCAACCTGAACGCGATCGCGATCGGCCTTGGTCTCGAGAACATCGAGTACGAGCCCGAGCAGTTCCCCGGCCTCGTCTATCGACTCGACGAGCCGGAGGTCGTTGCACTGCTGTTTGGCTCCGGGAAACTCGTCATCACCGGCGGCAAAAAGCCGGTCGACGCCGAGCACGCCGTCGACAAGATCGTCTCCCGACTCGAGGACCTCGGGCTCCTCGAGTAACGCCGACCCTTTTCGGTCGTTCGATCGACTCGAGCGGTGCCGACGCCACCAACTGACCCGTGTCCGTGGCCGGACGCGTCGTCGGTGGTCGGCCGATCGATGCGTCTCGCCCGGAGTCGGAACTCGGGGTTCCGACTCCCCGCAGTAATAACTCCTTACCCGTCCGTCGATCCGCGTCCGTCACGAGTTACAGCTCGAGTCGCCGACCGTCGATCGCGTTTCGATCGCTTTCACCGAGTTTTCGATCCTTCAATCCCGGCCCAGCGAACCTGATTCGTCTGAACCGGTGCTGATTCGCCGAAACGACCGTTCGCGTTTATCCGGGTCTCCGTCCCTGACTCTCACGTGCCCATGACGATCCACCCAGATCGAACGCCGCCGGCCTCGGGTCGGTTTCACCCCGGTACCGACGGCGCGATCAGCCGTCGCCCCCTCCCGCGGGAGACGATCCGTCACGTCCTCGATAGTGACCGTCGGCGCGAGGTCGTTCGGTGCGTGCTCGCCGCCGGCGACCCGATCGCGGTCAGAACGTTGGTCGGCCGACTCGCCGACGCCGAACAGGATCCGACGGTCGCGACGACGATCCATCAACTACGCCAGCGGATTCACACGTCCCTGTGTGAAACCCATCTCCCGCTGCTCGAAAAACACGAGATCGTCCGGTACGACCGGGACCGAAACCTCGTCGCCCCGGCCGCGAACTGCGCCGCGTTCGAATCCTGTCTCGAGTTCGACTCGCTCGACCGGCCGATCGCCAGCCGGCTCGAGTAGTGCCGACGCGGTCGAGACGGAGCCGTCGTTCCCGCCCGTCGGCGGCTCGTCACCGACCCGCTCACTCGACGAGTCGCTCGATCTCGGTCACTAAGATATCGCTTGCGCCGGCCGTTTTGACCTCGGTAATCGTTTCGAAGACGTCCCGTTCGTTGACGACTGCGTGGACGGCAACCGTCGCGTCACCGTTGTCATCGTCGGCGATATCCATGACCGTCGGCCCGCCCAGTCCCGGAATGACATCGCGAACGTCCTCGAGGCGGTCCTCCGGGACGTTCATCATCAGGTACCGCTTGCCTTCGGCGTGTTTCACCGAGGAAAGCGCGGTCCTGACCTCGCCGACCTTGGGATCGTCGAGGACGTCCTCCCGCCCGAACAGTCGGACGGAACTCGAGAGGACCTCGTCGATGACAGCCAGTCGGTTCATCTTCAGCGTCGTGCCGGTACTCGTGATGTCCACGATCGCGTCGGCCATCTCCACGTGGGGCGTCAGCTCCGTCGCGCCCGAGACCTCGACGATGTCGGGGTCGACGCCGGTGGTGGCGAAGAAGTCCGCGGTGATGTTCGGGAACTCCGTGGCGACGGTTTTCCCAGCTAGATCCGCGACGGCGTCGGTGTCGCCGTCTTCCGGGGCTGCCAGCACGAGTCGGCAGCGACCGAACTCGAGGTCGAGCAGCTCGGACACATCGTCGACGCGAGCCTCCCGAACCTGGTCGAAGCCCGTGATCCCGAGTTCGGCCGCGCCGTCGGAGACGTACTCCGGAATGTCGGCCGCGCGAGCGAACAGTACGGTCACGTCCGGATCGACGGTATCGGCGTAGAGTTTGCGGTCCGCCCCGTTCTCGAGGTGGAGCCCCGCCCGCTCTAGGAGATCGATCGTCGGCTCGTGCAGGCGGCCCTTGTTGGGAACGGCGATTCGCATGTAACTCCCCTTGGGGGGCGGCGGGCAACTGTCTTTTCATCCAGCGGATTCGGCTCCCCGCCGTTCGGATTCGATGTCTCGGACGGCTGCGGCGGATACTCGGCGGCGGCACAGCGCCGTGTCGGCTGTTCCGTCCGCGGGAAAAGTCGTGAACGCCGTCGTCACGTCACTGCTCCTGCCACGAACTCGGTCCCATGGTTCCGTGCCGGCGTCCTGGGACCGACGGCTCTGGAACACCCGTTCTGCTGTGTGCGTGCTCGAGTCCTTCGGGGTCGTCGCTTACCTGTCTCGTTCGAGCGCGTCGCGTCGCTGTTCGTACTCCTCGTCGCTCAGGTCGCCGCGGGCGTACGCGAGGCGAAGTTCCTCGAGCGCTCGATCGGTGTCGGCCGCCCCCGTGATCGCACGATAGAGGAGGTATCCGCCACCGACGACGACGGCGACGAACAGGAATTGCATCAGGATGCCGACGAGGGGCATCCAGCCGGCACCCGTTCCGCTACCCCACGTTCCGTGGCCCCACATCCGACCCATCATCGGACCAAAGCCCAGCATTCCAACGCCCATGAAGAGCATCGGCAGCACTACGAGGGCGCCGAGGGTAACGAGGACGATCGTGACGAGTCGCGTATCGCGTGTGTTCGTTGCCATGTGCGTTCACCAGTGACGGATCGATCCGTCTCTAGTTCTAGAAACGGCCTCCCTACTCAATGCGATTCTCCCTTCGAATCCAATGTCCGTACTAGCTCGAGTTTGATATCCACAGTCCGATATCGCTCGAGTGTCGGTCATCGAATCCACGTTTTTGCGACCAACGCTGAGAATGGCAGTCTCGAGGGGATGCCGCGGTCGCTTGCACCACTGTTCCAATGGGCGGCGGCCTCTTCGAGAACTCCCGTGAGAGAGACCAGTGGCCGGCGTCCGTCCCACTGAATCGATTACACGCTGACTACATGATCTCGTGCGATCAGGGGTGCAGTGAGTGTCAGCGGCCACGATGGTCAAAGTTATCTTCCCCAGTAACTTTTGAATCCGTTCTTCAGTACGGACAAAGCACGACTTTCCGAAGAGCAACTGCAATAGCCGATCCGTCCGATGGAGGACGTATGGAGGCGACACTCATCGACGGGATACTCGAGTCGCTCCGGATCGGCGTCGGGTTCCTCTGGACGGCGGCGTGGGCGATCATCATGGGACTGACGATCACCAGCCTCGTACAGGTCTACGTCTCGAAGGAGCGAATGGCGCGCGTGCTCGGGGAGAGCGACCTCTCGAGTCTGACGAAGGCGACGGCGTTCGGTGCGGCAAGCAGCGGCTGTAGCTTCGGTGCCGTCGCAATCGGGAAGGGACTGTTCGCGAAGGGTGCACATGTGGTCAATTTCCTCGCGTTCATGTTCGCTTCGACGAACCTCATCGTCGAACTCGGATTGATGATCCTGCTCCTGCTTGGCTGGGAGTTCCTCGTCGCGGAACTCCTCGGCGGCCTCGTCCTTATTGCGGTTATGGCCGTCATCGTCCACCTGACCCTTCCGGAGACGCTGTTCGACGAGGTCCGCGCGGAACTCGAGCGCGAGGATCGCGAGAGCGGCGGGATGACGGATCCGACCTGTGGCATGGAGGGGTCGGACGAGCACATGATCGTGACCGACGGCGGCGAGACGCTGCGGTTCTGCTCCGAGGGCTGTCTGGAAACCTATCGACAGCAGACGGCCAGCAGCGGCGCGTGGTCCGACGACCTCCGCTCGTGGGGCGGCTGGTACAGGATCGCAAACCAGTACCGGAAGGAGTGGTCGATGATCTGGACGGACGTCGTCGCGGGATTTCTCATCTCGGGCTTTGTCATCGTGTTCGTCCCCCAGTCGGTCTGGAACGCGCTGTTTCTCGAGGGTGACGGCCTACTCGTGACCGCCGAGAACGCAGTGGTGGGCGTCGCGATCGCCGTCATCAGCTTCGTCGGGAGCATGGGCAACGTCCCGTTCGCGGTCGCCCTCTGGGGTGGCGGGATCAGCTTCGCCGGCGTCATCGCGTTCGTCTATGCCGATCTCATTACGGTTCCGGTGTTGAACGTCTACCGGAAGTACTACGGCTGGGCGGTCATGCTGTACATCCTCGGCGTCTTCTTCGTGACGATGGCGTTGACCGGCTTTCTCATGGAACTGCTGTTCGACGCGCTCGGCATCGTCCCGAACCTGGCCGGCGGCGAGACGGCGACCGAGCAGCGGTACTTCGAACTGAACTACACCTTCGCTCTCAACCTCGTCGCGTTCGCCCTCTCCGGGTTCCTCCTGTTCGTGTACCGTCGCGGGCTTGGTGCCCCCGGGCAGTACCGCGATCCGGTCTGTGGGATGCGTACCGACGACGACGTTCCGAGCGCCGCACACGACGGCGAAACCTACTATTTCTGTTCAATCGCCTGCAAGCGGGCGTTCGAGGACTCGCCGGCCGACTTCGCGGCGCACCCGCCGCGGGTTGCGGATGACGGGTCGTCACACGACCATCACTGATGTCGCTGTCAGTCACCGAAAAACGGGTTCCCCGTCGGGACCCGGCGTCGGTACTGGGCGACGGGCGGTTGCGAGCGGTCATCGCAGTTCAGCCGTCCGCGGCCCGCGCTCGAGTTATGCCGACGCGTCGTAGCCGGCCTCGTCGACCGCGCTGACGAGCGCTTGCGGGTCCGCATCTCCCTCGACGGTGGCCTGTTCGGTCTCCCGATCGACGGCTACCGACTCGACGCCGTCGACTCCCTCGAGCGCGTCCTCGACGGTCTGTTCGCAGTGTTCACACGACATTCCTTCGACGGTGAGCGTCTGACTCATACGAGAACGTAGGGACGCCCCTTCTTTGTGCGTTACTGCTTTCGATGCTAACGATCGGTTGAATCTGACTTCGAATTCCAAACCTATCGTCGCCACTCTCTTTGGTAGTCGGACCGAACGAACGGTATGCGTGACCTCGACGAGACCGACATGGAAATCCTGCGGCTGCTGGGCGACGACGCCCGGCGGCCGTTCAGCGAGATCGCCGACGAAGTCGACCTCTCCGGGCCCGCGGTTTCCGACCGCGTCGACCGCCTCGAGGAGGCCGGGATCATCAACCGATTCACGGTCGATGTCGATCAGTCACAGCTCCGGGCGGGAGTGCCGGTGTTCGTGCAGGTCACGGCACCCCCAGGGACGGTCGAGGACTGCCGGCTGGCGGCCGCCGAGGCCGACGCCGTCGAACACGTGTTCGTCACCGCCGACGGCGGGGTCTGGTTCTACGCCCGCGCGCAGGTCCAGCAGGTCCGCGAGTGGCTCGCGGGACTGCTCCCCGACGCTGCGGGCATCGCCTACGACGTGACGCTGATGGACGATGCCGAGTGGACGCCCTCGCTCGAGGGGACGCAGTTCGCGCTCACCTGCGCGGAGTGTGGGAACACCGTCGACAGCGAAGGTGAATCGAGCCGGATCGACGGCGACGTCTACCACTTCTGCTGTTCGTCCTGTCAGGGCCGGTTCGAGGAGCGATACGACCGGCTCGAGGAGGGGGTCTGACTTTCGACTCGAAAGTATCTCACCCGCCGTCCTTTGGATTGCGACCAGTAAAGGGAGTAAGACGGGGCCCCCTACTAGCTAGTAATGAGTACTGAGACCGCACATCTGGATATCCGGGGCATGAGCTGTGCGAACTGCTCACAGACGATTACCGATGCCCTGGAGTCCCGAGACGGCGTGGCGGAAGCGAACGCCAACTTCGCGACCGACGACGGCACCGTCGCGTACGATCCCGAGACGATCACGCTGGCCGAGATCTACGAGACGATCGACGAAGCCGGCTACGAGGCCGACCGCACGAGTCGGTCGATCGGGATCACGGACATGAGCTGTGCGAACTGCGCCGAGACCAACGAGACGGCCCTCGAGTCCGTTCCCGGCGTCATCGACGCGGAGGTCAACTACGCGACCGACGAGGCGACCGTCACGTACAACCCGGCCGACGTGTCCCTCGAGTCGCTCTACGAGGCGATCGAGGAGGCCGGCTACACGCCCGTCCGTGACGATGGTGGCGCGGAGTCCGACCAGGAGCGGCGCGACGCGGCCCGACAGGCGGAGACACGCAAACAGCTCCGGCTGACGATCCTCGGCGCGGTGCTGTCGGCCCCGTTCCTGTTCTTCCTCGCCGATACGTTCCTGTTCGGCGGAACGTACGTCCCGGAGGCGGTCTTCGGCGTGGAGTTCGGCTGGGTCGAGTTCCTGCTCGCGACGCCGGTCTACGTCCTGCTGGGTCGGGAGTTCCTCGCGAACTCCTATACAGCGCTGGTACGCAACCGGACCGCCAACATGGACGTGCTGATCGCGCTCGGTTCCTCGACGGCGTACGTCTACAGCCTCGTCGTCCTGCTGGACCTGCTGGCGGGCAACCTCTACTTCGACACCGCCGCGATGATCCTCGTGTTCATCACGCTGGGCAACTACCTCGAGGCCCGTTCGAAGGGCCAGGCCGGCGACGCCCTCCGAAAGCTGCTCGAGATGGAGGCCGAGACGGCAACGCTGGTCGACGACGAGGGGACCGAGGCGGAAGTGCCGCTCGAGGACGTCGCGGTCGGCGACCGGATGAAGGTCCGGCCCGGCGAGAAGGTACCAACCGACGGCGTCGTCGTGGACGGGCAGTCGGCGGTCGACGAGTCGATGGTAACCGGCGAGTCCGTGCCGGTCGAAAAGGGCGAGGGCGACGAGGTGATCGGCTCGACGATCAACGAGAACGGCGTGCTGGTCGTCGAGGCGACCAAGGTTGGTTCGGACACGGCCCTTCAGGGGATCGTCCAGACCGTCAAGGAGGCCCAGTCGCGCCAGCCGGAGATCCAGAACCTCGCTGACCGCATCTCGGCATACTTCGTCCCCGCGGTCATCCTCAACGCGATGTTTTGGGGGTTGATCTGGTTTTTCTTCCCGACGACGCTCGCTGGCGTCGTCGACGCGGTGCCGGTGCTGGACCTGGTCGGCGGCGGCCCGGACGCGCTCTCGACGTTCGAGTTCGCGATCGTCGTCTTCGCCTCCGCGGTGCTGATCGCCTGTCCCTGCGCGCTCGGGCTGGCGACCCCCGCGGCGACGATGGTCGGCTCCACGCTGGGCGCGCAAAACGGCGTCCTGTTCAAGGGTGGTGACATCTTGGAGCGCGCCCGCGACGTCGACACCGTCGTCTTCGACAAGACCGGGACGCTGACCACCGGCGAGATGACGCTGACCGACGTGGTCGCGCTTGAGGGGCGGGACACCGACGCGGTGGCGGCCGACGGCGGCGAACCGACGGCCGACGGCGGGACACTGGCTACGCGTCCCGGCCTCGACGAGGACGCAGTGCTCCGCCTCGCCGCCAGCGCCGAGCGCAACAGCGAGCACCCGCTCGCGCAAGCGATCGTCGACGGTGCCGCGGACCGCGGCCTCGAGCTAGCCGACCCCGAGGACTTCGAGAACGTCCCCGGCCAGGGCGTCCGGACGACCGTCGAGGGCCGCGACGTGCTGGTCGGCAACCGACGGCTGCTCGAGGGCGCGGGCGTCGATCCCGAGCCCGCCGCCGACGAGATGGAACGGCTCGAGCGCGAGGGCAAGACGGCGATGCTGGTCGCCGTCGACGGCGCGGTCGCGGGCGTGGTCGCGGACGCCGACACCGTCAAGGACAGTGCCGCCGACGCGGTCGCGGCCCTGCGCGAGCGCGACCTCGATGTCATGCTGCTCACCGGCGACAACGAGCGGACGGCCCGGGCCGTCGCCGAGCGGGTCGGGATCGACCCCGACAACGTCCGCGCCGGCGTTCTGCCGGAAGACAAGGCCGACGCCGTCGAGGACATTCAGTCGACGGGCCGCAAGGCGATGATGGTCGGTGACGGGGTCAACGACGCGCCCGCGCTGGCGGTCGCCCACGTCGGCACCGCCATCGGCTCCGGAACGGACGTGGCGATCGAAGCCGCGGACGTGACTCTGATGCGCGACGACCCGCTCGACGTGGTCAAGGCGATTCGAATTTCGGAGGCTACGCTGGCGAAGATCAAACAGAACCTCGTCTGGGCGCTGGGCTACAACACCGCGATGATCCCGCTTGCCTCGCTCGGCCTGCTCCAGCCCGTCCTCGCGGCCGGTGCGATGGCGCTGTCGTCGGTGTCGGTCCTCTCGAATAGCCTGCTATTCCGGCGGTACACGCCGGATCGGGACTACGAACTGCTCGGCCGACTCCGGCGCTGATCGGCGCTCGAGCGCTGTCAGCGCGGCGCTTCGTTCGAAAACGATCCTGACTCGTCGCGACCCTCGAGCCCGGGACGACGGCGCGCTTGAGGCGTCGATGATCAGTCGTCCGCGGCGTTCGCGTCGGACGCACCGGTTTCGGCCCCGCCGTTTCCACCGTCGTCGCCGTTGCCGCCGTTGCCGCCGTTGCCGCGGGGCTCGTCCTCGTCCGCGTCGATGTCGCGAATCTCGACGTCGTCACCCGTTCCACTCTCGCTGAGCACCGGTTTGAGGATGTACTTGCCGCTCTTGCCGGCCTTGTGGGGTGCGATGTCGTAGACGAAGTCGACCCGCTCGTCGGTGCCGACGGTGAAATCCGTGTGCAACTGGAGTTTGTTGCTCGGCAGTTTCACCCGCGTCGTGCTCCCGTCCGTCAAGACGCCCTCGGTGTCGCTGACGTAGATGAAGACCGTCTCGTAGTCGCCCGCCGGCAGCTCGAACTCATCGATCATCGACGCGTTCGCGCCTTGCAGTTCCGTGAGATCGACCGTCCGGTTGTCGACATCGTATTCGATCCAGCGTTCGTCGGCCGCGCCGTCATCGGTTTTCCCGTCCGCTTCGCTCTTCTCGTCCGTCTCGTCCCCGTCGGCCGTTTCGTTCGGCGACTCGTTCCCGGCGTCACCGTCAGTCCCGTTCGAGTCGCCGTCGCTTCCGTCGCCGGTCTTCTTGAAGCCGACCTTCGTGATCGTTACGTTGAGGTGTTCGAACTCGTCGATCGCGTTCGGTTCGTCGCTGACGTAGAACGCGGCCGTTCCCGTGCTCCCGTCGGCGTCGATCGTGGACGACTCGTCGGTCGGGTTGTTCTGTGGCTCCCCACCCATCCCACCGGCACAGCCGGCGACGGCGACGAGGGCCGCCACGAGTACCAGTTGGACTGCCCGTCTGTTCATATCCGCCGACAGTCATCCGTGAGGAAAAAGGGACCCGACGCTTGGGTCCGTTTACGATCGTTCATCCGCGGCTGAACCGTCCGAAACGGTATGCTCGCGCCGGCGGAGCGTCGGTCAGACGGTCGCCGCCATCCCCTCGAGTCGCTCGGCGAACAGGGTCTCAAGGAGGGTGGGCGTGACGAAGGCCTCGACGAGGGCGGCCACGACCAGTAGCAGCCAGCCGGCGAGGACGAGGAGTCCCGTCCGGTAGAGGTAGGGTTTCGGAAAGATCGCGTCCCGGGTGCCACGGACCCGCTGGCCGATCCGATAGAGGAGTCGGAAGCCGATGCCGGCGGCGATAAACAGCGCCGGAAGCTCGAAGATTCCGTGCGGGAGCAATCCCACGAGGATGTAATCGAGACCGACGTCCCTGGTGACGTACGCACCGACGTTCCCGATGATGATTCCGTTGAACAGCATCGCCCAGGCCGTCAAAAGGCCGAGGCTCAACGCGCCGACGATCGATAGCAGGAACGCGCGGCTGTTGTTCACGAGCAAAAAGCGCGCCAGATCGACCCCGCCGCCGTCGACGTCCGGAAACAACGGCTCCCCGACCAGTTCCTGAATGATCTCGAGCAGGTTGTAACCCGCGAGCATGAGGAGGACGCCGACGACGGTCCCGACTGCGAACAGGCCGGCGGCGAACCCGACGTATCGGCGGTGCTCGTTCCACGCGTCCGCGAGCGCCTCGCCCGGCGGGTAGCCGCCGGTGGGGCGCGTGCCGTCACGCTGCGATCCTGATTCCATATCGACACGTCTTCGAAAGAACGCATAAACCCGGCGACTCGTCTCGGGACGCCCGTCGGCGGATCGACAGTATAAGGCGGCCCGAGGAGAACTCCGAGCTAATGACGACGCTTGCGATCGCCGACGGGCGGGTGCTCCGGCCCGACCTGACGGTGACGGCCGCGGACGTACTGATCGATCAGGACAGCGGCGACATCCGCGAGATCGGCCCCGATCTCGCAGGCGAGGCCGACGACACGCTCGACGCCGCGGACTCGCTCGTCACACCGGGGTTCGTCAATGGCCACTGTCACGTCGCCATGACGCTCCTGCGCGGGTACGCCGACGACAAGCCCCTCGAGACGTGGCTCCGTGAGGACATCTGGCCCGCCGAGGGGGAACTGACGGCCGCGGATATCCGCGCCGGTGCCGAGCTGGGCCTGCTCGAACTGATCAGATCGGGCGTCACTGCGTTCGCCGACATGTACTTCCAGGTCCCCGAAGTCGCCGCCGCGGTCGAAACCGCCGGGCTCCGGGCCCGGCTCGGGCACGGTATCGTCACCATCGGCAAGGACGGCGAGACCGCTCGCGAGGACGCGGCTACGGGTCTCGAGATCGCCCGCGAGTACGACGGCGCGGCCGACGGGCGGATCTCGACGGCGTTTATGCCCCACTCGCTGACGACCGTCGGCAGCGAGTACCTGGACGAATTCGTTCCCAAAGCGCGGGAGGCGGGCGTTCCGATCCACTACCACGCCAACGAGACCGCCGACGAGGTCGCGCCGATCGTCGACGAGCACGGCGTCCGGCCGCTCGAGTACGCCGCCGACCGCGGCCTCCTCGAGCCAGAGGACTTCGTCGCACACGGCGTGCACGTCGACGAGACCGAGATCGACCTCCTCGCCGAGGTCGGCACCGGCGTGATTCACTGTCCCGCCTCGAACATGAAACTCGCCAGCGGGATGGCGCCGGTCGAGCGGCTGCGCGAGGCGGGTGTCACCGTCGGACTCGGCACCGACGGCGCGGCCTCGAACAACGATCTCTCCATGCTCGACGAGGCTCGCGACGCGGCCATGCTGGGCAAACTCGCCGCCGACGACGCCAGCGCAGTGCCCGCGGAGGCGGTTGTCGAGATGATGACGCGGGGCAGCGCCGATGCCGTCGGCTTCGAGTCCGGGCGGCTCGAGGAGGGTGCGCCGGCCGATCTGGCGGTGATCGACCTCGAGCAACCCCACCTGACGCCGCCACACGACCTCGTGAGTCACCTCGCCTATGCGGCCGCGGCGGCCGACGTTCGCCACACCGTTTGCGACGGCCGCGTGCTCATGCGTGACCGCGAGGTCCTGACGCTCGAGGCGGCGGCGGTCCGAGAGCGGGCGCTCGAGGCGGCGGAAGCGGTGGCAGAGCGGGCCGACGCGTAGTCGACCCGGCCGATTCGACGAGCGAAACGACGCTGAGATAAACGCTCAAAGCAGTTTATAAACACTCAAAACAATTCTCGAAGCGTTATCTCGGTGCGGAAACGACGAGAACGTCCGTGGGGGTTTATTCAGGAATCCGGGAATGTTCCGCTCGGATGAAGCACCACCGACTACTCACGATGGCATTGATCGCCATGATGGCCCTGTCCGTGATCGCACCGCTGGGAACGGCGGCAGCGCAGACGGGCGATGGCGTCCCCGAGATGGACGGCGATGGCGAGCACCTTCTCGTCACGGCCGACGCGAACGAAACCGACGATACTCTCGACGACAACGAGACCGAGGACGACCTTGAGGACAACGAGACCGAAGACGATCTTGAGGACAACGAGACCGAAGACGACCTTGAGGACAACGAGACCGAAGACGACCTTGAGGACAACGAGACCGAAGACGACCTTGAGGACAACGAGACTGAGGACAACGAGACCGAGGTATCGAACTTCGGCTCGCTCGTTTCGGAGTTCGCCGAGAACGCCGACAACGAGTCCGACGGCCCGACCGGTCTCTCCGTCGCGAGCTTCGTCGTTGCGAACAACCCGGGTAACGCGCCCGACCACGCTGGTCCGCCGACCCATGCCGGTCCGCCAAGCGATGCTGACGGCGACGACGAGGCCGAGGACGACGATGACGAACGAGGACCGCCCGAACACGCCGGCCCGTCGAGCGATGACGAACGGGGTCCGCCCGAGCATGCTGGACAGTCCGGCGATGAGGACGCGGACGATGCTGACGACAGCGACGAGGACGCGGATGATGCCGACGACAGCGACGACGATGCGGACGATACCGACGACAGCGACGACACTAACGGAAACGGCGGCGGCGGTCCGCCGTCTCACGCCGGACCGAAGTAACGGCGACCGCACCTGATCCGGTCCGACCGGATTCGATCCGCGTCCGAGAGACGCCGTTCGACGACACCGGGTTGTCAGAGGCACGGTCTTCGACGGCGTCGGGACACGGTCGCGCGCGGCGATCGGCAGCCGGCCGACGCCCGCGCCAGCGACCGGCGCGGATTCGATTCTGCTTCTTGCCCAGTTTCGCTCTCGCCGTGACGCGAGCGCTTCGGTAGCGTTTTTGCCCCGCTCGCACTCAGTCAACCCATGACCGAGACCGAGTATCCACCGATCAGCGAGCAACTGGACGACCTCGAGTCCGCTCGCGAGGAGGGACGCCGGAAGATGGACTGGGCCGCCCAACACATGCCGATCCTCGAGCGCGTTCGCGAGGAGTTCGTCGCGAATCAGCCCTTCGCGGGCGAGCGGATCGGCATGGCGATGCACGTCGAGGCCAAGACGGCGATGCTCGTCGAGACGCTCGCGGAGGGCGGTGCGGAGGTCGCCGTCACCGGCTGTAACCCGCTCTCGACCCACGACGACGTGTCGGCGGCGCTCGACACCCACGAGAACATCACCAGCTACGCCAAACGCGGCGTCGACGACGACGAGTACTACGCTGCGATCGAGGCCGTTATCGCCCACGAGCCGACGATCACCGTCGACGACGGGATGGATCTCGTCGCCGCGATCCACGAGGACTACCCCGAACTGATCGACGGCATCATCGGCGGCGCGGAGGAGACCACTACGGGCGTCCACCGCCTGCGCGCGATGGACGACGACGGCGCGCTCGAGTACCCCGTCTTCGCGGTCAACGACACGCCGATGAAGCGGCTGTTCGATAACGTCCACGGCACCGGCGAGTCCTCGCTGGCGTCGATCGCCATGACCACGAACCTCTCGTGGGCCGGCAAGAACGTCGTCGTCTCGGGCTACGGCTACTGTGGCAAAGGTGTCGCGAAGAAAGCCGCCGGACAGAACGCCAACGTCATCGTCACCGAGGTCGAGCCCCGTCGCGCCCTCGAGGCCCACATGGAGGGCTACGAGGTCATGCCGATGGCCGAGGCCGCCGCGGTCGGCGACGTCTTCCTGACGACGACGGGCAACCGAGACGTCATCGTCGAGGAGCACTTCGAGAAGATGGGAGACGGCGTCCTGCTGGCCAACGCCGGCCACTTCGACATCGAGATCGACCTCGAGGCGTTAGACGATCTTGCGGTCGACCGCTACGAGGCCCGCGACGGCGTCGAGGCCTACGAACTGGACGACGGTCGCACGCTGAACGTGATCGCCGAGGGTCGTCTGGTCAACCTCGCCGCGCCCGTCTCGCTGGGCCACCCGGTCGAGGTCATGGACCAGTCGTTCGGTATTCAGGCCGTCTGTGTGCGCGAGATGCTCGAGAACGGCGACGAGTACGATGCCGGCGTCTACGATGTCCCCGACGAACTCGACAAGGAGATCGCCGAGATCAAACTCGAGGCCGAGGGCGTCGACTTCGATTCGCTGACCGAAACCCAACGCGAGTACATGAGCGCCTGGGATCACGGGACGTAGAAACGATAGCTAGCCGTCCGAATCGGGTGGTCGAGTAGTAACGGTTTACGTCCCGCCAACATCGAACCAGAAAAAAACCAATCAGAAGATACGGTTGGGATCGTACCCGTCGACACGATTCCCAGCGGAACAACCGTATTTATGGGGAATCGACCGCAATGTCGTAACTGACGACCTGATCGTTGGTAGACGGAGCAACGACTGTTACGGGCACGGTACCGCTCCCGCTCTCAACAGTGAACGTGACAGTATCACCGTCGTCGACAAACGTTCCAGTATTGCCCATTTCGATCCGAAGGTCCTCTTTCGAGGGATTGTAGAACGTCTGCACGGAAAGTTGATCTCCGACTGCGACGTCGTACGTGCCGTGTTTGTTCTGTTCGTTTGGTCTGACTTTGCCGCTGTGCGTATTGGCCGCTCCCACATCGTGGAGATCAACGGCCGACGTTACCACGTCGATATCGAACGAGTCGTAGCGGTCGGGCTGCTCGTTTCTGCCCTCCGTTTCGACGTTCGCGGTAATTGTTTTGCCTGCTGACACTGACCCGGCTGCGAGGGTAGTCATTGTGGCACCTGCAGCTATGTTCTTCAGGACCGTTCGACGATTGCTGTTTGACATTGCGTCCACTAATAATAGTAACTATTTTTTATTTCTTTGCGCTAACTATTTAGGTCGATATTTCCTCTCGGAATAGAACGCGAAAGCCGCACTATCGATCGGCGAGATCAACGTTGTATTCATAAACTGTAATCTGAATTGTAATTTCCCGCTGCTCTATTCACAAAGTTGTGGGTTTCAATCTCCGCTATTGTGGACCGTTATCGGGGTAGAAATCGGTCACGCCGGTGTCTTCTTTTCGGGACTTGTCGTTCGCTGGTCCTCACTCGTCGATCGGCTTGACGACAAACACCAAGCTTCCGTCCTCGAGTCCGCCGAGGCGAACCCGTGCCGCGAACGTCGGTCCTGTTTTTCGCCGGCCGGTACAGCTGCCGGTCCACCGCCATCCCTCCGTAACGGTCGGAATCGCGGCCGATTCGAGATGGCAGACGGCGTCGTCGGTGAACAGCTCCTGCCAGGGCGTGCCAGCGATGGCGTCGTGCTCGTAGCCAAACTG
The DNA here is from genome assembly GCF_000337175.1 of Natrinema gari JCM 14663. Classification (GTDB taxonomy): domain Archaea; phylum Halobacteriota; class Halobacteria; order Halobacteriales; family Natrialbaceae; genus Natrinema; species Natrinema gari. The sequence continues at coordinate 164,925 of NZ_AOIJ01000051.1, read as the reverse complement.
CATCGCGAAGGCGCGGCTCGCGAACTGGATCTCGCCGGAGTCGACGATGGCGATGGCGTCCCCGGCGAACTCGATGCTCGCCAGCGACCGCCGCGAGAGAGCCGTCAGCCGGTGGCGCTCGAGGAGGTCGTGGACGCGGTCGGCGAGTCGCGTGCGCGTCTCGTCCCGTTCGATCACGGCGGTCCAGTCGTATGACCGGACCGTCTCCGCGAGGGCGGGCGTCCGTTCGGCTGCGAGAACCATGATCGGCAGGTCCGGCGTGGCGGACCTGACCGTCTCGAGGTGGGTATCCAGCGTTTCGATGGCTGTTTCGGCCTCCCCTGCTGTGTCCGCACTCGCCGCCGTTCGTGGCAGTGGGACGACGAGGAAGTCGATGCCGTCGGTCTCGAGTTCCGTGACGGCGTCCGCGAGCGTGGCGGCTGTTTCGACGGTGGTTTCGGTTCCCTCGTCGGTGAACGCACGCTTGACGCGGTCCTGGACCGTTTCCTCGCCGACGACCAGGACGGTCACCCGCGTCGGTCGCGTTCGAACGGTTGGCTCCGTGGGGACTGTTGTTGGCGCTACCATGGAAAACACCGCCGATTGGTCTCCGATCGGGTGTCCCGTCCCCGCTCGTAACGACGTGTGCGGACGGACGGTCGTCGCTCGTTGCTCCCAGTGGTCATCGTGACGGGCCGGTGTCGCCGCCACTGTCGTGGCTCCGCTCATCGACCGTGACGGTCCCGTCACTTCGAACCTCGACGAGCACGCCGTAGTATTCGAACTCGACGTTGATATCCGCGGCCGAACCGGACCGGAAGAGTTGATCGAGCGCCTCGGGGTCGACGACGTTGTACAGCGGCTCGAGTTCGTGTGCATCGGTGTTGGTCGTGTCCGCGAGCGCCTCGACGACGCGCAGGCTGATCGAATCGCTGTGGTAATCAAGTGTCGTACCGGTCATCTCGATTGAAGGGACGTGAGCCATCGGTATCGGCCTGCCCGTTATACACGTTATTTCGCGTCGAGCGCGACACTACGTGTATAGTGTCGCGACGAGCCACGGGGATCGAACGGCTCAGATCACGTCGTTTACGGGCCGAGCGGCTCAAATACCGTTGTGATGGGTGTCGCGGTTCGGCGGTCGACCGCTCGCGATGAACCGTACTAGAAAGACGGGTATCGCGGGATGGAATCAACCGCGCGTATCATTGTCAGTCGTCCCATAGAAGGGGCATGGTCGTCGCCGCGGTACACACTGGAACGCTCGACGGTGCCACACGGAAGCCGATCGCACCGCTACTCGGGGCGGTCGTCGTGCTGGGCGCTGTCGGTCTCGGAATGGCGGTCTCCGACATCACGACCTTCGGACAGGGATTGGGGCCGGAACCCGGGCTGGTCGTCGTCGGACTCGCCGCGCGCAGCGGTACCGATCGATCGACCGATATCGAACGACTGACCGCCGATCTCCGTCGATTCGTCTCGCGTCTCGACGGCGATGCAGCCGCGTCGGCCGGCGACGAAACCGATGCTGAGGACGCGACCAGCGATGAGCCGATCGAGTTTACCGTCGACCGGGACGACGAGGTCGGACGGCTCTCGGAAGCCGTCGACGACCTCGCGACCGTGGCCCGCAACCGCGACCGCCGCCTCGAGCAGACCCGTGCGTTCACCGACGATATGCTCGATGCCGTCACCGATGTCGTCTACCTGCTCGACGAGGACGGCCGGGTACAGCGCTGGAACGAGGCGCTGGGCGAGGTCTCGGGCTACTCAGACGCCGAAATCGGCGAGATGCACGCGCTCGACTTCTTCGACGAAGCGGCTCACGACCTGGTCTCAACCGCGATCGAGGACGTCCTTGAGACGGGCGATGCGCGCGTCGAGGTGGCGTTACGAACGAAATCCGGCGAATCGATACCGTACGAGTTCGTCGCCTCACCGCTCGCCGATCCGGACGGCACCGAAGTCATCGCCGGCATCGGTCGCGACATCAGCGAGCGAACGGCCAAAGAGCAGCGCCTCGAGCGCCACGAGGCGTTCATGAACGACATCATCGACGCGTTAGACGACGTGTTCTACATCCTCGACGAGGACGGGAACTTCCGGCGCTGGAACGAAACACTGGTCGAGGTTTCGGGCTACTCGGACGCCGAGATCAGCGAGAGACACGCGCTGGACTTCTTCGACGAGGCGAATCGGGCCGTGATCCGCGACTCGATCGAGGACGCCTTCGAGACGGGCGATACACACGTCGAAGCGGCGTTGCAAACGAAATCCGGCGAATCGATACCGTACGAGTTCGTCGCCTCGGTGCTCGAGGATCCCGACGGCAACGCGGTCGAAGTCGGAATCGGCCGGGACATCACTGACCGCAAGGCAACGGAGCGGCGACTCCGCGAGCGCGAAACGCGCCTCGAGCGGACCATGCACATGCTCGAACAGTCCCAGCGGCTGGCCAACGTCGGGGCCTGGGAACTCGATGTTACCGAGGAGCCGCCTGACCCCCGGTGGACCGACGAGGTCAACCGGATTCACGGCCTCCCGCCCGACGCGGAGATCGGTCTGGATCGGGCCTTCGAGTTCTATCACCCGGCGGACCGGCCGTTGATCGAGGGGGCGGTCGAGCGTGCGATCGAGGACGGCGAGCCGTACGATCTCGAAGTCCGTCTGGTCACGGACGACGGGGAGCAGCGGTGGGTTCGGACGATCGGTGAACCCATCCGAGACGACGACGAGACCCCACACCCCGCCGACTGTCGGTCGGGGTCCGACGACGGCGAAATCGTCAAGCTCCGGGGCTCGTTTCAGGACATCACCGAGCGCAAGGAGCGTGAACGCGAACTCGAGCGGTCCGAGACGATCATTCAGGCGCTGGACGAACTGGTGTACACGCTCGACGCGGAAGGGCGGTTTACCTTCCTGAACGACGCTCTCACGTCGATCACCGGCTACGATCCTGAGGACCTGATCGGCGAGCACGTCTCGACCGTGATGGCCGAGGACGACCTCGAGACGGCTCGCGACCGGATCCGTGAGTTGCTGCGCGCCGGCGACCCCGCTCGGACGTTCGAGATGAAACTCGAGACCGCCGACGGCGACGAGATCGATACGGAGAACCACATGGCGCTGTTGCCGATGCCCGACGGCGAGTTCGCCGGGACTGCAGGCGTCGTCCGTGACATTACCGAGCGCAAGGAGCGCGAACGTGACCTCGAGCGCTTCGAGACGATCATTCAGGCGCTGGATGAACTGGTGTACACGCTCGACGCGGAGGGGCGGTTCACCTTCCTGAACGACGCCGCCAAGCCGATACTCGGCTACGACCCCGAGGACCTGATCGGCGAACACGCCGCGGCGATCATTCCATCGGACGACATCGAGCGGGCACGGGACATGATTCGGGAACTGCTGCGGTTCGACGAACCCTCTCGAACGGTCGAGGTCGTCCTCGAGACGGCCGATGACGAACAGATCGATATCGAAAACCACATGGCGCTGTTGCCGATGCCCGACGGCGAGTTCGCCGGGACTGCAGGCGTCGTCCGTGATATCACCGAGCGCAAGGAGCGCGAACGTGACCTCGAGCGAACGACGGAACTGCTCAAACAGGCCGAACGCCTCGCCGGCATCGGCGGCTGGGAACTCGATGTCAGCGGGGACTCGCGGGAGGTGACCTTCACCGATGGGCTGCGTCGCCTGTACGAACTCCCGGCCGACGTGACACTCGATTCAGACCTGGCGTCCTCGTTCCCGCATCCGGAGGATCGACCCGCCGTCCTCGATACCGTCGACGCGGCGCTCGAGGACGGCGAGAGCTACGAGATCGAACACCGCATGCAGACAGTCGAGGGGAACGAACGGTGGGTTCGGTCGATCGGCGAACCCGTCCGCACGGACGGACGCCGGTCCGGCGGCGGCCGCCAGTCCGACGACATCGTCGGCGTCCGCGGGACGATTCAGGACATCACTGCGCACAAGGAACGCGAACTGGCACTCGAGTCGCTCCACAGCGCCGCCCGCGATCTGCTCGGGACCGAGACCGACGCGGAGATCGCGGAGCTGGTCGTCGACACCGCGGCGGAGATCCTCGACGCCGCTGGCGTGGCCGTCTATCGGCTTGATTCCGACGTGAACCAGCTCGAGCCAGTCGTCTACACGGACGGGTTCGAGACGCTCTGTGACGGCCCGCCGTCGGTCGCCGTCGGCGACGGCGACTCCGTCCTTTGGAACGCCTACGTGACGGGAACTGGAACCGTGGTCGACGATCCGATGTCGTTCGATCAGTCACGAGTCTTCGGCTCGACCGTCGAGAGCGGAGCCGTCGTCCCGATCGGCGATCACGGCGTGTTCGCGGTCGCGTCGGGCGAGACCCCGATCGACGCCGACGCCCGGCGACTGATCGAGACGCTCGTCGCCACGACCGAGGCCGCGTTCGACCGCCTCGAGAGCGAGGCCAGCCTCCGCGAGCGGGAAGCGGAACTCGAGGAACGAAACCGGCGGCTCAACCGCCAGATCGAGAGCACGGAACTCATCAGGCGGATCGATCAGTTGCTCATCGGGGCCGACAGCAGGGCCGAAATCGAGCGAACCGTTCCCGACCGCCTGCTCGAGGCCGACAACATCGCGTTCGCGTGGATCGGGACCCTCGACCCCAGCAGCACGCGACTCGAACCCCGCGCCTGGGCCGGACAGCGACAGACGTATTTGGACGACGTGTCCCTCGAGTACGACGCGTCGATGGAGCCCGCCGTCCGGACCGCCCGAACGGAAACGACGTCGCTCGTCTCGAACGCCGTCGAGGGGCTCCAGGGTGAGGGCTGGCGGCGACACGCTCTGGATTGTGGGTTCCAGTCGGTCATCAGCGTCCCGCTGTCCTACGCGGAGTACACCTACGGCGTTCTCACGGTGTACGCCGCCGAGCCCGACGCGTTCGGGGACCTCGAGCGGACGGTACTGACGGAACTCGGAGAGGGGATCGCGAACGCGATTACGGCGGTGAAAACGCGGGAGGCGCTCCACGCCGAGCGGCTGCTCGAACTCACGCTCCGGATCGGGGGCGCGGACGATCTGCTCTCTCGCATCGCGACGACCACGGGGACCCACGTCGAGTACGAGGGGCTCGGCTCACACTCGACCGACGAGACGCTGTTGTTCTTCGAAACGAGCGGCGTTCCGGCCGACGACGTGCGGTCGATTCTCGACGATCTCGTTTCAGTCACTGACTATCGGCTGCTCGCTGAGGCCGACGGTAACTGTCGCTTCGAGGCGACGATCACCGGCGATGTCGTCGCCTCGCGGCTGGTCCGTCACGGTGCCAGTCCGCGCTCGATGCACGCGACCGACGACGGCATCGAGGTGACCGTCGATGTCCCGACGGGAACCGACGTTCGCGAGTTCGTCGAGACGCTTCGGGACCAGTACGCGACCGTCGAACTGCAGGCTCGCAGCCACGTCGAGCGCCCGACGGGAACGGGAAGCGAACTCGTGGCCTCCCTGTTCGACGCCCTCACGGACCGGCAACTCGAGGTGTTGCGGACGGCCTACTTCGCCGGCTTCTTCGACTGGCCTCGAGAGAGCACCGGCGAGGAGATCGCTGCGATGCTCGGCGTGACGCAACCGACGGTCAACCGACACTTGCGGATCGGTCAGCAGCGGGTGTTGGCACGGTTGTTCGAGGACGAACTGCCGGCGGCGGCGGAGTGACCCCGTCCGGACGGGAGTCGTCGGCCGACCAGGTTCCGAGAGAGGAACGCCCAAGGGGACGGTGGTCGTAGCCGCGTCCATGGAAACATCCGACCGGCAGCGCCAAGACGGGCCGCTCCGATCGACACTCATCGCCGTCGGACTGACGGCGTTCGGCCTTCTCGCCGCGAACCTGGCTACGCTTCCGGCCATCGCGCTCGACCCGTTGCTGATCGAGTCGCCAGCGGAGGCGTCGATCACCGCCCGAACGGTATATATGAGCCTGAACTTCCTCGGGTTCGCCCTCGCCGGCGGGCTCTATCTCGCCGCGACCGATCGCGGCTGGTCGTACGTCGACCTGCGGGCACCGACGAGGCGGGAGTGGCTGTACGTCGTCGGCGGTATCGTCGGTATCATCGCGTTCTACGTCCTCGTCAACGTCGTCGTCCAGTCGCTTTCCCTGCCGTCGGCCGACAACCAGGTCATGTCGCTCATCGATAACGACCCGCAGATGGTGCTGATCATGATCGGCATCGTCTTCTTTTTCAACGCGCCGGCCGAGGAGTTCCTCTTCCGGAACGTCGTGCAAAAGCGGCTCTACGACGCCTTTAGCCGGAGGAACGCGATCGTCATCGCCAGCGCGATTTTCGCGCTCGTCCATCTGCTGTCGTACGCCCTGCTGTCCGAGTCGCGGCTCGCAACCGTGGTCCCCATCGTCGTCGTCTTCGGCGGCGCGCTCATCTTCGGCTTCCTCTACGCCAAAACGGACAACCTCTTCGTTCCGATCGCCGCCCACGCCACGCTCAACGCCCTCCAGTTCGGGCTGCTCTACATCGCACTGCAGTACGACATCGAGGACCCGGAGGCCGCCACGTCGTTGCTCGTCGAGGTCGTCGCGACCGCCGTCCCGTAATCGCCACCCGGGATCGGGTCCGATCCTTTAATATCGCCGGCCAGTGAGAGGGTGGTATGTCCCAGGCGAAGGGCGACCGTCGCGAGCGGGAACTCGTCAACGAACTCGACGAGGCCGGCTTCGCGGTGATGCGCGCGCCCGCGAGCGGATCCGCGACCGACCGCGAACTCCCCGACGTGCTCGCCGGCGACGGCGAGCGCTTCTACGCGATCGAGGCGAAATCGAGTTCAGGCGACCCGATCTATCTCACCGGCGAGGAGGTCGAGGCGCTGACGTTTTTCGCACGGAACTTCGGCGCGAAACCCCGAATCGGGGTCCGCTTCGACCGCGAGGACTGGTACTTCTTCCACCCCGGCGACCTCTACGTCACCGACGGCGGCAACTACCGCGTCAAGAAGGAGACGGCGCTGGCGAAGGGCACCGATTTCCCCGAGTTTACCGGCCGATCGGAGAAGGTCACGCTCGAGGCGGTCGGCGACGGCGACGACGGCCCGGACGAGGAGATCGTCCGCGTCCTGAACGCGGTCGAACAGGGCGTCATGGACGTCGACGAGGCCGCGGGGCTGCTCGAGTGAGCCACGTGGCGAGCGCGAGCGGTCCGTGGCCCGACTTTCACGCCGAGTCGGTGGCTCGTCGCAGCCGCGTCCGCGGGAAGACGTAGACCTTCAGCGACGCGGGGACGACGCCGTTGCTGGCGACGGTGGCGTGGTGGTAGACCGCGCCGACGACGGGAACGTCCGGCTCGTAGCCTTCGTTCGTCCCGTACTCGGCGACGGTACAGCCGGCCGCCTCGAGTTCGACGGCGTCGGCCCGGAGGTCCGAGACGTCGACGACGGTGAGGCGGTCGCCCGTCTCGCGGTCGATGACGCCGTCACCCGGGGCGATCGCGTGATCGGCGCAGTAAAACGGCCCGGTCGCGTCCTCGTCGACGACCATCGTCTCGTCGCAGTCGTGACACGCGACGGCGATCTCCCCCGGTGGCGGGGTACGCCCGTCCGTGATCTCGATCGCGACCCGGCGCACGTGCTTGCACCGGACCCCGCGGAAGACGTGATCCGGACAGGTGCACCGCCCCGCCTCGAGATCGACGAGATAGGTGTGGTCGCTCGCGGACTCGACTTCGTAGAGGCCGTCGCCGAGCGGGCGCACCGACATCGGCTCGGTGCGCGCGCGGCGCGATCGCTCCGTGAGGTGGTCCGGAGACGGCACTGGCAGCGGTGCTTTCGGTGACGCTGTTGTTTTCATGGATGCGTCGAAGGTGGAACTCGCTAGTCGGCTGGCTATTCGATAGAGGTAGGGGCTCGGGAATCTTAACGGTCGCGCCTGCGCTCGCAAGGGCGGCGTTTATGCCGGCGATCGGTCCGGATCGGTCGCCGCTCGAGGCCCCCTTCGAAGCGCTTTTCACCGGGCCGAAGAAAGCGAGTAGCCAATGGTCGAACGCGAACAGGTCATCGAAATCGGCGTGGCCGTCGGTGCGGTCGCCGTGATGCTGGCAGCCATGCTCACCATCGGGTCCGCCTACGGAGCCGAGAACAGTACGCTCTCACCCACGGGTGGGCAGATGCTCGTCGGCGTGATCGTCGGCTTCATCTTCCTGATGACCGCGGTCGGCGTCGGACTGGCCTACACGCTGAACGATCCCGAAGACGATCTCGACGCGAACGACGACGAGAACGGCGACGCGCAGGGAACGGCCTGACCCCGTCGCGACGCTTTCGGTCGTTGCTCGGCCTCCAATCGACGCTCCGCCTTCGAAACGACCTCAGTCCCCGCTTGCGGACTGGCCGTCGGTCTCGTTTTCCCGCCAGTCCTCGAGTTCCTCGTCGTCGGCGTCGTCGATCCGCTGTTCGTAGTACGCCATCGGATGTGGAATGCGTTCACAGAGGTCGTCCTTGTTGACGCAGTCGCCGTAGGACTGCATGGTCGCACAGGAGGGCGCGGAGTACTCCGTCGGCGAACTGTCCCCGCGGATGTGGTCGGTCTGATAGCGAGTCATCTCCTCGCCGAACGACGAGTTGACTCGGTAGAGGTCGACGATCTCGTCGGTCGTCATGCCGATGCTCGTCAGGAAGGCAGTGATCGCAAAGCGGGAGTGATGGGAGAGGTGTTCGCCCTTCTGGATCTGATCGAGCAGTGCCTTCATACAGGGCGGGAACAGGTCCGGCACGACGGTGTCGATGTCCTGGGTGAGGTCGAGGTCGGCGAGCACCTCGCGGATCTCGGCGGCGTCGTCCTCGAGTCCGGCCGCGATCGTCTCGGGGACGTCGAAGGGAAGCCCGTCCTCGATGCGGCTCCGGATCGCCTCCCGCAGAAGCGTACGGAGGTCGTCCTCATCGACGGGCACCTCGCCCGCGTCCAGCGGCTGGTTGACGAGCCGCCACTCGTCGTCCCACAGGTCCGCCGCCAGCGGCAGATAGGTGCCGACGTCGATCCGGTAGCCGTCGCCGCTCGACTCGCGGACGGCCTCGCCCACGTCGAACTCGGCGAGCAGGTCCTCGAGCGCGAGCCCCGTCGATTCGACGCTTTTCAGTTCGGTGGTGTCGGTCATGTCGGCGGTGAACCGCTCGTAGGCCGTCGCGGCCTCGGCGCGGGCGTACTTGCGGACGAGCACGCGTTCGCCGATCATCGAAACGAGCACCCGTGCGACCGGGTAGGAGAGCAACTCGATGCGGGCGTCGCGGTGTGATTCCCCGGTCGACCCCGCCTCGAGCGCGGTAATAACGCGTTGGCGCGCGCGATCGACGACCGCCCGGTCCTGCTCGACGACGGTTGCAAGATCGACCGCCTCCGTCGCGACGGACTCGCGGGCCGCCTCAAGAAACGGGTACCGGGCGTGGAGTCGCTGCATCGGTAAGACGATTTTACTCCGGCGGGATAAACGCGCTGATTATCCCAATCACCCTTTATCAATGACGCCGGGGTCGCCGGCTCGCTACCGGTCCCGGCCGTCGCCGGTACTGTCGGGGGCCGGCCGTCACGGCGGTGGGAAAATCGGAGTCCCCCGCCAGTGGCGTCGAGCCGACCGTCGGAGGATCGATTTCAAGGGCGTTCGACACGTCGGGTCGGGCATGCCACAGGCGACGAGAGACGGCGTGTCGATCTATTACGAGTACGAGCGAAGCGACGGCGAGGGCCGGTCGCCGGTCGTCTTCGTACAGGGGCTCGGGTTCGGACGGTGGATGTGGCGCTGGCAGCGCGAGGCCGTCGCCGACGAGTACGACGTGGTCGCCCCCGACAACCGGGGAACCGGCCGCTCGGATGTCGGCCTCCCGCCGCTCGTTGCCCGCCTCCCCGGGACGCTTCGAGGGCTCGTGTTGCTCAAACTGGCCGGCTACTCGATCGGCGGGCTGGCGGCCGATCTCGAGGCCGTCCTCGACGACGTGGGGATCTACGATGCCCACGTCGTCGGCGCGAGCATGGGCGGGATGATCGCCCAGCGTTACGCGCTCGAGTACTCCCGGGCGAAGTCGCTGACGCTGTGCTGTACGAGCCACGGTGGCCCCGATGCCGCGCCGGTCCCCGAGGAGACACAGGCACACATGTTCGACACGCCCGACGGAGCCAGCCAGCGGGAGACGTTCCGCCATCGGATGCGTCCCGCGTTCACCGAGCGGTTCACGAACCGGAACCCCCATCTGATGGATCGAATCCTCGAGTGGCGACTCGAACAGGACGCTGACGACCCGGCTCGCGAGGCCCAGGCCGCCGCCGTTCGGAACTTCGATATCAGCGACCGTCTCGACGGGCTTCGCGTCCCGACGCTGCTCCTCCACGGGACGAACGACCGGGTGGTCCCCGTCGAGAACGCGCGGCTGCTCGAGGAGAACATCGCGGACAGCCGCCTCGAACTCGTCGAGGGCGGCTCACACCTGTTCTTCATCGAAGACGCCGCCGAGGTCACCGAGGCGGTACTGTCGTTTATCGACGCGCAGGACTGAGCGGCGGACTCGAACGATCGGCGCAGTCGTCTCGGGCGGCCGTCAGGGTACGTCTCGGAGTCGAATCTCGCCGTCGCTCCGGACGCCGACATCGACTCCCTCGTAGGTGAACCACACCCAGTGGGTGCCGCCGTTGCCGACTCGCTGGGCGTGCTCGACGATGGCGTCGAGCGCGTCCGGATCGACGGCGTCGTAGAGGGGAGAAAGCTCGATCGGCGGCACATCGCGAACCACAGCGACCGCGGTGACGACGGCATTACTCGGCCGCTCGTCCGCAGGATCGAACGTCGTGACGAAATCGGCGTCGCGTCGCGACGAATCGTCGGTCGGGGGCATAGATCGGTTACGACGGCGCGACTGGTAGTCACGATCCTTTCTATGTAACGTTATTAAGGACCCGCGCCGTCGTTCCATCCGGACTCGAGTCCGCGTCCGTGAATCGGCCTCGAATCCGGCCGCCGCTCGAACGCGGGCCCTCCCCGCGTCGGCCGCGACTCGAGCGGCGACCGGACTATGCTGCGCTCGGCGTCGGCGAGATGGATCGGTCGCTCGCTGGTGCCACGAGCTCGCTCCCACCGGCAGTCTCGTCGGTGACCGTGACGGTTCGGATCACGCGGTCGTCCGCGGTGAAGACGCCGATCCGACTGGGTCCGGTAGCCTGTTCCTCGAGGACTTCGGCCGTGATCTCGAGCGTCGTCGTCTCGCCGGCTTCGAGTTCGACGACCGTACTATTGATCGCGACGATATCGTCGGTCAGCCGTGCTCGCTTCCCGTCTTCGAGACCCGGACCGAACTCGACGTCGACGATCTGTGACGCCCGTTCGGTGCCCCGGTTCTCGAGTTCGTACGTGACCGTATACTCGTCGCCGACGTCGAGGTCCGTCTCGTTCACGGTGACAGCCGTGATCTCGAAGAAGGCGTCCGACTCGAGTTCGATGGTGTCAGTCTCGTCCAGCCGAACGGTCTTCGGTTCGAAGTCCTCGGCCGTGACGGTCACCTCCTGTTCGACAGCGGTCGGGAGGGCCGGGAGCGTGAAGGTCCCGTCGGCACCGGTCGTCGCCGAGACGGTGGTGTTCTCCACATGAACGGTTGCCCCTGCGACGGGCGCACCGTCGGCGCGCCGTTGGACGGTTCCCGTTCGTCGCTCGGCGTCGATCTCGAGGTCCTCGTAGGCCGCGTCGAGCGTCGTTCCCTCGGCGACGGTTGGCTCGAGTTGGCCGTCCTCAGTCGCGAACACGAGGTAGCCGGTGAAGGGACTGACTGCGTTCGTAGTCTCGTCGAAGAGTTCGATGCCGTCGAACTCGCTCTCGGGAACCATCTTCGAGTCAGGGGCCCGCTGAACCCGGGTCACGCTCCGGATGGCGTCCGAATCGTGACTGAACGCGTCCTCGGGGTCGTCGTAGACGGGCGGCGCGACGAAGTTCCAGCCCCGCTTGATGTCGCGCGGTTCGGTCACTCCGTCACCGGTACCGGGCGTCCCGGCCATTTCGACGGTTATCGTCGTGTCTTCGACCGGACTCACGAGGAGCGCGTCGAGCGGCTCGACTTCGTCGTCCCGGCTCGGCTGCTCCCAGCCCTGCGTCGTTTCGTTGTACATCAAGACCATGGCGTGGGTCCCGTTCGGAACGACGTCACCGACAGTGCCACCTTCCACCGGGCCCGGCAGCCCGACGGAGTAGACCTTCCCACCCTCCATCGAGAGTTCGAACGTCGGATCGCTGCCGACCGTGAGGTTCCGTTCGACCGGGTCGAGATCCTCGTTGAACCGGGCCGTCGTGCTCGCCGGTCCGTAGCTGGTCGCGTTCGCAGTGACCGTCCACTCGCCGGGCGCGTCGACGATGATGGCGTACTCCCCGTCGCTATCGGTGACGGTACTGACTCGTCCGTCGCCGTTCGTCGCCGTGACCTCGATGCCGGGCAGTGGGCTGCCCGTGTCCGCGTCGGTTACCGTCCCCGTGAGTTCGCCGCCGACGATTTCGGTGGTGAACTCCTCCTTCTGGATCGGTGCCAGCGTGCCGTCGAGGAGCACGAACCGGTGATCGACGGTCTCGCCGGTGTCGGCGATGTACGACCACGGCGTCGGCGTGCCATCACCGTACGAGAGGGTGCGATTGTACGTCGTGGTTTCGCCCGGCTCGAGTTCGAACTCCTCGGACGCGAAGTCCCCGATCGGCGTCTTCCAGACCACGGTGCCGTTCTGGGTGACGTCATCGTCCGTGTTCTTGACGACGACTTCACCCGGTGCGATCTGCTCACTGGCCAGCGCCTCATCGACGATGTCCGTCTCGACGATTCGGAGGGGGTCAGCCTCCGTGACCTCGGTGACGACGGTCGTCGGCCCAGTCGTGACCGTTTCGGTCGTCCCGTCGCTCCCGACGAACGTGTGCTCGAGTACGACCGTTTCGCCCGCGGTGTCCGCGCCGTCGACGGTCACCTCGAGCGTCGCAGGCGTCGCGGTCAGCGGTTCGTCGAACGTGACGGTGTCGCCCAGCACGTCGGATTCGATGCCGACGAGATCGACGGTCACGTTCGCTTCGTCGACCGTCGATTCGTTACTCAGTTCGACGGTGAGCGCCTCCGCGTGGGCGACGTCGACCGCAACGTCGGCCGTCCGTCCCGCTTCGAGTTCGCTGGGTTGTCCCTGCACGACCTCGAGAGCGAACTGCTCGTCGAGGACGATATCCCGTTCGACCGACCCGCTCGCATCGATCGTGGCCGTCGCATTCTCGTAGCCGAACGCACCGGCAGCGGTCACGTTGTATCGGCCCTCGGTCACGTCGAACGCGAAGGTTCCGTCGGCGGCGTACTGTGTCCGACCCGCGTCGTCGACCGTGACTGACGGGCCGCTCCCGTCGGGCACGCCCTCCGCGCGATCCGTGATCGGGGTCCCGTCGCCGTCGACAACGGTTCCCTCGATCCGACTATCGTCCGCCAGCGCTGCGGACGCCGCGTACGCGTCGATGATGCCGTACCCGTACCGGACGTCGCGTTCGGTGTCGGTGTACAGACTCTCGTACTGCGCGTCGCTCACCGCCTTCGCGTCGGCGGCGACCTGCTTACTGATCCTGTCGGGTGCCGGCTTTGTCGCCGTCTCCTCGAGAAGTGCTTTTATCTCAGCCGGATCGTCGGCACCCTGCGCGGCCAGGAGTGCGGCCACCCCGCTGGTGTGTGGCGCGGCCATACTGGTGCCGGACAACTCCGCGTAGGCGTCGTCGCCGCCGGTGTAGGAACTCCGGACGTCCACGCCGGGCGCGGAGACGTCCGGCGTCACGTACGACTCGGGCCAGTCGTCCGGCGCGATCGGGCCCCAGTCCTCGTCGGTGGTCACCGTCCCACCGGTCGAGAAGTCGGCGATCTGCTCGTTCGCGTCCGTCGCACCGATCGCCAGCGCGTCGTAGACGTTCGCCGGCGTTCCTTCGGACGCCGGCCCGTCGTTGCCGGCGGAACTGACGACGAGCGTCCCCGCCTTCTGGGCGTTTCGGATCGCGTCGACGTAGATCCCTGCGAACCCGCTGCCGCCGAGGCTGAAGTTCGCCACGTCGGCGTCCTGCTCGACCGCTTCCTGCAGTCCGGCGACGATAGCTGCAAGCGTTGTCGACTCCCGGTCGGGCATCCCCGGGAAGACGCCGATCGGGATCAGCTCCGCGTCGGGTGCGACGCCGATCCGCTGGCCGTCGGCGTCACCGCCCAGGATCGTCCCGGCGACGTGGGTACCGTGCCCGTTCCGATCGTAGGGCTTGCTCTCGATTTCGCTGCCGTCGAAGTCGAACTCCGCCCAGTTGTCCGCGACGTCCTTCCGGTCCGCGAACTGCTCGTGGGACGCCGTGAGTCCGGTGTCGACGACGGCGACCGAGACGCCCTCACCGGTCGCGTTGAACTCCTCCCACACCGCGGGCGCGTTCACCTGCTCGAGGCCGTACGTGACCTCGCCGTCGGCGGGTGACCCGTCGGTCACGTTCGGCTCGCCGACCTCGACCTCGTAGTTCGGGTGGAGTTCGATCACTCCGTCGACCCGCGCGAGGTCCTCGAGATCGACCCGCGTCGTGTCGATCTCGACGAGGGCCGCGTTCGTGAGCCAGAACTCGGTGACGAGTTCGACGCCATCGACGCCGTCGGCGTACGTCTCGAGAGGCCGCTGTGTCGCGGCTGCTTCCCGCTTGAGCGCGGTCGCGCTCGCAGCGTCAGTTGCGGTTGCGAACTCCGAGACCGCGGCATCCATGCGGACGAACACCTCGACAGTGTCCGCCGCGGCCGCTGACTGCTCGAGCTCGGATGCAATCCGAACGTCCGCTCCTGACTGTGTCTGTACGTCCGAAACCGTAAGCGCGTCTCCGTCCGCCTCGGCACTCGCATCCGTGAGGCTTCCCGTTGCCGCGACGACTGGTGACGTCACCAGCAACAGCGTCATCAGCACCACGAACACGGTCGGTCGGCTGGAACCGTCCATCATTGTTGCGAGTAGCAATCGACATTACTAAAAGCAATAAAAGTATGCAATCCGGAAGGTATATGACTAATTAAAGTAGTCACTGGGAGTATATTAATCACTGTAGAGAATACCGCTGGTGCATTTCGTCCGGCACGGGCACACTTTCGCGAGAAAATCGGCGCTACTGCTCGCGTGGCGCGTTCGTCAGTCGCTCTGGATCCGCGGTGCGAGCATGTACGTGACCTGTCCCTTCCCCTCACCGAACCCGAAGTAAATCTTGACGGGGAACTCCTCTCCGAGGTCGAGCGTGACTTCGGTGTCCTTGGGAATCGCCTTGTTCATATCCTTGAGGTAGTCCAGCGAGAACAGCGAGTGAGCCGGGCCGACCTGCAGGTCGATCAGATCCTCCTGGGTGAGTTCGAGGTGGACGTCGTCGGTGTCGCCCTCCGCGTCGACGTAGAAGTACTCCTCGGTCTCGTCGACGCCGAGCGCGATGTGATCGGAGACCATGTCGGCGGCGGTCACCGAGCGGTTGACATCGTTGCCCTCGAGGACGACCTCCGCGGGTAGATCGAGGTCCGGAATGTCCGGCTCCTGGCGGATCGAATCGGGATCGATGAGCGCGAGCGTGTACTCGAGCCCGTCGATCTGGATGTGGAGCTTGCGGGTCTCCTCGTCGAGTTCGAGCTGGATGAGCTGGCCGGAATCGGCCATGCCAGCGATATCCTCGAGCCGCGAGAGGTCGACGCCGATCAGCCCGCCGTCCGCTTCGTAGGACTCGAACGCAGCCGCATCGAGCGAGAGGTCGACCATCCCGACGTTCGCCGGATCGACGGCCCGGATCTCCAGCCCGTCTTCCTCGAGGTGGATCTTGCACTCGTCGACCAACACGCTCACCGAATCGAGCGCGCTGGTGAGCGTTTCGGCGCTCACGATGGCCTTGAACATATAGGTCGGCGTACGGACGGTCGACATAAAAAGCCACCCTTTACGCGCGGCCTCGCTCGTGGTCGCCCTCGACTCGTGATCGGCGGCGGACCGGTAGACCGCGCCGCCTCGAGTCGCGGCCCGTCTGGACGGTTGGCGAGACTATATAGTAGCCACTGAAACGATTCACACCGATCGTCGGACTGTCGTCCGATCAGGTGTGCAGCGACGGTCAGTGGCTCCCATCGGACGGTCCCCCATCGCACGGAGACCGCGGCGTTTTCACTCTCACGACCGAATCCACGTCACATGATCGGTCCGCGTTGGCTCCAGCGACACCAGATCGCGGTTTACGCGGTCGCCGTTCTCCTCGCGCTCGGGATCGGACTCGGGAGGCCCGCCGCCGCGTCGTTCTTCGAGCGACTCATCACGCCCGTACTGGCGGTTCTCTTGTACGTGACCTTCCTCGAGATTCCGTTCGTCCGGTTCCGTCGGGCCGTCACGAACGGCCGGTTTATGGCCGCCGCCCTGGGGATGAACTTCCTCGTCGTGCCGGCGGTCGTCTACGGGCTGACTCGACTCCTCCCGCAAGAGCCCGTCCTCCTCGTGGGCGCGTTCATGGTGTTGCTGACGCCGTGTATCGACTACGTCATCGCGTTTACCGACCTTGCCGACGGCGACGCCGAGCAGATCACCGCCGCGACGCCGGCGCTGTTGCTCGTTCAATTACTCCTGTTACCGGCGTATCTCTGGCTGTTCATGGGCCGCCGGATCGCCGACATCGTCGATCCCGGGCCGTTCGTGGAGGCCTTCGCGACACTCATCGGGCTGCCGTTGGCGCTGGCGTGGCTGACCGAGGTGTGGGCGGCCCGCGCCGGACCGGGACGTCGCTTCCAGTCGGCGATGGGCTGGCTGCCCGTCCCGATGATGGCGGCGACGCTGCTGGTCGTCATCGCGTCGCAACTGCCCCGCGTGCAGGATTCGATCGGCCGCATCGCGTCGGTCGTCCCCGTTTACGTCGCGTTCCTCGTCGTGATGCCGTTGCTCGGCCGGTTCGTGGCCAACCGTCTGGGAATGGCGACCGGCGAGGCCCGCGCGCTCGTGTTTACGGCGACGACGCGGAACTCGCTCGTCGTGTTACCCCTCGCGCTCGCGTTGCCGGCGGGCTACGAACTCGTGCCTGCGGTCGTCGTGACCCAGACGCTCGTCGAACTGGCTGGGATGGTCGTTCTCACGCGTGCGGTGCCGGCGTGGCTCGTCCCCGAGGAGCCCAGCCGCGCGTTCGGACGGCTCGTTCTGCGCAACGACTGAGACCCGGTCGGGCTGCCGACCCCTCGGCGCAACTCGCTTTCCGGCCGCGCACGCGAGTTGCGTCAGCCCTTTCACCGCACGACGCATTTCTCAGTGTATGAGTGACGCGAACTCGAGTACGAGGAGACCGAAACCGACGCGAACGCCGGGCGGGGAGCCATGACGCGCGATCACTACTACAACAAGGCCAAACAGGAGGGGTACCGCTCCCGAGCGGCCTACAAGCTCAAACAACTCGACCGACTCGAGAACGTCATCGACCGCGGCGACACGGTCGTCGACCTCGGGGCCGCGCCCGGCGGGTGGCTCGAGGTGGCCGCCGAGGAAGTCGGCCCGGAAGGGAACGTCATCGGCGTCGACTTCCAGCGGATCGACGACTTCGAAGACCACGACAACGTCGAGACACTCCGCGGTGACATGACCGAGGACAAGACCCGCAAGCGGGTCGTCGACGCCGCCGACGGCTCCGTCGACGCCGTCATCTCGGACATGGCACCCAACATGTCCGGCGAATACTCGCTCGATCAGGCCCGCTCGCTCCACCTCGCTCGGCAGGCGTTCGAAACCGCCGACGAACTCCTCGACAGCGGCGGTGACTTCGTCGTGAAGGTCTTCGAAGGGCCGGACGTCGACGACTTCCGGGCCGACGCCGAAGCGGAGTTCCAGTACGTCCGCGCGACCTCGCCGAAGGCCAGCCGCGACGAGTCATCCGAGGTCTACTTCATCGGGAAAGGCCGGCTCACCGCCCCGGTACGGTCGGGCGACGAACTCGAGGTCGAAATCGAAAGCGTCGGAGACGAGGGCGACGGCATCGCGTCCGTCGACGGCTACCGGCTGTTCGTGTCCGGAGCCGACGAAGGGGACACGGTCGAGGTACGCGTCGAAGACGTCAAGCCGAACTTCGGGTTCGCCCAGCGACTCAACAAAACATAACTTCTAATACTGTCTGTATGTGGACAATAAAATAATTGGTTTGTAATATGTGATAGCGACTTTTAACAGTATTACTCACATTTTCGATCTCCACATTGGCAGCCGGAACTTCCTGTTCTGTTACATTCTTCATTCCCGTTTTCATCCACACAACACTTATAGTCGACACCTACATTCCAGATAACATAGCAATCTCTATTTGTACATCTTGACTCGTAGCACACTTCTGAACAGTCTTGTAACGTCGTTACAGTGCCGTCTTCGGATGATTCACTTGGTTCATCCTCTCTCGATTTTGATTGGAACAATTTCGTTCCCTCATCGTCTCTTACATACGCATAGGACTCCTCCCGTTCGGGTTGAACGTATAACGAGAGGTCACGGTCGTCAGTAGTATGTGAAATTGCGATGAATCCTGTCGCTTCTCCATCTTCAACGATTGACGTAACAGCAAAACCGTCTCTGTTCTGTGCCGATTCTACATCAGCGATATTGATTGACTGTCCAAGAGGTAACGATGAAGATGACGGCTTGTCAATAATATCGTGTTTCGAGAGTAATTGAAGGGTAGCCAGTGAATGTTCATCTATTGCTCGTTGGATCGACTGTTTAGAGTCGTATTTTTGTTCGAGTTTTTGAAGCTCTGATTCATACTCTGAACGAGCAGAAACGGTATTGGACGAAACTGCTATTCCGGTTGCTACTGCACCGCTTGTACCCATTGTTCGAAGAACTTTTCTCCTTGAAGCCTCGATCTTCAAGTTATCTTTCGACATCTACGTTAAAGTATACTATAGCTATTCATTTATATCTTCTCCCTATTCTATTTTTTAATGGTTCTGATTTATATGGCTATGGTTGGCGACAGGATTTTACTGTGGTTCGGGAATATCAAATGTGGCTTGAAACTACTATACGTCCTCCTCGAGGCGGTCGTGTCGTTTGTCGATCTCGTCTAAGATATCCAGATTCTTCCTGATCGAGGATCGAATCGCGTCGCTGCGGTTGACGAACTTGCCGTCGTCGCCGACGTGATCGTCCAGATCGTCGAGGAGTTCCTGTGGGATTTCGACGCTGATCTTGGGCATCAGTCTGGCTGAGCGTTCGCAAGTCGCCGACTTAACAGTAGTCACTCACACGGATTCGGCAGCCGGCTTCACCGTCCGTTCCCGCCACTGCGCCAGCGGTCGCTCGAGCGCTCCATCTCAGGGGCCATAAGACCGAACGAAAAGCCCCGATCGGCCGCACCTCGAGCCGATCTTCACAGACGGCGTGCGGGCTGTTACTCCGTGGCAGCGACGCCGGCGTCTTCGGCGTCGGCGTCGGCCTCGGCTGCCGATCCGCCACCGCCGCCGAACAGCCGTCCACCGGCGGTCAGCACGTAGAGGACGGCGAGCCCGAGCAGGTAGGTGAACGAGATCGGGATGGCGAACAGCAACATCATGAGGATCCCCTTCGGACTGAAGAAGGCGGCGACGACGAAGATGCCGACCACAACCGGCCGCCAGCGCTCGAGCATCGAGCGGTAGCTGACGATGCCGCCGACGTGGAACAGGGCCATCGTGACGATGATGTTCAACAGGAAGCCGATGCCAACGGTGGTGAAGATCACGAGCCAGAAGAAGCTCTTGATCCGGTAGGAGACGACCATCTTGTTGGCGAGCGCGTCGGAAACCAGATACGAGATGATCGACGGCGCGACCCAGAAGAACCCGAGGTAGGTTCCGACGGCGAAGCCGGCCAGCAGACCGCCACCCCAGACGATGAACGTGCGACGGTCGCCGTAGACCAGGCCGCGCTCCTTGGCTGGCTCCCAGGCATAAAACAGGATTACGGGCAACGCGGCGACGAAACCAGCAAGGGCGCTCACCTTCGCCTCGAAAATGAGCACTTCGACTGGATTCAAGGCGATGACAATATCCATCTTTTCGATAAGTTCGGAGAGGGTCAGCGTGCTCGGATCGACGCCTTTCCCGACGACCTCTTCGAGCACGTGCCGGGGAACACGATCGAGGAAGAGTTTGAGGATATTCCCGAGGCCGTCCGAGTACAGCCAGAAGAAGGTCCCCCCCATGACGACCATGAAGAGCCCGACGATGCGGAACACCTTCGAGGTGAGGCTGTTGAAGATAAAGGCGATGTCGTAGGCGTAGCCCCCGATGTCGTCTTCGCTCGTCTCGTCCTCGGTGAACGGATCGAGCATGCCGGCGGCGGTGCTCGCGACGAGGCCACCCTCGTCCTCCTGGCTCCCCGCCGCTCCCGTCGCGGCCGCGCCTCCCGCTGCCGCCGCCGACTCGTCGTCCATCTCCTCGACCGTATCGAACCGATCGAGGATCGCCTGGGCTTTCGCTCGATCGTCGTCGTACATGGCCTGCCGGGAGTACTCGAGGGCCTGGTCCTCGCTCATCGTCCGGAAGACCTGCGTCGACACGTCCTCGATGTCCTCGACCGCGAGCGTCTCGAAGTCGACATCTTCGTGGGTGCTCGCTCGTCGGATGTCGTCCTGTCGCGGGTAGACGGGCTGTTGGAGCACGTGAATCGTGTAGCCGAGCAGGACGACGAAACCGACGCCGGCAGCGACGACCAGCCCGACCCCGATTTCCCCGAGGAGGCCGTGTTCGATCGCCATCGTCTCGAGGCCGGTCGTCCCGCTGGGTCGCAGCCACGACGGGAACGTGGGGTAGACCGACTCGCGGAGGTAGCCGAAGCCGCCCTGGTTGACCGCGGCGGTGGTTCCGAGAGCGACGACGGCCAGAACGCCGCCGAACTGGAGGAGACGGCGTTTAACGTGGCTCGTCCCCGTACCGGCGTATTTCGCCGCGCCGCGCCGGCGGACGTTGGTGACCACCTTGGACAGCCCGAGACTGAAGACGTAGAGGACGACCATCGGCATCGCCCACATGACCTGCGTGAACGGGTCCGGCGGCGAGAACAGGGCCCCGAAGATGACGATTGCGACGACGGCGTGTCGCCACTTGTCGCGGAAGGTCTCGTAGGGAACGATCTCGGTATAGGACAACACGCCCATCAACAGCGGCAGTTGGGCGGCGAGGCCGAACGACAGCGTCAGCAGCGCCATGAACTCGGTGAACTCGGTAATACCGTAGCTGGGTTTGATGCCGGCGCTGACGGCGTTTTTCGCGAGGAACCCGAAGGCGTACGGGAAGAAGATATTGTAGGCGTAGATGACGCCCGCCATGAACAACGACAGTGCCATCGCGATGAAGCCGGCGATGTAGCCCTTCGAAATCGGAATGGCGCTGGTGTAGCCACGGCGGCGGAGCGCTTTCCGAGAGAAAAAGAGTAAGGCCGGGATCGCGACGATGATGCCTGTGACCATGCCGATCTTCGCCTGGAGCAGGATCACTTCGAACGGCGTCCGGGTGATGACGTCGGTCGAGCCGGCGACCTGCTGGCCCATCTTGGCCTTCGCGGTCGCCTTGAGGAAGTCCCAGACGACCACGCGCAGCGCGTAGAAGGAGCCGACGAAGCCAACGAGAAAGACGATAAACACCTTCTGAAGGTGCTGTTGGGCACCCGAGAGTAGTGCACCGATCGTCTCCCGGCCGGTGTTGAGGGCCTTGGCAGTGTCCTCGTCGACGGCAGAACTCATTGGATACACGGTAACTGACATCCAGTTATCAACCTTTCGAGTGGGTACCCGGTTCGAGGGCCGCTCGAACGACCTTCTCGCTTTTCGATGGGGGTCCGTAAGAAAAAGGCCTATAACCAGCGGCCTATCAATATCCTGTAGATGTCGGACGAACCGGACGACCGCGATGTCGAGGGCCCCCGAGAGCCGGGTGATAACCCTGACGAGCGACAGTCAGTCGCGTCCGGCTCCGATTCCGACCCCACCGACTCCGGAGACGGGTTGACCAAGACCGACGACGCGGACGGCCCCAGTCTCGAGACCGACGGCGAAGGCGTCGTCAGCGATCCGCACAACCCCGAGCCGACCTATCCCGATCGCGACGACGATATCGGCGGGATCTCGACGCCGCCGGACGACGAGGAGATGCCGCTGGCGGACCACATCGAGGAGATGGTGCTCCGACTGGCGGTCGTCCTCCTGTTCGGCGCCGGCGGGACGGCGATCGGCCTGCTGTGGGCCTCCGATGCCATCGTCTCCGTCTGGTTCAACGTCTTTCCACAGGGTGGTAACGCCCCGCCGCCGCACCTCTACAACCCGCTCGAGTTGTGGTTGACGCGGATCAAGATCTCCTCACTGTTGGGGATCATGGTCGCGTTGCCGGCGTTCGTCTACGAGTGTTACCTGTTCATGCGGCCGGGACTGTACCCCAACGAGCGCAAGTACTACCTCGCGGCCGTGCCCACGAGCGTCGTGTTGGCGGCGGGCGGGATGGTGTTCTCGTACGTGCTGGTGTTGCCGCTGCTTTTCGAGTACTTCACGTACTACGCAGAGGGGAGCGCGGAGATCGCGTACGCGCTCGGTGATACGTTCAATCTGATCATCACGTTGACCGGCTTTCTCGCCATTGTCTTCCAGATTCCGCTGTTCATCATGCTGGCGATCATGTTGGGCGTGACGACCCGTCGCTGGCTGGCCCAGAAGCGGCTGTACTTCTGGGCGGCCTTCGCCGGCCTCTCGTTTATGTTCACGATCGATCCGACGATGATGGCCCCCATCCTCGTCGCCGTCACGATGATCCTGTTGTTCGAGGGGACGTTGCTGATCCTCAAGTGGGTCGGGCGGGAGTAGTCGCGCTCCAGTCGGGTTCCGTTTTGCGCAACATCTCGGACGATCCGCTCTACGGGAAAGCAGCGGAGTTCGTCGAGGCAGGTCCCCTGCTCGAGACGTACCCCGCCGAACCGAACTCCTTCGAGCGCGGCGCGATGGCCTGCACGGAAACGGAATTTTGCTCGATCGCATTGACTGAGACGAAAGCGCGGCTGGCCCGCATGCTGCGCTGGGTCAACGAGAACGTCGAGTTGCCCGATGACGTCGGTACGATCAAGATGCACTCCTCCGGTGTGCCGCGGACTGCGGACAGGCGATGACCGCCGATATCGGCCGCACGGGATGCGCGCCCGCAAGGACGGCGAGATGGTCGAGGCGTTCGGCATCGGCGTCGGCGAGGCCCCCTCCGTCATCGACTGGGTGCAACAGCGCGTGTCGGCCGACGAAGCGCCCGGTGCGATCGACTCGATTGCTCGAGCGTGTCTTTATCAGTTCACGGATCGTACTGTCTCCTATGCCCGAAGAAGTACTCTTCAAATCGGAAACCGACCGGAGCCGAGCGGAGATCGCGTCGTTGCTCCGTCGCGTCGCGGACAACTTAGAGGACGGCGAGTCGATCACGCTCACAGCGGGGGCCGACTCCGTGACGCTCGAGCCGCCCACCCGGCCCACCTTCGAGGTCAAAGTCGAACGCGAGGGCCCGGCCGACGGTCCGGGCGAGTTGAGCGTCGAGTTCGAACTCGAGTGGGACGAGACCGACGGGACAGACGGCGGTGGCGACACGCTCGAAATCGAGTGAGACGCCTTCGAGTCGGTGTCTCGCGGACGCCGGCAGGCGACTTGCGACCGCGCTCGAGCCGTCGGTCACCGGTGCTCGCGGGTCCGCTCGTAGGCGTAATCGAGCGCGTCCTCGAGCGAGCCGGGGCCGTCGTAGCTGGCCGAGAACAGTTCCATGAAATCGCCGGCGATCCGGGTACACCGTTCGAACAGCAGGACGGTTCTCACTCGGACCGTCTCGGAGAGATCGAGTCCCGGATAGCTCGTCGCCGTCAGCGCGTAGCCGGGATGCGCCTCGCCGTCGAGCGCGGCGGGCGCGACCTTCAGTCGCAGATCCCCTGACTCGTGGAGATACGTCCGATACTGCAGTTCCCGATCCGTGTCGGCCGGGGTGTACGTCCGGCACACTTCGCTTGTCCACTCGGGCGGGACGTCGGTGTCCATCGATCACTGATACCGACTCTAGCGCTACGTTCGTATCGCAACGAGCAATATTATCGGACGGAAGTCCACACATTCTACCAATGGTGAGTTCGCCGCGCGAAACGCGGTTCTATTTTGGATGCGCGTTTCTATTCGCGGCGACGATCCGACCGATCGGCGAATCCGTACGCGCCCCGATGGTCCGCTTCGACGATAGTTCCGCCATCGCCAGGGAGATGACAGCCGCTGTCGCTGTCGTCGCGGACGGCCTCACGGCGGTTGCCCTCGCGAACGACCACGTCGAATCGGCCGCGTTCGGCGACTGATTCCGAAACTCGCTAACGAGCCCGGAACGGGACCGCTTATTCCGGTTCGAACCCGCCGATCAGGTACTCGAGGACGAACAGAGCGATCGCGCCGAGTGCGCCCCACGCGGCCGTCAGCGCGATCGTCTCCGTTGTCCAGGCGTGCAGTTCGCCGATGTTATGCAGGGGAGCGGGGACCGAGCCGGCGATGAGACTCACCAGAAAGACGAGGGTCAGCCCGCGGTTGCGAGCCAGCGCGGTGCGGACGACGCGGGCGATCGTCACGAGACCGACAGCGCCGCCGACGACGAACAGGGCGACGGTCGTTCCCGGATCGATCACGGCCGCGACCGAGCCGCCACTGAGCAGATCGCTGATCGCGTGGACGAACGCGCTCAGCTCGCTCGAGAGGAAGACGTACTGGCCAAACAGGATCAAGAGCAGCGAGCCGGACACCCCGGGCAGGATCATCGCGCTGACCGCGATCGCGCCGGCGATGACGATGACGACGGGCCCGCTGCCAGGGAGGTGGACGACATCGGCAGCGACCAACAATGCGAGCGTCGTCCCCACGACTGCGGCACCGATACGGGCCGGCGAGTCGAACGCGAGGCTCCGGCCGAGCGTGATCGCCGAGGCGGCGATCAGCCCGGTGAAGAAGCCGAACATCGCGATCGGGTTCGATTCCGCGAGCGACGAGACCACCTCGGCGATGAGGACGACCGAGGTGATCACGCCGACGCCCAGCGGTACCAGAAACTGCAGGTCCATCTCGAGGAGCGCTTCCCGCGCCTGAGGCCGGCGCTCGCGGCGGTAGCCACGGAGCACGGCGATCGCTCGGCGGGGTGTGAGCGCGGTGACCGCGGCGATCAGCCGGCCGTAGAAGCCAAGCAGGAGCGCGACGGTCCCGCCCGAAACGCCCGGGAGGGCGTCCGCGGCACCCATACAGAGCCCGTAGCCGTAGGTCCGCAAGAGTTCGAGGCGGTCGATTGCGATGTCGGATCGCTCATACTCCATGCGTTCGCTCCTTCGAGAGCCGCCTCGAGTCGCGGGCGGGTCGCGCTCGATGCCGCCGGGTCGCGTCGACCGGACCGGGCTGTCGTTTCGGTTGCATGCTCGAATGGGCGACGTGGGGGCGTATAAAAGTGCGACAACGCCGTCAGCGCGTGTTGCTCACCGAACACGCACCCGCTCCGGGCGGATCGGCTCGCCGAGCGCCGACAGCGCCGACTGCTGTGGCGGTCGACACCAATCATCATGTGCCGAGCTACCGCGCAGGTCACGAAACGCCCGGGCGGGAGGTTTTTCTCGCTTCGGTTTGATACGCACCTCGAGACCATGGACCTCGAGTCGATTCCGGGCGTCGGCGAGAAGACGGCCCGAGCGCTGTCCGAACTCGACGATCCCGAGCGCGCGCTGCGGACGGGCGACGTGGCGACGATCGCGACCGCGCCGGGGATTTCCGAGGGCCGGGCCGCCCGGATCGCCCGCGGCGCGATCCGACTCGAGCACGACGATCCCGGCGGCTTCCTCGCGACCGATCGCGCCCGCGAGGTCTACCGGACGGTCCGCTCGTTGCTCGAGGCGCGGACGGTCACCGACTACGCCGCCAAGCGACTCGCGACGATCTATCCGAGCCCCTGCCGGTCACGCATCGCGGACGTGCAGGCGTTCGCCCGCGAGGCCCTCGAGCGCGAGCCCGATCCCGACGTGCTCGCGGCGCTCGAGGGAGTGGCACCGCTTCGGGAGCCGGGCGACGTGCGGGTTCGCGAGCGGTGTCTGGCGACGGCGGACGCCGAACGCTACAGCGAGGCCCGCGAGGCGATTCCGGAACTTTCCGTCGAGGTCGTCGAGGACGCACAGGGGCTGGCCGAACTCGCACGGGGGTACTCGACGGTGATCGCCCTCGACGAGTCCTTCGCCGGCGTCACTATCGACGGGGACGTACAGGTCCGCCCCGACGCCCTCGAGACCCCGGCCGAGGTGGTCCCCGAGCGGCCGCTTGCTTTCTTCGCGCGCAACCGCGATCGACTGCAGGCCGCCATCGCGGTCCACCGGGCCGCCGATCTCGAGGCACCCTGCGATCTCGCGGCGCTCGAGGACGGTCTCGCGCGGCTGACGGAGGACGGGACGGTCGCGGGCGACGACGAACTCGACCGGCTGACGACGGCGATCGACGACCTCGACGCGGCGGCGAGTGCGGCTGAGAGCGTCGCCAACGATCACCTTCGGGAGGCGATCCGCGAACAGGACGTGACGATCGAGGGCTCGGACCTGCTGTCGCTGGTCGAGCGCGGGGCCGGCGTCGACTCGTTGCTCTCCCGCGAACTCGCCGACGAGTACGCCCGCGCGGTCGCGGCGGCCCGCGAACACCTCGTCGACGCGCTCGATCTCGACCAGGGGGAAAGCGAGATCGCCCGCCGCGCGTTC
The DNA here is from genome assembly GCF_000337175.1 of Natrinema gari JCM 14663. Taxonomy (GTDB): domain Archaea; phylum Halobacteriota; class Halobacteria; order Halobacteriales; family Natrialbaceae; genus Natrinema; species Natrinema gari. The sequence continues at coordinate 138,176 of NZ_AOIJ01000051.1, read as the reverse complement.
AGCGACGAGCCGACGTTTCCGGTCGAGCGCGACGAGGACGTGCTCGGCCGACTGCGCGAGGAGTTGACGGCAACCAAGGAACGGCGCGCGGGCAGGCTCAAACGCGACCTCGCGGCGGACCTCGCCGATCGGCGCGAGGGAGCGCGTCGGCTCGTCCGTGACGCCCTCGAACTGGACGTCGAACTCGCGATCGCCCGCTTCGCAGACGACTTCGCGTGTACGATGCCGACGGTCGTCGAACCGGGCGATATCGGAGCCGAGAGCGCCGAAGGGGTCGGTTTCGCGATCGAAGGCGGTCGCTCGCCCGTGCTCGACGAACCGCTCGAGCGAATCGATCCCGTCGACTACGAGGTCTCGGGCGTCGCTCTGCTCTCGGGGGTCAACAGCGGTGGCAAGACCGCCATGCTGGATCTGGTCGCGAGCGTGGTCATACTGGCACACATGGGGCTGCCCGTCCCCGCCGAGCGCGTTCGACTGCGGCGGTTCGACGATCTGCACTACCACGCGAAAACCCAGGGGACGCTCGACGCCGGGGCGTTCGAGTCGACCGTCCGGGAGTTCGCCGACCTCGCACAAGGCGGCGAGGGCTCGCTCGTCCTGGTCGACGAACTCGAGAGCATCACCGAACCTGGCGCGTCGGCGAGGATCATCGCGGGCATCCTCGAAGCGCTCTCCGAGAACGGGGCGACGGCGGTGTTCGTCTCGCATCTGGCCGACGAGATCCGCGAGATGGCCGACTTCGACGTGACCGTCGACGGCATCGAAGCCGTCGGACTCGTGGATGGGGAACTCGAGGTGAACCGCTCGCCGGTCAAAGACCACCTCGCGCGGTCGACGCCGGAGTTGATCGTCGAGAAATTAGCGGGCGAACACGACAGCGCGTTCTACGGGGCCCTGCTCGAGAAGTTCGAATAGCGGTCGCGTCTCGGCCCCGGCCGACTACGGGGTCGCTGACGGATGGGGGCTCTCGTCGATCGCGTCGAGCGCCCGTTCGAAGGCAGCCTTGGCGTCCTCGAACTCGCCTTCGTGGGTCCACTCCCCATCCGGAGTTGCGGTGTAGACGTCGAACCCGCCACCGCGATACTCGTGGCTCTCGACGTACAGTTCCTCTTCGACCGTGCCCTCGTCGTCGACGAGAAGCCAGATGCCCAGTTCCTTGCCGCCCTCGAGATCGCGTCGCCGGGTCCAGTGCATAGCTCGAGCTACGAGGTCGACTGCCGTATAACCGGGCCAGGACCGCCGCTGGCGCGAATCGCTCACTACGCCGTTCCCGGCCACGTGGCGAGGACGTCTAGCTGGTGGGCGAGGTAGACGAGGGCTCCTGCGTCGACCTGTTCGTGACGAGCTGCCGCCCACGCGCGCACTCGTTCGGCGGCTAGTGCCCCGTCGGCCACGAGCGCGGATTCGATGGTATCGACGATGTGATGGAGGAAGTACGCCTCGTCGCCCTCGTAGCCGCCGTCGGTCGGCCGGACCACCCAGTCGGAGCCGCCGGCCGCGACGATCCGGCCGCCGGTCGCCGGGACCGCCGTGAGGAGGTGGCGGCCGGCGGTGCTGTCACCAGTCTCGCCACCGACCTTCTCGGTCGTGTCCATCCGGCGGTGAAACCGCCGTTCGATGCGATCCTCGAGATCGGTGTCGACCGGCGGCAACAGCGATGTCACGCCATCGAACGTGATCGGGAAGTAGGCGACCCCGCCCGGGCAAAGCCCGTCAGCGACCGTTTCCAGCGCCGCCCGTACGTCCGTCAGATCGAGGAAGGCCTGGGCGACGACGACATCGTAGGTTCCCGCGTGAGCCGCGAGGTGGGCGAGCGCGTCTTCCGCACGGAACTCGACCTCGAACGCCGCGCCGTCGCGGTCGATGCGTACTGGCCCGCCCGAGCGATCGGAATCGCGGTTCCGAGCCGCCGCGCGGTCGGCGATGCGGTCCGTCGCGGCGTCGACGAGGGTCGGGTCGGCGTCGATGGCCGTATATCGAACTTCGGTGTCGGGCGTCCACTCGAGGACCGTTTCGATCATCGTCCCCGTCCCGGCACCGATCTCGCAGAGTTCGACGGGCTCGTCGACCGCCGCGAGCGAACGGCGAAACGCCGTCTCGACACGCCGATTCCGGGCGCGACGGTCGACGGTTCGCTTGGCATCGAGATAGCGCCGAAACGAGTAGCGGTCGGGCTCGGTCACGCTTTACCCTCCTCGAGTCGCGGCGGCGTAACTCCGGACGTCATGGGGATACCCTCCCGCCGTCGCGGAGTCGAGTCGTAAACGATGCGACGCGGTCGACGGTGTCGTCCCAGGTCGGATGTGCGTCGTAGGCGTCCCGGGCGGCACCTCCCATCTCGGCGAGGCGCTCGCGATCCGTCGCGAACGACCCGACCGCCGCTGCCACGGCCCGCGGTTCGCCCGGCGGAACCAGTCTCCCCGTCTTCCCGTCCGTCACGACCTCGCTCGCGCCGCCGGCGGCTGTCGCGACCGCCGGCAGCCCGAACCCCATCCCCTCGAGGTAGACGATGCCGAACCCCTCGTAGCCGGAGGGGACGGCGAGGACGTGGCTTTCACGCAGCGTCGACGCCAGCGCCGCGTCGGGCTGCCGGCCCGCGACCGTAACCGACTCCGCGATGCCAAGCCCATCGATCAGCCGGCCGATGCGCCGGGCGTACGCCGGATCGACCGTCGGGTCGCCGACGACTGTCAGGGTCCACTCGTCAGCCGGGCGAGCGGCCAGTCCCCGGAGCAGCGTGTGGAGCCCCTTCCGTTCGACGAGCGTCCCCACGAAGACGAGTCGCAATGGCCCGGAGTCGTGGGCGCGCGTCCGGATGGTCGCCCGCGTGAGATCCGTCTCGACGTGGTCTCCGCCGGGGTACGCGACGACGCCCCGCGTCGGTCCGACGAGCGCCTCGACTGTTTCCCGGGTGGTCTCGCTGTTGTATACGAACGCGTCGACGGTCTCGAGATAGCGTCGCTCGATCGCCCTGTAGCACGCGTTTCGCCACGCTGTGCGGGGCTCCCGACATCGGAGGTGGTGGACGACCGAGACGATCGGCGTGGCGTCGTCGTACCGGTGGTTGTGCCGGATGAGCGACGGGTGGCAGAGCTCGTCTTGTAACAGTACGTCGACCTCGAGGGCGGCCAACTCGGCGGCGACATCCCTGGAGACGTTATCGATCAGGTTCGCCCCGTAGCGCCGTCTCGGGATCGTGACGACCGTGACCTCGTGGCCCCGGTCGCGAAGTCCCGCCACGAGCCGCCGATCGTAGCGATAGCCGCCGGACGTTTCCTCGAGTCCGTCGTAGACGATCACTCCCAGTCGCATCGAATCAGACGCTCGCAGCGTAGGAGGCGGCCGCCGCGTCCTCTTCCCACGTCGTCACCGCGACGGCGTCGAGACGGTCGGTCTCGATGCCGTCGGCGACTCGCTCGGCGAAGCACCGCGAGAAGTGCTCCACGCTCGGATTGCGTCCCTCGAACTCCGGGAGGTCGTTGAGTGTCGCGTCCCGGTAGCGGTCGACCAGCGCGTCGACGACCGCTTTGAGGTCGTCGATGTCGACGAGGTAGCCGTACTCGCCGAGCCGTTCGCCCTCGACCTCGACTTCCACCGTCAGGTGGTGGGAGTGGAGGGCTCCCTCGGGACCGGGGTCAGGGACCGTGAGCCAGTGTTGGGCGACGAAATCGCGGGTGACTGTTACCGTATACATACACCGTTGGACCACGTATGTCAACTAAAATCTGGGGTGGGACGAGGCGAGCACGATTCGGCGGTCCGACGGAGCACAGTCGAACGGGTTGCGGGGATTAGTACGTCAACAACACCTGCACGGTCTCGTCCGGGCGCTCGTCCAGCAGTTCGTAGGCCTTCGGGGCGTCCGCGATCGGGACGCGGTGGGTTACCAGCCGGTCGGTCTCGAGGCCCTCGAGCCGTCGCCACGCGGTCGCCAGCCGGCGTGCCACGGTCCAGCGTCCGCGCCGTTCCGGGGCGATGGTACTGACCTGGCTGCTGATCAGCCGGATGCGGCTCCGGTGGAACCGCCCGTCGAGCGAGAGTTCGGCCGTCTTGGTCCCGTACCACGACCCGACGACGACGCGGCCTCCGTACCCGGTCGCGTCGACGGCGGCGTCGAGTGCCGCGGGGTTACCCGAGAGTTCGTAGGTCAGGTCCGCCCGACGTGGGGACTGCTCCCGTTCGGATCGCCCGGACGGCGACCCCGGTCGGTCGGGCGCTGTCGTCCGTTCGTGGAGCGCCGCGATCGGGTCCGGTCCGTCGGGATCGAGGCTCCGGTCCGCCCCGAACGCCGTCGAGAGTTGCCGTCGCTCCTCGTAGCAGTCCACGGTCACGAGCGACGAGAGCGGCGTTTCGGCCAGCAGTGCCGTCGTCAACAGCCCCACGACGCCCTGACCGAACACGACCGCCCGCTCGCCGATGCGCGGCCCCCCGTCGAGAACCAGGTTGACCGCCGTCTCGACGTTCGGGAGAAACGCCGCCGCCGCGGGCGACACGTCGGCCGGGACGATGCTTACCTCGTCGACCCCGACGACGAACTCGCTGGCGTGGGGATGAAAGGCGAGCACCGTCTCGCCGCGCCACGCTGGGTCCACGTCCGCGCCGACGGCGGTCACCGTCCCGACGACCGCGTAGCCGTACGGAAACGGGTAGGAGAACGATCCCGACAGCGCCTCGAGCGTCTCGTCCGCGGCGATCTCCGGGTCCATCTCGCCGCGGTAGAGTAACAGCTCCGTTCCGGAACTGATGGCAGATACCGTCGCTGTCACCTCGAGTTCGTTCGGGCCGGGGTCGGGGACCGCCGTCTCCCGAACGTCGACCTCGCGGGGCCCCGTGAAGTACACCGACTGGGCCGCCATCGGATTATGCCCTCCCCGCGCTCTCACCGGTGCCGATTTCGACGCGCGTCCCTCGGTTCCGACAGCGCTCGAGTGCCTCCTTGGCAGCCATGCCGGCGTCGCCGGCGGTGAGATCGCGGCCGACGCCGACTTTGAGTTCGATCCCCGCTGTCTCGGCGACGTGATCGATCGTCTCGGCGAACGCCGCCCGGTCGAGGCTGGGCGTTACCGAGATGACGTTGTCACCGCCGATGAAAAACGACAGCGAGTCGTGGGCGTCGTACATGTACTCGAGCAGCGCCGAATACCCGCGGTCGATGTGGCGGAACACGTCGAACGCGTTGAGTTCGTCGGTGTACCGGCCCGTCGCGTCGTTGACGTCGAAGTGGGCAATCTGGACCGACCCGTCCTCGCACAGCGGCTCGCCACGCAGGATTTCGGTCCGGTCGCTGTCCTGGGCACTCCCGGCCGCCTGAAGCGTCGCCGTCGCCTCGCCGACCGCCTCCCGCGGCGAGGTCCCCGTGGCGACACCGAGGCTCACCGTCACGGGATAGCGGTTGCGGACGGCAGTCTGAATGCGTCGGTGACCCGCCAGGTCGATCCCGTTGGTGACGGCGATCATGTTATCGAATCGCGTGGAAAACACGTAGCCGTCGTAATGGGCGACGAGTTGTGAGAGGTCCGCGTACAGCCGGGACTGAAGCGTCTGCAAGTCCGGCTCCCGTCTCGGCGATGGCGACACCGTCCACGGCCCGTAGTTGTCGATCTGGATCAACGTTACCTGCGTTTCGGTCACGGTCACTCCCCCCCGTACCATGTCCATCGGTATAATGTATGGGCGCTGTCGTACTGACTGCAGTCACTGCATCCCGACTCGCACGACCGGTGTACGATCAGTGCGTAACTCGGCTCAGTCGCTCCGCTAGCCGACTCCCCGTCCCCGTGCCGTGTCCGTTCGGGAGCGCGATCGCTCCCGGCCCCAGCTATATGCCGTACACCGTCGTAGGGATCGTCCGGAACGACTCGTGTCTCACACGGACGCCGCAAGCGACAGTCCCGCCCCGGAGTCGCCGCCACCGGAACACCGACCGCCGGTCCGGGTCTCCGAGGTGCGCGTCCTCCAGGACTGGCTCGCACGGGAGATCGAACGCGATGCGGATGCCGTCGATTCGGGGACGGTCCCGACGAGCACGACGGCGCTGCTCGACGCGCTCCTCTCGGCGAAGCCGGGGGCGGCCGCGTTCCTCTGGCGCGAGCAACCGATCCGGTGGTACCGACTCGTCCTCGAGCGGGATCGGTTCGTCGCTCTCCGGCCGGTAGACGGGCCGGACGACCTCCTGTGGCGGGACGTCTCCACGGACGGCACGCTCTTCGGCGTGGCCGAGCGGGTCCACACCGAGGGGGACGGGCCGCTCGAAGCGGCGGGGATCGACGCCGCGGCGATCCGAACCTACCGCGACGAACTGGCCGCCGGAACGCGGTTCGACCCGCTGATCGTCCGGACCAGACGCGGCGCAACTCCGTGGTTCGTCGCCGACGGGAACCATCGGGCGACGGCGGCGGCGCTACACGCCCTCGAAACCGGGCGATATGACCCCCTGCCGGCGTACGTCGCCGTCACCGCGAACCCGATTCTCGAGCCGATAGTCGACCGCGTTCGGGGCCTGCTCCAGCGACTGGCCGGTCGCTCGATCGGCCGGCGCGGTCGCCGAGGGCCCTGACGCTGCGCGCCGGGTAGCCGGCAGGAAACGACCGTGTGACGTTCCGTCTTCCTCGGCGACAGTCGACCCGGCGTGGCTGCTCGTACGTCTCGACCTATTTAATCCGATATCGTCCGCCCGGCGTCGCTTCGTCCGCGTTCGCGACCCGTCGTCACTCGTGTCACTGTCGAACCCGCCGGAGTCACCACGACTCGTCGCCGTTCTGTTCTTCCAAGACCGCGGCGAGCTCGTCCGCGTAGTCCGCGATCGCCGCCACCGTCTCGTCGTCCTGTAGCACGAACGCTTCCTTCATCTTATCAGGCATCTCGTCGGGTGGGAGGTACGCTTCGCCTCGAGCGTAGTCGGCGGTTCCCCGCAGGGTTTCCGGAGAGAGATCGTCAAAGTGCTCGATTAAGAAGTCCGGGATCGCATCCGGTGGAGTCAATACTGCCATTTGCTACCGAGATGAATATGCTGATTAGTAAGTATTGTGGCTGTGTAAAAACCCAACACACGTCACAGGACGTCGCAGTTGTGAGTTCACCGAAAGGTTAAGACGCTGCGGAAGCAGGGTGAAAGTGATGGGAGATGACCCCGAGGAGGGGATGTTGTCGTGGGACGAATCCGTGTTCAGAAACGAGCACGTCTTCGAAATCGACTACGTTCCCGAGACGTTCAAGCACCGCGAGGGCCAGACCCAGAGTCTGACGTACGCGCTGCGCCCGGCGGTGCGGGGGTCGCGGCCGTTGAACGTCGTGGTTCGCGGTCCGCCCGGAACCGGGAAGACGACGGCGATCCAGAAGTTGTTCGACGAGGTCGGTGCCCAGACGAGCGAGGTTCGGACGATCCGAGTCAACTGTCAGGTCAACGCCACCCGCTACTCGGTGTTCTCCCGGCTGTTCGAGGGGACGTTCGACTACGAGCCCCCTTCCTCCGGGATCTCGTTCAAGAAGCTGTTCGGCCAGATCGCCGAGAAACTCGTCGAAGAGGACAACGTACTGGTCGTCGCCTTGGACGACATCAACTACCTCTTCTACGAGAACGAGGCCTCGGACACGCTCTACTCGCTTCTGCGCGCCCACGAGGAGTACCCCGGCGCGAAGATCGGCGTCGTCGTGGTCTCCTCCGACCCCGCACTCGACGTGATCGACGACCTCGACTCCCGGGTCCAGAGCGTCTTCCGCCCGGAGGATGTCTACTTCCCGGTCTACGACCAGCCCGAAATCGTCGACATCCTCGCCGAGCGCGTCACACGCGGCTTCAACGACGGCGTCATCGATCGGCCCACGCTCGAGTACGTCGCCGAACTCACCGCCGAGAGCGGTGATCTCCGGGTCGGAATCGACCTGTTGCGCCGCGCCGGGCTGAACGCGGAGATGCGGGCCAGCCGCACCGTCGAGCGCCAGGACGTCGAAGACGCCTACGAGAAGTCCAAGTATATCAACCTCTCGCGGAGCCTTTCCGGGCTCACCGACACCGAGCGGACGCTGCTCGAGGTCATCGCCGAACACGACGGCGAACAGGCCGGCGAGGTCTACGACGCCTTCCACGACCGGACCGAGCTGGGCTACACCCGCTACTCCGAAATCGTCAACAAACTCGACCAGCTCGGACTCATCGACGCCGACTACGCGGACGTCGACGGACGGGGTCGCTCGCGGTCGCTCACGTTGTCCTACGAAAAAGAGGCGGTGCTGGAGCGGCTCGAGTGAGTCGCCCGTCAGTAGTCGACAGCACCGGGTGACGGCCGTTTCCGTTCCGATCGATCGGGGATCCGTTCACAGGGGGGAGCTTAGGCTTGATCCACCTGTTCACGGTAGTCTTCGACCGTTTCGATCGCTGCCTCGAGCCTGTCTTCGGTGGTGCCGTCGGCCCGCTTGCGGGCCTGTCGGAGCGTATTGAGCCGTTCGTCGAGGATGGCGTGATCGGGCGTGGGGTCGCCCATCACGTAGTCGGCGAACGCATCGGCCGTCTCGCGGATATCCTCGCGGACATCGTCGTCGTCCGTCGACTTCGCCGCCTCTTCGAGGTCGTCGCGGGCCTGCTGGAGTTGTGCCGTCATGGACACCACCTCTCCGACACGATCCATAACGGTTGGGCGAGCCATGGCCACGTCCGGTCGATCCCGCAACCACGGGGAGGCAGGGGTCCGATTGGCGCTGTCGGTTCCCGAAAACCGCTGCCGCGTCGCGATACGCACATCCTTCCGGCGACAGGGAGCGCATACGCGACCGTCACGGATCGGAAACGTCGGCACTACTCGTGAGACGAACGCTCGGCTTTTTTCGACCGTAGTCCCCCGACTCGGGTGCATCATGCCAGTAACACGACGAACTGCTCTGAAGACGATGGGGATCGCAGGTGGACTGACTGCAGCGAGTGGACCCGTTCTGGCCACCGGCGAACACGAACACGACGAGCGGCCGACCTCCGACGAGAAATCGACCGACGACACGATTCCGGGCGCGGCCGTTCGGATCGCGCACTTCTCGCCGGACGCACCGAACGTCGACGTCTACGTCGACGACGATCGCGTGCTCGCGGACATCGCCTACGGCGACGTCTCGCCGTACCTCGAGATCGAGCCGGGAACGTACACGGTGACGATTACGGCCGCCGGCGACCCGGAGACGGTCGCGTTCGAGGGCGAGGTGACGTTCGGTGCCGCGTTCTACACCGTCGCCGCGATCGGCGAACTCGAGGCCGACACCTTCCAGCCGGCAGTGTTGGTAGACGCCGGCTCGGTCCTCGTCCGCCTCGTCCACGCCTCGCCCGACGCACCTGCTGTCGATGTCTACGCCGACGATACCCTGCTCTTCGAGGATGTCTCGTTCACCGACGCGACCGACTACGTTCCGGTTCCCGCCGGCCAGTACACCCTCTCGGTCAGGCCGGCCGGCGGGATGGAGGCCGTGGCTTCGTTCGACGTGACGCTCGAGCGGGGCACCGCCTACACCGGGTACGCGATCGGCTACCTCGAGCCGCCAACGGACGTGACGGACCGCGAACTCACCGTGGAAGTGGCTGTCGACGGCCCGATGGCCGACGATAGCAGCACGTAAGCACTGCCGCTCGAGCGACGCCTCGACTGGAGTCGGTCGGACCGGACGGTCGCGGTCCGGCTGACGCCTCGCAGTCGCGGTCCGTATGCGAGCGCGTAAAGTGGCTCGAACCCCTGACTCCGATAATGAGTGACGCGCAAGGTCCCCTCCAGCCGGACCGTCCTGATGTCGATCGCCCGTTCCGGGTCGACGCTCCGTTCGAGCCCGCGGGGGATCAACCTGCGGCGATCGAACAGCTCGTCGACGGCTTTCGGTCGGGGATGGACAAGCAGACCCTGCTCGGCGTGACCGGGTCGGGCAAGACCAACACCGTCTCGTGGGTGGTCGAGGAGATCCAGAAGCCGACGCTGGTGATCGCCCACAACAAGACGCTTGCGGCCCAGCTCTACGAGGAGTTCCGCTCCCTGTTTCCGGACAACGCCGTCGAGTACTTCGTTTCCTACTACGATTACTACCAGCCTGAAGCCTACGTCGAGCAGAGCGACACCTACATCGACAAGGACGCCTCGATCAACGACGAGATCGACCGCCTCCGCCACTCCGCCACGCGGTCGCTGCTAACCCGCGAGGACGTCATCGTTGTCGCCTCGGTCTCCGCGATCTACGGCCTCGGTGATCCGCGCAACTACATCGACATGTCCCTGCGACTCGCGGTCGGCGAGGAGATCGGCCGCGACGACCTGCTTGCACAACTGGTCGACCTGAACTACGAGCGCAACGATGTCGACTTCACCCAGGGCACGTTTCGGGTGCGGGGCGACACCATCGAGATCTACCCGATGTACGGCCGCTATGCGGTGCGTGTCGAACTCTGGGGTGACGAAATCGATCGCATGGTCAAGGTCGATCCGCTCGAGGGGACCACCCAGGGCGAGCAACGAGCCGTCCTCGTCCATCCCGCGGAACACTACTCGATTCCGGAGACGACACTCGAGGAGGCGATGGACGAGATCCGGGACGATCTGGACTCCCGTATCTCCTACTTCGAGCGGCAAGGCGACATGATCGCCGCCCAGCGCATCGAGGAGCGGACGACGTTCGACCTCGAGATGATGCAGGAGACGGGCTATTGTTCGGGGATCGAGAACTATTCGGTCTACCTCTCGGATCGCGACTCCGGCGACGCGCCGTACACGCTGTTGGACTACTTCCCCGACGACTTCCTGACAGTGGTCGACGAGTCCCACGTCACGCTGCCGCAGGTTCGCGGGCAGTACGCCGGCGACAAGTCCCGCAAGGACTCGCTGGTCGAGAACGGGTTCCGCCTGCCGACCGCCTACGACAACCGGCCGCTGACCTTCGAGGAGTTCGAGGAGAAAACCGACCAGACGCTGTACGTCAGCGCCACGCCGGGCGACTACGAGCGCGAGGAGAGCGGGCGGATCGTCGAACAGATCGTTCGACCGACACACCTCGTCGATCCGGCGATCGAGGTTTCGGACGCAACCGGCCAGGTCGACGACCTCATGGATCGCATCGACAAGCGGATCGAGCGCGACGAGCGCACGCTCGTGACGACGCTGACCAAACGGATGGCCGAGGACCTCACCGAGTACCTCGAGGAGGCCGGCGTCGACGTGGCCTACATGCACGACGAGACGGACACGCTCGAGCGCCACGAGATCATCCGTTCCCTTCGCTTAGGGGAGATCGACGTACTCGTCGGGATCAACCTCCTGCGGGAGGGGCTGGACATCCCCGAGGTGTCGCTGGTCGCGATTCTGGACGCCGATCAGGAGGGCTTTTTGCGGAGCGAAACGACGCTCGTCCAAACGATGGGCCGGGCCGCCCGGAACGTCAACGGCGAGGTCGTCCTCTACGCCGACGAGCCCTCCAACGCCATGGCGTCCGCCATCGAGGAAACCCAGCGCCGCCGCCGAATTCAACAGGAATACAACGAGGACCACGGCCTCGAGCCCACGACGATCGAGAAGGAGATCGGCGAGACGAACCTGCCCGGGTCGAAGACCGACACCAGCGAGGTCTCCGGTCGGGAACTCGAGGACGAAGACGATGCCGCCCGCTACATTGACGAGCTCGAGGCGCAGATGCAGGAGGCTGCGAACAACCTCGAGTTCGAACTGGCGGCCGATATTCGCGACCGGATTCGGGAGGTGCGCGAGGAGTTCGACCTCGAGGGCGGAGACGAGGGGATCGCGCCGCCGACCGACGAGATTTGAGGTTCGAGTCTGCGTTTTCGACTGTCGTTGCTTCTGGTTGGTTTCCGCTGGGCCCCAATGCGCGACTGAATTTACAGTTAATCTGCATTACCTCTCTAAAAAGTTTGAATAGAATCATCTAAATCAGGCTCTTTTTCCTGCGAGGAAGATTAATAGCCCTCCTGCAATGCAAATAGCACTCCGTACTATGGTGGTTCCACTCCCTGCTACCCAAGAAGTTGGTTGAGACTGCTTTCCTGTTTTATAATAATATTCATTTTCAAACTCCAGAATATCTCCTTGTTCAAATGATTGGACTTCTTTATCATATACAGTTACTGATCCCGTTTTGACCGCTTTCTGAACTTCTGAAGATTGGTCTTCAACTGGGATAGCAGCATATTCAATTGCATTAATAGCGGATATCTCCTGTAATGTGAATTCAGTATTGTTTCCACTTATATTATGTTTTGGAATGTATGTTATTCCCTCTATTTGAACAACAGGGTAAGAGGGACCCCGATCAATTTGTCCATTATATTTTAGCGGACCCTCTTCGTGAACCTCCTCTTCAAAAACGCATTCTCTGGCACCAGGGCAAGTTAATGTTTGGTCTGATAACATAAGAGCTGCTTCTGCCATTGATTCATTCTCTATTTTTTCAACATTATAGGTCATTTTCCTATCACCGCCTCCCTCTGGATAAAAATAGCTGGTACTCAGAATTAAAACCAATCCTGTGGAAAATATTAATACAGTTAATAAATTGTGTCTGCTCAACATTGTATGTTTGTTCTATCTATTTATACTAAAATGTTTTAAAACACCATATGGGAATTGTAATATGGCAGTTAATCAGCTGGGCTTAATATCAACTTCTATGTCCATTGAATCTCCCTCTTCACGGCTATAAATAACGTCGTAGGGTTCTCTTGCCTGAGGGACATATTCAATAACTCCAAACCCCCGGGACCATTCTGCAGTAAGTGGTGATGTTATATAACTATTTCCACCTTTTATATCAAATGCAACTCCTGCAGCGTCCTCTTGACTAGTGGGGAATGAATTAAATGGAATTTCCCATTCGGTATATTGATAGTCCTCACTGTCTACTGAAACCCCATCGGGGGTAACCGATTTTGATACACCTACTGATATTGGCCCATACCCTGCGCCAACTGAGAGTGCAAATTCATCATATTCACTGGACCCACTTGGATATGGATTCTCAACATCTATATCAGTCTCAAACCTATCGTCACCATATTCTAGCGACACTTCCATATTGTTCCAAGTCCATCCATAATCTGGATAATCTTTGTACTCTCCCTTACGCTCTGGCTCATCTATATAATGCCACATAAATGCCCAGGTAGTCGAATCTCCGGAAGGAATTGAAGGATCTAATGGTTCCTCAAAGGAATCAACATCTGTATCCGCTAGTATATATGTAGTATACTTATAGTCGTCTTCAATATATTCCGAAAAATCATGTCTATCTTTAGATTGGCATGCACTTGGAATGACCTCGTAAGTCCCGTCAACATTTAGAGTAGACATTATTGTTCACCTTTTTCCGTTTTTTCGAGCGTGTTCAGGAGACTATCATATTTGCCATTTCTTTCATTACTTAATGTAAATCCTGTTCTTTCAAGCGACTCCGGAGAACGAACAAAGCCGGTGATGTTACCATTGTCTGGGACCATGACCTTGACCATTTCATTATATTTTCCTTTTTTCTTCTTTTGTCCCATCGGTTTTTTCACCTCTCTAAAGGACCTAATATTCAGATTTTTATTTGGGTAATTAAAATTTGAATGTGTATTTTTCTGGTCGATTCTATATTTCCTACCATCTATGTTCAAATTGCCAACAAGCTTATCAGAATTCTGGTTGAATTGAGCAGATGCCTCACCCAAAATTTCGTGGGTATAAGGATTATATGCAACTCCTACAACCTTTGAACCACGTGACGCCGCTCCAGTAACCACGAATCCAGAACTCACAACAGATGTAGCACCTAGCGTCTTCAGTACTTTCCTTCGACTACTGTTAATTGGCTTTCTATGTGCCATATTACATCTATACACAGTACAGATATTAATAATTTACCCCTCAAATACATTATCCGCAACCGGGTTCATAGATGAGCCATGGATAGCAGTCACTCAAACATCCGTGTATCGTTTGAACAATTTATGCATACTACTCCGGCAGAGACCATACCAGGTCCTCAGTGGACAGACACCAATCATGGAAGTGCAGAACTAGACAGTGTCGTTTGACTAGAAAACAAACACGACTGGTAGAAGCTGATTGTGATACCCGATGGTCTGTGGTTCGTTGTACAGACGCCGGCGGGATTCATTACGCTCTACGCGTCGCTTGAGGAACTGCTGCGGAACATGGGTGTGTCTACCACGAAAAAGACGGGTCGTTGGCGTGTATTCATTCGTGTTGGAGTTTATCTTCTATGACGATACCTGTCGCGTCGGAATCGAAGCGCACAATGGGGAGAGATGCGTACGAACTGACAGACACCTTTGAACTCTACTCTTGGAAATATTCCGATCGAAACGATATCGATACGAAAACCTACTATGAATAATCGAAGTACGTGTTTTTAAAGCACCAAGAGACGCTGGTCAGATATGACGTGGGGTGGACTGTACCAGGTGTTGGTGGCGGCCTAACGTCGACTCAACAAACCGATACCAGAGCCGATCTTGAGGTCATCCCAGTACGCCAAACCCGAACTCCGCCATGCCGAACACCGATCCCCACAGGAAGTGGAGCGCGACGCCGACGACGACGGCGGGCAGGAAGTTGTAGATCGTCGCGACGATAGCGGCCTTGGCGTCGACGGCCAGCAGCGGGAACAGGGCGTCGCCGTCCTGGCAGATCGCGTTCGCGGTCAGGGCGGAGAACGGCAGCCCACCTTCGGCGTAGACGCTGGCCAGCAGGATCTGCGGCCCACAGCCGGGGATCAGCCCCACCGCCGCGCCGCCGATCGGGGCGAGGACGCCCGCCGTCGACGCGAGGGTTGCGATGTTCACCCCGCTGAGGAGGACGAAGTACTCGTAGACGAGGAAGGCCGCGAGCACCCAGACGGTGACGAAACTCGTCTCCATCGCCGCGTGGGTGAGCGTATCGTAGGCCGACGCGAAGGACTCTCGAGCCCGGGCGATCTCGCCCTCGCCGACGTAGTGGCGGCCGACGACGTAGAGGTACAGCGACAGCACCGCGCCGACGATGCCGGTGATCGTGAACAGTCCGTCGAAGCCGAAGTCGGCGACCAGCGCGACCTCGGGACCGCCACGGAGCAGGTAGAGCGTTCCGAGGACGAGCCCCGAGACGGCGGTGACCCACCACAGGACGTGTGCGAAATGGGAGAGCGGGGTGAGTACTCGCGAGTGGCGATCGGGACCGCTCTCGTGGGCGTGGGTCGGTGCGGGGCCGCCGTAGTCGTGGGCGGGGTTCGGCCTGATCCCCCCGTCGACTGCGGTGCCGCCGTCCGGCGTCGCGGTGGGCGAGAGTTGTGCGACGGCGGCGTCGACGCGGGAGACGCCGAGCCCGACGGAGTCGACGAGGTAGCCGGTCGCGACCGAGGCGACGAACGCGATGGCGTAGGCGTACAGCGCGGCTTCGGGTGCGAGCGCGAGAATGACGAAGGCCGAATCGCCCGCAGTCGCGCCGAGCGTCGCAACGACTGTCCCGAAGCTGACCGTCCCGCGGATGTACAGCGGCATCACGACGATCGCGCCGCCACAGCCGGGCGTCAGTCCGAGGAGCGCGCCGAATAGCACCTGTAACCGCTCGTTGCCTTCGATCGCGCCGATCACTGCGCCGTCGGTCCAGTACTGGAGGAGTCCGAACGCCAGCACCGTGACCGCGACGAACGCGCTCACTTGAACGTAGCCATCCCGTAACGACTCGAGGAGGACCACGAGGAGTTCGTTCACGGGGCATCACTCGATGCACGAGTCCGATCGAACCGAAGTTTAGGCATCTCTAAAAATGAGTTTAGTGGCATGAGGTAAATAGTTGCTGGTGATGACGGTCGCGGGCGAACCCAGCCTGTGCAGTCGCTTTAGGCGGACGAGGAGGACGAAGTCGGTCGGCGAGGCGTGGCTTATCGGAGCAGCCGTACCGCAGTGCTTGAGGGAGCGGACCGGGCGGTGGTTGTGATCCGCTCGCGTCGGAATCGGCCGGTCGCTACTCGTGCTCGTCGCGCAGGTGCTCGATCGCGTGGAGTTCGACCACCGGGACGATCTTGGACACGGTGAGGAAGAGGAGCGTCACCATGCCGATGGTTCCGATAATCGACATGATCTCGATCAGACTCGGGATGTAGGTGCCGGGCGTTGCGGCGTAGATGTCGAAGGTCGGGTGAAGGAATCCCTCGACGACGAACAGCACCTTCTCCATGATCGTCGCGGTGAGGACGGCGAACCCGGAGACGACGGCCCGCTTCTTGGTGAACAGGGACGGCCGGATCGACTGCGCGAAGATGTACGATAGCGTCAGGAAGACCAGCAACATCGAGGTGAGATAGATCGGGCTGGTGGCTCGGGCGACGGCGGCGTGGGTCAGGTCCACGGGGGCCTGAAACAGCCCGGTGATGTTCTGCTGGAGTTGGAGCCACAGGAAGAGCAGACAGAAAAAGCCCAGCCACAGGAGCAACCCGCGGAAGATGTCGTCGGTGAAGATGTGATCCCAGTCGTAGGCGGCCCGGAACGAATAGGCGAGGATGATCACTCCGCTGATGGCCGAGGTGAGCGCGATGGTGAGGAACTGTGGCCCCTGGACGCCGCCGAACCAGGTCGGCATCGTCGGGATCACCGAGAAGAGCCACGGAATAACCCCGCCGTGGAGCAACAGCGGGGCCATAATAATGATCGCCAGCGCGAGCCACCAGACCATCCGTTCGACGACGCGGTCTTCCGTCTCGGTGTAGCCGATCGTCAGGAGGCTGTACAGCGGTCCGAGACGGTCGGGGAGCTGATTACGCAGTCGGCTGACGTCGTAGCGCAGCGTCAACGACAGATAGGTCGCCGTCAACACGAAGTAGGCCGTGATGACGGTCACGTCCCACACCAGCGGGGAACTGTGAACCGTGATATGATAGTGGCCGATGACGCTCGTGACCATCCGGTCCGGCCGGCCGAGGTGGACGATAATATAGAAGCCCGCCGCGGAGAGCCCGCCGATAGTCAGCAACTCCGCGAGTCGCGCCACGGGCATGTACCGGTCCATTCCCAGGAGCCTGACCGCCGCCGAGAGGATAATCCCGCCGTGGGCGATGCCGACCCACCAGATGAACGCGCCGATGTACACCCCCCAGGTCACGCCGCCGCCGCTGCCCCAGTCGCCGAGGGCGGTGACGGCCAACCCCTGCTGGAGTTGGTAGGCCCACCCGATCAGGAAAGCGACGAGCGCCAGCCCCGCGATCCCGACCATCGCGACGTACGTTTTCGACACTGCTCCGATCGGCCGCAAGATGTCGGCCTCGCTCGGCGTTTTCGTCCCCATCGTGCTACGGTGACACTCATCGGCGTCCCACTTGCGTCCGTGCACTGAATTTGCAAGGTCGGGGTCGCCGCCGGGCGATTGCTACCCGCGCCCGAGCGCGCCGACCCTCTCCGCCCCTGAACGATGTCCCCGAACCCGAACGCCGTTCGCCGACCCCGGGTGACGGTGCGCGTCGAGCCGGCCGCGCTCAGTTCGATGCGTTCACAACTCGAGCGTGTAGACTACTTCCCGCCGCTGTTCGCCGCCGATCTCGACTTCGTCCTCGTCGGTCGGCTCGAACCCGTGTGCCTCGTAGAACTCCCGCCCTCCCTCGTTCGAGGCGAGGTCGATCGCTCTGATCCGCTCCATGTTGAAGTCCCGCAGATCCTCGCGGAGCCGTTCGTACAGCGCCGTCCCGATCCCCTCGCCCTGGTGGGCCGGATGCACGGACATGCGGAGGACGTCGCCTTCGTCTACAGTGACGACGCCATGGGTGAAGCCGACGACCTCCCCGTCAACCTCGGCGACGAGGAAGGCGGTACCCGGCTTCGAGAGCGCCGTCTCGAGCGCGTCGTCGCCGTACCACTCGTCGATGGTCCGATCGATGGTTTCGCTGTCGAGTTCGTCGTAGGTGTCGTGCCACGTTTCGCGGGCGACGCTCCTGATCCGTTCGCGGTCGTCGCGGTTGGCCGGTCTGATCTCCATACTGCATGCTATGCCATTGGATACCAAAGTAGTTCCACCGTCTCAGTTAGGTGCCGTCCGGCAGGCCCGGGACGACCCCCTGACGGCGCGGTTCGAGCCGGTTCGCGCGCGGCGCGATCCGTCCAGTCAGTCGATCTCGAGCGTGTAGACCGCCTCAGGGTAGTACTCGCCGTCGATCTCGACGGTGCCTTCGTCGGTCCGCTCGAAGCCCAGCCCCTCGTAGAAGGTGCGGCTCGTGTCGTTGAACGCAAAGTCGAACGCGCGAATCCGCTCGGCGTCGGTCGTCTCGAGGGCCGTCATCAGTCGCTCGTGGAGTTCGCTCCCGATCCCCTCACCCTGGTGATCGGGGTGGACGTACATCCGGAGGATGTCGGCGGTCTTGCCCTGGGCGACCGCGTGGGTGAACCCGACGAGGTCGTCCCCTCGTTCGGCGACGAGCACGACCGTCGAGGCGGCTTCGAGCGGCATCGAGTCGTCGGTGTACCAGGTATCCACGGTCCGGTCGATCGTGTCGGCGTCGAGTTCGTCGTAAGTATCGTGCCAGGTGGCGCGAGCGACGGCGGTGATCGCCTCGAAGTCCTCGGCCGTTGCGGCTCGAACGTTCATACCCCATTATTGAACGTGAGATATAAATAACTCGCCGACGCGGGGTCGTGGAATCGGACGGCGTTCGGGACTCGAGCGACCGGGCACGCGACTCGAGCGAGCGCCCTCGCGTTAGGATGGCGCGTTCGCTGGCGACCGTCGACTACCCGATCACTCGCGAACGTCGAACCCCCGCTCGCGAAGGAGTTCGGGAACCCGGTTTCGGTGGTTGCCCTGTAGTTCGATCCGATCCTCGTCGACGGTCCCACCGGTCCCCATCGACCGCTTGAGGTCGGACGCGATCGATTTGATCTCGTCCGGCCCGAGATCGAACCCTTCGACGATCGTCACCGGCTTGTCGTACCGACGGCTCTCCGTCCGGACCGACAGGACTTGCTGGGAGGCCTCGAGGTCGCCCTGGCTGTCGAGTTCGTCGAGCAGTTCGTCGAGCTCGTCATCGTTTGCCATGTGGTGGCATAGGGTGGCCGGTGAGATAGCCCTCTCCTTGCGTTCGCAACGGTCGGTGTGGCTGCTCCGTCGGCGGGCCCGATCACTCTTCGAGATCGAATTCGAGGACATCCCCTTCGCTGACGCCGTGATCGCTCGTCCACTCGTAGGTAACCTCAAGCACGTACTGTCCCCGTCCGGGGTAGTGCTGGTCGTTCCCGTTCTCGTCCGGGCCGGGTGCCGGCGCGTGATGGATGCCGGTGATCGTCCCGTCCGCATCGGCGTAGACGATGTCGATGCCGAAGTCCATCTCCCGCATGACGAAGGACCGATCCGCGACCGATCCGTAGACGAACAGCATACCCCGATCGGGCGGCAGTTCGTCGGTATCACTGAGACCGAGGTACTGGAGATCATCCGTGTCGGCGATCGCCGCCGTCACCTTCCCGAGTTCGTCGCCGTCGGTCCCCACGACCCGGACCGCGGTCGTCTCGTAGTCCGCGTGAACCGTCGGGGCAGCGTCGTCCGACTCGTTTGCAGCCGACGCAGTCGTCTCCGCGCCGTCACCGGCCGTCCCGTCGTCCGTGCCCTTCGAGTCGTTGGTGCCCCTCGAGTCGCTCGTGTCGAGACACCCGGCGACCGTGACCGCCCCGGCGGCACCGAGCAAGCGTCGGCGAGACACGTCCTCGTGCATAGCAGTGTCATCGACGGGACGACGCAATATGCCTTCTTCTCCTTCCGCACGTGCGAGCGTCCGCGTCGCTCGGCTGTGTCCTCGACGGTCCGTTAGAGCCGGGATTTGATCGTTTCCGCCGTCTTCTCGCCGATCCCCTCGACGCTCCGAAGGTCGTCGACGCTGGCCTCGCGGACGTTTTCGACGCTGCCGAAGCGGCCGAGTAGCCGCTTTCGAGTTTTGGGACCGATCCCCTGGACGTCGTCGAGCACCGTCGTAACCTCGTCGCGGACGGTCTGGTGGTACTGCACCGCAAAGCGGTGGGCCTCGTCGCGGACCCGTTGGAGGAGGTGGAGGTGAGGCGCGTCGCTGGGCCACGAAAACGACCGCTCGGGCATGACCACGCGCTCCTCGGCTTTCGCCAGCGCGACGGCCGGCACGTCCCACCCGACCGTCTTGAGCGCGTCGCGGGCGGCCTTGAGCTGTCCCTTGCCCCCGTCGATCAGGAGCAGATCGGGGTCGGGCCGGTCGTCGCGGCCCTCGACGGCGCGGCTGGCGCGCCACTCGAGCAAGGCACGCATGTTGTCGTAGTCGTCGTTTTGGTCGGTCAGCTTCTTCCGCCGGTAGTCGGATTTTTCGGCGCTGCCGTCGACGAACGTGACGTCGCTCCCGACCGCCGCCTTCCCCTGCGCGTGGCTCACGTCGAACCCCTCGATCCGTCCGGCCGACTCGATCTCGAGGGCGTCCGCGAGCATGCCACACTCGTCGCGCCGACCGACGTTGCGGCGGGCGTTTTTCAGCGCGAGTTCGACGAGTTTCGCCTCCCGGCCTGCCCCCGGGACCCGGACCGAGACGCCCTCGGCCGCGAGCCAGGCCGCGACCTCCTCGTCGCCGTGGCGTTCCGGCAGGAGCAGGGCGTCCGGCAGTTCGCGCTCGGCGTAGTACTGCACGATGAAGGCGGTGAGTACGACCGGCACGCCGTCCCTCCGACCAGCCGTGTTGGCCCCCGTCCCGGCGGATCCGGGTGCCTCGAGCGTGTGTCGGTCCCGCTCGATCAGCTTGCCGTCCTCGGCGCGTAGCCGAGCGACGGTCGCGTCCTCACCCTCGATCGCGACGCCGAGGACGTCAACGCCCTGCTCGTCGCCGACCGACTGGACCGCTTCGCCGCCCTCGCCGTGGAAGGCCTCGACGGTCTCGAGGCGATCCCGCAGGTTCGCCGCGCGCTCGAAGTGCCGCTCCTGTGCCGCGACCTCCATCTCCCGGCGCAGCGGGTCCGCGAGCACACCCGTTTCACCCTCGAGAAACCGTTTGACCGCGGTCACATCCTCGCCGTACCTTGCGAGGTCGATCTCGCGGGTGCAAGGCGCGGTGCACAGCCCCATCTCGTAGTCCAGACACGGCCGCTCGCGACCCGCGTACTTGTGGTCCGAACAGCCACGGATCCCGTACGTTTCCCGCAGGGCCTTGACGACGGTCTCGACCTGCGTCTTGCTAGTGTAAGGGCCGAATACGGTCGCGGCTCCGGTCGTGGTTTCGCCGTCGTCACGCGGTTGCACCGCCCGACTGTCCGCGGAACTCCGTTCCGCGCTACTCCCGTTCGAGGCGCTTTGGACCTCGCCGTCCGGATCGCGGGTGATCTCGATCCGCGGGGCCTCGTGGGCGGTCACTTGGATCATCGGGTAGGACTTGTCGTCCTTGAGCCGGACGTTGTAGCGGGGCTGGTGGCGCTTGATCAGGTTCGCCTCGAGCAACAGGGCCTGGGTCTCGGTGTCCGTGACGGCGATTTCCACGTCGTCGGCGCGGTCGACCATCCGGCGAATCCGCGCGCTGCGGGGATCGGCGTAGGATCGAACCCGATCGCGCAGATCGACCGCCTTTCCGACGTAGAGGGTCGTCTCTCCCTCGCGGAACTGGTAGACCCCCGGCTCGCGGGGCAACGATCCGGCACGCTCGCGAACCCCATCGGCGTTCATCGGCGGGCCTACGGAGGCGGGAGGCTTCAGCCTGACTCATCGGCCTCGATCCCGTCACCGGCCGTCCGGTCGCGATCGGCGCACCGCTCCTCGCTCGCTCGATCACCGTCGCGCCGGCCCGCGTCCGCGAGTTCCGACCCCGATCCCGGCCGAATCGCCCGCTCGAGGTCGGCGATGGCTCCGTCGCCCAATTCCGCGTCGCCGACCGGCAACACGAGGTCATCGCCGCCGCTCACTCGGAGTACGAGCCGCCGTGACCGCGAGCGCAGATAGGAGCCGACGAGACCGACGGCGAGCGCGAGCGCGGCGACGCCGACCAGGAGCACGCCCCACTCGACCAGTTCCAGGATCGTTTCGACGGCCGCGACCGCGCTCTCGGCGAGCCGCGTCAGCGCGGTCGGCCCCGGAACCGAATCGAGATCGACGGCCGGACCCAGCGTCGTCCCGCTGCCGTTCGTCGCCACCTCGAGGACGCCGACCCCGACGAATGCCGCGGCGAGTCCCGCACAGAGGTGGCTCACCCGCGCGCTGGTTTCGACGGAGACGGTCCCGACGTTCGGCCGATCGACGTGGCGAAAGGCCCTGTCGCTCGAGTCGGCCGTCAACGCCAGCACGCGTTGGTTCGTGACGGCAACGGTGGCGTCCGCGAGGTCCGTCCGGTGTTCGACGTGCTCCCCCTCGTGGCAGAGTTCGTCGACGTGATCGCGCCACTGCTCGACGCGCTCGCGTCGGGTTCGCGCCATCGGTAGTCGTCACTCCTCCGACGCCGACCGCCAAGTACGTCGGTGCCCGTTCGACCGCGTAAGCTCTGCCTTCGTGCGGAACCGACTCGGTACATTCTCGATGCTCGACTGCCAACCCGCTGGGTATGAGCGACTCGACGATACAGTGCTGGCTCGTCGAACGGGAACTGGGTGATCGGGACTTCGTGACACTCGTCTACGCGACCCCGGACGGATCGCGGTTCCAGCAGCGCCAGCGGTCGTCGACGGCGCTGCGGACCGGGCCTGCGGTGACCGCGGCGACCGACATTCCGGAAGCCGAACTCGAGCCGGTACCCGACGCGGAGACCCGGGAGCGATACGCCGAGGAAGCCGACCGGACCGCACAGCGGTACGATCCCGACGATCCGATATAGGGGTTTCATCCACGAGAACTGTGGAGAAATAACGGGACAGAGGTTCCGAAAGAACGTATTTCGTCGATCTCCCCGATAGCGGTGATGTCACAAACCTTTTCGGGCAACACTGCGACCACACAGCTATGCCCGCTATCACAGTCGACAATCTGACCAAATCCTTCGGTCAGACCCTCGCACTCGACGATCTGTCCTTCCAGGTCGAAGAGGGCGAAGTGTTCGGCTTCCTCGGTCCCAACGGGGCCGGCAAGTCGACGACGATCAACATCGTGCTCGACTTCGCCCGCCCGACGTCCGGCGATGTCAGCGTCCTCGGAATGGACGCCCAGCAACACAGCCGGGCGATCCGGCACCGAACCGGCGTTCTCCCCGAAGGCGTCGACCTGTACGACCGCCTGACCGCCCGCCAACACCTCGAGTTCGCCATCCAATCCAAAAACGCCGATACCGAGCCCGAACGGCTGCTCGAGCGCGTCGGCCTCGTCGACGCCATCGACAAGAAGGCCGGCGGCTACTCGAAGGGGATGGCCCAGCGGCTCATGCTCGCGATGGCGCTGGTCGGCGAACCCGACCTGCTGATCCTCGACGAGCCCTCGACCGGCCTCGACCCCAACGGAGCCCGCGAAATGCGGAAAATCGTCCGCGAGGAGAACGAACGGGGCGCGACCGTCTTCTTCTCGAGTCACATCATGGAGCAGGTCGAGGCGGTCTGTGACCGCGTCGGCATTCTGCGCGACGGCGAGATGGTCGCCGTCGACTCCGTCGAGGGCCTGCGCGACTCCGTCGAGGGCGGCACGACGCTGCGGGTCACCGTCGATCGAATCGACGACGACGCCCTCCAGGCGGTCCGATCGCTGCCGGACGTCGGCGACGCCACCGTCGAGGACCGGACGCCGCCGACGATCGTCGTCACGGTCGACGGCTCGAAGACCGCCGTCCTCTCGACGCTCGAGGACCGCGGCATCGAGGTCCGGGACTTCTCGACCACCGAAGCGTCGCTCGACGATGTCTTCCAATCGTACACGACTGACACGGGGGTGCACGCGCGATGACCTCCCAGGCCGGGACCGGCACCGAACCGGCGGCCGCGGGCGGCTCGGCATCGAGTTCGCTCACCCTCGAGAGCGTCCGCGCGATCGCGAAGAAGGACTTCCAGGATTCGGTCCGGTCGTGGCTGTTCTGGGGGCTGAGCGTGTTCTTCTTCACGCTGATGGCCGCCTTGGCCGGCTTTATCGCGTGGGCGGAGCCCGAGGAACTGACGACGCTCGGGTTTATCAGCCTCATCAGCCAGGTGTGTAAGCTCGTCATTCCGCTGATCGCGCTCGTGCTCGGCTGGAAGTCGATCGCCGGCGAACGCGAGACGGGCAGCATCAAGGTCTTGCTGTCGCTGCCACACTCCCGGAAGGACGTCCTCGTCGGCAAGCTACTGGGGCGAACGGCGGTGCTCTCGCTGTCGCTCGGCATCGGCTTCGTCATCGGGATGCTCGCCGTCGCGTTCGCCGTCACCGAGTTCTCGTTCCCCGCGTACGTCGCCTTTCTGGCGATGACGATCCTGTACGGACTGGCGTACATGAGCATCGCCGTCTCGCTCTCGTCGGTGACGCGGTCGACGACGATGGCCGGCGCGGCGATGTTCGGGGTCTTCGTTCTGTTCTACATCGTCTGGAATTCGATCCGGTCCGCACTGGGACTCCTGATGCGGCGAGGGTACATCGACGGTGTCAGCTACATGACGACGACCCTCACCGGCCAGCAACGAGAGATGACTCGGTTGCCCGACTGGGCGCTGTTCATCGATATGATCGATCCGGGGACCGCGTATCAGAACACCATCACGCTGTTCAGCGGCCTCTCGGGCGAGAACATCGGGACGACGTTCAACGAGGCCGCCTTCCCCAACGGGCTCCCGTTCTATCTGCAGGACTGGTTCTCCCTCGCCATCCTGCTGTTCTGGATCGTCGTCCCGCTTGTCGTCGCGCTCTACCTGTTCGATCGCGGCGACATCTGATCGCGGAACCATCGCAGTTCGTCCCCGGCACGCGTCGGTGACCCGTTTTCCGCAGGGGACTTCGTTTACGGTCGCAGCCGTCGTACGCACGGTCGTGACCGACTGCATCTTCTACGGCGGCAAGGGCGGCGTCGGGAAAACGACCTGTGCGGCCGCGACCGCTCTCAAACTGGCCGCCGCCGGCCGGGAGACGCTCGTCGTTTCGACCGATCCCGCGCACTCGCTTGCCGACTCGCTCGAGGCCGACATCGGTTCGGAACCGACCGAACTCGCGGCTCCCGTCAGCCTCGAGCGGAGCGACACTGCGACGGCACCCGCCGCGAATACGGATCCGGCGGGCGGCCTGTGGGCCGTCGAGATCGATCCCGAGACTCAACGCGAGCGGTACGAGAAACTGGCGCGGGCGCTGGCCGCCGACCTCCGGAGCGCCGGGATCAGCCTGTCCGATGCGGAGGTCAAACGGCTCTTCGCGACGGGTGCGCCGGCCGGCAGCGACGAGATCGCGGCGCTCGATTTACTGGTCGAGTACGTCGACGCGGGCAAGTGGGACACCATCGTCTTCGACACCGCGCCGACGGGTCACACCTTGCGGCTGTTCGACATGCCCGAGGTACTGGGACTGGCACTCGAGACGGCGCGGTCGCTTCGCGGGCAGGCAAAGCGGATCGGCAATGCCGCCCGAACGGCCGTCCTGGGGCCGATGTCGATGATGACCGGCAACAGTGACGACGAAGATGAGAGTCTGGAAGCGTTTCAGGCCCGCCTCGAGCGCGCCCGCGACCTCCTCGTCGATCCGGCACGGACCGAGTTCCGGGTGGTCCTCACGCCGGAATCGATGGCGATTTCCGAATCCGAACGGCTCGTCGATCGGCTCCGCGAGGCCGGCGTGCCGGTCGAACGGCTGCTCGTGAACCGCGTCCTCGAGGACCCCTACGAGGGCTGTCCGCGCTGTCGGTCGCGTCGGGAGCGCCACGAGGCTCGGCTCGCAACGGTTCGATCGACGTTTCCGGATCTCGAGGTCGTGACGCTTCCCGAACTCGAGGGGGAAGTCAGGGGACGCGAGTCGCTGGCGGTGATCGCCGAGCGGGTGCCGGCCTGAGCACCGTGCCGGCTTCCACGCCCGGATTTATGCCGTTGGACGGTCTCCGTTACAGTATGGCACTCTCGCTCGGCCGGAACTCGTCCCCGATCGTCACGGGGATCGGCGTTGCTGTCGCACTCGTCGCCATCGTCGGCACGCAGGTCCTCGGCTGGGACTGGGGCTCCGGACGGCTCGTCCCGACGGTGATCGGGGTCGTCGCCGCGGGCATCGCTGTCGCCGTGGTTCTCAGCCGTCGCGGGTGAGGCCGCGGTTGTCGTCAGTCCTCGCGGCCGGATCGGTATACTCCGACACTGACTGTTCGGGGGCGTAGCTGGCATGCTACTGATCCACGTGAAGCGCCTCAAGAAGTACTTACGGCGGTTGTATCGGGTCAAACGGGAACAGCGGATCTATCGATGCTCGAACTGCGGGTGTACGGACGGGACCAACGAGACGACGTGTCAGGAATGCTGGAACGGGCGACTCGTCCGAATCGAATAGCCCGCGCGCTTCGGCGGTCGTCGGCTCGCTGACGACGATTCGGTCGGGGCGGTCACTCGCTGTCGATCCCGTTTTCCTCGAGCAGCCGTCGGAACTCGGCGGCGTCGAGAATCGGGACGTCGTTGTCTCGCGCGTCGTCCTGCTTCGTCGCCCCCGGGTTCTCGCCGGCGACGAGGTAGTCGGTGTTTCCCGAGACGCTGCTCGTCGCGTTCGCGCCGTGGGTCTCGACGAGGTCCTGTGCCTCGCCTCTGGTCATGTCCTCGAGCGAGCCGGTGAAGACGAACGTCAGGCCGGCGAGTTCGTCGCCTTCGTCGATCGCGACCGCCTGCGGGGAGACGTGCTCGAGCACGTCGTCAACGACGGCGGCGTTGGCCTCGCTCAGGAAGAACTCGTGGATCGTCTCGGCAACGGTTTCGCCCACGTCGTCGATGCCCTCGAGTCGCTCGGGCTCGGCTTCGGCGGCCTCGCGGAGGGCCTCGAAGCTGCCGAACTCGCGGGCGAGTTCGCGGGCTGTCGTCGGGCCGACGAGGGGGATGCCCAGCGCGGAGAGGAAGTCCGGCAGCGGCGGTTCGCGGCTGGCCTCGATCTCCGCGCACAGGTTCTCGGCGCTGGTCTCACCCCAGCCCTCGAGCTCGGTGAGGTCCTCGCGCTCGAGTGCGTAGAGGTCCGCGACCGACTCGAGCAGGCCGGCGTCGACCAGTTGGCGGACGCTCTTCTCGCCGAGCCCCTCGAGGTCGAGGCCGTCGTCGCTCGCGTAGTACTCGATCGATCGGCGAAGTTGGGCATCACAGCCCAGGCCACCGGTACAGAACGCCATCGGACCGTCGCGCTCGACCGGGCTGTCACAGACGGGACACGCGTCGGGGAGTTCGTAGTGGCCCTCGCTGCCCTTCTCGAGGACCTCCTCGACGTACGGGATCACATCGCCCGCCCGCTGGACCCGAACCGTATCGCCGATATTGACGTTTTTCTCGGCAATCTCCTCGGGGTTGTGGAGGCTTGCCCGCGAGACGGTGACGCCGCCGACGTCGACCGGCTCGAGCAGGGCGACGGGAGTCAGCCGTCCGGTTCGGCCGACCTGGACCGCCACGTCGGCGATCGACGTTACTTCCGCACGGGCGGGAAACTTGTAGGCGAACGCCCAGCGGTCGTGGCGGGCCGTTCGCCCCAACTCCTCGCGGGCCTCGCGGTCGTCGACCTTGATCACGACGCCGTCGATCTCGTAGTCCAAGTCGTCCCGGGCCTCGAGCAGCCGGTCGCGGTAGTCGATCGCGTCCTCGATGTCCGCGACGACCTCGACGCGGTCGTTGGTCCGCAGCCCGTAGTCAGGGAACCGCTCGAGTGCCGCGCGGTGGCTGTCCGCGAGGTCGCTGGCCTCGAGGACATCGAAGTAGAAGACCGCGAGCGGGCGCTCGGCGACGACCGAGGGGTCGAGCTGGCGGATCGTGCCGGCGGTCGCGTTCCGCGGGTTGGCGAAGGGATCCTCGCCGCGCTCGATGCGTTCGCGGTTGTACGCCTGGAAGGCGTCCTTGGGCATGTAGACCTCGCCCCGGACTGTGAGGAAGTCGGGATAGTCGCCGTGGAGTTGCTGCGGGACGGAACCGATCGTGCGCGCGTTGGCGGTCACGTCGTCGCCCTCGCGGCCGTCGCCGCGGGTCACGGCGCGCTCGAGGCGGCCGTCCTCGTAGACGAACTCCATGGAGACGCCGTCGAATTTGGGCTCACAGACGTAGCGGACGTCGCCGACGTCTCGGTGCACGCGGTCGTCGAATTCGCGGACGTCCTCGATGTCGCCGCTCCCCTCGATCGAGAGCATCGGCGCGACATGCTCGACCGTCTCGAACTCCTCAATCGGCTCGCCGCCGACGCTTCGAGTGGGACTGTCGGGGTGATCGAGGTCGAATTCCGCCTCGAGTTCGCGCAGGCGGCCGAACAGGGCGTCGTACGTTCGATCGGCGATGAGCGGCTCGCTTTCGACGTAGTACCGTCGATCGTGCTCCCGGACGGCCTCGCGGAGTCGGTCGACCTGCTCGCGGGCCGCCGTCTCCGAGAGTTCTTCGACAGGCGCGAAGTCGCTCGGCGGGTCTCGGAGGTACGGGTTCTTCTCGTTCTCGTCGACGACTGGCATTGCTTGAAGATGGCTACTCGCGCCCGTTAACCTTATTGGCATCCCATCAATCGCGTCGGTGTTACCTTGAGCTGCCCGTGTCGTGTCCCATATCTCTCCTGAAACATTAGTAGTCTAGGAACTGTCTAGTTGAGCCAGTTTGAGAAGTGAACAGGCCGTTGAGTTGGGCTAATGCTCACTAGACCTGCTTAACGGAGGATACAACGAAGATTTAGAAGAACCTTGGGAAAACGAGCGGACGGCGAACGTTCCAAAGGCCGTTCGCCTCCACCAGACTGGTTGTCTATTCGGAATATACAACGATCCTACTGAATTAGGCGTTGAGCGCTCTCACGGTGCAGTCTGGAACAGGGTACATCGGCTTGCTGACAGCGCACGCGAATGGATTGAATAGTTCGTGCATTATTATGACCACCAGAGACCGCATCAGCTGCTCGATAGACAGACGCTAGCTGAGGAGGTACTGAGACAGTGGCCATCCTGTATTGTTGTTGCTAAATCGTTAATTATATTTATTCTCTCAACAATTACCAAATATGGATATAGAGGAGCCAAATTACATGGATATCATCGGGATCGTCAACGAGACAAACCGTCCACCTGGCGGGATCGAGTCAGTGACGGAAGCGGCTCAGCGAACCCTACTTACTGTCGACGACGAGGTATTGGAAGTGGGAACGAGTACTGGCTTCACTGCCATTGAATTATCGCGACTCATTGGCTGTTCGGTAACGGCTATCGACATCAACGAGGAGAGCCTCACGGAAGCCCAACGCCGAGCCAAGAATCTTAACGCCGACGAGAACATTTCATTTGAACAGGAAGATGCGACGAACCTACCGTACGATGACGAAACGTTTGACGTAGTATTCGTCGGCAACGTCACGTCGTACGTTGGTGATACTGAGGCTGCGCTTGAAGAGTACCGACGCGTCCTTCGTTCAGGCGGGTTCCTCGTTGCATTACCGATGTACTATGTCCGACAGCCAGATGAAGAGTTGTTGGCCGACGTGCGTGATGCCATTGGGACGCACATCGACGTAACAACTCGCGACCACTGGCGGGAATTCTTCGATCGGTCCGACCTCAGGTTGTATCATGATTCCGAATACGAATTCGATTTCGCCCCAGAGTCGGCAGTCGAAGCATACGCCGACGAGATCCTCGAACAGAGTGACCTCTCCGAGTTCGATCGGGACGACCGCGAACTAATCAATGAGACGTACCGAGAATACTTGCTTTTATTCCGTGAGAATCTACAACCCCTCCGGTACTCGTTGCTGATATATCGCGAGGATCCGGGATACGAAGCCGAACTGTTCACCAATAGTCCGGTCAACAACTGACGACTGACCGTTAAGTCTGCTGTTTTTTGGTGCGAGGCTGGATTGGTTGACGCGAACGATGTGTTGCGAGTGCCGTTACTCGATGTGGACGGCAGGCCGGAACGGATCGGCTTTTTCTGCGTCCGCGTCAGGAACATCACCGCCATCGATTTGGACACTCGCGCCAAATTCGTTGGCGAGGAACTCGACAGCTGATTCGTAGACATCCCTCTCGTTTATGTCGGTCAACAGTGCAAGCTCTGCCTCGTCGCGACCACGGAAACGGTCAACGAACTGTGAGACGAGGTCGCTGACTGCGTCACCACGTTTGCGCGTTTCATCAGTGGTCATCAACTCTTCCATCGCCGCGTTTGTCTCGAAGTCCGCCGCTACGACGGTCTCGAAAACCTCGTGTTTCCACTTGTCAGCGAGCGCTAATGTGATGGTGTCAGGATCTGTGTCGGTGACTCTCTCGATGTCTCGTATGTCGTCGGTCAAGTCTCGAATCAACTCTTCTTGGAGTTTGGCACGCTCATCATCGAACTTTTCGTTCACTGTCGGCCAACTCGCATCCTCTACTGGTTCGCCAGTCAATTGCTCGTATAACTCGTTCGTGATGAACGGGACGAAGGGCGCAAGAAGTCGGAGTTGCGTTTCCAGCACCTGCCGTTGCGTCCAGCGTGCGCCGGGTCGGTCGAGGTCCGTCCGACGCCGGTACCATCGGAGATGTTTGTTCATCTGATATAGCGCTGTCTGACTCGCTGAGCGGGTCTCGTAGTTCTCCATCGCTGATGTCGTCTCCCGGATGGCGTCTTGGAGCTTCGAGAGTAACCATCGGTCGATACGCTCTAACGACTGCTCGCCCTCCGGCATCTCAATGACTTCCATCGCTCGTTCGTAGAAGCTCTCGATCTGATCTCTCGCTGAAGAGACGGATTCTTCTTTCCAATTAAAATCCTGCCACGGCTCCGAGCTATTAAACAGGAACAGCCGGACGGCGTCCGCGCCATACTTCGAGACAGCGTTGTCCGGCAGGACGACGTGTCCGCTTGAAGAGCTCATCCCACGACCTTCCAACAGGCCCATTCCCATTATGGTGATACCTTCCGGCCACATCGACTTGTCGAACAGTTCCGCGTGATGGTAGAGGTAAAACGTAAGATGGTTCTCGACTAAATCGTTCGCTGACAATCGCACGTTTACCGGATACCAGTATTGCCACTCCTGACGCAGGTCCAAGGCACGCTCGTCGGGATCATCGACCGCGTCCAGCCCGAAGAACAGCGCGTCAAAGAACTCTTTGTCCAGCGCCTCAGGCGGGATATTCTGCAACCGGTGGGCGATTGTATAGAACGCTGGATAGATAGTCGAGTCTGACAACGGTTCGATTATGAAGTCTTCGTCGGCTGGAAGTGGCGTTCCTAACCCGAAGTTTCGGATGCAGGGCCACTCTTCGAGCCAACCGATAGCATGATGGAACTGTTCGCGAGTGCTTTCAGGTACCGGTTCGAGTTGCTCGACCGCCTGGCGCGTCTTCTGCTTCCATGTCTCGTCGTTGTACCGAATAAACCACGAATCCTGTTTTGCGACCTCTACCTTGCCACCACACCGACAGATCACCTCTTCGGCGAAGTCGTATAGCGAATCGGCGATTCCATCGGCTTTGTACTCTGCACGGAGTTGGTCACGAACCTCTTCGATAACTTCTCCGGCGTACTTGTCGTCGTAACTATCTACAAGACGACCCTGATGGTATTCACGTTCGTACAGTGTTTCGGTGACCTCGCTCAACTTAGCATCGTCGACCGACGAGATGTTGTTTCGTTCGACAACGTCGCGCGCTGGAATCTCACCGTACTCTTCCGTCGAGACGACCGTTTGCGGATCAATGGATTGAACGACTTCGGGGTCGAGGCCGTACTCGGCCAGGTACTCTTCGTCCGACTGAATACGTTGTAGCTCCAGCCAGTCGTCCGGGCTGTGGGCTGGAACCGACATTACCACGCCAGTCCCTCCGTTCGGATCGACGAACTCGCCCGGAAACACTGGTATCGACTCATTGGTGACTGGATTCGTAAGGCGAGTTCCAACCAACTCTTCGCCGGAAATCTCCCTCGTGACTGAGATGTCGCGTTCCTGCAGCTGAAGCTTCTCGACCGCCTCCGTCGAAACGAGCCACGACTCACTGTCCACGTCTGCATGGACGTACGTCACATCCGGGTTCACATACACGTTTGTCACTCCCCGAACCGTCTCGGGACGGAGCGTCGACGTTGGAACGACTGCCTCGTCCAATGAATCATCGCTTTGGAACTTGACGAGGGTGTACTCCTGAAAGTCCGCATGCTCCCCTTCTAGAATGTCGTGAGTCGTCACCGGCTGATCTTCACTCGTGCAGTACTTGACTGGATGAAGTCCCTGCTCCAACAATCCTCGATCTTGAAGAGTTTGGTACTGCCACTGGATAAATCGCTGGTATCGCTCGTCGTGTGTCGTGAACTCGCGTCGCCAGTCAATAGACACTCCGAGGGCCCGAAGATTTGTCTTATAATAGTTCTCGATGAAGTACTGTGCAAATCCCATTGGCGTTTCGAGGGATTCGAGGTCTGATTCGGGCACGTTGTATGTATCTCGAAGAGTAGAGATTTGGGCTTCTTCGCCCTCTTTTAGTCGATTGACAGCACCGACGATCGGCGTCCCAGTGACGTGCCAACCCATCGGATAAAGGACGTTCTCCCCCTTCATTCGGTGATACCGAGCGATTCCGTCCGGGATTGAGTACGTACTCGCGTGCCCTATATGCATCCCGCCGCTCGGATATGTGTACGGAACGGTAATTAGTACTCCTTCGCCCTCGTCGTTGGGGTCGGACTGATAGCGACCGGTTTTCTCCCACCGCTGTCGCCACTTCTCTTCTATTACACCCGGGTCATAACTTCTCATACCGACTTATTACACATCACTCGTTAAAATATTGTTCGAAATCTATCTATATATAAAACATATAAACTACAATACAGCTGAACGCATTGCCCTGAGTGTACAGAAGTATATATGTGGCTGATTTACTAATGGTTTTATTGAATTATCATTGGGATGTAAATCCGAAGGCTATATATGTATGTATACAAAGTAAAATTTAATTAATTGAATAGCTAAATTCCAGACATGGCGTACTCGACAAGTGGAGACGGAACGATTAGCTACAAGGGAAACAAGATCTTCGATCCGATAGAAGACATTCAGGGCGATGATCGGTTCCTCGAGCGAATCAGCGACCGGCAGTACCAACTTCACGAACAAGAGCACTGGTCTCACCTCTCGAATGTCAATCACCACATCTACCAAGCGACGGTAGAATACTTCAATGAACTTGGCTCAAAGTACACCCTGTTGCCGCTAACCACGCGCCTTATCTCTTCCCCAGGCGCAGTGTTTGGCTCCGAGACTATCGACTACACGGAAGAAACCAGCCCAATTACGCTGGAGTGGTTCGATATGGAGAAAACAGCGTTCCTCTCGGAGTCCTCGCAGGTCTATCTCGAACTCGCGCTCGCCCAGCAAGGAGTCGATCAGGTCCACTCGATCTACAACTCGTTCCGGAAGGAAGAAGCTGACAACACGCACCTCTCCGAGTTCCACCACATTGAGTACGAGGGCCAGATCGGACAGGAGCGCAACGAGGAAATCGTTGAAGAACTTCTCGTGAAGATTCTTGATCGACTACTCGACGAAGGCCGATCAGATCTCAAACAGTTCCTCGGTCACGACGAGATAGTGGAACTGGAGGAGCTGAGGGACGATCCTGTTCGGCGGGTAACGTTCGACGAGGCGCTGTCGCTGCTCCGTGAGGACACTGGCGACAAAAAGTACGAGGAGTTCACTGAAGCCCACTTCAGCGACTGGGAAGAAGTCCGACTAACCGAACTCTTCGATGGGAAAATCGTAGCTGTCCAAGAGTATCCGCTCTTGGAGGTACCGTTCTACCATGCTGAAAAAGATACCGACGGTCCGCGAGTGGCGAAGAACGCTGACTTCATCTGGCCGGGCTACCGAGAGACAGTTGGAACTGGCGAGCGAGTTGCCCAACTTGAAGACGTAGAGGAGAAGGCAGATCTCTTCAATTTGCCCCGCGAGGACTATGAGCCGTACATTCGTGCACGGCGGTTTGATGACTACGAGCGAACCTCCGGATTCGGCGTCGGATGGGAGCGACTTGTACAGGGTCTGCTGAATATGCCGAGTATCATATCGGTGACACACTTCCCGCGCACTCATACCGGCCTCAAGCCATAAAATATCCTCATCATCTATTTTATATTAATGATGTGTGATATAGAACGTCGAAAACAGGTTGAAGGAGAGTCAACGGACTCGGCCATCGATGTGAGGGGGCTTCGTGTGACATACGCCGACGGGACGACAGCAGTCGACGGTATCGACATGACTGTCAGAAAGGGAGAGTTTTTCGGCTACCTCGGCCCGAACGGCGCAGGCAAGACAACGACGATCAAAGTGTTGGCAACGCTACTAACTCCGAGTGACGGCGAGGTGCGGGTCAACGGATTTAACGTACGGACCGATAGCCGTAATGTTCGCAAATCGATCGGCTACATGGCACAAGAAACAGTCGTTGATCCGGAGCTTACTGTCGAGGAAAACGTGCGATTCGCCTGCGAAACGTACGGTGTCCCACGCGACGAGCGGGGCCGGCGGATTTCGACTCTGTTGTCGCTGGTTGACCTCGCAGATGTGGCCGACAAGCCAGCCGATAAACTGTCCGGCGGAATGCAAAAGCGTCTTGACGCAGCAACGGCGCTGGTCCATGAACCTCCAGTGGTGTTTCTCGACGAGCCGACCACCGGCCTTGACCCAGAAGGGCGTGACCGACTGTGGGACTACTTTCAACGAATCAATGACCAAGGAACGACGATTGTATTGACGACCCAATACCTCGAAGAGGCCGACAAGCTATGTGACCGACTGGTCCTCGTACAGGACGGGTCTGTTATAGTCAAGGGTAGCCCGAACGATTTGAAGGGGCGGGGCGGCGATGAGATTCTAGATGTGGAACTCACCGGAGATCAGAGCGCGAGACGCCGGGCCGCGGAGATTGCTCGCGATCTCGGTCCGTTCAACAGTAACGCAATTGAGGAGACTGATAACGGGATCAGCGTCACAGGAAACAGTGTTCGGGAACACGGGACGATGCTGCTGGTCACACTTGACGAAGCTGGTATTTCGGTCGTGGGATTTGACATCCGTAAACCAACATTGGACGACGTGTTCCTCGCTGTCACTGGGGAGGGGTTGGCGTGACCGACGAACTATCTGGGAACTCGTTCGGCGGAGACGTGGTAGTCAACACGAAACGCTGGGGACTGAAGGCCATTCGTAATCCATTCGTGCTGGCCGTGTCGCTCATCCAGCCACTGGTATTCCTCGTGTTGTTCCTGACGGTTTTTGGCAACGTGGCCGGTACAGCCGTGAACGACACTATCCCTGGCATCAGCTATGAGTCGTTCCTCTTGCCAGCCATCATCATGCAAGTAGCGCTCGCCTCCGCTGTCTCTTCGGGTGTCGGCTTGGTCAACGACATAGAGACCGGCATGTTCGAGAAGATTCTCGCGTCGCCGATGCGGCCGTCGGCGATGTTACTTGGGAAGATCATCGCCGACTTCGCCCGGATCGTCGTGCAAATAGCGATCGTCGTTGTGATTGGTCTCCTGCTCGGCACACAGATCAAAACGGGGACCCTCGGAATACTCGGCGTCGTCGGTGTCGGTGTCGTGTTCTCTGGCTGGTATCTAGCCTTCTCGAACGCACTGGCGGTGCTCACCGAGGACCAAGAGTCGACCACCCTCGTCGCCAATCTCCTCCAGTTGCCGCTGTTGTTTCTCTCTAGTAGTTTTCTCCCGGTCAATGCGCTTCCCGAATGGATTCGGCCGGTGGCCTTGGTTAACCCCGTCACGTACGGGGTCGATGTCGCCCGTTCCATTATCCTTGGGAGGAACGTCGTCAGTGATCTCCCACTCGCCAACAGTCCACTCGAAGCCCTCTTGATTCTCTTCGTCTTCGACTTCTTGTTCGCTGTCGCTGGCATCTTTTTCCTCTTGACTAGGACCCGCTCGGATGTTCAGTGATGGTGCACCCTTCTTCTAACCAATATCTTTTTACAATTAAAACATTATACTAAAGTATACATATGGAAAAGCCAAATCCAGCAACGTTAGGGAGTACGGTCGCACTGGTGTCGCCGAGTTCATCGCTGGCGTCTGTCGCCAATCATCGGGTTGACCGGGCGCGGGCATTTCTTGAACGGGTCGGGCTCGAGGTACGAGAGTACGAGACGACACGAGAGTCAGGATCCTGGGGTGAGCGCCGAGCCGAACGGCGCGCCGAAGATCTGATGGCAGCGTTCCGTGACCCAGATGTGGACGTGATTGTGCCGACCATTGGGGGCTATCGGACGAGTGCACTCTTGCCGCATCTTGATTACGACGAAATTGCAGCCAACCCGACGATACTGACCGGCTATTCTGATCTCACCGTATTGGAGTACGCGCTGCTGTCCCAGAGTGAACTCTGTACGTTCCACGGTCCGACGGCGATGCCCCAACTTGGCGAGTATCCGAAACCGTTTGAGTACACAATCGATCATTTCTTCGACGCGATTTCCGGACAGTTGGCAGGTACGATCGAGCCGTCCGAGTTCTGGACCGACGAGTTCCTCGATTGGTTCGAGCGTCGTGACTTGGAACGACGCCGCAAGCTACACGACAATAATGGATATGAGTGGCTTCGTAAGGGGAGCGCACGCGGGCGACTGTTGGGCGGCCACGCTTACTCCCTATTGCACGTTATCGGGACAGACTACTGGCCGGACCACAACGGGAGTATCCTTGTGTTAGAGGAAACGATGGAAGAGTCGTCGCTTCGTGAGATAGAGTCGTACTTTATCGACCTACGGAACGCGGGACTGTTCGAACAGATCGAAGGGCTGGTCGTTGGCCGGTTTAAACAGTACGACAGCGAGGAGTCTAAGCGGTTCCGAAAAATAATCCAGTTGGTCACCGAAGGATATGACTTTCCAATCCTCTATGGTGTCGATGTCAGCCACACCGATCCGCAGTTGACCCTCCCATACGGGGTTGAGGCCGAACTTGACTCCGAGGAAGGGAATTTTCGACTCCTCGAAGAGGGTGTTGCAGTCTGAAGGGCAGTTATTTGTGCCGGCTCGAGATCTTATGCTAACCACGTTCTTTTTACCAATCATAGTATTATGCTTTATTATGGCAGTGATTTGTTCCACTGAACGTTCCGAATACCGTTCGCTCGCAGCGGACATCGCTGACGACCGTGATGACAAACTCGTCGAGACACTCGATGAACTGTCAGCTACAACAGACAATCTCTTCGTTTGTCCAGTGGCGGAACTGAACGAATCAGAATTGCTAGATATTCAGCAACATACTCTCGAAACCGAGGGTGATGTTGGAATCATCACCGGGCGAACCGTTGAGGAAGCACGTGAATTGTACGAGTATGAGGTCGAAGGCGATGGCGACCACGGAATTGTCTTGCGGATAGAAAACCAGTTGATCCACACGTACGACGATGACAGCGAGGTCTTGGTTCGAGAGGACGCGACTGCCGACCGACTCGAGGACCGTTTTGAGGAGTACTCGTCGCTGTCGATGCTGACCAACGGACGGACAATTCACTCATTTCTTACCGACGGCTACCTTTGTGGATTCCCAACGGCAGTGGATATCGAGTCGTTTGACGGACCACAACCCCACTGCGTTACTGACGGTGAACAGGACTGCCCGCTCGACGGAACGCTGGTGATGGCCGATGAGTGGTCGTTCGACAACGTCTTTCTCAACTCCTGTTCTCCGATGATCCCAGCCAACAATATGGAGGGAACAGGTCTACCTGTTCACGTCGGCCTGTCACTGCTCCAAGGGTCGGGAGCGGTGATCGCTGGCTACCGGCCATACGACGGGAAGAATCAGGAGATGGCACTTCACTACGCGCTACTGCGGGCCGGATACACCGCGGCCGAACGGTGTGAGGTACTGAACCGAAACGCACATGCAGGAAGCGTCAAATCCTATCCATTCTGTGTGTTCGGTCGTCCGGAGATTACGACCGCCAGACCGGTCGAACAACAATACGAGGCGACGGTCACGACCGAGGACGGTCGGTGCATCCTCAGTGTAACGGATATTGACTGCAACGTCATCGACGTGTCGCTCAACCAAGACCGATTTGATGCCGAAGAAGGGAAGTACTACGTACGGAACCTTACTGACGAACACGCCGACGCACCGCTATTCTTCACGGCGTTCGAAGAAGGCGAGATGGTTCGAATTCTTTTGTACTCGTGGGGAACGATTCAAACAGACCACCTGCGGTTCGTCGTCGACGATGTCCCCTATAGCGGCAACGACCTCACAGCTATCTATCAGGCAGTGGAGAACGGTAGAGGTTTGGGAGAGATCGGATTTCTCGACCGTAAGGCGAAGGGACAACTCGAAAATCTCGAAAATCAGATCGCCGGATTCACCGACGATCTCACTGCGCAACGTTCCCGGATGAACGCCTATCGGGATGTTCGTCGTCGGGTTGAGACTGCACTCGACAGTATCGACCGAATCCAACAACGTATCCGGGAGAAACTGACCGAACGAGGTCCAGGCTTCCTGTCCGGAGAGTACACGAATCGAACCATCCCGAGCGACGTGTTTGAGGCCGAGGAACCGTGCGAGTACTGCGGTCGGCCGGTATTCGTGAAACGGTTCCGTAATCTTCGGGGAAGTGTCACGAGAGATCGAGGGATGTGTCCCCGGTGTCTCAACATCTTCGATATCCCTCGCTTTGAGGAGACCGACACGTCGTACCCGACGGTAGACAGAGAGTTGTTGTTCGACTCATCGGTCGGCGAGGTGGAGTTTGATGTAACCTTCGAGAACCCCCACGACGTGCCACTACGGGCGACATACTTTCCGTGGCTCCACTCGGATGATGACGCGATCCGCGGCACCGATTGGTTCGAGCCGAAATCCATCGATCTCCGACTCGACCCGAACGAAAGGCGAACCGCTTCATTCGTCGTCGATACATCCGACCTCCCTACTGGCGAGTACCCGGTGTACGCCTACGTCGTCGGTAACCTCGACATCTACCTCGGTGTGAAGACAATGGTTATTGGGCACATCTGAGTATTCGGATGATGGTTGTTCGTATCGGTCATCGCATTGGTGGTCCCATCACTCAGCGACCGCCGCTTCGAACGTCTGTCCTGGTTTCCAGTAGGTCGAGTCACGGACGACGCTAGCGATTCGGTCCACGAACGCCTCGGCGTCCGTCTCACCATCCACCTTGAATCGTCCTGCGACCGGCGTTAGCGACACGATGCGTACGTCGCTTGATTCGACTGCGGCAGTGATCTTTTCGACACCCTCTTTGGTGAGGGACTGGTCGGTTGTGAGCATGTCGTACACGACGATATTATTATCTCCGACAGCCAAAAACGCCCGATCAGCGTCGGCTGCGGCCAGCCAAGATTCGTCATATTCCGATTCTTCGGTGTACCGCACGATTTGCGTGTCGTTGTCTTCTTCCTTACTCATGTCTGTTTTCTGTGTCTCGTCGTTGAGTCGGTAACGACCCTATCATATTAGTAATACGGGGGCCATGATATTAATATTTTCTGTGTTAAAATAATATATTTGGTCTACAGAACCATTCGTCATATTTTACTCCATTGAATATTAATGAATATATTATACTGGGTAGTGAGTGGAAAAATATAACATGTACTGTCGAGAGTATAGAACTCATATCTCAAGTGTCATCTGATCATTGATCGAACCTTCGAACTTTCTGTTCAACCTATTATTTAACCTGCTTGTTCTGGTATTGTTTCAAATCCTGGGTCACTTCCAAGGGTTTTCGACCAATTCCGACTGTACGCTCGAGCCGACCGCGATCCGACAGTCGGCTCGTGGGGAGGCGAGAC
Organism: Natrinema gari JCM 14663; assembly: GCF_000337175.1. Lineage (GTDB taxonomy): Archaea > Halobacteriota > Halobacteria > Halobacteriales > Natrialbaceae > Natrinema > Natrinema gari. The sequence continues at coordinate 98,318 of NZ_AOIJ01000051.1, read as the reverse complement.
ACAGCAAGACGTAGCCCTCGGCGCGGTGCCGATCTTTCAGGGCCCGAGGCGGGCGGGTGTAGGCGATGGTTGCCCCAATGTCGGGGTCCTCGGCGTCGCCGCTATCGGGCTCCGACTCCACTCCGTCGACCGCGAGCAGCCGTCCCGTACAGGTCCCGCAGGCACCGGTCCGACAGCCGAATGGGAGTGCGATGTCGGCCCGTTCGGCCCCGTCCAGTACCGTCTCGTCCTCGCGAACCGCGACCGTCCGCGTCCGACCGTCGGGCCATTCGAGGGTGACCGTGTGGCTCGGCGACCGGTCGTTCGCGTGTCCGCTCACTGCCAGACGTCGCTCGTACAGTCGCCGTCGGGCCACCGGATCTCGTGGGCGCGAGCGGGTCCGTCGGGACACTCGCCCCAGTCGACGAGGAAGTCCTCGTCGAGCTCGAGCCGTCCGTTTCGGGGGTCGACGTCGGCTTTCAGCATCACCGATCCCTGCTCACTCTCCTTGGGGTAGAATTGGTCGTCCCACGACGAGAACAGCGACGTGGTCCAGTAGAGGCGCTCGCCATCGAGCGAGAGTTGTAACATCTGTGGGCCGGCGTTCAGTTCGCGGCCCTGTACTTCCTGTACGTCGCCAAAGGTGCCGCCGACCGACAGCGAGTCGGCGCGTCGCGGGTTCGACGGGTCCGAGATGTCGTACATCCAGACCTCGCCGTGGAGCCAGTTCGAGCCGAACAGGTACCGATCGTCCATCGAAATCAGGATATCAGTCGTCAGGCCCGGTACGGGCATCTCCCAGTCCGGGTGTTCCCGGCTCTCGAAGTCGATCACCTTCTCGGCGCGGTACGCTCCATCCCCATCGTTCGTGCCCTCGTCGTACCAGAAGTGAAACATATTCGACGAGAGCGCGGTCCCGACGAACCCGTGAGTCGATTCGGGTGTGTGGAGAAAGCGTACTTCGAGCGGAATCAGTCCCTCCTCGCCGAGGTCGATCGTCTGCTCGACGGTCCCGTCCTCCCAGTCCCAGAAGTGGAGCTTCTGGCCGTACTTCCCCGCCTCGACATCGTCGAGATCGAAGCCCGGATAGTACGTCTTCGGCGCGGCCCACTCGCTGGAGACCATCACGTTCTGGCGGGGCTGGTACCAGTAGTCGTAGTTCATCTCGATCTCGCCCGGCGGCTCCCACCGCCCTTCGATCTCGAAATCCTCGTTCAACTCGAGGAAGCCGCCCGGCAGCTCGCCGTCGGCGTCGCCGAGCATGCTGATCAGGATCTCCCCGTCGGGGATACAGTGGACGGTATGCGGTGCCGAGAGGTCGTATTCGAAGACCTCCTCGGGTTCGATCACTGTCTCGAGTTCGGGATTCCGCCGGTCTTTGGCGTCGATCACGTGGATCCGCGAGGAGCGCTGGCCGGGGACGATCAGGTGTCGCCGCTTGAGCCCCTCCATGTGACACGACGACGAGCAGGCGTTCCAGCCGAAGTGGTGAAGTTCGTCGCCGCGTTCGGGCATCTCGATCCGATCGACGATCTCGCAGTAAGTGTCCGAGTCCGGATCGAGATCGACGACCGCCACGAAGTCCGGCGCGTCAACGTCCGTGCCGACGTAGAGGCTCATCACGTAGGCCAGTTTTTCTCGCTCGCCTTCCTCGATGGCGGCCTGTGGTGTCGCGTAGCCGGGTCCCTCGTGGTGCTGTTCGTGGTCGTGCTCCGGCTCCGCGCCGCGTTGAGCGTGACTATCACTCATAAGGTGCCCCACCACGAGCATGGAAATAAGTCTAGCCGGGCCCCGACGGGCTGCGAGGACCCTATGCCCAGGGGCTGTCACCGACTTCGGCACGGACCCGCGGTCCGACTTCGATGCGGCAGTCGGCTCGTGGGGAGGCGATACACAGCAGGACGTAGCCGTCGTCCCGTTCGTCGTCGGTCAGCGCCTGTGGCGGTCGCTGATAGCCGAACGCGTCTGCGACGTCGAGCGGCCGGTCCGTCCCGTCGTCGCCGTCCTCGAGCGCGAGCAGTCGGCCCACGCAGGTGATGCACGTCCCGGCTCGGCAGTCGTACGGCAACCGGACGCCGAGTCGCTGGGCCGCTTCGAGTACCGTCTGGCTTTCGCCGACGTCGATCGTCCGCGTCCGGCCGTCGGTCCACTCGAGTGTCACGTCGTAGCTCGTCATCGGTGGCTCTCGACTGTCGGTCGCCGCTCGGTCGTGGAACTCACGGTCGGGTATACGACGGGCAGGGAGAAAAGAGTGGACGTGTCCGTCCGATCGCCGTCGGCACGCCCGCCCGACCAAGCCCCAGTATTTACCCGCACCCGGCGCGTAGAGCCGGACAGATGGGACAGGGAACGGAGTTCGGACTGGTCGACCTCGAGGAAGCCGACACCCCGGGCGACGAGTGGGAGGAGATCGATGTTTCGGAGACCGAGGCCGATCGAATCGCACGGAAGCGCGACCGGAAGTTCGAGCAGTTCGAGGAGCGCATCAAGGACGCCGACCAGTTCAAAGTCGAGCAGTCGGTGTTCGACGACGCGACCTTCGCGGCGCTGTACAAACTCGTTCAGGACGGCTACGTCGAGGCGTTCGGCGGCCCGCTCTCGACGGGCAAGGAAGCCAACGTCTATCATGCGCTGGGCGACGACCGCGAGGTCGCGGTCAAGATTTACCGGATCAATGCCTCGAACTTCAATCAGATGCGGGAGTATCTCGAGGGTGATCCCCGATTCGAGGGCTTAGGTGGCAAGAAGAAAGACGTCGTTCTCGCGTGGACGAAGAAGGAACTGGCAAACCTTCGACGGGCGAAAGCGGCCGGTGTGCGGGTCCCGGAACCGATCGCGACCGAGCGGAACGTGCTGGTCATGGAGTACATCGGGACCGACGACGGCCGCGCGAAACGGCTCGGCGAGGTTCACATCGAGAACCCGCAAACCGCCTACGAGGTCATGCGTGAGTACATGCGCCGGCTCTACTCGGCCGGCCTGATCCACGGCGACCTGAGCGAGTACAACGTCGTCTTCGACGAGACCGAGGGGCAACTCGTCTTCATCGATCTCGGTCAGGCCGTGACAGTCCACCACCCCAACAGCCGCGACTTCTTGGAGCGGGACTGCCGAAACGTCGCGGGCTTTTTCTCGCGGCAAGGGCTCGCGGTGACGGCGGACGACCTGCTCGCGTTCGTCACCAGCCCGAAGCCGGACCCATCGCGGGACTGAGACCGCCTCTTACCGGTGCGTTCGATGATCGGGCCGCTTACATCGGCCGTGTCGTCGTTTCCTCGGCGAACTCCCGCACCGCGGTCGCGACCCGCTCCGGTGCCGACTGGGTGCCGATGTGCCCGACACCCTCGAGGACGATCGTCGCCTCCGGCACGGCGGCCGGCGACGGCTACGAGTTCGTCTGTTACGGTCACCACCACGAGCGCGAGGTATCGGAAACCGGCCGGACGACGATACTCAACCTCGGCGCGCACGTGCTGGCGGCCGACGACGACCCCACGGTCGCGATCGTCGACACCCGGTTGGGGTCGGTGCAGTTTCGGTCGGTGTGCGCGTAGCGCTGTTTCTCACACCGTGTGGCTCGAGTCGGTCACGCACGTCGTTGTCACGGCTCTCCCGGTACTCGCGGCGCTGATAAGTATTGAAGCGTGAGTGACGGCATTCTCTGAGTGATCTATGCCTGGAAGCGGTCACTGTCCGAGTCACATTGCCGACGACGAGACTGTAGTTCAACTCAATGATCAACGCTATTGACTGTACGCTGCCGTCGACCCTGACCCCAACGAATTAATCCATCAAAACTCAAACCGACCAGAGGGTGTGTCTTATCTCACGGGCTTCTTACGGAACTACGCGAGAAACACGATTTCAGCGACGCCGTGTCCCTTGTTGATGCTGCCACACCGCTGAAAGACGCCTGTATCTGCTGCATCATTTATTACTGGTATACTTAATACGGAAATAGCGGTCGCGTCGAACATGTCTTTCAAGAAGTAAAACGTAGTGATACTACGTTCCTAAACTGTTTCAGTCACACTAATTCGAAAACTGCTGACGAGTTGCTCCAACTGTTTATATTCACATAGATTCCCAATATTTATATTAGTTAATGTTTATTGTTTTAGTGCGGATCAAAGTATACGACATCATAATGGATAAAAATACACCTCACGGCCGACGCACGTTCCTGAAAAGGGCTTCCGTTGGAATCGGCGCAGCGACGGTTGGATTGCACACTCTTGGGGAGCCAGTTGCAGCAGCTGGCTCTCCAGGAAACAGCTGGGAAGATAACTCGAGGTCAGTGTACCATGGCAAGGGAATCGACTCGAACGATATACTGTATCACCACAATCTCCAGGCAAACTTTCTAGACAGCTACCAAGATAGTCCTGACTACTCCCACCTGATCTTTGAGCTGTTCGGGACGGGGGTAAACCGCCAACGTCAAGAAACTGGAGACCACTGGGTTTCCTACCCTTCGGATATCGTTGAGGAGACCGGGTTTTCGGTGAATTCGCCCGACCCTGGTGCGTCCATATTTCAGGATGAATCGCAAGAGAAGCAGATGTCTGCATCAGCAATTCCCAAAGACGAAGCACACACCACGAACGAGGTTCTCGCAGACGCTGCTCTCTATCTCGCGAGCAGCGGCGTCGGGAGTCTGGTTGCAAAGAAGGTGGCTGTGCAAGGAATTAAGAAATTCGCTACGAAGCAGGAGGTTAAACGGGCTAGCAAAGACATTGTGAATTGGCTAGTTGATGAAGCCGAGCAGACGACTCCTAAAAATGATCTCGAAGAGACCTGGACGAATCAAGATGTGTTCGATTTGCTCACCCCGAGGCAACGTCACACACTGTCATATTACACACGGTTCACGGTGAAAGTACCTGCCTCCTATGATACTATGAACTTGGAGATTGATAGCTACTCCCAGCACGCTGACGGACTGAATTGTGAGTGTGGAGTGGAAGATTGTTCGATAAGTCTCTCGCTTAATGTCCCGGGTCGTTCTGGCCCTGGTGGCATCCAGAGCATCATGGGGTTTTGACAGTACTTTTTCAAGGCTTCTTTATTAAGGAGTGCGGTCAGAATTAGTGCCACATCCCAGACCCACCCAGATTCTCACTAATCTCCGATAATTTCGACGGCTGGGACACGGCGAAAATGGTAGACGATACCCGCTATGACGGTCCACCTTCGTCCAATGAATCCTTTGAAGGCGAGGACACGAGGTAGTGTTCAGATAAGCTGGTTCCATGCGACGGCGAATGCTTGACGCAAATTTTCGACGATGTCTGCTTCGGTTTGGCTGGAACAGTTTGAGAACTGGTTGGTTCGGCATTTTATGGGCGGCAAGACCCTCATTGCTGAGGCAACTGATTATCTTGGGAGAGTTGCGCGAGATTACGCGTGCGTCGGTGCCACGGCACATCCGTCTCGCGGACCAAGCGCTTAACCTCACCCAGCGAGTACCGGGCCGTATGCAGCACGTGAAGATTCCGCAGGACCGCATCGGCGTTCTCATCGGTGAAGGAGGCGAGACGATGCGCGAGATCGAGGCGGCGGCGGAAGTACGACTCGACATCGACTCGGAGAACGGCTCCGTCGCCGTCGAAACGGTCGGTGATCCCGTACTCGGCCTCAAGGGCCCCGAAATCGTTCGCGCGATCGGCCGCGGCTTCGCGCCCGAGGACGCCCTGCGACTGCTCGAGGACGACATGATGTTGTTCGATGTCGTCGACATCGACGCCGCCGCGCGCAACAAAAACGACATGAAACGCAAGAAGGGCCGGCTCATCGGCGAGGGCGGCCGGACCCGCGAACTAATGGAAGAGCTAACCGGTGCCGACGTCGTCATCTACGGCTCGACGCTGGGCATCATCGGCGCACCACAGGAGGTCGACGCCGTCCGCACCGCCGCCGAGATGCTCCTAGACGGCGCGCCCCACGGCGCGGTCTACTCCTTCCTCGAGGAGAAGCACAACGAGATGAAACACAAGGGGATGGAGTACCACCGGTTCCCCGGCGGCCAGTCCTGACCGTTCTCCCGGTACGAGGGCCCCGCGTCGTCGACCCCGCTGTCGCCGACCGACCCGATCGTTCGAACCGCTTTTCTATCGGTAGCAACCGTCCGTTCGAATCCCCAGCGACGCGGTATCTACCCGGCGATTCTCACGCAGTATGACTATATATACCCGGAGAGCGCTTGCATCGAAAACGCACGACAGGGAGTACCTCGAGCCACCCTGTCCGATTAATTGGGAAAAGCTTATATAGAATCACAATCAATCCTTCGAGTGACTATGGCTCAACAGCAGATGGGCAACCAGCCCCTTATCGTACTCTCGGAGGACAGCCAGCGAACCTCCGGGGAGGACGCGCAGTCAATGAACGTGCAGGCCGGGAAGGCCGTCGCCGAGTCGGTTCGGACGACGCTCGGCCCGAAGGGGATGGACAAGATGCTCGTCGACTCCTCGGGCAACGTCATCGTCACGAACGACGGTGTCACCCTGCTCTCGGAGATGGAGATCGACCACCCCGCGGCCGACATGATCGTCGAAGTCGCCGAGACTCAGGAAGAGGAAGTCGGTGACGGCACCACGAGCGCCGTCGTCGTCGCCGGGGAACTCCTCAGCCAGGCCGAGGACCTGCTGGACCAGGACATCCACGCGACCACCCTCGCGCAGGGGTACCGAGAGGCCGCCGAAGAGGCCACCGCGGCCCTGGAAGAGATCGCCATCGACGTCGACGAGGACGACACCGAAATCCTCGAGCAGATCGCCGCGACGGCGATGACCGGCAAGGGCGCGGAGAACGCCAAGGACCTGCTCTCGGGGCTCATCGTCGAGGCCGTTCGCGCGGTCGCCGACGACGACGGCGTCGACACGGACAACATCAAAGTCGAGAAGGTCGTCGGCGGCTCCGTCGAGAACTCCGAACTCGTCGAGGGCGTCATCGTCGACAAGGAGCGCGTCTCCGAGAACATGCCGTACTTCGCCGAGGACGCCGACATCGCGATCGTCAACGGCGACTTAGAGATCAAGGAGACCGAGATCGACGCCGAGGTCAACGTCACCGACCCCGACCAGCTCGAGCAGTTCCTCGAACAGGAGGAAGCACAGCTGCGCGAGATGGCCGAACAGGTCGCCGACGCCGGTGCTGACGTCGTCTTCGTCGACGGCGGCATCGACGACATGGCCCAGCACTACCTCGCACAGGAGGGCATCATCGCCGTCCGTCGCGTCAAGTCCAGCGACCAGGCCCAGCTCGCTCGCGCGACCGGTGCCTCGCCGGTCTCGAGCGTCGACGACCTGACCGAGGACGACCTCGGCGCTGCCGGAAGCGTTGCACAGAAGGAGATCGCCGGCGACCAGCGGATCTTCGTCGAGGACGTCGACGACGCCAAGGCCGTCACCCTGATCCTCCGCGGCGGTACCGAGCACGTCATCGACGAGATCGACCGCGCCGTCGAGGACTCGCTGGGCGTCGTCCGGACGACCGTCGAGGACGGGAAGGTGCTCGCCGGCGGCGGCGCACCCGAGATCGATATCTCGCTCTCGCTGCGCGACTACGCCGACTCCGTCGGCGGCCGCGAGCAACTCGCCGTCGAAGCCTTCGCGGACGCGCTCGAGGTCATCCCGCGCACGCTGGCCGAGAACGCGGGTCTCGATCCCATCGACTCGCTGGTCGAGCTTCGCAGTGGCCACGACGGCGGCGACACCGCCGCCGGTCTCGACGCCTACACCGGTGACACCATCGATATGGACGCCGAGGGCGTCTACGAGCCGCTGCGCGTGAAGACGCAGGCCATCGAGTCCGCCACCGAGGCGGCTGTCATGCTACTGCGCATCGACGACGTCATCGCCGCGGGCGACCTCGCGGTCTCCCACGATGACGACGACGAAGACATGCCCGCCGGCGGCCCCGGTGGCATGGGCGGCGGCATGGGCGGTATGGGCGGCGGCATGGGCGGCATGATGTAACAAGGTCCGACACCACGCTCCGTTCCGGGACGCGTTCGTCCCTCCGCGCCGGCCGTCAGGCCGGTCGGATCGGCGGCGCTCGCGGGAACACTCGGTGGGAGCGACTCCAGCCCGGATCGCTCTTTCCGCTGCTTCGAGTCGGCCCAGCTTCACTTGCCGTTTCGTCGCGCTCCCGAATCTGATCCTCGAGCCGCTGCGCTCGGCCTCCCGATGGGCAATCGCTCGTGACCGGCCGTCTCGAAACGTTCATGTATTTTCACAATAATAGCTGCGAATGACGAACGCCGTCGCTCCGACACGACCCGTCGGCAGCGTCTTCGGCGGGGCCGCGGACGGGGAGCCGAGCGGGAGGTCGCTCGAACGCGGCGTGGCCCTGGACCGTGGGGCCAATTGCCACTGTCCATTAGTGTTGGTTAGTATACATATTGCTCACATACCGCATACACCCGTTGAACCACGACAAACTAAGTAGTAGCCCGCAATATCCGCGAGTATGAATACGCTTCTGTTAGATAGCGATGATGTAAACGAGTATGCACGAATGTCAGCTGTCATCGATGCGATCGAACAGGCCTTCGGTGCGTTCGAGCGCGGCACCACACAGATGCCGGCGAAGTCCTACATCGATCTCCCGCAGTACAACGGTGACTTCCGATCGATGCCCGCCTACCTCGATACGGGTGACTGGGACGCGGCCGGCCTGAAGTGGGTCAACGTCCATCCGGACAACCCCGCGGAGCACGACCTCCCGACGGTACTGGGGACGATGATCTACTCCGACCCCGAGACCGCGCTCCCGCTTGCGATCATGGACGGGACGGCGCTGACGATGAAACGAACCGGCGCGGCGGCCGCCGTCGCCACCGACTACCTCGCCGTCGAGGACGCCTCGAGTCTCGGACTCATCGGGGCCGGCGTCCAATCGTACACGCAACTCGAGGCGATCAGCGAGATTCGACCGATCGAGGAAGTCGTCGTTTCGGACCCCGACGAGGAGCGCGTACAGCGGTTCGTCGAGACCTACGAGGACCGCTTCGATATCCGCAGCGGCTCGATTTCCGAGGCCGGTCACTGCGACGTGTGTTCGACCGTGACGCCGGTCGAGGATCCGATCGTGGGTCCCTCCGACGTCGGCGAGCACACACACATCAACGCGATGGGGGCCGACGCCGAGGGGAAACACGAACTGCACGACGAACTGCTGGACGCGGCGCGGATCGTCATCGACGACCACGAGCAGTGTACTCACTCGGGCGAGATCAACGTCCCCTACCACGAGGGCGTGTTGACCGACGACGACATCCACGGCGAAATCGGCGAAGTCGTCGTCGGCTCGAAGGCGGGACGGACCGAGGAGACGGGCGTTACGGTCTTCGATTCGACCGGGCTCGCGATTCAGGACGTCGCGGCCGCGCGGGTCGTCTACGAGACCGCCCGCGAGGACGGTGCCGGCACCGACTTCGGACTGATCGATACCGACCAGTAGACGCCGACTCGCCGGTTGTCGCGATTAGGGTTCTTTTCGATCGGAACGCCGTTCTCGACCGTTAGTCGTCCGTCTCCGTGACCTGTGGGCGCTCGCCGGCATCGGCTCCGAACGCCGTCTCGCGGAGGTCGCCCTCGATCGCCTCGAGCGACCGCCCTTTGGTCTCGGGTACAAGCCGATAACAGAAGAGCAACGCGAGCACCGAGAGTGCGCCGTACAGCCAGAACGTCCCCGTCTGCCCGACGATGTCGATCAGTCGCAGGAAGGTCAACGACACGAGCAGGTTGCCGGCCCAGTTGACGACGGTGACGACGCCCATTGCCGTCCCGCGGATCTCCATCGGGTAGATCTCGGAGATCAGCAGCCAGAAGACCGGTCCCAGTCCGATCGCGAAGAACGCGACGTACAACATCAGGCTCCCGGTCGCGATCCAGCCGATCGCGCCCGAGAGACCAGGCAGGTAGAACGCGATTCCCAGGACGGCGAGCATGGCGCTCATCCCGGCCAGTCCCACGAGCAACAGCGGACGGCGGCCCGTCCGGTCGATCAACAACACCGCGACGACGGTCATGACGACGTTGACGACGCCGATACCGACGGTCGCGAGGATCGAGTCGGTATCCGCGAAGCCGGTCGACTCGAGGATCGTCGGCGCGTAGTACATGACCGTGTTGATGCCGGTCACCTGCTGGAATACCGCCAGGCCGACGCCGACGATCAGCATCGGGCGCACCCACGGCTCGAGGAGGTCGCGGAGCGTCCCGGACTCGGTGCGGATCGTCTCTTTGATCTCACGCAGTTCGTCCTCGACCTGGGTCTCGACGCGGGTACTGGCGAGGACCTCGCGAGCATCGCTCTCGCGGCCGTGTTCGTAGAGCCAGCGGGGACTCTCGGGCATGAACAGCATGCCGACGAAGAGGACTGCGGCGGGGACCATGCCGAGGCCGAGCATCCAGCGCCACTCGCCGCCGGCGGCGAACGCGAAGTTCACGAGGTAGGCGATGAGGATACCGCTGGTGATCGTCAGTTGGTTGAGCGAGACCAACGACCCGCGGATCTTCGGCGGTGAGATCTCGGAGATGTACAGCGGACCGACGACCGAGGCGAACCCGACGCCGATCCCGTCGACGATTCGACCGACGATCAGGATCTCGACGGTCGGTGCGATCGCCATGATGAACGACCCGACGAAGAAGACGACGGCACCCACGAGGATGAGTCGCCGTCGACCGAGTCGATCCGCGAGTCGGCCGCCCAGCGCCGCCCCGATGATCGCGCCGATCATCGCCCCGCTGACGATGATCCCCTCAATCAGCGAGGCGTTCATCGAATAGCCGAAGACGGTTGCCAGTTCGAACGTGTGCCGAATGTACAACATCGCGCCGGAGATGACACCGGTGTCGAACCCGAACAGTAGCCCGTTGAGTGCGGCCAACGCCGCGACGACGTAGACGAACGAATTCCGGTCGTTGCCGGTCGTTCCTGTGCCTGTCATTGACATCGAACTATGTGGAAATATTGTTTCATACCGTAGTTAACAAACCTAACGATACGCGCCCACACAGGTCAGCGCTGTGCCGATCGTGCGCGACCGTGACACGGGACCGTCTCGGCGTTCCGACGGCAGATCGATGACCCCGAACCGGCTGTTCGTGGCGTTCCCATCGAGGCGCGATCAGTGCTCGAGCCGCCGTGGAACCGAGCCGGCCATCGATACTTCGTCCGCGTAGTGGACGAGCGGGTCGCCGGTCGGCGTCGGCAGGTCGTTGGCCGAAAGCATCGTGTTCTCGTGAATCGTCGCCGTGGCCGGCTGGAGCGGCCACGGGTCGTGTGCGATTTCGCCGGTCAGGACGGTGCCGGCGTCCGGGGCGTAGAACCGTCGGCGCGCGGTAAGCCAGTGTGCGAGCGTGCCGGCGTCGGCGGTGACGACCTCGCCGTCCGGGTGGTAGGTCGCGTCGAATCGGGCAGGGACGTCGTTCGCCGTCTCACCCGCTTGGCGCTCGCTGTGGAACGCCACGTGATTCGCTTGGGTGGCCCCGACCTGCATCCGGGCGCGGTAGACGGGCAATCTCGTCGCTCGGCCGACGGTCGCCGCGACGAACGCGTTTCCGACGTCGATGCTGAAGAAAAACAGGCCCGGATGGCCCCGATATCGAACGTAGGTCCGAACGTTGAGTTCGCCGAAGGCCAGCCGCGTGATCGACGGCGTCCCGCGAACCCCCACGTTCGTGAGCACGAACGGGAGTACGCCCAGCCAGGCGCGGCCGTCCCACGCCTCGAGCGTCAACTGATCGGGGATGTGCGGGCGAAGCGCGTCGGGGTCGACCGGCCAGTGGATGAACAGCCCGTCACGCCACGTCATGGAAGTAACGTGTGGTGTGGTCGGCGACGCCCTATCCATGACCGGCCATCGAACAGGAGCCGTACGGTGTGCGTTCGTTCTCGACGCCATCAGGTTCTGTCACGACCCTCCCACGAGCCGGCGTATAAATCGGATCGCTTACTGTCGGTTCCGATGGCGGTTCGGTCGGCGCGCCGTCAATCGTCGATTTCGATCGCGGGTCGGCCGGGTTCGGCGTTCGCGAGCACGTCCTCGTCGGCCTCGGCGGCGCGAACGACGCGAACTGGAGCGTCGAACTCGCGCTCGATCAGCCACGCCGCGGACTCGAGGGCCGCGTACTCGTCGTCCGACTCGAGCGTCATCGACAGCGCTTCGCGCTCGGCCTGCAGGTCCTGCCCGTAATCGGCCGCGGCGTCGCCCTGGTCGCGGATGTGACTTTCCTGCATGAGTTCACCGATCAGGTTGTCGGCGTCGCTCTCGATCGCGATCTCGAGGGCGTCGTACTTCCACTCGGGCGCGACGACAACGTCGATTCCGGTGGGGTCCTCGATCCCGGCGATGTCGACGATGTCGCGGATGTCTTCGCGGGTGTTCTCGACCAGTCGGCGGCGTTTGGCGACGCCGTCGCGGTCGATCTCGGCGGTCGGCCACGCGGCCTCGGCGACGAACCCGTCGTTGCCCAGGGCGTCGTACAACTCCTCTGCGATATGGGGCGCGACCGGCGAGAGCAGGCGGACGACGGCGGAGAGCCCCCGCTCGTAGGTTTCGGCGTGGGGCTCCGTGTGCTCGGCGTATTGCCGTAACGTCCGCGCCAGCGCCTGCGTTTCACGGAGCGCCTTGTTGAACGTCAGGGCCTCGTACTCCTCGCTCGCGATGGCGACCGTCGCCTCGATCTCCGCGTCGACGTAGCTCGCGACGGCGTCCGCGTCACCGTCCGGTTGCTCGTCGACGTAGCTTTCGACCATCCCCTTCAGTCGCTCGAGGAAGGCGTACGTCGACTGGACGCCTTCTTCGCTCCAGTCGAAGTCGCGTTCGGGCTGGGCGGCCTGCATCATGAACAGGCGCGCGGTGTCCGCGCCGTACTCATCGACGATCCGCTGGGGGGAGACGACGTTCCCCTTCGATTTGGACATCTTCTCGCCGTCCAACTGGACCATCCCCTGTGCCAGCAGGTTCGTGAACGGCTCGCGGTGCTCGAGTCCCTCGTTGTCGGCCAGTACCTTCGTGAAGAACCGAGAATAGAGCAGGTGCATCACGGCGTGCTCGATGCCGCCGACGTACTGGTCGACGGGGAGCCAGTCGTTAGCCCGCTCACGGTCGAAGGGAGCGTCCTCGAGGTCCGGCGAGACGTACCGCAGGAAGTACCACGAGGAGTCGACGAAGGTGTCCATCGTGTCGGTCTCGCGGGTCGCGTCGGCCCCACACTCCGGGCACGTGGTCCGTTGCCACTCCTCGGCGGCGTCCAGCGGGTTCCCGGTCGTGTTGATGAACTCGGGGAGTTCGACCGGCAGCTCCTCGTCCGGGACCATCACGGGACCACAGTCGTCGCAGTGGACGACCGGGATCGGCGTCCCCCAGTAGCGCTGCCGGGAGATTCCCCAGTCGCGCAGTTGATACTGGGTGGCCTCTTCGGCGCTGTCGATGTCCTCGGTCAGCCGTTCGCGGGCGGTTTCGCTGTCCAGCCCGCTGTACTCGCCGGCCTCGACCAGGACGCCGTCCTCGGTGTAGGCCCCCTCGCTCACGTCGGGCGCGGTCGGTTCTTCATCGCCGTCGGGTTCGGGGGCGATGACCGGCCGGATGTCGAGTCCCATCTTTTCGGCGAAGGCGTGGTCGCGTTCGTCGTGGGCCGGCACGGCCATCAGCGCGCCGGTCCCAACGTCCGAGAGGACGAAGTCGGCGACGTAGACCGGGATCTCCTCGCCGGTAGCGGGGTTCGTGGCGGTTAGGCCGGTCTCGACGCCGTTGGGGTCGTCGCCGTCGGGATCGGCCTCGTGATCGATGAACCGGCGAATCTCGTCGTCGTCCTCGGCCAACGCCTCGCTGATCGGGTGGTCCGGCGCGAGCGCGAAGAAGGTCGCTCCGTGGATCGTGTCGACGCGGGTCGTGAAGGCCTCGACCGGGCCGTAGTCCTCGACATCAAACTCGAGTTCCGTCCCGTACTGGCGGCCGATCCAGTTGCGCTGCATCTGTCGCACCGAGTTGGGCCACCCTTCCAGGTCGTCGATCGCCTCGAGCAACTCGTCGGCGTACGCGGTGATCTTCAGGAACCACTGCTCGAGTTCGCGCTGCTCGACGGGCGTATCACAGCGCCAGCAGAGTTCGGCCTCGCCCTCGACCTGCTCGTCGGCGAGGACGGTCTCGCAGTGGGGACACCAGTTGACTTCGGCGTCGCGGCGCTCGACCAGCCCCTCCTCGTGGAACCGGGAGAACAGCCACTGGTTCCACTGGTAGTACTCCGGCGTACAGGTGGTGATCTCTCGGTCCCAGTCGTAGCCAAAGCCCATTGCGGTCATCTGGTCGCGCATCGTCTCGATGCAGTCGAGCGTCCAGTCGCGGGGGTTCGTGTTGCGCTCTTTGGCCGCGTTCTCCGCGGGGAGACCGAACGCGTCCCACCCCATTGGGTGGAGGATATCGTCGCCCCGCATCCGTCGGTAGCGGGCGTACGCGTCCGTGATCGTGTAGTTACGGACGTGGCCCATATGGAGCTTCCCGGACGGATACGGGTACATTCCGAGGACGTATGTCGGGTCCTCGATGTCGTTGGACGTCCGAAAGACGTCCGCGTCGTCCCACGCCTCTTGCCAGCGCCGTTCGACCGTCGCGTGGTCGTATCCCGCGTCGCTCATTTGCTTATATACCTCTAGAACGGGACGCCACCCTATACCTTTCCATACACTAGCTCGCTTCGCCCGGACTGTCGGTGGTGGCCTCGAGACGGCTGCATCCGTCGGTCGGCCGATATAGTAGCCACTGAAACGATTGACACATTGACTGCAACGCCGTCATGCGGTCAGGCGTGCAGCGACTTGCAGTGGCTCCTATCGCTCGCCCTCGAGCGCGGCAGGTAGCCCTTCGCCGACGCCGCGTCGCCGCGCTCGTGTCGGTGCCTCGACCCCCCCTGTCAGCGGTGTCCGTTCGACCGTGACGACCGCGCCGTGTGCGCGTTGTGGCGGTCGCTCGAGCGACGTATTAAAATGACATTCAACTAGCGAAGAGTGTCATTCCAGTCTGTCAAAACGGGTCCGAACGTGTTTCAGCCTTTCTCAAATTCCCATTCAGTCCGATATTGGCGAAAGTATTTTGATCTAATATTTTCATGTCTTACTCATGACGAGCCGATCGAACAGTCGCCAACACTGGAGTCGCCGCTCGTTCGGGCTTGAACGGACGAGTGAACGGGGGGTGACGGGACGTCCAACCGCCGCGTAGCGTCATCGTGCCGATGCCGTCGCGACGTAGTCACGTTACCGTCGCCGGAGGAAGGTCCGCAGATAGCGCGAGGTTCCGGTTCGTGGCGGGCCGTGGCGGTTTGCTGGCGTCGGGACCCGCGCCCACTCGCACGGCGCTCGAGACTCGACCCCGAGAGCGTGACAGTGCCGTCGATCGATCGACGAGCAGCTCGTCCCCATGACTAGGGTCGGACACTGGATCGATGAGGCGATTACGCAGTCGACCACCCTCATCGTCTCCCGCCCGCGTGCAATCGTTATCGCTTTCCTGCTCTTGACTGCGTTTTTCGCCGCCGGAATCCCGCTGGTCGAAACGGAGACTGATCTCCGCGAGCGATATTCCGATGGCCTCGAAGTGAAAGAAGCGCAAGACGCCGTCGAAGCGGACTTTCAAGGACCGTTCACGGCCGAGGGTGAGACGACGCGACTCGTCCATGACGGGACCGATGTCCTCACGCGCGAGGAACTCCTCCACGTTCTCCGCCTGCTCGAGCGAATCGACGATCGGCCGATGCTCAGAATGCAGTCCGCGGACGGCCCCGCGACGATGGTCGCGCAGGCACTCGAGCCCGGTGCGGACACGCCGGCCGAACAGCGCCGGGCCGTCGAACGGGCGACGGACGCCGAAATTCGGCGGGCGGTCCGAGAGGTCGGCTCGAGGCGTGCGTTTTCAAGGATGGTCTCCGAGGATTTCAACCGCGATCAGGCGTCGGCATCGGCGTCGATAACGGTGATCTCCCACGACATGCCATCCGAGTTCGACGACGACGAGGACATGGAAGGCATCCTGACGACGATCGATACGATGGCGGCCGACGAACCGGCTGATATCCGGGCGTTCGGTAGCGGTATCGTCGATTCCGAACTCGAAGACGTCATCAGCGATTCGTTCGTGATGGTCATGCCCGTCGTCGTGGCGCTGCTTTTGGGCTTCCTTGCCGTCGCCTACCGAGACCCCTTCGATCTGCTACTCGGCCTGATCGCGTTGCTGATGACGATGATCTGGACGTTCGGGTTCCTCGGCTACGTCGGGATCCCGTTCGGACAGGAGATGATCATCGTTCCCGTCCTGTTGTTGGCCGTCGGCGTCGACTTCGGGATCCACATTATCAACCGCTATCGCGAGGAAAAGCTCCAGGGCGACGACACGGTCTCCGCGATGCGTACCGCGACCGGCCAGCTCTCGGCCGCTTTTTTCATCGTGACCGCCACCGCGGTCTTCGGCTTCGGAGCGAACCTCTTCGCCGAACTCGAGCCGATGCGGGAGATGGGTCTCGTAGCCTCCGCCGGGATCATCTTTACGTTCGTCATCTTCAGCGGGTGTTTGCCCGCGATGAAGCTGCAGGCCGACCGCTTCCGGGACCGACACGACGTCCGGGAGTTCAATTCGACACCGATCGCCTCCGAGGAATCTTCGCTCGGGCGGTTACTGGCCGTCTCCGCGACCGTCGGAAAGCGCGCTCCGCTCGTCATGGTCGTGCTCCTCTTGCTCTTCGGGGCCGGAATGGGTGCGTACGGCACCGGCGTCGAAACCACGTTCGAGGAGGAGGATTTCCTCCCGCCCGAAGAGGAGGCGTGGTACGTCGACTACGTCCCGGAACCGTTCGCCCCGGGCGAGTACACTGCCACGGAAACGCTCAACCTGCTCGAGGGGCGGTTCGCGGCCGATCAGGACCAGTCGATGACGATGTACGTCGAGGGGCCGTTCGAGGAGGACCACGCGCTCGAGGCTCTGGCGGCCCCTGACGATGAGCCACCGGAGACGCTCGCCGTCGGGCCGAACGGACGGGCGGAATCCCGGAGTATCATCACTGTGATTCAGTCCCATGCCGACGCGGACCCCGAGTTCGCTGCGCTCGTCGCCCGCAACGACCGGGACGGGAACGGCATCCCCGACCGCAACCTCGACCGGATCTACGACGAGTTGTTCGCGTCACCGGCAGGGCCATCAGCGGAACGGTACCTGACTCCCGACCGGCGAGCGGCCCAGGTCGAGTACACCATCGAATCGGACGCCACGATCGACGAAATCGCAGCGGACGGGGCCGACCACGCCGATGCCTTCCGCTACACTGCAACGGCGACGGGCACGCCCCTCATTTACAACGCGATCACGAACAGTCTGTTCGAATCATCGATTCAGGGGATGGTGCTCGCCATCGTGCTCTCGACGGTCTTTCTCGTGATCGTGTACGGCGTTCTCGAGGGGAAACCGTGGATCGGTCTCATCAACGTGTTTCCGATCATGATCGCCGTGTCATGTCTTCTCGGCACGATGCGGCTGCTCGATATGCCCCTCAATGCCGTCACGGGGCTGCTCCTCTCGTTCGCGATCGGGCTCGGCGTCGATTACGCGGTCCACTTCATGCACCGGTTCGTCGACGAATATACTGCCCAACCGGAGACGGTATCGGCGCTGACGACGACGCTGTCGAGTACCGGCGGTGCGCTCACCGGCAGTATGCTCACGACATCGATCGGAACTGGTGCGCTGATGCTCGCGATCACGCCCGTGCTCGGTGACTTCGGGCTCCTGATCGCGTTGAGCGTGTTCTACTCGTTTGCCGCTTCCATCGTCGCCCTGCCGCCTGCATTGGTCCTGTGGGATCGGGGTGTCACGTCCGACGCGACCGGCACCGCGCGACTCAAAGCGATACTCCGGGCGTAAATGCCGTGTGACCCGACGGTTCACGTCGGCTCGAGGCCCCTCGTCGCGAGCGCTCTCACACGGACAGTCACTCGCTGCCGACGTGGCTCGTTCCCCGACCAACACGAGCTATGGATGGCGGATCCAGTCTGGTTGTCCCGTCGTCGTGAGGGCATTGTAGATCGTGTAGCCGACGAATCCGATGACGTAGCCCGCAACGATGACCGTCGTCGCTGCGGTTCTGCCGACGACGGTGACGAGCACGATCAGGAGCGGTCCGAGAACCAGATAGAGGTTCAAGACCACATCGTTCGGTCCGGCGTTTACGATCCACGTGAGAAGCCGACTGCGGTAACGACGCCGGCTCATTCGTAGATGCCACCCCGCCAAAACAGCGCGCGAAGCGTCACGAGGATGGGAATGATCTCGAGTCGTCCGACCCACATGTTCAGGATGAACGCAACCTTGCCAGCCGTCGGCAGCGAGTGGGGACCGGTAATCCCGGTCGAGAGACCGATGTTCCCCTGTGCACTCGCGATTTCGAAGAGGATCTGTTCGAGGGAATAGGCTCCACTCGGGAGCGTCGCTAAGAGGACGAATACGCTCACCGCGAGGAAGACGAACCAGAGAAGCGCGATGATCGCCGCTTCGCCGAACTCTCGAGGACCGTCTTTCTCGTCGAGGACGCGGTCGTCGATCCGAAACCGATGGACAGTACTGTCGGGATAGAAGACGTAGGAGACGCGAAATCGGATACCTTTTACCAGCATTATCAATCGAATGAGTTTGATGCCGCCCGCGGTAGAGCCAGCGGCGGCACCGACGACCATCGCGAAGACCAGCATGAGAAGCGCACTCGTGGGCCACCCCCCAAGCGAGAGGGGCGTCGGGTCGGTCGCCGTCTGGAAGCCCGCCGCAGTCACTGCCGAGACGAACTGGAAGACGCCGTATCGGAGCGCTTCCGTGACCGAATCGTACACCGTCGAGACCGACAGCCAGAGCGCCGCCGAGCCGAGCAGGAGAACGGCGGCCAACCATCGCGTTTGTGCGTCCGTATACAGCCCTCTCAGATCCCCCTGAAGGACGAGGTAGTGGATCGGGAACGCAATGCCGCCGGCGATCATGATCGGGAGCAAGACGGCTTCGATGACGACGCTGTCGTATGCGCCGATCGAGCCGTCGATGATCGAGAACCCGCCAGTCGAAATACCCGTCATGCCGTGATTGATCGCGTGCCACGGTGGCATCCCGGCCAGCCAGAGCGACAGGATCGCGATCGACGTGAAAAGCAAGAAGAGCCACCAGATAGTGCGGACGGTCGAGACGATACTCGGGTGAATCTTCTGTGATCGCGCTTCGCTTTCGTACACTGTCAACGACCCACTCCCGGGACGGGCGAGGATCGCCGTCGTCAGCACGATCACACCGACGCCACCGACCCATTCGATTATACTTCGCCACCATTGTAGCGTCCGGGGAAGCGTACTCTCGTCTGTGGTCATGGTCAACCCCGTCCCGGTGAACCCGCTCATACTCTCGAAGAGCGCGTTCAGCGGACTCGCGAGTGCGTCGATGCTCTCCGTTGGAGGTGGCGTCTCGAGCCCGGCCGGCGCGGCCGTCACGACCCAGGCGGTCGTAAGAAAGGGCAGCGAGCCGAACGCCGCGATGGCGAGCCAGCCGATGGCAGCGATCATCATGCCGTGGAGTTTATCCGGCGGGGCGGCATCGGCGAACGCTGTCGAGAGCACCCACCCGATCGTTACCGGTATCACCCCCGACACGACGAGGCCGGGGATCGCGTAGTACTCTCCCCAGGCGAGCGGAACGAGGATCGACACCAGGACCAGCCCCCCGAGAACCCGTAGCATCCACCCGAGATCGCGTCCGATCGGTGCCACTGTGGTTCTCATCGATAATCGTCGAAGAACCCGAAGAGATCCGTCACCGCCGGATCAGTCCCGCGCCCGGAGTAGACGGTGAGCCGGTCTCCGGCCCCGATTTCGGTCGTCGGCCGAGCGATCCGTGGTCCGCTGCCGTCCTCGGGGACGACGGCGACGACGAGCACGTCGTCGGGGATCAAGCCGCCCGATCTGGCTTCCTCGAGAGTCGTTCCGGCGATCGGTGCCGCGCCGGAGACCTCGATCTCGAAGACTTCCGCATCGGCTTCGACGGGCATGTAGTCGCTAATCGCGGGCTGTCGTGCCGTCCGGTAGAGCGATTCGGCGGCGAGTTGGTCGGGGCTTTTGACCGCGTTGACACCCATCTTGCGGAACAGTTCCCGGTGTTCGGGTTGGTGTAGAACGGATACGACGGTCGAAATCCCGAGTTCGGTTGCGAGCAGACAGACGAACAGGTTCGTTGCGTCCAGTTCGAGCGTCGAGATGAGCGCATCGGCCCGATCGGCACCCGCCTCTTTGAGCGTCTCCTCCCTCGTCGCGTCCTCGTTGAGGACCAGACAATCGTACTCGTTCGCGATGTCGTTCGCTCTCGTCACGTCGTGCTCGACGACCACCACGTCGTTTCGAGATCGTGATGCAATATCTACTAGCAGAGTTCCGACACTCCCTGCCCCGACGACGATGAAGTGCATCGCTGTAACGTTTCAAACTGAGTTACATAAGTCACCCCGGTATTGATCTCAGTTGCCGGGAACAGTCGAACCGTATGCGAACACGCCGGCTCCAGTACCATCCGTCTTGTCACACTGACACACCTGTACACCGATCGCACACACCTGTCGTGCGCTCGAGCGCACAGCAACGGCGGTTCTACTGAACCAGCGTCAGTTCACCGTTCAGACCGCCGCTGAACGGCGACGAGCGACGCTGTTCGGATTCTAAACTGCTATCTTATAGTGTCAAAAGACGTTTATTTCACTGGTAGTATCTATAATGTATGGACCGACGTACCTTTTTGACCACGGTAGGATGCAGTTCCGTTCTTGGATTCAGCGGTTGTAGTATGACTGGAAAAAACAAGCAAACCAAGACGACTCACCGCCACATTAAATCGAGTTCAGTATGGAACGGAATCTCAAGCGACGTTTCACAGACGATATTCGTCCCAGATGTCGTACTCAAAAACTCACACGCCAATATATACACAACTATTGATATTGAAGCGCCTGAAAATATAGATTTGAAACCAAAGAAAACGACAGTCATTTTGATTATCGATGATATTGTTGACAAGTGGGATAAAGAATGGGATGGTTCTAACCAACAGTCCGGTACATTAGCGGCTGAGCTGGATGGAGGAGGAACGGTCTCGATCGTTTCACAGACTACGTTCGCTTCTGGTGGCTCTGTTGACACGACAAGGTATGAAGAAATAAGCAATGAGTCCTTGGAAAGTCCCACCTAACCTCCGTCCGATAGCAGGTGGTTTTATTTTCGACCCGATCCAGCATAAGTTATGATAGCAGACGACACTGTTTTAGTCACGGGAGCGAGTCAGGGTCTGGGCCGCGAAATCGCCGTTGCGTTCGCCGACGAGGGCGCGACCGTCGTCCTCGCGGCGCGGAGCGACGGCATATACGAGACCGCGGAACTGATCGACGCTCCCGATCGAACGCTGGCGGTCGAGACGGACGTGACCGATCCCGAGTCGGTCGAAGACGCCGTCGACGCGGCAGTCGACGCGTTCGGCGGGCTGGACTGTCTCGTGAACAACGCCGGGATCGCCGGCCCCACCGCGCCGCTCGAGGAGACGAGCGACGACGAGTGGCTCGAGACCCTCGATGTCAACGTGATCGGCGTCGCTCGCGTCACGCGGGCGGCGGCTCCCCATCTCCGTGAGTCGGCACAGGGGAGCGTCATCAACATCGCTTCGATCGGCGGCAAGCGGCCGTACGCCAACCGAACTCCCTACGCTGCCTCGAAGATGGGACTGATCGGCGTCACTCGCGCACTGGCCGCCGAGTTCGGCGACGACGGAGTGACCGTCAACGCGATCTGTCCCGGCCCGGTCGAGGGCGACCGCATCCGGGGTGTCTTCGAACGGCAGGGCGAGGAGGCGGGCGTTCCCGTCGAGGCGGTCGAAGGAGAGGTCCTCGAGAGCCTCATGCTCGACGACCTGGTGCCGCCCGCGGAGGTCGCCGAGCTGGCCGTCCACCTCGCGAGCGACGCGTCGCGACACGTCACGGGACAGGACATCAACGTCTCGTCGGGCGGCGCGTGGTACTAGCGCCGCTCGGCTCGAGCTGCGGAGTCAGAGAACGGCAAGGACCGCAACGAGCAGGCCAAGCCCGACGCAAACCCCGCCGGCCACCCGGCGGAGCCGAACCGACGAGCGCACCTGCTCGCGCTGTTCTTCGAGGCTTCCGGTCGCGATCGCGAGCGGCGTCTCGTCGGTCCCCCGCAGGACGTAGCCGTCGGCCGTCTCGGTCAGTTCGCCCCGAACGACCAGTTCGTCGCCGTCGCGGACGACGGTGGCCTGATACTTGTCGGGCATGGTGGTCTTTCCGCCGACGCTCACGTTGAACTCGAGGTCGCTGACGACGCCGTCTTCGCCCGCCAGCCCGGTTCGCTCGAGGAAGCGATTGACCGGGCCGAGGTCGCCGAGATAGGTCTCCGTCTCGGGATCGCCGAGGAACAGGTTCGGCGAATCGAAGGGATCGTCGTCCGCGTCCGTCGCCAGCGTCGTCGTGTCCACGCGGACGCGATCCCAGCTGTGATCGACGGCGAACTCGCCGGTCGCGAGTTCCGACTCGGCGGTCCGCCACCAGTTGTCGTTCCGTTGGCGGACCCGCCACGCCCAGAGGGCGGCCGAATCGCTCTCGTTCAGATCGGGACCAGTCCGCGTCGGCGACGCCGGCTCGAGGACGCGAACCGGCCCGCTGATCGTCGCCTCGTCGCCCGGCACGACCGACTCGTCGTCCGCCGACGCGAGTTCGCTGATCGTCTCCTCGCGATCGTCGAGATCGCCGGCTCGAGACAGGACGATGCCCCCGAACAGGAGAAAGGCCCCGCCGACGACGAGTGCGAACACGTTGACCATGGCCGAACAGTTATCATCCGAATATAATAATCGTCCGACTGCTCTCCGGCGCAGTTCCGAATCGGCACGGGCTCACGCCCCTCGTCCCGACGCCGCACTCGAGCGGCGACCCGTCCGGCCGCTTCGCGACGGTCACGGACGTCGCCCGCGGTCTCGAGCGGGCGGGACGCGACGGCTACTCGATATCGATCCGCTTCGAGTCCTCGCCGCCCGCGACTTTGGGCAGCCGCACCGTCAGCACGCCGTTTTCGAACCCGGCGGCCACCGCCTCCTCGTCGACCGGCTCCGGCAGTCGAATCCGACGACTCGCCGACGTTTTGGTCCGCTCGCGTCGGAGATACGTCCCTTCGGCGGCGATGTCGTCGTCCAGCCGATTGGCCTCGAGTCGGAGCGTGCCGTCCGAGAGCGTCAACTCGATATCGTCGGTCTCGTAGCCGGGCAGGTCGGCCGTGACGACGTACGCTTCGTCCGTGTCGGCGACGTCGACCGGCACCGTGCCCGGGACCTGCAGCCCGCCGGCGGCCATTCCCTCTTCGACCTGGCGACTGACGCGGTCGAGCAGTGTCTCGATTTCGTCGAACGGGTTGTCTCGCATGCGTCGCAGTAGGAGCCCGACGGGGATAAATTCTGCCCGCGGGACAACGACAGAAGGAGCGGCTACTCGGGCAGGGTCACGAGTCCGTCCTCGAGCGCGTCGAGCAGGACATCGCGAGCGTGTCCGTCCGGGTCGACGTCCTCGTACACGGCCGTGACGTTGCCGTCCGCCAGCAAAAACGTAGTTCGCGCGGTCACGCCGTCACGCAGTTCGACGTCGAAGGCCTCGGCGATCGCCGCGTCGGGGTCCGCGAGCAGGTCGAACTCGAGGCCTTCGGAGTCACAGAACGACCGGTGGGACTCCACGTCGTCGGTCGAGACGCCGTAAACGTCGACGCCGGCGTCCCGATAGGTCTCGCGCTCGCGCTGGAACTGGGTCGCTTCGATCGTACAGCCGGGCGTATCGTCCTTCGGGTAGAAGTACAGCACCGTCGGCTCCTCGAACGCGAGGGTGACCGCCTCGCCGTCCTGATTCGGTGCGGTCACGGTCGGCGCGTCGTCGCCTGCAGCGAGTGGCATACTCATGGGACCGGGTGACGCGGCAAAACCGTTTGTGGTCTCGACACCCGATCGCGTGCCGTCGATCGCAGCCCCGTTTCGGTCCCCGTCAAGTATTCCCCCGTGAGTCACAGCTCGTGAGGACGCTCCCAGCACATTAGGCATCGGCCGTGGTCGCTTCGAGTGCGCCGTGTCCGTGTCCGGGTTGGGGTAGTGGCCATCCTTCAGCCTGTGCAGGCTGAGACGCGTAGTTCGATTCTCGCACCCGGACTGTCGCGCCGTCGACGCCAGTCCGAGGCCGTCGTCGAGGGCCGTCCCGAAGCGCTTACTCGACGACGTGTTCGGTATCGTACGATCCCAGCCGCCGGACCCAGCCGTTCTCGGCGAGGGCCTCGAGGTCCGCGATCGCGTCGCTCGTTCGGGACTCGTAGAGCCCGGCTTCGAAGTCGACGTGGAAAACGTAGTCGCCCAGTCGTTGGCCGCTCGGCCGCGACTCGACCCGGGTCAGATTGATGTCGCGATCCGCGAACGGTTCGAGCAACTCGAGCAACAGACCGGGGTAGTTCGCGTTCGGATAGACCACCAGCGAGGTCTTGCCGCCGCCTTTCGAGCGCTGCTCGGCCGGCGCGAGCGCGAAGAACCGCGTCGCGTTCGAGTCCTGATCCTGAATGTCCTCGGCCAACACCTCGATCCCGTCTCCCGCGTTAGCCGGATGGCCGATGCCCGCCACCGACGGATCGTCGCGGGCGAACTCGACGCCCTGTGCCGTGCTCGCGACGGCCTCCAGGGTGGCGGCGGGATACTCGCGCTCGAGGTAGGTCCGACACTGGGCAAGGGCCTGGGAGTGGCTGGCGATGGTATCGAACGCCGGCCCCTGGGCGAGCAAGGCGTGTCTGATCGGGGTAACGATTTCGCGGATGACGGCGACGTCGTAGTCGGCAACGGCGTCTAAACTCTCCGTCACGGAGCCCTCGATACTGTTTTCGATCGGAATCACGCCGCGGTCGTACTCCCCGCTTGCGACGGCGTCGACGATCGTCGTGACCGACTGTCGGAAGTCGATCTCGTCATCGTCGGCGATCGCACTCGCGGCTCTGTGCGAGTAGGTCCCTTCGGGGCCGAGCGTAACTGCAGTCATTACCCGCCGATAGGGACGAACGGGTCAAAAGACCGTCGGGTACCGCGAAATTTCGCTTGCGCGTCCGGTCGGTGCGCAAGCGGAGTCAGTCGTCGCTCGCTCGAGCGGCGACGTGGGGTTCGAAGACCCACTCACGGGGACACCGGGACAGTCCAGTTGTCTATACCACTCTATTCTCGGCGTCATTGGTTCACATGTTCGGATGGCACCGGAAAGGCTCTGTCTACTACACTCAGGTACCGAATTCCTTCGACGATCATCCATATACGTACCCGATCCGACCGCCGACTGTCGTATGAATCTGATTTAACGTCTTTCCGCCTCCTTGGGCATTGTCCCACCAACCCAGCCCGTATTATTCCGTCTAGTCATCGCACAAACGTGCTGGTATCGGACAGTGCGTCGAGACGGGCGAAGGCACTGCTCGCGGACGGGCTCGTGCCGGAGAAATCTGTCGAGTTGACGACTTACTCGTCGAGGTGCTCGATGCCTTTCTTCGAGACGTTCGCCTCCGTGATCTCGCCGGGCATCCAGTCGGGCTTGTCGTCGGGGGCTGTCTCCTCCCACGCCCAGCCATCGTAGATGTGAACCTTGTCGGTTCCCTTCTCTCGGAGTTTCAGTTCGACCCGGTCCGCCTCTTCCTCGCTCGAGCCGGGCTCGAGCCGTCGGGCTGCCTTGAGCGCCGCCTGTCGAGGCGTGTTGCCCGAGAAGACGCTCGACTCGTCACCGCCCGATTCGCGCAGTGCAAAGTTTCGTTTCCCGTCTTCGCGTACCATGATTTTCGCCTCCGTGTCAAGTCAGCACACGATCAGTGATAAAGATATCCCCGCAAATCGACCGACTGCGGCGGTATATTTAAGTGTATCGCCAACGCGAGTTCCCGGCACTATTCGCGTCCCTCGCTTGTCGTTCCGTGATTGGCACGCCGACGAGTCCGTTCCACGGTCAGTCGTTCGGGCGTCGAAAACACTTAAGTATATCCTACGGCGAAGTTCGGAATAGAATCCCGCGATGGTACGGAAAAAGAAGCTGAGTCCAAGCGGTGCGAAAGACGACGACGGGAATTACCACAACGTCCACCTCAACCTCCACGAGGACGAACTCGAGGTCGCGGGCATGGATATCGGCGATGAGGTCTTCGTCCGGGTCCGGGACGGGAAAATAATCATTCAGAAGGCCGACGAAGACGACGTCGAACACGAGTTCTAACCGTCCGGGCGTCTGCACTCTCGTCTCGCCCGGTCCCTTGCTGTCTCGCTACCGTCAGGTAGGGTCTGACGGACTTTTTCGACGGCTGTGGGCCAGTCGTCCCCGATCCGTTGGCTCCGAACGGCGGCCGCCGATGGCCCGTCCACTTTATCCTCGAGCACATAAATCTACGTCTCTCAGAGACATTCTCTCGTTCGGTATGGTATTTATTTCACATCGTTGTGGTCCGTGTCCGGGGAATCTCCCCACGATTGGTAATGTCAAACGGCCCTCACCAGACACACCCACGACACCCCGCTGACCGACCGACCGACGATGCTGCCGACCACGGTTCCGACGACGCGTTCGCCGACAGCCCCATCGACCGACGGACGTTCCTTTCGCTCTCCGCGACGACGGGTGCCGCGCTCGCACTTCCCGGTTCCGCCACCGCGGACGTCCGCGGCGACCCGATGACCGACGAGTACGAGTTCGTCGTCAACCACACCCCAGAGGGGTACGAGGCGGCGACCGTCATCGAATTCGCCGACCGGGCCGCACTCGAGGCGTTTGCGGCCGACTACGAGGAAGCCCCCGATCCCGACCTGTCCCGGCCACCGAAGGCGGTCACTCGAGAGTCACCGACGCCGGCGGCGCATGCGCATCTCACCGCCGACGAGGTGACGGCCGTCCTCGAACTCGACGGCGTCGAGCGACTGGACGTCTCACCCGGGGCGAACCCGTGGTGGAAACTCGAGGCCCCGTACGCCGACGGCGTCTTCCCGCCGGTCGAGGAGGCCCGATCGTTCGTCTCCTACCCCGAGGTCGGTCGGGGGATCGCCCATCTCGAGGCGGTCTGTCCCGACCGCGTGCGCGTCCACACTCTCGACGAATCGCCGGGTTGGCCGAACCGGTACACCGGCACAGACCCCGACCCACAGGATATCTACGTCGTCGATGTCACGAACGACGTCCGGGACGCGGCGTCGTTCGCCGACAAGGAGACAGTGGTCTACTCCCTCTCGACCCACGGCGACGAGCGCGCGGGCGTCGAGACCGGTGTTCGACTCCTCGAGGACCTCGCTCGGGGCGAGGCCGACGGCTTCGAGGACCTGCTCGACGATATCGCGTTCGTCTTCGTATTCACGAACCCTGACGGGTGGGTGGCGCGCGAGCCCCGGTTCGACATTCCGCGAGGGGAGACTCGGCTCAACTTCCGGCGCGGGAACGCGGCCGATGTCGACACTAACCGGCAGTACCCGACGATGGGCTGGGTCGATCCGGCGTTCTGGCCCGCCGAACCCGACGGCGCACCCGACGACTATTACGACGTCGTCCCGGATTCGCTGGCGATCGTCGATCACCTCCGCGAGTACGAGAACGTGACGTACCTCTGTGACTACCACGGGATGTACGCCGCCGACCGGATGGTGTTCAACCTCGAGACGAACGCCCCGCTCGGTCACGACGGAACCCACGACCTCGACGAGGTCAACATCCGCATCGGCGACGGGATGGAGGCCCACTGGGGCGGCCTCGAGGCGATCGCGGACGACATCGAACGCGCCTGCGAGGAGCAGTACGGTGCCTCGGAGTACGCTCCCGCGGGCTTGTTCGATTACGGCACGGTTTACGATTCCCTCGGCTATCAGGTGACCGGCTCGCTTCTGGGGTGGGCCGGCCAACCGGCGGAGTTTGGCGGGCTCGATGCGATTACGGTCGTTCCCGAAATCATCTTCGCGAATCACACGCCTGACGCCCGGATCGAGTGGAAACCCTACATCGAACGCCATCTGGTCACCGCCTACCGGATCTCGATGCGCGAGTACGCCGAGATGACCGCGGCGGAGACCGATGCCACCGTCGCGACCGGCGGTCAGGACACCGCATACGTGACGACGGACGAACTCACGCGGTCGTCCGCCGATCTGCCGTACACCGATCGACATCCAGGCAAGGGGCGTGAACCCGGCCAGGGCCGCGCGACCGAAGTGCACAGCCATAACGAGGTCGTCCGATCCGGACCGGACGACGGCGGGACCGTCGGCACCGAAACGACCGGCTCGTCGCACTCGCTGTCGGTCCGGGTTACCGGTCTCGGGGCCGCAAGCGACGGCCACATCCGTATTACCGATCCCGACGGAACGACCGTTCACGAAATCGACCTCGCGGCAAAGGCCGGCCCTGACGACCCGACGCCCCGACCCCACGACTTCGAGGGCTGGTTCCGCCATCAACCCGAGGCCGGCCAGTGGGATGTCGAAGTCGACAGCGACGCCGACATCGAGGTGGAGCTGACCGTTCTGGACACCGAGGACGAATACCCCGATCCGCGAGCCGTACTCGGGTACGAGCAACG
Source organism: Natrinema gari JCM 14663 (assembly GCF_000337175.1). Lineage (GTDB taxonomy): Archaea > Halobacteriota > Halobacteria > Halobacteriales > Natrialbaceae > Natrinema > Natrinema gari. The sequence continues at coordinate 69,662 of NZ_AOIJ01000051.1, read as the reverse complement.
CGAGTACACGGTCAACCCGATGCAGTTCTTCGCCGATCTCTCCGATCACCTCGAGGACGGCGACATGGACGCGTTCCGGGTTCGCGATGTCTGTAACGGTCGATTGCTTCGCGGGAAGTCCGGCAAGCGCCATTACGACAAACTGGTCGTCTCTCATGACGTTGGTCTCGATAACCCGCGGTATATCGCGGCGATCGAGTCGTTCGTCGCGGCCGGCGGCGACCTCGTCCTGACCGACACGGGTGTCCATCTCCTCGGTGCGCTCGATGTCGGGGACGCGGCGGCGATCGATCCCGCCAACCTCGAGACCGTCACGGTCCGGTTCGCGACCCTCGAGGACAGGGAGTTCGAGCATCCGCTGCTCGATGGTATCCGCCCGCGACAACAGGAACTGTGGAAAGGATCGCAACTCGGGTACACCACCGGCACCGACCAGCCGGCGACGATCGTCGACGGCGATGCGTTCGACGCTGCCGGCGGTCGCGCCGCCGGAACGACCGACGATGGCGTCAGCGTCGGGACGCTCACCGCGGGCGACGCCGAGATCAACGTCCTCGGTTCGATTCTACCGCCCGCACAGCAGACGGTCCTGCACCCGTTCGGCATGGCGGACTACTCCCTCTCGTTTATGGGACATACGCTCGTGTGCAACGCCCTTGGGTTCGAGCAGCGGCGCTATCGTGATGGCGACCTCGTCCGGACCTACGGCGAGATCAGGTAACCCCCGATCGAATCGCGTTCGCTCCCCTCGCGGCCCTATCGGAGCGCCTCGAGATCGAACTCGAAGGCCGACACCGGCACTTCGAGGTCGTGTTCGATGAGCACCTTCGGGTGGACCTCCCCGATCACGCCGACGTCATCGCCGTCGATGACGACCGCCGCGGTTCGACCCGAAATGAAGGTCGGGTGGTCGGTCGGCGGCGTCTCGAGGTCGACGTCGAAGTTGCGGGCCAGCGCCTGCAGCCGTGCCTTGGCGTCTTCGTAGCCGGCCTCGTGGTGTGCGAGGACGGCCCCGACGCGGCGGCCCTCGGCGACGCCGGTGGGTTCGCTCTCGTCGACCGCGGCCGCGAAGCCGATCTCGGCGAGGTTTTGTGGGTACGATCGGTGGGTGTTCCGCTCGAGAACCATCAACAGCGAGGGCATCACCCACGTCCGCAGCATGGTGAAGTCCTCGCTGTACGGTTCCTTGATCGTCGCCGGCTCGCCGGCCCCATAGATATCGTCGCCGGGCGAGACCTCGAGTCGGTCGTAGTTCTCTTCTTCGCTGATCATGTGGAAGTTTAGCAGGTCCTCGAAGCCAAGTCCGACGAGTTGCTCGCGGACCGCCCGCTCGAGGCGGGAGCGCTCGTGGCGGCCACCGACGGTCCCCACGTCGGGGTAGCGAGGTTCGAGGTCGTTGAAGCCATAGGCCCGCCCGAGGTCGTCGATGACGTCCAGCGGGTGAAGTACGTCGACGCGGTAGGGCGGGATCGTCACCTCGTAGACGAGGTCGCCGTCCTCGCTCTCTTCTTTTTCGGCCTCGAGCCCGGACCGCTCGGCCAGGTCGATCACGTCGTCGGGATCGAGCCCGATGCCGAGGATGGTCTCGATGCGGTCGTGGGCGACCGTCTTCGTCTTCGTCGAGAGGTCGGGTCGGACGATCTCGTGATCGGGGTATTCGACTCGCACTTCCTCGAGCGTGGCTCCCCGAGCCGACAGCGCGTAGCAGACGATGGTCAGCATCTTGTCGATCGTCCACTGATCGGTGCCCGTCATCTCGACGAACAGGTCGCGGGACTCCGTCGACACCTCGGTGCGGCGGCCGTTAATAACGGGCGGGAACGAGAACAGCCCGAGATCGTCGTAGATCGCCGGGTAGCGCTCGTACTCGCTGACCAGGTCGGCGTAGGTCCGACCCGTCTGGTGGTCCTCGAGCACGTCGGCCGGCGTCATCTCCCGATCGGAATCGAGCGGGACGAACCGGTCCCCGTCGGGTTCGACGCCGACGTACTGGATCGTCGGGGTACCTTCCGTCGCGGCGCTCCCTCGCGGCTCGTCGCCGCTCTCGTTTTCCGATGCGCTACGCGCATCGCGACCCTTCAGCATCGTCAGGTCGTGAATCCCGATCGCGCCCTTCGCCCGCTTGCGCCCCATCGTCGCGTGGAGTTTCTCCTGGAGTTGAATGAGCGACTCGAGGGCTTCCTCGTCCAGATCAACGTTGCGGACGACTGCGCCGGTGACGTATGGACGCTCGTCGGGGACCGAGTCATCGACCTCGATGGTCCACTCCGGCGAATTCGGCGAGGGAACGTGAACGCCCCGCGCGTCGCCGTACTGGTAGCGCATCGAGCGGGCAACCCCCTCCACGGAGAGGCGGTCGAGCCGGTCCGGTGCGAACTCGAGTTCGAACGCGCCGTCCTCGGTGCGCCCCTCGAACTCGAGGCCGAGTCCGAACAGGGCTTCCTGTAGCTCGTCGTCGCTCTTCTCGTCGTGACCGGTCAGGTCCCGCAGTTCGTCGGGGTCGATATCGACCGTGGGCATCAGTAGGTCACCTCCGTGTTGCGCAGCAGTTCCAGGTCACACAGCGTTCCGTGGATGTCCCGGATGTCCTCGAAGCCGTACATCAGCATGAGCAATCGCTCGAGAGCCAGGCCCCATGCCATCACGTCACAGTCGACCCCCAGCGGCTCGAGCATCTCCTCGCGGAAGATCCCCGAGTTCCCGATCTCGACGAGTTCGCCCGTCGTCGGGTGTGTTCCGAACAACTCGAAGCTGGGCTCGGTATAGGGGTTGTAGTGGGGTTTGAACTGGATGTCCTCGATCCCGAACTGAGAGTAAAACTCCTCGAAGGTCCCCATCAGATCGCGCACCGAGAGGTCCTCGGCCATCACCCACCCCTCGATCTGGAAGAACTCGAGCAAGTGGGTCGGATCGAGCGTGTCGTTGCGGTAGACTTTCTCGACGCTGAAATAGCGCTGCGGGGGCTCGAGCTCGCCGACTTCCTCGCCAGACAGGTAGCGGGTCGACAGCGAGGTGGTGTGGCCACGCAGGGCCAGCGCGCGAGCGAAGTCCTCGTCCCACGGCGAGTGATAGCCCTCGCCGTCCGGGCCGACGCCTTCCTTGTGGGCGCGCTCGACGCGGTCGACGAGGTCCGCGGGGAGGGCGTCGATATGCGTGGGGTTCTCGAGGGCGAACCGGTCCCAGTGGGTCCGCGCCGGGTGGTCCTGGGGCATGAACAGGCAGTCGTTGATCCAGAAGTCCGCGTCGACGTGGGGGCCGTCCATCTCCTGGAAGCCCATCCCGACGAGCGTGTCCTTGACGCGCTCGGCGGTCTGGCGCAGGATGTGGACGTTACCGCCGTCGAACTGCTCGGCGTCGGCCTCGACGTTGTACTCGGCGAACTCGACGGTCTCCCACTCGCCACTGGTCAGCAGTTCCGGCGTGACCTGACCGACCGTCTCGGCGGTCTCGATCCCCGCCATCAACTCCGTGACGGCACGCTCGGTTAGCGTCGCCTCGCGGACCGTCGATTCGTGCCGATCGAGCAGGCCGCGCCGCTCGAGTGACTCGAGCGTCTCCGAATCGACGTCGACGCTGTCGACCGGGGCGTCGTCGGCGTCGGCCAGCGCCGCGAGCGCGTTCGCCTCCGCGTCGGCGTCCGGGTCCGCGTCGGGGTCGGCCGTGATCTCGCCGCTGTCGATCGCGCCGTACCCCTTGCGCGCGTAGTTCGAGAGCGCGATGTCGACCGCACCGCCTTCGAGCCCCGACGCGCCGATGACCTGCCCCATCGAAACCGGGTCGGCGTCGGCACCGGCCTCGAGCGCGGCCTCGTAGAGCCGCACCTCGGGCAGTCCCTCGGTGACGTAGTCGCGCCCCTCGTCGGTGAGCGCGACCGTTTCGTCGACGCGTTCGCTGACGGCGACCAGCCCCTCCGTCTCGAGTTCGAAGAGCGCCCCAGTGACGGTTTCGGGCGGGAGGTCGGTCGCCGCGGCGAGGGCGTCGACGGACGTTGCCTCGTCCGCACGTGCGGCCTCGAGGACCGCGACCTGTTGTGATGGCAGTTGCATTCGCTTACCTGCATTGCCGTGGGTCGGTCAGTTAGCGGTTCCGACTCCGTTCGACGCCGACTCTCGAGTCGACGACGCTGTGCGGGCGGTTTCGCCGCGGGCGACCGATCGGGTCGGCCCCGGGTCCACCGGCCCGAGTCACCGGGCGAAGAAGAAGCCGAATCCCGATCGGCGGCGCTGTGGCTGGGTCTCGAGGCTGGCACGGATGTGGGATTCGGGTGCCATACGCGTTCGATATCGTGGCGGGTGCAAAAGTATTGCGGGACGGTAACACTGCGGTCTCGACCGGTATCCTCGGGCGGGTGACGGACCGAGCGAACCGGGAGTGTGCAGGCAGCCATGGGTCCGTTCGGTGGCCGGTTTCCCCTACGAGTTCGACACGCGCGTCGTGTCGAGCGAGCCGGCATCGACCCACTCGAACCCCGACTCCTCCGCAGTCGCTTTCGCCTCCGGGACCGCGGCGGGATCGAAGTCCGTGGCGAACTCGATACGGGTCTCCGTGGACTCGGCGGCGGGCAGTTCGGGCAGGAAGTCGTCGTCCTCGAGCAGCCCGCGAACGGAGACGGTCCCGCCCGCGTCCAGCGCCGCGCCGAGCGCACGGTAGCGCTCGTGGTCGCCCTGCGGGGCGAGGTCCGTGCCGAACGATTCGTTGCTGACCCGCGCCGTGTCACTGGCTCCCGAGAGCGTCCCGAACCCGTCCGTATCCGTCGGATCCTCGTCCGTGGCCGTCGATCGAACCCCGTGACTCGAGCCCCCCGTGGGTCCCGCTCGATCGGACGTGGTCTCAGCGCCACGCTCCGTCGCCCGGTCGGTCTCGCCGTCGCGTCGCCGCGACACGGCGGGCGAGCCACGGAGTTCGAAGCCGTCGATCTCGCTGGCGGGTGCTGCCGTGGCCGATCGCGCCCTACTGGACATCGCCCCCGCGTCGGCCGTCGCATCGCTCGCTCGGTCTGCGTCCGTCCCCGTCGCGTCCGCGTTTGCGTCCACGCGAGCGGACGGCTCGGCTTCGTCGATGAGCGAGCCGACGGTCGATGTCGATCCGCTCGAGCGACGCGTGCCGCGCTCGAGCGCCCACGGTGGCCACGGCTCGTCGCCGTCGGTGTCGATCGACGCGGCCGCGTCGTCGCCGGTCGCGGGAACGTACGCCGCGAGTCCGTGCGCCGGCAGCAGCGGTCGACCGACGGCCTCGATTCGCGGGCCGTAGCGTTCGCGGAGCGCGTCGAGTTCGCTCCGCTCGACCAGCGCGGCCCGCCAGCGGTCGACGCCCGACGAGAGGAGGACGAACCGCGCATCGGTCCCCGCGAGAATCGCGTCGTTGATCGTCCGGAGGACGGCCGGGAGGTTGTCGCTCCCGAGCGGCGTCTCCGGGTAGGTGATCGTCGCCGTCCGCGCTCGGCCGCGGGGGTCCGACGCAGTCAGCGTCAGTCCGTCGCGGGCGGCCGATCGCTCGAGCGACCAACCGATCGCGTCGAAGACGGCCGCGAGTTCGGTGTACAGATCGGCCCGCGAGTACCGGGCCGCACACGCGAGGCCGCGGTCGCTCCGTGTGATCGTCCGGCGGAGCACCGTCGTCCGATCGACGCCCGTCGCGAGCGCGTCGGCCAGCGCCGCCTCGAGGTCGTCATCACCGGCGGCGTTCCGTCGAACGTCCCCCTGACTGACGCCGAACGCGCCGAGGATGTCCGCACAGACCAGCCGGTCGTCGGGCGCGCCACGGCGGTCCGGTGCCATCGTGGCTCACGGTTCCACGACTGTCCGTATATATGTTTGTCAGACGCCAACATGTCCGATCGCTTCCATTCGTTCCGGTTCCCGACGTCGCCGGGCAGTCCGTCGCGGCTCCGCGTTAGCGACGCCGCGGCGACTCGAGTTCGATATCCGCCTCCTCGAGGAGGTCCGTGACCTCCTCGCGCTTCTCCTGGTGTTCCACGAGGAACTCCTTCATGAGCTGGGCGGCCTGTTCCTTGCAGTCGCCACAGAGTCGTTCGCCGCCCACGCACTCGTCGTAGACGCGCTTGGCAAACTCGTCGTCGTCGCCGGCCAGCAGATAGGCGTAGAGCTCGTAGACGGGACACTCGTCGGCTTTCCCGCCCTTCTCGCGCTGTTCCTCGGCGGTCTCGCGGCCGCCGGTCGTGGCCGCTTTCACCTTGTCGTAGCCGTCCTCGGGGTCGTCCAGCAGCGAGATGTGACTCGCCGGGATCGAGGAAGACATCTTGCCGCCGGTCAGTCCGGTCATGAACCGGTGATAGATCGAGGACGGCGGCTGGAAGCCATAGCCGCCGTTCGCGACCTCGACCTCGCGGGCGAGTTCCTGTGCCTCGGCGGGCTCGAGGTCGAAGGCGTCGACGTGGTTCTCGTAGACTCGCTTTTCGCCCTCGATGGCGTCGATCAGCGCGTCGAAGGCCTCGTCGGTCGCCCGGCGGTCGAAAAAGCGGGTTCGCGGCCGGATCGGCTCCATGCCGGCCTCCTCGAGCTTGGTCAGCACCGCACGCAGCGTGTCCGCATCGACGTCGATCTCCGACAGTGGCGTCTCCTCGAGCGCCTCGGCGACGTGGACACACCGCAGTTGGTCGTCGTCGAACGCGGCGGGATCGAGGTCCTGATAGAACTCGGCGACCAGCGCGCGCTCGGCGGGCTCGAGTTCGAAGCTGGCGTAGGCCTCGCTGACCTTGAAGAAGCGCATCCGCTCGGCCAGATCCCGTGCCAGCCGGACGTGCGGGTCCTGGTCCGGGCCGACGGGGATCACCGTCGGCTTTGGCTCCTCGAGTTGGGGGTAGAGGATGTCGGCCATCTGGGTGACGACCGACTGCATGTGCGAGACGTCGGTCTCGCCGTCGAAGCCGTAGATCGCCTGGAACTCCGAGAAGTTGGCCTCGGCACCGAGTTCGAAGGCGAGGTCCTGGAGCTCGCGATTGGTCGACTGCCGGTAGAGCTCGCCCTCCTCGGGGTCGAAACCGAGCGCGAGCAGGGAGAGCAGGTAGTCCCGGGCGTGCTCGTCGATCTCCGCCCAGCTCATTCCTCGGGCGGAGTTGGCTTCGAGGTCGGCGATCAGGCCGTAGGCGTCGGCCCCCTGCTGTTGATGCCAGATGATCTCGTCGAAGACCAGCTTGTGGCCGATATGGGGGTCGCCAGTGGGCATAAAGCCCGAGAGGACGGCCGCCGGCTCGTCGTTCTGCAGGGCCTCCGCCACCGGCCGGTAGTCACGGTGGCCGAAGATGACGCCGCGGCGCATCAGGTAGTGTGGGTTCGGGACCGCTTCGAGAATTTCGTCGAACTCCTCGATGCCGAATTGCTCGAACAGGTTCCGATAGTCGGAGACGCTCGAGGAACCCCAGGGGTCCAGCGCGACATCGTCTGCACCTGCAGCGCCGCCGTCGGTCAGCGGTTCCCCGGTCGTCGGTTCCCCTGACGCGGACTCCTCGCGTGGGTCGTCTCCGGTCATTACGTGCGTTTTGGCGCGCCAGCGCGCAAAAGCCTTCGGCTTCGGGGGCGCCGAAATATTCGGCCACCGAGACGACGATCGGCGGCGTCGCGATCGATCGTCTCGCTCGCGAGGACGGCGACACGCTCGACGGGCCGGCTCCGACCGACGCCGGGACCGTCGTCAATCGGCCGGCTCGGTCCGGTCGGCCGCCGCTCGCAACGCTTCGATCCGCTCCGATTCGACGCCGGCGAGGACGACCGCCGCGAAGACCCGGTCGCCGTCGGGACGGGGTGCGTCGCCGCCGAGGATGCCCGAACCGCCGATCGCCGACTCGAGGGTTCGCCGCCCCTCGGCGATCGCCTGTCGGTTGAGCCACGCCGGCGGCCCGCCGACGATCAGCAGTCCGCGTGCGGCCGTTTCGGGGTCGCATTTGAGTGAGAGTTTCCCGCGAATTCCCTTCCTGACCACGGTTTCGATGGCGCTGACCGCTTCGCTCGTGTCGACGTCCGGCTCGGTCGACAGGAGTCCGAGACCAAACCGTGAGTCGCTCGTCTCGACCGTCTGGTCGCCGTAGCCGAGTGCGACGACCGCCGACTGATCGCCAACGATCCGTCGGACGTCGCTCGCGTCGACGACGGTCTGGGCGACCGGCCCCTCCGAATCGCCGCCGCCGGCGAAGACGGCCGCGATGCGCGTCGCCAACTCGCGGTTACAGCGGTCGCGCCCGTCGCGGAGGGATTCACCGGGGCGGAGCCAGTCCTCGTTGTCGAACGTGATGATGGCGCTTGCGACCCCGTCGAGTCGCTCGAGCGTGGCCATGGCGTTCGCCGCTGCGTTCGGTCGCGGCGCGTCGGCGGAACCGCGAGGCCTGCTTCCCGAGCGGCCGGCCGCGGCGTCGAACTCGCGGTCGGCCGGCAGCGTCGCCAGGACGTAGACCGGTGTCTCAGTCCGCTGTTGGAGCGTGGCGACGAGCGCGGGAACCGTCCCCCCGCCGGTCGCCCCGCCGAGGCCGACCGCGACGAGAATCGCGTCGGCCGGCTCGGCCGTGGGACGGGGCACGCTCTCGAGGAGTTCGTCGGCGTACGCCCGGCCGACGGTTCGCCCGCGCTCGAGATCGCCCTCGAGACCGCCGTCGATGTCGTCGGGACCGTACCGGGATCGATGCGATTCGGGGATGACGGTCCCGTGCAGGCTGCGTTCGTCGGTATCGAAGGCGAAGACGTCGGTGAGAAACGAGTGGTCGGTCGGCTCCGCGGCCCGGACCGCGTCGGCGATCCGACAGCCCGCGCCGCCGACGCCGAGTACCTCGAGTTGCATGGTGTGGTCCTCGTCCGTCGGGGGTTTCAGGATTCCGCTCGCGCGGACCGTCGTTCGGTTGGGCCTCGATATGTGGAGTCGAGGCTTCCAACCGGGTCGTCGGCGGCCGAGTCAGGGCGTCAGCCGCTCGAGCGACCACCACTCGATTCCGTCCGTCCCCGCGGCTCCGTCGGCTACCAGCGCGAACACCATCGTTTTCCGGACGCCGTGAGCGAGCCGCACGTCAAGCGCCAGATCCCGCGGCTCGAAGACGTAGTCGGCCGGATGGACGCGAACGAGCAACTCGGAGTGGCCGAGGTTCTCGACGGATTCGACGTCGGCGTAGGTCCGGAAGTCCGCACCGAACTTGTACCCCGTCTTGGGGACGACGCCACGCTCCCGCAGCGCCGTGTAGACGCGCAGCCGCCGGTCGAAGCGCTCACCCTCGACCTCGCGGCCGCGCTCGCGGACTGTCCCGGGCTCGAGGTCGATCGCACCCCGTTCGGCGAGGTAGGCCGCCTCGAGCAGGGAACACTGCAGCGTCGGCTCGTCGTACTCCCGGCCCTCGAGCGGCTGGCCGTAGAACGTTCGCTCGTAGAGGCCGAGCGGCGGCTCCCAGACCACGACCCGGTCGGCGAGCAGGTCGGCCGCACACCCCTCCGGCAGCGACGTGTCGGCGTCCGACGTGCCGGTCGGGTCACGGCTGTCGACCTCGAAATAGGTGATTTCGCTCTCCTCGTCGACGACGGCCAACACGCCTTCTCGGAGCTCGGCGGCGGGAATATCCGTTCGCTCGCCGATGATCCGCAAGGCGTAGGCGATTTCGCCGTCGCCGGGCCCCTTCCCACGCGGGAACACCGCGAAGTCGGCTTCGCCGCCGGGCGGATCGGACACCCACGGCTCCGACGCGGGGGAGAGATAGAACCCGCGCGATCGCAGGTCCGCGTAGACGAGAAACCGAACGCCGAAATCGTCGCCGGGTTCGCGGGCGATGAACGCCCTGAATCCGAGTCGGTCGCCGCTCGCAGTATTCACGACTGCCTCGAGGTCCCCCCGGTAGAGCAGGTGGGCCGCTTCCACGGGTGCGAGGGCGATTTCGTTTCCCTCGAGCGGGTAGCCATACCCCCGTGAGTCGTGATATCGCTGGCGTGCGTCGCCGCCTACGCGGACGACTCCCTCGTCCGCGTCGAACCGTCCCTCGAGTGACATAGCCGGGGTTTGGCCGGCCGACACTAAGTGGCTGCGGATCGATTCTCCGGCGTCCGTATCACGGCATGCCGGTGCGCTGTCTCCGGGTGGCCTCCGCCGCTGCGCTCGGTCGTGCCGTTCAGTCATCGGCCGCGGCGTCGTCCTCGAGCGGAGTCTCGAGGGCGCGGTCACAGGTTGCATCGAGACACCGGATGCCGCTGGCGGTCTCGAAGGTCGGGAGTCCGCAGGCGCACTCGCCGTCGACGACGCCGGCGGGGACGGCGAAACCGGTGTCGCAGTCGGGGTAGTGCTCGCAGCCGGCGATGAGTCCGCCGCGCCGGAGGATTCGGAGGTCGCCGTCGCAGTCCGCTTTCGGACACGCCCACTCGCGGTCGAACGCTTCCTTGACCGCCGCGTCGAGGGATTCACACCCCCGGTCGAGGCAGACGTTGAACGCGAGACCGCGCTCGACGCGCATCTTGGGCAGGCCACAGTCACAACCGCAGTGCTCGTCGCGGACCGTCGCGTCCGCCGGCACGCCGTAGCGGTCGCCACAGCCGACGCAGTGGACGCCGCTCGAGCGCACTAACGCCGCGCCGCAGTCGGGACACGTCCCGACGGGTGTCCCGGCCGCCGAAGCCGGATAGTGAGCGAACCCGTCCCGTTCGTGGGCGGCGATCCGCAGCGTCTGGGTCCCCTTTTTCGCGACGACGGAAAACCCGTCCCGACGGTCGCTCGAGACGCTGTCGGCGCGGGTCAGCCAGGCGACGGGCTGGTAGCCGTCGATGTCGTGGACGAGGACGGTGTTGTCCGGTTTGACGATCGTCGTCACTCGACCACGGTACTCCTCCCGGTCGGCGTCCTCGGCGATGACGGTACAGTCACCCGCGAGCACGCGGATCGCATCGTCGATCATAGGGTGAGTGGCCGCGGTTTCGTATTTAAACTCGCGGACGGGATCGCGATGGCGTCGCACGACTTCGGCCGGAACGCGCCCGATCCGGCTAGCTCGATATATAATACCTCCTCGTCGGGTCGTGCGGACGGTCTCTGACAGCGAGCGCAGTCTGTGTGGTTTATCGGAGCGGGTTCGATTTCCGTATCCACGATCGGCCCCTGAGGAGAAAGGCGCGAACGGTCCCTCATCGCTGAGCCGTTCGATGCCCGTCTACTCGCCGGAACCAGGAGTCTCGTTGCCGTCCAGTCGTCGGTCGTACTTCTCGATGGCCTCCTCGAGCGCTGCGCTCGCATCGATCTCGAGGGCGTCCGCGAGCGCCAGGAGCGCGAACAGCGCGTCGCCGAGTTCGTCGGCCGCGATCTCGAGATCGGCCGGCGACTCGCCGTAGTCGGTGGTGGTGTTCGCGTCTTTTGCGAGCTCGCCGACCTCAGAGACGAGGTCGAGGAGGCGGAATTCGGGGGGTGTCTCGAGATCGTATTCGGCGACGAAGTCGGCGACTTTCCGTTGCTCCTCCATACAGCCGACTGTTTCAGTGGGTTTCAAAATACCACGAAGTCGGGCCCGCCGCAGTTTCGGTTGTCGAGTCGGTCGCCTCGCATGCGGTCTTTCGACGGATTCGACGGGATCGACAGTTCCATGGTCGGCTCCACGTTTTTGACCGTCGGTTTCCGTCTCGCGACGACTGTGATCGGCGACCGATCCGGTCGCGCGTGTCGATTAGTCGACACAGACGTACGTTCGTGTCGTGCCGACTCCCTCGAGCGGCCGAATGGTGGTCGTCACCGTCTCGAGGAGATCGTGGGGGTCGTCGCCCGTTAATTCGACCATCACGTCGAAGTCGCCCGTGATGACGTACGCCGCGGCGATGCCCTCCGCATCACGGAGGGTTTCGCACACCTCCGCGGACGTTCCAGTTGCAGCGTCGATCATCGCATACGCGTCGACCATTTCCCGCCGATCTACGTCGGCAGGCCCCAAAAAACGGGAGCGAACCGATGGCTGCAGGCAGGCTTCGTTCGACGCTGCTGCAGCGGCCACCGTGGCGTTCGCAAGTGTTTCGACTGCGACGGGAGCGAACCCGCCGCCGCCGACCCGTCTCGGCGGGGCTGCTCACCGGCCACGATCGAATGGATCGCTGTCGAAGTCGCCGAGCGAGTGACTCGGTCCGGCTTGCGGCGGACGGCTCGCGCTACGTCGATCCGTTTGCGCTCCCCGGCCCACTGCCGTGACTGTCGTCGGATCGATTCTCGCTGGCGTCGCTCGGAACCTCGGGAGCGCGCTCGTTTCCGGCCGAGCTGCCGACATCGTCGCCGGCGATCGAGCGAGCGATCGCCGCGGTCTCGGGTCCGCCGAGGTCACCGGCTCGCTCTCGGAGCGTTCGAATCGACCCCTCGTCGATACCGTGTGCCGCGAGCGCTTCAGGCGGTAATTCGGCTGCGGCGGTCTCCGCCGTTGCGGCCCGCCGCTCGAGGCTCCGCATCTCGGCGACGATCGTCGCGACGGCGGCGCGATAGCGTCCCTCGCTGATCGCGCCGGTGTCGCGGGACTCGTTGAGGTCCGCGAGCCTGTCTTCGAGTTCGGTCATGCGCGCGTCGGTCTCGTTGACGCCCGCGGCGACGACGGCGGCTTTCGTCCGGTTCGACTCGGCGTTCGCGATTCTGGCATCGAATGCGCGCTCCGAGACATCGCCCTCGAGTTCGGCGTTCTGGACGCCGACGGCGGCGGCGAATCGTTCGCCCGGTTTGATCGACTCGGTGTCCGCGTCGGCGTCGGGTGCCGCTTGTGCGTCGCCGCTCGAGACGACGCTCGCCGCGGCGAGGGGGACTGCAACCGTCGCAACGACGAGGATCGCTGCCAGCGTGATCGACGTGGTTCGATTCATTGGTGAGTGATCTGGTCGCGTACTGACGGAGACGCGAGACGGTGACTTGGGTTCATCGACGGTTGCCCCGATTCAACGCCGTTTTCGATCCGTTGCCGTCGGTCGATTTCGCCCATTTGGTCGGCTCCACTTCCGCCGGCGCGTCCGAGCCGCCGGGCGGTCGATGCTGCGTCACGTGTTCCTCTCATTGTTCCCCTTCCGGATGCTCGTCGTCGCCCTCGGGAAGCGACAGGACGTTCTCGCGACCGAGACGGAACGACTCGAGTCGCCCGTCCTCCCGGAGGCTGCTGACGACCTTGCTGGTCTTCGCGTCGGTCCAGCCGAGTTCCTCGACGACCGCCTGTTGTTTCATCCGGCCGCCCCGTCCTTCTATGAGTCGGAGGACCTGTTCCTCGTTGCTGAGCAGGTCCGTGTCGGGCGCGTCGGTCGTGCCTGTACTCCCCGACTCGTCGTCCGTCGCCACCGTCGGTGCGGTCCCCGAACCGCCGGTCGGAACGGGGTCGGAATCGGCAGTCGACTCACGACCATCGTCTCCGCCGGCCGTCCCCGCCGTCGCCGACCCGCGGGTCCGGTACCACCACGCGCCGGCGAGGGCGAGCCCACCGATACTGACGACAGCGATCGCCATCGCGGCCGTGCTCGGGCCGGCTCCCCCGTCGGTGACGACGACCCGCGGCTCTCCGGAGACGAAGCCGGTCTCGCCGCCGCGCCAGATCACGGCCCGGTCGCGCTCGTCGTCCGGCTCGGGCGCGACCGATGCGAGCTCGTAGCCGTCCGGCCACGTCAGTAGTAGCCGCGTTCCGTCGTCGAGGTAGAGCCCTTCGATCGCGTCGCCCGCGCGGAGGTCGTCGCCCTCGACGGCCGCGAACCCGTCCCAGCGGAAGGTGTACCGGACGACGCCGTACTCGCGTGCGAGCGACTGGCGCGCAGTCGTCACGTCGAACCCGTCGGCGTTCATCTCGCGGCTCGTCGCAGTACTCGCCGTCGCGACCGTCTCGTTCATCCGATCGGCGAACGACTGCGTGTGGTTTTCGGGATCGTTTCGAATCTCTTCCTGCAGGGAGTCGAACGCCGTCGTGCTCTCCTCGTCGTCGAGCCGAACCCAGAACTCGAGGGTCCACTCGGCGGTGCCGTTCGGCCGGAGCGCGACGTCCATCCGAACCTCGTCGGCGTCGATTCGGTCTTGCTGGAGTGCGAACGGACTCGACTGGCGCTGCCCGGCGGTCGCGGCTCCGGTGCCAGCGACGACGGGCCCAGTTGCGACGAGCAGGACCGCGACGACCACGGCCATCACGTCGGCGCGCACGTTCATACGAGTCGGTACTTGCCACCTCTGTTAAAACATGCGGAAGTCCCAAAAGCGGCCCGAATGGCACGCTACAGACATGTAGAAACCGACCTCTCTCGAAACCAGTCAGCTGTCCGTCACCACGGGCCGGCGGTCGGTCCGGGCGTACCACTACTGCCTCAACGACACCACCGACGAACGCAGTTACGCGCCGGGAACCCCGAACGCGCCGACGCCGAGACGGAACACGACGTTGAGCACGAAGAGGATGCCGAGGGCGGCGAACCAGGCGATAACGCCGATCGCGGCGGCCGTCCCCCAGCCGCCGGGATATCGCCAGTTGATCACCCAGACCCAGGCGATCAGGGCGAGTATCGGGCCAAGCAGCGGTATCCACGAGGTCAGCGCCCATGCGACTGCGCCGAGGATCGCCGTCACGACCGCGTGCGAATAGTCGTCGACATCGACGATGAGCCGCGCGCTGGCGAAGATCGCCAGTCCGCCGATGAGCAGTGCAACCAGGAAGGCGACGAACGATCCGATGACGGAGACCATAGCACCCGCTTCTACGGCTGGCCAATTATAACAATGCCATCCGCTATCTCCGATCCGAGCGCGACACGACTGGCCTCGCTCGAGCCCCGTACCCGCGATCGATTTCGCTGTCGGCGTGGCGCTGATCGGAACCACCGACAGCAACTGGTGTTCGGAAACGCCAGTGGGGGTGGGTGCGGGTGCGAATGTGGTGGCGGCAGTGCGTCAGCTGGGAACCGGATGTGACCCGTCAGTGGGCCTGCGTTCGTCGAAGAGAACGACAGCCGGGACGCGGTTCAGGCACCCGGCACGCCGAGCGCCGAGACCGAGCCGATCCCGAGCAGTTCGAGGGCCGCGAGGACGACCACTGCGGCCGCCCAGGTAGCGACGCCGACGCCGGTGGCCCGGAGCCAGCCGAGCCGATACCGTCGCTTGACGATTGCGACCCAGGTGACGATCGCCACCGCGCCGCCGATCAGCGGTATCGGCTCGAGGAGGGCCCAGGCCAGCGCGCCGAGCAACGCGGTCACCACCGCGTGGGTGTAGCCTCGAGCATCGGCGAAGACGTGCGTGCTGGCGTGGAGGGCGACGCCGCCGACCAGCAGGCTGACGGCGACCGTCAGCATCCGAGCCAGGCCGAGCGACGCTGGTGGTGTGACCGGTGGCATGGATATAGGGTCCCCGCGGGTTACTCGTCGCCCTCGGTGGATTCGGGTCGGTTGTCGTCGGACTGTTCGCCCTCACTGTCGGGCTGCTCGGCGACGTCGGACCGTTCATCTCCGTCGACGTTCGCGTCGTCGGTTGCGGTCTCGTCGTCGTCCGGCGTCACGCTGCTGATTGCATCGCCGAGCGAGCCGTCGAGTCCACCGCTCAGGAACGCCGACACCCGGTCATGGATCGCGGAGACGTGATCAGGCACCTGCTCGGGGAGGTCACCGCTCGGCCCCTGTCCGGTGCTGGCATCCGCACCGCTGTCGGCCGCCGCTCCGTTCTCACGGTGCTCCGCGTTGCCGTCCGCGTGGTCGGCCGTTGCGTGGTCGTTCGCCCGCCGATCGTCCGCGTCGTCCGCACTCGAGTCCACGGACACGGGTGCGGTTCCGGGTGCTGCAGCGGCGAATCCAGTCGCCGCGATCAGTACTGCGCAGGTGACTGCGATGAGCGTCGTTCGTTTCATACTGCATCCGGTTCTCGGTGTGTCGATCGACTTGAAGGGGGGTCGCCGTGAACCGGGTTTTCGAGGGTTTGATGCCATTTGAAACACGTTTTCGACGGGTTGTGGCCCGTTTGACGCCGATCGATCGGGATTACGACGGCGACAACCAGTGAGTCGGGACTGCGGTACGCGATGGGGACGAATCGAGCCCGTGCGCACCCGCGGTCCGGCGCGTCGCTCGAGCCGCGACTGGTAACGCTCGCGGAGACCGATCTCGTGGCGGCGAGCCACGGCTTGCGTGTCGAGCCCGACGGGACGCTCGGGGATCCGGATATCCTGCTCGTTCCCGGTGGCGGCTGGACCACCGAGGGTAGAGTCCGGTCCGTCGTCGAAGCTAGGACCGTACCCGAGGCCGTCGGCGAGCGATTCGCAGCCGGGTCGACGGTCGCGTCGGTCTGTACCGGCGCGATGATACTGGCCGAAGCGGACGTGCTGGCGGGGCGGCCCGCGACGACCCTCGCCGTCGCAACGGACGACCTCGCGGCGTCCGCTGCGACCGTTCACCGCGCGCGTGGTGGACGCCGGCGGCGTGACCGCGGGGATCGATCTGGCGCTGTGGCTGCTCGAGCGCGAGTTCGACGCGGCGATCGAGACGGAAATGGAACACGACCGTCGCGGCGAGGTCGTCCGCTGACCGCCCGACGCGATGCGGTCGGGTTTCGTTTGTGGCAGTATACCGGACGGCGAGGCTCGAGGCTACGATGCTACTGTTGCCGGTTTCGGGTTTCGTGTGGCTGAAACGGTTTGCAAACGACGCGACTCGGCGTGTTCTCTCACGGAAGACGCGTTTCGGAGCGTAGCCGCAGGTACCGGTCTGTCAAAGCACTCGGCGTCGTCGAATACAGTCGTCTATGACGGGATCGTTCGTTTGCGGATCAACGGCAGTATACAGCCAATAGCGGCCTCCGTCAGGGTGTCTCAGCGTCTCGTCGAAGCCGGTCTGAAGTACATTTATTACTTTCACAACAGTACTGTAGCAGAGGTAATGCTTTCCGTCCACTTCGATCGTGCGGTCGGGAGACGAGTAGCCGAACCCGTCCTCGCTGCCCTTGCGGTCCTCTCGACGGTCGATGTCGTTACAGAGCCCGTGATCCTTTTCGAGACCGCCTTCGGATCGTTTTGGCTCCCGTTCGCGATACTCGTTCCTGGTTTCCTCGCCCTTTCCGTTCTGGTCGATGTGTTGGCACACGGAGTCCGGTTGGGTTCGACAGTTCTCGGTACCGGTGACCGGTCCCAGCCCGGTGACACGGCAGCGAGTCGTCTCCTCGCCTCGGTCGTGCTCGGACCTCTCGCCGTGTTCACTCTGTGGTGGGCCGTTGCAAGCCTGTCCGTCCACTATCTGGCGGAAACGGGCGGTGTTTCCCCCTCAATATGGGCGCTGTTGTTCGGCGGGATACTCGGTGCCCTCGTCTTGGTACGAGACGTGTTCGTTCGGTTGTTCCCGGAGGGACCATTGTCCCGACTGAGCGGCCGCTCCGCCGAGTGACCCAACCGTCGTCAGTGCGATTCGATCACCCTCGGTGCTCTCCGCCAACCGTTTTGGCGTTCCGGTCGCTGCTGGAAACGGTTTCCGTTGCTGTATCCGTGCAAATCAGTGTTGGCCGATTTCGAGGCGCAAGCCAGTTTCCCCACAACGCAGTCCGCGAGCATTTGCTGGAGGAGTTCAGCACGTCAGTACGGATGTCTCGTCAGTTGCCACGGAACAGTCTCCCGGACTCTGGCGAATCACACGCCCGTCGTCGCCTTCGACCGGCACCTCGCTACGGCTACGATCGCTCGAGCCGTGGCTGGTCCCTTGACTCTGAGCAGTAACGGCGCGGCTCACTGCTTCGTGCCAAACAGCTATCCGTCCCGACCCGATAATCCGGGCTACATGACTGCTGTGCTGTTCGATATGGACGGTGTGCTGGTCGATAGCGAGGACTACTGGGTCGAGTTCCAGCGCGAGGATATTCTCCCGGCCACCGTCCCCGACGAAGACGTCGCCGTCGCCGAAACGAGCGGGATGCACTTCCGCGAGATATACGACTACCTCGACGACGAGTACG
Organism: Natrinema gari JCM 14663; assembly: GCF_000337175.1. Taxonomy (GTDB): domain Archaea; phylum Halobacteriota; class Halobacteria; order Halobacteriales; family Natrialbaceae; genus Natrinema; species Natrinema gari. The sequence goes on along the minus strand of NZ_AOIJ01000051.1, from coordinate 51,785 downwards.
GCGCGGCCATCTCCCGCGAGGCGTTCGTCCAGCGGTTCACCGAGGCCGCCGCGGAGATCTACACCGAGCGCGCCGACCTACTCGATGGCTGCCACGATCTCCTCGCCGAACTCGACGACCGCGGCGTCCCGACCGCGCTCGTCTCCTCGTCGCCCCACGAGTGGATCGGCATGGTCACGGAGCGATTCGACCTCGAGACCGAGTTCGACCACGTGATCAGCGCCGACGACATCGACGCGGCGAGCAAGCCCGCGCCCGACATCTTCGAGTACGCCGCCGCCGAGATCGGTGTCCCAGCCGCGGACTGCGTCGTCGTCGAAGATTCCGAGAACGGGATCGAGGCGGCCGCTCGAGCGGGGATGGTCGTGATCGCGTATCGGGTCGACGCCCACGGTGATATCGACCGGTCGCCCGCTGCCGACGTCGTGGACTCGCCAGCTGCGCTTCGGGAGCGTACGCTCGCCCTGACGGAGTAGCCACAGCGGTCTCGTCGCCGTCCTGCGATGCCTCGTGGTGGGCGGTCGTGGCTGCTCGCGGCTCACTCGACCGCGACCGTTCGCGTCTCGGCGTGGGGAACCAGCGGGACCTCGGGGAACGCCACGCTGACGGTAAACTCGAGTTCGTCGGCATCGGCACCGAAGACGCCGACCGGGACGCGCTCCTCGTCGCGCAGATAGGTGCTCGTGCTCGTCATCTCGACGCCGTTGACCGTGACTCGAATTCCGGCGCGGCCGGGTTCGCCGACGTTTCGGACCGTCACCTCGCGGACCTCGTTCTCGCCGGTCGCGACGGTGTCGGGGAACTGTCCCCACTCGATCTCGAGCGCGGGCAGCGACTGAGCTCCCTCGTAGACGCGTTCGGCGATGCCGTCGGAGAGGCCGGCGTCGACGAGTCCCTCGACGCCTGCGTCGACGACATCGCCGGGGGTCGACAGTCCTTCCGTCGCGAGTTTGCTCGCGCGACCCGACGCGACGCCGTCGATGGCGGTCAGGCCGACCGCGTCCTCGGCGACGCCGTTCTCGATGCGGGCCTCGACCCGGCGTGCGAGGTTCGCGGCGTGTGGCCCGACGAATCGATCGAGGAAGGCTCCGAGCGCCGAGACCAGTCGCGTCGCGTTGCGGCGGATGACCCACGCGTCACTGCGGAGTTCCGACGGTGTCGTTCCGCTCGCCGCACTGCGGAGGATCGCGAGCACCTTCCGCTGGCCGGCTTCGAGGTCGTCGGTGTTCTCGCCGACGAGGACCGCGTTGATCGCGTCGCGTTCGTCCTGCCGAGCCGAGACCGAATCGAACTCGGCGGCGGTCGCGACCACCTCGAGAACGTCGCCGGTCGTCAACTCGTCGCCCTCGTCAGCATCGCCGCCGACACGGTCACACAGCGCCGCGAAGCGGGCCGCCGTATCGAGTCGGAGGTAGTACTTCGATGTCAACACGCCCCGCGGCGTGGCCTCGATCGAAAGCTCCGCGCCGGTCTCGACGAACCCGCGTTCGACCAGCCCCTCGAGACAGTCCCGGACCCGCTGTCGCAGGTTCGGAAAGTCGTAGTCGTCGGGTCTCGACTGGCCGCGGACGTAGTAGAAGGTCGTCTCGAGCCAGTCCATGACGTCCTCGAGATCGGTGATCGTCCCCATCGCGATTTCGGCGTTGAGGTGGGTCTCCAAACTCTCCGCGAGTCGCGATTCGATCTCCTTGCCGTCGCGGAGCAGTCGTCGGTACTTGTCGGCCTCGGCCGAATCCGAGATCACCCAGCCGTAGCCGATGTCGTCGTACCCCGGGCGGCCGGCGCGGCCGAGCATCTGGAGCACGTCCAGCGGACTCATATCGACTTCGCCCTCGAGCGGGTCGTGGTGTTTCGTATCCCGGATCACCACACAGCGAGCGGGCAGGTTGACGCCCCAGGCGAGCGTCGAGGTCGAAAAGAGCAGTTCGATGTGACCCGCTTTGAACCACTCCTCGACGAGGTCGCGGTCGTTCTTCGAGAGTCCCGCGTGGTGGAAGGCGACGCCGTCGAGCACCGACTTGCGGAGCGTGGCGTCGTCGAGGTCCGTCGAGTCGGTGTGGAAATCGTAGTCGCCGCGAGCGCCCATCGGGATGTCGCGCTCCGCGATCTCGTCTCGGGCCTTCTTGGCGGCCTGGACGGTATCCTGCCGCGAGGAGACGAAGACCAGCGCCTGGCCGTCCTCCCGAAGGTGTGGTTCCGCGAGGTCCAGCGCTCGGTAGAGGCGACGGTACTTGTCCGCAAAGGAGTTGTCGCCGTGGGTGTAGGTCTTGACGCCGGCGTTGAGTTCGACCGGCCGGTACTCCTCGCCGAACTCGAAGGTCGTCTCCTCTGGTGCGTCGAGCCACGCCGCCACGTCGTCGATGTTCGGCATCGTCGCCGAGAGCGCGACGATCCGAGGCTCACAGAGCCGACGCAGGCGGGAAATGGTTACCTCGAGTACCGATCCCCGTCGGTCGGCGTCGAGCAGATGGACTTCGTCGATCACGCAGACATCGATGTCAGTGACGAAGTCGTACCGTCGCGAATCGTGTTTGCGGGTCGCCGAGTCGAGTTTCTCGGGGGTCATCACGAGGATGTCCGCGCGTCGCGCGCGACGAGGGTTGAGATCGCGCTCGCCGGTGACGACGTAGACCGAGTAGTCGAGGGCTTCGAACCGGTCCCAGTCGTCTTCCTTCTCGTTGGTCAGGGCTCGCATCGGGGCGATAAACAGCGCCGTGCCGCCGTCGGCGAGCGCCTTACAGATCGCCAGTTCCGCCAGCGCCGTCTTCCCCGAGGCCGTGGGCGCGCTCGCGACCACGTTCTCCTCGGACTCGAGCAGTGCGGGCAGTGCCTCGCGTTGCATCCGGTTGAACTCCTCGAAGGCAAACGCGTCAGCGAACTCGGGGAGAACCTCGGCGACCTCCATCACACGGAAACGGGGGGTGCCGGGTCAAAGGCGTTTCCTTCGAGTCGCAGTAGCTACCGTCCGTTGATGACAGTGGCGATCGCAGCCCCGACGGTGGCGAACACCAGCGGATAGAGGATCCCGCCGAGTACGATCGCGGGCAGGAGCGTTGGCCCGATCGATCTGGTCGTCTCTATTCCAAAAAAGGACGCTTCGGTGTTGGCTTCTGCGACGACCGCGCCGAGGCCGAGCACCACGGCGTACCCGATCGTTACCGGAGCACCAGCCATGACGGCATCGCCGAGATCAGTAGTCTCCCATCGTACGGCCAGAAACGCACCGACTGCGAACAGCACTAGCGGTGGGAGCACGTACAACACGTCGGCGCTTGCGCTGTTCGACTCGGCGATGAGGTTGAGGATACCAGTTGCACCGATCGAACCGGCCTGTCCGGTAGCCTCGATATCGACCATGTGGGCTTCGTAGAAGTACCAGGCAACTCCCTTCCAATTGGCGAATTCGCCGTCGAGGTTCTGGCGAACTTCGGCACCGATCAGCAAATATGTGAGGAGGTACCCGATTGCGGCGGCAAAGACACCGAGCCCCGCACTCGCCGCAACGCTCGAGCCACGCGGGATCGGTCCTCCGTCGGACGGTGTCGGTTTCGTAGCCATTGTGTACCCGCAGGAAGTCAGTTGGTCTAATGGGTCTTGTGGTCCCTCCACTTGTGGCCTTCCGGACTCGCTCGGCGGGCGGCGCGAGTCGACGGCCCCGTTCGTCTCCGTCAGACGGCCGATCCGTCGGTCGTGACGGTCTCGAGTTGGTCGCTGAGTCGGCTGCTGGCCCGGTCGGGCTGGGGGACCCGTTCGAAGACCAGTTCCGGATCGCCCGAGCCGGCGGTGTAGACGGTCAGATCGCCGTAGCCCAGCAGGCGACCGAGTCCGGACTGGGACAGGCTGATGTTCTGGACGCGCTCGAGGCGAAACTGGGTGACGTCCCGCGAGATGATCCCCCGCTTCTTGTAGAGTTCGGCGGAGGTGATGACGTAGCGGGTGTTCGTCCAGACGAGATAGCGGGCGAACGCGAGCACCGTGCCAGTGCCCGTTACGAGGACGCCGATGAGCGTCAGGAGGCCGACGCCGTCGGCCCCGCTCCAGCCGATGACGAGGAAGCCGGCGAGCGCGAGCCCGACCCCGACCGGCAGCTTCGACCCCATCGCGACCGGGTGGGGACGGCTCTCCCAGACGATATCCTCGTCGTCGCTGATGTGGAACCAGTCGGGTGTCGAGCCGAAGGCCATCGGGCCCGCCTATTCCGTACCCGTCCGTAAAGCTACCGGGGAACGGACCGGTTACCTGTGATCCCGACACGGCTGGCGGCTGTACTGATCTCGTATGTCCTCCCTGTACTAATCTTCACAGAGACGATCTCAGGTGGATAGTGATTGACTGTGTCTGACTGCTGATATTTACCGATGCGACGATGTTCGTCTCGTGATTGATTGGGTCCTCTGATCGAAACGAATTATCCGTTCCCAACGTGTAGATACGGTTTCACTCAAGGAGCAGTACGGACGGTAGTAAATCGGGGTATTTCAGCCGAAGTAGCGTATACGCGACTCCGGAAAGCCCGTGGAAGAACGTCGGATTTTTGAATGTGTTTGAATGTCCGGGTAATGAAAGAAGTCCATTCCGATCGCGATGTTCAAGCCCCCAACTTGCCATCGCGATTGCGGCAGATCGGTCGATGGTACCACAACGCGAGCCAACAAGCAATGCCTCAGCACGGCCGAAATTACCACAACAAACGTTGTCATTAATCGCTGGGCCCGCAGCTACTGTTTCTGTTAGCGCCTCGTTCGCCACGGACTGCAACTCACTGTTAGTACGCATATCTCCAATTTTCAACCGAGCAAGTGCCATCCCTGTTCGGCCGTGGCACCACTTATCATCATAGCTTCGATCGTGATGTGATTTCGCCCAATTGTTTCGGCTTGGATCGTAGAGTGTCGATTCGAAGTCGAGCCCTTCCTTAGCGGCGGTGGTGTACTGGGAGTCGCCAGTCTTCGACGCGAGTCGAGTAAGTGCGTACGCAATTCCACTCATGCCGTGTGAAAACCCAGTGATCGGCGGTGACTTACCGTCCGTTTTCCACACCTCGTATCCGTTCACGTCGACACGGCTCTCGAGTAACTGGTCTCCACACCGTATCGCCTGCTCGAGCACACGTTCCTCTCCAAATCGATCATGATACGCGAGTAATCCGAGGAGGGTTCCGGCGGCCCCCTCTATAATGTCAAAACTATCGTCGTACTCCAAGTGCGTCGCAGTGAGTGCGGTACTCGCTTTCGATGCTGCCGATCGATACGTTTCGTCATCCGTTAGTTCGGCAATAACGGAGAGCGTGTAGACAACGGATCCGATACCTAGCATACCACCGAGCCCAGCGGTAAATTCGTCGTCGTTGACCCTCTCGACTAGAGGTTCAATCACATCTGCAGTAACCCGCCTGTAGCGGTCTTTTCCCGTCACTCTGTACAGTGCTGCCGCGGTGAGTGCAATTCCGCCTCGGCCATGGTAGAGTGAGGGATCCGTCGGGACGAGCTTTAGACCCGTCTTTGTAGGAGCAATCGATATCCAACTCGTATCCTCTCCTGGCTCGATCGACGACGTGATCACTTCGTCGAACAACTTGACTGCCCTTTCTTCCAATTCACGACTGGCTGGTTCTCCGTCCGCCGTTACTGTCGGTTTCGTCGCTTCGGGAGCGGTCGATCGAGACAATACATCCGAACCGACCGCATTCGTGCCGAATGCGTACTGTATCAACCAGATCTGTTGCTGTCTGTCCGCTGAGCACATTGCGTCGACTCGCTGCTGGCAACACTCATACCCGGACGTTTCGACTGTAACATCGAGTGGCTTCTGATCGTGATAGAGCGTTTTTTTCTTAGGACGAGATGCAAACCGGGGGATGTCGCGACGGCGAAGAGCTCGTCGTTCTGCCGCATACAGCGGCCAATAGTCGTTTGATTCGATCAGCCCGTTGAAAAATGGAGCAGTGAGCTTCTCGAACTCTATGGATAACCAGACTCCATCCTGAAGTGGCTTCCGGGAAGCAGTTTCCTCGAGTATGGTACCATATCGCCGTGTGGCTCTGTATACGAGACGGTTTTCGACCCCATCGAGGAGTTCTGCAGAGAGAATGTTGCCGAAAAAGCGGTCCTCCTGATGTAACGACTGGATCGCCTCATATGTCTCGGAGAAGCCACGGGTGATCGCCCCAAGATGTTCCTGAGGTGGATGGTCGTCTCCTCCACTGCTCGGCGTGTTTCTACTGAGATCGCTTTTCGAACGTTCCTCTACGACCGACATCACGTCGGTGTTTATCCCATCGATGACTCGGTACGTTCTAGAATCGATCTCCACCTTCTCGCTTCTATTCCCTAATCCGGCGATAGACCCGGCGAACCCGTCATCGACTGACTCGTCTGGCTCCCCGACAGACCACGGCGGGAGTAGCGTGAGTAGTACCGACTGATGGACGAATGCGGAAATCTCTGTGGGAGACGGTCGACTGTTTGGATCGATGTGTGGATGAAAGACTGTTTCTCCGTCGAGTATCGTGGGCTGATCACCTGCCGTGATGAGGTTCTCGTACTGGCAGTCACTGAGATTGAGTGTATAAGCAACGCACATTAGCATACCAGCCCGTTCGTAGTAGCGAGTGGCAGCCTCCTCGTCGGGTAGATCATCGTATTCCACTGGCTCCATCCACCCGTATTGATTTCGTAAAATATATTTTGGTTTATTGAATACGGGAATCGATAGATAATCGCTCAATCGCTCGAGTACCGTGTACACTACGTCCCCACCGCTGACATCTCGTGGTTTATAAATCACTTCGGACGATTCGAATATCACACGAATCGGAACACGTCCTCTGGCATGTGCATCATCGGATAACGGAACTAGCTTGGAAAGTTCGCCGCCAGCATCAAACTCCCTATGTAACGCCGGTCGATCGGCTTCGACTCGACAGCAGACCTCTGTCACTGCGCTGACCCAGTTAGTAATAATTCCGACAATTTGTCGACCGAGTACTGGATACTCTATGTAGAGATCCTTCAATCCGTTTTCGAATATGTTGTCGATAAACCGTTCGTAGTACTCTGTGGGTGGGTCTTCAAACTCGTCTGGATCTGCTGCTGCCAAATCGGGGTCGTGATACTCGACAAAACTTTTGAATTCCACGTAGAGCGGACGGACACAGACGTTCCCCAGCCGGGCAATGAGTTGATCCGTCATCGCAGAGATGCTATTTTCGGGGACGATTTCCGGTAGTTGTTCACGGGCATATTCCGCGATCACTGCGAACACGTCCGCAAACGCCGTACTCTCCGGTACCTGAGACAGTTCTTCAGACGACCTATCGGCTACATATCGAACCAGGTTTTCGATTTCGTCAATCCATTCGGGTACTGGTTCGCTCTCAGGCCAGTGAGTCGCTGTAACTTGCTCACGAACGCTTTCCTCGTTGATGTCGTCTTGTTCGAAACGAGCTCGAAACGCGTCTTCATCGGGGTAGAGTTCTTGCCATTTGTTCAGGATTTCATCGGCGTCAACTGAAGGCTCCTTTTTTCGTTCGTTCGGTGGGCCTTCTAGCCGCTCGTGGATTGTTCGCGCCTGTCCTGCAAGTTCGTACTTTTCGTCTCGTGTAAATACGGATTCCATCTTCCTTTAGGTGTAGTTGCGGGATACCGGCGGACTGCGGTCAATAAACACTTAGCAAATCCGGCTTGGTGTGCTATCGGTCTCCATACACTGACGATGGCTGAAATAAAGTAGCCCGTCCGTGTGATCGTGGCGTGCAGATCCACCGATCAGCTCGTTGTGTCACAGCACGGAAGGTGTTTCGACGCCGTGTTACACGGCAGGTGTTTGGACGCAGTGTTGCAGGGGAGGACACACGAGGCCGTGCCTGTGTTCATACTAGCGGTGTCTAGTTCTTCAGCTCCCTCTCCATCGAAATCGGCGTCGTGCTTGTCTTTCGTTGCTCCATTCTCGACATCGCGGTCAATTCCAATCGACATCGCATTTCAGAATGATTGCTGGAAATTAATAAATATTTGGGGGTGAGAGACATTAATAAATTAGGTAAAGAACCATATATAGATACACTCAGATACTAATTTACAGTCGACTTCTATTTTCTCGCCAGATTGGGTCCTCGAAAGGAGTGGAGAATGAGATATCCACTTCTCCTTTGGACACGTTTGAGCGACCGTTCGTCAGCCGCGAATTACTGATCGAGCGGTCTTGTATTCGTAACTTCGTCGAGATAGCAGACGATATCGAACGCTTCGGTGTAGTCGTACTCGACGAGGTGACGTTCCGGATTCTGCGAATCATACATTGCCCCGACAGAGAAGTGGTTCTGTGTTTCGTCGAACGACTCCGCGACGGTTTTGTTACTCATCGCTGCAGTGTCTACTATTGCACAGGAGAGGTCGAGAGCAGCGAACATCGCGTCGATCGTGTCCGGTATCGGTTCCTCTAGAGTCACCGTCTCTGGCCTTCCCCGTCGATCGGCTGTTGTTGTCGGTTTTCGAAACGCCCGAAAGCTACCGTGTCCAAACGAAAACCCGAGCGCAAGGTAGTCGTCTCCGTGGCGATCATCGAGATAACTGCCAAGCGAGTCGGGCAAGTTTTCACCTTCACAGCCGGGTTGTCCTACTCGATTGATGTGGGCATCGTGCCCCCAGATTGCTATTCGGTTGGAGCTTTCAAACTCCAAAATCCAGTCGACGATATCCGCCATCGTCCGGTCACGAACGTCGAGACTGGCCTCGGTACTGTTGGATAGATCACGAGACTCTTCTGGATTGCACGTCGCCCGTTTTTGATCGATAGAATGTTCGATGACGGCGACGTATTGGCAGGCCAGCTCCCAGGAACGACGGGACGACGCTGTAATATACGCATCTTTGTTTCGTTGCAATCCGTCTCGAATCTCTCCTAAAACCTCGTCTGCTGCACCGATCCGGTTCCCACAGTGTTCATCATACTTCGCGGGAAGTCGTTCGTCTCCGAGGGTTTCGAGTTCTTCTCGGACCGTCCCAAGGAATTCCGGATCTACGGTTGCGAGGTAGTCGGCGAGTCTATCGACGGTCCCTTGGTTGAGCTGTGCATCGATACCGTAGAGTCGGACACGGTCCTGCACTGGTCTGTCCGTATTGAACGATCGTAGCCACTCGATCAATTCGAGAACGGAATGCACGTTCCACGTCCAAAAGTAGAGATCGTTGATTAGTTCACGGGGATTTCCAGTCCCGTAGACGACGTACTCGTTTAGGTCTAGCACCGCAGAAAAGTGCGCCTCGAGTCCGAGCAGGCGAATATCAAGCTCAGTAATCAAGTACCGTAACAATCGGTGTTTCAGCTGAAAGAACTCTCTACTTCCGTGTGTCGCTTCCCCGAGACCAATAATTCGAGTATCTCCGAATACGTCTCGAAGTGGACGGAGATCATCGAGACTCGCCTCGGGATCAACTGTCTCGAGTGTCCACACATTTTTTCCTCCACTTTCGGACAACTGTCGAGTCGAAGGCGAATCTTCACCACTATCCGGTGGTGTTTTTTTCGTCTCGTCTCTTTCCGGTAAGCCGTAATCTGTCATCGCGACCAATACTATTTCGTATTATTCCACATATAATAATATCTTTGTCTGTATTATATTTACAAGCTCTGTTGATGGGAACGGCTAACTCTTTTTAGTCGGCTAGGCGCGCAGAACGTACAATCCGTGGACGATGTCTCTACCAACAGTTTCCAAAATTGCTCCAGTCAAGAATTAAGTACCCCCGTTATTTTAGAAAGCAATGAAGGGAAATGGCTGAACCGAATCCGCTATCGAACGAAACAGAAAGCGATGACTCGGTAAACCCCGAGAGATCGTTTCGCGCCGAGAGACCAGCTATTACTGTTGAGCAGTTGTCGAAATCGTACGGTGATATTCAAGCTGTCGATGATGTCAGCTTTCAGATCGAACGAGGAACAGTGGTAGGGCTATTAGGTCCGAACGGGGCCGGAAAAACAACGACGATCAAATGCTTGCTGGGACTTATCATTCCATCCTCGGGTACGATCCAAGTCGGAGATATCGACGTTCGATCCAACCCCAAACGAGCCTATCGACGAATCGGCGCGACATTGGAGGGCTCTCGGAATGCATACTGGCGGCTTACTGTTCTCGAAAATATGAGCTTCTTCTCCGCATTAGCTGGCAATGATCCTCGGAACCAGCGTGAGTACCACAGGAACTTGTTGTCTACATTCGACATCGAAGACAAAGCCGACACAGTCGTTCGGGAGCTATCTAGGGGACAGAAACAGAAGGTCTCGCTTGCGTGTGCACTCGCTCGAGAAGCTGCATTCTTGTTTTTGGACGAACCAACGCTTGGACTCGATGTCGAAAGCTCACTCGAACTCCGAACGGAACTTCGGCGACTCGCTGAAGACAACGAGACGACCGTCCTGATCTCGAGTCACGACATGGATGTCGTCGAAGATATCTGCGACCGCGTTATTATTATGGATGATGGGGGAATCATAAAAGATGATTATGTAGAAAACCTCCTGAGTATATTTAATACTCAGCGGTACAAGGTTACGGTACTTGGAACGCTATCTCGACAGTTCCGAAACAGTCTTCGATCGTCCTACAGCGCTGACAACTTCACGTCTGAAACGGGACGGACGAGGTTCGAGGCGAGCGTTACCAGTGATAACTTTTATCGATTTATCGAAACGATCCGTGAAGCGAACGTACAAATCGCGTCTATTGATACAATCGATTCGGATTTAGAATACGTATTCTTAGAAGCGACGGAAAATGCAGACCGATCCACGTCTGGAGAACCGGCCGGAACCGCGGAACCGCGCCGGGCCGGGAATAGTGGTGGGAAGCAGTGAGTAACACGTCGGACCAACCGATGGAGCCATCGAAAGAGAACTCTTCGGAACCCGCTGGATATCATGTTCTTCTTCGAACGATGGTGATGAAACAACTTCTCCTCCTTGTTAGATATCGCGTCAATTTCATCATCCAGATAGTAAGTATGTACTTGTTTTTCGCAGTGATTTTCTTTGGAGGAAAAGCAGTTGCGCGAAATATTGGCGGTGGTGCTGTCGGCGCACTTTCCTCGACCTTCGATGGGCTTATTGTTGGTTGGTTTCTCTGGACGATGGCCCAATCAGCGTACTCTGGTCTTCAGGGAGAAATCACATCGGAGTCGATGCGAGGCACACTGGAACACCTCTATTTGTCACCATATGGTTTTGGTTCGGTGATGTGCCTTAAGATTATCGTGAACGTATTGTTGAGTTTCTTTTGGGGTGCGGTAATGCTAGTATCGATGATGGTAACAACACAGATCTGGTTGACAGTCGATCTACTCACAATCCTTCCGATAATCATTTTTTCTCTTATGTCTGTTATCGGTATCGGGTTTGGGATCGCTGGTTTGGCGCTTATATACAAGAAAGTCGGTAGTATATCTAATCTCATGCAGTTTGGTTTAGTGGGACTTATCGCCGCTCCAGTGACCGGTATTTCGCTACTCCGATTTTTGCCGCTCGCACAGGGGTCGGCTATGTTGCAGATGGCGATGCAGGAGGGGGTTGCCCTCTGGGATTACTCTCTTCGTAATATCGCACTACTCGTTGGAACTGGTATTTTCTATTTCGTCCTGGGATATCTATTATTCATCTACTGTGCGACGATCGCTCGGAAGCGGGGTGTCATGGGTCATTACTGAGTCTGTACTAGCAGTACGAAATTTGGCCCCGAAGCGACACATGACGTTGACATCGTTCGTCCGAACGACCGTGACACCGCGACCACAACGATTTTTCACCGTACAGACCGATATCGGGATATGAGCCGCACGCGCAAGCCCGACTGGCTGAAAAGTCGGCCACCGTCCGGGCAGGAGTTCGCCGGCATCCGAGAGACGCTGCGGGAGCACGACCTCCACACCGTCTGCGAGGAGGCCAACTGCCCGAACCTGGGCGAGTGCTGGTCGGGTCGTTCGGAGACCGACGGCGACGATGGCTCGGACGACCGCGGCGGCACGGCCACCTTCATGCTAATGGGAGACCGCTGCTCTCGAGCCTGCAATTTCTGTGATGTCCGGACGGGTGGTATGGAGGCGCTCGATCCCGACGAACCGGAAAACGTCGCCGATGCCGTCGCCGAGATCGGCCTCGACTACGTCGTCCTCACCAGCGTCGACCGCGACGACCTCCCGGAGCAGGGCGCGGGCCACTTCGCCCAGACGATCCGCGAGATCAAAGCCCGCCACCCCGGCATCCTCGTCGAGGTCCTGATTCCGGACTTTCAGGGCGAACCACGACTCGTCCGGAAGATCATCGACGCCGAACCCGACGTGATCGCGCACAACGTCGAGACCGTCGAGCGCCTGCAGTTCCCGGTCCGAGACCGGCGGGCGGGTTACGAGCAGTCCCTGTCGGTGCTCGAGCAGGTCGAGCGGGAAAGCGACATTTACACCAAGACCTCGATCATGCTCGGCCACGGCGAGTACGACCACGAGGTCTACCAGACCTTGGCGGACCTGCGCGAGCGCGGCGTCGACATCGTCACCCTGGGACAGTATCTGCGCCCCTCGCGGGATCACCTCAAGGTTCGGCGCTACGACCACCCGGACAAGTACGAGACGTGGCGGCGCGTCGCCGAGGAGGAGTTGGGCTTCCTGTACTGTGCCAGCGGCCCGATGGTGCGGTCGTCGTACAAGGCCGGCGAACTGTTCGTCGATGCCGTTCTGCGGGAGGGGAAGAGCGTCGCAGCGGCGAGAGCCGACGCGCGCCGAACGGAGCCCAGACAGACCGAGTCCTGAGCCGATCGCCGAGTCGCGCGTGCGACCGAACTGTGGGTTCGTCCAGTCTCCTCCGACAGCCGAGTGGGGAATTGGACAAATACAAATAAATAGACATCTAAACTCATCTATGTCCGTCCTCGACCGCCGTCGTACAGAGATTTTTCGAGCGGAGGGCAAGAATATCACTGATAGTAAACTATTTGGGAAACTCCTTTACCCTGAGCGATAGTTACACCGAGTATGTACAGGTGGGTCTTCCCGTGAGTACGTTACAGCGCGATCCGCAGGAACGAGTACAGATCCTTGACGACGCCGGCCGTGTCCGAGAGGACGCCGAGGTACCCGACCTCTCCGAGGACCAACTCGTCGAGATGTACGAACAGATGCGGCTCGTCCGTCGCTTCGACGAACGAGCCGTCAGCCTTCAGCGACAAGGGCGGATGGGGACCTATCCGCCACTATCGGGGCAGGAAGGCGCACAGATCGGCAGTGCTCATGCCCTGACCGACGACGACTGGGTCTTCCCCAGTTACCGCGAACACGGCGTCGGGCTGGTCCGGGGACTGTCCTTGGAGCGGACCCTGCTCTACTGGATGGGCCACGAGCAAGGCAACTACATCCCCGAGGACGTCAACATGTTCTCGGTCGCCGTTCCCATCGCAACCCAGATCCCGCACGCGACCGGCGCGGCCTGGGCCTCGAAACTGCGAGACGAGGAGAAGGCGTTCATCTGTTACTTCGGCGACGGAGCCACCTCGGAAGGGGACTTCCACGAAGGACTGAACTTCGCTGGCGTCTTCGACACGCCGAACGTCTTCTTCTGTAACAACAACCAGTGGGCGATTTCGGTCCCTCGCGAGCGCCAGACCGCAAGCGCCACGCTGGCCCAGAAGGCTACCGCCTACGGCTTCGAGGGCGTGCAGGTCGACGGTATGGATCCGCTCGCTGTGTACAAGGTCACCAAGGAAGCCGTCGAGAAGGCCAAAAACCCCGGCGCGGACGAACTGCGGCCGACGCTGATCGAAGCGGTCCAGTACCGGTTCGGGGCACACACCACGGCCGACGACCCGTCGGTCTACCGCACCGACGAGGAGGTCGAACGCTGGAAGCAGAAGGACCCCATCCCGCGCCTCGAGACGTATCTCCGATCGACCGGCATCCTCGACGACGAGCGAGTCGACACGATCGAATCGCGGATCGAGGAGGCAGTCGCCGACGCCATCGACGCCGCGGAGTCGGTCGAACGACCCGACCCCGAGGAGATCTTCGCGCACGTGTACGAGGGGATGCCGCGACGGCTACAACGACAACTCGAGTACTTCGAGTCGGTTCGTGAGAAGCACGGCGACGACGTGCTCTTGGAGTGATATCATGGCAGCAGAATCAGAGAACCTTACGCTGGTACAGGCGGTACGGGACGGATTACACACCGAAATGGAACGTGACGACGATGTCGTCGTCATGGGGGAGGACGTCGGCAAGAACGGCGGCGTCTTTCGCGCGACCGAGGGGCTCCACGACGAGTTCGGGGATAACCGGGTCGTCGACACACCGCTTGCGGAGTCGGGAATCATCGGGACGGCCATCGGGATGGCCGCCTACGGGATGCGGCCAGTTCCCGAGATTCAGTTCTTGGGATTCATCTACCCCGGATTCGATCAGATCGTTTCGCACGCGGCACGCCTGCGGACGCGCTCGCGCGGGCAGTACACGTGTCCGATGGTCATCCGTGCCCCCTACGGCGGCGGAATTCGCGCGCCGGAACACCACTCAGAGTCGAGCGAAGCGATGTTCGCCCACCAGCCCGGGCTCAAGGTCGTCATTCCGTCGACTCCATACGACACGAAGGGGCTGTTGACCAGCGCGATCCGCAGTCCGGATCCGGTGGTCTTCCTCGAGCCGAAACTCATCTATCGAGCGTTCCGCGAAGAGGTGCCGGCGGAATCGTACGAGGTCCCGATCGGCGAAGCGGCCGTCCGTCGCGAGGGGACCGATATCTCGGTCTACACCTGGGGCGCGATGACCCGGCCGACGCTCGAGGCCGCCGAGTCCCTCGCCGACGAGGGGATCGACGCGGAGGTCGTCGACCTCCGAACGGTCTCGCCCCTCGACGAGGAGACGATCGTCGAGTCCTTCGAGAAGACCGGCCGCGCGGCGGTCGTCCACGAGGCCCCGAAGACAGGCGGACTGGGGGCGGAAATCGCCGCCACCCTGCAGGAGGAGGCACTCCTGTATCAGGAAGCGCCGGTCGAGCGCATCACGGGCTTTGATACGCCGTTCCCGCTGTACGCGCTCGAGGACTACTACCTGCCCGAACCGGCGCGCATCGAAGACGGAATTCGAGACGCGGTGGAGTTCTAACATGGTCAGGGAGTTCGAACTACCGGATGTCGGCGAAGGTGTTGCGGAGGGCGAACTGGTCTCGTGGCTGGTCGCGGAAGGCGACACGGTCACGGAGGACAAACCGGTTGCCGAGGTCGAGACTGACAAGGCGCTCGTGGAGGTTCCCGCACCGGTCGACGGCACCGTCCGCGAGTTACACGTCGAGGAGGGTGACATCGTCCCGGTCGGGACGGTTATCATCTCGTTCGACGTCGATGGCGAGGACTCGAGTGCCACGGAAGCGGGCGGCGACGCCGCGAGCGAGGGCGACGTAGCCCAAGAGCCCACCGAACCGGACCGAGCGGAGACGAGCGACTCCGCCGGCGACCCCGGCGCGACTGGGGCCGACACCGAGTCGGTCGCACCGCCCGACGATCGTGTCTTCGCGCCCCCGCGCGTTCGCCGCATGGCTCGCGAGCAGGGGATCGACCTCTCGACGATCCAGGGGAGCGGCCCCGGCGGACGGATCACTGCGGCCGACGTGCAGGCAGCAACCGGCGGCGAGGCCGCCGACGAATCGGCGCAGGGCCAGTCAGGGACGCCCGAATCGGCGTCCGGTGGGGCGGCATCCGGACGGGCAGACTCGAGCGACGCGAGTGCAGGTGCCGGTACCGCCGCGGAAGCGCCCACGGAACGGGCGACTGGGGCCTCGAGTCCCCAGCAATCGGAGGCGCCGGCAGGGATCGAGTCGGCGGACCGCGACACGACCCTCGCCGCACCCGCGACCCGTCGAATCGCCGCGGAGGAGGGCGTCGACATCGACGCCGTCCCGGCGACGGAGGAGCGCGATGGCGAGGCGTTCGTCACCCCCGAAGCGGTCCGGGAGTACGCCGACCTCCAGCGCCAAGCGCAGGAAGCCGACGCCGAGGCGGTCGCCTCCGGCGACCCGGTCGGAACGACAGGTGCCGGCTTTGCCGAGGGCGAGCGCGAACGCCGCGAGTCGTTCCGGGGCGTTCGCAAACGGATCGCCGACGCGATGGTCGAGTCGAAGTATAGTGCCCCGCACGTCACTCACCACGACGAGGTCGACGTCACCGAACTCGTCGCGGTCCGGTCGGACCTCAAACCGCGCGCCGAGGAGCGCGGGATCCGGCTGACCTATATGCCGTTCATCATGAAAGCCGTCATCGCGGCGCTGAAAGAACACCCCGAGATGAACGCGGTCATCGACGAGGAAAACGAGGAGATCGTCTACCGCGATTACTACAACATCGGGGTCGCGACCGCGACCGATGTCGGGCTGATGGTGCCGGTCGTCGACGACGCGGACCGGAAGGGGCTACTCCAACTCTCCTCGGAAATGAACGAACTCGTCCAGAAAGCCCGTGATCGAACGATCGGGCCCGACGAACTTCGCGGGTCGACGTTTACGATCACCAACATCGGCGGGATCGGCGGCGAGTACGCCACGCCGATCCTCAACTATCCCGAAGCGGGAATCCTCGCGGTCGGCGAGATCAAGCGCAAGCCCCGCGTCGTCACCGACGAGACCGGGGCCGAATCGATCGAGCCCCGTTCGGTGATGACCCTGTCGCTGTCGTTCGACCACCGACTGATCGACGGTGCCGTCGGCGCACAGTTCACGAATACGGTCATGGAATACCTCGAGAACCCGAGCCTCCTCCTGCTCGAGTAACGCGAGGACCATGCGCCCGATCGGTCCCCTTGTGGGGACCGTGACAGGCTCGCCGACCGACGCTATTCGTCCGGGACGATCTCAACGAGTACTTCAAGCGAGTCCGCGGCCTCACACACCCGGTCTTGCGCTTCGGCCAATTCGAGGACGGAGTCGTCGGCTTCGAGAGCCGCCTGTAACTCGGAGACGGACTCGAGGTACCGTTCGAGGCTCCTTTCGGTCGTCGCACCCTCGAGATCGTCGCCGAGCGCGATGAGATGCTCGAGGACCTGCTGCAAGTGGTGCCGGTAGGCCTCCTCGTTTTCACAGATACGCTCGCCGTCAGCACGCGAGATCGCGGCGATCTCGCGGGCGAGTCGTCCCCCTTCGCTCGTCTGTTGCTCGATACGATCGGCCAACGCGTCGAAGAACCGCGCCCGATCCTTGAGCGTCTTGCGCATGATATACCGGGTTAGCGCCGTCTGGTCCCGCTTGAGCCCGCCCAGTTCCGTCTCGAGGGCGTCGAGCCGATCGTTGATCGCCCCGATATCGTCCGGGATATCAGGTGGTTCCCGTTCGATCGGCGTCCGGTGTGGATTCTCGGTGTCCGTAATATGATCGATCATCGCCTCGAAGAGCAACTCGTGGTCGTAGGCGAACTCCCGCGGGGCCGAATCGTCCACTTCCGTCCAGACGCCGTCGGGCGTCCGTTCGAAGGATCCGAGGAACACCGCCGTGTCCGCGTCGGACGGAACCGACGATCGATGCTCGTCGTGATAGCGTTTCAGAAGCTGTTCCCGTACTGTTTCGGCGTCCGTATCCGTCTCGACGGACGGCACGTCGACGTCGCGGAACCGACTTCCATCATCGGTCGCCTCTTGATATGCGAGCTCGAAGACTTCGACGATACGGTTCGATGTCGATTCCGCGTCGACGGCATCGTCCGTGTTCGGGACGGGAACGGTTTCCATCGAGACCTCGTCGTACTGGATCGAGAGCGAAATCTCCTCCGACGACGGACGAGGAAGCGATTTCGTCGTCACCTGCTCGACGACGATCGGACGACCGCGTCCGTCCAGCGCTAACCCCGGTTCGATCGTCACCTCGAGCCCGTCGTCGGTTTCGTTGATCGACCGGACCGCGAGTCCGTGGACGATCCCGCTGCCGACCACGAACCGGGCGAGCGTGTGCAGTCGCTCGGCGTGATACTCCTGGTCCGCTTCCATATCGCGGGGCGTCATCAGCTTTCCGCTGAAGAACCGATTCTTCCGGAACTGCGATAGACCGCCCCTCTCCCCGTCACTGTGGTCCGGATCCTGGGCCATGGCGTAGTGAGTGTTGTTTATTGCGCCGGTATTCCATTTAATTATGTCTATTTAGCGAGGTCGGGTGCCAAGCGAGCGTCGATGTCGCTGTGACCGGCTGCCAACTGTGGCCCGAATTCAGCCCGTTTTCGTCATGCGGTATTACACTATTTCGGCGTTATGAAGGGGCTAATACTCGGCAATTTAGATTTCTAAATGACAGTACCAATCTAGAGAATCGAATAATATTTTGGTCCGTCCCTGATCACGGAGTTAGCCGATGGATAAGTTTTATACTATCTGATTGTAAATACAGGACTGCTACCCGGGCAACTGGAGGAGCGAAATAAATGCCAGAATACCTATCACCAGGCGTCTATGTCGAAGAGGTCGACAGCGGAACCAAATCCGTCGAAGGAGTCAGCACTAGCACTGCCGGCTTCCTCGGTGAAACGGAACGGGGTCCCGTCGAACCGAAGCTCGTAACGAGCTTTTCAGAATTCAAACGAACGTTCGGCTCGAGTCCACAGTCCTCTGATCTGGACGTTGCCGTGGACGGATTCTTCAAAAACGGCGGGAGCCGCTGTTACGTCGGTCGCGTCACAGCCGCCGAACCGACTGATGTCGCGACGACGACCCTCGTCGACGAGGATCGAACCGATGTCCTCTCCGTCGAGGCAACCGGACCGGGCGCGTGGGGGTGTTCCATCGCCGCGATCGTCGAGGACGGGCCGCTGTACGAGGAGGGGGAGAACGAGTATTTCAAACTGACGCTGCGATACTGGTCGTGCGATATCGAGGAGGTCAGTAAGCCGGCTTCCGATCAGCCCGACCCGGCTCCCGACATCGAAGAGGTCTACGAGGACATGTCAGCGGATCCCGAATCCAGCCAGTTCTACGAGAAACAGATTCCGGGGTCCGTCCTCGTGGATCTCGAACAGCTGGATGCCGGACGACCCGCCGAGGGTCTCTCCTGGCTGTCGCGCGAGGTCCCCGACGAGTACTCCGACGGCGGCCTGGTTCAACTCGACGCCGAATCCGAGACCGCTGCCTACGTTCCGGAAGAGCTCGAAGACCGGGAGTACAGCGAACTGCAGGGGATCGCCAAACCGTTCGATATCGACGCCACGCAGTCTCGAGAAGACCTTCTGGAGGATCTCGAAAAGGTCCAGTCCGGCGAGAAGGAAGTCGAGGTCGACGTCGTCTCGGATCTGTCGTCGAAGCCCCGGAGCGAGGACGTCTCTCTCAGCGATTACGAGGGAATCAACAAGCCTGGGATGCGAACGGGCCTCGCGGCCTTCAGGGAACTCGACGGCGTCTCCCTGATGTGTGTCCCCGACCACAACGACATTGAGGGGCTGACCGACGCACTCGTCGCCCACTGTGAGAACATGGGCGAGCGGTTCGCGATCCTGCAGGCACCGCAGAACGCGGGTTCGATTTCGGATATCGAGACGCCGGTCGACTCCTCGTACGCCGCCTACTACTATCCGTGGATCGAGACGAAGGATCCGTTCACCAACCGGAAGAAACTCGTGCCACCGGGTGGCCATATCACCGGCATCTTCGCTCGAAGCGACGCGGAACACGGCGTTCACAAGGCACCGGCGAACGAAGTCGTGCGCGGGATTCTTGGCGTCCAGCACAACATCACGAAGGGTGAGCAGGACATCCTCAACCCGAAGGGAGTCAACTGTATCCGAAGCTTCCAGGGTCGGGGCATCCGGCTGTGGGGCGCACGGACCACCTCCAGTGACCCGTCCTGGAAGTACGTGAACGTGCGACGACTGTTCCTCTACATCGAACAGTCGATCGACGAGGGGACTCAGTGGGCGGTTTTCGAACCGAACGACGAGGACCTGTGGGCCCGCGTACGCCAGTCCGCTGAGAACTTCCTGACGACGGTGTGGCGAGACGGCGGTCTCCAGGGGAGCACCGCCGACGAGGCGTTCTACGTCAAGTGCGGTGAGGAGACGATGACGCAGGACGACATCGACAACGGTCGACTCATCGTCGAAATCGGCGTCGCACCGGTCAAACCGGCCGAGTTCGTCGTCTTCAGAATCAGCCAGGACACCGGCGAATAACGCCCCCGACATCGCATCTGACGATCAACCAATCTTTACGCAACCACTACGATAATGCCAGACTCACACGGACCACTCAGACAAACCGAATTCAAGGTCGAACTCGACGGCGTCGGCATTCCCGGATTCGTCGAGGTCGAACTGCCAGCGATGCGAACCGAGCAGGTCGAATACCGCGAAGGGAACGATCCATCGCACAACCGAAAACTCTGGGGGGATACCCAGTACGACGACCTCATCCTCGTTCGGGGTGCAAACGAGAAAAACAAGGAACTCTACAACTGGCGGAAGTCCGTCGATCAGGGGAAGATGGACGACGGCGGCCGGAAGAACATCGCCGTCATCATCATGAACGAGGTCGGCGACTCGGTGCTTCGCTTCGAGTTCACGAAGGCGTGGATCAAGGAGTACCGCCCGCCGACGCTCAACTCCCACGGTGGTGGCGGTCAGGGCAACCTCGCTACCGAAGAGTACGTCATCACCTTCGACGAGATGGAACGGAAGAACGTATGACACGACTGTCGGGTTCGTCTCCGGAGGCGTTCACCGTTCCCCGTCATCGGTTCGACGATGACTGGCGCGTCGACGACGAGGGCGTCCTTCACACCGGTGAGTCCGTCCCGTTCGCCGACCGCGTCGTCGTCGCTTGCGACAGCGGAGGCCATCGACCATGACTGGTGGGACGCTCCAGACCGAGTTCGAGTTCACCCTCCCACAGGGCTACGTCGACGACCAGGGGACACTCCACAAGGAGGGGCGAATGCGACTCGCCACGGCGGCCGACGAGATCAAGCCGCTGCAAAACCCCCGCGTCCAATCGAACTCCTCGTATCTGACCATCGTCTTGCTCTCGCGGGTCATCACCGAACTCGGCGACCTCGAGACGATCGATGCAAGCGTTATCGAGGAGTTGTTCGTTACGGACCTCGAGTACCTGCAGGCGTTGTACGAACGGATCAACAATCAGGGAATAAACGCCGTCGAGACGGCCTGTCCCGAGTGCGGTGAGCCGTTCGAAATCAACGCGGAAAACGGGTCTCACGTGACGACCGACCGAGCGGCCGGCGGCATGGAGTCCGCCGGGGTCGACGCCGGTCCGGTCAGTACCGGCGGAGACCTCGGCGGGGTTGGGGCGGCCGAATCGCCCGGCTTCGAGGCCGCTGACATGCGGACGGCAAGCACCGAATCCACCGAAAGCGAGGAGCCCGAGTCGGGAAATCCAGCGGAATAGTCCGGCTATACGAGCCGGACCGCCTCTACGAGGAGGTCGCGTTCGTGGCCTACCATTTCGGGTGGAGCCACGACGAGGTGTTGAACATGCCGCACTGGGAACGGCAGCGCTGGTGTACGGAGATCAGCGGGATCAACGACCGAATGAACGACTCGCAATCCGATCGGTCCCGTGGCCGTCGACGCGGTCGCGATCGGGGACGTGACGATGCCGGCGGCGGTATCGTACTCCGAAACCCACCGGATTCCGAGTAACCATGGCATCTGTGAGTCAGATGCCGTCATAACCGCAGTATTGAGACGATGGCATCATACACAACGGAAGACGATCCCTACGCACAGTACAACTTCGAGGTCGAGGTAGACGGCGAAACAGTCGCCGGATTCGCCGAGGTCGCTGGGATAACGATGGAGTTAGAAACCGTCCAGTACCGCGAGGGCGGCGTCAACGATCACGTACACCAGTTACCCGGCCAGTTCGCGCACGCGAACCTCGTCCTCCAGCGGGGATTGACGACGAATACGGCTTTCTGGGACTGGATCCAGACGGTCATGAGCGGGACGATCTCTCGAAAGAACATCGTCGTCAAAGTGAAAGACGGGTTTCAGGGACAGAGCCAGTGGGGATGGGAGTTCGCGAACGCGTATCCGACGAAATGGTCGGGTCCGGATCTGGCGAGCAACGAACGCGGCATGGCGATCGAATCCATCGAGTTGGCATACGAGCGGTTCTCGAAGATGTCGGGAATGCCGGAATGAACCTCGCGATCGCGAGCGGGCAGGAAGCGTGGACCGAACCTGACATTCGATGATCGATCACGCGGGCCAAGCCGCTGTCCCACGTGCTCGTAGCGATCGACTGGCCGTCGCCCGGTCGATGTCGAGCGATGACCGGTCGGGTGCCGCTCTCGGATCCCGGCTCTCGTTTCCCACGGTTACCCTTACGTTTTAATAGGATCTAACAAACATCATACAATAAATATGGCTCAGAGAACGGAAACAAAATCGACCGAACGGATAACGTACAGTCCGGTCTCGGACGGCCGACAGCCGGCCGTTCCCGACCGAAAACGGGTGACCCGGTGACATGAGACGCATCGCATCGAAGGTCACGAAGACGGCTCGAAAACAACTCTCACCGGTTATTCGACCATTGATGGCGGCGCTGATCGTCGCCTTGCTCGTCACCGCGGTGGCCGTCGTGACGGGGCTTGTCGACTACGTTCCCCAGTCGTCGGTTCCCGTGACGGGCTGGGTGATCTCGTCACGAGTCCTCCTGCTGGTGACGGTGTTCGTCCTCGTTGCACTCGCCTATGCCGGGTACAAACTGTACCGAAACTACGAGGACGCGATCACGGAGCAGTGGAGTCGGCTCTCGATCTGGGCGCAGGCGACCATCGCTGGCGGGAGTTGTGGCGCAGTGGTCGCGGTCGGACTCGGCATCGCCGCCGTCGCCGGTCCGGTTCCGCTCTCGCTCGTCCTCGCCGGTTCGCTGATCGCGTGGCCGGTCGCGACCGTGCTGACGCTCCGCAAGCGCCGCGAACCCGACGCGGACGATGCGTCGCCGTCCGCGTTCCAGTCGGTGCTCATCAAAGCCGGCTATGCCCAGGTCAAACTCCTCCAGACGCGGACGCTGGCCGGTATCGTCGGTTTCGCCGGTGCCGTCCTCGGCAGTCTCGGAATCCGCACGCTGATCGCGTGGCTCCCCTGGTTCGACGGGACGCTCACGCATCTCCAGACGACTCTGCTGGCCGGCTTCCTGTGGCTAGTTGCGACGATCCTCGTCTACAACCGCTATGAGTCCGGAATCAGCGACCGGACCGATCTCAGAATCGTCGGCGTCTCGAGCCCGGAGTCACGCCCCGGCCGCGAACTGATGATCAAAAACGACGGCGTCGCTCCCGTCGAACTGGCGCAGGCGAAGATCCGCGATACGAAACGTGATCTCTATCAGTTCGACTCGGAGATGACACTCGAGCCCGGCGAGCGCCGTCCCTTCGAGGTCCCGGAGGCGTTCCTCCTCGAGTCCAACGAGGCGGCGATGGACCTGCCGCTCGGATACACGCTCAAGCAGGGCCGGGAGCACCCGATCGTCTACACGCGGACCGGCAAGCAATTCGTTCTCAAGGGCGGCAACGACGCGGCGGACCGCGATCCGACTCGGTCATCCAATCCGTCAGCGATCGGGTTGAGCGCCGACCCGACGCCACAGGAGTAGCCGACGGTCCCGGGACGGCGTCATCCACTCGCCGAGCGCGATCACAGCCGCTCGGGCTCGTCGGGTCGTCGGGAAAGATCGGTCTCGCGTTCGTCGATTCGCGTAACCGACTCCTCGTTCGTCGACTGGACCAGTACCGGACTGACCTCGAACGTCACTGAGGGGTGGTAGGTCGCGTCACCGAATCGGGCCCAGAGGTTCGTCAGTTGGTCGAGCGGTTCGGACGTGACCGTTATCGAGAGGCGGCGTTCCTGGTCGAGGCCGGCCGCACACGCGTCGGGCTCGAGTCGCGAGTTGTCGTGTAGGAGTTGGATGGCCAACCCGAGCGTCCGCTGTTGGGCGAGCGTTCCCGTGGCCTGTTCCCCCTCGTCGTCCATCGGATAGGCGGTCAGCAAGTACTGTAACGAGAGTGGGAGCGGCGGATCGCGTTTCGTCGATTGGACGATCTCGGGCGCGGCGGCCCCGGCTTTTTCGTCGCGCGTGACGTGATACAGGAACAGTCCGAGCCGGACTCCCGAATCGGCGTCGACCGTCTCGGGCGAGGTCAGGGCGACATCGCTGCGTGAGAACGAGACGTTTCGGCGCTGTTCGATCTGTGTCTGGAACAGTTCCAATATCGTCTCGCTGACCGCGGCAACGGCGGTGAAGGTCACGATTGCCACCTCGTGACTGGAGCCCGGACTCGTCGCGTTCGATTCGGCGGCCGGGCTCGAGCCGGATCGGCGCTGGCTGTCGAACGGGGTGGTACTGTCGGATCGGTCGGCGATACTGTAAGCATCAGTTGATCACTCCAAGCGGAGGTGGTCGTCGTACGGTTCGAACTGCGGGGGCTGGAGCAGACGGCCGGTCTTCTCGTACTCGAGTTGCACTGCACGGACGATGTGGGCCATCCCGATTTCGTCGTCGTCGCCGGCCGCGAGGATCGCGGCCGTCTGGCCGATTGTTTTGATGCGGCCGCCGGTGAACTCGAACGACGAGAGGAACTCGTAGTCGATGTCGCACGTGGGCGCGTCCGCGGGGAAGACGTGCTTCCAGATGCGTTCGCGGGTCGCTTCGTGGGGCATTTCGAAGGTGACCGTGTGGTCGATCCGGCGCGTAAACGCCGAGTCGATGTTCGAGGCGTAGTTGGTAGTCATGAGGATCACGCCATCGTAGGCCTCGACCCGCTGGAGCAGGTAGTTGACCTCGACGTTGGCGTAGCGGTCGGTCGCACTCGAGACCTGCGAGCGGTCCCCGAAGACGGCGTCAGCCTCGTCGAACAGCAGGATCGCGTTCGAGTGTTCGGCTTCCTCGAAGATCCGCTCTAGGTTCTCTTCCGTCTCGCCGATGTACTTCGAGACGACGCTCGAGAGGTCGATCTTGTAGAGGTCCATCCCGACGTCGTTGGCCAGGATCTCGGCGGCCATCGTCTTCCCCGTCCCCGAATCGCCTTTGAACAGGGCGACGACACCCGTGCCGCGACTGAACTGCTCCTCGAAGCCCCAGTCGCCGTAAATCCGGCCCTGATGGCGGACGTGGTCACACACCAACTCGAGTTTCCGCATGGTGTCGTCTCGCAACTGGATGTCGTCCCAGTCGCTGTCGGGCTCGAGTTGCTGGGCGAGTTCGTCCAGCCCATCGGCGGACTGGGCGCGACAGCCCTCATAGACATCGTCGGCAGTGATCTCGTCGCCACCAGCAAGCGACCGCGCCGTCGACAGCGCCGCTTCGAGCTGGCCGTGCGTGAGTTCGAACGTCCCCGCCAGTACCTCGGGGTCGAGGTCCTCGGGGAGATCGTCGGCGTGGGCGGTCCAGAACCGTCGGCGGAGCGCCAGCGACGACCGGGGGAACTCGAGGATGGCGTCGATTTCCGTGTCCATGACCGCCGAGGGCGTCCAGGCCGCCACACCGGTGACGAAGAGATCGATCTCGACGTCCGCGAAGCGGTCCAACACGGCCTCGAGCGACCGCTCACGCTCGCGGGCGTCGAACGTGGCCGCCCCGGCCCCGGTCAACTGCAGCGGTTTCCCGAGCAGTGTCGCCTCGCGGACGAGCGCATCGAGCGCGCCGGCATCGAGGACCGCCTCGAGGTCGGCCCGCAGGTACTCCTCGGCCGAGCAGACGGCCTCGAGAGCGCGGTGCTTCTCGGTTCCGTCGGGGCCGGAGAAATAAAACCGCCGGCCCGTCCCGTCGACCGGAAGCGACGCGAGCCGGGCAGTGAGGTCGTCGTCGATCACGAGGTCGTCGACGCCGAGCGTGGGATCGATCTCGCGCGTTTCCAGCGCCGCTGCGTCGCCGGCCGCGTGTCGACCGAGCGTCGTCTCGAGTGCGGGATCGAGGCCGTCGTAGCCCTTGAGGTAGTCGACGATGCGGTCGTCGACGACGTACTGCCGGCCGCGTTCGGTGGCGACCCCGTCGGGAGGCGAGACGACCTCGAGCAGGCCGTGTCGCCGGAGCGGGGACTCGCTGGCCACCAGCGCGCCCGCGGCGAGCCGTTCCTCGGGCGTCCGGCTGAACAGTCGCTCGAGGAGGACGACCGTCAGCCTCGAGCAGAGCCTATTCTCCTGTAGTCGTTCGTACTGTGCGGTATAGGACGTATCGAGCCGCGGTGCAAGCGCCAGCAAGAGAGCATCGAGGTGTCGGCGCGACAGATCGAAGCGATCCGCGAGTACGCGCAACCGCAACGTCGCGTCCCCAGTCGCCACACAGTTGCGCTCGATTTCGTCAGTCAACTCACCGATCCGCTCTCGATCCCGTTCGGGAAGCGCCAGCGGCAATCCGCTCGGCTCGGCCGCAAGCGTCGCAGCATCCGTCGTCGGCGATTCGTCCCGCAGGACCGGGTTCTCCGTGTCTTCGGCGGCCTCGAGGATGGCGTCGATGCGGTCGAGTTCGGCGAGGAGGTGTTCCTGCGTCGTGGCGTACCTCATTGGTTTGCATCCCCCGGAGTGTATATATCAGCAACCATGTTCTGACGGAACGTATCCCCATTCCGACCTTTATTTAAAAACTCTTTCTAGACAACTTTTATACCCGGAGAGGCGAAATACCGTGCCAAGAGTCTTACATGGGGTTTCGATCAGCGAGGGACGCCACGACGACCGGTGACGACCGACAGTCTCAGCAAATCGAGACCGTCCGGTCGTTGCCCGACCACGAGTCGGACGCCGGCGGCTGGGCCCACCGGATGCCACTCGCGGAGGCGGAAGAGCAGTACGGGATGTCGATTCCGAACGACGAGACGCTGTTCGAGTTACAACGACTCGAGGCGTCGAATCCGATCCGCGTCCACGAGTGGATCGAGGAGGGGATGACCGTCGAGGCCATGCGAGATCCGAAAGCGGCCGAGGCGTTCCGCGAGCGCCAGGCCGCCCGTCCCGAGGCTGTACCCGACGATATCGAACGCCGCAACAAANGGCGTTCCAGACCCGGTCCGAGACGTGATACAGTCGACAGGGCAGCCCCTGGATGACGGCATCCAACAGGCGATGGAAGAGCGGATGGGCGATTCGTTTGGGGACGTACGCATTCACGCCGACGCGACCGCAGCGACCGCCTGCGAGGCAATCAACGCGCGGGCGTTCACCGTCGGGAACCACATCGCGTTCAATCACGGCGAGTACGATCCCGAGTCGCCGGCGGGGCAGCACATCCTCGCCCACGAACTCGCCCACGTCCGCCAGCAGACCGGGGCCGACATCAGCATGATGCCCCAAGACGACAGTGGGCTGGCAATCGATCCCGATCCCTCCCTCGAGCGGGAAGCCGAGGATGCGGCCCAACAGGCGCTAGCCGACGGACCGGTGACGATCAACCGGAAAGGGACCGAGACACATATTCAGCGAATGCCTGACGCTGAACAACTTCGGAACACCCGTGAACAGGCTGCGTCCCGAAATGACGAGATGGCGCTCGCACAGACGGTGGAACGACTCGAGGATCGGATATCCTCGATCGAAGAACTGGTCACGGGCGACGATTCGGTGATGAACAACGTAGGGAAAGCCATCTCACAAGGTGCTGTCGGTGCGGTAGGAGGACTAATTGGAGCTGTTGCTGGTACTGGGATTTCGCCCGGCCTCGGTACTCTCGGTGGTGCTGCGATCGGACAGGAGATGGCCAAGGGAGTGGCCGGCGATGTCACCAAGACGCTCACTGGCAAGGCCTACGACACGGGAACGGATTTCGTCGCCGAGAAAGGTACTCAGGCGAGGGAGTTCCTCGAACAACTTATCGAAGACAAAGTTGATCAACTCCTTGAGGGATCTGAACATGGTGGCACCTCACAGGGTGTTGGTAAAGGAGGCCAAGTGTAATTTATGGACGCAGTAATCACCGGTCAAAATGAGGAACGTGTTGGGATAAACCTTCGAGATAACAATGGTGCAGAGCATGTACT
Organism: Natrinema gari JCM 14663; assembly: GCF_000337175.1. Classification (GTDB taxonomy): domain Archaea; phylum Halobacteriota; class Halobacteria; order Halobacteriales; family Natrialbaceae; genus Natrinema; species Natrinema gari. The sequence continues at coordinate 23,792 of NZ_AOIJ01000051.1, read as the reverse complement.
CGAAATAGAGTTTACTGGGGACATCAGATATCATAAATGCGAGCAATATCCTGACAAACCGGAAAATCGGACTCCTGAAGAGAACGAATACAACGAACAGGCTCGAAAGTTCGCCCGCTATTACGTTTACGTGGAGCAAGGATACGACACGGTGCCGCCGACGGAGCATCCCGAGCGGATTAACGCTGTCAGGCTCGCTATTCAGGACCTCAGCGACGACCGGTTTGACGACCTATTTGGCGACCTCTACAGCCAGTTGCAGAGTTACTACGACTACGACGCCGACCGACCGATACCCATCCCGCCGCTGGCAGCCGACTCCGACAGCGTTCTCTACCGGCAGAACGTCTACCTTGGAATCGATCCGCTCGAGACGGATATCGCCGCCGAGGCCGAGGATATGGCACCGGTCTACGGCCTGGAACTGTCGGAGATATCAATCAAAGAGCAAGCGCTGGACACACTGTCTCCGAGCGCGATCGCTAACTGGAAGTCATTCGCCGTAGACTTCGCCGATGAGGTTGATGAGGAAGAGATTGATCTCGTTGACGGTACGTACATTGATGCCGTCTCAACACTCTATACGTCGTATCTCGACAATGGCGGTGAGCAACATACTGCCGAACCGGACACTGATCCGTTCGAGCGTGACCCTGACACGCTAATCGAGTTACCGCCGATCGATCCGGGACCACTTGCGGAGTTCCGCGAGTACCTTGATCATCATCTCAAATGCCAAATTCGGGATTGTTTCGTCCGAATGGGTATTGAACCACCTGAGCAATTCCGTGTGCTCGGAAATGGCCGACTTGAAGCGACAGCCGCCTACAAACTTCTGGATATGTATCCCAAATATTACGATCCCGAAGAACAGCAGCTACTTGGATAAGAGCCGCTCCTACCTCTGTCTGCCAGTCGAATCAGCTGCGCTCACGCACGAACTCGCCCATGTTACGCAGTAAAACTGTAATAAGGAACGCAGTATAATGCCGCAAGTAGATGTGGAGTTGGCAATCGATCCGATCCCCAACTCGAGCGGGAAGCCGAGAACGCGGCCCAGCAGGCGCTGGCCGACGGGCCGGTGACGATCAATCGGAAAGGGACCGAGACGCACATCCAGCGGGCGGATAAAGACTGGAATCATGGGCCGTCGGTCAGTGAGGAACTGTACGGTGACGACGAGGTTGATTTCGAAGAGTTGGGCATCGACCCCGATGACCTTGAGATAGACGAAGAGTCACTCACGCAGCGGGTTGCCGATGGGCTCAAAGAAGGGAGCCTGCGGAGTGTACTTGCCGGCGCGATCGCCGCCTCGGCAACGGTCGCAACCGCTGGCGGTGCCCCGGCAATTGCCGGCGGTGCCGCTGCAGCCTCGGCGCTGGTGACGACCACTGCCGCGAACACCGTTTTCGGTGACGAAGGTGGAGTGCCAGAGCAGATCGTCGAGCAGATGACCGGTGCCGTCGCGAAAAGCGAAGCGTTCGCCAAAGAGGCCGCACAGAACGAAACACTGGCCGAAAACCTCGCCAGTAACGAGACACTGCTCAGTAAACTCGATGGAGTGACTGGTCAAATGAACCCCCGTGATCTGAGGTGATTGTTGATGGAAGCGACCATCTACGGAGAAGATGATCTAGTAACTGGAGTTACTGTTGTAGACAATCGTGATGCCGAACACGATATTCAAGTGGAGAGAGAGGGGGACATTTACTCACATCATCAAGATAGATATCCAGATCATCCAAACGATCGAACTGACCCCGAGCGCAAAGCGGTGATGCAAGCCCGAGAGTTCGCTCGGTACTACGTCTACCGTGAGCGGGGCTACGAGACGCTTCCGCCGAACGAGAATCCCGACCGCCTCACGCTCGCCGCGTTCGTCGTCGCCAGCCTCTCGAGCGAGCACTGTGAGCGGTATTTCGGTAATCTCTACCGGCAACTCAAAAGCGAGTCGACCGATCAGGAGCCGGTAGTCGACCTCCCCGAGGGGCTCTCCGAGGAGAACTATTATCTCTACGCGACGGAGTTGTACCTCGGTCTCGATCGAGACGATCTCCAGGAAAGCCTCGAGAATCTCGACGAGGACCGTCTCGAGATCGTCCTTGAGACCATCGCTGAATCCAGCGGCGAGGTCGACCGAGCGCTCTCGGCGCTCGACGTCGAACCCGTCGACCGCTCCGCTGGCGAACTCGCGGAGGCCTGGATCGACGCCGTTTCGGACGTGCTCGTGCAGTGGCGGATCGGCGAGCAGACCCACCGCCAGAACGGTGACCTCGAACGCGACCGCGAGCCCGATGTCGGGATCGAAGTCCACCCGCATGATCCGGGCTCGCTCGCGGAGTTCCAGTCGTACCTCGTTCATCACCTGCGCTGTCAGATGCGGGACGCCTACGTTCAGACGGGGCAACGACCACCCACGTATGCCCGCGTGCAAGGTCCCGGACGGGACCTCTTCACGATGCTGTATCAGACACTCGATTCCCTCCAACCCTATCATGATCCCGACGCTGCTATCGACTGGACGTCGGCGCTCGAGTAGCCGACGCCCGAATGCGCCACCTGCGGTCGATCTATCCCGGACTGGTGCCGGCAACGAGGGTTGTCTTGGCTTGGTTCCGACCGGGTCGCAAGTAAAGAGACCTAGTCGGCGACAAATGACTCTATCGCATAATAAACCGGCGGTGCGGGGGTCAGCCTGATGCCCCAGTCAGACGCCGAGTTGGCAATCGATCCAGATCCATAACTCGAGCGCGGAGCCACAACCCCGTCCAGTCCGATGGGCCTAATTTTGTCTTACGCGGCGTCAAAACCATTAAGTGATCCTCTTATAATATCTCAATAAGAGAGTGTACACCGGTATCGTGGTGGGAGGGGGAAATGAATTGGCTATTGATGAGTGCGAGCAGTGGTTCGACGAACCGTGATGAACACAATTGACGACCTCGAGTGTGAGACGGCGCTGCGGGAGATCAGTGTGACTGGTCGCTCGACGGGCGCGGGTACGTCGACGGCAGGAGAGTTGGACGACCGGCCGGGGGTTGCTCGACTCCGCTCTAGCGTCGCATCCATCGCAACGCTAACGCCAGACCGACTGGTGGGTGGGTTCGGTGTCAGGATTGCGCGCAAACGGAGTCCGATCGAGTTGTCGTTTCTCGCGCCCACCGTCGCTCCGCCTGACGGTGAGTCGGTGGACGACCCGGAGCTGTCGATCGTCTCGCCATCACCGTTCGCCCGGCCGGATCATCACGAGAATGCGTTCACGTATCTCACGCAGTCCGGTCGGTCGGGCCGTGGGTCCCAGTCCGCCGATGCGGTCGGACCAGTATCCGACTCGGCCACCCAATCGCCGACGGAACGTGTATTTCGGTCCGACAGGCGATCACAGCTTCACGGGTCGCGGACAGCAGACCGTGCCCAAGCGACATCGCACGAGCACGACGGTCCCGAACGGCGGGACGGAATCCGCTCGTCGAAGCGACCGCACCGACGAGGCGACGTTGAGTCGGGGGTCGCTGCTCGCTCGAACGTCCACACGTCGGGTTCAACCAGTGCGAACTCGGGACCGCTGCCCGATCGATCGGGACCGATCGATGACGACCGGCCACAGCAATCGACCGGCCGGACCGCCCGACGACAGCCGACCCGACCGCGGACGTTCGCAACACGTGTCACGTGGGCGGACGCGATCGCTCGGCGGACTCTGTCCGACTCCGACAGTTCCGAGCGTCGCCGCTCGGTGACCGGTTTCGATCCGAATATCTCGAGACGGCGCTCCTCGAGTCACGGTGAGTCGCTCGACCGCGAGATGCCATCGCTACACGTCTCGCGCCGGCCGACCGAAACGACAGCGGACGTGACAACGGCTGGATATCAGGACCCAGTCCGCGGCAAGTCCGCGTTGCCGCCGGCGCTTGTCGATCGAGCGGTTCCGTCGACAGCTCCGACGGCTCCGCCGTCACCCTCACGTGATACTGCACAACGCCCAGTCCGTCATCCGCGTCTCGATAATCGCCGCCCGATGTCGGCGGCCGACTCGAGTCCAGTGCCGACGGCCGAGGAGCAGTCGATCCGTCGTGTCTCGTCGGGTCGAGACGGTCCCGACGAAGGGAACTCTCCGGCCGAGGCCCCGGCTTCGACGGCCGTTGATGCCGCGAAAAGCGCAAGCCAGCCGTTACAACAGCCGTCGCTCCGAACGGAGCGTCGAGACCGGGAGACCCAGACCGTGACGAGCGCCCGCGATCGCGGGCGCTCGACCACGCCGTCGCGCCGTCAGTCCGCCGTCGGTACCGCACACGATGGATGGACGCCGATCCGAGCGGCCTCGATGTCGACTCCCGCGCGCTCCCGAAGTCCGATCGATCCGACGACCGGGACGGGCGTAGGTCGCGGTCCCACCGTAACGGACTCGAGCGGTCGCCTCGAGAGGCGTACTGACGAGACGACCACGTCGCCGGTCTCAGCCGACGGCCGCAAGCGCGCCCCATCGCAGATGCGGATCGACGAAGTAGTCGGGTTCGACTCCCACCGCAGTCGGTCACAGCCGGTCGAACCGGGGACGGCTGACCCGACCACGGTCAGTGCCAGCGCGGATCGCCAACTGTCCGGCTCCGACGCGGGCCGAGCGGTCGCGGTCCAGTCGCGGCGACCGCGTCGCCATCGACCGACGGTGATTACGTCGGGTACCGATCGGATCCCACGGCAGTCGCGGGTGACGACGACAGACCTGCGCGGGCCTCACGATGGGACGGCTGCAGTGGAGCCTTCGCGTTCCGCGTTCGTCTCCCGAGAGTCACGCACCTCGACTCGGACCGATCGAACGGGGCACGAAACAGTGGCCCGGGGAATCCCCCCGTTGACCGCGACCCCTACCATGGTGGCTCCGAGCCGAACAGGACGGCATCAGTACCCTCCCCTGGAATTGGCAACCGATGCTCGCGGCGCGCACACGGCCGATGGTCGGCCGTCGCCCGAGCGACAGCGGCGATTCGAGCCGGACACCGCGTCCGTCTCCGAGACCCCATCCCCACCGCTGAGTACGGATCCCACCCGTGTGGTCGACGACTATCGGCCCAGTCCCAGTCCAAGTCCCGGCGTTACGACGACCGGACGCGTGAGGGCCACGAACTCGCCGGTCCGCGCGTTCTCGAGTGCGAGCGGCCGACCGGCTGGCGATCGTCGTGCCGACCGGACGCCCAGGTCAGGGGGGCCGACTACCGATACCCGGTCGTTCGGATCGGAAACCACTGGTCTTTCACGGAGTGCGTCGTCGCTACGAACCGCCGATCGGGACGATGTGCGGACGGGTTCCAGTTGGGTTTCTGCGACCGAACGTCGGTCGGCGTCGCGTCCCCCTGCGATGCAGTCGGCCCGTCAGGGGTCGGAACTCGTGGTCGATCGTCACTCGACCGTAGCGGTCAACTCGGGGACCGTACCCGACGAGATGGGATCACCGGAACCCAATCGCCGGGCTCGTGCTTCGTCGTCGCTTCGGTCCGACGTAGGGGACTCGAGCCTGCGGTTTTCGGCCGCAACCCACACTGCCGTCGGCCGGGCCCGAAGTCGATCGGATATCGGGGCTTCGCCCGACCGCCACGCCGCCGCGCTCCGGCCGGAGTGGGATCGAACGTCGGATACAACCCCCGCTCCGTCTTCGGTGACTGCCGCCCGCGCCGGCAGCGACGGGTCAGCTCGAGAGGGGGCAGTGCCCTCTTGGACCGACACTCGCTCGTCCAATCCGGCTGGTCACTCAGCAGTGGACGGCCCATCACGACGCGACGAACTGGGCCCGATTCGAGCGCCGACGCGTATCGATTCGCTTCGATCCGTCACGGCCACGAGACCGACACGAGGGGAGACCGAGCTCGATGTCGCGCCACCGGTGCGGGAGCCGGCGGAGTCTCGCGGAGCCGCGTCCCTGAACTCGCGAGGACCGCGGCTGGCAGTGATGGGACGCGAGCACCCCCACCGTTCGCAACGGGGAACCGAAGTCGCGTCCCGTTCGGACCCGATCGCGGGGCCGGTCCACTCGTCGCGGCGCGAGCCCGTGGCTGCGGACTCGCCCGATGCGATCTCTCAGCGCCACGGGTCCGGGACGGAGACGGTCTCGCGGACGCGATTTGACGATGGGAAGACGGACACGCGTTCGCTCGAGCGACCCCGCTCGAGCGCGGCGTCCGGGGTGACGACTGTGACGCCGGTGACGGTATCGAACGGCCGCAGTCCGTCCACACCGCTCCACTCGATCTCGAGGACGCATCAGCCGTCCGCTGCTGCCATCGAACCCGCGTCCGCGTCTCCCGACCCGACGGCGCTCGGTGAAGTGGTCGCCTCGAGCAGCCATCGGTTCGGTTCGGGGACGACACGACGTGATCGAACAGGCGCGATCTCGCCGGACTCGAGCAGTCGGATGCCGGTACTTCGACTGCGTTCCGAGCGGGGAACGTCGCTCCGACGGGACGATCGGACGGCCCGGCCGGCTCCCTCGAGACCGGACTCATCCCGGACGCGACGCGAGCGGGAACGGCCGACGGGCGACACCTCTGTCAGCGACTCCGGAACGACCACCAGGTCGACGGTCGATGCGGCCGCAGACGTAGCTTCGGTAGCGTCAGCGGATGCGTCGCCGTCGGTGGGGTCGGCGAGTGCACGGAGAACGCGCACCCGTGCCGCTTCCCATTCGGCCGATATTGTGGCCGGGTCGCCCGATCTCGAGGCCCGCGTTCAGAAACTGCCAACCCGGACGACGCACACACGTTCGACGGACGCCATCATCTCGCCGTCTCGGGTCACCTCGGGTCATCGCCGACGGACTCGTTCGGAGCCGCTCACAGCGGACACCGACTCCCGATTCGGAGCGGAGTTCGGCAGGCGGTCGACAACGCTCCAGTATCGATCGCCGGCAGTGACCGATCCGACCGGGTCGCGGTCCCAGTCGCCTCGAGACGGTCGCGCTGCGGTCTCCGGGTTCGATCGCGGTAGTTCGGTCAGTGGTTCGTCGCCGGTATCGACCCCGCAACACCGCCCGTCGGTTACCGACGTTCAGCGACCCTCTTCCAGCAGATCGCCGTCCGAACGAAACGATGGAGCCGTTTCACGCCCTCGCTCGCGGGACTGGCGCGGTAGGGAAACGACTACTAGATCGATGGCCGGCCCGGCCGCAGACGCAGCCTCGGCAGCGCCAGCGGATGCGTCGCCGTCGGTGGGGTCGGCGAGTGGACGGGGAACGCGTACCCGTGTCGCTGCCGGGTCGGCTGATATTGAGGCCGGATCGACCGATATCGGGGCTCGCGTTCGGAAACCGCCGACCCGGACGACGCACACACGTTCGACGAACGCCGCCGTCTCGCCGTCTCGCGTCTCCGCGAGTCCGCGCCGACGGACTCGTTCGGAGCCGCTCACAGCGGACACCGACTCCCAGTTCGGCGCGGAGTTCGGCAAGCGGTCGACAACGCTCCAGTATCGTTCGCCGGCGGTGACCGAGCCGACCGGGTCGCGGTCCCAGTCGCCTCGAGACGGTCGCGCTGCGGTCTCCGGGTTCGATCGGGGTAGTGCGGCCGGCTCCTCGCCGCCGGAACCGATGCTGCACCACCGCTCGTCTGTTACCGACGCTCAGCGAACTGCTCCCGACCGATCGTCGTCCGAACGAAACGATGGTGTCGGTTCACGTCCCCACTCGGGGGACTGGCGCGGTACCGAAGCGGCCACCGGATCGACGCCAATCGATCCGCAGACGGCAGCCGATTCGACCACGCTCCAGCGTTCGTCGAAGAGCCGGGGCGTCGATACCACGGCGGCAGCCGCTCGGTCGCGTCCCCGATCGGCTCGAGGAACCGTTGCGCCCGACACGAGCCCGCGGCCCGAGTCGACGGCGACTGCAACGGCTGAGGCAACCGGTGTAGCGGCTACTCGGACACCTCGGTCGGACCGACGGACACCGCTTTCCGTTTTGCGAACGACGGCCGCCGGCTCGTCGGGCAAGTCTCACACGACGCGTCGCTCGGGTCGCACCGGCACCGCCGCTGCGAGCGTGTCGGACGAGTCCAGTTCCCGATCCGACTCCCGTCCGGCGCGACCACCGACGATCGCCATCCGTCCGGGATCGACGGCGGAGCGGGCCGACGCGTCGCCGCGGCCAGCCCGCGTCGAGGCTATTGACTCGAGGCAAGCACGGGTCGGAACGGCCGCCACGGGGAACGGCGACGCTGACGCTCTCGCGCCGACCGTGTCGGACCGGCCGTCGACCACGGCTGGGATCGCGGGCGAGCGCCGACGGTTCGAATCACGTCTCCGTATGCGTCGACGGCCGTCGACGGGAGCCTCTGTGACGGACGGGGTACCCAGTAGTCGCACTGCGGTCGCTACCTCGTCGCTTTCGCTCCGGACTCGAGACGACGTGTCGGATCCGACGACGGACGCGGCGGCCACATCGGCAGCGTCGGGGCAGTCTCGGATACCGAACGCCCCGAAAAATAAACCAACAACTAATACTATTGAATCAACAGGGGAACGTACGGGTGTGAACGGGATGCAAACGAGTGCAGCGTCAGATCGACCGTCGCTGACCTATCGACGGTCGTCGGCGACGGACGCGCCGTCCGTCGGCCAGGGTGGACCGAACGGTTCGAACGCAACGCCGCGCGACTCGACGACACCAAGCGGCGCGGTTCGAGAATCGACTGCAAGTCGTGCGACACCGGGGCACGCCTCCGGTCGTGAGCGACGCGGATCGTCCGATCGAAGGGAGACTGGCGGTGCGCGGACGCGCTCCGGATTCGGGTCCGAACGCAGCCAGGAACCGGCCCAGCCCGGGTCGACAGTCGGTCACGACGTGGGGACGGGACTGAACGACAGCACGGGGTCGGGACTGAACGACCGACATCGGTCGTCGATCGACCGGCCCCAGCACCCCTCGGAGCGGCGGTCTGAGCCGCAACGTGGTCGTCGGTCCGATCAGGACCGTCACAGCCGGAACCGGTTCGACAGCGTCGATCTGTCGTCCGGGACGGACCCGCGGTTCGACGCCGACGTCGATCGCGCCGTTCAGGAACTCTACCGGAAGCTCGAGCGGAAAATCAGGGTCGAGCGCGAACGGAGGGGGCTGTAGATGAGCAGCGGCGGCAAGCTCGAGAAAGCCCAGATCATGATCCTGAACGGGAAACAGAAGGGCGAGACGATCGACTGTAAGTTCAACCCGAACGCCTACACGGTCGAGAAGAGCGTCAACTACGGCGAACTGAAGGCGACTGGCTCGGGGGCGTCGATCATGCAGTTCGTCGACGGGAACGCGGAGACGCTGTCGATGGAGCTGTTTTTCGATACGAGCGACGAACTGGATTCGAAGGGGTCTCCCAACACGGAGCGGGTCGATGTCCGCGAGCGATATACGAAACACATCGATACGCTGTTGTCGGTCGACGGCGAGTTGCACGCGCCGCCGGTCTGTCGGTTCGTCTGGGGCGACGGAATCGACTTCACCGCCCTTGTTCAGCGGGCGAACAAGCAGTTCACGAAGTTCCTGCCCAGCGGCGTTCCCGTCCGCGCTCGAGTGAACGTCGTGTTCATGGAGTACAAGACGGCCGATTATCACAAATCCGAGGTGTCGCCGGAGTCGACGGACAAGACGAAAGTCTGGACGGTCACGGACGGTGATACCCTGTGGCTGATCGCCGCCGAGGAGTACGGCGATTCGTCGCACTGGCGGACGATCGCCGATCACAACGACATCGAGGATCCCCGCGCGATCGAGGCGGGCGACAAACTCGAACTACCCCCGCTGTAGTCATGAGTACCGGAACGAACATTCAGCCGCGCTATTCGCCGCGGTTCAAAGTCTGTCTCTTATACACATCTNTCAGAGATGTGTATAAGAGACAGACTCTCGACGGCGCGGATCGGTTTTCGTTCACCCTGAATTTCCCGTTCGACGAGGAACTCGGGGAGTTCAGCGGTCTGACCTGGGACGATTTCGCGGTCGGAACGGACGTCAAGATAGCGATGGGGTACGGCGGTGACGGGACGCTGACGCCGCTGTTGACCGGTTCCATCCGCTCGATCAACGCCGAGTTCACGACCGACCGCGGGCCGTCGGTCACGGTGTCGGGCTACGGCCTGCTCTGGGAACTCATGCAGGGCACTCGCTCGGACTCCTGGGCGGAGGAGACGGTCGGGACGGCCGTCGAGGACGTGCTGTCGTCGTACCCGTTTTCGACGGTCGACGTTTCCGACGCGTCGATCAAACGCGAAAAGCTGATTCAGGACGGCCAGAGCGATTACCGGTTCCTCCAGCAGTTGGCCGAGACCTACGGGTTCGAGTTCTACGCCGAGCGTGACACCGTTCGCTTCCGCCCCCGATCCGCGAAAGGCGACGGCGACGGTCCGGTCGCCGAACTGTGGTACGGCGAGGCGCTGCACGATTTCTACGCCGAAATCACACAGCGGTCTCAGATCGACACGGTCGAGGTCCGGAGCTGGGACGAACAGAACAAATCCGAGATCGTCGCGACCGCCGGCAGCACGAACGCGAACTACAAGGAGGTTTTCAGAGTACAAGCAATGTCACGGGACGAAGCGAAACGGGTCGCCGAAACGAAGTTGAATCGATTCTCCGACGGCGTCATCACCGGTCACGGTGAGGCCGACGGTACCCCCGAAATCAGGGCCGGCAGCGTTATTCGACTCGAGGAGCTGGGTGGCCGATTCTCCGCCGACTACTACGTCACCGAAGCCACGCACCGGATGGGAAGCGCCGGCTATCGGACGTCCTTCGAGGTAACGGAGGTGTCCTCGTGAAGCCGTCCGGATTCATCGACGATGGCGGCGCAGACGACGGCGGTATTCGTGGCGTCGCCGTCGGCATCGTGACGAACAACGAGGATCCGAAGGACCTCGGTCGGGTCAAACTCCAGTTCCCGTGGCGCGACGCCGACGACGAGAGTCACTGGGCGCGGATCGCCACCGAGATGGCCGGCAACGAGTACGGGAGTTACTTCCTGCCGGAGATCGACGACGAGGTACTGGTCGCGTTCGAGAACGGTGACATTCACAAGCCGTTCGTGATCGGATCGTTGTGGAACGGCAAGCAGAAGCCACCGCAGAAAAACGGCGATGGGAACAACGATATCCGTGAAGTCCGCTCCCGGAGCGATCACGTGATCGCGTTCGACGACGCCGACGACGGCAGTATTACGATTCGAACGACCGGCGGCAACGAGATCGTGATCGACGACTCGGGCAGTTCGGAGACGATCAGGATCAGCGACGAGTCCAACGACAACAGCATTACGATCGATTCCGACAGCGGGTCGGTCGCGATCGACGCGAAATCGGACCTCGAACTCTCAGCATCGACGATCTCCCTCGATGGGAACTCCGTGGAGATCACGGGCAAGAAGGGCGTCAAGATCAAGGGGAAAGGCCCGGTCAACGTCGATAGCAAGGCGAAACTCGCGCTCTCCGGGTCGATGGTCAATGTCGATGGGACCGGGATGGTAAAAGTTAAAGGGAAACTAATTACCTTGAATTAAAATAGAGTCAAATGCAACCAGCAGCCAGAGTCGGCGATCAGACGGCACACGGGACGCCGCTGGCCGGGACCGGCAGTCCGAACGTCCTGATCGGGAAGCGGCCCGCGTGGCGAGCGTTGGCGGACGTCCATACGTGTCCGCTCACGACCGGACCCGTACCCCACGTCGGCGGCACCGTAACCAAAGGGAGTACGAGCGTTCTGATCAACAAGATGCCCGCGGCGAGAATGGGCGATACGATCATCGAGAGCGGACCGCCCAACACGATCGCGAGCGGGTGTTCGACGGTCATGATCGGCTGACTCATGTCCGACGAGTTTCTCGGAACCGGCTGGTCGTTTCCGGTCGAGACCGATGCCCGTGGCTCGGTCCGCACGTCCGAGGCCGAGGACGACATCCGCGAGTCGATCCGGATCATTCTCGGAACGGCCAAGGGTGAGCGAGTGATGCGACCCGAATTCGGCTGTGAGATCCACGACCACGTGTTTTCGGCCGCGACGCCGGCGACGCTGAATCTCATCGAGAGCAGCGTCCGCGAGGCGCTCGTCCAATGGGAGCCGCGGATCGACATTGAGGACATCGATGCTCGAACGGATGCCGAAGCGCCGAACAAGGTCCTCATCGACATCGAGTATCGGGTTCGAACGACCAACAGCCTCTCGAATATGGTGTATCCGTTCTACATCACGGAGGGTGACGGATGAGTCGGCCACCGGTCGTCGACGACAGGGACCGGGAGAAACTGTACGCCGAGTTGCGGACCCTCGCGGATCAGTACACCGAATCGTGGGACCCGTCGACGGACGACAACGCCACCGTGCTCTTGCGGATCTTCTCCCAGCTCGGTGCCGACGTTATCCGGCGGCTGAACGATGTCCCGTCGAAACACCGAATCGCGTTCCTCGATGCGCTCGGGTTCGACAGACGGCCGCCCCAGGCCGCACGGCTCCCACTGACGTTTTCGGTCTCGGCCGATATCGATCGCAACGTTGCGATCCCCGGAGGGACACAGGCCGTCGCGGAACCGAGCGATGGACCCGATCAGATCTTCGAAATTCCACAGGACGACGGGTTCGAAGCGACTGGGGCATCGCTGACGGATGTGCTCTCCGTCGATCCCGCCGCCGATCGCATCGTCGACCACGGCGACGTTCGAACCGCCAACGAACCGGTCGAGCTGTTCACCGGCGACACCATCCAGGAACACGTGCTCTATCTGGCACACAGCGACCTGCTGACGCTCGAGCCGGGCTCGCCGATCACGATCACCGCCGAGATGGCCACCGACAATCCAGTCCTCGAGACCGACGCCGTCTGGGAGTACTACGGCGAGGAGGACGGCACGGAGGGATGGCACCGACTCGAGGAGTGGACTGACGACGAGGCGGCCGACGACGCGATTCGGCTCGATCTGCTCCAGGAACGGCTCCAGTCGTCCCCCTCGCGGTCCGGCGACGGCGATCGGCTCGAGTTGCGGTTTCGGCTTCCCGGAACGCCGGTCGAACACGCGGTCGACGGCGTCGAAAGTCGATGGCTTCGGTGTCGGATCGATGATGACGAACCCGATCCGGACGTGTTCTCGTTGCACCTGGAATCGATCTCGGCCAGCGTCGGCCGCGATCCGAGCGAGGACGGACTCTCGCCCGACTCGCTGCGTTCGAACGACGTCCCGCTCTCGACGGACGACGGGGACGTTCGGCCGCTCGGTCGGCTGCCCCAACCGCCGGCGACGTTCTATATCGCCTCGGAAGAGGCCTTTACCAAGCGTGGCGGGGTCGTCGAGGTGCGGTTCGATTCGCCCGCCGAACCGGCCGCCGACGAACGCGATGCCGTGGCCAATGCCGACACGCCCGACGAAATCGACACCGACGCCGACGGGACATCGACGGCCGAGGGGGTCGGGGTGCTCGGCGGGCCGCCGGAACTCTCCTGGGAGTACTGGACCGGCAGCGGGTGGAACCGACTGACCGTCCTCGAGGACGAGACGAACACGCTTCGGCGGGCCGGCCATGTTCGCTTTACCGTTCCCGAGGACATCGAACCGACGGCGGTGTCCGGCCACGAAAACGTCTGGGTCCGCGCTCGGCTGGTCAGTGGAAACTACGGACAACCGTCGTTCGGCGTCACCGACGCCGGCACCCGGGGCTCGGTCGTCAACTCGCCCGATCCGCCCTGTTTCGGCGACATTTCGATCCACTACGACCGCGGGATGCAACCGTTCGAGACGATTCGAGCGCGCAACAACGCCGCCATCAGCGGCGACCTCGCGGGGAGCGAATCGCCGATCTCGCCGTTCGACGAACTTCCCGATGACACGCAGACGCTGTATCTGGGGTTCGACGACACGCTTCGAAACGGTCCGCTTACGTTTTTCGTCCCGATCGAGGACGTCACCTATCCGCGCTCGTTCGATCCCGGCATGCGCTGGGAGTACTGTGTGGATCCCGACGCCGACGAGTGGTCGAAACTCACCGTCCGGGACCGGACCGGCGGGTTGACAGAGCGTGGCATCGTCGAGTTGACTTTCCCCGAACAGACGACCGCGTTCGACCGCTTCGGTCGGCGTTGCCACTGGATCCGCGTCCGGGTCACCCAAGACGAGTTCGACCGACGACCGATCGACGGCTCGGGGTCGGCACGATCGGCCCCCGAGGCCGATCAGCCTCGGGACCGGACCACGGCCCCGCCGACCCTCGACGGACTGCACCCGAACACGCAGTGGGCCTACAACACGCGGACGATTGAGGACGAAGTCCTCGGCTCGAGCGATGGGACCCACGAGCAATCGTTCTCGTGTGCCCACGCGCCGGTCATCGACGTCGACGTGTGGGTTGACGAGTCCGAGACGGTGTCGACTAGCGAACGACGCGACCTCCGCTCGGAGCGGCCCGAGGATGTTCGACGCGTCACCGACGCCAGCGGCGACGTGACGGAGTATTGGGTCCGATGGCAGCAGGTCTCGGACTTCCTGGAGTCCGATGCGAACGACCGCCACTACGTCGTCGACAGGATCGACGGGACCGTCAGCTTCGGCGACGGCAACCGGGGCCGGATCCCGCCGGCCGGACAGGGGAACATCACGGTCACGTACACGACCGGCGGCGGGCGCGACGGCAACGTCGCGGCCGATACGATCACTGATCTACAGAGTTCGATCTCGCTGGCCGAGGACGTCTCGAACCCGAAGCCCGCCGACGGTGGGGCCGATGCCGAGTCCAGGGACGCGCTCGTCGAACGAACCACGAACCAACTCAAACACCGAGATCGAGCGGTTACGCCGACCGACTACGAACGTGTCGCGAACGCGGCGTTTCGCGAACTGTCGAAAGTCAAGTGCGATCCGGATGGAGCCGCCGAGGCCGGCAGCGTCACCCTCCTGATCGTTCCCCACGCACAGCGGGAGAAACCGGTGCCGTCGATGGAACTCAAACAACGAGTTCGCGAGACGGTCCGCGACCGTGCGCCAGCCTCGCTCGTGGAGTCCGAAACGTCCCGGATCGTCGTCCGCGGACCGAGCTACGCCGAGCTATCGGTCTCGGTTTCGGTATCCATGGCCGACAGCACGAGTGTCTCGCTGCTGAAGGCGGCGATCGAACGACGGCTCGACGAGTTCCTGCATCCCCTCGACGGCAACGGGGGCAACGGGTGGGCCTTCGGCGAGGCCCCGTCGGTCGACGCGCTGGCTGATCTCGTCGACGGTGCGGACCACGTCGCTGACGTGATCGATCTGGATGCGACGATCGAGGTGGGCGGCGAGCAACGCTCCCTGTCCGAGCGCGAGACGGGGCCACCACTCCCGTCGGACGTGCTGGTCTGCAGCGGGGCTCACGACGTGGCAGTCACGATGGAGGCGGGTCGCTCGTGATCGACGCACTCCGATCCGACCGTCGTACCCAGCGACCGGCTGGGGGTGATGGACGTGGGCATTGACGTTCCGGAACTCGACGACAGAACCTACGAGGAGATCCTGTCGGAGGCCACGAACCTCATCCCAGCCTACGCCGACGAGTGGACCGACGCCAATCCGCACGATCCCGGAATCACGATCCTCGAGGTTCTCGCCTGGTTGACCGAAACGTACGTCTATCAACTCGACAGGGTCACCGACGATCACCGCGAAAAGTACCTCGCGCTGATGGGCGAGCGTCGACGGCCACCGACACCGGCGTCGACGCGTCTGCGACTGTCGCTGCCGACCGACGCTGCGTGGGGACGACTCCCCGCCGGGACGCAGTTCTCGGTCACCGATACCAACGACGCCGACGCCAGCTACCGGTTCGAGACCGATCACGCGGTCACGCTGACTGCGGCGACCCTCGAGCGCGTGCTGACGGTGACCGATAGCGGCCGGACCGACAACACGCACGCGAACCGGACCGACGGGATGTTCTACCGCGCGTTCGGTGCCGACGCGGCCGCGGGAGACGCCTGCTATCTGGGATTCGACGGCGACCCCTTTGCACACGCCCGGACGCTGACCCTGACCGTCAGCTATCACGAGGCTAATCTCCCGGAGCCGGCGACCCACGGCTCGCTCGAGTCGTTGTTCGAACCCTCGGTCGAACCCGTCTGGGAGTACCGCCGCGGGGACGACGACGCGTGGCACCGGCTTTCGGTCGCGGCCGACGGGACGAACGCGTTCTATCGGAGCGGCCGGATCGAACTGGGCCTGCCCGACGACGAGGCGGTGACGAGCGGCGCGGACACGCCCGATCCGCCGGCTGCCGTCCGGTCGTCGGACCGACCGTGGCTCCGGTGTCGTCTCGAGACGGCCGGACACGAAATCCCGCCGCAGTTCGACGCTATCGAGCCGAACGTCGTCTCGGTCAGCCATCGGGTGTCGGTCCGCGACGAATCGCTGACACAGGTCGGCCGTCCCCACGAGACGCCGTCGCTCGACGGCCAGACGTACGCTTTCGAGCGGTCGCCCGTGCTCTCCGCGACGGTGTTCGTCGACGGGCAACGGTGGCAGGCGGTTCCCGACTTCGATGCCTCCGGGCCCGACGCTAGACATTTCCTCCTCGACCGGGAGGCGGGAACCGTCACCTTCGGCGATGGCAATCGCGGCCGGGTTCCGCCCGCCGATGCCACCGTCGTCGCCGACTATGTTGCCGGCGGCGGCGAGGCCGGAAACGTTCCGGCCGAGACGATCTGGCATCTCGCCGATCCCGACATCTCGCTCGAGGGTCCGATCGACGGGAGCGATATCGAGGCGACACCGATGGCGGCCGCGACCGGGGGCGCTGCCAGGGAGACCATCGACGACGCGCTCGACCGGGTGCGACGCGACCGCCGGATTCCGTACCGGGCGATCACTGCCGACGACTACCGATACGTCGCCGCGCACACGCCCGGGCTCAGGATCGGCCGGACGAACGTGCTCGTCGAGGACGGCGAGATCACCGTCGTCGTCGTCCCCTTCGCGCCGCCCGACGTGGGGATGCCGGAACCGAGCGAGGGGTTCCTGCGCGCCGTCAGGCAGCATATCGGCGACCGGAAACTGCTGAGCGATCGGGTCCGCGTGATGGGGCCACGGTACGTCGGCCTCGATATCTCGGTTACTGGTCGGGCCAGAGCTCGATACGCCGGCGGTGGCCACGATGTCGCCGTTCGGACGGCTATCGAGGAGTACATCCATCCCCTTACGGGGCATGATGGAACGGGATGGCCGTTCGGCGAGGCGTTGCACCGCTCGGAACTCGTCGATCGGATCGCCGAACTGGACGTGATAGACCGAGTCAGCGAAGTCACGATCGTCGCCCACGGCGGCGCAACGATCGACGACGGGACCGTCCGGATCGACGACACCTCGCTGTTCACCGTCAAAGACGTGACGACGGATCTCTCGATCCAGACCGATTCGACCGACAGGGGTGCCTAACTCATGGACTTTTCATACGCGACGACGATGAGTACCACGGACTGGCAGGAGTGGATCGGGCGAAACGTCGACGTCCGCGAGGAGGGGATCGGCCTGGCGACGACGGTTTCTATCGAGCGATCGGCGATCGACGACGCTGTCGTCGACGCAGCGATGGATTCGAACGGCGATCTGTACAGCCTGCACACGTCGGGATCGCTCTATCGTCACGATCCGACGACAGACATCACACAACGTCTGTGGACCCGTTCCGCCGGCGATGTCGACGATCCGTGTGCACTCTGTGTCGACGACAACCGGGCTTTCATCGCGGACGGAGCCGACGGCTCCATTACCGTCATCGCGCCGCAACTCCAGCGCACGATCGGGACCATCGAGACCGACGCGACCGACCCGATCGGAATCGCTCACGGTGGGGGCCGCCTCTACCTCCTCGACGGTGTCGGTCGTATCCGGACCGTCGGCCGGGATGGGGCTCCCGAGTTGACTATCGACTGGTGGCTCGGTGACCCGACCGATCTCACCGTCGGTGCGGACGGCCGCGGATACGTACTCGACCGTAACGACGGCGACCCGAACGTCCGGACGTTCGGGGACAACGACGCCGACGACCGGTTCCCGATTACGGATACCGAGTTCGTCGCAGCGGGCACCAAGTTCTCCCCGACCGCGCTCTCGGTGGTCGACGACACGCTCTTCGTCGCCGGCCGACTCGAGGACGAACTGCCAGCCCTGTTCGAGCGCGACCCCGAATCGGGAACGTTCCGTGAACGCCATCGGTTCGACCGGTCCTGTCGGACCCTCGCTGCTCGACCGACCGCACCCGACGACCGGCGGGAGCTGTATGCCGTTACCGGTTCGAACGGCTCCGGCCAGTTGCTCCGGGAGCGACAGCGCCATGCGCGCCATCCGCGGCGGGACCGCCACGTCGGCGACGCGTTCCACCGATACGATTCCGGCGCGGACGACACCGAGTGGCACCGCCTCGCGCTCGAACTCTCCCAGCTGACCGCGAGCACGCAGGTCCGAGTCCGATATCTCGCGACGAACCACCCGATGCCCAGCGACGCTGACTTTGCAGACCTCGATGCGATATCGGCCGACGCGGCCGATTCGCTGCGTGAGCTGGGCGTCACCTCCGTCTGGGAGCTTGCCCGTCGCGACCGCGACCGGCTCACAGCGGCGCTGCCGGACCGGTTCCGGTCGGACGTAGACGCGTGGCAGACCGCAGCGATCGACGCGCTGGCGGCACACGCCGATGTCCACTGGACGACCGTCGACTCGCTGAACCCGGACGACGTCTTCTTGCGGGACGCCGTCGGTCGATACCTGTTCGTCGCGCTCGAACTCGACGGGAGCCCGCAGTCATCGCCGCGTGTCGACTCCGTGACGGCGTTCTGCCCGCGCCAGTCGTACCTTCGATACCTCCCCGAACTCTATCAGGAAGACGATCGTTCGGCCGCGTTCTTAGAACAGTACCTCTCCGTCTTCGAGTCCGTCTTCGCCGATATCGAGGCGGAAATCGACGATATCGGCCGCTACTTCGACCCCGATGCCGTTCCGAGCGAGGCCCTCTCGTGGCTCGAGCAGTGGCTCGCGGTCGAGACCGACGAGAACTGGCCCGAGGACGCACGGCGGGAACTGCTCTCTCGAGCGCCGGCGCTGTACAAACGACGCGGCACGAAAGCGGGCCTCCAGTCGATGCTCGAACTCTATCTCCGCCATACCGGTTCAGCGTCGGCGACTCCCGCAGCGGCATCCTCGCCGGGTGATGGCGGCTTCGACGACGATGGCGGGAGCGGTGTCGACGGGGGCAGGCCCACACCACCGACGGCGACGGCCGACGGCGGCGACGGCACCGTCGGCGATACGCCGTCGGGCCACCGCCTGTTCTTCATCGACGACGACGACCTCGCGTGTATCGACCGCGAATCGGTTCGCCGCCAGTATCCGCTTCCCGCGTCCGGTCCACAGTCGTTTGCCGTGTTCTGTGGGCCATTCGAAACCGACGACGAACTGGCCGCGATCGAGTCGATCGTCTCCTCCGGGAAACCGGCCCACGTCGGCGCTGATGTCGTCGAAATCGACGACGAGTTGAGTCTCGAGGGCGACACGTTCCTGGGCATCAACAGCCGATTGACCGAACGGGAGTTCGCGCTCGGCGAGACGACGCTCGGCGAGAATACAGTGCTCGTCGATCGAACCGAATCGGAGTAACGACGCTCGGTGGTCCGTCGCCAAGGAACACCTACAGTATGCTTCGGAACGTCCATCCGAATTGAACAATGGTCGTTGGAGATGTCACCACTGGAACGGACGTATTGGTAATCGGTGCCGGACCCGCTGGCTACGTGGCCGCGATCCGCGCCGGGCAACTCGATCTGGACGTCACGCTCGTCGAGAAAGACGCCTACGGAGGGACCTGCCTGAACTACGGGTGTATCCCTTCGAAGGCCCTGATTACTGCGACGGATATCGCCCACGAGGCCGCCTCCGCCGAGGAGATGGGGATTCACGCCGACCCCGCGATCGATCTCGCCGGGATGATGGACTGGAAAGACGGCGTCGTCGACCAACTCACGAGCGGCGTCGAGAAACTTTGCAAGGCGAATCAGGTCAATCTACTCGAGGGCACCGCCCACTTCGCGGACGAAAACACCGTCCGCGTCTCGCACAGCGGTGAAGGGCAGGGCTCGGAGACGCTCGAGTTCGAACACGCGATCGTCGCAACCGGTTCGCGGCCCATCCAGATCCCGAACTTCGAGTTCGACGACGAACCGGTCTTGGATTCCAAACAGGCGCTCGCGCTCGATTCCGTCCCCGACTCGCTGGTCGTCGTCGGGGCCGGCTACATCGGGATGGAACTCGCCGGCGTCTTCGCCAAGCTGGGGACCGACGTGACCGTTGTCGAAATGCTCGACTCGATCCTGCCGGGGTACGACGACGATCTCAAACGCCCCGTCAAACAACGGGCGACCGATCTCGGGATCGACTTCGAGTTCGGCTACACCGCATCCGACTGGGACAAGCGCGAGGACGGCGGGATCCGAGTCATCGCCGACCCGGCCGACGAGGTGACCGCCGACGGTGGAAGCGCCGAAGCCGTCGCGGACGAACGCCTCGAACTCGACACCGAGAAGGTCCTCGTCGCCGTCGGCCGCCAGCCGGTCTCGGACACGCTCGACCTCGCGGAAGCCGGCGTCGAGACCGACGATCGCGGGTTCATCGAAACCGATTCGCGCGCACGCACGAACATCGAACATATCTTCGCCGTGGGCGATGTCGCCGGCGAACCGATGCTCGCTCACAAAGGCAGTGCGGAGGGGCAGGTCGCTGCCGAGGTGATTGCCGGCGAACCCGCAGCAATCGACCACCAGGCCATGCCCGCGGCTGTCTTCACCGACCCCGAAATCGCGACCGTCGGGATGACCGAACCCGAGGCCGAGGACGCCGGTTTCGAGACCGTCACCGGTCAGTTCCCGCTCCGGGCCAGCGGCCGTGCGTTGACCACCGGCGACTCCGACGGCTTCGTCAAGATCGTCGCCGACGACGCGGACGGCTACGTCCTCGGTGCCGCGATCGTCGGCCCCGAAGCCTCGGAACTGATCGCCGAACTCGGCCTCGCGATCGAACTCGGCGCGACCCTCGAAGACGTCGCCTCGACGGTTCATACGCATCCGACGCTCTCGGAGGCAGTGATGGAAGCCGCCGAAAACGCGCTCGGCCACGCGATTCACACGCTCAACCGGTAGTCCGAGCACTGGACCAGGCCCCGATCTCTGAATAGAACCCTCGGTACTTCCGTTCGTCCGGGCTGTGTCGATTCCTATCCGACCCGAGCCACGTCACACACTGTCCCATGGCCAGCGGTGGCGATCCGACGAACTCGAGATTGACGCTTACTGGACGTACAACGAGTACGCGATCACGAGAAAGCCGGCCAACACGAGTAGGCTCTCGAGTAAGATCCCCGTCGCGAGCCCGACATCGAGCAGTTCGTACAACATCCCGGCGAGCACCAGTCCAAGCGTGACGAGACCGAACCCTGCAGCGAGATAGCCCAATGCGGGCTGTCGAGTTCGACGATACGCCTTGAACGCGAAGTAGGTGATGATGCTCCCAACCGTGAGCACGAGCGTCTTGACGACGGCCAGCGCGAACATCGTCTCGGCCGAGCCGGCGGGCAATGGATTCATGTTTCCTTTCGCACCTCCGACCACAGTTCCGCGAGCCGTTCGTCCGCCGTCCGCGCCGGCCGTTCGATCTGGACCGTCAGCGACCGCTCCTCATCCAACCCGAGCGTGATTTCGTCGAACGCGATCGAGTACTTGCTCGCGTGGTGGCCGTCCTGTCGAATCTCGGTCGACTCCTCGAGCAGCGTCGCTTCGGTCAACACTTCGAGTTTCCGGTACAGCGTCGACTGCGGAATCTCACACCGATTCGATAGCTCCGACGCGGTCATTGGCTCCTCGAGATTGCGGATGATCTCGCGGCAGTCGGGATCGTCCAGCGCAGAGCAGATCTCCTCTGCGGATGGCGTCGACTCCGAAGCGAACGGGTCCCGGACCATTCGTCTCCCTCTTGCAACGCACGTGGTTTATCGGCATCGATGCGTTGCCCCCGTCCGTTGGCCCGCGACACGAAGCCTTCATCCGCGTGCACGCTCGAGTGCGAGCACGCGGGTATCATTCGGTCCGACTCCCTACAAGGGCGGGATGACCGGCCGACCTCCGCCCGCGTGACATTCTCGAGACGGCGCTTCGACTCGCTCGAGCAGCCGCTGCATTTATTAGTGTCATTGCCACGACGATCTCGGGCAAAACCGTGGTATGGTATCGGGTTCCGATGCCGATCTCGTCCGACGGCTTTATATGTGTCCCGGGCATTCGATTGTAATGCGAACGACGTGGCGCACGCCGCCACGTTCCCTCCGGCCGTGACCCGGCACGGAGGTAGGCATCATATCCGCCCTCGAGACGGCAGCGGACCACTCCGTTGCCGTCCATCTCGAGGCACTCGGATCCAACGCGACTGACGCCGACCGGCGGCGTTTCGATACGACGCCCTTATATGATAGGGGATCGTCGTTCGGAGTACGCGGAAGCCCTCGCCGGATGCGGTTTCCGGCGGCGCGATCCGACGCCCTTATATGTACGAGGGAAGTTGGATATGAACGCGAAAGACGACGTGATCGGCGGGGCGTTCAACTCGCTCCGTCATCTCGGATGGGNAAGTTGGATATGAACGCGAAAGACGACGTGATCGGCGGGGCGTTCAACTCGCTCCGTCATCTCGGATGGGTCCGGTCCGAAGGGGTTATATACCCCGGAGGGACTACGAATACATCCGCACGAGATGAGGATTCCACCCCTGCGGTCCGCCGTACAGATGGAATCTGATGTTAGCCTTGGTAGTTCGGTGACGCTCGATCGGTCGACGATCCGTGTCATCGAACGTGGACCATTGTGTGAGTGTGTACGAACATTCACCGCCAACAGACCCTCTCCCATCACGGGAGAGTACAGATAGCATTCCGGTTGATCCTGCCGGAGGTCATTGCTATTGGAGTCCGATTTAGCCATGCTAGTTGCACGAGTTGAGACTCGTAGCAGATAGCTCAGTAACACGTGGCCAAACTACCCTATGGATCCGACTAACCTCGGGAAACTGAGGCTAATGCGGAATAGCGTTCATCGCCTGGAGTGGCACGAACGCGAAACGTTACGGCGCCATAGGATGTGGCTGCGGCCGATTAGGTAGACGGGGGGGTAACGGCCCACCGTGCCCATAATCGGTACGGGTTGTGAGAGCAAGAGCCCGGAGACGGTATCTGAGACAAGATACCGGGCCCTACGGGGCGCAGCAGGCGCGAAACCTTTACACTGCACGCGAGTGCGATAAGGGGACTCCGAGTGCGAGGGCATATAGTCCTCGCTTTTCACGACCGTAAGGTGGTCGTAGAATAAGTGCTGGGCAAGACCGGTGCCAGCCGCCGCGGTAATACCGGCAGCACAAGTGATGACCGCTATTATTGGGCCTAAAGCGTCCGTAGCTG
The DNA here is from genome assembly GCF_000337175.1 of Natrinema gari JCM 14663. Classification (GTDB taxonomy): domain Archaea; phylum Halobacteriota; class Halobacteria; order Halobacteriales; family Natrialbaceae; genus Natrinema; species Natrinema gari. The sequence goes on along the minus strand of NZ_AOIJ01000051.1, from coordinate 334 downwards.
GCCACGCAAGTCTATCGGGAAATCCGCGCGCTTAACGCGCGGGCGTCCGGTGGAAACTGCGTGGCTTGGGACCGGAAGACCNCGTAGCTGGCCACGCAAGTCTATCGGGAAATCCGCGCGCTTAACGCGCGGGCGTCCGGTGGAAACTGCGTGGCTTGGGACCGGAAGACCTGAGGGGTACGTCCGGGGTAGGAGTGAAATCCCGTAATCCTGGACGGACCACCGGTGGCGAAAGCGCCTCAGGAAGACGGATCCGACGGTGAGGGACGAAAGCTCGGGTCACGAACCGGATTAGATACCCGGGTAGTCCGAGCTGTAAACGATGTCTGCTAGG
>NZ_AOIJ01000050.1 GCF_000337175.1 Natrinema gari JCM 14663 | reverse complement strand
GCACTACAACCGGAGGAGCCTGCGGTTTAATTGGACTCAACGCCGGACATCTCACCAGCATCGACAATGTGCAGTGAAAGTCAGGTTGATGACCTTACTGGAGCCATTGAGAGGAGGTGCATGGCCGCCGTCAGCTCGTACCGTGAGGCGTCCTGTTAAGTCAGGCAACGAGCGAGACCCGCACTCCTAATTGCCAGCAACACCCTTGAGGTGGTTGGGTACATTAGGAGGACTGCCAGTGCCAAACTGGAGGAAGGAACGGGCAACGGTAGGTCAGTATGCCCCGAATGTGCTGGGCGACACGCGGGCTACAATGGCCGAGACAGTGGGATGCAACCCCGAAAGGGGACGCTAATCTCCGAAACTCGGTCGTAGTTCGGATTGAGGGCTGAAACTCGCCCTCATGAAGCTGGATTCGGTAGTAATCGCGCCTCAGAAGGGCGCGGTGAATACGTCCCTGCTCCTTGCACACACCGCCCGTCAAAGCACCCGAGTGGGGTCCGGATGAGGCCGACGCAACGTCGGTCGAATCTGGGCTCCGCAAGGGGGCTTAAGTCGTAACAAGGTAGCCGTAGGGGAATCTGCGGCTGGATCCCCTCCACAGACCGGGACTGGGGCGATGCCCCAGCCCACCTTTGCAGTCCACGTTCGATCGACCAGCGTCTGGCCGATCGGGCACCTTTGAACTACCAAGGCTAACATGTCACTCCCCTGTCCGCCCTCATGGGCGGACGTGGGCCCATAGCTCAGTGGTAGAGTGCCTCCTTTGCAAGGAGGATGCCCAGGGTTCGAATCCCTGTGGGTCCATGTCTCGGAGGACGATCGAACCGTGTCCCTTAAGTGGGAGACGGAACTTCGATCTAATCCGAACACCGAACCGATGCACCACCCCGTGTAAACGCGGGGGGGAAGGGTTAATGCAGGCCGGCCGTCTACCGGCGTGCAGATGAGACCGTGTGTACGTGTAGTCCAGGCGTCCACTGGACCCGTTCCCGGGTCACTCTGACATTACAACACCTGTTGTAACGTCGATCCGATGAACGTGGCTACTGTGCCAGCTGGTGGATCGCTCGGCTTGAGAGCTGAAGAAGGACGTGCCAAGCTGCGATAAGCCTGAGGGAGCCGCACGGAGGCGAAGAACTCAGGATCTCCGAATGGGAATCCCCACCGCAATTGCTTCGCGCAATGGGGAACGTCGAGAATTGAAACATCTTAGTATCGACAGGAAAAGAAAGCAAACGCGATGTCGTTAGTAATGGCGAATGAACGCGACACAGTCCAAACCGAAGCCTTCACGGGCAATGTGGTGTTCGG
>NZ_AOIJ01000049.1 GCF_000337175.1 Natrinema gari JCM 14663 | reverse complement strand
GGATCGCGCAAGTCAGGCCAACCTAGAGCCCGTGAAAAGGCGAGCACACTGTCCGTACCGAGATCCGACACAGGTACTCATGGCGGCGAAAGCCAAGGTCTGTCGGGGGCAACCGACGTTAGGGAATTCGGCAAGTTAGTCCCGTACGTTCGCAATAAGGGATGCCTGCCTCGCGAAGAGGCAGGTCGCAGTGACTCGGACGCTCCGACTGTCTAGTAACAACATAGGTGACCGCAAATCCGCAAGGACTCGTACGGTCACTGAATCCTGCCCAGTGCAGGTATCTGAACACCCCGTACAAGGGGACGAAGGACCTGTTAACGGCGGGGGTAACTATGACCCTCTTAAGGTAGCGTAGTACCTTGCCGCTTCAGTAGCGGCTTGCATGAATGGATCAACGAGAGCGTCACTGTCCCAACGTTGGGCCCGGTGAACTGTACGTTCCAGTGCGGAGTCTGGAGACCCCCAAGGGGAAGCGAAGACCCTATAGAGCTTTACTGCAGGCTGTCACTGAGACGTGGTCGCCATTGTGCAGCATAGGTAGGAGGCNTACACAGGTACCCGCGCTAGCGGGCCACCGAGCCAGCATTGAAATACTACCCGATGGTGACTGCGACTCTCACTCCTGGCGGAGGACACTGGTAGCCGGGCAGTTTGACTGGGGCGGTACGCGCCTGAAAAGATATCGGGCGCGCCCCAAGATTTCCTCACCCGTGTCAGAGACGCGGGGAAGAGCGCAAGAGCAAAAGGAAGTCTGACAGTGTCCGGCACAACGACGGACGCTGACGCGAAAGCGTGGTCTAGCGAACCAATTAGGCTGCTTGATGCGGCCAATTGCTGACAGAAAAGCTACCTTAGGGATAACAGAGTCGTCACCCGCAAGAGCACATATCGACCGGGTGGCTTGCTACCTCGATGTCGGTTCCCTCCATCCTGCCCGTGCAGAAGCGGGCAAGGGTGAGGTTGTTCGCCTATTAAAGGAGGTCGTGAGCTGGGTTTAGACCGTCGTGAGACAGGTCGGCTGCTATCTATTGGGGGGGTTACGGTATCTGACGGGAACGTTCGTATAGTACGAGAGGAACTACGAATGGGTGCCACTCGTGTACCGGCTGTCCGAAAGGGCACGTGCCGGGCAGCGACGCACCACGGGGTAAGAGCTGAACGCATCTAAGCTCGAAACCCACCTGGAAAAGAGATACCACNGTACGCACCAAGGCAACGAGGTGTTGAGCCCGCGAGCACTAACTGGCCAAGCCACACATTCATACATTACATCGCATTGGATCCGTGACGCGAGAACGGGTCCGGACGCAAACTGGACTACACGTACACAACGGTCTTGAAGAGCCACCGATATTGGCATGACGACGGTTCGATTCCGTTGGTCGGCATTACGGCGGCCATAGCGGCGAGGTACCTCCCGTACCCATCCCGAACACGGAAGATAAGCTCGCCTGCGTTACGGTTAGTACTGGAGTGGGCGACCCTCTGGGAACTTCGTTTCGCCGCCTCCACTCATACTCCACTACCCCACACAGCATCGGCTGTGTGGGGTTTTCTACGTATGTGACTCTCACCCAAGAGTTGTGCCGTACCGCTACGCTTAAACGACCGCAGTAACAACGATATAACGCGCCAAGGTGGCAGAGTCCGGCCGAACGCAGCGGCCTGCAGAGCCGCCCACCGCCGGTTCAAATCCGGCCCTTGGCTCTCACATATCTCTCTAAAGCCTAAGACAACCTTCTCTTGGACCTCTTTATTTTCCACAGCCACATCTATAGATCCTGCCAGAAGCAACCAGTAGCCGATAGGAGGCACTCGTTTGTACTCCAGTAGGGTCTTTGTTCAGATCTCCTGGATCCTCATCTGAACGAGACATCACGAGAGAGGGCCGCCTCCACTGTCTGGTTGCACGCTCGTTCAGTACCATGGATCGGTCGCGTCGGATCGCCCCGTAGAAATGGAACCAAAACACGGGATTGCCTTCGAATGGGGCAAGCTAGCCGCTGATCCGGAAGGAGTCGGTCGAGGACCCTTGAGAGCACCGGTACTGCTGAGAGAGCGGCGTAACCTGGTCCTCTGGAGCGATCCAAATAGTCACCGTTGTCGAACATCTCGTATATGAAGAGAGCGCCATCGCTGGGCCCCAGAACCGGCTCTCGTCAGGCGTTCCTTCGACTTTGTCCCCAGTCTCTTCGTCGATTCTGTTCGATGAAGACGTCGAGACCTTCGGTAGAGCGCGCCCGACCAGCGAGGATGGAGACGTTCCCCCGAATTTTTCGGGCGAGGTACTCGATCGTCATCGTCGCTCTTCGAGGTCATCGATCGCTCGGTAGAACCGCTCGGTATTAGCTGGCAGCTCCGACATCGCTTGATCTTCTAACACACCGATGTACTTCCTGAACTCGTCTTCGTCAATATCGGCCGCGAACACGCACTCGAGGTATCCGTCGAGGGCAGACTGCACGGATTTGGCGTAGTGGTCGTACGCAGCGTCGATCCGAGTTTCGTTGTCGTTGATTTCCTCGAACAGCGCACGATAGACGGCCGCAGCGTCTAGGTAGCGCTCGCGTTCGTGGTACCGCTCAGCCAACTCGAAGAAATGTGAGAAGTCGATGGCGTCGGTAACGACTGGATAGTGCTTTGTGTGTCGGTTAAACAGTTGCTCGATTTCGCCGCGATACTTTTCGACAGATTTGCCGGTGTCGCCAAAGCGTGCGAGGAACTGATCACGGAAATCTGGGTGTTCGGCGAATACGTCGCGGAGGAATGCCCGGAGGTCGTCAACTGAGGCGTTTTGCAGTACTGTTTCCACACGTTCGCTCTCGTCTCGAGGTGTGCCGGCGGCAATATCCAGCAACACCGCGACAACGTGTTTGCACTCGCCAGCGCCATCGTAGGGACACGGACACCGGGCGTCGATGGTCTTTTCGCCCCCGTTCGACGGTCACGTCGTATTGAGACGACCCCTGTACGACGGCGGTGACGATGTCATCGAACTGTTCGATTCGCTGGATATGTCCCCGTTGCGGTATTTCTGCCCTCGCTCGAACACGGAATCAGGACACAGATTTCGGATGGGTCGTTCGTCGATGGTCATCCGTCGAGGAGTACTATGGACCCGAGGTCGTTTTGTTCCCTCGTCGTGTGGATGGTCTCCTCCACAGTCAACCGCCATGCCCGTACCAGTAGTGCCGTGCTCTCGGATTGTGCTGTCTCTTGGCTTGAGATACGGCTCTCTTCCGTAATTTACCTCGTCTCAACCCTCGTACTATATGAACCACTGCCGTAACTCGAGCCCTTGGCGTATACCAACGTCCAGTCGTCACGAACGGTGTCCAGGACGTATCTTTCTACGACTTTCGAGAGGCATCGGGAATCACAGTCCGCGATAGCAGCAGCTAACGAGAGTGGCATGATCGGTCGCCAATCTCACTGTGGCGGCGCGCTCGTCCGATGTCGAGTATACCACGGAACGTCCTGCAGTCGATGCAGAGGCCGCAGGTATTAGGCCCAGGACCACCGGTGATGAGCGAACCGAAACCCGCCTGCTGCCAGAGGTTGATAGCTCTGCAGAGATCGACCGGACTGACATCGAGGGCCAGATGTCCCGAACGCCGATCCGAAGGGGCTACTCTGGCTGGCCGACGATGCTCCCAGCTATCTCGAGGTTACCGAGGCGCTCGGTGACGGTGAGGGTGTGGTTGGACTGAATGCTGTCGGTAGCTCCACGTTGGATTCGCCATCTTGTTCCATGTTCGCGCGGTGGATGAGTTGACTTCACCGCTCTGCCCTCGCTTGCGGCGAAGCCGAACACGAGCGCCCACACGAGGACGGGACTCGACAGTGTGCTGTCTCGCTCGAGCGGGCCGAGGTCCTCGGCGTGCGCTTCGAGGAAGTCGGAAGGTCGATGCGTTTCCCAGGCGACTCAAGTCGACCCTCGTGGTTCCCCGTATTGTGAGTGCTCGTCCAGACGGTCCCGTCGCCTTCGGGTTCTCGAGCGTGAATGTCGATCAAAAGCCGTCCAAATCAGTGAGCCGCACGCGACTTCTCGTGGAACGGATCACGCCGGTTCCGAGACGAGTCGCGTCCGAGTTCGGGTGCGATAGGAAAGCGGGCCGGGCGCGATTTGAACACGCGACCGTCTGGTTAAAAGCCAGACGCTCTGCCAGACTGAGCTACCGGCCCTGTGGTTTCCCTTTTTGGGGAGGAGCGGTTAAACGTTTCTTTCTGTCCTCACGCGAACGGGGAACTATCCCGAGGACAGCTCATTCGAAGTACTGTTCGAGCGCATCGGTAACGATAGCACCGGGTTCGACGCCCTCTATCGAGGCACGCCGACGGAGATCGCGATAGGTCGACGGCGAGAGGATGAGCTCGAGTTGGCCGAGGGTGACGTCGTGGTCGGCGAGGGCGTGGTCGATAGGAGTGCCGTCGTTGATGGCACTGGCGACGCTGCGGACGTCACGGACGGTGAGATTGCCATCGAGGATGGCCCATGCGAGGAGGAGTCGTGCTTCGCCGCCGACGCGGGCGATATGCTTGGCGGCGGTCGGGGCGATCCGGCCGATCGCGACCTGCTTGCGGACCGGTCGCGGGAGATCGTGGACGCGAGCCCACTTCCGGATAACGGAGACGGTGGCGTCGCCGCCAGCGCGTTCCGCGGCGGCCTTGTAGGAGCCTTCTCCGCGGACGAGGGCGGCGCAGGCGGCTGCACCGCGGAGCATATAGAGCTGATCGTCGTTGGTGGTGTCGACGGCGAACTCGCGAACGGTTGCGGCGGCGTCAGCGAGGCTCTCGGGGTCGTCGGGATCGAACTGGACGGCCTCGCGGGCACGGGTCCCGGCGACCGATTCATCGCCCCGGATAACTGGTGTACCGACGGGTGATTCACGGTCCGTCGGTATCGATCGACCGTTCTCGCCACGGTGGTCCGAACGATCACCGGGCCGGTTATCGGTCATGCACCTGCATACGGGGGTCGGCATCAAAAAGGTCGCTGCCGGGGCGAAATTCTCGTCTCACTCGTCGCGTTGCTCGGCGAGGTGCTCCCAGATTTCCGTACAGCCGGCTCCCTCTTCGAGATCGTCGAGGTGGGCGTCGTCGCGTTCCTCCGCGTCCTGCTCGCCCGGCTCCGGGTTGCAGTCGGCCGTCTCAGTCATTAGTGACTATTCGAACCCCGTCGGGATAAGTATCGCTTCGGCTGCAAACGATACCCGTGCTCTGTCTTATGGGTGTATTATGCCGCTATCTCCGACGGGACTGCCGGTTGAGACGTCCGATCGTTCAAGAGAGCGAATGGAAACGGACGGCACGCGACCGATCGGAGTCGGTAGGACGGAGCCAGGGACGACCGGTACCGACTGGCAGACGAGCGGCTGCAGGTGGGACTCGAGCGAGAGGTGTCGACCGTCGCCGGCCAGTGATCGATGTATCGGTTGCTCTCGTCGGGGGCCGGTGGCTGCGGCATGCGGCCGAACGATCGGGTGATTCGCTCCGGGATAGTGGTGGCAAGAACGGCCGGTACGTATGGCGAGTGTTTACCGATCCGGACACGGGTTCGTGGTTCGGAGTCGGCAGGGACGTCACGCACTCGATCGGACCCGCCCAGATGGGACATCGACCATCCGCAGCCGGTGATAACCGCCGGTTTCGTAACGTGCATCGACGACTGTGCGTCATGTTCGCCGAGGCCGATCGACAGCCATCAAATAAATGAGCGGGCCGTCACGATCGAATCGCCATGCCGACCGATTGATGACAGTCAACGCGTCCACGACGCTGGAGTACGTCGAAGGGAAAGCGATTGGCGAGCCCTTCGAATGGGAGTCCGTCGTGAACGCAACGGCCGACCCCGAGGATCCCGACGCGGTTCGTCTCTAGGTCGAACTCGACACCCTCACCGAGGAACACGTGCCCAAGCACATGACGGAACGCGAGTTGACGCCGACCCAGGCGCGTGCGCTCGCCGCGGATCTCGAGACACATGCCGACCGCGTCGAAGACGCCGGGGACGAGTTACGACCGACTGGGGGAGCGACGAGCAGATCGATCCCAGCCGCTGCGCCCCGTTCGTCCGGCCCGGACGGACGTGCGGCTCTGTCCTCGAGGGAGCGCTGCCGGGACGCGTACGGCTTTTACTGTTCGGCGCGTAATCCCCGCGTGTGACAACGCCCGTGCCGGATGCCGGCGACGAAGTGACGGTTCGACCCGCGGAGCGTGCGGATTTGCTCGCGGTCGTCCGTATCGAGAACGAGTCGTTTCCACAGCCCTGGCCCTACGACGCGTTCGAGCGGTTCCTCGGCGAGCCGGCCTTTCTCGTCGCCGAGACCGACGGCGTGATCGCCGGCTACGTCGTCGCCGACGTCACCCAGCAGATCGGCCGTGCGCTGGGCCACGTCAAGGACATCGCCGTCCATCCGGACTATCGCGGCGACGGGATCGGGTCGACGCTGCTCTCCCGTTCGCTCGGCGTACTCGCGGCCCACGGCGCGGGCACCGTCAAACTCGAGGTGCGGCGCTCGAACGACGGAGCGAAACGCCTCTATCGGGAGTTCGATTTCGATCCGCTCCGCCGAGTGCCGGCGTACTACGCCAACGGCGAGGACGCGATCGTGATGATTCGGAAGCTCGGATAGTCAGTTGCGGGACGTTTTACCGTTCGCAGCCGGTACCCTCCCCTATGGGATACGCCTGTCCGGTCTGTGATGCCGAGGAGGCCGACGCGGTTCATCTCGCGAACCACCTCGCGATCACCGCGTCGCTCGGTCGTGAGGACCACCGCGAGTGGCTCGAGGAACGCGCTCCCGACTGGGGAGACTGCAGTCCCGAGGAACTCGGCGAGATCGTCAGCCCGCACGCGGCTGAGATCGAGACGCCCGCGTTCGAGGACCCCGACCACCACCACGATCACGGACACGAACCCGGCCGTCCCGACTCGCTCGAGGAGGGGATCGCCCGGCAGAGCCGCCAGCCCGGCCGCGGATCGATGACCGCCGAAACCGAGAGCGTGCTCCGGGAGGCCGCGGCGCTCACTCGCGAAATGCAGGCCGCGAGCGACGGGCGTGCCGACGAGGGAGACGAATCGGCATCGAACGCCGCCGCCGAGGAGACGGACGACGGTCCCGACGGGAACGAAAACGCGTAACTGCCGGTCGCCCGACTAGCCGGGTATGCACACGGTGGGGACGTTCACCTTCGACTCGGTCGACGAGGCACGCACACAGTACGAGTCGGTCGGCCCGGCGGCCCAGACGGTCGTCCGCGAGGTCGCGAAGGCGATGGACTTCGACCGCGAGGAGTACGACGAACGTGTCACCGGCGATGTCGTCGAGACGGCTCGAGATGCGCTGTTCGCGAACTTACTGGAGGTACGGGTCGGGAGCCGCGAGGAGTTCGACGACTGGTGTCAAACCTACGACGGCGCGGTGACGACGGTCGGTCACGAGAACGTCGACCGCGTCGTCTGGCACGCGGGGCCGGACGGCGAGGCCGTCGCGGCGACCTTCCAGAACGAGGCGGACGCGGCGGTGGCGACGCTTCGCCGACAGGCGTTCGGTCGGTTGTATCGGGACCTCGTCGATCGCTCGTAACTACACCCGACTCGCTCGAGCGATCGGTGCCCAGCACGAGCGTCGGACAAACGGCCACCTATTACCGCGTCGAGCCCACAGTGGGATGCGATGACTGCACCCGACGAGTGGGACTTGCTCGAGGAACGGACCGAGTACGAGACGGGCTGGTACGACGGCGGCTACGACCTGCTCGAACAGCCCGACGGAACGGAGAAGCGATACTACTGGGCGGAACTGCCGGCCGCGGTCGTCGTAGTCGCGCGGATCGACGGCAGCGTGCTCGAGGATGTGGACGGCGACGAGACCGCCGACGATCGGCTCCTGTTCGTTGAACAGTACCGACCAACGATCCGCGAGACCCACCTCGAACTCCCGGCGGGAATCGTCGAGGACGGCGAGTCGTATACGCAGGCGGCAACGCGCGAACTCGAGGAGGAGACCGGCTTCCGACCGTCGAGTACGGCCCTGCTACAGGAGTACGCGGTCGCGACCGGCGTTTTGCGCCACGACCGCGCCATCGTCTACGCCGAGGGGCTCGAGCCGGGCGATCGGGAACTCGACAGCAACGAGTTCCTCGAGGTGACGACGGTGCCGGTGAGCGAGGCGCTCGAGCGCGCTCGCGAGCAGCCGACGAACGACGCGACGCTGTCTGGGCTGTTGCTCGCGACGGAAGACGGCCTGCTCTGAGCAGCGTGGGGGACGCGGGTCCGCGGATTCGGTGCCCGGTCGTTCTAGAACTGTGTCTGGTGACTCGAACGCCCCCGCTGCTTTTCTCTTCCAAGGAGGACATAGAGCAACAGACCCAGAAGTCCGCCGAAGAAAACGACGAGCGTCCAGAGCACTGCACTATGCGGGCTGTTCGTTTGTGCATCGAAGTACACCCACACCAGCGCACCGATCTGGATAACGAATAGTAGCAGGACGACGAGCAGTATTCCGCCGCCAGCGACTTGCATCGGAAAGAGGGCAGTCAGTGGGACCATTACCGGGAAATTACGACAACTCACGTATATGTTTTCCGTTCTGACCATCCAGCCATGATCTATCGACCGAACCCGGTTTACGGCCGAATCGCCACTGCTCCGGCTCCCGGACCTGAACCCCTGTTCTTATTCGCGTCGACGCGCAACCGCACGGTAATGGACGGCGAAATCTCCACGGACGAGGTCAAGGAACTCCTCGAGGCTGATGCGGACGTTCGCATCGTCGACATCCGGGACGAACGAAATTTCGAGCACAGCCACATTCCCGGCAGCGAGAACATTCCTTTCCACGAACTCACGGACCGTGTCGACGAACTCGAGGGGGAAGACCACATCGTCACCGTCTGTCCCCATGGCAAGGCGAGCGTCCAGGCCGCACAGCTCATCGGGTCCTACGAGGGGGCTGCCGACGCGCGCGTCGAGAGCATGGCGGGCGGGCTCGACAAGTACGGGATGAAGTTCGGGCTCGTTCGCGAGGCGGACGCCGAGGACGAAGCGGCCGACCGCGAGTCGCCGTTCTGATCCGCGCTCGGGTCGCAGTCGCTCGAAGCCGACATCTCAGGGAGCGGTGATGTGACTGAGGAGTCGACGGTCGAAAAAAGCGGATCGAAGAACGCGACGCGGTCGTGGGTTCGGAAGTCGTCTCAGAGCATCGCGGGCATTAGGCGACGTTGAAGCCGCGGTCCCGAAGGAACTCTTCGATGCGGCCGGTGTGGTTCCCTTGGAGTTCGATCTGGTCGTCCTCGACAGTCCCACCGCAGGCGAATTTGGACTTGAGATCCGACGAGAGACTGTCCAGATCGACGTCCTTCGGATCGAATCCTTCGACGATCGTTACCTCTTTCCCGTATCTGCGCTCGTCAATGCGGATGTTGAGTTGCTGTTGGCCCTTGGCCACGTCTTCACAGACGCAGAGTTCTTGGGGCAGCCCGCACGTCGAGCAGACTTCCGACATTACGTTCGTAGGTATGAAACGGGCATATTAAACACTATCGGGAACCGCATGCCTTCGCATGGTTCTTTTTCAGTGCGCAGCGGGATGACCCGTCCCAACGGTGAGACTGACCGAACGCGAACAGCCGCTGACCGGATTCGTTTCGTTCGAGACGGGCCGTCGTATCAGCGAAGCCGACCGACGAGCGGCAACTGGTCGCGGGCGAGGTCGTCGACGGTCGCGATCGCCTCGTCGGCCTCGGAGCGGCTGACGCCGTCGCCGTACGTCGCCCGTTGGTAGTACTCGAGGACGCGCCAGACCCGCGGATCGAGCGCATCCGCGTCGTCCGCGTCCGTCGCCGAGAGGGACGTGACATACGTGCGGGCCGATTCCGACGGACGGCGCGGCCGGTACCGGCGCGCGAGGAGTCCCTCGAGTCGGTCGAAGGCGCGTTCGGCGTCGCGGTCGGGGTCCGCCCGGAACCCGTGCCAGTAGAGCCCGACCCCCCGACGGAGGCGCGTCGCCGCGCCGGTTCGGTGTGCGCCCGCGGCGAGCCCGACGAGGAAGACGAGTCCGATCGCACCCGTCTCCCGGACGACGGTGACGAGCCATTCGGAAAGCGTCTCATCTGTCTCGCTCGTCCCGCTGCCCGCGGGAGCTCCGGTGTCGGTCGGGTCGGTCCCGTTGTCCGTGCCGTTAGCACCCGGGTCGTCGGTCGGTCCGTTGCCCGGTTCCGTTTCGTTCGGCGGGGCCGGATCGGACGGTGGGTCGTCCGGACCGGCGGGATCGGAGTCGGGCGACTCGCTCCCGTCCCCGTCGTCGATCGGGACGTCCTCGCTGTCCTCGGTGTCCGCGGCCTCGTTGCCGTTCGCCCGCGCCTCCTGGAGGCGGTCAGTGTGCACGTCGGCGCGCCCGCCACCCGGCGTCGGGTCGAACGTGACCCAGCCATGGTCGGGGAAGTAGACCTCGACCCAGGAGTGGGCGTCGAGTCCGCGGACGACGTACTCGTCCTCGCCGATCTGCTGGCCGGTCGTGTAGCCGGTGACGTAGCGGGCCGGAATCCCTTCCTCGCGAAGCATCTGCGTCATCGTCGTCGCGAAGTAGACGCAGTACCCTTCGTCCATCTCCAGCAGGAACCCCTCGGCGACATTGCCGGCGGGCTGTGAGACCTCGAGCGAGTAGTCCTTCGAAGTACGGAGGTGGCGCTCGATCGCGGTCGCCGTCTCGTACGGATCGTCGGTGCCAGCCGTGATCTCGGAGGTCCGTTCGGCGAACTCGCCCGAGGAGTCTTCCGGCTGCTGGAGGTAGCGCCCGGTAATCTCGTCGGGGTAGTCCGTGCCCGCGTTCCGGAGTTCGGCCGGGCTCGCGTCGATGACTGCGCTCTCGACCGTGTAGCTGTCCCCCTGTTCGAGCGGCGCTTCGGGCCGCGGCTGGCCGTGTCTGGAGACGGTCGTGTCCCGGGTCACGTCGCCGTCGACGGACAGCGGCTGCGGTGTGACGGGCATGACACCGAGTCTCGTTTCGGCGGTAACGGTCTGTTCGACGGTGTCGTAGGTCCCGGGCGGGTCCGAGAGCCGGCCGTCGTACCGGTGGCTCTGGCCCGTTCGGATCCACTCATCGCCGGTAAACCGATCGTAAATCCCGGTTCGCCAGTAGGTACCCTGATCGGATTCGACGGTGAACCGCACCTCCGGCGAGAGGTCGACCTGGCCCGAGATCCCCGATCGCTGGGGCGCGGAGTCGAGCGTCGCCTCGAGCGTGCCCGGTTCCCCCTGGACGAGATGGGTCGGCCCGGTCGGCTGGCCGGGGACGACGGTCACCGACAGCGAGAGTGCGATGATCACCGCGAACAGGACCGCGAGCAGGTCCGCCTGCCCGATCGGCCCGCCCCGCCGCTCGAGGTCGCCGAAGGCGATCGCGCCGATGGCGGCGAGGATACCGGTCAGCGTGACGATCGTCCCCGCATCGCCGGTCAGGACGAGGAAGCCAAGCGCGGCCCCGCCGGGAATGACGCCGAGTCCGTACCGCCCGCGGACGGCGAGATACCACGAGAGGAAGACGGGCGCGGGCGCGAACCCGAGCGTCCAGATGCCGGCCTGCACCATCCGGAGCAGCGGCAGGCCGGTCGCCAGCGCGACGGTGTCCGACAGGAGCGCATCGGTGCTCGAGAAGACGACGCCGAGTTCGACGCCCGCCGACGTGAGATAGTAGGCGAATCCGACTCCGGCCGCCGACAGCGCCAGCACGCCCGCCGTTCGAGGGCGGATCACGCGGGCGAGTACCGTCGCTGCGAGCAGCATGAGCCCGACGAGTGCGAACAGCGAGCGGCTGCCGCCGACGACCTGCGTGATGTCGTACAGCACGGCGACGTACGACCCCGTCAGGACGAGTATGCAGGCGAGCGCGAGGAGACGGACGCCGCCGGTGCCGACGAGCCGATCGGTTCCAACCGAGACCGTTCGCTGCCCGGTATGACTGGACGATTCCGTACTCATGCGGTCATCCCCGGCTGTCCGCCGGTCTCGCGATCGCCTCGGCCGTCGTTTGCGGTTCGGTTCCTGTCGGTTCGTCTCCGACCATCCGTTCGGCCGCGGCCGCGGAGCCGGGCGAACGGAATCTCGCGGTCGTCGACGACGACCGTCGTCCCGTCCCCGTCAGTGCGGACCAGTACGTCCGCGTCCCGCCGGGTTCGGTCCGCGAGTTCGCCGGGATCGGCGACGGCCAGTAGCTGTAGTATGTCACGGTGGTGTGCGCTCCCCGTGCCCGGCGGTCGCGTTCCGTCCGGGACCGTGACCGCTACCGTCGCGCCCTGCTCAAGGAGGAAGGTCGCGACGGTGGCGGCGGCCGACGCCATCTCGTCGTCGCTGTCTGTCAGACACTCGGCGGCGACGGTGACGGTCCCGGCGTCCCCGTCGGTCGCGTACTCCGTGACGATCAACTCGTCGTCGGGTCGCTTGGCCGCGGTCTTCCAGTGGACGTCGCGAAGCGGATCTCCTCGGTGGTACTCCCGGAGGTGGTCGAACTCCTCGTCGACGTGTCGATTCGCGACGCTGGCGAGCGTCTGTATATCGACGGCGGGTCCGCCGCCCAGATCCCGGACGCGTGGATAGACGACGACCGGCGTCGTCTCCTCGTACTCGAACCGTCGCTCGACGAGACCGACGATATCGGTGACGGCGATCGAGAGCGGCCCGATCCGGCGGTTCCCCCGTGCCTCGAGTCGCACGTCGTAGGTGATCGTCTCCTCGCCCGTGAGGGTCGTTTCCGTACGCGGATCCGTGGTGGCCGAGAGCCCGTCGCCGACGGCATCGCGGACGGTCGCCGCGGCGGTCCCGTCGGTTTCGATCGTGATCTCGACTGTTCGTTGCTCGCCGATGAACCCCTCCTTGACGGGGCGACGGACGACGTTGGGGCGGTCGGTGCGACTGACCGTGACCACGCCGGCCAGCAACGCGACGACGAGCGGGACGACGACGGCGTTCAGTGCTCGCGGGCCGAACCGCCAGCTCAACGTGACAGCCGCGAGCGCGACGGCGACGACGATCCAACCGCGACGGGTGAGCCTCATTCGACGGGCACGCGCTCGAGTGCGTCCTCGACGACCGCGGTGCCGTCGCGGTCGCGGCCGTCCGTCTTGATCCGGTGGCTCAGCACGACCGGCGCTTCGGTCTGCACGTCGTCCGGAATCGCGTAGTCCCGGCCGTTCGTGACGGCGCGGGCCTGTGCCGCCCGGAGCAGCGAAATCGTTCCGCGGGGACTGACGCCGATGTGGGCGTGTTCGCGGGTGTAGGCTGCGAGCCGTGCCGCGTACGTTCGGATGGGGGCCGCGACCTGTACCGTCGAGACGGTTTCCCGGGCGGCGACGAGGGTCTCGCGGTCGGTGACCGCTTCGAGGGAGTCGATGGGATGGTCGCCGACCGTCCGGCCGAGCAGTTCGGCCTCCTCGTCGGGGGAGGGGTAGCCGAGATGGAGTTTCTTCATGAAGCGATCGACCTCGGCGAAGGGGAGGTCGTAGGTCCGGTTCGGCTCGACGGCGTTCTGGGTCGCGATCACGGTAAAGGGCGTCGGGAGGTCGCGCGTCGTGCCGTCGGTGGTGACCTGTTCTTCCTCCATGGCCTCGAGCAGCGCCGCCTGCGTCTTCGGCGGGGCGCGGTTGATCTCGTCACCCAACACGATGTTGCCGAAGACGGGGCCGGACTGGAACTCGAATTCGCGGGTCTGTTGATTGAAGACGTTCACGCCGGTGACATCGCTCGGGAGGAGATCGGGGGTAAACTGGACGCGACTGAACGTACAGTCGACGGACGTCGCGATCGAGCGGGCCAGCATGGTCTTCCCGACGCCGGGCACGTCGTCGAGGAGGACGTGGCCGCGCCCGAGGACGGCAGTGATGACGTGCTCGATCACCTCGTCGTGACCGACGATCACGTTCGAGACGTTCGTTTCGATCTCTTCGCAGAGCCGTTCGACGGTCGAAATTCGGAGGGCACCGTCGGCCGGCGGGTCGGTACTCCGTTCCGGAGTCGGGTTGGCATCAGTCATAGTCTCGAAACGGTTGGCGGGGACCCGGGCGAACCGTTCATTACTACGTCATCAGAGGCTCCCGGACATATGTTTTGTGTCATCTGAAACATTGGTGCCGCGAGACGTATCGGCACACACTGTACGAACTGAACGGGGTGGCGCTCGTATCGCTCTCCCGTCTCGAGTCGCCGGACTCACCGAGAAACACGCGTTCGGCACGACAGCGCCGCCGCTACCGGCGAAGTAATCGGAAAACGATACCACCTTCGGAACAGCTTAGACTCGCTCGAGGTTCGTCGCGCGCGGGCCCTTCTCGGCCTCCTCGATGTCGAACTCGACTTCCTGACCCTCCTCTAGGTCCGGACCGCCGATGTCCTCCATGTGGAAGAACACGTCCTCGTCCGCGTCGTCAGTCTCGATGAATCCATAGCCGCCAGTGTCGTTGAAGAAGTCGACCGTACCTTTCGCCATTGCGTCTCAACAAAACCGCGACGAAAATATAAAGCTTCGGGAGTGCGCTCGCAAGCATCCCGCCGGAAACACGTTGGGACCCGCATCGATCGCCGATCCGATTACCAGTCCTTACACGCCGGGCAGACCAGCGAGTCATCGCCACGCCAGACGCGATCGGTCGATTTCCCGCACCGGCTGCAGGTGTACTCACCCCACGCGTACGTCGACCGCGCGGTTTCGCCGGCGGGCGATGCCTCGGCGGCCGCGGACGACGATTCGTCGTCCGCCCGAGCCGCCCTCGTGGGTTCCTCGTCGTCGGTCGCGGTAGCGAACTCCGAGAGCCTCGCGTCGTCCGTCACGGGCTCGACTACGACTGCCGGCGGCTTAATCCCTACTCATTCGGGACCGGCACGGCCAAGTAGCACCGGTAACAACCCCCGCATATGGACACCATCACACCGTTGAACCTCGTCGTGGACAATGTCACTGAAATGGTTAGCATCTTCACTGACGTCGCGATGGGCGCGGGAGCCGCGCCGCTTTTGATTCTGGTCGGCGCACTCCTCGTCACCGTCTCGATGGGCGTCTTCGGCGTTCTCACACTCGGTGCCGTCGGAAACCTCTTTACCTCGAACTAACCGTTCGATCCGCGTTTCGGCCTCAGGCTTCGGTCGCGCGAGCGAACGCTTCGCTCGCCCGTGTTATCGCGTCCTCGAGAGCCGGCCCCAGCGGCGAGCCCACGACGATTCCGTCGACGTGTTCGAGCGCTGCCCCGAACCGGTCGGCAACCGTCTCGGTCGTCCCGGCGAGACAGAAGGCGTCGATCATCTTGGGTGTGACATGACCGAAGGCCTCGGGGAGGGCCCCTCGCTCGAGGGCCTCGCTCACCGCCTTCGCCGCCCCCCGGTCGATGTCGTGGCGCTCGAGGACCGGCTCGGCGGCCCCGCCGACGATGAAAGCGACGGGCGGGCGGGCCGCCTCTCGGGCTTCGCTCTCGTCGCCGGCCACGCTGACGCTGGCGAACGCGAGCGACTCGAACGCGCCGCGCTCGTCGGGTCGTTCGGCCAGCCCCCGCTCGATCTGGCCCGCGGCCCACTCGAGGTCCCGCGGATGGGCGGCGTTTATCAGCACGCCGTCGGCGTGTTTCGCACTCATCCGCAGCATGTGTGGCCCCTGTGCGCCGACGTAGACCGGCAGCCGGCCGGACGGCGGCTCGAAGTTCAGCGCCGCGTCCCGCGCGGTGAACGTTCCCTCGTGGGTGACCGTCTCGCCGGCCCAGAGGTCGCGGGCGAGGTCGAACGTCTCGAGGACGCGTCGAAGCGGCCTATCGCGCTCGATCCCGAGATTCGAGAGGGACGAGCGGTCGCCGGCACCGATGCCGAAGACGCCGCGGCCGTCGCTGCGTTCGTCGATCGTCGCCGTCTGCGCTGCGAGCCTTACCGGATGGGTTTCGTAGGGGTTGACGACGCCCGGCCCCAACCGAATCTCGTCGGTGGCGTCGGCCATCCGCGACAACACGACGAACGGGTCGCGATTGAAGTAGTGGCTGCTCGCGAACACGACGTCGAACCCCTCGTCTTCGGCGAAGGCGGCCAGATCGGCCACCCGCTCGGGTGGATGCTCTGGCGTGAGTTCGATGCCGAGGGTGGCGGCTCCCCCCGCCCGATGCTCGCTCGTCATCCGTCGCCCCTCCACGTTCGCAGCGCCTGCCGAACCAGATCGTCTTCGACCGAACGGAACAGTTCGTCGCTGCCCTCGTGAGTGCCGAAGTCCCAGTCCCGGACGACGACGGCGGGCGTCCCGCCGGCCCCCTCGCCGGTCACGAGGTTCGCGGCGGCGGCGAGTTCGTCGACGACCGACTGGACGGTAACGCCGAGTTCGTGGCCGTCGCGGTCCCGCTCGCCGCGCCAGTCCCGGCTCGCGGGCATGCCCGCCCACCCGATCGCGACGCCGGTCTGTCCGTGCCGGAACGGCCGTCCGCAGGTGTCGGTCACGACCACCGCGACATCTTCGATCCCGCGCTCGGCGAGCCCCGATCGAATCCGTTCGGCGCTCTCCGTCGGCCGCTTTGGCAGCAACAGGAGGTCGTGATCGGGCACGTTCGAGCGGTCGATCCCCGCGTTCGGGCAGATGTGGCCAAAGCGCGTCTCCGCCAGCAGGAACGGACAGTCGATCAGCAGTTCCGAACTCTCCTCGATGATCGCCTGCGCGAACCGGGGGTCCTTCTCCTCGCCTGCAACCGACTCGAGCCGGTCGGCGATTTCCCGTGCCCGTCCGCTAACGGGGTAGTCCTCGAGATCCGCCGTCCGGCCCTCCGCCTTCGAGACGATCGTACTCGCGACCGTGAGCACGTCACCGGGCTCAAGGGCGGCCCGATCCGCGACGAGGGCGGCGATGTCGTCGCCGGGGCGGATTTCGGGCAGGTCCGCCACGCCGTTGAGTTCCATATCGGTGGGTGGGGAAGCGGCGTCAAAAGGTCACCGTCACCGGAGACTTCGGCCAGTGATGGTGAGGACCGATCGGAGCGGGGGGTCGACGGGGACCGGCGACCGAGCACGCCCGGACGCGAGGGATTACCGTTTGTGTTCGAACACCGTTCCCGGCCCGTCGACCGCGAGCCCGGCCGCTCCGCAGGTGTCCCACAGCGTCGCGCCGTTGCTCGTGATCACTGGGACCCCGAGTCGTGACTCGAGGTCGTCGACCGCGGCCAGCGACCGATAGTTCGTACAGGAGACGAAGACAGCATCGACATCGTCACCGTCGACGGCCGCGAGTACCTGCCGGGCGGCGTCGTCGGGGGTCAGTGCGCCGATGGCCGTGTTCGCCGCGAGTCCGCGACCGTCGATCGACGCGATGTCGAAGCCCGCGTCCTCAAGGAATGCCCGCTCTCGCTCGTCGAGTTCGGGGGTATACGGCGTCGCGACCGCGATCCGATCAGCCTCGAGCGCGTCGAGCGCGCGGACGACCGAGCGCGCGGTCGCGACCGCGGGGACGCCGGCCGCCTCCCGCAGACGCGCCTCGAGTTCGGCGTCGAACCCGGGACCATGCAAGAGACTCCCAGTCGTGCAGGCGTAGGCGACCGCGTCGACGGCGGCGTGGCCGAGGAGTTCAGCAGCCCGCGCCGCGTCGTCGCTCATCGCGTCGAGTTCATCGACGGTGACCGACTCGAGGGCCATCCGCGCGCCGTGGACGGTGGTCCCGTCGGGGAGGAACGCCCGGAACTCCGGTTCGGCCGTCGTGTTCGATGAGGGGACGATCAGCCCCAGTCGGCCACCGCGGTCGGCATCGGCGTCAGTCATCGGCCTCTCCGTCGCCGCGTTTCTCCGGCTCACCGTGTCCGCCGCCACCGGGAGTCCGCACGGTGACGGTCGTCCCGGCGTCGACATCGATCGTCGTCTTCGCGGGCACCGCCTCGCCGTCGATCAGGTTTTCGCCGGTCGCGCCGCTCTCACCGCCGGCGACGCCCGTCGGCGCGTGGCGGCGGCGCTCGGTCAGCAGCGACACCGTCGCCGGTTCCTCGACGGTCACCGTTCGCTCGAGGCCGAGGCCGCCGCGGAACCGCCCGCGACCGCCGCTGCCGTCCCGGAGCGCGTAGCGGTCGACCCGCAGCGGGTACTCGGTCTCGAGGGATTCGACGGGCGTGTTGAGCGTGTTGGTCATTCCGACCTGGACGCCGTCCATGCCGTCGCGGCCCGCACGCGCGCCGAAGCCGCCGCCGATGGTCTCGTAGTAGGTAAAGGAGCCGTCCCGCGCGCCGATGGTCAGGTTGTTCATCGTCCCCTGTCCCTGTGCGGGCACGCGGTCGGGCGCGGCTCCGGCGAGCGCGGTAAAGACCACGTCGGTGACTCGTTGACTGGTCTCGACGTTGCCGCCGACCACGGCGGCGGGGGGGTTCGGATTCAACAGCGTTCCCTCCGGTGCGCTGACGCGTACCGGCTCGTAGCAGCCGTGGTTCGGCGGAATCTCGGGATCGGTGATACAGCGAACGACGAAGTAGACGGCGCTCGTCGCGACCGCAAGCGGCGCGTTGAGGTTCCCCGCGACCTGCGCGGCGGTGCCGGCAAAGTCCACGTCGATCGTCTCGCCGTCGACCGTCACCGTCACCGCGATTTCGATATCCTCGTCGGTGATGCCGTCGCCCTCGAGGACGTCCGTCGCCTCGTAGACCCCGTCGGGTAGCGTCGCGATTTCCTCGGCGATCCGCTCGCGGGAGTAGTCGATCACGGCGTCGAACCCGGAGAGGACGGTCTCGCGACCGTGTTCATCGAACAGATCGGCGAGGCGTTCCTCGGCGCGTTCGTTCGCCGCCTGCTGTGCGCGGAGATCGGCCCGCCGCTCGCCGGGGTTGCGAACGTTGGCGAGGACGAGCGAGCGGACGTCCTCCCGACGATCACCGCCATCGACGAGCCGGGACGGCGGGAGTCGCAGCCCTTCCTGATAGATCTCCTGTGCGCCGGCCGGCATGCTCCCGGGAGTCATGCCGCCGACATCGGCGTGGTGGGCTCGAGACACCGCATACCCGACGATTTCCCTGTCATCGGGTTCGTCCTCGGCACCGCCCCGACCGGGGGCGATCGGCGAGACCATCGTCACGTCCGGGAGGTGTGTCCCGCCGGTGAAGGGATCGTTGAGCAGGAACACGTCGCCCGGCTTCGGATCGTGCTCGCGGACCGCGTCAACGGCCGCGGGCATCGCACCGAGATGGACCGGAATGTGTTCGGCCTGGGCGATCATCCGCCCCGCGGCGTCGAACAGCGCCGTCGAGCAGTCCCGCCGTTCCTTGATGTTCGGCGAGTACGCGCCGCGGATCAGGGTCTGTCCCATCTCCTCGGCGACGCTCTCGAGTTGGTTGCGCAGTACTTCCAGGGTCACTGGATCGATGCCGTCGGCCGTCTCCTCGGTTCCGTTCGGTGTCATCGGTCGTCTCCCTCCGTGCGCGTCATGACAAGCGTGCCGTCCGCCAGAATCCGCCCCGTCCAGGTCGGCGGCACGACGGTCGTGCTCTCGGCCTGCTCGAGGATCGCCGGCCCCGCGACGGACGCGCCCGCCGGAAGCCGATCGCGGTCGTAGACGGCCGCATCCCCCGCGCCGCTGCCGGGGAAGTGTGCCTCGCGGGTCCCGATTCGTGCGTCGCCGGCCCCCTCGTGGCGGATGGCCGGCTCCGTTCCGGGGACGGTCGCCGTCGCGCGGAGATTGACGACCTCGATCGATTCGTCCATCGCGTAGCCGTAGGTCCGCTCGTGGGCGTCGTGGAAGCGATCGGCGACCGCCGCCGCATCGAACTCATCGCCGACGGCGACGGTCAACTCGAAGCTCTGGCCCGCGTACCGGCAGTCGGCCGCGCGCTCGACCCGCGCCGCGTCCTGCTCGGACGCGTCCGCGAGCACGTCGGCCACGAGATCGTCGTAGACGGTCTCGAGATCGGCGGGAGCCGCGCCCTCGAGTCCCACGCCGACCGTCCGAACGGCGTCGTAGCTCTCGTCGGCCGCGAGCAGCCCGAACGCGGAGAGGACCCCGCCCGGTCGCGGGACGACAACCCGGTCGACCGACAGCGAGTCGGCCAGCGCCGCGGCGTGCATCGGGCCCGCGCCGCCGAAGGCCACGAGCGCGAACTCGCGGGGGTCGTGCCCGCGCTCGACGGTGACCGACCGGATCGTCCGCGTCATCGTCGCGTTCGCGACGCGGTAGACTCCGCGGGCCGCCTCGAGCGCGCCGTCCAGTCCAGCCTCGTCGGCCAGTCGCTCGAGCGCCTCGCGGGCCGCCTCGATGTCGAGGGTCATCTCACCACCCAGCGCCGTCTCGGGGCCGATGTAGCCAAGCACGACGTTGGCGTCGGTGACCGTCGGCCGCGTCCCGCCGCGACCGTAGCAGGCGGGGCCGGGGTCCGCGCCCGACGACTCCGGACCGACCCGGAGCGCGCCGCCCGAATCGACCCACGCGATCGAGCCCCCACCCGCGCCGACCGTGTTCACGTCAACCATCGGCGTCCGGATCGGTAAGCCGTCGATCTCCGCGTCGGTCGTCCGCTCGGCCCGGCCGTCCCGGACGAGGCTCACGTCGCTCGAGGTGCCGCCCATGTCGAAGGTGACCAGACCCTCGACGTCGGCGTCGTCGACGGTCGCCGCGGCACCGACGACGCCCGCCGCGGGCCCCGACAGCGTGGTCGTCACGGCGTGGTCACGCACCGTCTCGGGGTCGGCGATCCCGCCGTTGGCTTGCATGATCCGCGGGGCCGGTATCCCGGCGGCGTTGGCTTCTTCGACCAGCCGTCCGACGTAGCGGTCGATCGCCGGACGGACGTAGGCGTCGACGGCAGTCGTCGAGGTCCGCTCGAACTCGCGGAACTCCGCGAGGACCTCGTGGGAGGCGGAGACGGGCACTGCGAGTTCCTCGCGCAGCGTCTCGGCCACGACGCGCTCGTTGTCGGGGTCGGCGTAGGCGTGTAGCAGAGAGACCGCGACCGCCTCGATGTCGCGCTCGCGCAGCGTCGCCGCCAGGTCGCGGACCTCGCGCTCGTCGACCGGGCGCTCGACGCCCTCGGTCGTCGTCCGCTCGTCGACCTCGAACCGCCGGTCTCGAGGCACCAGCGGCTCGGGTTTCTCGGCCTCGAGATCGTACAGATCGGGCCGGTCCTGCCGGCCGATCTCGAGGACGTCCCGGAACCCCTCGGTCGTCACGAGCGCCGTCGTCGCGCCGCCGCGCTCGAGGAGGGCGTTGACCGAGACGGTCATCGCGTGGGCGAAGCCGTCGATCTCGCCGGGGTCGATGCCGGCGTCGTCACAGGCCTTATCGATTCCCTCGAGAACGCCGACGTGCTGAGGATCGGTCGAGGGTACTTTCGCGGTGACGAGGCGGTCGTCGATCGAGAGCGCCACGTCGGTGAAGGTCCCGCCGACGTCGACGCCGATGCGCGTGGCACCGCTCGCAGCCGTTCGGTCGTCGCGAGTCATTGCGTCCGCATTCGTATCGGATTGATTTGAATCTGTCATGGAGGGAGTTGTCAGAGGAAGAGCACGTCGTAGAGCGTTCGTAGGCCGATCCCGACCACGACGAGCGTAATGATCCCGCCGAGGACGTTCTGGAGGGTGGTGTTCGTGTGCTCGCCCAGCAGGTCGCGGTTGTTCATCGCGTAGATGAGGAAGACCGCCAGGATCGGCAACAGGAGGCCGTTGGCGACCTGTGCGAAGACGATCACCTGCACGGGATTGTAGTCGAGCGCCGAGAAGACGATGCCGACGCCGAGAATCGTCATCCAGATCGCTCGGAACCGAGTCGAGGTCAGGTCCCGCTCCCAGCCCAGCGCGCCGGCGGTGGCGTAGGCACCGGCTAGCGGCGCGCTCATGGCGCTCGTGAAGCCGGCCGCGAAGAGGCCGATCGCGAAGAAGGTGAGGGCGTACCCGCCGAACACCGGCTCGAGCTGGTCGGCCATTTCGCCGACGTTGTTGATCTCGGTCCCCGCGGGGAACACTGCGGCGGCCGTGACGACAATCGCTGTCGTGATGATCCCGCCGACGATGACCATCCCGATCGTGTCCGTGCGACACTCGGCGAGGTCCTCGGGGCCGTCCCATCGTTCCTGGACGGTGCTCGCGTGGAGGAACAGGTTGTAGCCGACGACGGTCGTCCCGACGAGGCCGGCAATGAGGTACGCCGATCCCTCGGGAACGGTCGGGACGAGCCCGCCGGCCAGCGAGCCGAGATCGGGTCGGACCATGAGCGCGTTGACTAGGAACGCCGTTCCCATGATGCCGACGAGGCCGACGAAGACCCGTTCGATCAGTTTGTAGTTCCCGGTCCACAGCAATCCGGCGGCGACGAGACCGATGATCGGTCCCCAGACGGATTCGCTGACGCCAGTGATCGCCGACAGGCCGGCAGCGCCGCCGACGATGTTGCCCGTCTGGAACGCCGCCGTCCCGATGCCGATCGCGCTCACGACGAGCGCGACGGTGATCGTCCGCGGAATCGGATTGTCGAACTCGTCGCGAAACGCCTCACCGAGTCCCTCCTGCGTGATCAATCCCAGCCGCGCGCTCATCTCCTGGAGGACGATCGTCGCCAGGATCGAGAACGCGATGGTCCACACGAGCAGATACGCGTACTCGGCACCGATCACGCTCGCGGTCGTTACCGTTCCCGGACCGATGAACGCCGCTGCGACGAGCGCGCCCGGTCCGATCGCCTTCAGTCGGTCAATCACTCCCATGATGTGTACTCACATACACCACTCTCCGATGGAGCTAAAAGGGTTGTTAAGACCCGCACATACGACCGTTTCAACCGATCGAACCGCGGCGGGGCCGATGTGAAACCGTGTGAATTAGTATGAACGTCTCGGTTCGGCTGCTTTCCGCCGCCCGCGTTCAGCCCGTCTCGTCGGTCCTCGAGCGGTGTCCGTTCCGAGCGCCCGTTACTCGGCCGGCCGTTCGGTGACGATTACTTTCGAAACGCCGCCGTCGAGTTCGATCTCCGTCGGCAATTCGACGGTGCTCCGTTCGATGAACCGGGTCATAAACCAGCGAACGGCTTCCGAGGGGAAGACGAGGTGATAGACCCCCTCGCCTTCCTCGCGGACATCGAGGAACCCACAGAAGGCGAGCCACTCGAGGAGGTCGCCGACCTCGTCGAACCGGGCTCCGTACTCCCGTGCGTGATAGTCGGAAACGCGGTCGGCCGCCTCGACGAACTCCGGATCGGGATCGCCGCCGGCATAACAGTACTCGAGGAAGGCATGCAGGAAGTCGATGTCGAGCAGGACGTGCTCCCCCGAGGACAGCATCCGGTAGTATCGCTCGAGGTTCTCGCTCGGCCGCTCGTTTGCCGCTTCGAAGTTCGCCGCGTAGAAGGTGAGTGCGTGGCGGACGACCGTACTCTGTCCGTTGCCCGTTTCGGCGACCAGCGTCTCGAGGGCCGCCGCCGAGTCATCGTCGAGCGATACCGTTACGCGCTGTGTCATAGTTTCACGGGGGTGCCCGAGACGGGTATAGTTCACGCACTCGGGACAGGGACGTGGCCGATCGCCGATGGGGTGCTTACTCGGTACGGAGTTCGACAGTCAACGTTCCGTCGTCGACGGTCGCGACGTACATCGTCGCGCGGTCGGCCGGAGCCGCGCCGGTCGCGCTCCCGGGATTGAGTACTCGGACCCCCTTGACGGTCGTGTCGACGACGTCGTGGATATGGCCCCCGACGGCGACCGGCTCGTCGACGGACGCTTCGGAGCGAGCGGTCTCCGCGACCCGCTCGTGCCATCCCGTCGGCGTCCCGGTACCGTGGGTCACGACGAACGTCACGCCGCCTACCTCGAGCGTCGCGGTGTGTGGGACGTCGATCGTCGGCGGGTCCGTGTTGCCGCGGACGGCGGTCAGCGCCCCGTTCGCCAGCGCATCGATCCGGTCGTAGGCTTGCCGCGAGTCGAAATCCCCCGCGTGGATCGTCCGGTCGGCCGCCCGGAGTTCCGCGACGACCCAGTCGGGAACGTCGCGTTCCCGGGACGGAACGTGCGTATCGGCAATAATTGCGATCCGTTGCATGGTCGAGCGTACGGCGGCCAGTCCCGAAAACGATTCCCTGCGAGCGGTCGTGGCTTCGCGTATGCGTGATTCACCGACGGCTCACGACGGACACGACGAGGCGAGCGCGAGCCACGTCGTCACCGCGTTCCTCCGCACCCGCGGCGAGGTATTGCTGTTGCGCCGCAGCGATGCGGTCGGTACCTACAGTGGCCAGTGGGGCGGGGTTTCCGGGTTCGCGGAAGGCCGCCCGGACGAACAGGTTCGCGCCGAGATTCGCGAGGAAACCGGTCTCGAGGCCGCCGCCGTCTCGCTGGTCCGCGCCGGACGGTCGGTCGAATTCACGGACCCGGCCCTCGGACGCGAGTGGGTCGTCCACCCGTACCTCTTCGACTGTGAGACCCGCGAGATCGAACTGAGCGAGGAACACGACGCCGCCGAGTGGGTCGCCCCCACCGAACTCCTCGAGTCAGTCGGGGACGACCGCGAGACGGTGCCCGAGCTGTGGACCGCCTACGACCGCGTCGCCCCGACCGTCCGCTCGATCGCGGCCGACGACGACCATGGGGCCGCGTCCCTCTCCGTGCGCGCGCTCGAGGTGTTGCGCGATCGGGCGGGAGTGATCGTCGCCGACCGATCCGACTCCGACGCCGATCCGGCGGCGGAGTGGGATGAACTCGCCGCCCTCGCCGATCGGCTGCTCGAGGTCCGGCCGTCGATGGCCGTCCTCCGGAACCGGGTCAACCGGACGATGGCCGACGCCGACGACCGGGACCGAGCGGCCGGGCGGGCCGGTGCGTCGGCCGTCCTCGAGTCGGCGCTGTCGAACATCGACCGCGCGCTGTCCGCCGACGCCGACGCCGCGGCGACTGCGAGTGACCGCCTCGACGGCACCGTCGCGACCCTCTCGCGCTCGGGGACCGTGCTCGAGGCGCTCGAGACGGCCGAGCCGTCGCGCGTGTTCGTCGCCGAGTCCCGGCCCGCCTGCGAGGGGGTCGCCGTCGCGGAACGCCTGGCCGAGACGACCGCCGGTACCGTAACGGTCCACACCGACGCGGCGGCCGCACACGTGCTCGCATGCAATGCCATCAGTCGAGTGGTGGTCGGCGCGGATACCGTCCGTCCCGACGGCTCCGTCGTGAACAAGGCGGGGACGCGAGCGCTCGCCATCGCCGCCGATCACGAGGGGATTCCGGTCTCCGTCGTCGCGGCGACGGACAAGGTCTCGACTCGGGAGGACGTGAACCTCGAGGACGGCGCACGATCCGCGGTGTACGACGGTGACGCGCAGCTCGACGCGCTGAACCCGACCTTCGACGTGACGCCCGCCGACTGCATCGACGAAATCGTGACTGAACGGGGGGTGCTCGAATCCGACGATATCGCGGTCATCGCCGAGGAACTCCGCGGGCTCGAGACGTGGCGAGCGCCGTGAGGGCCCGCGTCGCGCCGTCCGCGTCGGTCGCTCACTCCGACGCCGTGGTCGCGAGGAGGCCGACGGCGACGGTGCCGACGCCGACGATCGACTCGAACAGGAGACGGAGGGTGCCGAGCCATGGAATCCTGACCACTGCTTTGCCAACGATCCAGTCGGGCCGTACGACGGTCGTTTTCGGCACCCCATCGAGTTGATCGTACTTGGCGTTCGCATCACCCTTCGTAACGAACCCGTCGTGAGGTGCCGGACAGGAGCGGACCTCCCCACAGGACCGATCGCCCATGTGGGCCGGATCGGCCTCCGCGACCCAGTTGTCGCCCGCTTCGACCCAGAAGCGGGCGCGATGGATGATCGGCGTCGCCGCCGGATCGCCGTTCGGCGCGTACACGATCACGTCGCCGGGATGCCCGAACTTCTCGTGACCGGTCGCTCGACCGCGTTCAGCGGTCACGATTCCCGTCCCCGCAACCGGGTCGTCGCCGACGAACCGATCCGCTTGGACGAGACCGACCATGTCCCCTTTGTGCATGTGCGGCTCCATGCTCCCGCTTTCGACGGCGACGAACGGCGGCCAGACGCCGCTGACCGCGAAGAGACCCAGACAGATGATCGCAACGACCGCGACGACGATCGCGATGTCCTTGACGAAGACGACGGTCTCGTCGTCACTGTTCAATATCCCGCGAACGAACCCGCTCTCGTCGTCCGTGCCGTCTCGAGCGGTGGTCTCGGTGCGGTCGGGCTCGTCCGACGAGTCGTCGGCGCTTGCGTCAGTCATCGCCGGTTCGGCCCGCCGTTCGAGCAGGTCTCGTAGATACGTACTGAGCGCATTTGCATGAATGTCATCGTGTCATTAAACCAATCTTTCCCATCCGTCGCGCGTTCGCCCGTGAACGGCGGGATCGGCGGTCGGTTCGTGGGGTTTTTGCGTGGGTCGCGCATACCGTCTCACGGTGGCGATGACGAAAGTTACCCCCGCTTAGCCCCGTGTGATGAACTCTTTCACCGAGCCACCGTCGTTTTCCATCCGGAGCCGCGCCACCCTGTAGCCGCCGCGTTGCTCCGTCGCTCGGTGCTGTGGGGATGTCGCAGCCGCGATCACCGACGTGGCATCACCGTTCTCGGTCGGACCCGGCCGCGGACTTCGCGTTCGGTTCGGACGGGCAAACGTTCATCCTCGGTTCGTACGTACCGACGCCCATGGGAATCGAACTCGAGCGACTCGGCATCCACGAGTCAGTCGAAACGGTCTTTCCACCGGCGGAACTCGCGGCCGAGCTCGCCGATCTACCGGTCGAGATCGCGGTCGTCGACGATGGCGGCATTCCGTCCTGCGACGCGATCGTCACTCTCGAGCACCGGGAGGCCGTCCTCGAGACGGACTGGGTCCACTCGATCCAGGCGGGCGTCGATCGGTTCCCGGTCGACGAGACGGTCGCGGGGTATCTCCTCATGTTCGCCCGGCGCTTGCACGATCACGTCGCGAATCAGCAGGAACGCCGGTGGGAGCGCCCCGACTGGGATGCCGCCGTCACGCTGTCCGGCTCGACGGCCTGCGTCGTCGGCACCGGGACCCTCGGGCGCGGCGTCGCGGAGACACTCGGCGGCCTCGGCCTCCGGGTGCGGGGCGTCCGTCGCTCCGACGAGTCCGTCCCCGGATTCGACGAGATCGACACGACCGATCGGCTGCTCGAGGTGATCGCTGACGCCGAGTTCGTGATCGTCACCGTGCCGCTGACCGACGAGACCCGCCACCTGTTCGACGCGGACACGTTCGACGCCATGCGCGACGACGCCTACTTCGTGAACGTCGCCCGTGGCGCGGTTGTCGACGAACCGGCATTGATCGACGCGCTCGAGGCCGACGCCCTCGCGGGGGCGGCGCTGGACGTTTTCGAGACGGAACCCCTCCCCGAGGACTCGCCGCTGTGGGGAATGGACGAGGTGATCATCTCGCCTCACTGCGCTACGTATACGCGGGACTACGTTCGGGATGTCGGCGATCTCGTCCGCGAGAACGTCGCCCGACTCGGGGACGGCGAGGCGTTTCATAACCGCGTCGTCTGATCGCGGATCGACTCGACGCGGCGTGATCCTCGAGTATCTGTGGATGTGAAAGCGACTGGCCATCGAGTGAGTGCAGATACCGGCCAGAAGGTTCGGTGGCCGGGCGCACGACTCGAGTATCACGAGAGTCGTGCAACCCGGGGAGGGCAGGCACTTACCCGACACTCACCGCGAGTGAGGCTGCAGGCCGAGCGAGCGGGCCGACGACCGATGTGGAGGGCCCGAAGAAACCGGAATGGAGGGAGGAGTGCTTTTGATCGAAATTTTGCCGAGGGCGCGGCGAAACCCGCCCGCAGCGCAAAATTTCGTTAGAAGAATTTGAACAGATCGTCGCGCTCCTGCTCGTGGAGGTGGCTCCGAACGGCCTCGTGCAGTGGCTCGAGTTGCCCCCGTTTGGCACTGATGGGTGCGATCGTCTCCTGCCACTGCTTCCACGGCGGGTAGAGGCCGAGCCGATCACAGAGCGCGTCGAGGCGCTCGTCCTCGTCGTCGACCTTGTCCATCTTGTTGACGGCCACGACCGTCGGCACGTCCAGCTCGCGCAGGAAGTGAAACATCTCGACATCGTATGGGATCTCGTCGGGACCCGAATGGCGGTCGATGATGTCGATGACGCTCTTGCCGTCGACGACCAAAACCGCGACGAGGACGTTGTCGGCGTACGTCTCGAGGTAGTGGACGATCTCGGTCTTGATCTCCTCGCGGAGTTCCTCGTCGACGCCGCTCATGAAGCCGAAGCCGGGGAGGTCGGTGATGACGAAGTCCTCGGGGGCCCAGTCGTAGTGGTTGGGCGAGCGAGTGACGCCGGGTTTGCCGCCAGTATCGAAGCTGTGGCCGGTCAACTCACGCATGAGCGTGGATTTGCCTACGTTCGAGCGGCCGACCAGCGCCACTTCGGCGTCTCGGTTGGGCCGCGTATCAAACTCGATCATAGGCGATGTACGGCCGACCGACGTTTATACGCATTGTAACGGGAGTCGGCCGCCTGCGGATGGTCGCTCAAGTCCGTGCGGGAAATTTACCCGAGGTGGAAGCCCCGAAGTTATGACCCGGGGGCGTCTCAGGTCGACACGTGCGGCTCGTACAGTTGACGATCCCGACCGGGGAGCGGGAGACGATCTTCGACGTCCTCGACGGACGGGAGATCGACTACGTCGTCACCGACGAAACCAAGAGCCGGGAGTACACGGCGGTCGTCTACTTCCCGCTCCCGGACGCGGCCGTCGAACCGGTCCTCGACGAACTGCAAGACGCGGGGATCGACGACGACGCCTACACCGTCGTCGTCGACGCGGAGACGGTCGTCTCCCGTCGGTTTCAGGCGCTGCGTGAGGAGTACGAGGAGAACGATGTCGGCTCCGACCGGATTTCGCGCCAGGAGCTGCAGGCCGAAGCCGACGATCTGACGCCGACGTTCCCCGTCTACGTGGTGATGACGGTCATCAGCGCCATCGTCGCGACCGCGGGACTGCTGTTGGATTCGCCGGCGGTCGTCGTCGGGTCGATGGTGATCGCGCCCCTGATCGGGCCGGCGCTTGGGGCCAGCGTCGGCACGGTGATCGACGACGAGGACCTGTTCGTCGAGAGCGTCTCCTACCAGATCATCGGCGTCGTGGTCGCGATTGCGGCGGCGGCGATCTTCGCGGTGCTGGTTCGCTCGCTGAACATCGTCCCCCCGGGCCTCGTCCTCTCGAGCGTCGGCGAGATTTCCGAGCGGCTCGCGCCGGACTTGCTGTCGCTCGCGATCGCACTCGGCGCGGGGGTCGCGGGAGTCGTGAGCATCGCGACGGGAACGTCCGTCGCGCTCGTCGGCGTGATGATCGCGGCGGCGTTGATTCCGCCCGCCGGCGTCGCGGGGATCGCGCTCGCCTGGGGCCAGCCGACGTCCGCGATCGGCGCGATGGTGTTGGTCCTCGTGAATCTCCTGTCGGTGAACCTCGCCGGCCTGTTGACGCTGTGGTACGCCGGCTACCGGCCGGAGAACCTGTTTTCGCTCGGCGAAACCGAACAGCGCCTCCGACAGCGGATCGTCGGCCTCGTCGTCATCGTCCTCGTCTTTACGGTGTTTCTCAGCGGCATCACCTACGCCTCCTACGAGGCGGGTGACTTCGAACAGGACGCCCGCGACGATGTCGAGACGGTCCTCTCACAGGATCGGTACGAGGCCTATCAGCTCCTCGAGTTCCAGCTCGTGATGGACGACAACTACCCGTTCCGGAACCCGGAGCGGGTGGTCGTGACGATCGGCGGCCCGCCGGGTCAATCGGCACCAGAGCTGGCCGACATCCTCCACGACCGGATCAACCGCCACGCCGACGGCTCCGTCACCGTCGAGGTCAGATACGTCGAAGTCGTCGAGCGTGATGCCGGCTAACTGCGGGATCGCGAGACGCGCTGGAGACGCCGGTCGCAAGGGGGACCGAGTCCGCTGTGACGGCCCCGTGTGATAGCGACGGCTAGCCGTCGAACGGCAACTCCGGCTCGTAATCGATCGCTTCAACGGCAGCGTCGAGTACCGTCTCGACGTTCGCACCGGTCTCGACGCTCATGGTGTAGTCCGCCGCGACGGCCTCGGTCAGGTCACCGTCCTCGAAGCGGTCTTCCTTGTTCGCGATCGTGAGCACGGGGATCGCCTCGAACCGGGCCGAGATCGCATCTCGGAGCTCGAGTTGCGAGCCGATCGGATAGCCGCACTCGCCGGTGGGGTCGACCACGACGAGCATGCAGTCGGCCAGGTGCTCGATGGCGCTGACCGCCTGGGATTCGATCTCGTTGCGCTCCTGTGGCGGGCGATCGAGCAGGCCAGGGGTGTCGACGATCTGGTAGCGGATGTGCTCGCGTTCGAAGTGGCCGACGCCGATCCCCTTCGTCGTGAAGGGATAGGAGGCGGTTTCGCCGCGGGCGTTGGTGACGTCGTTGACGAACGAGGACTTGCCGACGTTGGGGTAGCCGGCGACGACGATCGTCGGCTCGTCGGGGTTGATCTCCGGCAAGTCGCGCAGGTCGTTGCGCGACTCGTTGATGTACAGCAGGTGGTCGTCGACCTGCTCGACGATGTCTGCCAGTCGGGCGAAGGCCTGTTTGCGGTGCTTGCGCGCCGTGTCCACGTCGGTCTTCCGCAGGCGCGGCTGGTACTCCTCGTGGATTTCGCGGGCCTTCCGGCTGGCCCACATCACTTCCGACAGCGCCTGCCGGAGTCGGTCGACATCGACGATCGCGTCGGCCAGTTCGTAGTAGAACGGATGGACGTCGTCCTCGTACTCGAAGTCCGGCCACGCCGTGACCACGTTTTCCAAGTTGTCCGAAATGATGTTCGCCGCCGTCTGGAGCATCGACTGCTGGGCCTCGAGGCCGCCCTTGGCCTTCCCGGCCCGTGCCGCCCGCGAGAACGCTTTGTCGATCAGCTCTTCCGACGTGGGCGTCGTCGGAAGGTCTTCGAAAATCATGTCCAGCAATAGAGCGTCCGGTCATAAAGGGCGTTCGTTATGCGCCGCGTCAGTGTGTGGTGTCGTCACACCCATCGGCTCGAGTCCCGAGCCCCTCGAGCAGCAGGTGCTCGCCGCGGCCTTATGGCCGTCGCTAGTGTCCGATCCCGTATGACTGACTGGCGCGCCGTCTTCGTCGGGTTCGTCGTCGCGACCGTCATCGGAATCGTCGGCCTCGTCCTGCCGGGGATCGGCCAGCTTGCAGCGGGACTCGTCGGCGGATTCGTCGCGGGATACATGGCCGGTGGTGGCCTCGGACGCGGCTTCTGGCACGGCCTGCTCGCGGGCTCGCTCGGTGGTAGTATCGGCGGACTCCTCATCGGCGTAGCGGTCGGTATCGCTGGCCTCACGCTCGGTCCCATCGGGGGTGCGGTCTCCGGCGCAGCCGGGATCGGAATCTTCGCCCTCGCCGTCGCCATTTCGCTCGTGATGGCCCTCGAGAGTGCTCTCGCCGGTATGGTCGGCGCGGCGGTCAGCAGTTGAGACATGTCCTGTGAGGACGGAACCATTACAACGACCCGCGACGATCGGATAGCCGACGTGACTCCCTCGGTCTTCGATCCGCGACTCGAGTACACCACAGTCGCAGAGACGGGACTCAGCGACCTCGACGGCGAGAACGGCGAGCTCGTCGTCGTCGGCTATCCGATCGAGGAACTCGCGGCCAACGCAAGCTACGAGGAGACGCTCTTTCTCCTGTTCGAGGGCCGACTGCCGACGGCCGACGAACTCGCCGACTTCCGCACCGATCTGGCGAGCCGACGTGAGCTCTGTGCGGAACCCCGCGAGGTCCTCCGCCGTGCCGCCGACGAGGGGTGCGCCGCGATGGAGGCGCTTCGGATGGGCGTCGCGACCGCGACGCTCGAGGGCGACCGGTCAGGGCCGCAGGCGGACGCGAAGCGAGCGGTAGCCGTCCTGCCCACGATCGCCGCGACGTACTGGCGATATCGGCAGGGAGACGATCCTGTCTCACCGACTGAGACGCTGGACCATACCGCAAACTACCTATACATGCTCACCGGCGAGGAGCCAAGCGAGGCCGACGTCCGGGGGCTCGAGACGTTTCTCACTACGCTCATCGAACACGGGATGACGGCCTCGACGTTTACCGCCCGAACCGTGGTGTCGACCGAGTCGGACATCGTCTCCGCGACGACCGCTGCTCTCGGGACGCTCAAGGGGCCGCGACACGCCGGCGATCTCGGGGCGATCCTCGAACTACTCCGGGACGTACACGAGTCCGGCAACGCCGACGCGGCCGTCGACGAGCGACTGGCCGCCGGCGACGGGCTGAAGGGCTTTGGACACCCGGTATATCGGGTTCGCGATCCGCGCGCAGCGGTGCTTTCGGCCGCGGCCGAACGGTTCTTCGAGGAGTCGGCCGCCGACGGCTTCCTCGCGAGCGTCCGCGAGTTCGAGGCGGTCGCGACCGAGCGGCTGCGGGAGCGAGAGCCGACCCGGGACGCTCGAGCGACCGTCGAATTCTACGCCGCCGCGTTGCTCGACGGTATCGGGATTCCGAAGTCGCTGTTCCCGGCTACGTTTGCGATCTCGCGGGCCGGCGGCTGGACTGCCCACTGCCTCGAGCAACTCGAGGAAAATCAGCTTGTTCGGCCGACGGCTCGATACGTCGGCACGACGGGAAAGACGTGGACCCCCGTCGAGAACCGGCACGTCGCCGGCGACTCGCTGGTTGGGCGGCCGGTCCGGTCGGCGTCGCTCGAGCCAGTGTCGGAAACGCTGGCCGTTCTCTCGGAACCCAACCGCCTCGAGATCCTCTTGCTTCTGTACGACGCCGACGAACCGCTGGCCTACTCGGCTCTCCGACGGGCGGCGTCGATCGAGGACAAGGGGCGATTCAACTATCATCTACGCCAGCTGCGGGAGTACTTCGTCACCGATCGGGGAGACGGCTACGAATTGACCGACGCCGGTCGAACGTTCGTGCGGACGCTCCTGACCGAAGATCGGCTGCTCGACGATCTGTTGTAATCCCGTCGTTCCCGGGGCCGCTCGTCCGAGTCGGGGAGAACGGAGCTTCTCCAATCGCCGCCGACATCGACGGCAGTGGCGGTTACAGTTTCGTTTCGAGTCGAGCGAGCGACGCCGTTTCGACGCGTTCGTCGCTCCCGTAGTCGATACGCGCGGGCGGCACACGACTCGTGTCAGGCCGGAAGGGGAACTAGTTATCTCCGAGAGCTTACATTACCCTGGGACGTCGATCGCGTATGGTCCGTTCGGAACTACATCAGGGTCTCGAGGGGGTTACCGTCGCGGAAACGAGCTGCAGCCGTGTCGACGGGGAGGCCGGTGAACTGCTCATCGGCGGGGTTCCAGTCGAAGCGCTCGCGGCCAACGCGACCTACGAGGAAAGCGTTTTTCTCCTGTTCGAGGATCGGCTGCCGACGGCCGACGAACTCGCCGATTTCCGTGCCGACCTTGCGACCCGGCGCGACATCCATGCGGACGTTCGCGCCGTGCTTCGTCGCGCCGCCGAGGAGGAAGCATCCGCGATGGATGCGCTTCGAATGGGTACTGCGGCGGCGACCCTCGGAACCGAGGACTGCTCGCAGACGGCGACCGCCCGGCGCGTCGTCGCCGTGTTCCCCACGATCGTCGCGACCTATTGGCGTTACCGACAGGGTGAAGAGCCGATCGATCCGCGCACGGACCTCGGCCACGCCGCGAACTACCTGTACATGCTCACCGGCGAGGAGCCAAACGAGGCTGACGTTCGGGGACTCGAGACGTACCTCAATACCGTTATCGACCACGGCGTCAACGCCTCGACGTTCACCGCCCGAACCGTCGTCTCGACCGAATCGGACCTCGTCTCGGCGGCGACCGCCGCGGTCGGCTCGCTCAAGGGGCCGCTCCACGGCGGCGCGCCCGGGCCCGTCCTCGACATGCTGCGAACCGTCCATGAGCGCGGCGATCCCGAGGCGTACGTCCGCGAGAAACTCGCGGCGGGGGAGCGGCTGATGGGCTTCGGTCACCGCGTCTATCGCGTGCGGGACCCCCGAGCCGCGGTACTCTCGTCGGCAGCGGAACGGCTGTACGCGGCATCGGGGGACGACGATTTCTTCGAGACCGTCCGGGCGTTCGAATCGGTTGCCGTCGACGCGCTCGCGGAGCACAGCACCGATCGCCGCCTCGAGACGAACGTCGAGTTCTACACCGCCGCGTTGCTCGACGGCATCGGGATTCCACAGGCGCTGTTCACGGCGACGTTCGGCGTCTCGCGGGTTGCCGGCTGGATGGCCCACTGCCGCGAGCAACGCACGGACAATCGGCTTGTTCGGCCGGTCTCGCGGTACGTCGGCGAGACGGATCGGACGTGGACGCCGGTCGGAGACCGATAGAACGGAGTCGGCGGCGCGCCAGCGGTCTCGAGGTCGGCGTCCCGATCGGGCGGTAACCGCGTTCAGGCCGCGGCCATCTCTCGACAGCTTTCCGCACACTTCGGCAACACGTCCGCGCAGGCCTGGCAGTGCTCGTGGTCGTGTTGCTCACACTCCGCGGCACACTCCTCACAGAGGTCCGCACAGAGTTCGCCAAGCTCCCCATGATAGCCCGAGTTGCGAGCCATAAACCGGGCGTGCAGCGAGGCGATGTCCGCCACGTCCCGACAGAGCCGGATGCAGCGAGCCATCTCGTCGCCCTCGCCTGCACAGGCGTCCGCACACCACTCGCAGACCTGTGCGGCCTCGAGGCAGTTGTCGATACACTCCTGCATGTGGTCGTCGGCGTGTTCGAGTTGTTGGAGCGCCATGGCACGGGCACCGACGCCAACAGGAGGCATCAACCTAGCACGGGCGGCTGCAAGCAGCACGCGGCCGCCGGGTTCACGGCGGCCGGCTCACTCGCCGTGCCACGACTCGTCCCGCCGGTCGGCCTCGGTCGCGCCACCGTGCGGGTCCGTCGCGTCGCGGCCGGACGCGGCGTCGGGGCCGTCCCCGTCCGCGGCCGCCGATTCGGTCCCGGAATCGATCATCGGCTCGGGGTCGTCGGGTCCCGGCGCGACCGCCGGCACGTCGACCGCGTTCACCGCGTGACGGACGATGGCGGTCCCGTCGACACCCTCGACAGTCGCCTCGGTCGTGAGCACGATCCGGTGGGCCATCGTCGGTCCTGCGAGCCGCTTGACATCGTCCGGCGTCACGTACGATCGCCCCTCGATCAGCGCCGCGGCCCGGGCCGCCTCGAACACGCGCTGGACGCCGCGGGGCGAGACGCCGATCTCGGCGCGCTGGTCCGCCCGCGTCTGCCGCGCGATCTCGACGATGTAGCGGCGAACCTTCTCGTCGACGGTGACCTCCTCGGCCAGGGCCTGCAGGAGCCGAACCCCGTCCGGACTGGCGACCGGCTCCACGCTCGGCGAGAGCGAGCGGCGGTTCGCCCGGCGCTCGAGCAGCCCCATCTCGCCCTCGAGATCGGGATAGCCGAGCGAGGTTTTGACGCTGAAGCGGTCGCGCTGGGCCTCCGGCAGTCGGAAGGTTCCCTCCTGTTCGATCGGGTTCTGGGTCGCGACGACCAGAAACGGGTCCGGCAGGTCGTAGGTCGTCCCGTCGACGCTGACCTGTCGTTCCTCCATGGCCTCGAGCAGCGCGGCCTGGGTCTTCGGCGGCGCGCGGTTGATCTCGTCGGCGAGGACGACGTTCGTGAACACCGGTCCCGGCGCGAACTCGAACTCGCCGGCTTGTTCGTCGTAGATCGTCGACCCGGTCACGTCAGAGGGTAACAGATCCGGCGTGAACTGGAGCCGCGTGAACTCCAGCCCCATCGCCTCGGCGATCACGCGCGCGGTGACCGTTTTGCCCGTCCCCGGTACGTCCTCGAGCAGGACGTGCCCGCGGGCCAGCGTCGCCGACAGCATGGCGTGGAGGACCTCGCGATCGACGACCGCGGCCTCTTCGATGCGGTCGACGACGCGCCGGACGGTGCGTTCGGCGTCGTCGGCTGTCGCGTTCGTCGCGTCCATACACGACAGTGCAGCTAGATACCCAAGAACCCTCCCCATCGAGGCCCCCAGAGCCGTCCGCGATCGGGCCCGCCGCCGTCACTAGCCGCGCACCGGGAACAACAGGAGCAACGCACCGAGTGCGACGACGACCGCACCGCCGGCCGTGCCCCCGCCCGCGAAGAAGCCGGCGCGGAGCACCTCGAGACCGGTGACGATGACGACGGCACCGATCGCGACGGCGACGGCGACGGTCCCGTGGAACAACTCGAGGCGGCGGGTGTCGGGCAGGTGACCGAGTTCGGCCGTCAGTCCGAGTCCGAACGTCGCGCTGTCCCAGACGAGGATCGCGCCGGCGATACAGGCGAAGACGACGAGCGGATTGGCACGACCCACGCCGATCGCGGCCACGACGAGTCCCGTCGCAGCGACCGCCGGCCCGGTGGCCCGTGCGGGGAGCAGGCCGAGTCCGACGCCGACGGCACCGCCCCCGACGACGAGCAGGAACGCGATCGGTCCAAGCCCCAGCGCGACGACGAGGCCCAGGCCGAGCAGGATGGGGCCGATGGCGACCCCGGTCCCCGCGATGATGAGTGCCAGCCCGAACAACAACGGCAGGGAGAGTCCGACGCCGACGACGGCCACGGCGGTCCGCCGCGTCGTCTGGGCGGCGTCGTCGCGGGTCAGTCGTCGGAGCAGGACGGCGACCGCGCCGGCGAGGAGACTCGCCGCGCCGACGGCGACGAGCGGCCAGACGAGCAGCGGCGAGGACAGCGACGAGAGGAGCCACGCGAGCACCGGGACGCTCGTCACCGTGGTGTCGACGCCCGCCAGTCCGAGAGCACCGAACCCGATGAGGACACCGATCGATCCGACGGCCGTGTACAGCAGGCGTCGTCGGGCGGCGGTGAGTCGTCGCTCGATTGCCGGGCGGCGGTCCCGCGGCGTCACCTGCCGAATCGGGAGCCACCGCATCGACAGCCGAACGACGCCGGCCGTCCCCGCGACGATCAGGAGGAAACCGGTTACGGACGCGACCGGCGTCGAAAACCCGGTTATACTGGTCAGAACTGCCCAGCCGAAGTAGACGACGGCCGTCAGGAACCCCAGCACCACGAGCGAACACAGCATCGAGGCGTAGCTGATCACGCTGCCCGCCGCGGCGGTGCCCAGACCGTCACCGCCGATATCAGCCCAGGCCGCTCCGATCCCGGCGAGCGCGAGCGCACAGCCGCTTGCAGCGATCCCGGCTCGAGCGACGAACGGGGCCGCGAGCACGATCAGCGCGAACGCCGTCCCGAACGTCATCAGGAGCGCGTGGGCCACGACCAAGCTGACGAACCCGTCGCGCTCGAGCAGGCCCACGCCAGCGACGGCCAGCCCGACGATCGGGCCGAGTGTCGGCAACAGCGACGGCTCGCCGATCTCGAAACCGACGACGCCGACGATCGCGACGACGATCAGGCTGGCGAGCCACAGACTCGCCGCCCGTGCGCGCCCCTCGTCGCCGATCGCGGACGGCCGGTCGAGGCGCGGGCCGGCGAGGGACATCTACTCGCCACCTCCCCATCGCTGCGAGCCGTCGACCGGGTTCGATCCGGCCCTGTCGACAGGGCTGCCGTTCCAACTGGTGTCCCTCCTCCCTTCGCCCCCAGTGCTCGAGATACCGGCGCTGGCCCCGGTCGAGCGGCGACTCGAGAGGCGCGCGTCGACGGCGAAGGCTCGCTCGATGACCACCGGCAGCGGCGTGCCGCGCCGCCAGTCGACCGTGCGCACGCCGGTGGCCTGACAGCGGGCGAGCCGGGTCCGCCGCCGCGTCTGTTCGTACTGGCCGCTGACGGTGTTCGACGGCACGATGTCCGGCGAGAGGAGGACGACCGGCAGCCCCGCGCCCCGCCACGTTTCGACCGCGGCGACGGGCGGGTCGTCGAGAACGGGCGAGAACAGCGCGAGCTGTGCGGTCGTCGGTGTGAGTTCGAGCACCTTCCGGACCTGCCGCTTCGTCCGCCCGCCGACGGCCGCCCGTGGCGTCCTCGAATCGCGGTCGGCCGCGGCGTCGTCCGCGACCCGCCGGAGGAGGTCGAGCGCGCGCGTTCGCTGTGCCGGGCCACTCGCCGGCTCGAGCCAGCGGCAGCCGGCGGGGCCGGGACCGTCCGTCCCGATGACGGCGACGCCGACGTCGTGGCCGTGGTCGAGCAGGTCCGACAGCGCGCGGGTCGCGGCGTACGTTCCGTATTCGACGGCTGTCGGCCGGCCGCGGCCGGCGACGACGCGGTTCGCCGGTCGCGCGTCGACGACCAAGACGACCGTCGCCGACACGTGTCGGTCGTAGGTGACCGTCGCGAGCGTCCCGCGTTTCGCGTAGTGTCGCCAGTCGATGCGGTCGGCGGGATCGTCGCGGTGGTACTCCCGGATCGAGTGAAACGAAAGTCCCGTGCCGGGGTCGTCGGTCGTCAACTTCCCGACCCGCGTCGAGCCGTCCTCCTCGATCGGCGGCGCGTCGGCCGCGAGCCGACAGACGAGCGCCCGATCACCGGACACTGACAGCGTCGTCGTAGCCGTCGCGCTCACGCCAAGCCCGCGGACGCGACACTGGGGCGGTTCGAAGTCGTACTCGCCGTGGCGGGCCACGACCACGTACTCCACGGTGTGGCTGTCACCGGGCTCGAGCGTCGTGCCGGCCCGCGGCGATCCCTCGAGGACGGCGATCGACGCGGGGACGCCGTCGGCGATCCGGAGGTCCGTGATCGTCCGATCGGAGTCGTTGGTCACCTCGAGCGTGACGGTGACCGGCTGGCCCGGCGGCGCAGGGGTCGGCGTCACCGATCTGGTCGCGACGAGGTCGGCGGGCACGCGAACGCGGGAGAACGAGCCCGAGGCGACGAAGACCAGCGGGATGATCGCGCCAAGCAGGAGGACGGGGTTTCCGTCGGCGACGCCGGCGACCGTAAGCGCGATCGTCGCGGCGATAGCCCCGCGCCAGCGCACCCGTCGGTCGATCACGCGTCGGTCACCTCCGGGTCCCCGTCCCGCGGCTCGTCGGGTCGGTCGGCATCGGTTCCGTCTCCGTCGGTTCGCTCCCCGGCCGCCCGATCGCGGTCGTCCCCAACTCGAGGCCGAGCCGGCTGCGGTCCGCGAGCGGTCACTCGCGGCTCGACGGCCCGCTGGAGACGGCCGTCAGCCCCGCGCTGGAGGTCCTCCAGACGCGGTTTGAGCACCGGGACGGTCCGCGGGGCGGTCTGGCCCGGGACCGTCGGCAGGGCATCGTTGGCCGCTTCGGCGACCGCGTTCGTCGCCCGTCGGGCTCGCCGGCGAACGACGCGTTCCGGGTACAACCATGCACGAACGCGTTCGCGGAGCGGCCGCGGCGGCGGCTCGATCTCCGGCGCGAGGACGCTGGCGGCGACCCGATCGTCGGTCCAGCTGCCGTCCGCGAGCGCGTCCGCCGCGTCCGACCGCGGCCGGCCGCCCTGCTCGAGGGCGTCGAGCACTGCCGTCCGGAGCGGGGACCGGACGACCTCGATGCCGTCGTCGACGGTTCCCGAATCGCGGGCCGTCTCGCAGGCCGTCTCGATCACCCCGGCGAAGGCGTCGCTCGAGAGCGCGGGGTCGCGGTCGGTTCGCTCGGGGGCCGGGTTCGCGAACGGTTCGTCGGCCGCCCAGGGCACCGCCGGCGCGTCAGCCGTCGTATCGAGCGATCCACGGACCGTCCAGAGGCCGAGGCCGAGCGCGACGAGCGTGAGCAGGGCGATGAGACCGACGGCGTCACCCGACCTGCTCGGGGTGCCGACGCCGACGATCGTTCCGATCGCGACGAGCGCCACGCCACACAGGGCGACGAGTCGCTGCCGACGCCGGCTCACGGCTCTCCCTCCGTCTCGGGTTCCGACTCGCGGGACGGGTCCGTCGGGGACGCCGACCGGGTCCCGTCCGCGTCTCGTTCGGCCGCCGCCTCGGCTGTCGTTGCCTCCGTCTCGGCCGCTCGAGCGCGTTCGACCGCGTCGTAGGCCTCGGCCGCCCGTTCGCGACGGCTTGCCGAGCGAGGGCGACCGCCGTACTCCACTTCCCGGAAGAGCGTCGTCAGTTCGCGAACCGGCGTTCGCGGATACCCCTTCGAGAGCGCGCGGCGTTCGATCTCTCCGGGAGTACGCGTTCGCCACCGTCCCGGCGCGACCTGGCGTGCGAACGCCCGCCACAGGTCGCGAAACGAGCGCGTCTCGGCCGCCGCGTGATTCGTGTCCGCCGTCGCCGCCGTCTCGGCGGCCGGCTCCGCGTCGCGGTCTCGCGCGTCGGTCTGCGGGGCTTCCCCGCCGGCACGGACCGCCATCACGCCGATGGCAGCGAGCGCTGCGGTGACGAGGACCGCCCCACGGACACCGTCGACGACGTAGCCCCCCGCGATCAGCGGGCCCGCCCCGACTCCCGCCGCGATCGCCCGCAGCGGCAGCGTTCGGACGGTCGCGAGCGCCGCCTTGAGCCCGGTCCGGACGCGTCCCGGAACCGTTCCCAACCAGGCCGCGAACCGTGCCCACAGTCCCCGTCCGGACCGCGGCAGCGATCGGACCCACTCGTGGACAGCCCCGGCCAGCGCGTGCAGCCACTCGAGGAGGACCTCGAGTCGGTCGACGAGTCCCACTCCGAGAGCGACGAGTCGGGCTAGAAGCCGATCCAGCCAGTCACGCGGCGATGGACGGTTGCGGACGCTACGACTGGGCACTCCCCGCCCGGATCGCGACAGGCCGACGCCGAGGCCGAGCAGACAGCCGCCGCCGAGGATGGCGATTCCGGCCCATATCCCATAGAACGCCTCGGCAACGAGTACCGCGGCAAGCCCCGCCGTGCCGCCGAGGACGGCCATCGGCCCGCGTCGGCCGGCGTAGCGATAGGAGAGCACGATCAGTCCGGCGATGATACCCGCGAGGACGAGTGCGGGCCTGCCGTAGGCACCGACGAGCGAGACGCTCGCGGTCTGGCGCTCCGTGCTGACCGTCACCGTCGCGGTCGGATCGAGCGGCACTCCGGTCGCCAGCCGACCGTCGGCGTCCGTCGTCCCCACCGTCTCGCCGTCGACGGTTACCGTGGCACCCGCGACCGGCTCGCCGTTGATCGTCGCTTCGACGGCCCCGGGACTGCCGGGGATCGGCGCGATGCCCGCGGGGGCAAACGCCGCCTCGAGCGACAGGACATCGACCGTCGTCGTCCCCGCGAAGTCACCGCGGGCGACCTCGATCTCGAACGTGTCGGTGCCGTCGTCGGGCACTCTCACTGCGGCCCGCCCGCTCCCGTCCGTCTCTCCGACCGCGGTGCCGTCGACGGAGACGGTCGCCTCGCGCATCGGTACGTCCGCGACCGCTGCGTTGATCGTGATCGTCTCGCCGGGGTACGGTTCGCCGTCAACGTCGATTGCAACCTCACCGTCGACTGCGTAGGACCCGGTGGCGTTCCCCGACGACCCGTCCCGTACGCTCGCCGCGGGGGCGGCCGACGACGCGAGGACGGGCGTGCTCGAGGTCGGCGGAGCCACCGATGGCGTCGACGCCGTCGCGGCCGCCGGCACATCGCGGCGCACACTCGGCACCGCCCCGACCTCGGGTTTTGGCCCACCCGACTCCTGAACGTCGGTACTGGACTGTCGAGCGTCGTCGGAGTGATACCCTGCGCTCCCGGTCGTCGCGGACGAGGGTAGCGACGTCGACGTCCCGGCGCGACACGTCGTGTCGGCTGCCGTCCCGACGCGGATGACCAACTCCTTGACGTACGGCACCTTGCCGGTCACGCGGCCGGCATCGTCCGTCTCCCCGACTCGCCGCTCGTCGAACCACACCGGCGTTTCCGTGAGCGGCTCGCCCTCGTACCGGATCGTCGCTGTGAGCCGGCTCCCGGGGACCGGCTCCCGATCCAGCATGATGACACACTGTGGCTTCCCGTCGGTCTCCGTCGGCGGCTCGACGTCGTCGTTACGATCGAGGTTGAGCCACTCGAGCAGTCGTTGCCAATCGAAACCACCGTCCGGTCCGTCGCCCGGCTCGCCGTCGGCGTTCCCGCCGCCATCGGTCCCGTCGATGTCGGTGTCAGCATCCGGGTTGAAATCGATGTCCGGCACGATGCCGTCCCAGTCGACATCGGCTCCGGGTGTCGAGTCGCTCTCGCCGCCGGTGAGGCCGGGCGCGAGCGCGGCCGTCAGCACGAGCGCGAGCGCCGCCAGCGCGACGAGCGAGCCCTGTCGGTAATCGGCTCCGCCGGACGCGGCATCGTCTGCGTCGTCGGGTGTGGCGTCGTCGGACACGTGGACTCACTCCGTTCGCGGTCGGCGCGATGACCGACCTGTCGATACCGCAACGGGTGAGTATGGAACCTACCCCACAATGAAGGTACACGTTCGCGGCCGGCGGTCGATCGCCCCGGCCAGCAACAGCCGCCCGCTGGTGGGGCTCGATCTCGTCACCGAACCGCGACTCCAGTCAGCGCCGCGCCTCGAGTTCGGCCTCGAGATCCGCCAGTTCCATGTCCTTCATCGCCAACAGGACGAGCAAGTGGTAGACGATGTCGGCGCTCTCGTGGGCGATTTCCTCGCGATCGTCGTCTTTCGCGGCCAACACGAGTTCTGTCGTCTCCTCGCCGAGTTTCTCCAACACTTCGTTCTCGCCTTTCTCGTGGGTGAACAGCGAGGCGGTGTAGGAGTCCTCGGGCAGCCGTTCCTTCCGGTCTTCGATGACGGCGAACAGTTCCTCGAGTACGTCGTCCATCTAGAGCTCACCCGACACGTTGCGGATGTCTTCGAGTTCGTCGAACTTCTCGCTGTCGTCTCGGCTGTCCTCGAAGACATCTTCCGTGATCTCGATCGACGCGTTCGTCCGGGCGGCCAGCGCGAGCGAATCGCTCGGCCGGGCGTCGATGACCGTCTCGCCGCGGGGCGTCTGGAGGTGGATGTCGGCGATGTAGGTGCCGCCCTGCCCGTCGTCGCGCTCCTCGATCCCGGTGACGACGATCCGGTCGATCCGGCTGCCCAGTTCCTCC
This sequence comes from Natrinema gari JCM 14663, assembly GCF_000337175.1. Classification (GTDB taxonomy): domain Archaea; phylum Halobacteriota; class Halobacteria; order Halobacteriales; family Natrialbaceae; genus Natrinema; species Natrinema gari. The sequence continues at coordinate 183,447 of NZ_AOIJ01000049.1, read as the reverse complement.
ATGACATCGAGCAGGAGGTCGTGTGTCAAGGGTCGCCCGATGTCCTCGGCCTCGAGACCGCGAGCGATGCTGGTTGCCTCGCTGAATCCGATGAAGATCGGCACGACGTCGCTTTCCCCCTCGACCGCGAGGACGACCACCGGGACCGGTCCTTCGGGAGTCCCCGCGACGCGAACGGCGTCGATGGATGCCTGCATAGCCACATCCTCGGGGGGAAGGGGGAAAACATGTCCGGTCGCGAATGCATGCCCGGCGGGAGCGGCCGCGGCTCCGACGGCCCCGGTTCGCGACGAGGACCGAGCCGAGACCGGTTCGCCCTCACCGGTCCACGACGACATCGCTCTCGCGGACGCGTTCGACGTTGAAGATCCGCCAGAGATCGTCGTCCGGCCGCAGTTCGTAGGATCGCGGCGTTCGATCGCCGTTCAGTTCGCGCTCGAACTCGAGGACGACGCGATCGTGATCGTCGCGGACGCGGTCGATCTCGCCGACGATCGAGATGTCGCCGTGGGCGATCATCGCCAGTTCCTTCTGTGAGAACTCCGGGGCGAGGGTCCGGGAGTGATACAGTTCGTGGGCGCGGTCGCCCTCACCGGCGTCTAACAGTTCGAAAAACCGCCGGACGACGGCCTCCGGCGACCGACCGACTGCCTCTTCGTCGGCAGCGGTCGACTGCTCGTCGGTTCCCGGCCGGTCGTCGACGCTCTGGAGGTGGCGGCGGTACTCGCCGAAGTCGATCGAACGCAGGCGCTGTCCCCGCGCGCCGAACTCCTGCTCGAGCGCCCGGACGACGTGGCGCATCTCGATGCGGCGGCTGTCACCTGCCGCCAAGATCGCGGCCGTCTGGCCGATCTTCCTGATCTGGCCGCCGGTGAGATCGAGCGCCGAGAGGAACTCGTAGTCGAGATCGCCCAGCGGCGCGTCGTCGGGGAAGACACCGGCCCAGATCGCTTCGCGGACGGGCCCTCTCGGACGCGTAAACGTCACCGTATGATCGATCCGGCGCTCGAACGCGGAGTCGATGTTCGACGCGTGATTGGTGGTTAACACGACGACGCCGTCGTAGCTCTCGATTCGCTGGAGCAGGTAGTTAACTTCGACGTTTGCGTAGCGATCGGTGGCGTCGGACACCTCCGCGCGGTCGCCGAAGATCGAGTCGGCCTCGTCGAACAGCAGGATCGCGTTGGATTGATCGGCCGCCTCGAAGATCCGTTCCAAGTTCTCCTCGGTCTCGCCGATGTACTTCGAGACGACACTCGAGAGGTTGATCTTGTAGAGGGCCATCCCGACGTCGTCGGCCAGCACCTCCGCAGCCATCGTCTTCCCGGTCCCCGATTTCCCCTTGAAGAGGGCGACAACGCCAGTGCCGCGAGCGAACTCCTCGGCGAAGCCCCACTCGCTGTAGACGCGGCCCCGGTTCGCGATGTGGTCGCGGATCAGCCGGAGCTGTCGATCGGTCTTCTCCCGGAGCTGGATGTCGTCCCAGTCGCTTGCCGGTTCGATCCGCTGGGCGAGGTCGCCGAGTCCGTCCGCGGACTGGGCGCGACAGCCCTCGTAGACATCCGCGGCGGTAAGGTCGTCGCCGCCCGCCAGTGACCGGGCCGTCGACAGCGCCGCCTCGAGTTGGCTCCGCGTCAACTCGAAGGTCCCCGCCAGCACCGCCGGATCGACAGCCGCGGGCAGTTCGTCCGATCGCTCCGCCCAGAACGCGTTCCGGGTGTCGGTCGAGGGACGGGGGAACTCGAGGAGCGCGTCGATACCGACGGTCGTCCCCGTCGGTCGCCACGCGTCGGTTCCGGTGACGAACAGCGCACACTGGAGGTCGGCAAACCGGTCGAACACCTCCTCGAGCGTGCGATCGGTCCCGCGCTCGAGAAGCCCGTCGGCGTCGGTGAGGTGGACCGTACAGTCCTGTAAGAGTGCCTCACGGTGGAGTCGCTCGAGGACGTCGTCCTCGAGCGCCGCCGACAGCGAGGCGCGAAGCACTCGCCCGTCCGCCAGCGCGTCGATGGCCGCCTCGCACTCGTCGGCGTCCGGCCCGTGAAAGTAGTAGCGGCCGCTGGATTCCGATTCGATACGCTCGAGTCGGTCGCGGAGTGGCGACTCGAGCGGACGGTCCGCGAGCGTCCGATCGGGTGTCGTGAGGGTGGCCACGTGCTCGAGCGCGGGGTCGAGTCCGTCGTGGCCCTCGAGATAGGAACGAATGTGATCTGTGACGACGAGTTCGTGATCGAGCGCGGTCGTTCTGCGGTCATCGGGATCGATGAGTTTCAGAAGGCCGTGCCGTCGAAGCGGTGACTTCGGACCGACGAGTTCCGTGGCGACTGGTCGCTGCTCGTCGGTATGGGCGAATAGCTCGGTAATTAGACCCACCGTCGGCCGAACGACGGTATTCCTGTCGGAGAGCAGCCGATACCGGCGTTTGTAGGACGAGTCAATGTCGGGTGCCAGCGCCAGTAACAGCACGTCGCGGTGAAATTGTGAGAGCGAGAACCGCTCGACGAGGACATGCAAGCGAAGGCGTACATCGTCGGGCGTGTCCTCACGACGTTGGCGGATCTCGTCCGCGTGTGTCGTTGCGTGGTCACGATATGGTTGCGGGATCGTCAACGAGAGGGCCGACGAATCGGAAGTGGTGGCAGTCGACGCGTCGGCTGGGGGACCATCGGAACCGACATCGTCCTCGCGGAGCGCGATCGCGCCGTCAAGGATCGCCCCGATGCGCTCGAGTTGCTCGAAAAGGTGTTGGCGTGTCGTGGAATAGGTCATAACTGGGGTGGTTCGTTTCTCGTTAATTCGTTTTTACGGGAGCAATAGTTGCTTCTATGACCGATACACAATAATTATATGGGTCGGCGCGAATAGATCGGCATATCAATGGGGTTTCGGTCAGAGCGAACGCAGCGGAACCCGACGACGGAGTCCGAGTCAAAGACGGCGACGGTCCCCGACGTGAGTACCGCTCGCGCTGACGACGTGACGGTGGTTTCTCGAGCGACGGAGACGCGGAGCCGCGAGCCGAACACGGGGGTCGCAAACGAGTCGATACCGGACGACGTCGACCTACAAAACGGGCGATCCCTACGCCGTAGCACCGTCGCCGCCCACGACTCGAGTCCGGCCGGGAACACGCAGGTCCCTGACTCCGTCCGGGACGTGATCTCCTCGCGCGGACGCTCACTGGAGACGTCCATCCAGCGGGCGGTCGAAGACCGGATGGGTGATTCACTCGGTGACGTACGGATTCATACCGGGCCAAAGGCTGCACAGGCGTGTGACCAGATCAATGCGCGGGCGTTCACGGTCGGGAATCACGTCGCCTTTAATTCCGGCGAGTACGATCCGTCGTCGCCGGACGGCCAGCACGTACTGGCGCACGAGTTAGCGCACGTGAGACAGCAAACTGGTGGGGCTGTCTCAATGCTCCCGCAGGAGAGTCTGGAGTTAGAGATCGACCCGGATCCACAGTTAGAGCGTGAAGCCGAGGAGACGGCTCAGCGTGTGATGGAAGGTGGTGAGTTGGGGATTCAGCGGTTAGCCGATACTGAGGTGAATATTCAGCGGATTGACAAAACTCGCCGGGACCTCCTCAAAAGAGATGTCTCACTCGACGAGGCCGCAACCGGTCTAGAGGAAGCCGATCTGAATCCTGTGGATATCGATATTGATTCGGACCGAATCAGAGACGCGTACAAGTATGCCGAGTACCTCGCTGCGGCCGGGACGACCACCGGAATCGCACAGACGGTCGCCACGGAATTTAATCTCACCCAGCCCGAAGCGATCGCTGTGACGCTGGCCGTCGGTGGCACGATCCACGTCGGGAAAGACAGACTTCACCGCAACGATTACTACGTCATCTATGAGGTCGGCAAGGCGCTTGGTATCGAGGATCGGGTGCTGACGTTCTTCGAAAAGATGGGTGTTGAACTGTCTGTTAGTACAGACACTGATGCTGGTGAAAGCCGGGAGGAATGAAAATGAATGGAAAAATCACCGGTGAAACTGATGATCTAATTGGTTTAAGCATAATTGACAACAATAACGAGGAGCATGTATTGGATGTCAGAAAAACAGATGGGGAAATAACGGCACATGATCAAGATGCCTACCCATACCAGGCAGCCAAACAATCAAGCAATGAAGCAGTTCATCTCGAACAGACACATACCTATGCAAAATACTACGTTCAGCGCGAGCGTGGCTATCCAACCCTTGAACCGCGCCTAACGCCAGAATGGATTGCACACGCGCTTGGAGCGGTCTTCGCTCTCGACTTCGACGAATTCGCGGAGTACTTTGGGGAGTACGCTCATCAGTATCACAGTTCACTCCGGCCGACCATTGACCCGATCGTCGAGGTTCCCGAGAACGCTGGCGGCGGCATCGTCTTCCGCGCGGATGTCTTCCTGGGACTGGACTTCCAAGAATACCTCGACAACCCCGAGGAGATGGACCCACTCGACCATGTCGAGGGAATTACCGACGATTACGATCTGGTGACGGCGTTGCGGGAGATGGTGACCGAGCGCTTGGATGAAGGCACCGACCCAATCGAGGAAGTCTCGGCGGTGGATGTGCTCTACCAAACGAAAGGACCCGGTGGCACTGTCGATGAGGAGACCGTCGGCGAGCGCTCCCATACGCAGGACCGCCCAGCAGATGCCCAGCTCCAGATGACGCCACCCCAGACGACGCTGGACAATGACCTCTCGACGGAGATCATCCAGGGATTAGTGTTGCACCACTTGACGTGCCAGGTGAGGGACGCATACCTGCGATTGGGCATCGAGCCGCCGGAACCGTTCCGGATTCTGGGTCAGGGCCTCTACGAGCAGACAATCCGCTACCAGCATGCGGACATGTACGAGCCGTACCACCTCACCGACGCCGAGATCGAGGGGTATCGCCAACCAGGCTTCAACACGGGTGCGATCGAGAGTGGCGCACTCACGGGCCCATCGCAGGCGAAAACACTGACTGGACTGATCAAACGTGCGCTGTTCGGTGGATAACGCTCTCCAATTCGCATGTAAGATTGACAGCATGCCAGTCGCTGCAATGGGATCGCTCAAACACACGACGACCTCACTAACGGAGTCGTCCCGGGTGGTCGAATCCAAGCCCCACCCTGCCGACCACATCGTGACCGCGGATCGGTCCTCCGAAGCGTCCCGAGATACCGGTACCGGTATGGACGCACAGGAGCGGGAAAACGCGCTGTCAGTTCGCCGGAGCACCGTCGCCGCTTATCAGGACGGCCCAGCCGGTGAAACAGCCACGCCCGAGAGCGTCCGGAATGTGATTTCTTCGCCCGGGCAGTCGCTCGATGCGTCGATCAAACGCGCGATGGAAGACCGCATGGGCGACACTCTGGGAGATGTCCGGATTCACACCGGTCCGTCAGCAGCGAAAGCCTGTGAGGACATCAACGCTCGCGCGTTCACGGTGGGGAATCACGTCGCGTTCAACACCGGCGAGTACGACCCGTTGTCGCCGGACGGCCAGCACGTACTGGCGCACGAACTCGCACACGTCCGGCAACAGACCGGCGGCGCGGTGTCGATGCTTCCCCAAGAAAACGTCGGCCTCGAGATTGATCCGGACCCGCAGTTAGAGCGGGAGGCCGAGGAGACTGCCCAGCGGGTGCTGGAAGGCGGTGAACTTGGGATTCAGCGGATGGGGCAGACTGATGTGCACGTGCAACGGCACCCGATCTACGGTCCGAGACCGGGTGCCAGTCACGGCGAGACAGTGACGGATGTCGCCGCCCTCGAGGATGACCTCGAGGTCGCCGGAGAAATGTCCAAAGCCGTTGCGAAAACCTTTCTGAAACGATTCATTCCCAACGAAGTCATCGCCGCCTACGATGCAAAGAAGGAGGCCGAAGAACCGTCATTTCAGGACAAACTGCAGAATGCACGGTTCCCCAGCGGATGGGTCAGCGATCTGGGCGACTTCGCCCCACCATCCGAGTGGACGGAAAAATTCCGGCAGGTGGCGGTAAAAGCCGCGAGAGATGAAACTGGATCTGGCGGGACGAAGTTCTAGGTAAATAGTATGAAATCCAAAATTATCGGAGAGGACAACAAAGACATTGGGACCAAAGTTACGGACAACAATGATGTCGTGCATCAAATTGAGATGCATAAAAGCAACGGTGAGATCTACGCTCACGAGCAAGAGGGGTACCCGGACGACCCTGCCGAACGAACGATCGCGGGCAACGAGCACGTCAATCAGGCTCGGCGCTTCGCGAAGTACTGGGTGTACCGCGAGCGTGGGTACGAGACGCTCGAGTGGCGGCACAATCCGAACCGGATTACGGCCGCTGCGATAGCGATCGCACCGCTGGGGGCGGACGCTGCGTCGGAATACCTCGGCGACTTCGCCCAGCAGTTCGACCATATTCACGGTGACGCCAGACCGGCTGTGAGCGTCCCGGACGCAGCCCAGCCCGCGTATGCGGTCTATCAGAAGGACATCTACGTCGGGTTCGAGGATCAGGCACTGGGATCGCTCGTGGGCGACTTGCTCGGGAACGACGACGTGATGGCGGCACTCGGGCGTGCGATCGATCCGACAGCGGCACGGCCGGACGATGCCGCGTTCTCGGCGGCGCTGGCTGAGATCACGGGGAAGGATTCGACGGATGTCCCGAGCCTTTCCGACGGATGTTTGCTTGAGGCTGTCTCCGACTTACACGTCCTCTGGGACGACGCAGCGGGCCAATATCATACTCAATGGGGAGAGCAGCCCGATATCGAACGTGATCCACATGCCCGGATCGAAATCTTCGAGTTCGATCCCGACTCGATAGTCGAACTCAAGTGTCAGATCGCGAGGCACCTCCTTTGCCAGGTCCGAGACTGCTATCTCGGGATGGGCATCGCGCCACCCGAACCGTTCCGCCTGCTCGNATCGCGAGGCACCTCCTTTGCCAGGTCCGAGACTGCTATCTCGGGATGGGCATCGCGCCACCCGAACCGTTCCGCCTGCTCGGTGCAGGTCACCACGGCGCTGGGACCCGATACGAACACTACGAGTTCTACGACCGATACCACGACCCGACTGCTGATATTTCGACGTGGTACGAGGAATACACGCCCGATAACGCCTACGATACCTCTCTGGCCGCAATCGAGTCGTAATGGCGGTAGACGCTATCTCTCGGACTTTCGTCGCTCGAGCGGTCACTGTCGGCAACCACGTCGCGTTCAATGCCGGCGAGTATGATCCAGAATCGCCGGAGGGACAGCACGTCTTAGCCCACGTTCGCCAGCAAACTGGCGGGGCAGTGTCGATGCTTCCCCAGGAGGATCTCGGCCTCGAGATTGATCCGGATTCGCAGTTAGATCGGGAGGCCGAAGAGACCGCTCAGCGGGTGATGGAAGGTGGTGAACTTGGGATTCAGCGCTTGGGGCGGACGGATATACACGTGCAACGACAGCCGATCTACGGTCCGACACTGGGTGCCAGTCACAACGGGACGGTGACGGATACCGCCGCCCTCGAGGATGATCTCGAGGTCGCCGGCGCGATGTCGAAAGCCGTTGCGAAAACCTTTCTGAAACGATTTATTCCCAACGAAGTCATCGCCGCCTACGATGCGAAGAAAGTGATCGAAGAACCGTCGTTTCAGGACACACTGCAGAATGCACGGTTCTCCAGCGACTGGCTCAGCGATTTCGGCGACTTGCTCGAGAACGACGACGTGATGGCGGCGCTCGGGCGTGCGATCGACCCGACAGCGGCACGGCCGGACGATGCCCCCCTCTCGGCGGCGCTGGCCGAGATCATGGGGAAGGATCCGGCGGACATCCCGAGCCTTTCCGACGGACTCCTTCTCGAGGCTGTTTCCGGCTTGCACGTCCACTGGGACGACGTAGCGGGTCAGTATCACACGCAATGGGGAGAGCAGCCCGATATCGAACGTGATCCACATGCCCGGATCGAAATCTTCGAGTTCGATCCCGACTCGATCGTCGAACTCAAGTGTCAGATCGCGAGGCACCTCCTTTGCCAGGTCCGAGACTGCTATCTCGGGATGGGCATCGCGCCACCCGAACCGTTCCGCCTGCTCGNATCGCGAGGCACCTCCTTTGCCAGGTCCGAGACTGCTATCTCGGGATGGGCATCGCGCCACCCGAACCGTTCCGCCTGCTCGGTGCAGGACACCACGGCGCTGGGACCCGGTACGAGCACTCCGAGTTCTACGATCGATACCACGACCCGACCGCTGAGATCTCGACGTGGTACGAGGAATACATGCCCGACAACGCCTCCGAGATGTCCGTCGCTCCGGCGGCTGAAACCGAGATCTGACGGGGGTAGCCGCCACGAACTTCAGTTCCGCTCCTCGAGCGACGGCACCGCTGCGGCCTCGTTTTCGAAGAAGGCCAGGCCGTGAATCCGACTGTCGGCGGTCAGTTCGGGGTGAAACGAGGTCCCGACGACGGGCCCGTCCCGAACCGCGACGGGACGGTCGTCCCACGACGCGAGCACGTCGGCGTCGCCGACCGTCTCAATCGCGGGTGCCCGAATGAACACCGCCGGATAGGGCTTGTCGAGTCCCGCAACCTCAAGTGGCGCTTCGAAGCTGTCTTTCTGGCGGCCGAAGGCGTTGCGTTCGACGCTGACGTCGAGTACGCCGAGTTCCTCGACTCGGTCGTCGCCGGCGTCGCTCGAGGCGACGATCAGCCCGGCACAGGTCGCGAGGAGGGGCTTGCCGGCGGCGACGTGGGCCCGAATTTCGGGGGCGATCCCCTCGCTGTGGAGCAGTCGCGAGATGGTCGTCGACTCGCCGCCGGGCATCGCGAGCAGGTCGCAGTCAGGGACGATCCCGGAGTCGCGGATCTCGTGGACTGAGATTTCGTGTCCGTGGGCCGCCGCGGCGCGTTCGATGGCGGCCGCGTGTTCCTCGACGTCGCCCTGCACCGCGACGACGCCCGCAGTCAGTGACATGGCCGCGGGTATGGACGGTGTGGTAAAAAAGGTCGCGGCACGTGACTCGCACGCCGGCACCGCCATGGCAGGCCCTTTTCATCCTCCCGGTCGGCGACACGACCGTGACGACGGTTCCCCCGATGGCGGAACGGCTGCTCGAGAGTGCCCCGGTGATGGCCCATCTGGCTACGAGCGTCGACGGACGACCCCACGTCGCACCGGTCTGGTACCGGTACGCTGACGAAACCGTCGAGGTCGTGACGACGGGCCGGAAGCTGGCGAACAGCAGGCGGAATCCGCGGGTCGCCCTCTCGGTACAGCAAGACGAGGCGGGCCAGGCCGAGTGGATGGTGACGCTGCTTGGGACGGCCGAGGTCGTTGACGATGCAGACGAGACCACAGCGGCCCGTCGCCGGATCAACGAGAAGTACGGCGCGGACCCCGATGCCCACGCCGACAACACGCTGGTCCGGGTTGATATCGGCTCGGCATCGTATCAGACGTACTGACGCCGTCCCGAAACGGGGGCCTGTCAGGGATCAACCCCGAAAGAGATCCCCAGGAAGAGCACCGAATCCACCGCCCTCGTACCGGCACGTGGACCAGCCGGCGTTCTTCGCTCCGTCGACGTCGCTCTCGCTATCTCCGACCATACCGTACCGAGCCGCCGGCAGTCGTGCCTCGAGCAGTCGATACGGAGCCGCGTCCGGCTTGTGTGCCCCCACCTCGTAGGAGGCGACGATCGCGTCGAAATACGCCTCGAGATCGTGTGCTCGGAGCTTCGCCAGCTGCCACTCGCGGAGGCCGTTCGTGAGCACACCGAGTTCGAACGACTCGGCGAGCCGTTCGAGGTCGTCGTGAGCGTTCTCCGGCGGGGACAGCGACTCGATTTCCTGCTCGTGGAGCGCCCGCACGTATGGCTCGGGATCGGTACAGCCATCGATTCGAGCGAACGCCCGCTGTATCGGATCGGGGTCGCACGCGGAAAAGAGATCGAAGAACGCCTCGTCGTACGTCTCGAGCCACTCTGCGGGGGTGTCGCCACGAACGTCCGCGATCGCGGTCGCCAACAGGTCCCGGTACTCCCGGTCGGTGTGGAGTACCGTTCCGTCCAGATCGAAGACGATCGCCGTCACGATGAGCCATTCCTGCCGACGCATGAAAAGTAGTTTGGATGATACGATTGATACACTCCTTTTCGAGTGTACCCCACGAGTGGGCTTCGTCCAGCGTCGTGCCGGCTTCGTCGGTGTCGGAGGCGATGTCAGTCATGCCCTCGGATGGGCGGGAGAGTGGTTTCAACGCCGCGATTCGGCCCGATGCCGCGGTACGAAAATAGCGTCGGGCAGCGACCGGCTCCAGGCGTTCGCTCGTTCCGAACCACACTCGCTCACAGCGGTTGCGTGGACCCGACAGCGTTACTTTCCAGTGATGACCTCCCCGAAGATCTCCTCTTGACAGGCGAGATACTCGGGGTTCGTCTCCAGCAGCGCTCCGAACCCGGGAATGGTCGGCATTCCTTCCCGGTAGGCTTCCACCTCCAGGATGATCGAGTCCGCGGGAGCGTCCTCGAGTTCGTCGACGGACACCGTCCGTTCGCCCTCGACCGGTCCGATGAACGGCATCACGTTGCCAAACCCGTCGCCGTCGAACACCACCTCGAACCGGACCTCGGCGAAGTCGCCGACGATACGAACGGTCTGACAGTCGACGAACTCGATGAACTCCTCGTCGTCGGGTTCGTCGAACAGTTTCTTCCCGCATTCGACCAGCGTCGGATTCGCGACCCTGACTGCGCCGCCTCCGGGGAAGGTGTTCGACGCATCGCGGAACGCCTCCGCCGCGTCGAGTCTCGAGTTCTCGGGTGCGTCCTCGAGTTCCGAGACGTGGATCGTCCGCTCGCCGTCGACCGGGCCGACCGGACCCCGCACGTTTCCGAAGTCGTCGCCGTCGAACGATGCCTCGATCACGACGTCCTCGAAGTTGCCGACGACGCGGATCGTCTGGCAGTCGATGAACTCGATCCGTTCGCCGTTTCGCTTCGTTTTCCGATCGAGTTCCGTCCTCGAATCGACCTTTTTGGTCGCGATCACCGTCCCGTCGTGGGAGAGCGTGACCGCCGTTTTCCCGTCCTCGAGAGCCCTGACCCAGAACGTGGTGGCGTCTTTCGCGGCGACGGACACCGACCCGGATCGTTTGTCGTCTGTCACCGACCACTCGACCGTTACGTCCCGTTTCCGGTGATTGTGGACGCGGAACGCGGCGTCCAGCGTAGCCCCGTTCTTCCTCTCGGTAGTTCTGTACCCGATCGCCTCGAGCTCGATCCCGTTCAGCTCGTCCACGTCGTCTTCGCCCGTCTCCTCGTGATCGGTGTCGTCATCGCTCTCGTCCGTGGCGGTCAGCGGCGTTTCGGTGTCCGTCTCGTCGTCATCGTCGTCCATACCCGCGCTCGACAGGGCGATCGCACCGCTGCCAGCCACTGCGCCGGTAGCGCCGATCAGCTTCAGATAGTCGCGTCGTGAGTTCAGGTTCCGTCTCATGGGTATCGCACCCGAACGAAGTCCGGGAGCAATCGCGTCGTCGACGGTGCGCTCTATTGTTATCACCTATCTGAAATCCTCTCGAGTGTCTTAGCAGCGGCTTCTATCGCTGCAAACGAGATGTACGTGATTCCTGATGCGACGGTGGCCACAGCGGCCGTCGCTGCGAACGACTGCACCGCCGCGATCGACGGCGGATCGTCGTCCCTCCAAACGGCCCCTGCCGTCGATAGAAAACGCAACTGTACGCCGCAGATACCGGATCGAGACGACGATTTCCCGCTGTACGATGGGACTACGAACCGACGCCGCTCGCGAGTCACAGCCCGGTCGGCACGTCGAGGAACGTCGTCTCGAGCCCCCACTCCTCGATGACCGCCCGTATCGAGCGCACGCCGAACGTCTCCGTCGCGTAGTGGCCCGCGAGGAAGACGTGGATCCCGGCCTCCCGGGCCTCGTGGTAGGCCTTTTGTTTCCCCTCACCTGTTACCAGCGCGTCGGCGTCGGCCGCGACGGCTTCATCGAGCCAGTCCGTGCCGCTGCCGGTGACGATCGCCACGTCCGCGATCTCGTTGGGGCCGAAATCGAGGTGCTGAACCGGCTGGCCGCCGGTCTCGAGGGTTGACTCGAGGCGTTCCCGAAGGTCGGCGGGTGCGTAGGGGTCGGCCACCGTCCCGCGCTGGCCGATGTACTCGGGGCCAAGTTCGCCGAAGGGGGCGCGGTCCTCGAGGTCGAGCAGGTCGGCGACCCCAGCAGCGTTGCCCAGTGCCTGATGGCCGTCAAGCGGGAGATGCGAGACGTACAGCGCGAGGTCGTTTTCGATCAGCGGCGCGATGCGGTCGTAGGTCCGGCCGGTCACGCGGTCGAAACCACCCCACGAGAGCCCGTGATGGACGACCAGCAGGTCGGCGTCGGCCGCGATCGCCCCCTCGAACGTCTCGCGGACGCCGTCGACGGCGAACGCGACGCGTTCGATCTCGCCCTCGTCCGGGCCGACCTGCAGCCCGTTCGCGCTGGCGTCGAGATCGGCGTAGTCGGCGGTCCGAAGCTCCTCGTCGAGTCGGTCGACGACGCTCGAGAGTTCCATAGCGGATTGTTTGGCTGCGGTCTCCTTGTATCGGCTGGTTCCGGAGTCGAGCAGTTATTCGATCGGCGGTGACCGAACCGACCGCCCAAAACCCGGGCAACCGCGCTACATCAGGTAAAACAGCGGGAACAGGATCACCCAGACGATGTCGACGAAGTGCCAGTAGAGGCCGAAGTATTCCACCGGCCGGTCGTCCGTGAGATAGGCGTCGACGGAGACGATTCGGTAGATCATGAACCCGGCGATGAGTAGTCCGAGGATGACGTGAAGCGCGTGCAGGCCGGTCGTCACGAAGTACATCGAATACTGCAACTCGGTAAACCAGTAGATGTCGTGGGCGAACTCCTGTCCCCACTCGTAGCCCTTGACTGCGAGGAACGTGACGCCGAGCAACACCGTGGCACCCATCGCTCCGAGGAGGCCGCGCTTGTTCTCCCGTTCGGCCATCATCAGCGCGATGACGACCGTGAAACTCGAGGTGAGCAGGACGTACGTGTTGACCAGGCCGACGACCTCCGACGGCGGCACAGGCTCGATCTCGCTCCAGCCGGTGTGGAGCCGCATGAACACGTATGCCCCGATGACGGCACCGAAGACGACGACGTCCGACGCGAGGAAGAACCAGACGCCGGTCTTCGTCGTCCCGACACCCTCGAAGGGCCAGCGCTCGGCGATGGCCATCTCCGGCGCGTTGAATCGCTCGCGGCCGTACTCGAAGAGCGTGGCTCCCACGATGAGAACGCCGACGACCGAGAGCACTGGATAGAAGATGTTCGGCGAGCCGACGCCGCCCTGAACGTCCGCTCCTCGTGCGGTGGCGAACTCGGCGACGTAGGGCGTTATTCCCGACAGCCCAAGGAACGTGACGAACATGCCGATCCCGATACCGAACGGCCAGATACTCGCGTGATCCTCGTGGTCTCCCTCGAGCGATTCGATGTCGCCGACCCGCTCCTGTGCGGCTGTCCCGCCGTCGGCCGCGGCCGCGTCGTCGACGAACTCGAGTTTGCCGCTGGCGTAGCTCGGTCGGTCCGGCCAGTTCTCGAGTGGCGGGGGCGAGGTCGTCGCCCACTCGGCAGTCCGCGAGAACTGCCACGGGTCGTCCGGTGCGTCCGGGCCCGAGATGGCGCTCTTCGCGAGCGTGATGAACACGAGCAGGAACGACGTTGCGAGGACGAAGGCTCCGACGGTCGCCAGCTGGTGATAGAGCTGTGCGCTCTCACCGTAGTGGAAGACGCGGCGTGGCGTCTCCCAAGCGAGGAACATCGGGAAGTACAGCAGGTTGAAGCCGACGAAGTAGACGGCGAAGCTGAGCTTTCCGAGTCGCTCGGAGTACATTTTCCCGGTGATCTTCGGCCACCAGTAGTAGAGACCGCCGATCAGTGCGGTGACGCCTGCGACCATCACGTAGTGGAAGTGGGCGACGACCCAGTAGGTCCCCCGGAACTCGTAGTCGAGGACGACGGCACCGAGGAAGACGCCGGTGATTCCACCGAGAATGAACAGGAGGAGCGCGCCGAGGTTGAACAGGAACGGCGTGGTAAACCGGACGCGACCTTTGACCATCGTGTAGATCAACGCAAAGACCATCAGATCGAACGGCAGCGAGATCCCGATCGTCGTCGCCATAAAGAGCGTCTTGATCGGGAGGTTGATCGTCGTCAGGAACATGTGGTGCATCCAGACGAGGAACGACTGCACCGCGACCAGGACCATCGCGATGATGACCCACTTCCGGCCGACGAGTCGCCGGCCACAGAAGGTCTGGAACGTCTCGAATATGATTCCCAGCGCTGGGAAGAAGACGATGTACACCTCCGGATGGCCGAAGAACCAGAAGATATGTCCCCAGAGCAGACTCGAGCCCTGGCCCGTCGAGGAGAAGTACTGCGTGAGCAGGAGGCGGTCGGTGAGCATGAGGATCAGCGCGGCCAGCAGCGCCGCGAACGCGAACAGCATCATCCAAACGGTCAGCAGCGTCGCCCACGTGAATAGCGGCATGTTCCACAGCCCCATGCCCTCGGCGCGACAGCGGTGGATCGTCGTCAGGAAGTTTACCGAGCCGAGGGTGACCGACATGACGAACAGGGTCAACGCGAGGATGGTCGCGTTCCCACCCATCGTCAGCGTGTAGCCGGGATTGTAGATCGGGACGTTCAGCGGCGCGTACATATACCAGCCGTTCGCCCACGTCGTCCCCTGAAAGAACGAGAGCAACACGAGAATTCCGGAGAACAGGAAGAACCAGTAGCTCAAGGCGTTCAACCGCGGGAAGGCGAGATCCTTCGCGCCGATTTGGAGGGGGACGAGGTAGTTCGCGAAGCCGAACCCGAACGGCGAAATGAACCAGAACCCCATCAACAGGCCGTGAATCGAGACCGACTGATTGTATTCGGTGTTCCCCAGCAGACCGGTGCCGCCGGCCTCCCACAGGTGCGCGCGGAACAGCAGTGCGAGGACGCCGCCGGCGACGAGGAAGAACAGCGCCGTCCCCAGATACAGGATTCCGACATCCTTGTGATTAGTCGTCACCAGCCAGCGCTTGATCGTCGTCCGAGGCGGGAAATCACTCATGGGACCGCACCTCCCCGTTCGTGTCGCCGCAGGGCTTGCGACCACCGGAGCGTCGTGTACCACCGGCACGACAACGCGGAGACGCGATGAGATCCATACTCACCCCATCCTCAGGACGATTCGACGTATCAAGATGTCCGGTGACAATGCAGGCGCTACTTGTGTCCACCGAGTGGCCGACGCTCCCCGCATCCACGGTTCTGGCCGGTCCCGACGACCGAGACTCCGTCGACGGACCGACGGCTGCCGCAACTGTGCCCCACCGACGTGGTGCTTCCCGGCCGGTCGTTGATCCGTCTGCTCCGCGAACCCCCGCTATGGCCGATCCCACGCTCGCGGACATCGAACGCGCACTCGAGCGCGCGGCCGACCTCGAGCCAGGCAACGCCGTCGCTGTCTTGCGGACCGCTCGGCACGATATTCGTAAGCTTGCGTCCGACCCCGACATCGACGCGGACCGCCGGCAGGCTCTCGAGACGCGACTCGAGCAGCGGCTCCGAGAGGTGTCCGAGCGCGACGCCTACGACGGCGGACTGAGGTCGGCGATAAACCCGAACGAGGACGACGCCCTCTGAGCGGTGTCCCGACAGCGGGACGGCCACTCCCGCCGGTGACCGGCTGCTGGTGAGGTGACACCGACTTTTCGTAGTGGGATCGCTGTGCCGCTTGCACCGTCCCAGAACCCGGCGAGATCGGCCGCGCCCCGGCCCTTTTATTCGAGTGCCGTCCCGAGAGGTGTGTATGCGAATTGCACTACTCGGCGGCACCGGCGATATCGGCGAAGGACTCGCGCTGCGGTTTGCACGCGATACGGGCCACGAGATCCTCATCGGCTCACGGGACCCGGAAAAGGCCCGCGACGCGGTCGCGGAGTACGAAGGCGCGCTCGCGGACCGAACCGACGAGGTCGACATCAAGGGCTTCGCCAACGAGATGGCGGCCGATCGCGCGGATGTCGTGATCCTCAGCGTTCCGCCGTACTACGTCGGCGATACGGTCGACACGGTCGCCGACAACCTCGATTCGGACACGGTGTTGGTCACCCCTGCCGTGGGGATGCAGGGCGACGAGGACGGCCTCCACTATCACCCGCCGGAGGCCGGCAGCGTCACCCAACTCGTCGCACAGCGAGCCCCCGACGGGGTACCGGTCGTCGGTGCCTTCCACAACCTCGCGGCCGACGCGCTGTCCACCCTCGAGAACGATCTCGATCTCGATACGCTCGTCGTCGCCGACGACGACGCCGCCGCGGACACCGTCCTGACGGTCGCCAACGAGATCGAGGGACTGCGCGCGCTCGAGGCCGGGCCGCTTGCTAACGCCGCCGAAGTCGAGAGCGTCACGCCGCTGGTCATCAATATCGCGAAGTACAACGAGGAGATGCACGATGTCGGCGTGAAGTGGATCGATGGGAGCGACTGACCCGGTTTGCACGCCGCTCGCAGAGCCTTCGTGCGACTAGGTGTGTCGTGAGGGCAGTGGCCACGAAAGACGACGCCGACCCGATGCGGCCCACTTGTCGCTCCCCGACGCAAGCGGGAATCGACACGGAACGGCGCTTTGGCTCCCCGATTCGAACGATCGAACGAATGAACGCGCTGGCGGTCGTCCCTACGCGCCGGCCGATTCGAGGGCGTCCTCGATGTCGTCGCGCTGGGTGACGCCGACGAAGCGTTCGACGATACCGTCGTCGTTTTCGATAATCAGCGTCGGCAGCGATCGAACCTGGTATTCGTTGGCGATATCCTGTTGTTCGTCGACGTTTACTTTCTCGACTTCGAATCGCCCCTCCCAGTCGTCCTCGAGTTCCTCGAGGATCGGATCCTGGGTCTTGCAGGGGCCACACCAGTCCGCGTAGAAGTCCTTAAGTGTGACAGTCATGCGGTCAACGCTAGTTACCCCGCGCCGCGCATAAGGGTTTCCCACGCCCAAGGAGTTGCCGTGATCGGCGACGCGGCACGGTCGAAAGGTTTAGTTTCAGGGCCGCATAGAAACGAGTATGGATAAAGGACAGAACACCGGCGGGCTGATGTCCAGTGCCGGATTGGTCCGGTACTTCGACTCCGAGGACTCGAACGCCATTCGAATCGATCCCAAGACGGTCATCGCGTTCGGCGTCCTGCTGGGCGTACTGGTCCAACTGCTGACGTTCGTCTCGTAACGCGGGTCCGGGCCCTCGCCGCTTGCGTCCTCCGTCGACTCGAGCAGCGAGTGCACTGCCGTCGCTTTTCTAGATCGATCTGCGACTCGGCCGTGATCGGTCATCGCCCCACGATCACGATGAGCGGTCGTCAATACGGAGCCGTCAGCGAAGCGGCGGTCCCTCGAGTCACGAACCACGTGTGACGGCCGTGACTCCAGTATTCGCACCTCCCATTCACGTGAGTTTCGCCGTGCTGTTCGCTTCCAGACAGCAACTCGCAGATATCGCATACAACATGAACTTTTATGATGTATGGGTAGAAAGGGGTACGTACAGATGTCGGTCGTACACGTAGCAGCCTGAGTTCGTCGTTGCCGACGAGTACCGCTTTTCGACGATCCCCCCATCTCGACCGACATGAGCACACACCCCCTGCAGCCACCGACCGACGCCGAATCGACACGACCGACCACTCGCACTCGACCGACCCCCTCGAGCGATGTCGCCGACCCGCGGACGGCCACCGACCGCGCCCAGCGGATGTTTTCACACGGCAACACGAACCGACTCGAGAACCTGATCGACGAGTGGAACGCGGCCGTCGCGACCGCGGACACTGAACGCGGTTCGTAAGTCTGCAGTCGGCAGCGATCGCTCGAGCGAACCCAAACCGTCTTTGGAACGACGACAGTAGAATCGCGTGGCCGATGACGATGCACCCGCTCCGAACCGGACTCGGCATCCGGTGCTGACGAGCCCTATGAGTGCCGAGGCCGACTTTCTATCCATACATTTGCGAGGAAAAGTGTACGAACGTCAGAGAATCGCGTCTGCTACCCTCTGAGAGAGGACAGTCGTAATCAAAAGGCGAATAGAGTACACTCTGAGGCGTCACATAGGCCCCACTCGGCGTGGCGACCGATGTTCCTGTGCATTCCTCAAATCCACAGGCTTAGAGGTATTCTCTACGACGAGCAATCGTTAGAATATTCTGACAGTGGAAGTGTACTGTTCTGCATGCAATATTGCGCTAATCCTGACTGTTCTCGTCATGAGAAGCCGATTCCGCGGGGAGAAGTTTACTGTCCCGAATGTGGGCCAGGGAATCGCGTTTTTACTACTCAGGCTGAGCCGATTGAATGTCCAAATTGCAACGAATTTAACGAGCGGAATGCAACCGGCTGCTGGAACTGCCAGCATACGTTTTAATCAGCATCTATGCCTCCTGAATCGTTCACTGAATACTGTGGCAACGAAGATTGTGACCGATACGAGGACCCCCTCCCAGAGGATGCCACAGAGTGTCCTGCGTGTGGAGAAAGAGGATGGGTACAACTCGTAGCCGCAGAACCGATAGAATGTCCGAGTTGTAGTGAACTCAATCAGCGTAACGCCCCGCACTGTCGGGAATGTGGGCACAAATTCTAACTCAAAATGCAGTTTCCAGATTTATCCACTATCGCAGATTTCGCGGTACGGTGGGCAATGCTTCTCTTCTTTGTTGTAGAAATCCTTGTCTTGGTCTATTTGAATCCGAGTCATCACCTGAGTACGATTCAGGATAGCGACGAACGAGACAAGATGACGAGTCGCGCCACTCAACAACGTGGCCGTGCCTTAGCGATTGCGAGTATCACCTTTGCTGGCGTTGCGGTGATTGTGTCTTCATCGAATCAACCAGAAGGAATTGGAGCGGTTCTGGACGTGTTCGGCATAGCGTTCTCATTCCTGCTCGTCTCATTCATGTCTAAGACATTAATCCAGACAAAGCGAATCTGGTCGCTAATTCAGGAAACGACATTGGAATACGGGGCACTGTACCTGTTCCTATCTATCGTTCTACTCTACCACACCTATGTCTCGTTCCCCATCATTCTCGTAGGCGGGTTCGTTATCGCCTTTGTCCTCCGCTTATATGCAGTCAGAAAAGAAGCAGAGGCTTACTACAAAATGCCATCTGGTACCGACGAATAATCTCATCTACCGGAGTCGAATCTTCAGAGAGTACTCAGAAACACCAGTTCCAACGCCCACCAAACACTCTTACTACCGGTATTCGTTTCTTCCGGCATGACTCTTCGAGAGGATATCCTGACCGCGCGAGACACTCAACAGGACAAACACACTATTGCGGAAAAATATCATGAAAAGCGGGTCCGAGCAATACGCGAAGATGGCGGCCCGTACAATGCTGAAGGGGAGTCAGGTCTCGCGGTCCACATCGTCGACTTAGATGCATTCGAATCTGGTTCAGAGTACCGGCTGAACGAGATTGACGAGGCGTACAATTCTATCCCGGTTCTATCGAATCCATACAGTGGCGGTAGAGGGCGGGGAGATACGGTAAAACACACCGCCAGTGGACCCGGTGTAGCCACGACAACGAACGAGGACGACGTTGTCCGACGGTATACCCATATTGCCAATGTGGGGATTGTCGAAGCTGCAACCCTCGATATCGTTGCATCGGGTGAGCACGGTCAAGTTGATGGACCCCATATCGGAGCTTCGACCCTAGAGGGGATTCTGGTAGAACGGACTGCACGGATGATGAACGTAATCGATAACGCTGATATCGAAGGTCCATATTCAATTACGTTCACTCTGTGGGGTGTTTCAGGAGTCCAATTCATCTACCGGGGCGATGGTATGCCCATGTTCGGGACAACAGCATTTGAAACGGATACTGTCGCACCATTTGGGATAGAAGTCGAGTCCGCAATTGACCCAGTTGAATTACGTAATGCGTTGGCAAAGCCTCTGAGTAGTCTCTGGCAAGCTGCTGGCTATGACTCGCCTGAAACCTACACCGATGGTGAGTGGGAAATAGCAGATGACCTTGGCTTGTAACCGCCTCGAAGCTGGCAGAACTAGTCACAGAAACAGTATCGCTCTAAAAATGCGGAACTTCCGATTATGAGGTGCTCACATTCCGGAATAGCTGGTCCGTCGCAGCGTGACTGAAGTCTCGGACGCACTATTCATCCGGCTTCTGAATAACTGAAGAGAGACGGCGTCGGGCGTGCCTCGAAGCCGCCTGACCGTTCTTCAATCCTGTTCGAACGCTTCACGGATTACCTTCTCATGGTACTTGCGGTCTCGTGCTACACGGTATACCACAGGGTCGTGATACCGTCTCTGTGGGGCCTTCTCTGCTCGTTCCATCTCCTTATTCACGGCGCTCATCCACACCTCCCGGAACTCCTCGTCAACTATCCGATTAGGAATCCCATCGAATCCCACGAACCACGGCCTATCGGATTCATCTTCGTCGTATATTGAGTCGAACCGTCCGGTGTAATCCGCCTGTTCGATGTACGGTTCAGATTTCTCCGTCGATGGTAGGATGAACTCGGTTCTGGACGGCTCACCTCGAAACGCAACGAGCACGTACCGGTTATTCACTGTCACAGGGAGCGTCCCAGCCTGCGGGATGGACATGAGTAACCGAGGGTCATCGTTCGTGAGTCCCGTCTCGGATAGCACCCCATCGACCAATTTGAAATACGAATATATCCATTCGGGACTGGGTGCTTTACTGACCCTCTGGACGAGTTCTGCATGACTCTCCTCGTGTTCTACGTCCACGACTTCGGTGTCCCTTTTCGATTCAGATAGGGACGCTGTGCCCGGCGATTCACCTGATGAAAAAGAAATACTCGATTGATTCTGCGCAGGACTCGGTGTTGTGGATGCGGATTCTATGTACTCTTCGACCCGGTCAACCTCCGGTGGGTCGTATATCGACCATAACGTCTCGAACCACTCGGTGAGTTCATCGATGGTATCCTGTTCATCGAGGAGTACGGACATCTCCGTTCGTCCGGTGAGTCCTTTCTTCGTGAAGTTCGCTGACCCTATCAACACCCGGTCGCCACCAACGACGACCTTCGCGTGTAGGTTCGTAACGTGCCTGACGTGGTCTTGGTGTTCGATGAGGAACTCCTGAATCGCCTCGCGGTTCGTCTGTCCGTGGATGCTCAACCACTCTCCTACGTCGGTCAGGAGGAACCATTCGTTCGTTTGTTCGGTAATTTCTTGGAGGTAGTCAGGAGAGATGTACGGACAGGCGATTAGCACCTCCTCGTCGTCCGTAATCTCACGGATGGCCCTATCGAACGGTGATATTCCGGTTCGGTCCGCAGGGTTATGGTATACGAGTTCGGTCATACCCGGAGAATTGACCGCAAGCTGGCAAAACGATATAGGGGTCACTCGGGTTCAAACACGGGCAGTTCACGGAGAACATCTGTGTCACAGTCGAACGGACTCGGGAGCTCGTCAACGAATGCCCGCACGAATCCTGTGGTTCCCGGTTCGACCATCACCTCAGCGTCGGCGTGAACCGTTTCACCGTCCTCGTTCTCGTAGGTCGTGGGGACAAGTACGGGGATGCCCTCGTCAATATACTCCTGCGAGACCTCGCGTAATGCCTCGCTCTCCGTATCGAGGTTTCCGTCCGTGTCTATCGTCCCGACCACCTCGCCCCGCTCGTAATTGAGTATCTCGACCTCTACGACCTCGTGCTCATCGTCGGGGTCGTCTTCGTCACCAGCGTTTGCTATCCCCTCGGCAACGGCCCGCCCGAAATCCTTCTCCATCCACTCCGCTATCTCAGCGGCATCAGCGTCGGGGCCGGGCCGTTCGGGGTCGTCCATGCGTTGTAAATTGCTGTTTTCGGTATTTAGTCGGTGGTGACAGTCAATTGTTAATGTCGAGCGCCCACAGGGCCATATCGAGCGTTCGGAGACTCACGTCGAACTCATTTGCAAGCGCCCAGCAAGCACCGAGGTACAGTAGGTACTCCTCAACCGTCGGGTCATCTGAAAGGTCCTGTGAGAGGTATCCCGTCTCTTGTAGCACGTTCCATGCACGCTCATCAATCACTGTGAACCGATTCGGGTTGATGAATAGGAGAATCGCTGAGGCGACCGGAACACCGATACCATTCAACGAGGTGAGAGCCTCGACCTTCGGCCGGATACTCGACTCGTGGACTGCTTCCTCGATTCGCGCTTGAATCTCTTCATCGCCATTCTTGCGGAGGTGCTTCAGCGTCGGTTTCGTGAAGACGCCGACCTTCCACTCGATTATCCACTCCAAATCCTCCCGCGACCATTCACCCTCCTCGAAAGCGGTTGGTAACGATTCGAGCCGGGCGACCTCTTCCTCATACAGGTCTTCCTCTTCGGCATACCGAGACTCCTGCTGTTCGAGTACGTGCCGACCCAAGTCCATTATCTCGAGGGAACATCCCCACCAACTTAGCATTAACCACAAGAAATTGTGGCTATAGAACTAAATTCTAATGCTGATAGCCACGTCTTGACGCCCTCTGAAGCAGTTAAACCCTGTATTTTAGTCACTAAATGCGACCACGGGTTGACTGGATGACGCAGGCAGACGAACGAGTACTGGAGTTTCTACATGAGAAGGACATAATCGCATCTCCCAGCGTTATTGCCGCGAATATCGATTACACGCAGGAGTACATATCTCGGCGGTGTCGGAAGCTAACAGATGCGGGACTGCTACAACGGGCTGACGCCTCAAACTATCGTCTCACTGACCTTGGAGAGCGATTTCTTGCGGGCGAAGCTGATGCTGATGACTTCACACTCGACAAACCGGACTAACAAACGCTGTCTCTCACCGTAGACCGAAGAGACTCGCACGAGAAGCGAGAGGAACAGAGCGCCCCGAGGGATATATCGGAACGATTGAGGAACCGCAGAGACGCTAGTGTCTTCGGTTGCTGCAATAGGCGACTTAGCGCATCGAATTACGGTACATCTCCTCTCGGGCTCGTTGTCTATCTCGTTCCTCTTTCATCCTCTGCTCATACTCCTCCTGCTTGGCCAGCATCTTCGAGACGTACGCTTCTCTGTCGCATTTGAATGGTGTGCCGTGTCCTTCGGCTCTGGCCTCCCGTTTCAGCTTGGCCTTGTTTTCATCGTAGGTGAGCTCCGGGTCAACGTAATCCAGCCACCCGTCGATATCCCCAGTATCGGCAATTCGTTCTAGATGCCTCAGCAGACGGTCAACAACCATCGGGCGATACGCTCCCACCGCATCCCCCTCTTCCTTGCACGAATCGACTGACGACTGCCGCGCAAACCGCTCATACAATCCCAAACTCATTCTGTGTCTGGGTAAGTGACCAGCACAGAAGTAGTTCACTCAAATATCTGATAGTCTTGATAGCGGATTTTCCCGTAGTCGATTGTAAGCCCCTCGGTTGAGACAGTCCACGAATGATTTCCGTCTATGTTGTGCGATTCCAAACTGCAACCACTGTAGATGCGAAGCTGAAAGAATCCTAGACCAACACGTACCTGTGACGACTGACCCCCTACATTCGGTGTTGCAGACTGGTCGATTGACGATTCCGGCGCGTCAAGCGCGGGTACTCTGAAAATATTTTCAGCTTCACGAGACTGGTGGCGAGAAAATGCAGAGCCGTGAGCCGCTAGAACTCGGGGAACGGGACTCCGTCAGGCCAGCGGAACTCCGAGTTCACCTCGACCGCCTTCGTGGTCCCCCCGCGTCCGGTTGTCTCAACGACTTCCCCGAAGCCGAGAGCCACCACGTCGTCAATACGGTCGCGGGCGGTCGGCCGGCTCACGTCCAGAATCGTCTCCACATCGCTTGCGGTGAGTGGGGCGTCCCGGTCCGGGTCGAGGAGCGCCCGGACGATTCCCCGACGTTTCGACGGCATGGTACTCAGGGCAACCCGTCCACATACTTCGACGTCTTCGAGTTCGAGATGGGTGCGACCGTGGATGAGCGCGTGACCACGGGCGAGGTCGTGGAGGAGCTGCCCGATTCGCTTCGGAGCCTCGCGTTGTGACTCTCTATTTATGATTGAAGCGCGGGCGTAGATGACGACTTTGGCGAGATATTCAATCAGCTCCATGACTTCGTTCGGACGCTCGTCGTCCCATGTAACGCTTGATGAGCCGCCGTGGAACTCCCAGAGGTCATGTAGAAATTTTTGGACGACATCTTGGCCACGTTCAATGGGTCGCCGTTCACCTCCGTCAACCACAGATGCCAGCCACCCATCATCGTACTCCTCCTCGGGCCACTCGACGAAGAGAAGGCGCTGCCCTACGTTGCCCATCATCCTCCACGCTCGCGGGCTAAGAGGTGTTGTCGCACCGATGAAATTGAACCGGATATCATCGTACCCGGCCTTACCGTGGGTCGCAGTATGGCGGTAGAAGCCGTCACCGTCCATTATCCGTGCCATCGTCCCCCACCGGCTCTGAATCGTCTGCTCGCTCCCTCCAAATAATGTCTGGGCGTCGCGCACGGCGAGAGTCCGGCCTTCGAGTTGTGGGAGTAAGTCTGTATTAGTCGAGTTGCCTGTCGATTTTGAAGGCCCTGCGCTCACGAACGAGGCAGGAGTGATATCTGAACGACGACAAAACTGCTCGGTGAGCCCCCCGAACGTTTTGAGTAGCATCGTCTTGCCCACGCCCGACTGGCCCTCGACCATCATCGCTCGGGATGATTCGATGTCATCAAGCAGCAACGTCGCGTGGGTTGCCAATAACGGCTTCATCACCGTCCAGCCCTCTTCGTCGAACTCGTCACGGATGACCTCTCGCACGTCGTAGTCCGCAAGAGAAGGCTTCGTCGTCAGTTCGGGAGAGTCGCTTGAATTCCGAGCGCTTTCGCCGTCTGAGCCATTGATTTCAGACGACCTGTTCGCGGCGCTCGTTGCTGCCGAAGTCGCCCCTTTGGAACTCTTCTTGGCACGCTCGTACCTGCGAGCGAGCTTTTGTTCACGACTCTCGGGTCCTCGACCTCGGGCCCGATTGATTTCAGCTGTCGAGTACTCCCTGCGTGACGATTCGTACCGCTCTCCGAGTTCGTCATCAGAATAATTCGAGAACTCCAATGAAAGCACATTCGCGGGGAGGTCACGGGGCCATCCTCGTGGGCTTTCGTAAATCGGCCCAACCGTCTTTGCTTTCTCTTCCTGTGCATCTCGTCCGTCGTAGGATTGGGTTTTAGCCATTTTCGACACCATGTGTGAAGCCTTCCAACGAACCGCTCGTAGCCCAACTGACCATCGAGGCTCCACGCTCGGAAGTGAGTGACCACCTCGGATTACACGTACGAGCCAATAATGACCCCGTATTTAGGACGAAGGGTTGACACGGTAGTCATTAGCAAGCTCAATCTCACCTCCATCAACACCGGGTCAAATCGAGTTTTTTACTAGCTACGCAAGTAGCTAGCTTTTTTGGCTGTTTACTGTACCAATAGATGAGTAGTGATTGACTCCGTTGAAAGAGTATAACAACGGTATCTTCTCAAACACCCGTCTTCCCACTCGTTGTTAAATATATGACATCTGTTCTAAACAAAGACACTTGCAGTCTAAGCGATAGTAGAGACGAGAGGATGGAACACACAGATTATTCCGTCCATCGTCAGACGACGCAAGCTGCTCCCGTGTCCGTGAAGTGAACGTGGAGGCAACGACTCGGACTAGTGGCTCAGCCAGTCCCACAAAGAACAGGAGAATCTCTATCTCAGGGGATTCAGTCTGATTCGGAATAGAAAATCCTCCACCACACCTACCAGCATCTTCTCCGAGCGTAGCGTCGTGCCAGACCGATACTGCCAACAATGTGGTGCAGAGCTTGATAATGAGACCTCGTACTGTCCCGAGTGTGGTACCGCAGTTGGAGATGACTACGAACCCGAGACGACCGCCGACGTGACCTCGACGGATGGCGACTCGCAGGATTATCCTCGTGGCCCGTTCCAGTCACCTCGTCGCGCCGTTGGTTCCCTGAACCTCCTCGGGTTCGTCTCGTTCCTGCTCGCCATCGGACTCAACGCAGTGGGTCTGCCCATCACTGCGCTCCTGCATCCTCTCGACATAGCCCTCTTCATCTACTGGTTCGGGGTGCTCGTCGTCGGACTACCGCTGTGGGGACTCTTGCATGTCACTGATAACGTCCTCGGATTCCTCAAATCGGATTGAGAAACGACTCCTGTGAGACGAAGCAAACTCCTCGCTCTTGCAGGGCAGGTTTCATCTGTTACATCGTAGGGGCCGGGGTCACGAACAGGGACAGCGTTGCGCGTCTTTGCGGAGACGCGAAAGCAGGGACACCGATGGACTCTAGTTAAGCGATTTACGGGCTCAAACTGCGATTAGTTTCACTCCGCTCGGACAACCATTATCTTGCCACCCAACAAGTACGATGCATGTGGATTGAGGTGCTTCCTGCGGTCGTCATCGAGAATTTGGACGTGATTGCATTGATACTACTCGGATTGCTCGTCGAGAAACAGTACATCAGCCGACCCGCCATCTGGGCGAACGTCGCAGCCATCAACATCCACCTATACGACTACTCATTCGTGAGCAACTGGCTCTCCTGGTACGCGAATATCGGGCTTCTCGTTGCTGGCCTCGCCCTCTATACATACGGGTTCGACGAATCCCTTCCAGGATGGTACTACACGCTGGCCTGGGCGTACTCGTCAATCCCCGTCGCAGCTATAGCGTACCTGACGTGGAGCGGTGCGCTCTGAAACAATCAGAAGACACGATGATACTCATTCGTCTTAGACCGAAGACACTCGGTCGGAACCGCGGTTCGGTGGCTGTCTGATAGAACACAGGGACCCGCCCCATCGACTTGCTTCACGACCGCGTTTCTTCGTGTCTCCCCGTATTGCTCCACGAGGGGGAGGCTAGAGGTCGAGTAACTCGATGCACTCAAGATACGACTGCTTCGCATCGTATCTGTCAACCCTTGTATATATGTCCATGGTACGAGAATTTGAATCTCCCCTGATGTACTGGAGATAGTGGTCCGGCATCTCGTTGTTACGCATCAGTGTCGTGAATACTGTCCGGAACGTGTGAGGGGTAAACTTGCGGTGAAAGCGCGTCTCGCCCTCGTCCATCACGCCTGCCTCGACCGCAGCGTCACGAACGGCTCGCTGCACCTGCGTCGTATTCACCCGATTCCCGCGAATGCTCAGGAACAAGTACTCGGAGTCGCTATCTGGGCGAACGAGACGATACCGTTTGATGGCGTGCTTCACCTCCTCGTCAACAGGGACGACTGTTTGACTCCCGCCCTTGCGCTCACGAAGGCGGATGAATCCGTCATCAAGCATGAGGTCGTCCTGTTCGATTTCGAGTGCCTCGCGAATCCGGCAACCCGTCTTTGCGAGAATGACGGCAATCGCCTTGTTCCGTGGGTCAGCGATGTTATGGACGATTTTCTTTGCGCTCTCCCACGTCGCGCAGTCGGGACGGTCGCGGTACTTCTGTGGGATTTCTTCGAGGACGACCGCTGCGGGATTCCCAGTGATATCTTCAAACCGTGGCCGCTTCATCGTCCACCCGTAGAACGACGACAGCGATTCGAGGTATCGCCGCTTCGTGTTCCGCGAAAGGTTGCGGTCGGCAAGCGTACCGACGTAGTCCTCGATATGTTCCACCTTGACGTCTTCGGGCGCGAGGTCAGGGAATTCCTCGTGGAAGAATGATTTCAGCGTTCGGGAGTAGGCGTTGAGCGTTCGACGACTGCGCCCCATCGCCTCCTTCCGTTGGATGAAGTCGTTGACCGCGTCGTGCTCGTTCTCGTAAATCTTCTCGCGGGTCTTCCCCGTCATGCTTCGACCACCTCCGCGTCAGCGTCGTCGTGAGTAAGTCGCCACCCATACCCTTGCTTATACTCGACTTTGTTCTCTTCTGCGAGGTCGAACAGCTGCTCCTCAACAGCATCCTTGACGATTCCCGTGAGGACGCCGCTCCCCGTCACCTCTTTGAGAATGGTTTCGAACTCCTGGTAGCGGTCGGTGAGGAACGCAGTGACGAACTCCTCGTGTTCGATATCGATTTCACCGGGTTCGGAGTTACGAGCGTCTTCAAGGTCGTCCTGCAACTGCTCGACTTGCAGTTGTAGTTCTTCCACCTTCGACTCGTTCTGACTGTATGCGAGGAACCCTTCTTGACGGGCAGCGCGGGCCTCTTGTATCAGTTCATAGAGGTACTTTGACCGGCTCCCGTAGCCTTGCTCCTCGCTCTCCTCCATCCACTCCTCGGCGTGCTTGCGGCTCGGGTAGAGCGCAACGTAGGTCGTCTCCTCGGACAAGCCGACCTCGTTCTCCCACTCGGTTTGCTGTGGCTCTTCGTCACTCATTCGTGTCTCACAACAGATAATTACGATTGGACGCTCCTAGGCCTATGGATAGCAACGACGGATGTGATGACCGTAGCTACTGCTATTCCTCTTGTAGCTCTCTGTAATCCTCCGCAAGCTGTTCATATAGTTCATCAACCTCCTCACTGAGTTGCGCTAGCTCATCGATTTCTTCCTCTGCCTGTTGTTCCATCACCTCGATAGTATCCTCAAAGAACTGCTCTACGTCTGGCCAATTATCAATCACCCACTCAGACGGGTCAAAGTATGGTTTCGTGATATGACCGAAATGCTGTTCGAAATCACGGTCGTCATCTTCTCGGTGAAGGTCGTCGACCATGACAACGAGCGACTTGGAACGTTCTAATTTTGATGTCCGTGCCTGTAACGGCAATACGTTCTCATGCTGTGCATAGTGCCGTAGACCCAGGACTGCTCTCGACGACTCTTTTCTCATGTATTCGTTTTTTACCTCCTGCAAATCCTCTCCAAATGACTGACCTACTCCGTTTTGAAGCGTTCTTTGCTGTTGGAGAAGGGTATAGAGACCTGAAAGGTAGTGGTGGAGCCTCCGCTCAACCTCGAAAACATAGCCCTGTGTTTCGAGTTGTTGAGTTCGTTCGGTGGCGTGTGGGGTGTCCAGTTCATGGATATCTTGCAAATCGTGGAAGTCATTCAGTAATGTGGTGTGCCGCCATCTGAATTTCTGCCTCTCGTCGATTACGTCACGAGCTTCATGCCCCCGAATCCGTTCAAAGATGGGTTCCCTCTCATCCTCAGAAGTCATAGAACCCGATTGAGTACCAGCAAAAATAAATCGTTTGTAGCAGAACGTCAGAAAAAGAATGGCACAGATAATTGAGAGCCGATTTCGGGTCTTAGAATTTGACGAAGAAGATGCACTGCTAAACGATATTGTAGACACAGGTTTGCCAGTCCACGTCAATAAAGAACGAGAGGAATACGGCGAATCCCTCCAGACTAAAATTGACGCCTTGGAACCAGGGAACATCATTGAGGCCGAAATTCAGAGTGAGTCCATCACGAGACAGGACGATACCTGGAAATTCATCGACCTAAAGGTCACTGACGAAACTCGTTTCCATTTTATCGAAGATGCCGATAATCACTCCTCTCATGTACCTGAATTGGCTGCCACTGCTGAAAACATAGGTGAGAATACTGCGCGTACTGCAATCTCCTCGGATGGTGAGCCGATTGGGTTCATTACTGTAGGACAGGACCAAGGGGACCGATTTTGGTACGGTTTGCAAATGGGAACAAACACCCACGAGTTCGACATTCAAAATTTGGAAGCCATCGATGAGCCACCGTATGAGGTGATTTACACACGAAACTCGGACAAGAGTTTGCTTATATTCTATCACCTAGCTGAAAAGGACACCAAAGTCGCACGGGCCGTTTTATCTGCAAATCGATAATACGTCCATCCGGAATCTTTTGAGGTGCGTCTCTGTATGTCGTTGCATGCCAAATCCCCTCTTCTCGACGTACACACAAGGCGAAAACCGAGTTACATCAACAGTCATTGCCGTCCTTGAGCACGTCAACAACCAATTAGCGGAAGATATTCTGGAAGCGTTGACCGACGAATCGGACCTGTCGCTCGTCTCGTTCGATAATCAAGTGACAGGCGTCGACTCGGTCCCCGATGCTGCAATCAAGAGTTCAACTGCGCTCTGGTTCGAGACGAAGACGAGTCGGGACGCTGTGGACAAGGAACAACTCGAAAACCATCTTCATGCACTCGACGAGGACAAAACGGAATTGCAGCGTCTCATTGTCCTGACTCCGGATGCTCGACTCCCTGACGAGGTGGCCGCAATCAATGACGAGCGCATCGTATGGGCCAACTTCGACTCGCTCATTGACACCATCGAGACGGTGCTGGAACGAGACGTAGGGAACGCCGAGGCGAGTATGTCCGTCCCAACCGAACGTGAAGCGTTCCTTCTGCGCGAACTCAGTCGCTTTCTCTACGACGAAGACCTCGTCAGCGGAAAAGAGGACCGCGTGCTGGTCGTCGCGGCTCGCAAGGCATGGCCCGAATATCAAGAGCACGGGCTATACTTCTGCCAGGCGAATCGGTCGTTCAAGCCTGTCGACCACCTCGCGTTCTACACCGACGCTGAAATCAAAACAGCAGTCCCGTCAGTAACGGATGCCATCGAGAGCATCGAACTCACCGAGGAGACAGTGCGAAATCACCCTGACCTCTCGCAGTCGCAGCGCGAACAACTGCTTGATGCAGTGACGCAGTTTCGCAAAGAGGGGTCCGAACGGTACGGTGAAACGGAGAAAGTCATCTTCCTGCGTGATGGTATCGAACTTAACCACCCGGTGAAGAACGACAAGACAGCGAGTGATTCTGACCGCACGGTTGCCTTTGTCCAGGGACACCGTTACGTCTCATTCTCGAAGCTTCGGAATAGCCCCGAGTACACAACCGAATTAGAGGATTCCGACTAACTACCACGCTATGGCGGAGTCGTACCGTTGATGGCGTTCTCAAGAAGGTCCAGAAATCCACTATCGTACCGCTCGTCTACGTGATTCACGTTCCAAAGACCTGATTCCCGTATCGCCTGACTCTGGCTGTGCCGACCGAGCCATCCGCTTCCTCGTGGGTCAATCGGTTGCTCGTCGAAGTTGCTGAGGAGAGCGATAACATTCTGTTCGAGGTACGCTCGGTCGCTGTCGGCACTCGGTTCGTCATCGAGATTTACCCAGAGGAATGGCTGCTCCCGGATGTAGGTGCTCACCCGGCGCTCGAGGATATATTCCTCGTCACGAACCTCTGCCCGCTCACGCTCGACGCTTGACCAGCGTTTGTCCCAGTCGGGATAGTCGTCGTGCAGGTCGTGTTTCTCAATGATAGATTCGCCGACGCGCTTGCGATACACGGAACCACGGTGAGCGCCCCCGTGAGGATGGTTGGAACTCCCGCTGCCCGTTCCGTAGTGTTGTTTCAATCTATCCCAGAGCGACGTGCTACTCCCCGCAGACACCGCATGTGTCCCGACGCGGGTGACGCGCAGCTGGTCAGTCGAGGCGCGTGTTTCGCCCGGTTCGAGGAAGAAGTAGACGCCGCGGTCGGGCCAGTCCATGTACCCGGTGCAGTTCTTGAGTTTCCGTGTACCGCCGACTCGTTGTTCAAGGTCGTCGAGTAACCCATAGAAGCGGTCGAGGTCGTCCTGACGAGCCATTCTTACAGGATTCCTCTCATTCACGCACAAAGAGTTTCACCACTCGGTACGACGGCTTCGAGTAGAACGACGGATGGACATCCTCGTACTCTCGCCGTGTTCCAAAGACAAACGATACGACCCCGTTCTCGACTGTGAGGACGTAGACGAGTGTCCGCGCGAGGAATTAGCGAATGAACACGGCGAGTACACGACGACTGCGTCCAACATGTACACTGGTCGTGAGCACAAGCACGTCGAAGAGGCAGTCACTCATCTCCGTGAGGTTGCAGATGTCGACTGGTACATCATTTCCGCGGGATTTGGATTACTACGTGACAGGACCGAAATTCCGTCCTATGAGTGCGGGTTCAGCGACATAGAATCCGTTCGAACGAGGGCCAAGCGAACGGGATACGATATTGACGACCTGACGAACGACGAGACGATTCAGGCAGTCGGCCGCGAGAAGGGAATACCTCAGGCGTTCAGTGATGTACTGAGCCGGGAGTATGACTTGCTATTCGTCGTCCTGAGTGAGCCATATCTTCTGTCAGTGGCGGATGCGCTCACCGAGATACCAGAGCAAACGACAGCATTCGCTTTCGCCTCAAACGGGAGTCGACAGTACGTTGGCGACTGCACCTGGATTCCCGCCCAGAAACGGAACGACAAGCCCTCGAAACGGCGTGGATGGCGTTACGAGGTAAACAGTTCCGCGAGCTTGCGTCTTCAGCAGACCGACGAGAGTTAGAGCAGCTACGGGAACATCCTGAACGTGCAGAACCCCCGAGTTCCTGAGAGCACTACACTAATTCTTGGGTTTGCGGGGGAATCGCGGTTTCACTTTCACGTTGGTTGTCTAAACTTCAAGAACGTTCCAAGCTAACAAGCATCGCATGTCCGAACAGGCGCGAAAATTCGACCTCAATATGGAGGAGGTGCTTGAGGCGTGGGGCGTCGCGGATGCAACCCGAGAGGTAATCGCCAACGCCCTCGACGAACAGGCCCTCACAGAGACAAGTGAAGTAGAAATCTACGAAGACGACGAGGGGAGATGGCACATTCGGGACTACGGTCGAGGGCTACGCCACGAGCATCTCACGCAGAACGAGGACGAGGAGAAGCTGAACAACCCGGACAAGGTAATCGGGAAATTCGGCGTCGGATTGAAGGACGCGCTTGCGACGTTCTACCGGAACGGAGTCGACGTGACCATTCACTCGAAGCACGAGACAATTACCGTCGAGAAAGCACCCAAGGCAGATTTCGAAGACATCGAAACGCTGCACGGACTCATCTATCCCCCAGAGCAAGATATTGAGGGGACGGACGTGGTTCTCGAGGGCATCACCGAGAGCCAAATCGACCAGGCCAAAAGCAACTTCCTACGTTTCACCGACGACGAACTACTGGAGGAAACCAAGTTCGGAGAAGTCTACGCTTCCCCCGCAGGCGAGGATTCTCGTATCTACGTGACAGGGCTCAAGGTCGCTACCGAGGAGAACTTCCTTTTCAGCTACAATATCACGAAGACGACCAAGCAAGTGCGAGACGCCTTGAATCGGGAGCGTTCAAACGTGGGACGTACGGCATACAGTTCGCGGGTGAAAGATATCCTTCGGGAGTGTGAAACCACAGATGTCGCTCAGCGCCTCGTAGACGACTTCGAGAACTTCACTGATGGGACGACACATGACGAGGTGAATTGGAAGCCGATTCGTCTGCACGCCGTGAAACTTCTGAACGCGCAAGATAACGTGGTATTTGCGACAGTTGAAGAACAAAACCGCAAAGTCGACCTATTGGACCATGCACAGCGAGAGGGTCATCGCGTTGTCACGGTTCCCGACAATATTCGAGACGAACTACGGAACGAACGAGACGCTGAAGGAAATCAAATTCGTGACGTAGGAGTCTATCGCCAAGAGTACAATGAAGCTCACGAATACGAGTGGGTTCCAGAGAACGAAATGACGAACGAAGAGCTTCGAGTCTGGAACCTCCGTGATGAGATACTCGGGTTGCTTGATGAACGACCGCCAGTCGATGAAATACGGGTTTCAGAAACTGTTCGAATGACAGAACAGGGTGACATGGCGAGGGGCGTCTGGGAAGGGGGAGAACGGAGAATTGTTATCCGTCGGGATAGGCTTCAGAGTCCGCGTACATTTGCGAGTACACTCCTTCACGAAGTAGCTCATCCCAAAAGCGGCGGTGCTTCCGACCTAACGAGGCGGTTTGAGGACGCACTTACCCAACTCCTTGGCGAAGTTGCGGAATCGGCTATAGAATAACAATGAGTCATCACAATCGTTCCGTCTGGCGCGAATGCCCCGAGTGTGGCGAGAACCAGAAAGTGAAGCAAGGTGGATGGGCAACGTGTCGAAACTGCGGCGAGAACTTTCACGTATAGCCAAATTTGGACCACGCCGAAAGACGGGGAACGTGCGAACCTTGATACCTCGAGGTTCGGAACAGTTCGGATAATATGGCTGAGCGAGCGTTCATGGTTCGCGCCGGGAATGACAACGAGTTAGTCGAGGAATTCGAATCTCGTTCTCTGGTCGCGGTTGGATGGGAGGAACTGGGGGATGTGTCTGATGTCCGGTCATACGAGGAGATGAAGGCCCGATTCAATTCGACCGACGAGTACTCCGAGCACAATAGCCGGCGTATCGCCCAGAACGCGGGGCAGGTGAATCGATTTGCGCTTGAAATGGAGGAGGGACATCTAGTTCTGAGTTACGACAAGACGGAGCGCGAGTATCTCATTGGAGAGGTCACGAGTGGGTACGAGTGGAAACCAAGCGACCACCCACTAGGATATCCGCACGTCAGGCGTGTCGAATGGGAGGATACGGTTTCCCGCGATGAGTTCACGACCTCGACGAAGAACACGCTCGGAAGCACGCTCACGGTGTTCTCGCTCGACGACTGTATTGATGAAATCACGGGCGTTCTAAGCGGGGAGACACCCGATGAGAGCGAGGACGACGAGGACACTGTACCATTCGTCGACGAAGTGGAGAACCAGGCAGACGAACTCATCTCCGACATTCTGGCGAACATGGACCCGTTCATCTTCGAGGAGTTGGTCGCCGCAGTCCTGCGAGCGATGGGATACCACGCGAAGAAGACGCGGGACAGCCAAGACCGAGGTATTGACGTAGTCGCTCATCCCGACTCGTTGGGATTCGAATCGCCGTATATCAAGGCACAGGTCAAGCGCCAACAGAAGAAAGTCGGCTCCCCGGATATGAGAGCATTCACCGGAACCCTCGGGAACGGCGAACGGGGCCTGTTCGTTTCGACTGGTGGCTACACAAGTGAGGCACAAGATGCCGCGCGGAACGCCGAACAGCGGGTCACACTCATCGACCGGGATGAGTTTATTGACCTCCTGATTCAGCACTACGACGACCTCGAATCCGAGTATCAGGCGACGGTTCCCCTAAAGCAGGTCTATATTCCATCCCAAGACCCTCCGCTCGAAGAATGAGAGGCAGCGAGACAGGTCGCGTATAATCAACCTTCAAGTCACCCCGGCGTCGAACAAATAGTAATAATGGGGCGAATCGGAACAGCCAACCGGTATTTCAGACTACTCGCGCCCCTATTCGAGTTTCTTGGCATAACGGCATTGGTCATCTTGGCACTCGTCTATCCCGACCGTGTGCAAATTGATTGGCCAATTGTTGCTCTAATCGTTCTCCTCCTACTGGTTCCGTTTTTGCCATTCATTAGTCGAGTTCGATACGGGGAGATTGAGGCAGAACTCGATACACCAAGCAGAGAAGAGGAGATAGCAGATTTAGGGGAGTCGCCCCAAATTACGGGGGAAGGAGAACCCCTTGAGCGAGAGGAAACCACATGATGCCCGTTGATGAACTGCAGTTACGGCGGTTTGTGAACGACTTAAATTCGGACTACGAGCAGGACTCGATACTCACCAAACACCATGAGGTGATTCCATACGACGAAGATAGAGATTCGGGCGAGTCATTCATCCAGATAGGGCGGCGAACGAACCTCCCTAAACGGTTCTTTGCTCAGGGTGACAACTACTCCACGTTCCAGATTGCGAGCCAATTCGCTAAGTCGATAGTCACCGGAGAGAAGGGATTCATCGCTCGTTCATTCATTGATGAAGTCGATGGAGAAGTCGAATCTGCTGAACTCGAAGAAAACCTGACTTTTGACTTAATCCTCGAAGCCTATCGTCAGGTTCCAGACCCCGATTATATTCTCATTCCCATCTACAAGGAGTTCCATAGAACGGTCTCACAGTGGGCAAGAAATCAAGAATCATGGATGGACGGCTTCAGAACGCTGGAGGTCGGGACTTCGAAGGTGCAGATTCTATGGGTTTCCACTGACCTCGATATCCGCGATATCGTCGTCGTTGATACTGATTATACTCGCATCATCCGGAAAGAGGGCGGTCAATCCTCTCCTCCCCCGGAGGTTGATGTGATACAGGAGTACGAAGAATTCAGCCGGGGCAAACCCGTCCTCTGCACGTTCGGACAGGATTCAGAAGAATTTGATTTCGTATATCGGACAGTCCTATCTGAACCTGACCTGACCGAGTACTCTGGGTTCGTTATCGAAGTTCCCGACGACCTAGAGCTATCGGAGTAGCGCACTCCTCTGACCTAAATGATTGCCAGGTGTTCACCAAACGAATCTACGGCGAGGGTGACACACGCAATTTATGAACCGTTCGCTATCCAAAGGTTAACAGGTGTATTTGACCCGATGGACTAACAATGCCCACATTTCCTACGGCTGAACTTCCAGTCCCAGAATCCTGGGAAGAGTTCGAGGCAATCGTCGCAGATGTGATAGAGCGGAAATGGGACGACCCCTACACGACTAGGAACGGACGCCAAGGGCAGGCCCAACACGGAGTCGACATCTATGGAACCCCCGCACATTTAGATGGGGATTTGGCAGGTGTTCAGTGTAAGAACATGACGGAAGTCGACCTTGATATTGTGGAAGATGAGGTTGACAAGGCCAAGGATTTCGAGCCTCCACTCTCCGAGTTCATATTTGCGTGCGCTGCGCCATCTGATGCTCCGCTGCAACAAGAAGTAAGAGAGCTTTCAGAGGAGTTGAGTGAAGACGGGGTGTTTGACCTCCGCATCCTGTTCTGGGACGATTTGAGCCTAGCACTTTCGGATGACCGTGAGCTCCTAGAGAAACACTATCCCCAGTTTGTAGAGGAGAGTGAATCATTGGACAGCGTTAAGAGAACAATCTTAGAATCCGACATCTCTGACTGGACCTATGACGATACTGAAGGACGCTACACATACGAGCCAGATGTTGATTTGAGAATTGAACGAGATGACTTTGAGAACCGCGAGGATTTCCACGAGGATTGGGCTCAATTTGGCTCGCACATCGGACAGAAGTTCACAGTCACAATCTTCTATGGGTCATCGCCCGTTCTCAAAGGGTACGTCGTCGCAGTCGATGACTCACGCGCTGACATCCCCATGCCGGACATTGAGACACATAGCTTGACACCCTATGAATACCAGCTTGGCAAAATTCTAAATATCGCATCTGCATGGAACTACGACAAGTATCTGCGACGTACAGACGTAACTGTTGAACACTGATTTTCCAATCAGACAACGTTGAATCCGAGTATTAGGCGACAGTGCCATTGAAGTAGGTTTACATTCCCTCTCAGGACCCACCGCTCGAAGAGTAGCAAGAGAGTGTGAACGGATTACGGATTGAGCAGCGTCTACAGCCGCGCTAAACACATTCACTATGGATAGATTGTGAGTCGTGAGTGCCGAGGCCAGCTTTCTAGCCATACCTCCACAAGGAAATCGACGAACATCAGAGAATCGCGTCTGCTCTCCTCCGAGAGCAGACAGTCGTCATCTGAGGTCGAATAGAGTCCACTTTGCTATCACATAGGCCCTGATCCCTCTAAATGGGGTATTGCATTCACGAGTCGGGATGTGTGTTTCACAGGGGAGATCGGCAACTCTCGTTCTTGAATCGCCGGTCTCGAGGGGTTCCGACTCGAGCTCTTGTCGTCAAACAAGACCAATCCGATGGTATCTCGGCGTCATCGGTGCCGATGATCGTGCGTCCGAGTTGCTGTCGGCGAGTTCGGACTCGAGTAGACGGGTATTTTCCGGTGGGCTCCTTCTATCCGGTCATGCACTCGAAAACGGAGGAGACTACTTTGCTCGAGAGGCCCGCCCGATGAACCCGACTCGCGTCGACTTTGTGGTCGACCTCGCCTATGGGATTATGATCTTCGCTGCGGTCGCGCTCATCGTTGCGGTGGAGACTGGGATCGGCATCGCGTTCGGGATCGGCGTGTTGGCCTCCTACGTTATCCACGTCGCGTGGAAGATGGCCAGGTTCGACCCCGATTGGATGACGACCGAGGTCGCCGAACGTGTCGAGGAGACGGTCAGCGACACGGTGAGCAAGGAAGTCGAAGAAACTGTTAGCGATACAGTGAGTAAAGAAGTCGAAGAAACCGTTAGTGATACGGTCAGCAAGGAGGTTGGAGAGACGGTCAGCGATACGGTGAGCAAGGAAGTCGAGGAAACCGTCAGCGATACAGTGAGTAAAGAAGTCGAAGAAACGGTCAGCGACACGGTCAGCAAAGAGGTCGACGACGTAGCCGAACGGGTCGGGGAGACGGTCAGCGAGGACGTGACCAAGACCGTCGAAGAAACCGTTACCGACACGGTCAGCAAGGAAGTCGAAGAAACTGTCAGCGATACCGTCAGTGAGGAAGTCGAAAAGACCGTCAGCGAGGCAGTCGACGTCTCGACCGACGGCGAAGCAGTCGAGACGGACGCTGATTCGGACCGCGACGGACGGGACGAATCGCGTCCCTCGAGTTCGGAAGCACAGTAATGGTCCGGGTCGGTCTCAGGCGAACGGCGGCCACGAGACGCACAGCGGACGACCTATTCCCGTGACGTGCGGAACGCCCGGACGGTATCTCGCGTCCCCGACTCGGCGTCGACCTCGCGGAGCCCTAACTCGGTAAACACGCGGTTCCAGTTGCGGTGGTACAGCGGGAAGTCGTCGTTGACGTAGCTTACGTCCGGCTCGCCCGACTGCGATTGGTCGCTCTCGCCTTCGTTCTCGACGGTAACGAGAAGGTCCCCGGTGATCCGCGTCAGTTCTCCGAGGACCCACTCGGCGTCGGGGTGGAGATGCTGAAGCGTTTCCACGGAGTAGACGGCGTCGAACCGCTCGTCCGCGAAATCGCCGATGACGGCTTCGATCGTGTCGTGATGGAACGTCCCGTCGGCAGCGAGGTCGGGATAGGTCTCCGCCATCACGTCGAACGCGTCGTCGTTGACATCGATCCCGTGCAGGTCCTCGAAGCCGTGATCGTGGAGGTGTGCGAGGTGGCGGCCCGAACTACAGCCGAGTTCGAGGACGGCCGCGTCTCGGTCGACGAACCGCTCGAGTCGACTGCGGACCGCCTCGCTGCGCTTGTCGGGGCCGTAGTGGGCGTAATATTCCGGTGAGTACGCGCCGGTCCGCTCTGCCCATTGGCGACGGACCTCGTTAGAATTCACGTGCGGTATTCACGGTGCGCACCTAAAGGCTAGTCGACTCCACCCGCAGCGACCCGGTCCACCGTACAACTCGGATAGTGTTTCTTTCTGTTTCAGTGGGATGCCACCGAGAAATCACAGTTTGCAAAGTGGTTTTCCCTCTCCAGCTCGAGCCGAACGCGTCCCTCGGTACGTCGAATGTCGAAACCGATCGGCCCGGCAACGACGTAGTAATCGGGACGTGAGACGAATCCGAGAGCGGGAACACGAGGGTAGTGGCGACTTCCAAGGAGTCGGTACAAGTACGGAGGGTTGTGATATCGACGGCGAATCGTTCCTTGGAAAGGATTTCCTACCCGTGAGCCTGCAGTCGTCGATAGGGGTTTCGTCGAGCGTCGATGGATCGATCGAAAAAATATGAGTTATAGGTCTGGAGTCGAGCGGTTGATATACCGGCCCACACGATCCAATAATGTCTGGTAAATACGACTTAGTAATCGTCGGCGGCGGTATTAGTGGTGCGTCGCTTCTGTACACGACCGCGAAGTTCACTGATATCGATTCGATCGCCCTGATCGAGAAGGAATCCGAGATCGCAGCGATCAACTCCCACCACACGAACAACTCTCAGACTCTCCACTTCGGGGACATCGAGACGAACTACACGCTCGAGAAGGCCGAGGAGGTCAAGGAGGGTGCGGAACTCCTCGCTGGATATCTGGAGAACCACGACCCCGACCGGGAGATGCACGCCAAGCGCAGCAAGATGGTGCTGGGGGTCGGTGCGGAGGAAGTCGCGGAACTCGAGGAACGCTACGAGGACGAGGGCTTCGGCGATCTCTACCCGAAACTCCGGCCGATCGGCCGCGAGGAGATCGGCGAACTCGAACCGAAAGTCGTCGAGGGCCGCGATCCCTCGAAGGAGATGCTCGCACTCCAGACGCCGGACGGCCTGTCTCTTATACACATCTCTGATGGCGCAGGGAGGNNGCTCAGAGATGTGTATAAGAGACAGACCGACGGCCGCTTCGACTGTGACGCGACCGTCGTCGCCGCCGGCTCGCACAGCCTCCAGATGGCCAAGGAACTCGGCTACGGCCAGGACAAGGTCCTGCTTCCCATCGCAGGGAGTTTCTTCCTCGCGGACGACCTCCTGAACGGCAAGGTCTACACCCTCCAGATGAAGAAACTGCCCTTCGCCGCCGTCCACGGCGACGCGGACGTCCACGACGGCAGTATTACGCGATTCGGACCGACCGCGAAACTCGTTCCGACGCTCGAGCGCGGCCGCATCTCGACCGTGAAGGACTTCCTCGACGTCTTCGGGCTGAACGCGGCGGCGTTCCTCAGTTACGCCAACATCCTCTCCGATCGTATCCTCCTGCCGTACGTGCTTCGAAACCTCGTCTACGATCTCCCGAACGTCGGTCGGAAACAGTTCCTGCCCCACGTTCAGAAGGTCGTCCCGAGCGTCGAACTCGAGGACATCGAACGCGCGAAGGGGTACGGCGGCGTCCGACCGCAGATCGTCGACACCAAGAACAAGTCCCTGGACATGGGCGAGGCCAAGATCGTCGGCGACGACGTCATCTTCAACATCACGCCGTCGCCGGGTGCCTCGACGTGTCTCAAGAACGCCATGCGCGACACGCACACGGTACTCGAGTTCCTCGACGGCGAGTACGAGTTCGACGAGGAGGCGTTCCGATCGGCGACG
This sequence comes from Natrinema gari JCM 14663, assembly GCF_000337175.1. Classification (GTDB taxonomy): domain Archaea; phylum Halobacteriota; class Halobacteria; order Halobacteriales; family Natrialbaceae; genus Natrinema; species Natrinema gari. The sequence goes on along the minus strand of NZ_AOIJ01000049.1, from coordinate 142,486 downwards.
ATCGATAACTTCCCGCGTGCCGGCGATTCTGACGGGCCGAAAGCGGTCAAACCCAGCGCGGACGACTGAGCAGTCAGACGACGACAGTTCCGGTCGGCCGTCCGTCTCGTGTCGGAACGGGACGCGACGCTGGAGCGAGATCCGGTTAGGTTCTTGCTGGTCCCATCGTGACGACGCGTCCGCGTAATTATTCTCCGAGTGATGGGAACCCGTTCTATAGGCACCAATATTGTCTTTGCAGAGCAATATTGGTGACATGTGGAAATTGGGTATTAGTCGATTCTTCGGATATGGCTGCCCTGTTCACCTATTATTCCTGTTCTAGAAGAAAGTTTGTCGTAATAGCTTACAAAGTTATGAATATCGTACCGTGGGGTCCTATGAGGACCTATTACCAGTCTCTAAGCGGGACCTGAGTCGAGACTATTCACGAATTGATCTGAAATAGAGTTTACTTAATTGCACTATATTCGAACTGGTGCTTGGCCTGTCCTTTCCTCAGATTGGGCCACGGAAGGGCAGTGACTGCTCCGCCAGTGGTCGTTGCTACGTGATCTCACTGCGACCGGGATGACAGTTCGACAGCGTCGGCTCCGTGATCTCGTCCGTGTCGCTGGTCGATTTCGTACGGCTCTCGAGGTCGGCCTCCATTTTCTTACGGATCACTGGTCGCCGTCACGTATCCGTAGCTGTCGTGCTGACTGGACCCGAACAGGGCTCGTACGTCGTCACTGTCATCGTGTGCCGACAGCGCCACGAGGAGTTTGAGTCGGGCTTTGTGAGCGGGGAGGTCCGACCCGAACACGACTCCGGCCTCCGCGAGGGCCTTGGCTCCGCCGTCGGAGCCGTACACGGGGGACACGACCCCATCACGACACCGCGTCGTGACGACGACGACGACATCGTTGTCGATCGCGGACTCGATAGCGGACGCCACGTCGGTGGGAACGTTTCCGAGCCCGAGCGCATCGACGACGAGACCGTCAACGCCGCGATCGACAGCGTATCGGATCGCGCGTCCATCGGTGTCCGTCGATGTGGTCACTAACTCGACGGTCGCGGTTATCGTCCGGGTCGGGATCGTTGCCGAGAGGCTCTCTGGCTGCCGGTAGAACCAGAACCCCCCGGGTGTCCGTTCGGCGACGAGCCCGTAGTCCCCCGAATCGTAGGCATCGAGATTGCTACTGTGCCGTTTCGTCACCGCTCGCGCGGCGTGAAGCTGCTCGTTGAACAAGACGTAGACGCCGTCCTGCACGTGGTCGTGGGCCGCCGCATCCAGTGCACCACGAACGTTCGCCGGGCCGTCGGGACTGATCTCGTCGTGGGTTCGTTGTGCCCCGGTCAAAACCACGGGCACGTCCACGTCGAGTACGAGATCGAGATAGTAGGCCGTTTCTTCGATCGTGTCCGTTCCGTGAAACACGATGATGCCGTCCACGTCGGCTGCGACGGCTCGAATCCGATGTCCGATCTCCTCGAGGTCGTCGGTGGCTAGCTCGGAACTCGGGAGCTGCGTGAGCTGTTCCAATTGCACGTCGACCCGATCGAAAACGCCCGAATAGGCATCGGCCAATTCCTGTACCGACTCGGTCGGAACGGTACCCGCTCCGGTCGAGGTGCTTGCGATCGTCCCTCCAGTCGCGACGACGTGTACGGATCGCATACCTGGTACTGATAGACAGGATACGTATACCGATTATGATTGGCCATACCCCGCCACGAAGAGGGAGAAAGCGGCCGAGACGAGCCCTTACGATGCTCGAAACCGGATGAGACGACCGGTTAGAGCCCGAGGGTGACGAACGCGAAGACGAGGCAGAGATAGACGATGACGATCCCGACCGCCGCGAGGGGGATCGACCTGAGGAGGTCGTACTGGCCGTTTACGCGCGCCCCGTCGGAGCTGGTTCCGTTCTCGAGCGCGTCGGTGTCGATCTCCCCGTTATCGATGGCGTCGGCGGTCGGCATGACTTCCGGGAGGTTCTTGCGACGAGCATCGAACTTGTTCAAAGCGACGACGGCGACCGCGGTGAGTACGACCGATAACGGGAGCAGGATCATCGCCGAGGTGATGCCAACTGCGTACAGGAGCAACATCAGAACGGTGACGCCGGCCGCGGTCATCGCGAACGGGATCTGCGTCCGCACGTGATCGATGTGGTCCGACCCGGCGAAGATCGAGGACATGACCGTGGTGTCGCTGATCGGTGAGACGTGGTCGCCCCAGATCGCACCGCCGAACAGGACGCCCACGAGAACCGGCAGGATCGAGAGGCCGACGAGTTCGTACCCGAGTGGAATCGCAAGCGGCGTCAGGATCGCCATCGTCCCCCAGGAGGTTCCCGTCGTGAACGCGATGAACATCGCGGCGAGGAAGATGAGGAGGGGCAGGAACGACCCGGGAATCCCGCTGCCGACCATCACGTCGACGATGTACTCGGCGGTTCCGACCTGTTCGGCGGCGTGTCCGATACTCCAGGCGAGAACGATGATCGCGGTCGCGATCATCATCGTTTTGAATCCGTTGACCACGGTATCACTCGCTTCCTCGATATCCATCGTGCCGAAACCGAGGGCACCAAGCATTCCGACGGCCATGAACGCGAACGAACCGTACAGGAGCGCGAGCGCAACGTCGGTTTCCTGAAACGCGGTCGTAACGTCGACGCCCGGCTGATGACCACCGCCGAGCCACCACAGGGAGACGATACCGACGACCAGCAACGTCAGAATCGGGGCGAAGAAATTGAACAGCGTCGGGTTCTGTTCGCTTGGCTCGCCGATGTCGGTCGAGATATCGGACAGCGGCGTCGCGTCGTCCCGAAGGGTTTTCTTCTCCTTGCGCGACCGCCATTCGGCGTCGAGCATCGGGCCGTAGAACCGCTGTGTGATCGAGATGAACCCGACCATGAAGAAGGCCAGGAAACAGTAGATGTTCCACGGGATACTCTGCAGGAACAGTCCGAACGCGGTAATACCGACTTCCTCGGCCGTGAACCGCGCGGCTTCGAACCCGACGATGATCATCGAGACCTGGTATCCGATCCAGTTCGACACCGGTCCGAACGTCGTGACGGGCGACGTCGTCGAGTCCAGTACGTACGCGTGCATCTCCCGAGACGTGTGGTTATTCTCGGACAGCTCACGGGTCGCGTTCCCCGTCACGATGGTGCTCGTGTAGGAATCGAAAAAGATGAAGATCCCGATGAGCCACGTCAGGATCTGTGAATCGCGAGCCGTGTTGATATACCTCCCAATCCAGTTCTGTAGCGCCAGGATGCCACCGGATTTGTAGATGAACGCGGCACCTGCGCCCATGAACATGATCAACACGAGGAACTTCGTATCGAACGGCGACCGAACGACTTCGACGATCCAGTCCATCGATAGCGCCGTTGCCGCGATCGGGTTCCAGTCGGCGATCATCAGTGCCCCGACCCAGACGCCGGCGAACAGCGACACGAGCACCTGCCGCGTATACATCGCGAGCACGATCGCGAGTATTGGCGGTGCTAATGACAGCGCTGCGAACGGTAACGATTCGTATGACATACACTTGCTAACGTGATGTAGGCCCTATTTTAATCTTTTGGGCGATGGGGGCAAAAGCGTCCGTATGGATATGTGCCCGAATCTTTTCTGCGTGATGTTCAACTAGATCGTCACAGCGTACGGTGGTGTGGTGTATTCTGCCGCCATCGCGACGGAACCGTTCGCTCGCTCGGACCGCCGTCAGACGAGTCCTTGTGACTCGAGTGCCGCCTCGAACTCGGGAACGACCCGATGGAGGATGTCGGGGAACTCCTGGTGGAGATCGGTATCTTCGACCCTGTAGGCAGGACCGGAGACGGTAAATCCGCCGATGATGGTGCCGGACGGGTCCTCGGCGAGACAGCCGGCAACGCGTTTCCCGCGGATCGATTCCTGATCGTTGACCGCGTAGCCGCGCTCTCGAACCCGGGCCAGTTCGGCCTCGAGTTCGCCGCGAGACGTAATGCTTCGGTCGGTGATCCGCGGGAGTCCCCACCGATCGACGATTCGGTCGATGCGGGACGTGGGCAAGCGGGCGAGTATCGACTTGCCGATCGCCGTGGTGTGCATGTACTCGTAGTTGTTCAGTCGCGAACTCGGGTTCGCCGAACTCCCGACGGAGTCGAACAACGTCACGATCCGACCGTTTTCCTCGATTCCGAAGTCGGATTCCTCGTTCGACCGGTCCGCGAGTTCGATGACGTACTGCCCGGCCAGTTCGTAGATCTTGCTGCGGTTCCGGACGTACATTCCGAGATGGTAGAACCGGGCCCCGAGCTGATACTCGTCGCCGCTGGAAACGACGTAGCCGTGCTTCGAGAGCGTAAACAGGTGTTTGTAGACGGCGCTTTCGGACAGGTCGAGCGACGCCGCAAGCGCCACCGGAGTCGCACCGTCCAATTCGCGGATGGTTTCGATAACCGCTAACGACGTTTCGGTCGTCGTCAGCAACTGACTCTCGTCGGGCATTGGCAAGTCCTTGTCACCGATGTACATAAATCCACGTATTATGGAATCCACGCCAACCACGGCGAACTCGAGTCATTGGGCAGTCGCTGGCGAAGATCAGCTCCGGCGTTATAGCGTCCCTCGTCCAGGTACGGCGAACCCGCCCCGTTCTACTGGATATAGAATCCATAGCCACCGTCTCGAATGATATGGCGATCGATATCCGGCATCCGACTCGGCCACTTCGTGGGAGGGAAGCGTCGGGCCCCCAATTGTGCTTCTGGGATTCGATAACTGCCATTGGTTACAATACTATGAGTGTAATGCACCCGAGGATCGACGACGGTTTCACGAGCGGCCGTACTCTCACGAGGGGCGTTCCACAGTGCGTAGAACGGTTCCTTACCGCTCTGACGATCGGTCTCTAGCCAGTACTTTCGTGACTAGATACTCTGTGAGCTTGCGTTTTGAAGCCTTGTACCGACAGTTCCATACTAATTTTGAGTGTAGCTAGATACAGACATATCGTACTCGGGATCGATGGTAGCGATCGAACGAAAAGCCATCGACCCCGTGGACAACGGAGATACTTCGGTTCGTGTTCCGCTGGCCGCCGACGCTGGCATAGCGGTCGTCTCCCTCTCTTCGTTCCGGCTCGAGACAATAGATAACCGCCGAGCCGCGTTGAAGCCACATTTCACGGTGGAGTGGCGATCGCTCGGAGGGTCGGCTCGGCAACCACGATGCCGGCACCGTGTCCGGTGTTCCGGTCCCGATCCGCCGAGTTGTATCCGACTCCGTGACTGTCGACCCACAGCGCCGGACCGCTAATAAAAACATATGGAATAAAACATATCTGCATACCTGTCTATTCACAAACCTTTAGGACGGCGGGGGAGGATCGCGTCCTTACAGCGGTACGGAGACATCGCTCGTCGGAACGGGTCAGGTCGAATCGACCGCCGTCGATCGGTTCCCGCTCCGGTCTCGAGTCAGTACGATCCCGTCGGGCAGTGAGACGCCAGTCCGAGCGGCCTCACTCGGTCGTCGCGTCCGAGTCGTCGCCCATTCGGTCGCTGTAGTCCCAACTGTAGACCTCTCGAGGCTCGATCCGGATCGTGACTTCCTCGCGGTCCTCGGCGAGCAACCACTCGGCGAGCGGGGAGTCCGTTCCCCCGAGGTAGCGCTCGACGAGGTCCCGCAGGACCGGCTTCCCGTCGGGTTCGATGTCGGCGGTTCCGGTCCCTCTGATCCCGCGGTAGGGGATGTCGTTCGTCGAGATATCGAACCCGATCTCCGGGTCGTTTCGGAGGAATCGTACTACGTCCGCGTTCGCCTGCGTCGCACACTCGAGTGTGCCGTCGCGATAGCGAACCCACAGGGTGACGAGCCACAGCGATCCGTCCGGCCGTCGAGTGCCGAGCCGAATCGGGACCGTCGTCTCCCGGAGGAAGGTCTCGACGTCGGCTTCGGTCCAGGCTCCGCGGAAGTCGGTCATATCGGAGCCGTTCGGAACGCAGTCTGAAAAAGCTCGACCCAGCAGCCGTCCCGTCGCTGGATCGGCGCTCGCTGTCCGGTCGCCGGAAACAACCGACCAGCCGACGACGAGCTTGGGAACTCGAAACGCGTCGGCAGAAAATCGAATATGAATAACTATTTTCCGTCCCCGTCCGACGAGGTCGGTAGAGCATCCGCTCGAGCTATCATGAACATCGACGACTTCGTCAGTACCAACGAGCCGACGGACGACGGTGAACAGTTCCAACTCGAGAACGACAAGCTACTGGATATCGCGCTCGACGGCTCGGTGATCGCGAAGGCCGGTTCGATGATCGCCTACGACGGCGACATCTCCTTCGAGGGGCGGTCCTCCGCCGAAGGCGGCATCACCGGCTTCCTCAAGGAGGCAGCGACGAACGAGGGAACGCCCGTGATGGAAGCCACCGGGACCGGTCACCTCTATCTCGCGGATCAGGAGAAGAAGATTCAACTCCTCGAACTCGAGGCTGGCCAGTCGGTTTCGGTCAACGGGAACGACGTGCTCGCGTTCGAGTCGAGCGTGACCTACGAGATCCGGACCGTCGAGAGCATCGCTGGCTTCTCGGCCGGCGGCATGACCAACGTCTTCCTCGAGGGGCCGGGGACCGTCGCGATTACGACCCACGGCGAGCCGCTGGTCCTGCGCCCACCGGTCAGAACCGACCCCAGTGCGACCGTCGCCTGGAGCGAGACGACACCCGGCAGCCACGTCGACAGCGCGCTCTCGAACCTGATCGGACAGTCCTCCGACGAGACCTACCAACTCGAGTTCACCGGGTCGGATGGGTTCGTCGTCGTGCAGCCCTACGAGGAGGGCGCTCCACAGCAGTAGCAGGCAGCATCCGCACCATCCCACGTACGGCCGCTCGATCAGTACGCGTTCCTAGACGATCTCCATGAGACGACAAGCACTCGGCGCGATCTCGGCCGCAGTCGCACTGACAGTCCCCTGGCTCGCCATCGTGGGAGCGACCGGCGTTCTCCCCTGGCTCGCGGCGGCCGTGGGACTCGAGTATCAAGCGCCGGCTGCGTTCCGGGCGGTGGCGACGCTCTGGACGGTTCTCCTGACCGGGCTCACTGTCCTCGGCGCGTCGTTTCTGCTCGCGTGGGCGGCCGAGACTGCTGAGAAGGACGTTCCGCAAGCGTTCGCGATCGCGGTCCTTGCCGTGTTAGCGGTCGCACCCGAGTACGCGGTCGATGCGCTCTACGCCTGGAACGCGGGCGTGTTCGCGGGCACCGAACGCGGGATCGAAGCCGGTACCCTGGCCGTCGCCAACATGACCGGTGCGAATCGGATCCTCATCGGCATCGGCTGGGCCGGCGTCGCGCTCTTTACCGTCTTCCGTCGCGGGTCGGCGACCGATCCCTCCGTCGAGAACCGACCGGGCTTCCTCTCGGACGTCGTGATCTTAGACCGGGAGATCGGTCTCGAGATCGTGTTCCTGTTGCTCGCGACGCTCTGGGCGTTCCTCGTCCCGCTCAACGGCGGGATCGACATCTTCGACATGCTGTTTCTGGTCGGGCTCTACGTCTGTTACATCGTGGTGGTCCTTCGGGGCGAGGTCGAACCCGAGACGGACCACGTCGGCGTCCCGGCGTACCTCCAGCGCTTTTCGAGGCCGGGTCGGATCGCCACCGTCCTCGTGCTCTTTGCCTACTCCGGCGCGATGATCTTCACCGCCGTCGAACCCTTCGCTCACGGGCTCGAACACCTCGGCGAGAGCGCCGGCATTCCCTCCTTTTTCATGATCCAGTGGATCGCGCCGCTGGCTTCCGAAGCGCCGGAGCTCATCGTCGTCGTCTATCTGGTGAACAAGGCGCGCTCGACTGCCGGCTTCAACGCCCTGATTTCCTCGAAGCTCAACCAGTGGACGCTGCTGATCGGAACGCTGGTCATCGTCCACTCGCTCGCGCTGGGTGAATACGGCGTACTCGCGTTCGATTCCAAGCAGTCGGCGGAGATCTGGCTGACCGCCGCCCAGTCGTTTTTCGCCATCGCCCTCCTGCTCAGGTTCGAAATCTCCGTCGGGGAGGCGGTTACGCTGCTCGGCCTGTTCCTCTCGCAGGTCCTCCTCGAGTTCGCCATCATCCGTGACATCGTCGCATTGCCGGTCTCGAGCACCGACCTCCTGCTCGTCTACAGCGGGATTTACGTCGCCCTCGGGATAGCGCTGTTCGTCAGCCGCCGCCGGGCGTTGGGCCGGCTCCTCCGGCGAACCGCGGGGACGATCGGCGACGCGATGCCGTTGATCGGTGCCGACCGACCCTACAGCGCCGACGACTGAGTCGATCGGACACCAACCTAGATACGCGCCAGTGGTGTAGGGGGCGTCGATGTGCCCGAACGGCCCACCGGTCTCCGACGCGGTGGCTGCTCCCGCGTTCGCGATCGCACTGGCGCTGGTCCACCTCGTCGCCGGACGACTGGGTGTCAGCGGCCGGATTCCCCGAAGTCGGTGGCTGTCGCTCGCCGGTGGCGTCTCGGTCGCGTACGTGTTCGTCCATCTCCTCCCCGAGGTCGGGGCGGCCGCGGCGACGCTTGCGGCACACGGAACACCGGCGGCGTTCGCCGAGCAGTACGGCTACCTGATCGCGCTGCTGGGATTCGTCACCTTCTACGGGCTTGACCGCCATGCTCACCGAGCGAGCGCCGCTCCGGGACGCGACGATGACCGCGCCGGGAGCGGCTCGTTCTGGCTCCACATCACCTCGTTTGCGGCCTACAACGCGATCGTCGGCTACCTCCTGTGGGACCGCGAACTCGGCAGCCCCGCCCTCTTTACCGTGGCGATGGGGCTCCACTTCCTCGTCACCGACGACGGCCTCCGGGCTCATCACGGCACGACGTACCATCGCCGCGGTCGGTGGGTGCTGTCGGCCGCGGTGATCGCCGGATTCGGGAGCGGATACGTTCTCGAGGACACCGAACTCCTCATCGCGGTGTTCGTGCCGTTTCTCTCCGGCGGGATCATTCTCAACGTGATCAAAGAGGAACTGCCGTCCGACCGCGAGAGCCGGTTCTGGGCGTTCGCCGTCGGCGCGGCGGGATACGCCGCGCTGTTGCTCCTCGTGTGACCCCATCGCGTGTAGTCGTCGCTCGCCCGACTCGAAGACCGGTCGTTCGAGCGGGAGCGTTTTATCGGTCCGCTATAATCTTTCGCTATGAAACTTCGACGGCCGCGCCGGCCGCGTGATTTCCGGCTCGCGGACTCCGCCCAGCAGATCGTCGGCGGATTCCTGCTCGCCGGCCCCTTCGTGGTCACTGAGGAGGTCTGGGTCCTCGCGGAAAACATGCACATCCTGCAGGCGCTGTCGATCGTCGCCATCGTCTTCGCGATCGGCTACGCGGCGCTGTACAAGGCGGACACGACCAGGGATATCGACGACGAACAGGAGGTCGCCGGTGTTCCGGTCCGCTTTATCTCACTCATGTGTGTCACCTTCGGCTCGGTGACCGCGCTCGCGCTCCTGTTCGGTGCGCCCGAGACGTTCCTCGAGGACGCCACGACCGCCTGCGATCCCGTCTCTCTGGCTCGTGCCCCCGGGCCGTTCCTCGAGCACGCAGCGGCCTCGTGTGGGCTTGTGTTGACCACGTTCAAGGCGGTGACCGTCGGCTCGGTCTTCAGCGTCGTCGGGGCGGCGACGGCCGACAGCATCTTCGCGAAGTGACGGCCCCGCGGTCCGAGTCGGGGACACCGCCTCGAGCGGCTCGACACGACGAACAATACGATCGGGCGCGGCGACGGCAGCCCTAGAGGTACGAGTCGTCGTCCGATTGTTCGGACCGCTCCGCGTGAGCATTCCCGCACTCGGCACACTCGAGTCGGTCCCTCTCGCCCATCGAGACGTCGAGCGAACCGCAGTTCGAACAGTAGAAGCCGTACTGGTCCGCGTGGGCCGCGTCCTCGTAGGTGACGAAAAACGACGCCGCGGTCCCCGACTCCGCCTCGTCGCGGGCGACGTACACCGTTTCGCCGCCGTCGGTCACCGTCAGCTGGCCGTCCGTCGTCTCCGTTTCGGGGAACGCCTCGTCCGCTGCGTCCCCCTCGCGGTCCGACTCCGCGGTTTTCGATGCTGTGGGCAGGTCCACGTCGGTGTCTGCGGCCGCGTACACGTACTTCACGAGGGACTCCTCGGCGACCTCGATGCGCCGGTCGTCCTCGGCGAACTGGTCGTCGGTGATGCCGTCGATCTGTTCCGGAGGCCGTCATCGAACTGTCCACGACCGTTCGAATCCGCTCGGCCTCATCGGCTTCCGGGTCCCGGATCTCCATACCGAATGCTCGGTATCGATTCGGATAAGGTGGCTGCCGGCGCGACCAAGTACTTGCGTCTCGATCAGTTACGGTGACGATATCGAATAACCCCTATAGAAAGAAACGATACGAGTACAGAAGTTCCGGTTATCGCATACGAAAGATAAGCGTCAGCAGGAATGAGCAGATGCCCGATAGAGTTGAATACGAGGAACAGTCCCACGAAGTATAGGACTATTTTATATTTATCCCCATAATATTACTATACTACATTGGTACAAATATACTCCGTGTCTAAGTCCCCCTCAAAATATGCTAGTCAATAGCTGTACAATATGGATTAAATCACTGTTTGTTATCTGGGCTCTCTATATTTCCCTCTCGCCTATAGTCCACACGATTGCGGCGGTACCCGGGCTGGCGGCAGTCCTTCGAACGAGCGTACTCGCTTACATGGGTGTGAAATACGTCGGTGCCGCGTCCCTCCTCTATCTCGGTGTCCAGACGTTCTGGAGCGACGATCAGTTCGATCTCCAAACCGACCTTGCCAAGCGGGATGACTCGCTCGTAGAGACATACCGAAAGGCGGTCATGATCAATGTCTCTAACCCGAAAGTCGCGGTATTCGTCCTCGCGTTCTTTCCCCAGTTCGTCCCGGAAACCACGAACGCCGCTTTCCAGCTGTCGATTCTGGGATCCCTCTATGCAGGACTCAGCGTCTTGTACCTTGGGATCGTCGCACTCTTCGCCACTCGGCTTCGACACCGCCTGCTTCGCTCCGCGGTCACTCGCAGAGCTGTGCAATACGTCAGTGGAAGCGTACCCGTCGGCGTTGGGCTACCGCTCGCAGTTGAGAAACGCCCCGCTGCGTAGCACAGCGTTGGGTGCAAAACGGTGGAACCACGCCCACGCGTAGCGAGGCCACGCGAGCGCGACTGCCGGTCGCGTTCGCAGCCAGTCGTCCCGGCAGAGACGTACACCTCGTCGATTGGGACCGGCCGGATGAGATCGCGGGAAGGCGCATCGAGCGGACTCATTTGTACCGGACACCGTTGACGCGGTGCCCGTATGCTCTTTGATGCTACGGCGACTGCTCAGCAGTATCAGCGAGCCCCGAGAGAAGAGGGCTCTGTTTACTTCGCCTTTGCGCCGGTGACGACCACCGGCCGGTCGGAGCCGAGAATGATGCCCTGGGTCGTACTGCCGAAGATCGCCTTCCCGACGGGTGATCGGTTCCGTCCGCCGAGGACGATCGAATCGACATCGTAGGCCTCGGCCTCCTCGAGAATGTCGTCTTCGGTGTCGCCGCTGTCCTCGAGCACCGTTACCTCAATGCCGGCCTCCTCGAGTGACTCCTGGGCCCGGCGAACGGAGTCGATCCGCGAGGCGGATTTGAACTTATCGAACTCCTGTGGGAGTTCGTTGCTGTGGCCGGTAAAGAGGAACACGAGGTAGGCTTCGACCGCCTCGGCGGCGTTCGGGAGCGATTTGACGTAGTCGACCTGGGCCAGCGCGCGGTCCTCGTTGGTATCGATGGGAATCAATACGCGATGCATAGACCCGCATTTGCATGGGTGGGTAATAAAACCGACTCCGAATGTCGCCCTCACGGCGGTCTGCGGCCGGGAAACGATAGCCGTCGATCGCCGCGGCTCACTCCTCGCCGGTTCGGTCGCGCTCTCGCAGGGCGCGCCGACGGATCTTGCCGGTCGTCGTGGTCGGCAGCCGCTCGACGAACTCGATGTGTTTGGGGTACTCGTACTCGGCCAGTCGGTCGCGAACCACCGTCCGAATCTCCGTCCGGAGTCCCTCGGGGTCGTAGTCGTCGATCGCGGGCTTGACATAAGCCATGATCGCCTCGCCGCGGGTATCGTCCGGAACGCCGACGACGCCCGCCTGTTCGACGGCCCGGTGCGTGAGAATCGCGTCCTCGACCTCCATGGGGCCGACGCGATACCCGCTGGTGAGAATAACGTCGTCGGCCCGGGAGACGAATCGGACGTAGCCGTCCGCGTCTCGCTTGACGAGATCGCCGGTCAGGAACCACCCCTCCTCGGTCCGCTTGTCCGCCGTCTTCTCGGGCAATCCGTGATACGCGTCAAAGAAGACCCGCCGATCGCCCGGCTTCACCGCGAGTTCGCCGACCGCACCGCGCTCGAGTCGCTCGCCCGTCTCGGGATCGAGCACCGCGATCTCGTAGCCGGGGAACGGTTTGCCCATGCTCCCCGGCCGCGTGTCGAACCAGCGCTCGGCGTTGCCGACGACGAGGTTGAGTTCGGTCTGCCCGTAGAATTCGTTGATCGCGACGTCTTCGAATGCCGCGTCGACCCAGTCGACGACCTCCGACGTGAGCGGCTCGCCGGCCGAGGCGATGGTCTCGAGCGACAGGTCGTACCGCGCGTCCGGGTCGTCGACGCTCATCAGCATCCGGAGCGCGGTCGGCGGCATGAACGTCGCAGTCACGTCGTGGCGCTCGAGCAGGGCGTAGACCTCGTCGGGGTCGAACCCGTCACGGGGCCAGCCGACGACCGGACAGCCGTGGTGCCACGCCGCGAACAGCGTTCCGCCCAGCGCCGCGCCCCACGCCCAGTCAGCCGGGGTCCACAGCATCGACTCGCCCGCTCGCAGCCCCTGGTCGAAGTAGTTGTACGCCGCCGCGGCCCGCCCGAGCCAGAGCGCGTGGCTGTGGCGGACGCCCTTCGGCGGCCCGGTCGAGCCGCTCGTGTACATGATCGCCGTCGGCGTCTCGGGGGTCGAATCGTAGTGTTCGATACCGGGATCGTGGGCTGCGACGAGGTCGTCGAACGCGTGGGCCCCGCTTCGAACCGACTCACCGTCGCCGAGTTCGATTACGTGCTCGAGTGCGGGACACGCCGCGCGGATCTCGTCGACGGTCTCGCGGACGCTCGGGTCGATGACGGCGACGGTCGCCTCGCTGTCTTTGAGACGGTACTGGAGCGCATCGCGACCGAAGAGGACGGTCAACGGGACCGAGACCGCCCCGAGCTTCCAGTTCGCGAGATGAGTCAGCGGGTTCTGGGGTTTCTGCGGGACCACGACGCCAACCCGATCGCCGGCCCCGACGCCGAGGTCGGCGAGCGCGGCCGCGAGCCGATCCGATCGCTCGTCGAGGTCGTCGAACGAGTAGGTCTCGAGGCCGTCGTCGGGGGCCTCATACCGCAGGGCCGTCCGACTCGTGTCCTCGTGTTTGCGGAGGAAATCGACGGCGGGGTTGTACTCGTCGGGGAGGTCCCACGCGAACGCCGCGCGGGCGGTCTCGTAGTCGTCGTAGGTCGGCATCACCGTCCAGGCCATGCAGTGGCGTACCGGGGCCAGCACATAGCGTTTTTCGACACGCGCGAAACTCACAAGGTCGGCCCGGGCGCTCCCGGTCAGTCCTCTTCGGTCGTCTCCGGTTCGTCCGTCGCGTCCGTGTCGGAGTCGTCGTCCGCCTCCGCTTCGCCCGCGACCTCGATCTCCGCCTCGCCCGCGACCTCGATCTCCGCCTCGACCGCGATCGAGAGCCCGTCGGCCTCGAGTTCGCCCTCGAACTCGCGTTCGTCGCCGACTTCGATCTCGAGTTCGTTCGAGTCCACTTCGACTTCGACCTCTACGTCGACGGTAACGTCGTCGTCCATATCGCCTCTTTCCGGCGGCCAATATAAAGGGATATCGCGCGTTTTCGCGGACCGAATCCGCTCGCCCGCGTCCGGAAATCCGGACCCTCGGTTCGGAACGTATTTTTAGGCTGGCCGAAAACGAGGTGTATGAGCGATTCCGTACAAGTGACCCTCGAGAGTGCCGATGAATCGAGGGCCGTCCGCGTCTACGACGACGAGGGTGATGTCTCGACCGGCGACGCGACGTTTCGATTCAGCGTCGACGGCGGAACCGAAGGGGAGTCGGGCGATGCGGCCGGCACTGCGGGGGCCAGTGGTGACGCTGACTCCCGCCGCATCGCTCCGCTGGCGGCCGTCCCGACGAACGGGACGCTCCGGTGTGAAGCCCGACGCGATCGTCGCGGGACGGAACTGATCCTCCGACGCGAGGGCGGTGAGGTCACAGCGTGGCGGAACTCGTGTCCGCACAAGCCCGACGTCCGCCTCGATCCCGGGCCGGGGGCGATCGTCCGCGACGATCAGTTGGTGTGTCACGAACACGGTGCACGCTTCGAGTGCGATGACGGCGTCTGTACCGCAGGCCCCTGTCAGGGCGACGCGCTCGACTCGATCGCGGTCGCCGTTCGCGACGGGACCGTCTACCTGACCGACGATCGCTTCGATTCCTGTCGCCGGTTAGACGAGTAGCGTTCCCCGCTCGCGACTACGACTCGAGCCACTCGGGCAGGTCGTTCACCGACTCGAGGACGGCCGCCGCACCCTCGCGCTCGTACTTCTGCCGTCCTTCCGCGCCGGTCAGCCCGCCGGTCAGGACGCCGATACCGCGGTACTCGCGATCGGGGTCTGCCTCGCCGGCGTTGCCCGCCGTCCGAACGTCGTCCAACGTGTCGCCGACGAAGACGACCGAATCGGCTCCGAACCGCTCCGCGAGGGTCGTTAGCGCGCGCGGATGGGGCTTCCCTTCTTCCCAGTCGTCCATCGTGAAGCGGTGCTCGACCGGAACCGCGTCGTCGAGGCCGACTCGACCGAGGGCGATCTCGGCCTCGGCTTCCGGCCGGCCGGTCAGGACGCCCACGTCGTAGTCCGCGAGCAGCCGATCGCGGACCGCGTGCTTGAGCACCACCGGCTCGTCGTGAATGAATCCCGGCGTTTCGCGGTCGAGATCGGGCTCGCCGCCCTCGAGTCCGCGGTAGAGTTCGTCGCCCAGGTACAGCTGCTGGAACACGTCGCGCAGTCGCTCGCGATTCCAGCGGTCGGTCACGCGCTGGGTCGCCCGCGCGCCGATCGCCTCGCGGACGACGCTCTCGGCCGCCCCGAGCCCGCCGCCCGCGGCCGCGATCGCGTCGGTAAACGTCTCGATCGACTCGCCGTACCCTTCTTCGACCGCGAGGATGTAGAGCGCGGCGGCGTCGGTGAGTTCCCAGTCGTTGTTGAACCCGCCCGCGTCCTTGAACTCCTGAATGTCGTCCGCACGAATCGTTCGGCCGTAGACGATGTCGACGGATTCGACGATCGCCCGCCGGTAGGAGTCGGCGACGTCGACGAGCACGCCGTCGATGTCCAGGACGACTGCGTCTGCGTTCATACCCGTGGGAACGGGCCGGCGACGATAAAGGCGACCGGTATTCGACCGTGGGCGTGCGACGATGGGCGGAACGGCACCGGAACGCCCACGAGCGGGACCGCCGCGATTCCCAGTCCGAGCGTGTCGAACACGTCGACTCCGACTCCCGATCACGGGCGGATCGTCACTCCGGCGGCCCTCGAGCGACGTACAGCGTCCCCGTCTCGATTGTCACCCGTTCGACCGGCACTGCGGGCTGATCGCCGCCTAACGTCGTAAAGAGGAAGTCGGCGTCGGCCGCTCGAGCCGCTGCCAGCGCCGGCCGATGGAGCTCCGGCGGCAGGTTCCGCGCGTACACCGCGTCCGCGCCGGCGTAGACCGACGGCTCGGGATCGACGATGTCGTCGCGGACGAACGCCACGCCGTCCGGAACGTCGCGGTCGTGGACGTCCGTCGCGGTGACGGCCACCCCGCGTTCGGCGAGCGCTCGAGCGAGATCCGCCCGGCGGCCGATCCCGACCTCGACGACCTGCTCGTACTCGTCAATGTGATCGATCATTGTATCGGGATTCCGGCGCGAGTGGGCCACGGCGGGACGTTTATGGCACCCGCGGTCATAGCCCTTGCTATGCTCGTCGATATCGTGCCGGTCGGCAACGTCTCCGCCGAGGTCAAGCGGGCGGCCTCTACCGCGTTGCGATCGGTCTACGACTGCGACGTGTCGGTCAACGACTCGCAGTCGATCCCGAACGGAGCCTACGACTCCGATCGGAACCAGTACTCCGCGGAAACGTTCATCCAACTCGCCGAACGGGTCGGCCGCGGCGAGAAGAATATCGCGATTACCCCACAGGATCTCTTCTACCGGCGACGGAACTACGTCTTCGGGCTCGCCTATCTCGACGGCAGCGGGAGCGTCGTCTCGACGTACCGACTGCAGACTTCGAGCGACGGCGGCTTCTCGAACCAAAGCGCCGCCGACATCTTCGAGGACCGCGTCCGCAAGGAGATCGTCCACGAGATCGGGCACACCTATGGCCTCGAGCACTGTGATAACAACCGCTGTGTCATGAACTTCTCGCCGACCGTTCGCGAGGTCGACATCAAGGAAGAACACCTCTGTGGGAGCTGTCAACGCCTGATTAGCTAATTCTCTGCGTTCCGCCCGCCGCGATTCGACCCGGACGACTCGAGTCGACGACTTACGGCCTACGGCGCGTAGTAGTACTCGCCGTCGCTTTTCTGCTGGCGGTCCAGTTGTGATTCGGGCTTGTTGATCCGCGGCCGGGAGGTCCGCTCGTCGCGGCGGAACGTGACCTCGAGGTTCGCGAGGAACTCGTTCATGCCGTCGCGCATGGGCTGGGGCTGGCCGGCGCGACCGTGGACGGCCGGTTCGCCGTCGAAGACCATCAGCCGGTCGGCGAGCAGGTCCATCATGTAGATGTCGTGGTCGATGACCAATACGGTGGCGTCCTGCTGTTCGGCGTAGCGTCGGATCGCCTTCGTGGCCTGCACCCGTTGTTCGACGTCGAGGTGGGCGGAGGGCTCGTCGAGCAGGTAGAGGTCGGCCGAATCGGAGAGACAGGCCGCGATGGCGACCCGCTGGCGCTCCCCACCGGAGAGGTCGGAGAGGGTCTGCTCCATGATCCGCTCTAACTGCAAGGGCTGTGCGATTTCGGTGTTCCAGTAGGAGGAGCCGAACTGGTCGGTAATCGACGACAGGAACGCATCGACACGCATGTGCTGGTCGATGGTGACGTACTGGGGTTTGTACGAGATATCGAGGTCGAGATCGGTGTCGCCCGCGTCCGACTCGAGGTTGCCGGTCAGCAGTTTCGCGAACGTCGATTTCCCGATCCCGTTGGGACCGACGATGCCCAGCACCTCGTTTTCCCGGATCGTCCCGCTCTCGATCTCGAGGCTGAACTCGCCGTCGCCGTAGCTCTTCGTGAGGTCCGGGTACTCCACGAGCGCGTCGGCACCGGTCGCGCTGCGGGGCGCGTGCTCCTCGAACTCGATCGGGTCCGGCCGGATCCGCATGTTCTCGTTCTCGAGATAGCCAGAAAGGTACTCGTTGATCCCGTTGCGGACGGACTTGGGCGAAGTGATCACACCGTAGGCCCCCGGCTCACCGTAGGCGACGTGGAGCGTGTCGGCGAGCAAGTCGAGGATCGCGAGGTCGTGTTCGACGACCAGCACCGACTTGTCCGCCTCCTCGGCGAGTTCGCGGATCAACCGCGCCGCGGTCACGCGCTGTCCGATGTCGAGATACGGCGTCACCTCGTCGAGGAAGTAGAAGTCCGTGTCGCGGGCCAGCGTGGCCGCGATGGCGACCCGCTGGAGTTCTCCCCCCGAGAGGTCGTCGATCGATTGCCCCATAACGGGGCCGAGCGAGAGCCGCTCGACGAGGTCGTCGAGCACGCCGCGCTCGTCGGTCCGCTCGAGCAGTTGGCGGGTGTTGCCGTCGAAACTGTTCGGGATCTGATCGACGTACTGTGGCTTTCGTGCGATCGTAATGTCGCCGTCGCGGACGTCGGCGATGTAATCCTGCAGTTCGGTCCCACGATAGGCTTCGAGGACCTCGTCCCAGCCCGGTTCCTCGTCGTGGCGACCGAGGTTGGGCTCGAGTTCGCCGGCCAGAATGCGGACGGCGGTCGTCTTCCCGATCCCGTTTGGCCCTAAAATGCCGGTGACCTGCCCCTCCTGTGGTGCCGGGAGCCCGTACAGCGAGAAGGCGTTCTCGCCGTAGCGGTGGACCGGCTCGTCCTGAAGCTCCTGTGGGAGGTTGATGATTTCGATGGCATCGAAGGGGCACTTCTCGACGCAGATGCCACAGCTCTCGCCCAGACAGATCTCTTCGGAGATGTGGATCTGTTCGGGCTGGCCTTCGTCGGCCTCCTCGCCACGGAGGGTAATACACTCCTTGCCGGTGCGATTCGGCGGACAGTAGTTCTTACACTCGTAGCCACACCGGTCCGGCTGGCACCGGTCTAAGTCTACGACGGCGATGCTGTCGTCGGCCATGCTAGCCCGAGACCTCCGCGGTCAGCAGGATACCCCACGTCACGAACCACAGCGAAAAGGTCATGAACGCGATGAACAGGTAGTGTTTCGCCCCGAACTCGTCCTCGCCGTAGATCCCCGAGAGGTTGATGAGGACGTACTGGACGAGGATCGCCCCGAGAACGAACGCGAGCGCCTGCGTGTCCTGTGCCGCCGCCTTTGACAGGCCGACCCAGGTTGCGGAGGCCAGCGCTGCACCGACGCCCAGCAGCGCGGACAACGCCGTCACGCTGACCGAGCGGATGTGCTCGCGCCGATCGCTGATCGATTCGGTCGACATAGTCCGAACTCTGTTGTCAGTGGTGAAAAGGGGTTCGCATCGTCGGACACGAACCGCACCCGGGCACTGTTCGATCGAGCGGTCCGCGCTCGGTCTGGTCCGTCCCGCAGCACGACCTCAGCACTCGTCGACGACGGAGCCAGCGGAGAGATCGCCGTTGAACCTGACGTCGCACCCGACGTAGATCGTCCCTCCGGCCGTGACTTCGTTGTTGAACGTCACGGAGTCGCCGACGTATACGTCGCCGCCCGCATCCAGTTCGCCGTTGACTTTGGACCCGCTACCGATGGAGATGTCCCCGCCGGCACTGATGCCGTTTTGAATCTTCGAACCCGACCCGACGGTGATATCCTCGGTCGCGGTGAGTTCGCCGTTTGCGGTGTAGTCGTCCCCGGTGGTGATGCTGCCACCAGCAGTGACCTCGTTGTTGGTCTTGCCGCCGTCGCCGATCGAGACATCGCCTCCAGCGGAGAGTTCACCGTTTGCGGTGTAGTCGTCGGCGGTAACGATGTTGCCACCCGCCTCGACTTCGTCGTTCGTCTTCCCACCGGTTCCGATCGAGACATCGCCGCCTGCCTTGACCTCGTCGTTTGCCTTGCCGCCGTCGCCGATCCAGACGGTCCCGTCGCTGTCGATCTCGTCGTTGGATTTGCCGCCAGGTTCGATGACGACGTCGTCGTCACTCGGCTGTCCTGGCGGCGTTCCGGGTTTGCCGCCGGTGCACTCGTAGTCGACCGTGACCGGAAGGGTCGCATCCCGAACGGTGATCGAACCGTCGTCGCTGATCGCTTCGGTTACGGTGACGATTCCCGAATCGGTGCCGCTCGTCCCCCCGCCGTTGCACGAAACCGTCACCTGGAGACTCTCCCCTGCCGCGAGCGTGCCCGACAACTGCCCGTCGACCTGCACGTCCGGGCCCGTCGTATCCTCGGCCTCGAGGGAGAGTCGCCGTCCCGCGTTGTTCTCGATCGAGACCGTCGCTTCGTCACGTGGCCCGTCGAGCGTGAGGTGCGTCGCATCGACACCGATCAACGCATCGCTCCCGCCGACTGACACGTCGGCTCCTCGATTCGCCGCGAGTGAGCTAAATCCGAACACCGGACCGGCCAGTAGCACCGCTCCAACGAAGAGGAAGACGACCGCGAGTTTGGTGAACGCGTTCATGACTTACGGTGGCCGCTCCATCTCGCCGAGCCGCATCCGTCGGTTTTGGACCACGTGGACGACTGCGGAGGCGGCGAAAAGCCCGACCACCAGCGTGGCCCAGCCGAGTTCCGGAATCGTCTCGGTCGGGACTACCTCGAGCCACAACCCTACCATCACGACCGACCCGACCGCAGCCAGCCCCAGATAGTAGGTTCCCCAGGGGACCGAGTCGCCCGGCACGATGTCGAGGTAAACGTCCAACTCGGCCGCCTCGTCCGTGAGTTCGATCGTCCGATCGTCGAATGCGATCACGTCGGCGCGCTCGAGGGTGGGCAAGTGCGACTGTTGTAACGACGTATAGACCCGCTTTCGTTCGGCGGACGTGACCTCCGCGACGTCCTTCTCGAGTTCCCAGGCCGCAACGTGTTCGGCGAGGTCACCGATCGGAACGGGTTCGTCCTCGCCCTTGCAGTAGTGGATGACGTACCGGCGACGCTGGTTGCTCAGCAGGTCGAAGATTTCACCGGCCGGTAGCTGGTCGTCCTGACCTGTTGCATCCGTCGCGCTCGGGTCGCTCTCGCTGGTTGTTGCCATCCCCTTCTCAATACGAATATCGGTGCTGTTGATACATAACGCTTGTTGCTACACCTGTTCTGAATGTCACTAGTGTCTTGTGATGATACATTTCCTATCGGGATGTCCCCATCCGAGAGTAGGGATAGCAACCCTCTCCCGTTGGAACGAACGTCTACCTGAATTCCGATATCGAACCGTTGAGATATACCGTTGGAAACAATAACGGCAACGAAGATTAATATCGGTGTCCGTCCCGGCCGCCCCAGCGCCGGCGGTCGTTAGCCGATTATGATCTTGTCCGTATCGACCTCGACGCCGGAGTCGGGGTCGGATTGATCGCTGGAGTCGTTGTCAGACTCCCCGCGACCGACATCGACGGGTACCCCGTCTTCCCCGACGGGTATCGGGGAGACGATGTCTTCAGTCGGCACGTCGTCGACTTCGACGAGGACGATCACGTCGTTGAAGTTCGGGTCCCCCGGTGTGTCGGTCTCTTTGGCTTCCTTCCAGAACTCCTCGGGGTCCGTGTTAGCTGGCGCTTCCTCGGTCAGTTCGTACATGAAGACGAACTCCTTTCCTTTTTCGAGGTCGAGATATCCCGTTCCGTTCTCGTATTTGCCACCGAAGAGGTCCTTGTCGCCGCGCTCGAGCACTTCGTCAGCGCTCTGCTGGCGCTGATGTCCCGCCCGTAGCTCCGGCACCGTGTTGTTTCCACTGCTCCTGACACGGACGTTCGCCTTGTTCGAGTCGGTCGTCGCGTCCACCTCGAGTGACTTCCCGTAGATGTTCCCACAGTCGTAGTGGTCCCAGTAGCCGTTCCCGTTGTATCTCGACCACGTGTCGTGATACGGGTAATACTCACCGTCAGTATACAGATCGGTGTTCTTCTTCTGGTAATTGCTACAGCTGTACAACGTCGAACTCAACGTGAGACTGATTCGATCCTCCGTCGTGAAGTTGTACTTCCAGATTTTGTCTCGCGTATCGTGGGTGTTGAGGTTCTGGTCTTCCGGCGATCGGTACGACTCGTAGGTTTCGCTGCCCCAACTCTCCGGCTGGATCGTGTTCGACTTGCCGATCGGCTTTCCGTTTTCGTCGACCGGTTGCGTGATGATCTCCGTCGTCACCGGTGCCCATTGCTTGTAGTAGACGGGGTGCTGTTGCCACGTTCCTGGTCCGTTCCAAGACCAGTCGCCGTCTCCGCGTTTGGTCCACTCGAGTTCCCAGCCACCATCGTCGTCCCACCAGATTTCCGTCGGCTCATCGCAATATCTGCAGCTATTGGTTCTCCATCCACCACTCCGATTCCAACCCTCATTGTAGAAGTTCCATTCACCGCTACCGCTCTTTTTCCACTTTCCGTTTGCTTTATCGCCGTCAACGAGCCGTGTCCGTCGCTCATCAGTTGGCCCTTCGGCCGATACTTCGGTCCCCAGAACCGAGACGTTGACCTCGTTCCCGGCGTCCAAAACGAGTTCCGTATCGCTCGGATCGACGCCCGTATTGAGGGTAAACGTCTTCGTCACCGACTTGTCGTCGGCGGTGGTGACGGTGTACTCGTAGTCCCCTCGGATCATCCGACTCGTGTTTATGGTCCATTCGACGGTCGTCGTCGCACCGTACGAGCCGTTGACGGTGTTCGGACTGATCCGTTTATACGCGTCCGGGGTCTCGTCGTCGAGATACTCGAGCTCGAGATCCGCGCGACCATCGCTCGTGTTCTCGACGCCGATGTTCTGTACGTCCGCGGTAATCGTCACGTTCTCGTCGATGTCGTGGCTGGCGTTCGAGACGTTAAAGTACGAGCCCGACATGCCGACGTAGAACGTACCGGGCGTATCAGTCCGGTCGTCTTCGGTTTCGATGATGTACTTGTACGTCTCACCGTGGTCGAGTTTCTTTTTCGCGGCCGCATCGAGTTCGAACTTGAGTCCCGGATGGTCGATGGTCCGTTCACCGCCGTTTTTCGGAACTGAGAGATTGGAATGCGTAGTCGTCAGCAGCGTCTTGTTGCTGTCGTCATCCAAGATCGTTGCAGTGATGTCTTGGCTTTCGTCTCGCTGTCCGACGTTCTTGATCGTCGTTTTAATACTGAAGACGTCATTGCCGCCTTTTCCGCCGCCGTTCCCCTTTCCGGCCAGAGAGCGTGCGAGTCGCTGGTCCTTCGCCAGCGCCTTGCCACCGGGACCACGCAGCCCGTGGTCTTCTTTGACGATGAACTTCGCAGGGTCGAACGGCTCTCTGATGTCGGCGAGTTTCACTGTCACTGCATTCCCGTGTTGGGTCACGTTCGCTTCCGTCCCGAACTCCGAGTCGAGGTACTGGTACCAGCCCTCGTGATAGGAACTTTCGATCGTGAATTTCACGCTCGTCCCGTTCGGACAGTTCTGGGCGACGGTATTGATCTCCTCGGTAAGGTCCGTCGCTTTGCTGTGGTCGGCTTTCGCCACCGCTTCGGAGGCCCCGAAATCGCCCTCCTCGAGTTGGAGGATCTGGAGCCGTAACGTCTCACCGTCGTACCCGATCTGGGGTTCCGAAACGACGGTGGTCTGCCCGTTGGCCTTCTTCCAGACGCCGCCGCCCTGATGGGCGATCGTCCGGTCGTCGAGTTCGAACTCGAGCGTGCGGAGACTCTTCTCGCCGGTCGAGCAACTCGGCCCCGTTTCGTTGTACCACGTGACGCTGATCGACCCATCGTCCGTGATCATCGGTTTTTCCGCCTGCATCTCGTCGATCGGCAGCGGCTGGTTTTTGCCCGTCGTCGCGGCCGTCATGATGCCCTGGTCCGTCTCTTCGACGAACTTCTGTGTCTGTTCGTTGTTCACTTGTGTCTGAACCGAGTCGAACATCACTGACCCGGCGACGAACACCACTGCTGCACCCAGTATAACGAGTGTAAATAGCAACAGGATCCCGATTATCGAACTTGCCCCTCGCTCCCCAGCGTCGTGTTCTCGACTCCGGGACGGACGTCGTGTACCCACCATTAGCTCTATTCATACTACCCGAAAGAAACATATAAAAATACGCGAGATAGTTCTATTATCATAATTGAGAACAGCCGTCTCAAGTACCACTTGATCGAACCCCAACTCGGGAATGCCGGCCGCCGAACGCGGTGCACCGAGCGCTGAGGGGCTAACTCGAGGCTCTCCCCCGTTTGATTCGGTTGGTGAAATACATCAAATTCCCAACATTTCGGCTGCCACCTCGTTGCCCTGCTTTCTCTCGGCGGTGTTTCAGGCCGCACTTGTTCCTCTCGAGACCCAGGCGCACGCGTTCAAGACCGCCTTGAACGGCAGTATGGCCGGTCTTTCGCCGGTTCCGGCTACTCAATACAAAGTGGGTAGGGGTCGTGGTCGCAAGTAGGAACTGCGTTCCAGCACCCTCGGCGGTCGGTGCTTGGACGTAGCACGGAGATACCAACCATGAAAATGAATCGACGTAATGTGTTAGTCGGACTGGGAACGATCGTTGCGGGTGGCGGGGCTGCGCTCGGAACAGGCGCGTTTAGTAGTGTCGAGGCGGACCGAACCGTCTCCGTCGCCGTCGCCGGTGACGCATCGAGTGCGCTCGCGTTCGATACCAGTGACAGCAACGGAAACCAATATTCGGACGCGTCATCGATCACGAACGGGACACTCGAGTTGGCGTTCGACTCGTTGGGGAACAGTTCCGGCATCAACCTCGGCGCAAAGACGACGTTCAGCCCGCTGTTCCGGACGATCAACAACGGCTCGAACAACGTCAACCTGAGTATCTATTCGAGCGAGGGTACCATCCAGACGTCGCCGACGATTCTGGATAGCTACAACGCCGTGATCGAAAACACGATCAACGACGGCAACGGGAACTCGCTCACGATCGAGTACGCGTTCACTGACGAGAACGATAACTCGATCGTCGGCGACGGAACGAACGGCTCTTCGGTCTCCCTGGATGCAACGGGCGGGTCGGACCCGAACGAGGAAGTATCGTTAGTGATCGGTGTCGCGGATCCCGGATCGAGCTTCGATCCGAGCACGACTATCAGCGGGTACCTCTCGGAAGTGACCATCGTGGCCAGTTCCGTATAACGTGATCGTGATGGGCTGACAGTCGCGAGCCGCGTATCGGTGCCCGATCGAGTCCAGTTTTATTACATGAAAGCATCCCGTTATCTACTCGTGGCCGCGTTGTTGGTCTCGCTCATCGTGCCAACGGCAGCACTGACGATGAGTGCGGACGACGTCACTGAGGACGTCATCCTCGAGTCCGAGGATGCTGCCAACGGACAGTACGCGGCCGTCGAGAACGGTGAACTCGGACTCGATCTCGAGGCTCTTAACGACCGCTCGGTCACGCGTGCGGACGACGTATTCAGGATTACCGTCACCGACGACGCGGTCGAGCGGATCTGGATCGACCACGACGTCCCTGGACTCACGTTCTATCGGAACGACCAGCCGACGGCGACGATCAGCGAGGCAAGCCCGCTCGAGCCGTCGGCCGGGACCGTCGCGCGTATCGGCGTCGCGGTCGATACGCACATCGCACGGTCCGGGACGGAGACGTTTACGATCACGGTCCAATACGCGGACGGCGAACCCATGCCAGGGGGCTCGAGCGGATCGTCGCCGGCCGAATCGACGGCCATCGACGGCTCGGCGTTCGAGCTGTCATCCACGACGGTGGAGGCTGGCGAGACGGTGACGGCGACGGCGACGTATCGAAACACCGGCGACACGACGACCTCGGCGACCGCAGTCCTGACGGTCGACGGGACCGTGGTCGATCGGCGGATGATTACCCTCGGGCCGGGCGAATCGCAGCCCGTCACGTTCGAGCGGCCGATGGAGTGGCCCGGGACGTACGATGTCGGCATCAAAGGGGTGGGGAGCGCGTCGGTGACCGTCAACGGGCCGGCGGCCGACATCGTCACCGCGACCGTCGTCGATCCCGACATCACCGTCGGCGAGTCGACGACGATCGAAGCGACGGTCGAAAACCCAACCGACGAGCGAGTGACGCGCACGCTCGAGGTGGCGGTCGACGGGATCGTCGTCGATAGCCGGGCCGTTTCGATTCCGGCGAACGGCGAGCGGACGGTGACCTTCGAGCGCCGGTTCGACGAGCCCGGCACGTACGAGACCGCCGTCAACGGCGTGTCCGCGGGCACGGTGTCCGTCGAGCGGGCGGCGTTTTCGATCCGGGATCGGGAACTCTCACCGGCGACGACGGCGGCGCTCGCTCCGCCGGCGACGGCGGGGCTGTTGGTCCTGGTGCTCGCTGCGAACCGCCGGTGGGCGTTCTTCCGCTAGCACGCGGTCGGCCAACTCGCACGGCCGTGGTGGTGGTCGATCGCCGCGTCTCGCTCGCGAGTCGTCGCGGCTCGGCTCGTGCTCTCGCGACCTTTATGCTGCTGGATCCGAAAGAAACAGTACTCGAACAGTCAGCCGACCATGACCGTGTCACCAACTGATTCATGACCGCCGTCGGACTCGCAAAACGAGGGCTCGGCCTCGTCCTCGTGCTGGCCGTGCTCCTGTTGATCGTCGGCCAACTGCTCGGTCAGCCGATCCTGCTCGGGTACGTCGCTACCGGGAGCATGGAGCCGACGATCGACACCGGCGACGGATTCGTGGCGATTCCAAGCCTCGTTGCCGGTGACATCGAGGAGGGTGACGTCGTCGTCTATCAGGCCCGAACCCTCCACGACGGCGGGCTGACGACCCACCGCGTCGTCGGCGAAACCGAGGAGGGGTACGTTACGAAAGGCGACGCGAACCCGTTTACCGATCAGGACGGCGGCGAACCCCATGTCACGGAGGGCCAGATCGTCGCCGAAGTCTGGCAGCCAGGGGGGTCCGTGGTCACGATCCCACAGCTCGGGACCGCGGTGTTGGCGATTCAGGGGGTCGCAGCATCGGTCGCCGGCGTCGTCGCGTCGGTGTTCGGACTGGCGACGATGTCCGCGAACGGCCTCGGTGCGCTCATGGTCGCGATCGGCGTCGCGTTGCTCGGCTTCGGAACGCTTTTCGAGCGGCTCGGTCCATCCCAGCGCGAAACGAGGCGCTCGCGATCGCGCGAGAACGTGATCGCCTTCTGGACCGCGCTTGGACTCGTCTTGCTCGTATTCGTCACGTTTGCGACCGCGGCGATGGTCGTCCCCTCGGGAACGACCGAGTACGAACTCATCAGTTCGGAATCGCCGGA
The DNA here is from genome assembly GCF_000337175.1 of Natrinema gari JCM 14663. Taxonomy (GTDB): domain Archaea; phylum Halobacteriota; class Halobacteria; order Halobacteriales; family Natrialbaceae; genus Natrinema; species Natrinema gari. The sequence goes on along the minus strand of NZ_AOIJ01000049.1, from coordinate 115,768 downwards.
CGACAATCCACAGATCGTCGCCCCCGGCGAGACGGCGACGCTCACTCGTACCGTCGACAACTCGGGGTATCTGCCGATCGCTGTCGTTCACGAGGCCGAAAGCCGCAGTATCAGTGCGGACCCGGCACGGCAGACCGTCGGTATCCGTGATAGCGGCGAGACGACGGTCTCACTATCAGCCCCCGAGGAGACGGGCGAGTATACGCGCCATCTCGGCGAGTATCGCTATCTCGCCGTGTTGCCCCCGTCCGTCCTGTTCTGGCTCCACGATCTCCACCCGCTCGTCGCGATCGCGGCGGTCAACGCCGTCGTCGTCGGGCTCGCCGTCGGAGTCGTGCTCGTACTCTTCGGCAGTAACGACATCCGGTTTCGATCCACTGGCGATCACATCCCGTTGTCGACACGGCTCCACCGAAAGCTTCGCAAGTGGCGCAGAAACCGGGATTAGCACCGCAAGGCCGCTACCCTTATAGTGGTTCATTTCCATCATTAGCGTATGAATTGTCCCGGTGACCGACCAGTTCGAAAGTGGACGGTTCGGCCACCGAATGCGCTCGGACGTGGCGTCCGATCCCGGGGGGCAACGAATGATCGATAACCCGCGTCTCGAGTTGCTGCTGGCCAAAGAGGGTCGGACGATCATGATCGTGCTGCTCGTGGTGGGGCTCCTCGCGATCGGCGCGACCGGCTGGGCCGTCGCGAACCCGGAGACGACGACCGCACCCCAGTTCGGCGAGGAACAGGTCACGGTTGACGCCGACACGAGCGCCGTCGTCACCGAGAGCGGGACGCTCTGGACCGAAGGTGAGGAACTCACCAATAGCTCGGTGTACTTTCTGAACGCCACACCGGAGCTCACCGTCGAACCGAGGACGACGCTCCGAAACGAAACCAGCGGGTCGCCGATCGCGGACGGGGCAGTCACCCACGAACTACTCCTTCGGTTCGAAGCGAAGCGCGACGACAAGCCGTTCTGGAACGAAACCCATCAGGTGCTCCGCGAGTCGCCCGCGGTCGACAACGGTGTCGCGACGTCGCAGGCGACGATCGACCTCGAGTCCTACCGACAGCGCCAGCGCCAACTCGAGCGCGAGATCAGCGGCGTCGGCTCGGTCGACCTCAAGCTGGTGCTCCGCGTCGAGTACGAGACGGAGCGTCATCAGGGCACCCTCACGACCACGACGCCGGTGACGATCACGGAAGGCGCCTACTGGCTCAAGGGGGACCTCTCCGACTCCGCATCGAACAGCCATCGGAGCGGGACGGTCCGCACGACGGAGTCCCGTAGCCCGGCGCTCATCGGCGGGTTGTCGGTGCTCGGAACGCTCTCGCTGGCCGGGGCGGCGATCGTCGCCCGGCGCTCGCCGACCGATGTCGAGAGCGCTCGCCGCGCGGTCCACGAACAGCGCTACGCCGAGTGGATCTCCCGGGGCTCGATCCCGATGTGGATCGGGGATTACCATGTCTCGCTGGACACGCTCGAGGATGTCGTCGATGTCGCGATCGACACCAACGAGCGGGTCGTCCACGACACCCAGCGGGGGCTGTTCGCGGTCGTCAACGACGGGGTCGTCTACTACTACAGCGACCGCGGTCTCTGGGAGGAGACCGCCTGGCCGGAGATGGACCTCGAGAAGCAGCCGGACGTGATCGACGGGGACCGGGACCTCTCCACCGAGGAGATCCTGGAACTCGACCCGAGCGACGAGTTCGCCGCGCCCGACGATCCGGACGGGTTCGAGGACGATGAAGACGTCTGGAAACAGCTGTAGTCCCTGTACTCACCGCGGCGTCCGCCGGCAACTCGAGCCATCGACAGCCCGGCGTCTCCGCAGGGACGAAACGCAGCGCCGACGGTCCGCGTCGGTATTCCTCCTGATCGATAATAAACGAAATCACTATACGAGCCATATCCGAATGCTTTGCCGTATGGAAACGCCACTCATTGTCACGGACTTCCTTGAGCAGGCACGGGAGCACTACGGGGAGCAGGAGGCGGTCGTGGGAGCCGACGGCGACCGCTTCACGTACGCGGAGTTCGGCGAGCGCGCGGACCGTTTTGCCGCGGCACTCCAGGAACGCGGTATCGAGAAAGGCGACCGCGTGGCCGTCCTCGATCCGAACACGCACTACCACCTCGAGGCGGCCTTCGGCGCGATGCAGATCGGGGCCGTGCATACCCCGCTGAACTACCGGCTCGAGCCGGACGATTACGAGTACATTCTGTCGGACGCGGGCGTCGACGCCATCTTCGCCGACTACGAGTACGCCCACAAGATCGAGGCGATTCGCGACGAGGTGCCGACTGAAACGTTCATCACGAACGATACCGACGCCGTTGGGGACGGCGACGCCGAGCACGCCGCGTCGGACGAGTCCGACGGAGCATGGGAGGACTTCGACGCCGTCGTCTCGGCGGCCGGGACGGAGTTCGACCGCCCCGAGATGGCCGAGGACGAGATCATCACGATCAACTACACTTCGGGAACGACGGGCGATCCGAAGGGGGTCTGTCGCACGCATCGGACCGAGACGATCCACGCCTATCTGATGTCGATCTACCACGAGATCACCGACGACGACACTTACCTGTGGACGCTGCCGATGTTCCACGTCAACGGCTGGGGGCACATCTATGCGGTGACGGGACTGGGCGCGACCCACGTCTGTACGCGCGGGGTCAACCCCGACGAGGTCGTCTCGTCGATTCGGGAGGAAGACGTGTCCTTCCTCTGTGCCGCTCCCGCGGTGCTCAACCAGTTGATCGACTACTACGAGAGCGAGGGCGAGCCGGCGATGACCGGCGAGAACCGGGTCCGGGTCACGACCGCCGGCAGCGCACCGCCGGAGGCGACGATTCGGGCCGTCGAGGACCGCTTTGGCTGGTACCTGAAACACCTCTACGGCGCGACCGAGACGGGGCCGCTGATCACGATCTCCGACGCGAAGCGGCTCATGACCGACGACAACCGCTTCGAGATCAAGAAGCGCCAGGGGATGGGCGTCCTCGGGACCGACGTTCGGGTCGTCGACGAGGACGGGGCCGACGTCCCCCGCGACGATCAGACGCTCGGCGAGATCGTCGTCCGGGGCAACCAGATCATGGACCGGTACTGGAACAAGCCCGACGCGACCGAGGCGGCGTTCAACGACCGCGTCGAAGGGTACTATCACACCGGCGACCTTGCAACCATCGACGAGAACGGCATGATCGCGATCCGCGATCGCAAGAAGGACATCATCATCTCCGGCGGCGAGAACATCTCGAGCATCGAACTCGAGGACACGCTGTTCGATCACGAGGCGGTCGGGGACGCGGCGGTGATCCCGGCACCGAGCGACGAGTGGGGCGAGACGCCGAAGGCCTTCGTCGTGCCGTCGAACGGCGATCCGACCGATCCGCCCGTGTCGGCCGACGAGCTGACGGCGTTTACTCGCGAACAGCTCGCGAGCTACAAGGTCGTTCGCCGGATCGAATACGTGTCGGAATTACCCAAGACCGCGACCGGGAAGATACAGAAGTACGAGCTCCGCAAGCGGGAGTGGGCCGATGAGGACCGGATGATCGGCGAGGGGTAAGCGAGGAGCGGCCGACCCGGGTGCGGACTCGAAATCGCTCGAAAACCCCGGCGTCGAACGGATCACGCTCGCCGACTTTCGTCGGACCCGACATCTTCGTTCCGGGGGCCGGTGAGGCGAATATACTGGTTTTAGCAGCGTATTCGATACTTTACTCGAAAAGACCTGTTGCAATCGATCACCGTTCCCTCTCGGTAAGGCTCAACTTTTATACTGCTGGGGCCTTTCGAATCGTAATATGGCAGAGACCGACGGGGAGGAGATCGAAGACTTGCCACCGAGCGCGAAACTCGTCTTCAAGGTCCTCGAGTACGACGGGCCGTTGACGCAGAAACAGATCGTCGAGGAATCGATGCTCTCGGCTCGGACGGTACGATACGCCCTCGAGCGCCTCGAAGAGATCGGAATCGTCGACGAGGACATCTACTTTGCGGACGCCCGTCAGAGCCTCTATCGGCTCGAGGACCCGGTCGCGGCCGACGGAAACGGGGGCGTCGAGGAGTCCCCGAAGAAAGACGCCTGCTGTGCCGAATAACGGCGAGAACGCCAGGGTTATTTTCTCAGGGTGTGCGGTTCCGATATGGACAAAGAGCGACTCCCGCGGTGGGGATGGCTGCTGATCGGCCTGTTTCTGGCAGCACTCGGCGCGAATCTGCTCAACCTGCTCGTTCTGGTACCGACGGTGCTCCCCGAGGCGTACCGGTCGGTCACGGTCATCGCGATCATGTCGCCGGTACTGATCTACGTCGGCGTCTGGTACGACGAGGAGCGCCAGTCCTACTGGGACCATTCGCGTGCGCGGGTCGTCGGCGACGTCCTCTTCGTCGTGGCCGGCGCGGCGCTGGGCTCGGCGGTCGCGCTCGCGGCCATCATCGATCTGGGGCTGTCTTCGTTCCTGCAGGATGTCCTCGCGATGGCCGCCGGATTCCTGCTGGCGTGGGGACTGTTCTGGTGGCGTAATCCGGACATGTACGCCGTCGAAACGGACCGGTGAGGCCGTCCCATCGGAGTCGCCTTCCGCCACGAGCGGGCGCGGTGTCGTCCGCAAATCGCCGTCGCTACTCGAGTGCGTCCGTTCGGTCGCCAGCGCGGCCGTCGTCGCGCCCGCAGAGCCCCGGCGTCGGCGGGGGCGTCCGTTTGTGGGCGGTGGCGGCGTGCAGGGATGCGATCTCGGCGGCCGTCTCGCGGTCGATTCGCAGATCGGCGACGGCCTCCTCGAGCGACTGCTCCGCGTCGACGAGCCGGTACAGTAGCGGATCGATGACGTCGTAGCGCGCGCCGAGTTCGCCGGCGTCGGTCTGCGTGGCCCAGAACCCAGCCGTCGGCTCCTTGGAAATGATCCGTCGCGGGAGCCCGATGTGTTTCGCGAGTGCGCGGACTTCCGTCTTGTAGCAGTCGCCGATCGGATAGGCGTCGGCCCCGCCGTCTCCATACTTCGTGAAGTAGCCCAGCAACCGCTCGGAACGGTTCGCAGTGCCGAGGACGAGCCGTGACTGGCGGTTCGCCGCGTAGTAGGCGGTGATCATCCGCAGCCGCGCGACGGCGTTGCCGATCTCGTGGGTGCGTTCGTCGGGTCGCCCGCGGTCGTTCGATTCCGGCTCGAGTTCGTCCGCGACCGTTCCCTCGAAGGCCTCGAGGAGCGGCCGCAACTGAATCTCCTCGTACTCGATTCCCAGTCCCTCGGCGAGCGTCCGGGCGTCGCTGGCGTGAGCCCCGTCCGTCTTGTGACAGGGCAGCCCCAGTCCGAGCACGTTCTCGCTGCCCACGGCGTCGACCGCGAGCGCTGTCGTCAGCGTCGAATCGAGGCCACCGCTCATCGCCACGACGACGCCGGCCGCCCCCGCGTCGGCGACCCGGGTTCGAACGTCGGCGACGATCCGCTCGCGTATCGCCTCGAGCGAGCGGCGATCCGTGACGAACGCCTCGTTCGTCCGCTCCCCGTCAGAGAAGACGAACGTCGTCCTATCTACGCTCATACGCTGGAATCACTCCGTTGTTCACGTAGTATCTGGACGATCGACCCACATATGAAGCTAATCCTTAAACACCTAGTTTCTCTACCCGTGTCAGGCATGTACGTGGTTCGGTGTTTGGGTGATTTACTGACCATATGTTCACTACTCAGCCACCGAACTCTTTCTTCCGTACGTTTGCAGTCTTTCCATCGGTGGGGTCGGTCGTCACCGGGTTCTTCCGGTCGCTCGAGTGCCGCCGCGAGGAGACGTGAGGTCCCGATCGTCGCTTACGCCGCGGAGAGGTATCGGCCGGCGGCGTAGACGACGCAAGAACTGATCGCTGCCGCGACACCGACGGCGATCACGGGTACCGGTACGCCGGTCCGTCCGTAGGGATCTCGCGGCGCGGATTCGACGATGGCGGTGACGGTCTCGACGCCGGCGTGGCCGAGCAGGAAGAAGCCAACCGTGATCAGGATCGCGAAGCCGCCGGTCGCCAGTCCGAACATCGACGCGACGTCCTCGAGGTTCAGTAGCGTGTGGACCTGTGACTCCGAGAGGGAGGGCTCGTACCGCCGACGCGCGATCGCTACTGCAACGAGACAGGTTGCAGTCCCCACTTCAATGCTGCCGGCGTAGACCCCGACCCAGAGGACGAGCGGCGACGACCACAGCGGAGCGCCGCCCGGGAACGTCGCTTGCACTGACGACGGATAGGTGGCGACGATCGGAACGACGAGCGCGAGCACGAGCAGCAGGCCGCTCTGGTAGACGAGTTTTTGCGGAATGCGGCGCTTGATCACCGCGTACCGCTCCACTCTGAGTCGTTCGTACGTCGATTCGCCGAGGAGTGCGTCCGCAATCGGATCGTTCGGATCAGTCGAGGTCATCAGTTGTGAAGGGAGCGTTCTGATCGGGCTATCCGATCGAACACAGAACACCCCAAAATACGCTGCGATATCATCCTCCACGTCAAAATTCTGGACATACACGCTACGATGAGGGTTATTTCCGTTAGGGTCAAGCAATATGTGTTGCGCTGCTCTAGCACCACCCATGGCCGCAACAGTTGGCCCAGAATCCATTTGGCTATGGATCGGCACAATCGGCATGACCATCGGAACCCTGTACTTCGTCGGTCGCGGACGTGGCGTTCGTGATCGGAAGATGCAGGAGTTCTACATCATCACGATCTTCATCACAACCATCGCCGCTGCCATGTACTTCGCGATGGCGACCGGCTTCGGCGTCACCGAAGTCATGGTCGGCGACGAGGCGCTCACGATCTACTGGGCGCGCTACGCGGACTGGCTGTTCACGACGCCGCTGTTGTTGCTCGACCTCTCGCTGCTAGCCGGGGCGAACCGAAACACGATCGCGACGCTGATCGGCCTCGACATCTTCATGATCGGGACCGGTGCGATCGCAGCGCTCTCGTCCACTGCGGGGGCCCGGATCGCCTGGTGGGCGATCAGTACCGGTGCTCTGCTCGCCCTGCTGTACGTCCTCGTCGGGACGCTCTCCGAGAACGCGCGCAGTCGGGCCCCCGAGGTCGCGTCGCTGTTCGGGAGACTCCGCAACCTGGTTATCGCGCTGTGGTTCCTCTACCCGGTGGTCTGGATCCTCGGCACCGAAGGGACGTTCGGCATCCTCCCGCTGTACTGGGAAACCGCGGCGTTCATGGTGCTCGACCTCTCGGCGAAGGTCGGATTCGGCGTGATCCTGCTCCAGAGTCGCTCCGTCCTGGAACGGGTCTCGACGCCGACGGCTGCCCCAACCTGAAGGCGCTGCATGGACTCCCGACGTGCGGCTTCGCGACGGCCACTCGTTTATGTGTTGCCCTAGTGAAGAGATCTCCCGTTCATGCAGCCAGCCCACGACCGCGGTTTCCGTGCCCGGAACGCCGTCCTACAGAACGACGCGACGGACCGAGACCGATTCGAGTCCGTCTTCGGCGGTGCCACCACCTCGCTCGCGCCGTCGTTCGTCGTCCACCCCACACCGACGGGGCGGACTGCGCCACCAGCATGCCCGGTCCCGTCCCGGCCGGCGACCGATCGAATCGACCTCGCTCGAGTGTCCCGATCGTCCCTAACCAGTATGGACACGGCGCTATTCGGCTCCCGTCCGTACTGCCGTTCACAGCGGTTCCGGTTGCCGCCCGCACACCGACGGCGCACGTCGACCCGCCCATGACCGTCCAGTTCACGTACTTCGGCATCCACCTCGCCTTCCTGCTGCCGCCAATCCTGATTCTGGGGTGGCTCGCCAGCCGGCGCGACCGCGCTTGGTGGGGGAGTCGCCCCCTTTCGGGACTCGGCATCATGATCGTCCTCGCCATCGTCTACACGACGCCGTTTACGAACCGTCTCATTCCCGTCGGCGTCTGGTGGTACGGGGAGGGGACCGTCCTCGCGACCGTCTGGCACACGCCGCTCGAGGAATACCTCTTTTTCGTCCTCCAGCCGATACTGACTGCGCTCTGGCTGTGTCAGGTGCGGCCGTCCGCCGAGCGGTCGCTGGCGATTCCTCACACACATCGACTGCTCGGCGTCGCCGGCGGGCTGGCGATCGCCGTCGTCGGCTGGGCGCTCCGCGGCGACACCGCGACGTACTATCTGGGCTGGCTGTTCCTCTGGGCCGGACCGGTCCTCGCCCTCCAGTGGGGGTTCGGGTCGACGTACCTGTGGGCCATCCGCCGGTCGCTGCTGGTCGCGATCGCCGTCCCGACGCTGTACCTCTGGTTGGTCGACCGGATCGCGATCGAACTCGGCGTCTGGGTCATCTCCGACACGTACACCACCGGTCACGCGCTCCTCGGTCTCCCGATCGAAGAGGCGCTGTTCTTCCTCGTGACCACCCTCTTCGTCGTCCAAGGGATCACCATGTACGTCTGGGTACTCGATCGAATCGGCGGCGTTTCGGCGTGGACGAGCACAGCTCCGCGGGTGCCGACGAGTTCCGATGACCGGTGACGCGATCGGCCGGCGCGCCGACATGCGAGCGAGCGCCGAGAGTCGATCGCGCGCCGCTCGGGTGGCCCTTGGCTTCGGCTCGCTGCTCGCCGTCGCTGCCGCGGCGACGATCGCGTTCGGAGCGCCGCCGCTCGTCTACCAGTACGTGCCGCTGGCGCTCAGCGTCCTCATTCTTGGACTCCCCCACGGCGCTGTCGACCACCTCGTGTTACCGCGGGTCCGAGGCGACCCGGTTACGCCGCGATCGCTCGCGTTCGTCGGCGGCCTCTACCTCCTGCTCGGCTCCGCCTACGCTCTCGTCTGGTTCCTCGCACCAGTCGCCGCGTTCGTCCTATTCGTCCTCGTCACGCTCGTCCACTGGGGACAGGGCGATGTCTACGCGCTCCTCGAGTTCGTCGGTGCCGACCATCTCGAGACGCGGGCCAGTCGGCTCCTCGCCCTCCTCGTCAGGGGCGGCCTCCCGATGCTCGTCCCGCTGGTCGCCTTTCCCGCGCAGTACGCGTTCGTCGCCGAGAGGCTCGTCGGGGTGTTCGATCCCGGCGCGGCGACCGCGCTCGACCCGCTTTTCGAACCGACGGCTCGAGCGGCCGTGCTGATCGGGTTCGGGTCGCTGATCGCGCTCTCGCTCTTCCTCGGGCTCCGTCGAACGAGCCCCGACGAGCGGTGGCCGTGGTTCGTCGACGTCGCCGAGACGCTGGGTCTCGTCGGCTACTTCGCCACCGTGCCGCCGATCCTCGCGATCGGTCTCTACTTCTGTTTCTGGCACTCGCTCCGGCACGTCCTCAGAACGATGCTCGTGGACCCCGTCGCGAGCGCCGCCCTCGAGCACGGGGCAATTCGGACCGCTGTGTCCCGGTTCGCCCGTGACGCAGCGCCGTTGACTCTCGCCGCGTTGGCCGTCCTCGTCGGGATCTGGCTCGCCGTCCCGCGAACGCCCGCGACCGTCGCCGACACGATCGCGGTCTATCTGGTCGGGATCGCCGTGTTGACTCTCCCACACGTCGTCGTGGTCACGCTGCTCGATCGGGAAGACGGGATCTGGTCGCCCTGAGTCGGGATGCCGGCCACTCACACACAACGAGTCCCTGCGAGAGCGACGCTGTCGTGGCTCTTCCTCGATCCACTCGCGCCGACGCCGAAAACGCACCTCTCACGTCGGTCGCTCACGCGTTGACGCCCGTTCGCGGTTCGCCCGCTTATGAGGGCACGACCGTGATCGGGTCCTTTCGGTCGATCGCCCGCTCGAGTTCCTCGGCGATCGTGCTCTTAGGCGATACCTGATCTGGCTCCCATAAGTAGCCGAATTCGGCGTCGCGTCGCTTTATTCCGGTACGGTGAACGCATCGAGACTCGTCTCTTGGACACTGCGCCACCCGATTGCGACCGTGTCTCCCGGGTTGATGTTCTCGATCGTCGCTGTGGCACCATCAGTGATCTCCGTCCCGCTCCACGGCTGTATCGTCCGGTCCGGTTTCGGCCCGGATTCTCGCTTCGAGCCCACCGCATCGACGATCCGTTCTCGTTGTCTCCATTCCGGATCGACGTAGATTCCACCGTACACGTGTGTCCCGTCCAATGGGAACTCGTCGGCGTACGTTATCTGCAGCGATCGTGACTTCCCGCCGTAGTCGTACTCGAAGGTGAGATCGTTCAGGACGGTCCGTTCAGGACCACCGTTCGTTTCCTCGTCGTGGACGAGTCTGAGCTCCGTCAACGGCTCGGAGTCAGCCTGTCGAACGAGGATTTCGTCGCCCTCTTCGATCGTTTCTTCGCCGTCGGCCCAAATCTCGGGATCGTACACCTCGCCGTCGACCTCGAGCGTAAGTGCGTCGACGGGCGTTTCATCGCCGCGAACGATCGGAATGACGAGCCAGTTCGCACTGGGATCATATCCGCTCTCCGAACCCAGGACCGGATTGTCGTGTGCACGAGCGCGTCGGCGGTCAGCGAGATCAATGGTGGTGTCAGCGGAGAGCACTGCCCCATCGGTGCCGATGGTCGGACGGCTCTCGTCCGCATCGTTCTGTCGGATCATCGATTCAAACCGTTCTTTGACGTCAGTTGTGATGACGGACTCGTCGGTCACCTGCACGAAATAACGTCGTTCGAGGTGGTCGGGGTCCGGTAGTCGCTGCCCCCTGCCGGTGCTAACGGCAGTCTCGGTGTCGATGCCAAGCGATTCGGCTACTTCTTGCGTGGCGGGTTCTACTTGCCGACTGTCGTATCCGCCGAGCCCTGCCAGCCCTTGCTCGAGTTCGGGCTGTGTCGTGAGTAGAGTGTCCGAGCTCTCACTGCCGGCAGCGTCGACAACCGTTTCAATGGCTTGTTCGTCGCCGCTCTGTATCACGATCCCGTCAGTGAACGCAGCGGTCCGGACACCGGGTCCGGCGGTGTCGAGTTCGTACAGTGAGAGGCCGTTTCGGTCGCTAAGATGCTGGTCGTCCGTGTACGAGTCCGTGGTGATATCGCCAGTCACTACCCGGATCGGGAGACCATCGGACGGCGTGACCTCGAGGACCCACTCAATGGCCGAGAGATCGTCGACCGGAGCGAAGTACCGATAGTCCACGCCCGTCGGTACCACTGTGGTGCCGTCGAACACACCCGGTGTCACCGCGTGAACGCTATCTATGTCGCCGATGCTTCCCGGAAGCAGTGTCAGGGGATCGGCGAGGGCCGAGGACAACGACTCCTCATCACTGTCCGGCTTCTTGTCGGGGCCCGATTCGTCCGTCTCGTTCGTCAGACAGCCCGCGATTCCGAGCGAAAAGAGGGAACTGGTTGCTGTCAGGAACCGTCGACGGCGCCAATTCATAATGATATAAACATATAACATCAAATGTAAAAGAGTTGTGCAAATGCTCGTCGAAATACGCTACGAGAACGCTTTGCTTGCTGGGTCATCACTCGTTTCGTCTGCGCACGCGGATTCCGTGCGCCCGGTCCCGAGACCGCTACTCTCGTACTACTCGTGACGACCCGCAAAACGCCGCTCACTCACTCCGTTCGTGCTCTCACGGTTCGGTCGGTTACGATGGAACGACCGTCACCGGGTCCTTCCGGTCGATCGCCCGCTCGAGTTCCTCCGCGATCGCACTCCCCCGGGACACCTGAATCTCGCCGCCGCGGCTCACCGTCGCAGTGAAGAGGTACTCGCCGCCGGCTTGCACCTCGACGGTCTCACCGTGGTTGCCGTCGACGGGGATAACGATGTGTCGTGAGGTGATTTCGGGCTGGACCATCTGGCCGGCCTGCGAACCGCCGCCTCCGCCGTTCGCACTCGCACCGCCGCCAGCGCTTCCCGCGCCGTAGTTGGGGTTCTCGTCATGGGTCCGGACGTCGATGTCAATCCCCAACCGGTTCTCGATGTCAGTGATTCGGCCACCACCCTTGCCGATGACGCTCGAGATGTCGTCCTCCTCGACGTAGACGACGGCCGTGTCCTGGCTTTTGAGTTCGACGTCGACGTAGCCGTGGGCGATCGAGCGGATCTCCCGCTCGATTTCCTGTTTGGCGATCCGGTCGACGCCGGACTCGGTTCCGGGGCCGCCGTCCTCGTCGTTGAGCGGAACGGTAACGACCTGCCGGTTGAAGGTGTAGATCTCGTACTCGGGGTCGCCGGTCTGGAAATTCATGACCTGAATGACCGGGCGAGCGAGGTCCTCTTCCGTGAGGCCGGCAGGGACTTTGACCTCGGTCCTGACGTCGTAGACCGTCGACACCTCGCCGGCCTCGATGTAGACGACGGTGTCGACGACCTGCGGAATCATCCCGAGTTCGACCCGGCCGACCAGTCGCTGGAGGGCGTCGATCGGCCGCGTCGCGTGGACGACGCCGATCATGCCGACGCCGGCCAGGCGCATGTCCGCGAAGACCTCGAAGTCGTCGGTCTTGCGGACCTCGTCGTAGATGGTGTAGTCCGGCCGGACCATCAACAGGGCGTCGGCCGTTTTGGCCATCTCGCCGCCCAGTTCCGTATACTGGGTGATGTCAGGGCCGACCTGCAGGTCCCGCGGCTTCTCCATCGTCTTGACCGAGTAGTCGTGATCCGAGATGTAGCGGGCGACCGCCTGCGCGAACGTCGATTTCCCCGCCCCGGGCGACCCCGAGATGAGGACGCCGCGCTGGCGCTCGAGCAGGCGCTCTTTCAACTCGTCGGCGTGCTCGTAGTCCTCGATGTCCGTCTGGGCGATCGGCCGGACGGCGGTGATCTCGATCCCGTCGGCAAAGGGTGGTCGGCCGATCGCGATCCGGTAGTCCCGGAACTGGACGATCTTCATGCCCGACTCCGAGAGTTCGATGAAGCCGTCGGGGGCCTCCTTCGCGCCGTCGACGACTTCGCGGGCGTATTCGTCCATGGTCGCCTCGTCGAGGGGCTCGTCGGCGATGGCTTCGTAGCGCATCTCACCGAGGTCGCCGCGTTTGGCCTTCGGGACGGCATCGGTCTTGAGGTGGACGCTCATCGTCCGCTCGTCGAAGAACTCCTCGACGGCCAGGGTCCCGACCTCACGTACCTCGGGGGATACGCGCTCGACATCGAGTCCTTTCGCCTGGGCGACCTCGGCCTGAACGATATCGCTGGTGACGAAGGTCGCGTCGAACTCCTCCGCGAGATCGCGGATCAGCGCGTCGATCTCGCCCTCGGAGGCGTGGCCCCGCTCGATCGCGTTGGGCCGCTCCCCGACGTAGCGGAGGTCGATGACCCCGTCGTCGGCCAGCTCGGCCAGCCGCTGGAGTTCCTCGAGGCCGTCCCAGCCGCTGTCGATCCCGTCGTTGGCCTGCGCCTCGAGTTCCGCGACGACCGCCTCGGGGACGCAGATCGTCGCTCCCTCGAACTGCCCGTCTTCGATTGTCGCCGAGACGCGGCCGTCGATGACCACGCTCGTATCCGGCACGACGTTCATACGTAAACTGATCGACGTACCCCTATAAGGGTGTCCACAACACTGCCCCGTCCCGCGGACGTATTTTTCGACCAGTGGAGATGTGAAAGCTCTCCGAGTATTCCTATTCGGCGGGAACACTCATAAAAGCTTAACGGACCGACCGAACACGTTTCCCGCATGCAACCCCAGGAGACGTTCGGGCGCGACGGACTCAATGATTTTCTCGATGTCGACGATCTCGTCGACCGGATCGAGCTCGACGACGACGAAATCGCGTGGCGAAAGGCATTCATCGGGTTCGATGAGGCCGACGAGCAGCGCCTGGCCGCTCTCGAGCCGCTCTTGCAGGCCAACGCGGAGGCGATCGCGGACGACTTCTATGAGAACGTCTTCCACTACGAGCAGACGCGGGCGATCGTCGACCGCTCCCCGAAAAACGTCGACGCGCTCAAGCAAACACAGCAGGCGTACCTCGTCTCGCTTGCGACTGGGGACTACGATCAGGAGTTCTTCAAGAACCGGGCCCGAATCGGCAAACTCCACGAACTGCTCGACATGCCCCTGAAACAGTACGTGGGACAGTACGGCGTCTACTACGACCTGATCATGTCTCGGCTCAACGAGCGGGTCCAGCAACAGGTCGTCGATGCCATCGAGGAGTGGGCCGCGGAGCGCGACACCGAGGACGACGGCGGTCTCGACCGGTTCGTCGGCGCGCTCGGCCTCGGTGGCAGTGGCGAAGACCAGAGTGACGGTCTCGAGGAGTCGCTCGAGGAAACGGTCAGAGACGCCATCGATGACGGGATGATGGACGTCCTCTCGCTGTTGCGGATCATCAACCTCGATATGCAGGTCGCGGTCGACACGTACGTCGACTCCTACGCACAGCGACTCGAGGACTCGATCGAACGGCGCGAACGACTCGCGCGAGAGGTCGAAACCGACGTCGAGGCACCGATCGCCGAACTCCACGACTCGAGCGAGGTCGTCGCTCAGCGCGCCGAGGCGATCAGCGAGCAGACCGACTCGCAGGCGACCGGCATCACGCGGGCGGCGGGGGAGCTCAACGAGATGAGCGCGGCCATCGAGGAGGTCGCAAGCGTCGCCGACGAGGTCAGCGAGGAGAGCGATCGAACCGAAACGCTCGCCGCACAGGGCGTGGAGGCGGCCGACGACGCGCTGGACGAGCTCGCGGCGATCGAAGACGCGACCGACCGCGTCGCCGACGCGGTCGATACGCTCGCGGACCGAACCGAGGAGATCGACGAGATCGTCGACCGACTCGACGAATTGGCCGAACGGACGACGGTGCTGGCGGCGAACGCGAAGATCGAGTCCTCGCGGGACGACGCGGACGGCAGCGAGACGATGGGGATCATCGCGAGCGAAGTGCGCTCGTTCGCCGAACAGACGAAGTCCGATCTCGCCGAGATCGAGGACGCCGTCGAAGCCGTCCGTCAGGACGCCGCGGCGACCGTTGAAACAACTGAGGAGACCGTTACCCGCGTCGATGCCGGGACCGACCGCGTTCGGGAGACGGTCGACTCGCTCGAGGAGATCCACGAGTCGGCACGGACGACGGCGGCCGGCATGGAAGACGTCGCGACGGCGACCGATCAGCAGGCCCGGGGCGTCGAGGTGACGGCGGAGACGCTCGAGGACCTCTCGGAGTCGGCCGACACCGTCGCAAGCGCCGCGGAGTCGGTCGCGGCGGCGAGCCAACAGCAAACGGCCAGCCTGCGAGAGGTCCGCGAGTCGGTTGCGCGGCTGACGGAGGCCGACGCCGACGATGAGCCGCCGGTTTACGAACGGTACGATTGAGCCGCCCGCCCCGGCAGGACGATCGCACTCCTGATTTCGGGAGCCGGTGCACTGAACAGCACAGCCGCCGAGACATCGCGTATGACTCTCGTCGAGTTGACCCGCGAGCTCGTGTCGATCCCGAGCCATGAAGACGCGGCCGCCGCCGGTGATGTCCTCGAGTCGTGGCTGCGCCGCGAGACCGACGCCGACGTGACTCGGGACGCCGTCGGGAACGTGATCGCCCGAAAAGGGACGGGACCCGAGACGCTTGCACTGGTCGGACATCACGATGTCGTCGCGCCGGCCGAGTCGCAGGTCGCGACCGCGGACGGGAACGTCGACGAAGCGAGCGAGTACGTCGTCGAGGAGCGAGACGGCCGCCTGTACGGCCGCGGGGCGGCGGACATGAAAGGAGCGCTCGCGGCCGCGCTGCTGGCCTTCCGCGATGCCGACCCCGCCGGCGAACTCGTCGTCGCGAGCTTCGTCGGCGAGGAGGTCGGCGGCGTCGGCGCACGATACGCGATCGACGACGGGTTTGCCCCCGAGTACGCCATCGTCGGCGAAGGGTCGACGAACTACTCGAGCCCGAACGTCACCGACGTGGCCGTCGCCCACAAGGGCCGTCGCGGGAGTACGATCACCGCTCGCGGCACTGCCGCACACGCCAGCGAAGCCGACGCCGGCGAGAACGCCATCTATCGCGCCACCGCGGCCGTCGATCGCGTTCGCGAACTCGAGGTCCCGTCGGTCGACGTGGCGGGCGACTCGATCGCAGGCCGACTCACCGTCACGGAGATCGAGGGCGGGTCGGCGATGAACGTCGTCCCCGCCCGCTGTGTGGTCACAGTCGACGAGCGGACGGTGCCGGGCGAACGCGCGGCCCTCGAGCGAGTCGCCGACCTCGACGGCGTCGAGTGGACGGTCGACCAGGACCTGCCGCCGATGCGCTGTGACGACGAGACGTTCGCCGAGACGGTTCTCGAGGCCGCTGACGGCGTGCAAGCGGCCGAGCCCGAACTGGTGACGAAACCCCACGCGACAGACGCGGGGTGGCTCTCACAGGCCGGGACCGACTGCGTGATCTACGGCCCGTCCGAGCCCGGCGAGGCCCACACCGACGACGAGAGCGTCTCGATCCCCGTTCTCGAGCGCTGTCACGAGACCTATCGGCGGGTCGCCGAACGGTGGCCGTCGGCGCGGTGAGTGCGTCGCGCGGCCGGTGGGTACCGCCCGAGATGCCGATCGTAACCCGCGCACTCGCGTAGCTGCCGCGATCATCGAGCAGCAGACTCACGGCGAACACGGCGGTTGACGGCTCGGAGATGCGAGGAGCGTCCGTTTCAGCGAGACGGACACTCAGTGACGTTGTGTCACGGCAAACTGACCGTCCTGATAGCCGACAGTCAATAGGCCTCGAAATGTCCGGTACCAAGACGTTGATAGCACTTCCGAGTGAACGGACCGCTATGGCGACCGATCAAGCACGGAGCGATGCGAGCGAGACGGACACCTACGAACAGTTCGAAGCGCGAGTACGGCGCATCTCCAACGTCGAGAACGCCACCGGTGTTCTGCGGTGGGACCAGGAGGTCGTGATGCCCGATGAGGGGACGCCGGCCCGCGCACAGCAACTCTCGACGCTGTCGTCGCTCAGTCACGAACTCCTGACCGCCGACGAGACCGGCGAGTTGCTTTCGGCCCTCGAGTCCGATGACCTCGACGAAGACGCGACCGCGGTCGTCCGCGAGATCCGCCGCCGGTACGACCGCGAGACGAGCGTCCCACAGGACCTCGTCGAGGAACTCTCGGCAACGGCATCGAACGCACATCCGACGTGGAAGCAGGCCAAAGAGGCCGACGACTTCGACCACTTCGCGCCCACGCTCGAGAAATTAGTCGACCTCAAGCGGGAGTACGCGGCCCACATCGATCCCGACGCCGACCCGTACGCCGTGTTGTTCGCGGACTACGAGCCCTACATCGACCTCGAGACCGCGGAACGGGTCCTCGAGCGGCTTCGCGAGACGCTCGTCCCGCTGATCGATGCGGTTCAGGACAGCGACGCGACGCTCGAGACCGACGCGTTCGCGGGCGAGTTCGACGACGACGATCAGGAAGCGCTCGCACGGGACGTGCTGGATTCGCTGGGCTACGACTGGAACCGTGGCCGGATCGATACCGCGCCGCATCCGTTCTCGTCGGGCACGCAGTTCGACGCCCGCGTGACGACCCGGTTCGAGCCCACGGATCTCCTTGGCTCGCTCACCTCGACGATCCACGAGTTCGGCCACGCGAACTACACCCTGGGTCTCCCCGACGAGGGGTACGCCACGCCGCTGGGCGAGCCACGGGACCTCTCGGTCCACGAATCCCAGTCACGGCTCTGGGAGAACCACGTCGGGCGGTCCCGTCCGTTCTGGGAGCACTTCCTGCCGATCGCTCGCGACCGCTTCCCCGAACTCGCAGATGTCACGCCCGAGGCGGCCTATGAGGCCGCGAATCAGGTCTCCGACGACAACCTCATCCGGACCGAGGCGGACGAACTCACCTACCACCTCCACATCGTCATTCGGTTCGAGATCGAACGCGATCTGATCCGGGGCGACCTCGAGGTCTCGGAGGTGCCCGAGGTCTGGAACGACAAGTACGAGGAGTACCTCGGCGTGCGCCCGGACACGGATGCGGAGGGCTGCCTGCAGGACATCCACTGGTCGCACGGCGACTTCGGCTACTTCCCGACGTACTCGCTTGGCTCGGTGCTCGCGTCGCAGCTGTACGCCGCCGCCGAGGACGACTGCGGCGAGTTCGACGACGACATCCGCGCGGGCGAGTTCGACGAACTCAACGGCTGGCTCCGCGAGAACATCCATCGACACGGCAAGCGCTACGTCACGCCCGACCTCATCGAGCAGGCCACCGGCGAGGGGTTGACCGCGGACTACTTCCTCGAGTACGTCGAGTCGAAGTACGGCGAGCTCTACGAGCTGGACGACTACTGACCACGCGATTCGCGCGGCCGTCGGCGATCGGTGCGGGCGCGAGCCCGCCGACGGCTCCCGCTCGGGCCCGTGTTCGAGCGGGTACCGTGGCCGCGCTCGGTCCAAAATAAAACGGGGCTGGCATTGCCGGGTACAGACTCACCCGTTCCCGCCGCTCTCCCTCGAGTATGCGATTCTCGATTCCGGGCGTGCAAGGCGTCTACTTCGACACCGACGCGGGGTCGACGGCGATCAACGTCGCGCTGACCGCCGCCGGTCGGCGGGCACCGAAACCGCAGGGCTACGCCATCCAGGTCCTCCCCTACCTCTGGTCGTTCGACGTCGACCTGCAGGAGGTCCCGACCGACCATCCGCTCCAGTACCTCCATCCAGAGGGCGCACGGAGCCTCGGGGACCGCGCCTCCCACCGCGGCGTTCGCGAGGCCGGCACCGAACTCGAGTCGGTACTGCGGTTCGTCTGGTCGGTCAACGAGGAGGTCGAGACGGCGACGACGCGACTCCTCGGCGCGGACGACGCGACGGCCGACGGCGTTACCATCGAGGTCCGGGATGGGCGCATCGACATCGACGGCTCGCCCCTCGAGACCGACACGTTCGATATCGACGAGGCCACCACTGACGATTCCGGCGGCGAGGACTGATGCTGCAGGCCGGTCGGCAATCCGTGGCTGACCGCCGACTGGTCGGTTCGATACTCATTTTGCCGGGCGATTCGAAGCGGGTTCCATGCCCGCCGGATTGACCGCCCTCCGGATACGGATGGTCGCCGCGCTCGTCGGCCTCGGCGTCGTGACAGTCGCGTTTCTCGCGGGCGTATGGGCCGTCTTTTACGGCGTCTGCGTGCTATTCGACGTCGGAATCGCCGCCCAGGTCGCGTTCGGCGCGACGGCCGTGACGCTCGTGACGATCGGCGCCCTCGAGTACAGACAGATCGAGACGATCGAGCACCTCGCGGATGCACATCGGGTGGACCGTGAGACCGCACCGGCGCTCTCCGAGACGGCGACTCGGGTCGCCGCCCAACTCGACGTTCCCGAGCCGACGATCGCCGTCTCGGAGCGCGACGCACCCGAGGCGATGGCCGTGGGCCTCCGCCCGAACGCGGTCCATCTGGTCCTCTCGCTGGGAACGATCGAGGCACTCGACGACGACGAACTCGAGGCGGTGATCGCACACGAACTCGCCCACGTCGGCAACAGGGACGCGATCGTCATGACCCTCGTATCGCTTCCCGTGGTGCTTGCCGACGGGCTGGGGTCGCGGATCGACCGGATTGAAAACCCCGGCATGATGGCTCTCGTTACCGTCCCACTGCGGGCGCTGTCGGGTGGCGTCTGGATCGTCGGGCGAACGATCACGGCGCGGTTCTCCAGGGCCAGAGAATTGGCGGCCGACCGGGCTGCTGCCGAGGCGACCGGCTCACCCGCCGCCCTTGCGAGCGCGCTGCGACGCCTCGACCGGGAGATCGCCGACACCCCGAATCGAGACCTTCGGGAGGCCGCGGGCGTTTCCTCGCTGTCGATCCTGTCGCTCGAGCCGGCGGAACCGGAGAAGGTCATGCTCGGGCCCGACGGAGCGACCGAGCCGTCGTACTGGTGGCTGCGCGCACGACTCCACCGTCTCGAGCGGTTCCTCTTCGCGACCCATCCGCCGACCGAGGAGCGGATCGACGCGCTCGCGGACCGCGAGTGACGACAGTGACGGGCCGTCCGGCGCGGCGGTCGAGACAGGTATAACACCCTGGCCCCGCTGGGTCGACTCGATGCCACGTCGCGCGTTCCGGATCGCCTACGACGGGACCGACTACTACGGCTTCCAGCGCCAGCCCCAACCCGACATCCCCACAGTCGAGGACGCCGTTTTCGACGCCCTCCGTGCGCTCTCAGTTCTCGACCCCGAGGCCGACAAACCCGCGGGCTACGCGGCCGCTGGCCGCACTGACGCCGGCGTCTCCGCACTGGCACAGACGATCGCGCTCGAGGTCCCCGACTGGCTCACACCTCGGGCATTGAACGCCGAACTCCCCGCGGACGTGCGGGCGTGGGCAGCCGCCGACGCGCCCGACGGGTTCCACGCGACCCATCACGCGAGCCGCCGGGCGTACACTTATCACCTGTACGCGCCGCCCGCCGACGCTGCGGTGCCCGATTCGGCGGTCGATGTGACCGCCCCCGCCGTCGACGACGAGCGGTTCCGCGCTGCCTGCGACGCGCTGTCCGGCACCCACGACATCCACAACCTGACGCCTGACGACCGAAACACGGAGCGCTCGCTGACGATCGCGGTCGAGCGCGACGGCGACTACCTCGTCATCACCGTCAGCGCGGGCGGCTTCGCTCGGGAACTCGTCCGTCGACTCGTCTCGCTCGTCCGGGCGGTCGGTGCCGGCGACTCCCCGCTCGCGAAGATCGATCGCGTCCTCGAGTCGGAGCCGCTGCCCGGCCACGAGGGGATCGCCCCCGCACCGCCCGAGCCGCTCGTCCTGACGGCGGTCGACTACCCCAATCTCGCGTTCGAGATCGACGCGGACGCGGCCGAGAGCGCTCGTGCCGTCTTCGACCGCCGCCGCATCGACCGGCGGACGGGGGCGCGGGTCGCCGGACAGGTGGCCGACGGGATGCGTTGAGCGGGAGACCGGGGCGACTCGAGCCGCAGCCATCGCACCCGAGCCACGGACGAGCGTTTTTCAGCGCCGGGCACACACGTCGGCGTATGGAACTGTCGCCGGAAGAGTACGATGCGTACTGGCGTGCGTCGATCCGCATCGCCGCGGGGCTGCTCGTGGCCTTCTTCGGACTGCGCCTCACGTCGCCGCTTCGGACTCATCCCGCGGTCGGGGCGTCTGCCTTCGGTATCGTCCTGCTCGCCGTGCTCGTGGTCGCCGGCACGTTCGTCGCGACGCTCGGTCTCGCTCGCGTCGTCCGGACGGCGGTCGACGCCGAAACCTGACCCCGCCGACGGTATCCGTCCGCGAACGAACTCGAAGAAAAGGGGTCGTCGGCGCGTCTCGACACCGAGCGGGTCGGAAGAGCCGAGTGCGGGGGCTCCGATTCAGACGGCCCGCTATCAGTCAGTGCCGGCGAACCAGCGACCAGTCCGTAGGCTCGTCGAGAAATCGGTACAGCAGCCGGTCTCAGTCGTCGCTTGGCTCAACGATCGCGGCGTCCCCGGCCGACTCGGAGTCGGCAGGGTGGGCGTCGAACAGCGGGCTCTGCTCGCCGGGAACGAACGTGTTGAGTAGCAGTGCGGACAGCGCCGTCACGATGACCGGCTGGCTGAAGAACGTTTCAGCGGCGGTCGGGAGGCCCGCGAGCGCTTCCGGCGTGGTCGCGATGCCGAGGCCGAGGCCGAGCGAGACGGCGACGATGACCGTGTTTCGGCGATCGAGCTCGGCGTTCGTGACGATCAGACGGAAGCCGCTGGCAGCGACCATGCCAGCCATGAGCAGGACCGCACCGCCGAAGACCGCGCTGGGGATCGTCGTGACGGCGGCTCCGACTTTCGGACTCAGCCCGAGGACGGCGAGGAAGACGCCACCGATCCCGACGACGTGACGGCTCATCACGCCGGTGAAATTGACGATGCCGACGTTCTGGGAGAACGACGTGATCGGGAACGCGGCGAAGACGGCACCGATCGAGCTCAGCAGGCCGTCGGTGAACAGCCCGCCGCGGAACTCCTCGTTCGTTGGGTTTCGCCCCTCAGCGGCCGTGACGCCGGACATGTCGCCGACCGTTTCCATCGCGGAGACGAGAAAGAGGAAGGCGAAGGTGACGATCGCGATCGGTTCGAACTCGAAGCCGAATCGGGTGGGAGCCGGGAGTGCGATCCACGCGGCGTCGCCGATGGCCGAGAAGTCGACGAGTCCGACGGCGATCGCGGTGACGTAGCCGACGACGATCGCGACGAGGATCGACAGCAGTCGCACGACGCCGCGCGTGAACATGTTGAGACCGACGGCGACCGCGAGGACGAGCGCGGCCAGCCCGATGTTGTGTACCGCGCCGAAGTCGGACGCGCCGACCCCGCCCGCGGCGTACTCCATCGCGACCGGCACGAGATAGAGGCCGATGATGACGACGACGAGTCCGGTCACCAGCGGCGGGAAGAAGGGTTTGATTCGTTTGAACTGCCAGCCGATCAGTCCCTCGACGACGAATCCCGTCACGAGGATCGCGCCGAAGACGGCGGCCATCCCGAAGTCCGCACCGATCGAGATCGACGCGCCCACGAACGTGAAACTCGAGCCCATGACGATCGGCAGGCGCGCGCCGACCGGACCGACGGTGTACGCCTGGACGATCGTCGCCAGCCCGGAGAACAGGAGGACCATCTGGACGATGTAGGCCGTGTCCGTCGGGTCGAGCCCGACTCCGCCCGCGACGACGTACGCCACCGCCGTCGCCGGCACGATCATCACTGCGACGTGTTGGAGACCGAGCAGAATCGATTTCGGCAACGGTGGTTTGTCGTCTACCCCGTACTCGAGCGTAATGCCTCCGTCCGGTTCGGTCGACATTCTATGGCCGCCAGGTTGCAGAGGGGTGCATAAAAAGATTCGTAAACGCGCTCAACAGGGTGCATAATCTATCCCAAATAGGCATGTATGTGTATATTTCCGATTCCGGATATACATGGGGCTGTGTATTCCACCGTTGTGCCGCTGTACTGATGCGAGGCGAAGCGTCGTCGGCCGTCGGTTCTCGACCGGTACCTATTGGTGCACGGAGTGGACCGTCACCTCGCCGTCCTCGACCGTGATATCGATGAGACTCGTCGCGTCGTACTCCGTGTCGTCGAGCGCCGAGCCGCCGACTTTCCGCATCACCACGACGATATCGACGATCTCGGCCCCGATGCCGTCGATCGCGTCGCAGATCGCCGCCAGCGTGCCGCCGGTCGAGAGCATGTCGTCGACGATCACGACGCGATCCCCCGCTTCGATGTCGTTGATGTACATCTCCGACTCGGAGTACCCCGTCTCCTGGTGGAGCGACACCTCACCCTCGAGCCCATAGGGTCGTTTCCGGATGACGACGAGCGGGATGTCCGTCTGGAGCGAGAGCGCGGTCGCGAGGTGAATGCCCATCGCCTCGGGGGCGACGATCTTGTCGACGTCTAAGTCCGCGGTCTGCATGACTTCGGTGACGACCTCCCGCAGCAGGGCGGGATCGAGGCGCGGAACGCCGTTGCTGATCGGGTGGACGAGGTACTCGTATCCGTCCTTGTCGATGATCGGTGCATCGTCTAACGACTCGAGGAGTCGGTCCATGCTGACGATTCGGGAAATCGGAGTGAAAAGCGGTTCGTTCTTCCGGTTCCCGATCACCCCGGGACGATGCCCACGGTCCACGGAGCCCCGCGTTGACTTCGTCCGTTCCTGACACGGTCCGACACGCTTTAGCGCCGCCGCTTCGAAGCCGTCTCCATGAGTTCCGTTCCCGAACGCTCGGAGGTCGACGAGGACTATACCTGGGACCTCGAGAGCATCTACGCGACCGACGACGACTGGGAGAACGCCTACGAGACGATCGCTGACCGCGTCGACGACCTCGAAGCCTACGAGGGACGGGTCACCGAGGACGCCCAGACCCTCCTCGAGGTACTCGAACTCCGCGACGAGATCATGCGCGAGGTCTCGACGGTCGCGGCCTACGCCCGCATGCGCCGCGACGAGGACACGACGAACCAGCAGTATCAGGCGCTGACGGCACGATCGCAGTCGCTCGCGGCTGACGCCCAGTCCGCGGCCTCGTTCATCGATCCCGAACTCCAGACGCTGACCCGCGAGCAGTTCGACGCGATGATCGCGGACGAACCCGCCCTCGAGACCTACGACCACTACGTCGACGACGTGCTCCGGATGAAACCGCACACGCGATCGGCCGAGGTCGAGGAGTTGCTCGCCGACCTGAGCGAGGTCACGGGTGCGACCGGGGACGTGTACAACATGCTCTCGAACGCGGACATGACGTTCCCGACGGTCGATGCGCCCGCGGACGACGAAACGGACGCGATCGAAATCACCCAGAGTAACTTCACGAACCTCCTCAAACGCCCCGACCGCGAGTTCCGAAAGCGGGTCTACGAGGAGTACTTCGACGAGTGGGAGTCGGTTCGGAACACGGTCGCGGCCAGCTACAAGAACAGCGTCAAAGCCGACGTCAAAACCGCTCGAGCGCGCAACTACGATACCGCACGCGAGGCCGCGCTCGACGGCCCGAACGTTCCCGTCGAGGTCTATGACACCCTCGTCGACACCGTCCACGACAACATCGACAAACTCCACCGCCATGCCGAACTCAAGGAACGGGCGCTGGGCGTCGACGAACTCCGGATGTGGGACCTCTACATGCCACTGACCGGCGACGAAGGTCCCGATCTCGAGTACGACCAGGCGACCGAGTACGTCGTCGACGCGCTCGCGCCGCTGGGTGAGACATACCAGACCCGGGTCGCCGAGGGACTGGACTCCCGGTGGATCGATGTCTATGAGAACGAAGGGAAACAATCCGGGGCGTACTCCGGCGGCACCTACGACACCCAGCCTTTCATCCTCCTGAACTACCAGCAGGACATCTCCTCGATGTACACACTAGCCCACGAGCTCGGCCACTCGATGCACTCCGAACTCACGAAGGAGGAACAGCCGTTCATCTACTCGAGTTATGAAATCTTCGTCGCCGAGGTCGCCAGCACGGTCAACGAGGCCCTGCTGACCAACCACCTGCTCGAGACCGTCGACGATCCCGAGTTCCGCAAGCACGTATTAAACGAGTTCTTAGAGCGCGTGCGCTCGACGCTGTACCGGCAGACCCTCTTCGCGGAGTTTGAACACGAGACACACCGCCTCGAAGAAGACGGCGAGCCCCTCACCGCCGACCGATTGGACGACCTCTACCGCGGACTCAAGGCCGACTACTACGACCCCGCCGCGATCGACGACCGGATCGCCCGTGAATGGATGCGTATCCCCCACTTCTACCGGGCGTTCTACGTCTACCAGTACGCGACCGGCATCTCGGCCGCCCTCGCTATCGTCGACGACATTCTCGAGAACGGCCAGTCCGCCGCCGAGGACTACCTCGAGTTCCTCCGCCACGGCTCCCGGGAGTACCCGCTCGAACTCCTGCGGATCGCCGGCGTCGATATGAGTTCCTCGGACCCGATCGACCGCGCGCTCGAGACCTACGGCCAGCGCCTCGAAGAGATGGAAGCGCTCATGTCATAATACGTGCCGCTCGAGCCGTCGGGCGACGCCGTTGTGCCGTATGACGCGGCGTCAACGGTCGCCTCTCCCGGCAGTCGCGGTTCGATGTGGGGTCGAAGACCATCCGCGACCCAAAGGCACATTTACCATCGAAATCCTATCGGCGTACATCAGGATGTCTCGAAGCCCGTCTATCCCCGACCGACCTCATCGCGATATCGACTCAGATCTCCCCGACGACGAACGGCTCGAGGCGCTCCGCGGGCACTACGAGGATCTGGTCGATGTCAACGACCAGCTCTCCGAGCAACTCGACGACGCTGAGGACCGTCGCGAACGCCTCCGGGAGAAGGTCGACCGCGTCGAACGGGAAAACGAGACGCTCAAGAGCTCGTCGCTGTACATCGCCACCGTCGAGGATGTCCTCCCGGACGAGCAGGTCATCGTCAAACAGCACGGCAACAATCAGGAGGTGCTGACCGACGTGTCCTCCCGGATCGTCGATCGCATCGAACCCGGCGACCGCGTCGCGGTCAACGACTCCTTCGCGATCCAGACGGTGCTGGACACCGAGACCGACGCGCGCGCCCAGTCGATGGAAATCACGGAGAAGCCGGCAGTCACCTACGCCGACATCGGCGGGATCGACGAGCAGGTTCGCGAGGTCCGGGAAGCCGTCGAACAGCCCTTGACTGAGCCCGAAATCTTCAACGAGGTCGGTATCGATCCGCCAAGCGGCGTCTTGCTCTACGGACCGCCGGGAACGGGGAAGACGATGCTCGCCAAGGCCGTCGCCAACGAGACCGACGCCACCTTCATCAAGATGGCCGGCTCGGAGCTGGTCCGCAAGTTCATCGGCGAGGGCTCGCGGCTCGTCCGCGACCTCTTCGAGATGGCCCGCGAGCGCCAGCCCGCCATCATCTTCATCGACGAGATCGACGCCATCGCGACGCGGCGCACCGAGTCCAAGACCTCCGGCGACGCCGAGGTCCAGCGGACGATGATGCAACTGCTCTCCGAAATGGACGGCTTCGAGGCCCGCGGCGAGATTCGCATCATCGCCGCCACCAACCGCTTCGACATGCTCGATCGCGCCATTCTGCGTCCCGGCCGGTTCGACCGCCTGATCGAAGTCCCCGAACCCGACCGCGACGGCCGCGAACAGATCCTCTCGATCCATACCCGCGGCATGAACATCGCCAACGGCGTCGACTTCGGCGCACTCGCCGACGACACCGAAGGCTACTCCGGTGCCGAAATCGAGAGCCTCGCAACCGAAGCCGGCATGTTCGCCATCCGCAACGAGCGCAACGAAGTCGCCCACCAGGACTTCGCCGACGCCTTAGAGAAGATCGAGGAGGACGACTCGAGCGATGTCGTCTCCTCTGCAGGCTACTTCTATCAGTAATCGGCGGCCCGATTTCGACGACTCCGATTGGTAACGGTCTCCTCGTACTACCGTGCGTTCAGTTCGGAATCGCAAGCCCTTACGCCGCCGGCCCCCGAGATTGAGTATGAGCACGATTCGAGTCGTCTGGGGGGCCGCGTCGGCTCCCACGACGATGGCCTCCTACGACGCGGCCCTCGCCGAGGCCGGCGTCGAGAACTACAACCTCGTCTCCGTTTCCTCCGTCATCCCGGCCGGTGTCGACGTCGAGGCCGTCGGCACCGCACCCGATCTCGGTCCCGCCGGCGAGCGCCTGACCGTCGTTGAGGCTCGAGCCACCGCTGCCGGCCCCGGCCGCGTGAGCGCGGCGCTCGCGTGGGCCCAGTCCGCCGATGACGGCCCGGGACTGTTCTACGAGACAGCGGGCGAGATGGACCGCGAGACCGTCGAACGCCGGGTCCGAGAGGGGCTGACCGCGGGACAGGAGCTTCGCGACTGGACGTTCGCCGCTCCGCGAGTGGCCGTCGAGAGCCGGCAGGCCGAGTCGGGTGATTACACGACGGCGGTCGTCCTCGCAGTCTACGGCGAGAGCGAACCGATCCTCGTGGATTGACCCAAAGCGAACCCTTTTGAACCGGCGACTCATTGATACGGGTACACACTTCTCATGAACGGAAACACGCCGTACGCAGGGCTACCGGGCGAGACTGGTGCTGGGCAGCGTGCAGCGGCGGACATTCCTGACCTCTCGAGCGCGCAAAAGCGGTTGCTTCACCGCGACGTCTCGCGGATCGCGGCCCGCACGCGCGAGTTCCTTCCCAACGAGTACGTCGTTGACGCCGACGTCTCGAGTGGCATGACCGGTCCGGAGGTCACCGTTGCCGTCCGCCCGCCGGTCGGTCACGCCGTCTCCGCCGGCTTCACGCCCGATCTCGAGGAAGCGGTGGCCGCCGAGGAAGTCATTACCGCCGCCGAACGCGACGAAGTCGCCCGCGGGCTCGCGGCGAGTGCGGCCCTGCAGGTGAAACAGGCGATCAGTAACAACGTGCGGCCGACCGGGAAGTAGGCAACCGCTTCGGGTCATCGAACTCGCCGACCCGCTTTTCGACGCGTCGGCTCGCTTCAGTAGAGCAACTGCTCGAGTTGGTGGCGTCGCCGCTCGAGATCGAACGCCGGCTCGACCGACGGATCGTCGCTGAGACGCTCGAGTACCAACAGCGGGTCCCCGCCGGCTCCTTCGACTTCCCTGAGCAGCAGTTCGATATCGGTTCGGTTCGTCGCCAGCGACGAGCAGAGACCGAGTGCCAGCGCGAGTGGCACTGCACGCTCGGGCCGTGTCGGGAACGCGTCGCTGACGCGTTGGAAATCGGCGGGAGCGGGTTCTCCATCATCCGTTCCGGTTCCGTCGCGGTCCGCTTGCGGAGCCGGCTCGAGTGACAGACAGCGGGTACAAAACGAGACGACGGCGGCCGCCGACGGTGCGTCCGTGCGGTACGCTGCCGGCACGGACAACTGGATCGTGGGGGCACCGCACTCGGAACAAGTCATCGGGATCGGATGTGCAGGTGACTGGTCGGTCGTTCGGCGGTGGGACGGTCCGTTTTACTGGTTGGCCGCGGGCGACTGCGCGGCGGTCTCCGACTGTGCGTCCTCGAGCGCTGCCTCTTCGGCGGCTGCCCGCTCGGCCTCTCGCTCCGCCTTCTCCTCGGCTTCCTTCTTTTCCTTGATCTTCTTCAGGCGGAACGTCTCCTCGCGTTCCTGTTCTTCGAGTTTCTGCTCGATGTATTCCTGGTTCTCGTAGAGTTCGGGCAGGAGCTTGAACTCGAGGGCGTTGACGCGGCGCTTCGTGGTCTCGATCTCCCGGAGCATCTTCTTCATCGCCGTCTCGACCTCGGCGGCGAGGATGATGCTCTCGAGGAGGTCCTCGTAGGCCTCGGCGGCCTCGTCGATGCGGGCGGAGGTGCCCATGATCCCGTAGCCGCGCTGGTCGAGGCTCTTGGAGACCCGCGAGGATTCGATCTGCGGGACGACGACGCCCATGATGTTCTTGGACTCGGTGGTGATCTCGGGGTGTTCCTGCAGCGCCGAG
The DNA here is from genome assembly GCF_000337175.1 of Natrinema gari JCM 14663. Taxonomy (GTDB): domain Archaea; phylum Halobacteriota; class Halobacteria; order Halobacteriales; family Natrialbaceae; genus Natrinema; species Natrinema gari. The sequence continues at coordinate 86,885 of NZ_AOIJ01000049.1, read as the reverse complement.
GCAGCACCGCGGACGGCGACGTCACCCTCCATCGCACGGGCCATGTTGATCTTCTTCTGGGCGTCCTCGTAGTCCTGCGCGAGGTCGCCGCGGACGTCCTGGGCCTTGTCCAGAATGTCCATGAATTCCATGATCAGCCCGTCGCGTTTCTTCTCGAGCGTGCCGTGACCCCGCTCGGAGAGCTCGATGCGATCCTCGATCGCCATCAAGTTCTTGCGGGTGGGCTTGACGTCGTTGGCCATCTTGTGGGGGGATAGCGGGCCCAGTCGGATAACTGTTTACAGTTTCCGCGCACCGCTCGCGCTCGAGACGCGGGAAATCGACGGCAGCGGGTCGCTCTCGAGGAGGGTACTTACCCGAGGAACAGGTCGACCATGTCGCCCGACGACTGCCCCTTGTAGAGTTCCGAGTAGCCACAGTTCGTACAGCTCACGACGTGGAACCGCCTGTTCTGGATGTCGAACATCTTGGAGAGACCGCTCCCCGTCGTCGAGATTTCGTCGATCTCCGTCTCCGTGTGACCGCACTTCGGACAGCCGTGCTCGTCGTCTCTCATAGTTCCCCATCACCTGTCAGTTCATAAAATCTTTGTGACTGGCATCTCGAGTCGTCACCACACCATGTCCGTCGTTTTCGGACTCATCGTCCTCGCGCTCCTGGTGGTTCCGTTCGTCCTCTGGCTGGCGATCAGTCGGGAAACGTCGGCCCCGACCGTGGTCGATCGTGCGGAGGCGGAACGGATCGCAAAAGAGCGTGGCGGCCGCGAGCCGACTCGTACGGCCGACGGATCGGTCGGAGCAACCCGTTCGGACGCCGACGATGACACGGCCGCGGAATGGGGCGCTCACCGCGAGCCCGACGCGCGGGACGGCCGGCCAGCAGGGGTCGACCGGGACGACCGCGACGAGTGGGGCGATCGACGCACGTAGCATCCAGTCTCGCTGCGGCCGGTGCCGTCGCTCGGTTGTCACCCCGCTTCGAGGACGTGGACCCGCTGTTCGTCGATCGAGAGCGGGATCGAGTCGCCGACCCGGTAGCCGTCGATCCCGTCGGCATGCAGCGTCACCGTCGTGTCGTCGGGCAGCGTCGCCGCGAGTTGGGTCCGGTCCCCGAGGTAGGTCACGTCCGTCACGTCGGCCGCGATCTGTCCCTCGTCGAGTTCGAAGGCGGCGGGCCGGGCTGCGACCCGCACTGCCCCGTCCGTCTCGGCGTCCACGGGCAGTTCGGTAAAGCCCAGATCGACGTGGCCGTTCTCGGCGACGCCCTCGAGGAGGGTCGAACTCCCGATGAAGTTCGCGACGAAGGGGGTAGCGGGGCGGCGATAGATCTCCGCGGGCGGACCCACCTGCTCGAGCGTGCCGTCGGACAGCACCGCGATCCGATCACACATCGCCATCGCCTCCTCCTGATCGTGAGTGACATAGAGCGTGGTCACCTCGAGATCGGCCAGCAGGTCGCCGATCTCGTCGCGCAGTCGGCGCTTGAGTTCGGCGTCTAACCCCGTCATCGGCTCGTCGAGCAGGAGGACGTGCGGTTCGATCGCGAGCGCCCGCGCGAGGCCGACCCGCTGTTGCTGGCCGCCCGACAGCGTCGTCGGCCGCCGGTCGGCCAGCTCGGCGATGTCGAGCATGGCGAGCAGGTCGTCGGCCCGCTCGCGGCGCTCGGCTTTTGGGACGCCCTGCATCTTCAGTCCGAACGCGACGTTCTCGCGGACAGTCATGGTGTCGAACAGGGCGTAGGACTGGAAGACCAGCCCGACATTGCGCTCTTCGGGTGGGACGTGAGTAACATCGACCTCGTCGAACAGCACCCGGCCCTGCGTGGGCGTCTCGAATCCCGCGATGGTCCGCAGCGTCGTCGTCTTCCCACAGCCCGAGGGACCGACGACTCCGAGGATTTCGCCGTCCCGGATCGTCAGATCGATCCCGTCGACGGCCGTCTCGTCGCCGTATGTCTTGGTGAGCGACTCGAGGGTGACATCGCTCATCGTCGGTCACCGCCGGTTGCCGTCGCGAGCCGAGGTCGGTGTGCGATTCGATTCGGTTGCCGATCGACAGTGTGTCTCCATGTCATCGTTGTGCGGTCGAGAACCCCCTGTTGCCGAGCAGTTGGAGGACGAGTATCGCGGCTACGACGATCGTGAAGTAGACCGACACGGCCGCCGCCGACTGCAGATGCGTCGCGTTCGAGATGTTCCGGTAGAGGAAGATGGCGAACGGATCCGGACTCCCGCTTGCGACCATGTACGTGAAGTTGAACTCCGCGGCCGCGAGCGTCCAGGTGATGATACAGCCGGCGACGATCCCGCGTTTGGCGTGGGGGATGATGATCGTCAGGACGGTTCGGGGCCACGAGGCACCCAGCGATCGGGCACTCTCCTCGAGGCGGACCAGCTCCATCGACTGGAAGGAACTCTGGACGGTTAACACCATGTAGGGCGATTTGAGCAGACAGTAGCCGGCGAGCAATCCCAGCGCCGACCGACCGTGGTTCGGATAGGTCTGGACGAAGGCGATCCCGAGGATCAGCCCCGGTACGAGCGGCAGGATCGCGAGCGTGTTGACCCAGTCCCGGGCGTAGAAGTCGTATCGCGCGAGCGCGTACGCGACCGGAACGCCGATGACCACGTTCAGGAGCATGCCGCCGGTCGCGATCGCGAGACTGAAGGCCAGCCCGGGGATCGCGTTCGCTTGCACGCCGTGAGTGCCGAAGCCGAGTACCTGTTGCCAGTGTTCGAACGTAACAAACCCTCGGGGGACGACGCCGGCCGCCGACCCCGCGAACGACGAAACGAACGTGACGATGACCGGGACGGTCAGGAACGCGACGACGACCGTGACGACGCCGACCAGAAGCGGGCGACCGACCGCCGTCGACAGCGCCGTCCCGGATCGCGACCACTTCTCGGCGGTAGCCGATTCGGTAGTGCCGCCGTCCGGGCGCGGATCGGCCCGTTCCGATTCGGCAGCCGACGCCGGGCCGCTGTCGGTCTCGTCCGATTCCGTGGGTCCGGTCATCTCAGATCTCCACCGCGTCATTGTCGACGAACCGCAGCCCGACGAACGTGAACGCGACGATGAAGGCCACGTAGACCAGCCCGATCGCGGCCGCGACGTCCGGGCTGTACGAGCCGACGCTCGTCTCCTCGTGTATCTGGAGCGTGACTACTCGATGACTTTGCAGGATCAACACGGTCCCGAAGATCGCGAGCCCGGAGCGGAACGTGAGAATCACGGCGGCGACGATTCCCGGACGGATCTCGGGAAGCGTAACGTGATAGAACGTCTGCCACCGGCTCGCACCGAGCGTGTGCGCTGCCTCTTCGGCCTGCGTGTTGATCTCCGCGTAGGTCCCGCGCAACACCATGGTCGCCCGCGGGAGCAACGAGTAGACGTACCCGAGAAAGAGACCGGTGATCGCGGTCGCGCTCGCGAGGTCGAGCGGTGCCCCACCCGTCGCGACGGCGACCGCGTTCGTCACCAGCCCCTGCCGCCCCAGCAAGACGACGATCAGGTACGCGACAATGATCCCCGGCAGTGCGATCGGGAACGACACCGCCGCGACGACGACTCGCTTCGCCGGCAGGTCGTACTTCTCGAGGACGTGTGCGACGGCGACGCCGAGCGCGACGCTGACTGCCGTCGCCAGCCCGACGAACCACAGCGTGTTCCAGGCGACCCGCCGGTACGTCGGGGTCGTCGCGAGCGTCTCCCAGGCCTCGAGCGACCAGCCTGCCATCCAGATCGTATCCTCCGCGAGGCTGATCCGGACGAGCATCGCCAGCGGGACGAATCCAGCCACGATCGCGAGCGCGAAGAAGGGGAGACAGAGGACCGCGATCCGTCGGCGTTCGCGCTCGCGTTCGGTCGTCGGACGGGCGGTCGTCGACGCGAGCGCCGCGAGGTGACGGACCGACGCCGTCGCTGATTTCCGGACCGACATCCGCGATCACTGGGCTCCCTGCAGCGGCGTTCGGTCGACGAGTTCCTCCTGAATGTCAGTCTGGTTCTCGACGAGGGTCTGCTGGTCGACAGTGAATCCGGCAGCTTCGTAGGACGATTGGTCCGGGAACGCGTCGGGCTGGTCGAGTTCGCTCGCCCGAATCGGACGGACGTAGGCGTCGAAGAACAACGACTGGCACTCCTCGGTCAGAACGTAGTCCATGAACAGCTTCGCCGCCTCGGGGTTGGGCGCGTTCCGCAGGAGGGCGTAGCCGTAGGGGACGTTCATCGCGCCCGGTTCGCCCTCGGGCCCCTCGAGGATCGCGACCTCGATCTGGTCCTCGTCGAACTCGTCGTTGTTGTACTTGAGATTGAGGCCGGTGTAGTCGTACTCGACGACGGTCGAAATCTCGCCGGCGGTCATCGGCCCCTCGACGTTGCGCCGGAAGTCCGCGCCATGCTCGGCGATCACCTCGTGGTACTCGATGACCGGATCGAGGTCGTCTAGGTCGCCGCCGTAGGCCCGGTTAACCGATAGCGCGGAGGCCTGTCCGTTGGCGGTGTGGGGCGGGGTGAACGCGAGGTCCTGTGCGATGTCGGGGTGTTTCAGGTCCTCCCACGTTTCGGGGGCGTCCAGTCCCCGCTCCTCGTAGACATCGGCCCGGTAGGTCACCGCAGTCGTCATCTGTCGGGTCGCGGTCACGTGGCCGTTGTCGGTCTTCAGATCGTCGGGAACGACGTCCCAGTTGGCCGGCTTGTAGTCGCTCGTCAGCCCGTCGTTCATCGCCTCGAGGCCGAACGAGTAGCCGCCGTTGTACGCCGAATGGGTCGGGTTTCGGGCGTTCGCGCGCATGTCCTCGAGGGCTTCGCCGGAGGAGCCCTGCGCGTCGTACAGCGGGAGGTCGTATTCGTCCTCGAACGCTTCCATGACGGCTCCCCAGTTCGACCAGCCGGTCTGAACGCAGTAGATCTGTAGTTCGTCGGGGAACGCTGAGGAGTCGACCTCGGTTTCGTAGTCGCCGTGACCGACGGTGAACGTCTGCCCACCGCTCCCGCCGGTGAAATCGCTCAGACAGCCCGCCATCGTGGCGGTCCCGGCGGCGGCCCCACTCGAAAGCACTGCGCGTCGTGTCGTCCCTGTCGACTCGGACATACCCGAGCATCCGCCAAAACGTACTAATCCGTTGCTATGTTTGGAATGCTGACCTATATAGGTGGCCGTAGCGACACGAAGCAGTTGGGTTCGGTCCCTACCCCCCGCCGGCCGCGAGCGTCATCCCTGTCCGACCATCCGCTCTTTATCATCCCACTCGCCCTGGCGAAGTTTGTACTTCTGGACCTTATCGGTCGCGATCGTCGGCAGGTCGTGATCAGTGGCCCGGTCTCGGTCGCCCCGTAGACGTGTTTGAGGTACCAGCCGAACTCGTCCTTGACGGTCCAGATGGTCGCAGTGGTGGTTCCGCCGTGTAAGTACCGAGCGGAAAAGCGGTGATGGGATTTACCGAACTGTCGCCCGCTCGCACGATGTTCGCAGCGTCGAGCACCGGGTGGGTCTGGAGTACCACGAACCCGATCCGACCTTTGCGGAGAGTTCGAGCAGCACGAATGCCCGGTCTCCCAGTTCTGGGAAGGATATCGAGTCCTTCGGTCCCGACGAACCACACGACCTGGTACGCGATCCACGACACGAGCAGCATATCGTGTCCTGGCTCACTGGGTCACGGTCACCGTGCCAATCGACGTAGTCCCACCTCCCTTTGAGGAACCGTCGACGGCGATTCTGCCCGCCAGTTCGTGCTCACCCGGTTCCTCGAAGGTGTAACTGAACTCGTACTCCGGGCCGCTGGCATGTTGACAGTCTGTCTCACTGTCGACTCTCCCGTCGCGAGTTTCTACCGCTTCGCCGTCGACCAGGAGTGTGGCAGTGAATGCCGTCCCAGCACCGAACGTTGCAATGCTGAATCTCACCGTGACATCCTCGCCGACCGACACTGTCTTCGGCTCGAACTCGGGCCGCCAAACCTTGACACTTGGTGCATCCAGATAGTGAGACACGGTGAGTTGCGCCGACGCAAGGATCTCCCTCTCTGGGCCACGAATCCGTACACGTTTGTCGCCGGGACTGGGAATCGTCCGGACTTGTCCTGTCCCCTCGCCGAAACCGACCGACCACCGACCGTGATTGGTCTCGAAGGGAACTTCCTCGATGGTCTCGTCCTCGTCGACCATTTCGAGGATCAGTTCTTCGTTGCAGTCCCCTGCTTGTCCCTCGACACTCCCTGACCGAAGTGGACCGGCACCACACCCGAAGTCCACGGAGACGGACGCTCGGGTAATCTCAACAGCATCGCAAACTCGAGATTGTGACGAGTCAGCATCGCTAGCTCGAGTTTGTGACGAGTTCGAGAGACAGCCAGCAGAAAGCAGGAGGGCCGAGCCTGTAACTGTCGTGAGTAAATCACGTCGTTCCATCAAAAAATTAATTCCTGCAAGAATACATAAGCTTTCTGCCGAGACGGGTCAACAACGTATTCACGGTCGAATGCGTCGTCTTCCTCGAGCGGTTCGGACGCCCGAAAGCCGTTGGTCTAGACGATCAGCGACTCGTCTGTGGTTTTCGCCGGACGCAGGCATCGCTTTCCAGTTCCGCGATCAGCGAGAATGAACACGGGTGGTCTGTCACCGTTGTACGACAACAGTATCAACGATCCCCGATGGAAGATCGATCCCAGTAAACCTGAGCCGATCAGTCCGCCTGCACGGCTTCGGCGTCCTCTTCGCGGTAGTGCTCCGCGATGAGTTCCTCGTCGATCCGATTGAGTTCCGTCTTCGGCAGGTCCGAGAGGAGATCCCAGCCGAGCTCGAGCGTGTCCTCGATCGAGCGGTTGGTGTCGTATCCCTGTTGGACGAACTCCGCCTCGAAGCGGTCGGCGAAGTCGAGGAACTTGTTGTCTCGCTCGGAGAGGGCCTCGCGACCGACGATGTTCACGAGGTCGCGCAGGTCCTCACCCTCCGCGTAGGCGGCGTACATCTGGTCGGAGACGTCGCCGTGGTCTTCGCGGGTCAGGCCTTCGCCGATCCCGTCGTCCATCAGCCGCGAGAGGCTGGGCAGGACGTTAACCGGCGGCTCGATTCCCTGACTGTTGAGGTCCCGATCCATCATGATCTGGCCCTCGGTAATGTAGCCGGTCAGGTCCGGAATCGGGTGCGTGTCGTCGTCGCCGGGCATCGTCAGGATCGGGATCTGCGTGACCGACCCCTCCTTGCCCTCGATTCGACCGGCCCGCTCGTAGAGTTGGGCCAGGTCGGTGTACATGTACCCGGGGTAGCCACGACGGCCCGGGACCTCCTCGCGTGCGGCACCGATCTCGCGCAGCGCCTCACAGTAGTTGGTCATGTCCGTCAGGATGACCAACACGTGGTAGTCCTTCTCGAAGGCCAGGTACTCCGCGGTCGTAAGCGCGAGTCGCGGCGTGACCTGCCGCTCGACTGCCGGGTCGTCCGCGAGGTTCATGAAGACGACCGAGCGCTCGAGCGCGCCGGTGCGCTCGAAGTCGTCCATGAACTCGTTTGCCTCTTCTGCGGTGATCCCCATCGCACCGAAGATGACGGCGAACTCCGAGCCCTCGTCGTCGTCGCCTTCCTCTTCTTCCGGCACGGTCGCCTGCCGGGCGATCTGGAGCGCGAGTTCGTTGTGGGGCAGCCCCGAGCCGGAGAAGATCGGCAGCTTCTGGCCCCGGACCAGCGTGTTCATGCCGTCGATGGCGGAGACGCCGGTCTGGATGAACTCCTCGGGGTACTCCCGGGAGTAGGGGTTGATCGCCTCGCCGACGATGTTGTGCCGTTCTTCGGGGACGATCTCCGGACCGCCGTCGATCGGGTTCCCGGAGCCGTCGAGCACCCGCCCGAGCAGATCCTCGGTGACGGGCATCTTCATCGTCTCGCCCAGGAAGCGAACGGAGGCGTTGCGGTCGATTCCGCCCGTGCCTTCGAACACCTGAATCGAGACGATCCCTTCGCTCGATTCCAGCACCTGGCCGCGGAGCGTTCGCCCGTCCTCGGTCTCGATCTCGACGATTTCGTCGTAACCGACCGGCTCGTCGACCTCGGCGAACACCAGCGGACCGCTGATTTCCGTGATAGTCTGGTACTCTTTCATCGTTAGTACAGTGCTCGTAGTTGTTCTTTGAGGTCGTTCTCGATCTCGTCGATGAACTCGTCCCACTCCTCGGCCGTGCCCATCCGGTTGAGCTGTGGCGCAGCGTCGACGTCCGTGATCTCTTCGGGTGGTACACCGGCCTCAAGCGCCTCGAAGGCCTCGTCGTTGAACGTCTTGATCGCGCCGAGCATCCGGTATGTCTTCTCGGGTTCGCAGTAGGTGTCGACGTCGTGGAGCGCGTTCTGCTGGAGCCACGCCTCACGCAGGTAACGAGCGACCTCGAGCGTGAGTTGCTGGTCTTCCGGCAGCGCGTCCTTCCCGACGAGCTGGACAATCTCCTGAAGCTCGTCCTCTTCGTCTAATACGTCGACCGCCCACTGGCGGGTCTCCGCCCAGTCGCCGGCGACGTTGCTCTCCCACCACGGGTCGAGCTGGTCCTTGTACAGCGAGTAGGACTCGTTCCAATTGATCGATGGGAAGTGTCGACGCTCCGCGAGGTCGGCGTCCAGCGCCCAGAACGTCTTGACGATACGCAGCGTGTTCTGGGTGACCGGCTCGGAGAAGTCACCGCCCGGTGGCGAGACCGCTCCGACGACCGAAATCGAGCCTTCGCCACCGTTGATCAGCTGGAACTTGCCGGCGCGCTCGTAGAACTCCGAGAGCGCAGCGGCCAGGTACGCGGGGTACCCCTCTTCGCCGGGCATCTCCTCGAGTCGGCTCGAGATCTCCCGCATGGCCTCTGCCCACCGGGAGGTGGAGTCGGCCATCAGCGCGACGTCGTAGCCCATGTCGCGGTAGTACTCCGCGATCGTGATGCCCGTGTAGATACAGGACTCGCGGGCCGCGACGGGCATGTTCGACGTGTTGGCGATGAGGCAGGTCCGGGCCATCAGCGGATTCCCGGTCTGTGGGTCCGGCAGTTCCGGGAAGTCCTCGATGACCTCCGTCATCTCGTTACCACGCTCGCCACAGCCGATGTAGACGACGATGTCCGCGTCGGACCACTTGGCGAGTTGCTGCTGAGTGACGGTCTTCCCGGAACCGAAGGGGCCGGGAATCGCCGCCGTCCCGCCCTTCGCGAGCGGGAAGAGACCGTCCTGAACGCGCTGGCCCGTCACCAGCGGCTCGGTCGGCGTCTCCTTGTCACCGGCGGGGCGGGCCTCTCGGACCGGCCACTCCTGGTGCATCTGGATCTCCTCGCCGCTCGAGAGTTCGGCGACCGTCTCCTCGACGGTGAACTCGCCGCTCTCGATCGACGTGACTTCACCGCCCTCGTAGTCCGGCGGCACCATGACCTTGTGGTCGATGGTGACGGTCTCTTCGACGACACCGACGGCATCGCCGGGTTCGACCGCGTCACCTTCCTCGACGGTAGGTTCGAACTCCCACTCCTTCTCGAGGTCGATCCCGGGGGCGTCGACCCCGCGGTCGAGGAACGCCGTCCCCATCTTGTCCTCGAGGACGTCGAGCGGGCGCTGGACGCCGTCGTAGATGGAGTCCATCATGCCCGGTCCGAGGTCGACGCTCAGGGGCTCGCCCGTGTTCTGGACGGGTTCGCCCGGGCCGACGCCGGAGGTTTCCTCGTAGACCTGAATCGTGGTCAGGTTCCCTTCGATCTCGATGACCTCGCCCATCAGTCCTTCGTCGCCGACGTAGACGACGTCGTTCATCCGGGCGTCGAGGTCCGTGGCGGTCACGACCGGACCGCTCACGCTTTCGATTACACCGTCTTCGTCGACGGATTCGATGTCTTCTGCCTGGCTCATAGTTTAGCTCTCTTCGTCCTCGTCCATCAGGTCGATACCGATCGCGCGTTTGATCTGGTCGCGCAGTCCGCCGCCACCGGTGCCGCTCCCGATCGTGACGACGACCGGCTCGACGCTCGTCTCGACCTCCTGGCGGACCGACCGCGACAGGTACTCGAGGTCGTCGTCGTGCATGACGACGATGCCGACGCCCTCGTCCTCGAGGGCCGTCGTCGCTGCCTCGTCCAGCCGCTCGTCTTTCTCGTCGTCCGGGACGTTCTCGAACCGTCGCACTCCCGCGAGGCGGAAGCCGGTGGTGAACTCCGGACTGCCGACGACTGCGATTTCCTGGCTCATAGGATCACCAGCTCTTCTTCGATCTCGTTTTCGTCGAGTCCGACCTCGCGACCCCGCGCGATCGCGCGGATGTTCTCGACCTCGCGCTCTTTGGCGAGGACGAACGACAGAACGGGCGAGATCGAGGTCGGATACACGCTCGAGAGCGTGTCGGCGTACTCGAGCAACGCAGCGTCTAGTGCGTGCTCGAACTGGATAAGGCTGTCAGCATCGCGCAGCCGATCCAGCGCTTCCGAGAGGCGGTCGCCGTAGCGTTTGTTCTCGGCGATATGGTCGACGAGCGCGTCGTAATCGCCGACCAAGCGGTTCAGGTCCGACTCGTCGAACAAGACGCCGCCGTCGATGTAGTAGGCGGCGGGGTCGAGATCGGCCCCGCTCCGTGCGAGGCGCAACGCGTTCCGCGCGTTCAGGAAGTCGATCTCGGCCTCGAGGAACTCGACGTACTTCGCTTCCGGCCCCTCTCGGGGTCGGCCGAGGTCCTCGAGCAAGTTCTCGTAGAACGCACGATCGAGCGCGTTCTCGAGGGGAACGAGCGCGCCGCTCTCTTCGAACGCCTCGTAGGCGTCTTCGAGCTGCTCGGCGAAGATCGTCCCGTCGAGGATCTCGATGACGTCCTCGATCGAATCGACTTCGATCAGCCGGTCGATCGTCCCGTCGTCGAGTTCGCCGGCCCGAATGAGATCCGTACTGATCTCCTCGGGGTCGGAATCCGTATAGATTCCGCGGACGATCGTCTTCAGGTTCCAGACGTCAAATTTCCGGAGGTACCGAACGATGCGGTCGTAGAGTTGCCCTTCGGACCACTCGAGGAGGTCATCGAAGTGCTTCGCGAGGTTGCGGTTCAGCGCGTACTCGATCAGGTCGACGCCGGAAAACCGCGTTCCGAGCGCGTTGATCTCCTGTTCGTACTCCGTTTCCTCCATGAACCGCGCGATCTCGCTCGGCCCCATCCGGATCAGCTTGCGGTAGTCCTCGTCGGACAACATCGCCGCTCGACGCGAGCGAACGCGAGCGTTCACGTACTCCGGATTCGAGGCTCCCGTACTCATTGCTCGAAGAGTCGGTTACTGATCTCCTGAAGGTTGTCTTCCCAGACGTCCTCGAGCACCGAATCGAAGGTGTTGTTGACGCGGACGCGAGAGGCCTCGCTCTCGACGACGACGCCGCCGAGACAGTCGTAGTCACCGGCGTATTCGTAGCCGTCGTAGTCGGCGAGGATCGATTCGAGCAACTCCGCGTCGTCGGACCGGCCGTAGACGGCGACGTCGTCGCTCTCATCGAACTCGACCGTCGCCGCCTCGAGCAGGTCGTGGGTAAGCTCCTCGCGGGTGTCACCCTCGAGGGCGGCGAGTTCGTCCTCGACCGCTTCTCGGACTTCCGTGAGGACGTCGCGGCGTGCCTCCAGGCGCTGCTGTTTCGCCTCCAGTTTCGCACTGGAGAGTCGCTGTTCGCGCAACTGCTCGATCTCGCGGTCGACGTCGGCTTCGGCGTCGGCGACGATCTCGTCTGCGTCTTCCTGGGCGGCCGATTCGATCTCTTCGGCGCGCGTTTCGCCCTCAGCGCGGATGTCCTCCGCACGCGCGTGAGCCTCTTCTCGAATGTCCTCAACGACTGTATCCAAACTCATTGTAAGAAAGTTCGAAGGGGGACGCTTTAAGGTCCGACGAAGAGCGCGACCAGTGCGAAGATCACGAGCGTCTCAGGAAGGACCGTCAACAGGATCCCGATACCCGGCGAGATGGAGTCCTCGGCGAGCGCGCCGACGACCGATGCACCGATCGCTCGCTCCGCATACCCCGCACCGATGGCCGCCAGACCGATACCCAGCGCCGCCGCCGCACCTCGCTCGATCATGGGACCGCCGTTACCGGCCGGAGCGGCGGTCTCCTGTAGCGCAACCGCGTTTTCTGCGAAACTGTTCAGCGCGAGTGCCATTTCGGGTAGAGCTTCGATTGTCATGTTGAGTTTTCCTCGTGGTTTTGCAACCGGACAGGTGGTACTACTCCCCAGCGTGTTCTTAAAACTTCCCAAACCAAACTGCCGATTTCCCCGTTATAACCCTCGATACTTGCCATCCAGGGGTATTATCCTTTCGATACGGGCGGGAAAATACGAGTCGAACTAGCACGAAATTCGGTCGCCGAGACGGGAGCCGACGAGGGTTACTCCTCGTCGTCGGATCGAATCCCGCCGAAGGGTTCGAACTTCCGGCCACCACCCTCGTAGAACCGGTTGAAGAACTCGACGTACTCGAGGCGGATTCCCTGGAGCCCGGCGCTCGTGATGCCGAGCAGCAAGACGACAACGTGGCCGATCACGAGAACGACCACGCCGATGACTGCCATCAGGATGCCGCCGTGAAGCAGGCCGCTGAACATGACCTCGGTCACTTCGTGACCGTGGTAGGTCCCCTGCTCGAGCATGTGCTGGGGCGCGTGGCTGGTACCGAAGTGCCACTCCGCGCCGTGATCGGTCTCGACGACGTACACCCCGAAGAACAGCATGTTGACGACGAACGCCATGCCTGCCTTCGCGAGGATGACCGCGGCGATCCGCAGGTACGAGAGTACGTCACCGAAGACGTTGAAGCTCTCGAGGCCGCCGATGATGATGCCGAGCGCGCCGTAGTGTCTGACCTCGCCGTAGACCATCGTCGTGAACCCGATCAGCATGAGCGGCAGTGCGACGAACTGCCCGATTTCCGCGGGGAAGCCGGTGAACCCGAGCTCGAGCGCCGCCTCGGAACCGGACCCGAACACTTCGAACAGGAAGTTCGGCTTCGCAGCTCCAAGGTGGCGACTGAAGATCCACGTCCAGAGCCCGATCATGAGCAGTGCCCACGAGCCGTTCTCGAAGTAGGCGTCTCCGACGCCGTGGTCGAGATCGTTAACGAAGCCGAAGACGTACCCGAGGGTGAGATGGGCCAGTCCGAGGAAGACGCTCACCAGCAGCCACGTCTGGCTGAACTGCGAGAACGCGGGCTGGATCCCCTTACGCAGCGGCGGGCCGTGGCTAAACAGGAGCTCGCCGAGAACGTGTAGTCCGAATATTTCCCCGTAGAGGACGCCGAACAGCATCGTGAACCCGCCGGCCCACATGCCGATCGCACCCAGACTTCGGATGATGTCCTCGTCGAACCGGCTGTACAGGAAGAAGCCGGCGGCCGTGTAGAGCATCCCGTATCCGAGATCACCCAGCATGAAGCCGTAGAACGCCGGGAACGTCAACAGCAAGACGACGGTCGGATCGAGTTCGCTGTACTTCGGCCGATCGATCAGCCGGAGCAGGAACTCGAACGGTTTCGCCGGACCGGTGTTGTCCTGAATGACCGGCGGTTCGTCGACCATCGTCACGACGTCGCCGCTGGCCGCGGTCGTCCCGCCGTCGGCGATCGCCTCCTGCGTTGCGGCCTCGCGTTCTTCCTCCTCGGTCGTCTCCTCGGCACCGCCGGAGCCGCCGTGGTCGACGTCTTCCGTCCGCGTCGGATACCCCTCGTCGTTGTAGTCGGCGCGGACGAGTTCTTCGACCTCGACACTGTCGCCGACCGCATCGTTCAGTGTCGCGACGAGCCGGTCGTACTCCTCGGTCGGGAGCCAGCCCTCCGCGACGAACGCGTGGTCGGTCGTCGCGAACTGCAGCGGCGCTTCCGCCTGCTGAACCTCGATCGTCAGCTCTTCTTCGGCACGCAGGAGGAAGCCGGCCTCCTCCTGCTTGATCTCCTCGAGGTCCGCATCGATATCGTCGAGTTGGGACTCGAGGTCGCGCTTTCGACGCTCGAGGTCGGCGACGTAATCGTCGGGACTTTGGTCAGTATCGGGCACCTCGTAGCGGGTGAACTCGACGCCGACCAGGGCGTCGTCGATCGGAGTCTCGCCGGCGCTTTCGGCGGGCGCGGCGACGATCGCCACGACGTTGCCGCCGGTAAACGTCTCGAACGCCCGAACGTCGTCGGACGCGCTAACGGCCGCCTCGACGGCCTCGAGCGAGCCCTCGCCGACGAGGACGTCGACCGACTCGTAGCCCGACAGCAGGTCGATGTCGATGCCGAGCTCCGCGAACGGAGCCACGCGATCGATCCGATCGTCGACCTGCCGCAGTTCGTCGTTGATCTCCGCGCGCCGGTCATCGAGTTCGTTGATCCGCGTGCGGATCTCCTCGAGTCGCGCCTCCCAGCCCTCCTCGAGGGTCCCCGGTTCGGCCTCGTCGGCCGAGAGATCGAGGGTGCTCTCGAGGGCGCGGACGGTGATCAGCTTCTCGGAGGCGTCGTCGGCACCCGCCATCGGGTCGCCGTTGTCGAACGCCTCCCAAGAGCCGTCGTAGTCCGACAGATGCACCAGGCTCAGCTCGTGAACCGTCTCGATGACCGTGGGCATAACGCCCCTGGAGCCGGTCACCGAGACCTTGCTCATTCGCTCAGGTCTGAGCATGAACGTCCTCCTGGAACAGTTCGACGACGTAGTCGGTGACGTCGTCGGCCCGTTGCCGGGCGCGCTCGGCGAGCTCCTCACGCTCCTGTTCGCCTTCTTCGAGGACCTGCTCGCAGTCCGCGTCGATCTCCTCGCGAGCTTCCTCCAGGCGGCGCTCCCGCAACTCCTGGGCCTCCTGTTCCGCTTCCGTGCGAATCTCCTCGGCGCGTTCCCGGGCCTCGGCTATTCGCTCGTCGCGGTCGTTTTCTGCCAATGCGACGATCTCGTCGGCCTCCTCTTCCGCCGACTTAATTCGTTCGAGAACCTCTGGCCTCGGCATACTCTAAGCAGTCGGACGTTTGCCAGAGCGCGTATATGGTAGTTGCGAAAGTGCCTCAGCGCGATTCGCCCTCGGTCGGTCGGTAATTCGTCCTTACTCCCCCGTTCGGCCCGCCGAGAACAGCAGACATATGCCGATCGGATCGAAACGCTTCAGTAATGGGACTTCTCGAGAACAAGGCCCGTGCTCGACTGTTCTACAAGTACCTCTCACGGGTCTACGACCAGGTGAATCCTTTCATCTGGACCGAAGAAATGCGTACCGAGGCCCTCTCCCTGCTCGAGATCGAGGACGACATGACGGTCCTCGATGTCGGCTCCGGGACCGGGTTCGCGACCGAGGGGTTACTCGAGCACGTCGACGAGGTGTACGCCCTCGATCAGAGCGAGCATCAGCTCGAACAGGCCTACGAGAAGTTCGGGAAACGCGCCCCGCCGGTCCAGTTCCACCGCGGCGACGCCGAACGACTCCCGTTCGCGACGGACACGTTTGATATCGTCTGGTCGTCCGGGTCGATAGAGTACTGGCCCAACCCGATCCTCGCGCTCCGCGAGTTCCGCCGCGTTCTCAAACCCGGCGGCCAGGTGCTCGTCGTCGGCCCGAACTATCCCGACAACGTCGTCAGCCAACTGCTCGCCGACTCGATCATGCTCTTCTACGACGAGTACGAGGCCGATCGGATGTTCAAAGCCGCCGGCTTCGAGGACGTGAAACACGCGTTCATGGGACCGTCCTACGATCCCGAGGTCGCGATCACGACGATCGGACGCGCGCCGGAATAAGCGACGAGCCCCCGTCTCAGGTCGCCGTCGTCTCGAGGGCGGCGATCCGCCGCCCGTCGACCGTGAGGGTCACGGAGACCGAGTCCCCCGTCTCGAGCGCCGGAGTGTTGGTAGCCGCGACCGAGACCGCGGCCCGCTCTCCGGCCGTCCAGTCCGAATCGGCTCTCGAGTTGAATGGGCCGTCCGGCGTCCCGTTGAACCCGCTCGCGCCGACGAACGGAACCGGCGGCTGTGCGCGCAGTGCTCGCCCGTTTACCGTGATCATCACCGACAGCGACTCGACGTCGATGCGCTCCCCGGCGACGTGTTCGATCTCGATCACCGACCGGTCCCCGTCGACGGAGAGGTCAAAGCTCGCCGTCGGCCCGGGCGACGCGAGCACCCACGCGTTGACACCGACGGCAACGACGGCCCCGAGCACAACGGTGAGCGCGAGTAACACAACGACGCCGACGACCGGACTGACGGCGCGTTTACCCGCCGATACCGCTGGCCGTGTGCCGCGACGATCCCGCGTTCGGGTCACGGTCCGCTCTGGCCGCTCGTTCCCGTAAAAATCTCAGGTCCCCAGAGGGGCTGGCTGCCCGGCACCGGTTGGCGCTCGCTCCATTCGTCCGCTCCCAGAAGCCTGGGTCAGGGTCAGGAGGCCGCCTCGACCGTCGCGCTGACGCTCCCGGCGTCCGTTTCCGCTGTGATCTCGCTGGGACCGAGTGGCCGCACGATCCAGTGGGTCCCGTCATCGTCGGTCTCGCCGACTTCGATGCCATCGACCGAGACGGTTGCCCGGACGGGATCACCGGTCTCCGCGTCGACCACCGTCACCTTCACCGGTCCGCCCGCAGCCGTCTCGGTCGCCGTCAGCTTGAGCCCGTTGCTGATCCAGGTCCGGCCGTCGTCGGTTGGAAGCGATGAGACGGATAGCTCCTGTATTTCGCGGTAGACCTCGCCCGTTCCGCTGTCGAAGTAGAACTCGAGGTGGCCGTGATCGTGTCCCACGTCAGCCCAGTAGTAGCCGGGGCTGTTATCCTGGAAGGACGGGCCGAATTCGCTTGCCCACGGGTAGAGGTCGCCGATGTGATCGTACGCCTCACCGCTTTCGAACCGGTCCGGTGCCGATTCGTCGCGGTTATCGAACCGGCTCGTTTCGACGACGTACTGACTGCCGTCCATCATCGCGACGCTGTAGCCGGTCGACGAGGTCGAGACGACGACATCGTAATGAACGTTGTCGGTCGGCCGTTCGGACAGGCGTCCGAGTGTCGATCGGAGCGGCGTTCGGTGTGCATCCAGCGTCGTGTGGGTCGCGCGGGTTCGACTCCCCGATAGCGAATAGCCCGGCACCTGATCCGCTCGGTTGCCAAGCTCCTCGAGATCACGCGACAGCATCGCCGCCTCGTTGTGATTGCGTAACAGCGTCCGGAGGAGTTCCGCCGATGACCGCTCGCCGGCGGCGTGTTCCCTCGTTGCGTTGCGTTCGCGTTGCTCGAGTTCGGCCGCTCGTTCCGTGAGTCGGTCGTAGGCTGCCTGGAGTATCGCTTTTCGTTCCTCGTCCGTCGCATCGTCGAACTCGCTGTCGACGATGGTATACTGGTCGTGGTCGACCCGGAGCTGGTCGTCCGCGCTCGCAAGCGCCGTTCCCAGGTCCGGCCCGTACTCGGTGTACTCGCTTCGGACCTCACCGCTGAGCGGGAGTCGATTGGTCGTATTGTTAACCGTCGTTGGTGTCTGGGAGGACGACGTTTGCAGTCGCACCGTCTCCACAGCGCTGTTACCCCCGTCGGCAGGCCCAGCCGCAACGATCGTTATCGCGGGCACGGAGAGGACGAGCAGCAACGCGAGGAGGGCGGGGGTCGCGTTGGTCATCGCCACTCCGTACGGGCTCTTGATACAAAAACAGGTCGTCTCCAAACGAACAGCCGGGGCCGAGTTTAATGATCTGCTTACCGTCCGGGAAACCCGTTAGCGCCGTCAGTAACGTTTTATTTTCCGATGGAAAGGGTTTTTTCCCCCGGGAAACCACCCGTTGATACGCATGCGGATGTCCACTGCCGCCACACTCGCCCTCGCAGTCCTCCTCGCTACAACTACGCTGGGGGCAGTGGCCGCAACGCCGTCGGGTCAGTCCTACCAGACGGACGAGCGGTCCCCGCCAGCGCCCTCCCCTCCCGACGACGTCCTCGAGTCACAGACTGCTTCCTCGGCCGCAGTCACACCGCCTTCGCTCGAGCGACCCGACACCCGGCAGATCATCACCGTTCGAATCACTGAGTCCGGGAACGCGGAATGGACGATCGAGAGTCGATTTCGGCTGTCGAACGATACCGATGCGCAAACGTTCGACGAGTACGCCGACGCGGTCGTCTCGGGACGCCGAGACGCTCCGTACGACCCCCGATTGTTCACGCGATATGCGGGCCTCGTATCCGAAGCGACCGGGCGCGAGATGTCGATCGAGGACGAAGAGTGGGACGACCCCCGAATCGAAGAGCGCGACCCAGAGTCGGATCAGCCGTCGGACGGGACGGCCGATCGGATCGGCGTCATCGCCTACTCGTTTACGTGGACGAACTTCGCACCCGTCGACGGGGATCGAATTCACGTCGGCGATTCGTTCCAGGCGGCCGATCGGAACGTAATCCAGACGCTGGGAGCCGGTCAGCGCCTCGTCGTCGAGCCGCCGCCGAACTACGGTTTCGTCGACGCGCCGACGGGGACGGAAGACGGTGCGCTCGTCTGGGACGGCCCCCACGAGTTCGGTCCGGACGGTCTCCAGATCACGATCCTCGCGGGTGCCGGTCAGGGCTCGCCCCTCTTTTCGGGCGGCGGCTGGCTGCTCGCCGCCGTTCTCGGCCTCGTGATCGTCGTCGGTGGGGCGGTGTATCTGCTCACCCAACGAACGCTCGATGTCCCGATTTCGGCCGAACGCCTCTCGTCGCTCGGCATCCTTGCGAGACTCGGCGCGGATACCGGGGACGACCGCGACACCCCGACAGCCGACCGAGCCGGCGGTTCCGAAGCGGTCGCGCCCGCGGCGGCTGACCCGGCCACCGACGGTCCCGAACCGGGTACCCATCTCGAGTTCGAGGAGCCCGTCGAAGACGAGATCGACCCCGAACTGTTGAGCGACGAGGAGCGCGTCCTCCGCTTGCTCAAACGGAACGGCGGGCGGATGAAACAGGGGACGATCGTCACCGAGACCGGCTGGTCGAACGCTAAGGTCTCCCAACTGCTCTCGAAGATGGCCGACGATGACGAGATCGAGAAGCTCAGGATCGGCCGGGAGAACCTCATTACGTTACCGGATGTCGACCCGACCGAGATCGACTGACCTCGCGGAGAGCGGTCGATCCGTGGCCGTCACCGATCGTCCCGTCCCGAAACGAACTACACACCCGCTCCGACGACCGCTTGCGGTCTGTCGTGACAGTTCAGTCGGACGTGGCGCTTTCGATCGGTTCCGACTCGTCGGCGGTCGCACTCGAGCCGTCGGTGCCCCCGTCCGGAGCGTACTGGATCTCTCTGCCCACGGCGTCGTAGATGTCATCCCAGTCCTTGTCCTCGTCCATCAGGAAGACCTCGACGGTCAGCGGGCCAGCACCGAACTCCTCGAGACCGGCCGGCCGAACGTCGATGTGATACGTTCCGTTCTCGTCCATTCGAACCTGGTCCGTCCGTTCGACGAGTTTCTGCTCGTCTTCGTTGATCTTAACGAAGAAGTACGGTTCTCCGATCACGTCACCGTG
Organism: Natrinema gari JCM 14663; assembly: GCF_000337175.1. Classification (GTDB taxonomy): domain Archaea; phylum Halobacteriota; class Halobacteria; order Halobacteriales; family Natrialbaceae; genus Natrinema; species Natrinema gari. The sequence goes on along the minus strand of NZ_AOIJ01000049.1, from coordinate 67,412 downwards.
TGCCGGTGGGTCGACGGCTTCCATGCTGGTGTTGGCGACGATCTCGAGGCTGAAGTTCGAATAGCCGTCGCCGTTCGCTGCGGGTTCCTTGTCGACGAACGTGACGGACTGGATCCGATCCTCGCGTTTGTCTTCCAGTGGGCGGTTCGGTTCCTCGGGCGGCTGCCACGCCGCGTCTGCGGTGGCCTCTCCCCCGTCCGTGTCCGTGTCGCCGTCGGTTCCGTTCGGTTCGGCGTCGCCGGAGCCGGGTTCGATGTCGTCGGGCCCGTCCGCGTTCGTCTCAGTCCCGTTCAGCGGTTCCGTCTCGGCATCGGAGTCGGTTGGTCCGTCCGCTTGCGACCCCCCGAGGGCGCTGCACCCGGAGAGTGCCACGAGCAGTGCGACGGCGATGACAGCAATGGTTCGGAAGTGCATCGTACTCCGGCGTACCGGCCCGGGGCAGATTATTACAGCCTCGCTAAGCGACAGCGTCCCCGTTCACTCCGGAAACGGACGGAACGGCTTTGAAACGGCCGTGTTCTTGCATTGGCCGTTGTGGGACGGTGCTTATACTGTGCAAAAGCGTTCCCGTCGGTCGGTCCGTGATCGGATGCAATCCCGGGCCGCCCGCTACTCCGTCGTCGAGGAGTCGACAGCGGCGTTCGCTCGCCGTACTTAGGCGAGGGGCGTCCGCTCGACCACTTGGCCGTCGTAAGTCGGATACTGTTCGACGATCTCGCCGTCCTCGAGATCGCCGTCCTCGATCATCTCCTCTAAGAGCCACCAGGCGACCTCGACGTGGTCGGTTTTAACGGTGTAAAACTCCTCGGGGACGCCTAGGGCTTCGAACGCCGCGGGGTCGGCGTGGGTCTTGCCGTAGACGAGCGTGCCGTCGTCGGTGACGTCGTCGAACTCGCGGCGGATGTTGCGGGCCATGCGCTTGAGACGGCGGCGGTGCTGGGCCGCGTCCTTGAAGACGGAAGTACAGAAATAAACCTTCTCGTGGTCGCCCATCACGTCGAGGATCTCCTCGCGGGAGCCGTCGACGGCGCTCATGTGGTCTTCCTTGAGTTCGTACCCCTGTTCCTGCATCCGGCGGTAGTTCCCGTCGCTCATCTCGAACTCGTTGATGTTACAGAACTCGGCCGCGCCTTCGTCCAAGAACTCGAGGAACTCCGACTCGGCGCGGATACCGGGGATTTCGAACGCGGGGGTCAGCCCCTCTTCACGGGCGATGTGGAGAATCTCCTCCCATTCGGTGCCGTGGAGGTCGCCCCACTGTTCGTAGGGCGGGTGGAACCGGATCTCGTCCAGGCCGGCCTCCGAGAGCCGACGCATGTTCTCGCGGCCGCCGGTGATGCCGGTGTAGAGGTGGGTGTGGTGGTCCTCGCCGAACTCGTCTTTGAGGAGTTCGAGGTAGTGACAGGTCCGGCCGAGGGCCTCCTGGGGTTCGCCACCGGTGATCGATGTCCCCAGTGCGTCCATCCGGTGGGCTTCGGTGAGGACGTCGTCGTCGCTCTCGACGAGTCGTTCGTTGGCGTAGACATCGGTGACGTTCTTGCGGTTCTCGCCGAGCGGGCAGTAAAAGCAGTCGCGCTGGTCGCAGTAACCGTAGACGAACAGCACCATTTTCCCACCTTTCGCGCACTGCTCACAGCCCTTCGAGATCATTCGAGGGAACGTATCCGCCCGAGCCTCAAAAGCCGTGCGAAATCAGGAGAGCCGATCGACGGGCTCCGACGGCCGAGTCGCGGCCCCATACTATTATATCACGGCGACGGAATGTAGCGTATCCGATGTCACCGGGGATTTACGTTCTCTGTATCGACGACGACCCCCACTACCGCGAGTTGACGGCGACCGTCCTCGAGCGGCGCGACGACGATCTCGTCGTGACGACCGCCGAAACCGGCCGCGAAGGGCTGGCGATCGTCGACGGCGAGCCCGACCCTGACCCCGATCGCGGAATCGACTGCGTCGTCAGCGATTACGACATGCCCGGCATGGACGGCCTCGAGTTGTTCGGGGCGATACGGAGCCGGGACCTCGACGTTCCGTTTATCCTGTTTACCGGGGCCGGATCCGCGGAGATCGCAGACGAGGCGATCTCGGCCGGCGTCACCGACTACGTCCGGAAAGGGACGGGAGCCGACCAGTACGCCGAGTTGGCGGCCCGAATCGAAACCGCCGTCGAGAGCGACCGCGAAGACAAGCGGTAGACGGCCCGCGGCCTCGCGCCGACGGCACTGTTCGTCCTCGATGCCGAGGGGACGATCAGCCGGTCTACCGCGGCGGTCGCAGCCGCGTTCGCGGAGCCCGAAACGGAACTGTCCGGACGGCGTTTCCGGCCCACATCGACCGCGACGACTACGACGAGCGGGTGACGACCACGGACGCTGACGCGGTCGGTGACGTGCTCTCCTCGACGACCGAGTGCTCCCTCGAGACGAGCGGGTCGGGCTGAGTCCTCGCGAGACCGCAAGCGCGCTCGCGGCGGCTTCGATTCCGTCGTCCAGAAGAGAGAAATACCGCGGCGTGCAACCACGAGGCGATGCTGTTGGTCCTCTGTGTCGATCTCGACGACGATCTCGGTCGCAAGACCGGCTTTTCGACGCCGGTCATCGGCCGTGAGCCCGTCGAAGAGGCGGCCGTCGCCCTCGCGACCGCCGATCCGGAGGACTCGGATGTCAACGTCATCTTTCAGGGCTTGCACGTCTACGACGATCTCGCCGACCGCGAGGAAAGCGTCGAGGTCGCCGTCGTCACCGGGAACGATCAGGGCGACGTGAGCGCCAACCGCGAAGTCGGCGACGAGGTCGATACCGTCCTCGCGAGCCTCTCGACCGCGGAAGACGTCACCGCCCTCGTGATCACGGACGGCGCACAGGACGAATCCGTCATCCCGATCATCCGTTCGCGCGTCCCCATTGACGGCGTCCGGCGAGTCGTCGTCCGACAGGCACAGAACTTGGAGTCGATGTACTACACGATCAAGCAGGTGTTAAACGACCCCGAAACGCGCGGGACGGTACTCATTCCCCTCGGGATTCTCCTGTTGATCTACCCGCTCGCACTGGTCGGCTCCGTCCTGGAGATGCCCGGGTTCGTATTGGGAACGACGTCGGCGTTACTCGGCTTGTACCTCATCTCTCGCGGTCTGTGTCTCGGCGATCGACTGGACGCCACCGTCGAACGCGCCCGCCGCTCGCTGTATGCCGGTCGCACGACGTTGCTGGCGTACGTCGTCGCCGCGGCGCTGTTCGTCCTCGGGGGCGTCAGCGGGATGGAGACCCTCGAGTCGGTGCGCGCCTCGACGACGGGGAGTCTCGACGTGCCAGTCATGCTCGCGGCACTGGTCAACGGCGCGATCCTCTGGTTCGCCGCCGCGGGGCTGACCACCAGTCTCGGCCAGATCACCGACGAGTACATCGCCGACTCGCTCGAGTGGCGCTATCTGAACGCGCCGTTTTACGTGCTCTCTATCGCGGTCGTCCTCCACGCGGTGAGCGCGTTCTTCCTCGAGCGAGTCGGGATCACGTATCTCGCGGCGGCCCTGACCGCGGGGACACTGCTCGGGATCGTGAGTACGCTCACGTTCGCCGTCGCGGAGTCGCGGTTCTCGGACGGTCGGGACGACGGACGGCGCGGGGCCGAACGCGTCTGACCCGTTGGTGGCTCGAGACGCTGCCGCTCGGCGTCGTCACACCGGCTATCGTTCCCGCTCGACGACGAATTCGGCGAGCTCGAGGAGGTATTGTCGTGCGTCGGGGTCGGCGACCTCGACCCGATCAAGGGCGTCGATCGCCCGGTCGGCTTCCTGTCGGGCGTGGGCGTTCGCTTCGTCGGGCGTGAGATCCGTCACCTGAACGACCGACGGGCGCTCCAAGGCGGCGTCGTGGCCGGTCGGCTTGCCGAGTTCGTCGGGATCGGCGACGGCATCCAAGACGTCATCCCTGATCTGGAAAGCGACCCCGACCCGCTCGGCGTACTCGCCGAGCGCCTCGACGGTGACGGGATCGGAGTCGGCGGCGATCGCCCCGAGTTCGGCCGCAGCCCGGAACAGCGCACCGGTTTTTCGACGGGCTAACGTCATGTACTCGTCTTCGTTGGTGGGCTCGGCCGACAGTTCGGTTGCCTCGCCGACACCGAGTTCGACCATCGCTTCGGCGACGACACGCGTCGCGTCCGGATTCGCAGAAAAGAGGGCGAACGCTTCGCCTAACAGCCCGTCGCTTGTAATGATCGCCGGCCCGTGGCCGAACTCGGCCCAGGCGCTGGTCGTTCCGCGTCGCAGTTCCGAGCGATCGATAATGTCGTCGACGACGAGCGAGGCGCTGTGGACGAGTTCGATACCGACGCCGAACTCGACGGCGTCCTCGGCTCGCCCGCCGACCGTCTCACAGGCCAGTAGCGTTACCATCGGTCGGACGCGCTTGCCGCCCGAGAGCGCAACGTGGCGCAGTTCGTCGCTGAGCGTCTCGGGTTCGACCCCCTCGACGACCTCGACGAGACGCTCCTCGATCAGCGCCCGTCGGCGCTCCAGCAGTTCCATCACCCGCGCTTAGGACGGCGGTGAAAAGTACGTGACGGTTCGACCGTCGATTCGGACTTACTCGTCGTCGAATCGAGTGAAGGTGAACTCGTCGTCCGACGATCCGTCAGCGTCCGTGTCGTCGGCGTCCGACTCGGACCCGGTCTCCGTCTCGTCCGCTCCGTCGTCGCCGCCATCGCTTCCGTCTCCCGCGTCGGTCACGCCCCGCGTGGCCTCCGTCGATGCTTGGGTGTCGGGCTCGGACTCGGTTGCAGTCTCGGCTACCGTGTCGGGAGTCCCGTCACTGTGCTCGACCATGTCGTCGCCGTCGATGTCCGACTCCTCGAACTCGAAGGACATCTCGTGGTCGGATTCGTACTCGTCGATCGAGACGTCTTCCGCTCGGTCGGTTTCGAAGTGATCGAGCGTCTCGCTCAGGTGTGCCGCCTGATCGGCGAGCGAACTCGCGCTCTCCGACACTTCCGAGAGGGCGGAAGTCTGCTCTTCGGCAGCCGCCGCAACGCGCTGGGATTCGGCCGCGGTCGATTCGGAGATATTCGTCGCCGACGAGACCATGGCGACGACCTCCTGCGTCGAGGCCGCCTGTTCCTCGGTCGCCGCGGAAATCTCCTGTACGCCGTCGTTGGTCCGATCGGCGTAGTGGGCGATCTCGTCGAGCGCCTCCGCGGCGTTTTCGACGGAGCCGACGTGCTCCGAGATCCGCTCTGCGGTGCGCTGGACCTCGGTCGCCGTTTCGCTCGTCTGTTCGTCGATCCGCTCTAACCGCTTTTCGATGTCCTCAGCTGTCGATTTCGTGTCCGCGGCTAACTCCTTGACCTGCGTGGCGACGGCACCGAACCCGGAGCCGTCCTCGCCGCTGTCGCCCCGCGACGCTTCGATGTTCGCGTTCAGGGCGAGCATGTTCGTCTCGCGGGCGACGTCGGAGATGAACTCGACGAGTTCGTCGACCTGTGCCATCTCCTCTTCGAGGTCCTGGATCGCATCGACGGCATCGGTCGACTCCGATTCGATCACGTGCATCCCGTCGATCGCCTCCTGTGCCGCTTGGCGACCGAGGCGTCCAGTTTCGGCCGTCTGCTCTGCAAGATCGGCGACGTTGTTCGAGGAGGCCGCGATCTCTTCCGTTGTCGTTGACAGGTCGCTCATCTCCTGGTTGACCGACTGCAGGTTCTGGTTCTGGCGGTCCGCACCGTCCGAGATCGACTGAATCGAGTCGGAAACCTGCTGTGACGCCGAGCGAACCTCCTCGGAGCTGGCAGTCACCTGTTCGCTGGCCGCCGCCACCTCGTCGGCGAAGGCCTTGACGTTGGCCGTCGTCTCCTCGAGTTCCTCGAGCATCTCGTTGAACGCGACCGCGATGTCGGTCATCGCATCGCTTTCGCTCTCGGGGTCGAGCCGCTGGGTCAGATCGCCGTCAGCACACTCGTCCATCACGCTGCTGAACTCCTCGGCTTTCGTCTCGAGGTGGCGGTTCATCGATTCGGTCTCGTCGCGGGCCGCTTCCGCTTCCCTGCGGGCGACCTCGGCCGCCTCGATCTGGTTTCGCAACGAGGTGCGCATGCTGTCGAACCCGTCGTACAGCCGGCCGATCTCGTCGACGCGGTTCGTCTCGAGATCCACGTCGAGGTTGCCCTCTTCCATCTCGGCCGTCCGGTCGCGGAGCCGAGCCAGCGGGCCGACGGTCTGTCGCCCGAGGACGACGCCGACGGCACCGAGCGCGATGAGACTCGCAAGTATCATCGTTATGACATTTATCTTGACGTCGTTCGCGACGCCGTAGGCTTGCTCCGCCGGGACGCTCGTGACGGCGACCCACTGGGTGTTGCCCACGGGGACGTACGATCGGACGACATCATCGTCCCGGTTGAGCGTCATTCGACCGCCGAGGGCAGCCTCGATCGCCCCACTGTCGACCACGTCGGCGTCGAACGACGCCGATTCGGCCTTGAAGACGGTTGCACCGTCGCCGCCGATGATGGCTGTCGAGGCGGACGTGTTCTCCTCGTGGAGCTGGTTGACCTGATACTCGAGGGCGCCGACGATGACGACGGCCCGGTCGTCGCGGTCGGTGACCGGACTGGCGAACGCCATCACTTTGTCCTTGAGCGTCGGCGACTTGTAGGCCGACTGGGAGTGCCAGACGGACTCGTCGAGTCCGAGGTTGTCCTCGAAGCCGTCCGTGGCCCACGGTTCCGCCATATCGGCGAACGATTTGCCGCGGTAGGACGCGTCCGTGCTCGTGACGATCTCGTTGTTCTCGGTGTCGACGTAGTGGATGGCACGGACGTCGACGTCCATCCGGGCCTGCTCTTCGACGAGTTTGCCCTGGACCGCCTGCGGATCGCCCTCCTGAAGGACCGACGAATCGGACGCCGTTCGGGTCTGGACGCGCATCGACTCGACCCAGTTACTGATCGTATCCGCGTGCGTTTCGGCGGTCGACTCGAGCTGTTCATCCGAGTCCGTCCGGACCGTGTCGTTGATCTGGACGTAGCTGACTGCCCCGACGCTCCCGATCACGAGCACGACCGCCAGGATCGAGACCACGAACTTCAGGAGGTATCGCCGCCTGATAAACGACGGAACCAGCGATGCGGGCGACACCATTATGGACTCACCCGTTCTATTTCGGCGATTCCGCTGGAAGCGCTTTCGTCGAACTCCCAGTACTGGATGACGCCGTCGGTCACGTCGCCGTTCTCGTCGAAATTAACCGGACTGGACGCCCCCCGATACGTGACGGCCTCGCCCTGGGCCGCGAGTTCGATTCCCTCTGCGAGATTGTCCGGGGTGATCTCTTTCCCGTCTCCGGTCGTGACAACCGGCATGGCGCTGCCGATCGCTTGGCCGTCGTTTTGCCCAGCGTAAGCGTTCGCGAGGAGCAAGACGGCGCTTGCGTCGTACGAGTGGGGCGTGAAGATGCCCGGTTCGGTGTCGTACTCGTTTTTGAATAGCTTCGTGAACCTCTGGTTACCGGGCCCGTTGACCAGCGGTGCAGTACCGCGGATGCCGTCGAGCGAGTAGTCGACTTGGTCGTGGAGGCTCTTGTCTTGCATCCCGTCGGTAACGAGGATATCCTCCGGGGCGTCGGCACCGAGGTCAGCGAGTACCTGGCCGCCGGTCCCCGGATAGCCGATCACGAGCAACAGGTCTGGATCGTCCGTTCTGGCTCGCTCGATGGCCGCGTCGTAGGAACTCGAGTCGCCTTTCAGCGGGACCTGCGACGTGACTGTGCCGCCGTGTGTACGCTGGAACGACCGCGTGAACGCCTGGGCCAACTGCCACCCGTAGTCGTTGTTCTCGTAGAGGATTCCGGCGCTGTCGTGGCCGAGGTCGTTCGCCGCCTTCTGGGCCAGGACAAGCGCCTGCAGCCGGTCCGACAGTGCGGTCCGGAAGACGAGGCCGGCATCGTTGAGCGACGTGATCGTCGGCGACGTCGCGCTGGGCGAACAGCAGACGGTCCGGTACGGAATGAGCACCTGCTGGGTCGCCTGCAGCGTCACGTCGGCCGCCGCCGGACCGTTGACCATCGGGTACTCGCCCTCGGTGACGAGTTTGAAAGCGCTTTGAACGCCTTTGGACGGGGACGTTCCCGTGTCGACGACGTTGTAGTCGATGTCGAGCGATACGTCGTCTCGTACTTGTTTGGCCGGGAGTTCTGCGGCGTCTCGAATCGGTTTCCCGAGCGACTCGAGCCTGCCGCTTAGCGGTTGCATGATCCCGAGTTTGAGCGTCCGGTCGGTACCGCCAACGCCGGTTCCGGACTCGGCATCGTTCGAGTCGAGTCCGGGTACCGAACTGAGGCAGCCGGCAAGGCCGCCGAGACCAGCGGTACAGAGACCAGACAGTAGTGTTCGTCGGTTCGATCGACTGGGCATACCTCCGCATCCAACTCATAGCATATAACTGTACTGTCTGCTAAACCTGAACAGTTAGCTGACTATCAATAGAACGGCGATATCACCGGTTGAGTAACCGGGATCGTCGCCAGTCGTCGGTGGTGAACTCCCGAACGGGACCTACTCGTGTGTCGTGACCCACCCGACACCGAGAACGCTGTTGCAGAAAGCGGGCACGCGACACCGCAACCGCGATCCCGACCCAACGACCGCTCGGTTCACCACGGCGCGCAGCGCCGTGAGTCCGTTCGGCCGGGCTGCTATCGCTTCCCCGTCGAACTCGTCGGCGACTGCCGGCACGACGTGCGACCACCTGTTTCCGCTCGAGTCGCGACCGCTCGCGCAGACATCCGGATAAAAAAACCGCTCGCTCACGCCGTTCGATCGCGGTTCGCCCGCTTATCCGTCGAACTCGTCGATGAGTTCCGGCACGACGTCGAAGAGGTCGTCGACGATCGCGTAGTCGGCGATGTCCATGATCGGCGCGTTGGGGTCCGTGTTGATCGCGACGATCGTATCGGAGCCTTTCATGCCGGCGACGTGCTGGACCGCGCCGGAGATCCCGATCGCGATGTAGACATCGGGCGTGACGACTTTCCCGGACTGGCCGACCTGCCGGTTCTTGGGCAGCCAGCCGTTGTCGACGATCGGACGGGACGAGGACAGCGTCGCGCCGAGCGCGTCCGCCAGATCGCGGATCAGATCGAGATTCTCCTCCTCCTCGATCCCGCGGCCGACCGAGACGAGCAGGTCGGCCTCGCTGATGTCGACGTCGCCGCCGCCGACTTCCTCGAAGCCGTTGACGGTCGAGCCGATCGCGTCTTCGTCGATGTCCGCGTCGAAGGCCTCGATCGTGGCGTCGCCGGTCCCCTCCGCGGCGGGCCACTCGGCACCGCGGATCGTGATCACAGCGTCGCCCTCGAGTTCGGTCGTCGTCTCGACTTTCCCGCCGTACATTTCCCGCGTCGCGACGAGCGTCTCGCCGTCGTTGTCGAGGTCGACCGTGTCTGTGACGACCGGCAGATCGAGTTCGTTGGCGATCGCGGGTGCGTAATCGAGCCCGTTGACGCTGTTCGGCGTCAACACGTATTGCGGTGCGAGCTCGTCGTAGAGCTGTGTGATCGCCTGGCTGTAGATATCGTGGTTGAACTCCTCACCGTGGGAGACGGTGTGGATCGCGTCGACGCCGTCGCGGTTGAGTTTGTCGGCGAAGTCGTCGACGGTGCCGCTGATGACCGCGATGTGGAGGTCGCCGCCGGTTTCGTCGGCGAGTTCACGGCCGGCCGTGATGCTCTCGTAGCTGACGTCGCGCAGTTCGCCGCGTCGGTGGTCCGCGACCGCGAGGACATCCGTCATTGTGCCACCCCCTTGTCGCGGAGCAGTTCACCCAACTCCGAGGCGGTTTCGTCGGGGCTGCCCTCCCAGAAGGTCGCGTCGCTCTCGCTTTCGGGCTCGTACATGTCCGTGAGCTCGAGTTCGGTCTCGATGGCGCTCTCGTCGACGCCGATGTCGGCCAGCGTCTGGACGTCCAGGGGTTTCTGTTGTGCCTGCCGGATGCCACGGAGGCTGGCGTAGCGCGGTTCGTTGATCCCCGTCTGGATCGTCAGGACGGCCGGCAGCTCGATGTCGGTCAGTTCCTCGACGCCGCCCTCGAGTTCGCGTCGCACCGAGGCGAGACCGTCCTCGAGATCGTGCTCGAGGTGGTTGACGACGGCCCCCCACTGGAAACCGAGGTTCTCGGCGACCGAGACGCCGGTCGCGCCGAAGCTGTCGTCGCCGGCCTGCACGCCGGAGAGCACGAGGTCAGGGTCTTCCGCCTCGATGACGGCACTGAGGATCTCCGTCTTGGCGTTGACGTCGAGCAGGTCGACGTCCTCGAGGGCGTCGTCCCAGACGCGAACGGCACGGTCCGCACCTTTCGCGAGGGCCTGCCGGACGGTCTGCTCGCAGTCCTCCGGACCGATGGTGACCGTTACGACTTCGTCGGCGATACCGTCTTCCTGAAGCTGCACTGCCTCTTCGATCGCGTAGTCGTCCCACTCGTTGAGATCGGCACCAAGGTACTGATCGGCGATTTCGGTTCCCTCGATTTCGAACTCGTCTTCGACGGTCGCCACCTCTTTGACCGTAACGAGAATTTTCATCGTCTGTCACTGCTACGCCCATACCGTAAATCTTTTCGAAACCGCCCGTCGCGTGGAAGCCGTTCAGTTTCCAGCTTTCATACATTCTATCGATCCCGTTATATTTGCTGTCCGCTTCCTCCCCGTCTGCTACCACCGTTTCGTTCGATCGTGGCCTCGATCCCCAAGACGGAAACGGTTTAACGCCACCGCTGGTAGTGGCGAGCATGGCAGACTGTCCACTCGCCGACGACTGCCCGGAGTTCTCCGAACGGATCTCGGGCATGGGTTGTCAGCACTACGGTGATCGGGGTGGCAAGGAGTGGTGTAACCACTACGGCCAGCCGATCGAGGACCTCAAGACACAGCCGGTCAAGTCCGGCGAGGAAGTCATCATTGACGTCGTCGACATGCACGAGAGCGGGGCCGGCGTCGGCCGCACCGAGGACGGTTTTATCGTCATGGTCGACGGCGTCCTGCCGGAGGCCCGTGCACGAGTCGAGATCACGCGGGTCCACAGCAATCACGCACGCGCCGAGGAACTGGAACTCCTGCCGATGGAGCCCGACGACGGTGAAGAGGCGGACGGAGACGCCGACGCGAACGCTGACGGCGATGCCGTCGCCGAAGACCAATCGAACGACGGCGACGACGGCCCCGAGCGCGAGCGACTCGGCAGTCGGGATAATTTCTGGGGCTCGTAACGCGGCCCCCGAGTGGACAGCCCGCGCGCCCTTGCGACCATTTTCGGCGGTGACGGACCGTCCCGGGTTTCCAGCGTGCCGCTTTACACAACGTTTTCTCGATTCCAGTGAGACGTGGGTGCATGGAACGCATTCCGCTCTCGAATTCGGCGTTCGAAGGCGATAACAACGCCTACCTCTTCGACGACGGTTCGGAGACGGTACTGATCGATACCGGTGACTGGATGGCGACGACCCGCGAACAACTCGAGGCAGCCCTATCCGACCGCGGTCTCGAGCTCGCCGACATCGATCGGATCTTTCTGACCCACTGGCACCACGACCACTGCGGACTGGCCGGCGAGATTCAGGCCGAAAGCGGTGCCGAGGTGTTCGCGCACGCCGCCGACGCGCCGCTCGTTGGCGGCGACGACGACGCCTGGGATGCGATGGACGAGCGCCAGAAGCAGTCCTTCGCGGAGTGGGGAATCCCCGAGGATCGGCAAGCGGCCCTGCTCGAGTACATGGCCGACGGCGAGACGACGGTCGAGACGCCGACCGTGACGGCGTTCGAGGACGGCGACACGTTCTCGGTCGGTGACACCGAACTCGAGGTCGTTCATACATCCGGCCACGCCGCCGGCCTCAGCATGTTCGAGGCGGACCGCGACGGCGAACGGGTGGTCTTCTCCGGCGACGCGTTGTTGCCCGTCTACACGCCCAACGTCGGCGGGGCGGACGTGCGTGTCGAGCGGCCGCTCGGCAAGTACCTCCGCGCGCTTCAGCGGATCGTCGACGCCGACTACGCCCGTGCGTGGCCGGGACATCGCGATCCGATCGACGATCCCGCCGACCGTGCCCAGCATATCATCGATCACCACAGGGAACGCTCCTGGCGGGTCCTCGACGCCCTCGATCGGAACGGACCCTGCGACACCTGGACGGTCAGCGCCGATCTGTTCGGCGAACTCGACGGGATTCACGTCCTCCACGGGCCCGGCGAGTCCTACGCGCATCTGGAACACCTCGAGCGAGCGGGGACCGTCGTTCGCGAGGGCACCGAGTATCGACTCGCCGACGGCGTTGCGGCGGAACTGGCCGCGACCGACGAGGAACGCTGGGACCTCGAGTACTGAACGACGTCGCGTCGCCCCGACCGGTCGCTCCAGGTCGCGGTCCGATCACTCTCGTGAGACGAGCCGATACCGAGAAGTATTTACTCGGCTCCAAGTTAGAACGGCCACGATGTGGCAAGACCTGATATTCCTCGCCGGTAGCGTCCTCTCGATCGTGTTCCTCGCCCCGACGGTCCGCGACGCGACGGCGAACGTTCCCCTCGGCTCGAGCGTCCCGTCGATGACGATCGGCGCGATCTACGCGCTGACCTATGCGACGATGGGAATGCGGTTCTCGGCGCTTGGCTCTCTCGGCGTCGCGACGATGTGGACGCTGATCGTTTCTTACCGCTCGCCCGGCCCCCACGACGGCCCCGCGAACGCCGTTCGCTTCGCACGTTCGCTGGGCCGACGGGTACACCGGTCCGTGATCGGGACGCCGACCGACGCCGAGTCCGTCGCACCGAGCCAGTCGGCCGACTGAGTTGCTGCGCGTCGAGGACGTGGACCGAGAGTGCCGAGACCATGGAAGCTTTGATCCCGCCGAAAGCTAGTTCTCGCTATGGACACGCGAGCCTGCGGAGTCGTGGGAGGCGGGTCGCCGTGATCGACGACGTTGAGGCACTCCTCGAAGAGATCGGCTTCGATCCGGAGACGAGCGTGTTGACCTACCGCCAGGCGGAGGTACTCGCCTTGCGCGAGCGCGATGTCTCCCAGGCCGATATTGCCGACGCGCTCGGTACTTCGCGGGCGAACGTCTCCTCGATCGAATCCAGCGCTCGCGAGAACGTCTCGAAGGCCCGCGAGACGGTCGCGTTCGCGGAGGCGCTGCGCGCACCAGTCCGGGTTCGCGTCCCGGCCGGCACCGATCTCTACGACGTTCCCCAGATGGTCTACGACGCCTGTGACGAGGCGGGAGTCAAGGTCGATCACACCGCGCCGGACCTGATGAAGATCGTCAGCGACGCCGCGGGATCGGCGGTCACCGGCCGACAGGTGTCGACGCCGCTGATCGTCGGCGTGACCTCGGCGGGCATCGTTCGGGTTCGACATCAGGACTGAGCAGGGCACACCCGGAAGACGACGTCAGTCCAACGCGATTTCGAACGGCCCCACGACGACTACGACGGCGAGAGTCGATCGGCGATCCGACCTGGATCGCGCTCCGGTTCCCCGAGTGATTTGTAGGCCGCCACCGTCGCTCCGAGTATGGACCTCGAACTCGCCGGTACCAGCGCACTGGTCACTGCCTCCTCGAGCGGCCTCGGGTTCGCGAGCGCACAGGCCCTCGCCGAGGAGGGCGCGAACGTCGCGATCTGTGGCCGCGATGCGACGCGACTCGCGGACGCCCGCGATGCCCTCGAAGCGACGGCGACGGGCGACGTGCTCGCCGTCCAAACCGACCTCACAGACCCAGACGATGTCTCCCATCTCGTTAGCGCAACCGTCGACGCGTTCGGCGGACTCGACCACCTGGTCACCTCCTCGGGCGGCCCGCCGAGTACCACGTTCCTCGAGACCGACGAACGGGACTGGTACCGGGCCTACGACCTGCTGGTAATGAGCGTCGTCTGGACGCTCGAGGAGAGTTACGAGCACCTACTCGACTCGGAGTCGGGGACGGTCACCTGTATCACCTCTCGCACCGTTCGGGAAGTCGCTGACGGCCTGCTCCTCTCGAACGCCGTGCGCCGGTGCGTGATCGGTCTCGTCAAGACGGTTTCGCGCGAGTTCGCGCCTGAAATCCGAGCCAACACCGTCCTTCCGGGGACGATCGAGACGCCCCGAATCGAGGAACTCATCGAGGCTGGCGTCGAGCGCGGGACCTACGACGACTACGAGGAGGGACTGACGGCGATGGCCGACGACATTCCGATGGACCGCATCGGCGACCCCCGAGAGGTCGGCGACGTCGTTGCCTTCCTCTCGAGTCCGCACGCGAGTTTCGTTACCGGGACCGAGATTCCGATCGACGGCGGGTTGTTGCGGAGTTGATCCGATCGTAGCGGTGACCGTGGACGGGCGCTGTGACCGCAGCCGTCGTCTCAGTCGCTGCTCGCGCCGCTGTCAGCACTCCGATCGAGCGGCTAGCTCCGATTTCGAATCGAAATATTCTCGGTCCCCCTCGGACGAGTTCGGGTGTGTACGGTTCGGTTCAGCTTACCGGCTATCTCGCGTTGCTGGTGACGCCCGCCGTGTTGCTCCTCGGTGCCGTTCGTGCGCCGTCCGATCTCCCGTCCGGGCTGATGAGCGTCCAGTTCGGGGTCGTTCTCGCGGGGACCGTCGTCGCTGCGACGGAACGCAGGCGTCTCCGGGAGTTCGAGGCAGTCGGCTTCGATCGGACGGACGCCGTCGACGCGCTTGCGGTCGCCGCCGCTGCGGTCGGCACGTATTGGCTGAGCGTTTCGGTCGGCCTCGGCCCGATACTGGCTTCCGCGGTCGTCGGGCTGACGGTCGGCCTCACGGCTCGGCACGTCGACGGCGCGGCCTACTGTGGCTCGTTCGTCGGCATGGCCTCGCCGGCGCTGTTCCCGTCGCTCGAGTGGGTCGCGCTGGCGGGGCTACTCGCCGGCCTCGCGTTCGTCGCGACGGCGGAATCGTTCGGCGGCTTCGGCGGAAAGTACGGGACGATCGCGCTTTTCGGCTGCATCGCGACGGCATCGCTGACTGACGTCGACTACGCCAGCGGAGGATCGCTCGCGTGGCGGCTCGCCCCGGTGATCGTCGCCGTCGCCGTCGTCGCTGCGGTCGCGACGATCGTACTCCGCACCCACGGCGGGATGAGTTCGGTCGTCGCCTCCGCGACGGTCGGGGTCGTCGCCGGCGTCGCGTTTCCGTCGCTTCTCCCGGAACTGGGGGCGACGCTGGCCACAGTCGCATTCTGCGCGTCGTTCGTCGGGATGTCGAGCGGCGAGCGGTTAGCAAGCACAGGGCACGTCGCGGGTGCTGGGCTCCTCTGTGGCGTCGTTTTTCTCGCTGTCTCGCCTGCACTCGCCGGCGCTGGTGGCAAACTCGGCACGACCGCGTTCGTCTCCTGTCTCGCCGTCGCCGGCGCGCAGGAACTGCATGCTGTCGTCCGCTCGAGGGGCCGCTACGTCCCCCCAGACCGTTGACCGCCGGCTCCCATCGCGGTCGTTTCCGGAGAGACCTCGAGCGTAGTAGCCCCGCTGGCCCGCGAGCGCTCGAGCCACCGATCGGTGCAGCTTTCAATACTGACTCGGTAGTGACAACAAACAAACAACAATGCCCCTGCTTCGAGTTACCCTCTCGGACCTGACCGACGAGCGGTTTCGAACGGCGGCCCTCCTCGGACTCGCGTCGATTCCGTGTACCGTCGCCCTCTCGTGGGACTCCGCGCCGACGTCGTTTTCGGTGACCGCCGTCCTCGCCGCCGGGCTGCTCGCCGGTTTGCACTACGCCGACCGATCGGCGGGGAACGACGACGTCGGGCTGCTCGAGAGTCTTTGCTACGGCAAGCGACCGGCTGTGAGCCGCCGGGCCGGAATCGTCGTCGGCGTCGCCGGCTCCGTGCCGCTAGTCGGCTGGAACGCCGCGTCCGGGCTCGAACTCGCATGGTCCTGGGGTATACAGGGAGTGGCCATCGTTGCCCTGTTCCCGGTCGTTGGCTCGGTTCTCGTCGTGTTCTTTGCCCTGTCGGGCGGAATCGGCGCGGCCGTCGGGGACTGGCTGGCCGCGCGGATCGATCGGGCTCGAGACAAGGCGTCGCGGGCAGGGTCGAATGCGGACGGCAACGGGTCCCGCTGGTGGTGGCTGATCGCCGCGTATGTCGTCTTCGCGCCAGTGGTGTTACTGTACGTGTTCGGCGTAAGTCCGGACAGTGATGTCGGGCTCTTGGTCGCGCTGCTGTCGCTGTTCGCACTGGTTCCGTTCGCCGTTTCCGTCACCGTTGCGCTGTTCAAGGACGCCATCACCCACGTCGAGGCGGGCCGAGGCTGGATGCCCAACTACCGGGTGTACGTCGGTGCGCCGCTCGGGACCTACGCGGTCGCGTACGTAGCGGCACGGGTCGTCCAGTCGACGAACCCGTCGGGGGTCGGCGTCTACGCCTTCTTGATCGCCCTTTGGATCTCGTCGGGTGCCTATCTCGATCACCGCCGTCGGCACGGAAGCGCCGCGTAATCGGCGGCGTTTCGGACCGATCGTCCCGCCGTCGGTCAGTCGGCCGCGATCTCGCAGGTCCCCTCGTAGGTCACGTCCGAGACCGACTCGATCTCGGGGTCGTCACCACACACCGGACACGCCGGATTCGGCCGTATGGGAACCTCTTCGAAGGTCATGTCCATCGCGTCGTACATGAGGAGTCGCCCCTCGAGCAGGTCGCCTTTCCCGAGCAGGTACTTGACTGCCTCCGTGGCCTGGATACAGCCGACGGTGCCGGGGAGGACGCCAAGCACGCCCGTCGTCGCGCAGTCGGGGACGGTGCCGGGCTCGGGCGCTTCGGGGAAGAGACACCGGTAACACGGCCGTGGCTCGTCACCACCGCGCTCGTTCGTAAACGAAGTCAGTTGTCCCTCGAAGCGGTAGATCGCGCCGTGGAATAGCGGCGTTTCGGTGAGGACGCAGTGGTCGTTGAGCAGGTAGCGGGTGGCGAAGTTGTCGCTGGCGTCGAGGACGATATCGTACTCGGCGACGAGGTCGTCGACGGTAGCGGCCGTAACACGGGTTTCGTGTGTGTCGACATCGATGTCCGGGTTCAGGGTCGCGACGTAGTCGGCCGCGCTCTCGACTTTCGGCCGGCCGACATCGGCGTCGCCGTGAACGATCTGTCGTTGCAGGTTCGAACGCTCCACGACGTCGTCGTCGACGATTCCCAGTCGACCGACGCCGGCCGCGGCGAGATACTGGATCGCTGGCGAGCCGAGGCCACCCGCGCCAACAACCAGGACGGCGCTCTCGAGCAGCCGTTGCTGGCCGTCCGGCCCGATCTCGTCCATGATGACGTGTCTCGAGTAGCGGTCGAGTTGGGTCGCGTTCAGGCGCAGGTCGCTCATACCGTCCCGTTTGCGCGAGAGCGAGAAAAGTCCGCGGGTCGAACCGCCGGCGGACGGGCTCGCCGGGGCAACACGGCGGCAGAACGGTTCCGTGGCCGTCGGACCGACACGTGAGTGCGGAAAGGAGGCAGGATCTTCACCGACCCAACGATTTAATACTGTGGTCCGTGTTGCCATACATATGGCAACCTCACCCACGGATGCCGGTGACGACGTCATCGATCAATTCCTGTCCGATCGCGGTCACTCGGTCGAACGAGTAGGGTGGGAGCAGGAGTATAACAAGAAGCAGTGCCCCGATTGCGGCGGTCTCCACGACACGTCGGCCAGTTCCTGTACCGTCTGCGGGTGGGAGCCAGCGCCCTGACTGGCACCGACCACGCTCCTCTCGGCCGCCGAAAACCCGTTTTCCGTTCCGCGTTGGACGATTTTTCAGTGCCCTCGAGCGGGTATTATCGTTCTTGATCCGACACAATTATAATGCATTACTGACCATATCCGACTGAGAAGAACGATGCCGGAATGCCAGAACTGCGGCGCGTTCGTGACGGACGCGTACGCTCGGGTCTTTACCCCCCGCGATGTCGACGAACCACGCGTCTGTCCGGACTGCCAGGACAAGATTCGCGACGGCGCAAACATCAGAGACGCCCGCTCTCCACGCGATCCCTGACCACTGGTTTCTGTCGACGAAAACCCACGTCACTTATGGGTGTCGCGCTCCTGTTCAGCTACAATGACTACGACGGACACGACGGTTACCCGCCTGTTCGGTGGTCCGGGAAGCGGCAAGACGACTGCCCTCCTGGATCACGTCGAGGAAATCCTCGAGCAGGACGGCGTCACCTTTCGGGATATTCTCGTCGTCTCGTATACGCGAGCGGCGGCCCAGGAGGTGCGGGAACGCCTCGCCGAACGACTCGACGAAAGCCCGCGTGCGTTGCAGGGCAACGTCTGTACGATGCACGCGAAGGCCTACGAACTGCTTGATCTCTCTCGTAGCGACGTCATCGGCGAGTCGGACAAAGAGGAGTTCTGCGAGGAGTACGGCATCGAGTACGAGGACGAGTACTCGGGTGCTGGCCGCCGAACCGCCCGATCGACGACCATCGGTAACAAGGTCATCGCGACGAGCCAGTGGCTTCAGCGGACCAGCCGCGATGTGTCGGACTGGTACGACGTTCCCTTCCAGTGGGACGAAGAGGAGGTCCGTCTCCCGCCGGAAATCGACCCTAACGCCCAGGAAGGCAACAAGTACACGCCGACCTGGCCCAGCGACGACGACCGGATCGATGTCCCCGAAGCCATCCGTGCGTGGCGTTCCTACAAGGGCGAGCACGGCAAGATCGGCTTCGCGGACATGCTCGAGCGGGTCGAACAGCGCTCGCTGCTCCCGAACGTCGACTACCTGGTGATCGACGAGTTTCAGGACATCACCACGCTCCAGTACGACGTCTACGAGGAGTGGAAACCCCACATGGAGCAGGTCCTGATCGCCGGCGACGACGACCAGGTCGTCTACTCCTGGCAAGGTGCCGACCCGGCGCTGCTCCTCGACGAGGAAGTCGACGAGGATATCATCCTGCCGAACTCCTATCGACTTCCGTCGAACGTCCTCAACGCGGTCAACAAGGAAATCCGCCACATCGACCAGCGGCAGGACAAGGACCTCAAGCCCCGCACCGAAGGCGGCTCCGTCGAGGCTCGTACGAACGGATCGATGCTGGACGTGGTCCGGATGGTCCGGCGTACCCTCGTCGAGGGCGACGGCACCGTGATGGTGTTGTTCCGGGCCCGATACCAGATGTTCCAGTTCATCGACGAGTTCATCACCGAGGGCGTTCCGTTCACGTCGCTGACCGACCAGCGGATGTGGACCGACCGACTCACGCAGTACGTCCGCGCGGTCGAGGCCATCGACGCCGGCGATGACGTCACCGGCCTGCAGGCCCGCCGACTCGCCGACATGCTTCAGGAGTCGGCCTTCGGGACCCAGGAACGCGACGACCTCTTCGACGAGATCGACGAGCGGCAGGAGGACGCGGGCATCGAGGACCTCGAGGACCTCATGGTCCCCGCCGAGGTCGTCGAGGACCACGCCCCGTTCATGCCCGGCCCCGATTCGGCGGCCGACATGCTTCGGAAGGTCACCAATTTCCAGAAGAAAAGCGTCCGGTCGTACTTCGCCATCGGCGAGTATCAGGGGATGGACACCGACCGTGTCCGCGTCGGCACGATCCACTCCGCGAAGGGTCGCGAAGCCGACCACGTCCTCGTCGGGACGGATCTCACCGAGAAGGTCGTCGAGCAGATGGTCGCTACCGTCGACGACCCCGAGGACGTTCCCGGCTGCGAGGAGTTCACCAAGACCACCTCGCCGGTGCCGGTGTTGACCGACAACGAACGCCGGGTGTTCTACGTCGGCATGTCCCGGGCGCGCGAACGACTCGTCTTGCTCGAGAACCTCGTTGACGGTGCGCCGACGCTGCCGATCGATGTCCTGCTCAGGAACCAGTTGACCGACTCGACGCTCGAGGAACTGATCGAGCAGGCCCAGGAACCCGTCCCCGACGCGGATGCAGACGAGGTCGAGCCCGAAGCCGAAGCGCCGTGACTGGTGTGAACGGCGTCGATATCGACCGGTCCGGCGATGGACCGGCCGCGCGTGAGCGACGCGATCGCGCAGCCGGCGTCGTGTCGGCCGCCCTCGCGGACCGCGATGCGATCGCGTTCGTCCACGCCGGGGCCGACCGCGATCCGGGGATTCGATACGCTCTCCCGACACCGACGAGCGGCCCCACCGCGATCGCGTACGACGGGGTCGAAAACGAGTGGCTCGTCCGCTCGGCGGCCAACGACGCGAGCGGGCACCCCGCCGAGCGACTCGCATCGGCACTCGCCGACCGCGGACTCGAGGGCACGGTGTTGACCCCGCCGCGGGTCCCACACGACGCCGCGCTCTATCTCGAAGGAGCGGGGTTCGACCTCGCGTCGACGGACGCCCTCGAGCGGGCGCGAGCGACGAAGACGGACGGCGAACGGGCGCGGATCGCGGCCGCCCAGCGGGCGGCGAGTGCCGGGATTCGGAGAGCGGCGTCGCTGCTCGCCGACGCGACGGTCGTCGACGGACGGCTCGTGATTGCCGATGGGGACGGAACCGGGAGCGAGCCGCTGACGCCCGCCCGGCTTCGGACCGCCATCGACGAGGCGATCGTCGGTTCGGGTGCGTTTCCGGCCGGTAACACCGCTGTCGATCCTGGGTCCGATGCAGGGACGGATGCCCCCCTCCAACCGGGCGAGCCAATCGTTCTCGAGGCCGCCCCTCGCGACCCAGCGGGCTACTACGGCGGCCTCGTTCGGACGCTCG
Source organism: Natrinema gari JCM 14663 (assembly GCF_000337175.1). GTDB lineage: Archaea > Halobacteriota > Halobacteria > Halobacteriales > Natrialbaceae > Natrinema > Natrinema gari. The sequence goes on along the minus strand of NZ_AOIJ01000049.1, from coordinate 46,682 downwards.
TCGTCGACAGCGACGGCGGCCGCGAACGGCGGGTCCACGTCGCGGTCACCCAGTCGTTCCGGTCGGCGCGATCGATGCTGACCGCCGGGACGGAGTCGGTGACCGCCGTCGCGGCCGATCTCGAGGCGGAGGTCCGCTCGTTCGGCTTCGCCGAAGGTGATGCGATCGAGACCGACGTCTCGGGCGTCGGGCTCGAGCCCCGCGAGCGGCCGCTCGCGGGCGGCAGCGATGTCGGCCCCGGGACCGTGGTGCGACTCGACGTGGCCGGGCAGGTCGACGCGAACGTTCGGGTCCGGATCGCCGACGTACTGGCGGTCCACGAGGCCGGCGAACGCCCCGACTGGCTCGCCGCGCCGTCGCAATCGCTCGAGCCGACCGCATTGCTCGACTAACGGCGCTATCCGTCGTCGTCCGGCTCTGACTCCGGCTCTTTCGCGACCGTGCCGACGACCCGTTTTGCCAGGAGTTCGGGAACGTCGGTGGGCATGGTCAGTGTGTGCTGGATAACGACGAGTCCGATCGCGAGGGCGACGAGCGCCACGCCGAACGCCGTCTGCCCGCGAACGAGCGCGAGTTCGAGTCCGGCGATCGCCGCGGGAAGCGCGAGAACGAGGGTGCCCGCGAGTTTGATCGTATCGATAATACCGGCCATCGGACCGAAATAGCGCGGCGATCGCTAAAAACGCGGCGGCGTGTCGGCCGCGAGCGAGCCGACGCCGAGACCGGACCCGGAACGGCTTTGCCTCGTCGCGCGTCAGGTTCGGATATGTTCACGGGGATCGTCGAAGAGACCGGCGAGATCGTCGCTCGAGAGCGAGCCGATGACGGCCTCCGGCTGCGGATCGGGGCCGACGAGGTCGCGACGGGGCTCGCACACGGACAGAGTATCAGCGTCAGCGGCGCGTGTCTCACGGTCGAGCAGTTCGCCGAGGGCGAGTGGTTCGAGGTATTCCTCGCGACGGAGACCGTCGAGCGGACCTATCTGGGCGACCTCGACACGGGTGCGTCGGTTAACCTCGAGCGGGCGATGCCGGCCGACGGCCGGTTCGACGGCCACGTCGTGCAGGGCCACGTCGACGCGGTCGCCACCGTGACGAACGTCGAATCGGTCGCGGAAGACTGGTTCTTCGAGTTCGAGTTGCCCGCGACGTACGACCGGTACGTCGTCGAGAAGGGCTCGATCACGCTCGACGGGATCAGCCTGACCGTCGCGGAACTGGACGAGGAGCGCGGCCGGGTCACCGTCGCCATCATTCCGACGACCTACGAACGGACGACGCTGGCCGACACGGAGCCCGGCGATCCGGTCCACCTCGAGGTCGATGTGCTCGCGAAGTACGTCGAACGGCTGCTCGAGACCCGCTTCGACTGACGGCTGGCTCGCCATCGCGATGGTCGGCTCGTGAGTCGTCACCGACCGGTGGATCGGCGTCCCCGCATCGGCCTCGAGTCGAGATCGGAACGGGACGTGGGAGCCCGGTCAGCGCTGTGGCGGCTCGAACTCGGTCAGTTCCGGTCGCATGCCATCGGCGTCGCTCGTAACCGTCTGATAGGTCCGGCGGTAGCGAGCGAGTTTGCGGTAGAGATAGTAGCCGAACGTGAGGTCGTAGAGCACCACGTAGCTCACGAACGCCAGTCCGTAGCCCAGCGGGAGGAACCCGGTGAGGATGTCGGGCACGATGCCGACCGTGACGTTGTACGTCCCGTGGACGAAGGCGGCGACGAGCAGTCCCTTGAGGACGATCGGCCAGAAGTAGTCGCGGTTGAACTTCGCCAGCCCGAGGTAGTAGCCCGCGATCGCGGAATAGATGACGTGGCCGGGGCCGGCCAGCGCACGCACCGTCGCGATGCCGCCGGCAGTGACGAACACGCCCGCCTCCGGATCGGCCTCGCCGACGACGCGGCCGATGTAGATCGCGTTCTCGATGGCCGCAAAGCCAAGTCCCGCGACGGCACCGTAGACCGCCCCGTCGATGACCGCGTTGAAGCTGGTGCTTCGGTAGGCGAACACCTGGACGGCGAGCAGCTTGACCGTCTCCTCGATCGGACCGACGATCAGGTAGAAAAAGAGGACGCCGCTGCCGATGCCGAGCGCCGCTTGACTGAGCGAGTTGACGACGGCGGCGAACGTCGCGAAGAGCACGCCGAGCAGAAAGGTCGCGACGAGCAACGGGAGCGGTTCGCTCGTCGTGATATCGGCGTACCAGATGTACGCTGCGAGCAGCCCCGCGGGGACGACGGACAGCGCAAAGAAGAGTCCGATGAACGGGTCCTCGAGAATGATCGCGGCGGGGGAGACGAGCAGGGAGAGCGTGATCGCGACCGCGATCAACAGGACGATCGCCCGAAACCCGTAGCTGACCGCGGTGTAAAGCGTGTACGCGAGTAGATCCGGTATCGATCGCGGTTCCCACGTGGAGATATCATAGAGGTCCATCGACCCGCCTGCGCGTCGCTCCTCGGCTCGTTCGACCGGGTCACGCCTTCGCTGCATGGCCGTGTGTAGAGCCGCTGGCCCGGTATAGGTTCGGCAACCGGCGACGCGAGCGGGATGGCACGTCTCGGTCGGACGGCCGACAGCGCGCGACCGCGGATCGGCTGATCGACCTGCCCGAGACGCCGTCCGCCGTGGACGGCGACTGCGGGACTCGACGCGGACTCGGAATCATCAAAGGCCTCCCGGCCCAACCGGCGGACATGCACTTCGACCAGCGAACTCAGCAGGCGCTTCGCGATGTCGGCCTCGAGACCGACGACCTCCGGGCCGCCTCCGAGGCGGTCGTCGACGCCGTCGCCGAGGACGCAGCGGCGCTCGAGGCCTTCTTCGACGAGCACGATATCGTCTACTCCGACATGGAGCTGGCACATTCGAGTGCGGCGTACCCCGAACACGAGGTCGACTACGCCGACATCACGACCCACGCCGACGAGATGCGCGGCTGGCTCCGATTCGAGACGTGGGGCGTGCCCATCGAGGACGGTCGCATCTTGGAGGCGGACTACGTCGAACTCTCGCTCGGGCCGACGATCAACGACCGCGTTCGGTTCGCGACCGACCGCGAAACACTGCGGTGAGTCCCATGCGTGAACGAGGACGCGGCGCACTCGAGCGGGCTCTGCACCGACGGCCGGCGTGTACACCCGCGGGGAGGGATCGATGACGACGGCTCGAGTCCGCGGCATCTACACGACGGCAGTCACCCACCTCCTGAGCGAGGCCGGCTGCGAGGTCGTCCAGGCCTCCGAGCCGATCCGGGAGCGGTTCGAGCAATCGTTCGACGCCGCGCCGGCTGCCGTCTCGGTCGAGACGACCCGCGATCGGCTGGGCGTCGAGGTCTCGGGCGACCCAGACGCGGTCGAGACGGTCGCGGGCGAACTCGCGGCACTCGCCATCGACACCTTCCGTTGGGACGACGAGACACCCCGCGGGGCGGTCTTCGACGCGGCGGTGCTCGAGGCCAGCGGCGGTAGCGGCGCGGTCGTCGACCTCGGCGACGGCCGCCGTGGCTACCTCAACTACGACGACGCCGACGGGTACGTCGACGGCGGCGACCGGTATCGCGTTCAGGTTCACGAGCCCGCACCGCCGTGGGACGACGACCGCCCGCTCGTGCGGCCGACCCTCGAGGTCGGAGGCGGGCTCTGTACCCTGTCCCGGGACCGGACCGGCGTCTTGGCGGCGATGGGCGGCGACCGCGCGGAGGAACTCGTCGGCATGACCGACCTCCTGTCCGCCGACGTTCCGGACGGATGGGGCCTGCGCTGGCAACGCGCCGCCGCCGACGCGGATCTCGAGGCGATGGGCACTGCCCTCGAGGCCGCGGCGACGCGAGCGCGGGCGCTCGAGGACGCCCTCGCCGACACACCGGCCGAGTCGGGCGAGCCTGGGCTGCTCGCCGCACCCCGGACGACGGCGTGGTGCTGGTTCGGCCGCGACGCTCGATTCGCGCTGGACGGCGCTCGACGGCAGGTGGCGGCGACTATGCCGGGCCACCACCGGACGAAGGCGGCCGATCGGGCCGCGAGCGCGGCGGTCGACTTCGCCGAGGCCGTCTGTGGCTCCCTCGGGGACGACACCGGCGTCGAGGGCGACGCGTTCCCCTTCGCCGCGGTCGCTCGTCAGTTCGGCCCGACCAGGGGCGACCACCTCGAGATCGGCCACGGCAAACCCGACGGGCGACTCGTCTCGCTGGGCCGCGGCGAGGTCACCGACTGGGACCCCGAAGGGAAGGTGACCCTCGAGCGCTCCATGCGCGCCGGCGGCAGCTACGACGCGCTCGGCGTGCCGAAGGAGGCGGGCGACGTGGCCGTGACGAAGTTCCGCGAGGGTCGCTGGTGGTATCCGACGACGTACAAGGCCGCCGACGGCACGCCGAAGGGGACCTACGTCAACGTCTGTACGCCGATCGAACTCTTCCCCGATACCGTGCGGTACGTCGATCTCTATATCGACGTCATCCGGCGGAGCGATGGGACAGTGGAGATCGTCGACGCCGACGAACTCGAGGCCGCGGTCGGCGACGAACTGGTTGCCGAGGACCTGGCCGAGAAAGCGATGGACGTAGCGGCGGCCGTCGAGCGCGCGCTCTCGAAATAGGATACCCCGCCGGCACGTCCGCCCGTTCGGAACGTCGCGAGAGCCAACCGCGGTCAGTCAGCAGCGCTCGCGACCGCGTCGGGATCGGGTGCGGACGGGAGCAGACCGACGTACTCGTCGAGGTCGAGTGCGAACTCGGCGTCCTCGACGGCCGTCGGCTGCCGCCAGCGGAACTCGAACTCGGCACCGTGTTCCTCGCCGCCGTCAGTGACGCTGTGACTCCAGTTGTCGCGCGGTTCGTACACTGTCGCGTGGAAGAAGTGGCGCACGTACCGCTTTGGTGGCTCCTCGCGGCGCGTCCAGATATCCGTCGTCAGGTGTCGCGTCCCGTTCAACGTTCCGAGGCCGCTCTCCTCGCGGACCTCCCTGAACAGCGCGTCCCGCGGTGATTCGCCCGTCTCGAGCGTTCCCTTCGGGATCTGCAGCCCGTCGTGTTCCGGCCCCTCGAAAACCAGTAGCTCGCCCGTTCCGCGAGTGATGTACGCACACGCTTTCCGGACGTACGTTACGTCGCACATGCTATTCAGTACCACACTGTTCCACGGTAAAACGCTGTCATAGAGGTGATTGAATGAGTATAAGGGAATTGCGTGGTCGGGTCGGTCACCCGCCGGCTCGCAAGCGAGGCAGTCGAGTCCGCGTTCTCGAGCGGGTCAGTCGGAGGCGACGGCCGGTTCCTCGTCCCCAGCGGGCGCGTCGCCGTCGAGTTGAGTAAACAGGGTCGCGAGCGCCGGCCCGGAAACGTTGTGCCAGACGCTAAAGAGCGCCGGGATCAGCGCGGCGCTCGGACTGAAATAGGTCGTCGCCAGCGCGACGGCGAGCCCGCTGTTCTGGAGGCCGACCTCGAACGCACACGCCCGTGCCCGGTCTTCGGCCATGTTCGCCGCGTGCCCGACGGCGTAGCCAGCCCCCAGACCGAGCCCGTTGTGGACGACGACTGCGAGGAAGACGAGGGCGCTCGCGCCGAGAATCGTCTCGACGCTGAGTCCCACAACGGCCGCGACGATGGCGACGATCGCGATCACGCTGATCGCAGGAAAGATCGACAGCCCCGCCTGCGCGACCGCCGGCGCGTACGCGTCGAGCAGATGGCGCACGACGAGACCGGCGACGACCGGGAGCAAAACGACCTGTCCGATCGAGGTCGCCATCGCGCCGAACGTGACGGTAATCGACTCACCCGCGAGCAGGACGATCCACGCCGGCATCACGAGCGGCGCGGCGATCGTCGTCACCGACGTGATCGACACCGAGAGCGCGACATCGCCGCGACCGAGATAGGTCATCACGTTCGACGCGGTTCCGCCCGGCGCTGCGCCGACGAGGATCAATCCGAGACCGATCTCCGCCGGCAACTCCAGCACGGCGACGAGGGCGTAGGCGATCGTCGGCATCAGAATCCACTGCCCCAGTGCCCCGATGAATACATCCCGCGGACGCTCGAGGATGCGACGGAAGTCATCGGGAGTCAGCGTCAGCCCCATCCCGAGCATGATGATGCCCAGCAGCGGCGTGATATAGGGTTCGATCCAGGTGAACGTCTCGGGCGAGTACAGTGCCAGCGGGGAGACGACCAGGACCCAGACGAGGAAGTACTTGCTCGTCACCGCGCCGATCCGTTCTACCGATCGCTGTACGGTCATGCGACCGTCACCACAATGTGAGACATACTCAGCCGTCTGTTAGTATCACTCATCAATACAACGACTTCAACGTGCACTCACCTCCGCTTCGCTCCACGCGAACGGGTGTCCGAGCGGTGAGCGACGGAAGAACGGTGAGTGTTCGAACGGCGAGTACGGAACCGCGTGGTGTCCGTCCTAACAACGGGACCCGGTCCCAAAGTTGTCTTCGGCTACCGCCCGCCCGCAAACCGGACAGCCGTTCGCTAGCGTCGCCTCGCGCATCGGATCGGTCACCGGAATCTCCCGATGACAGTCGGGACAGGTGAATTCGTACGGTGTCATGGGTCTGGATGGTGTTCGTCGACTAGATGGTCGGTCCGTGTTCGGATAGGATGCTGACCCAGATATAGAGGGCCGTATATACGCGGGACGCCGACGCCCTCGCTCGCTTGTCGCGTCCCGACCACCGGACCGCGGTCGCCCCTCGAACCGACATTGTCCTCCCGAACACAACAGACGCCCGCGACGTTCGCCGGCGTACGCGACCCTCGTTGCGACGCTCGGGACTCGTCACAAACAGGCTCCATGGTTATATTGTGGGGAGTGCTAGCAGTGTTAATGAGCACGTTAAACGAGGAGATGTCCGACGTTCGGTCGGAGGTCGACGACGTGCGAACCCGGGTCAGGGAGGACGTGCCGGAACTCTTCGAGTTCGCCGTCACGGTCGGCAATATCACGTACAACGCCAACAGCAACAGCGTCTCCGTCACGGTCGAACCGAGTTCGCAGGCGCGAGCGCAACTCTCGGACCGACTCGGAGGCGTGAACGTCAAAACGGACGGGACGCTGGAGTTCGAATTCAGGCTCTCGGAATCGACGACCGACTAGATCGAGGCAGCCGGCCCCCGCTCGAGGCGGGCGCTCAGTCGGCCGCGAGTTTGTCCAGGCCGGCCGACTCGATGTCCGCGCCGTCGACCGAAGAGCGCAGCGCGTCCATGCCGTCGTCGCGGTCGATGTCGAAGTCGGTCTCGTACAGCTCCGCAACGCGGGTCATCTCCTCGTCGGTGAGCTTCGGCACGTCGCTGGCGGCCGTCCACTCGTCGATGTCCGCCTTCGTGCGGAACGTCGGCGTCACGGTCGCGACCGGCTCGTGACTGAGGAGCCACGCGATCGACGCCTGGCCCATCGTCCGCTCGCCGTCGCGTTCCAGGAAGCGCAGTTGCTCGAGTTTCTCCCAGCCGGTCTCGTACCACTCGTCGGGGCGGAACCCACGGTGATCACCCTCGTCGAGTTCAGTCTCGGGAGTGACTTGCTCGTTTAAGATCCCCGAGGAGTGGGGCACGCGGGGGATCAGGCTCGTCGACGAGCCGGTCCGCTCGATCGTCTCGAGGAAGTGGTTCCCGACCTCCTGCTCGAGGACGTTCCAGACCAACTGGACGGAGTCGAACTCCTCCTCGATCGCGAGGTCGCCTTCCGCGAGCCAGCCGATCGAGGGGCCGAGCGCGAGGCCGGTGGCGTCGATCAGACCCTCCTCCTCGAGTTCGTCGAGCAGTTCGAGCACGTCGGGCGTGATCTCGTCGACATCCGCGTTGTGGAGTTGGAGGACGTCGACGGAGTCGAGGCCGAGGCGCTCGAGGCTCTTGTCGACGGCGTCCCGAAGGTACGACGGCTCCATCTCCTTGGGGAGTTCGCCGTGGCCGGCCTGCGGGTTGTTGTAGAAGTCGTAGCCGACTTTCGTCGCGATCGTGACCTCGTCGCGGACCCCGGCGAGCGCCTCGCCAACCAACTCCTCGCTGTTGCCGTGGCCGTAAACGTCGCCCGTGTCGAAGTAGGTGATCCCCTGCTCGACGGCGTACTGGAGCATCTCGATCGCGTCGTCGTCCGATCGGTCACCCCACCAGTCGGTGCCGACGGTCCACGCGCCGAACCCGACTTCGCTGACCTCGACGCCCGAGTCGCCCAGTTCGCTGTAGTGCATGTTCGGCCCTTCGTAGCGGGGGAACTTATGGTGAACGGAACGCCCGAGTAGCACGTCCGAACGGGTTCGGGTCGCCGGCCCCTCGAGTCGAACCATTCTTGCCCTGTGATTGACAAATAGGGGTATGGATGACTCCCGCACTCGGGCCCGGGTTTCCAGCCGGCTCCTGCTGGCGATCCTCCTCGCTCTCGTCCCGCTCGGACTCGCCGTCGTGCGGTATCTCGAACTCCCCGGGGATCGGGTCACGGTCGGCGCGGTCGTCGGCGGCGGGTTGTTGCTTATCGGCGCACTCGCACTGCCCGCGTTGCTGCTCTCGGAGTGGCAGTCCAGCCGGGAGTGACCCCGCCGACACCCGGGTACGGGCCATGTTTCTCGCCCGCACCAAACCATCCGTACCGGCGGGTCCGGCAACCCGGTCCGCACAACCGAACCCCTATGAACTCGGCGGGCAATACCTCGGGGTATGACAAAGCGGTACGTGTCGCTCCCCGAGGAGGCGGACACGGGGATGCGCGAGTTTATCGATACGGTCGATCGGCGACTCTCGAGCGACGAGGACACCTGCTCGGTCGTCGAGGACGTGCTGATCGATCTCTCAGGCGACCGCGAGGCCTACGAGCGCTGGCAGAACGGCGCGTCCGTCTCGGCGGCCGAACGGGTCCGCCTGCAGAGCTACGATCCCTGTAACACGACCCTCGAGAGCGAGTACTACGCGGAGAAGGACGAAGCGCAGTTTCGGCGGTCCAAACACCTCCAGTGGCTCTGGCGACAGTTCGACAGCCTGCCGATCGCGGACAACGTCGAGTTCGCCCTGCGGTTCCGGCGGATGCTCGCCGATCACCTCTTCGAGGAGTGTGGCGACGACTGTCGGTTCTTCAAAGGGATCACGTTCACCTACGGCCACAACATCACGATCGGAGACAACACGGTCGTCCACGACGATGTCCATCTGGACGACCGCGGGAAACTCACCATCGGCGACCGCGTCTCGGTCTCCGACGGCGTCCACATCTACAGTCACGACCACGACGTTGTCGACCAGACCGAGGTCCGCAACTATCACACGATCGTCGAAGACGATGTCCGCCTCACCTACGACGCGATGGTCCGTGCCGGCTGCAAAGTCGGCGAAAACGCAATCGTCGGCGCGCGCGGCATCGTCCAACACGACATCCCCGCCCACCACATCGCGATCGGGATGCCCGCCACAAGCGTCAAGATCAAACCCGGCTGGGAGGACGTCGCCACACCGATCGACGACGCCGGCACCAACCGGCAGGACGAGCGCCACCTCGCGTACGACCTCCCCGCGGACCTCGAGGTCTTCGACGAGTTCCAGCGCGACCTGACCCAGCCATAACACGTCGACGGCGGCGGTTCTGCGATCGCCCTCGGAACCGCGATTCACCGCGTCTCGGCGACGGAAGTCCGGTCTCAAGCGCCCGTTGCAATCGCAGGCTCACTGTTATTACTCGTCCCACCGGTGTCGTAGATTGGTGATTCGATGCCGGTCTGTACGACCTGCGAGCGTCCCGTCTCGTACGATTTTGCACGCGTGTACGGAGATGACGGAACCGTCGACTGGTGTCCACGCTGTCACACTGCACGCTGACACGGCGGCGGGAGAGTGGAGCGGTGGAATTGACGGAGCGAAAGAACGGGATCGAAGCGTTAGCGATCGGTCAGCAGCCGACGCAGGATATCACCGTAGGCGGGCCGGGTGATGAGTACCCCGATGAGCACGCCCAGGATGGTGATGATAGCGAAGCCTTTCAGATCGCCGAGGCTCAGGACCGCAAGCGGCGAGAGGGCGATGATGGTCGTCGCCGCGGCGGCACCGATGACCCAGAACGCCTTCCGGAACCGCGACTGGAAGACCCGCGCCGAGCTAACGTCGCCTTCGTCCAACACCTCGTCGGCGATGATCACGAGGTCGTCGACCCCGGTCCCGACGACGGCGATGAACCCGGCGACGTGGGAGAGATCAAGCGGCATGCGTATCATCGCCGCGAATCCGAGCAGGATCACGACCTCCGACAGCGCCGTGACGATCATCGGGAGGGCGATGCGCGTGTCCGTGTATCGGGTGTAGACGACGCCACTGACCGTGACCACCGAGAGCAGTCCGATCAGTAGGGAGTACTGCTTGAACTGATCGGCGTGGGTCGGCGTAATCGAGTAGATCTGGGCGTTTTCGGGGCTCAGGTCCAGCGGCGCACGCAGGCTCCCGGCGCGGAGGTTGACCGAAAGTGACTGGGCCTCCTGTTGGCTCGGTGCGCCCATCTGGAAACTCGGATCGTTCACCCAGTTGCCGGCGATCATTCCGTCGGCGAGACCGCCCATCGAGTGGGCGTCGACGACTTCCCCGTCCGAAATCGTCAGCAGACAGTACTGCTCTCCCTCGTGATCGAAGCTGATGGAGCCGTTCTCCTCGGGGAGGTCACACGCTCCCTGTGGCGTATACCCCTCGTCGAGGAAGCCGTATCGCTCCATATCCCGTTGGAACTGCTCGGCGGCTTCACCATCCTTGACCTGCACGGGGACGACGTATCCGCGAGATTGCCCTTGTGGCCCCGGTGGCTGCTGAGGCGGGTCGACGTTGGCGATCTGTTCCTGGGTCAACACCGTCTCGTTGGTCTGATTTCCGGTTTCGTCCGGGAAGTAGGCCACGACTTCGACGACCCCGCGCTCGGAGAGTAGCTTCCGGAGTTCATCGGAGTCCATGTTCGGCACTTCGACGACGATGTAGTTCGTACCCTGCATCGTCTGCTCGGAGACCGAGCCTCCGGAGAGACCCGCCTCGTTGATCTTCGTACGCAGCGTACTAATGATCTCGTTACGGGTTTGCTCGGTGACGCCGTCGTGAATGTCCTCCTCGGACGCGTCGACGTTCGCCGACTGCAGTGCTCCGGCGAACTCCGCGTGCGTCACGTTGTCGGTAAACACCTCCGCGGAGACGGACCCGTCGTCGGCGACGGTAACTTTGGCATCGGCCCGATCCAGTTCGAGATCCGTATACAGCGTCGACTCGATCTCCTCGATCCGGTCCCCATCGACTTGCCCGCTGTCGCTGACGACGCCGGCATCGATGTCGGCGGCGGTCATCCCAGTGACCGGTGCCCTGACGCGGGTGCCACCCTCGAGATCGAGTCCGAACTCGAGGTTCGTCGGGCCGCTCTCGACGCTGTCGTTTGCGACGCTGCTGTCGGCGACGATGCCGCCGGGAACGAACAACGCGATGACCGAAAAGGTGAGAAACACCACGAGCAGGAGGACCCGCCAGTTTTGCTTGACGCCGTCTATCGGATTCATGAGCGGACCCCCTCGAACTTGTACCAGCGAAGCAAGCTTAGGTTCAGCATGTACGTGTTCATCAGGTCGGCTGCGAGGCCGACGAACAGGATGATTCCGATCGATGCCAGGAGATCGATGCCGAGTACGAACGCCACGACACCCATCACGAGCATCGCGGCCATCGACGTGACGGTCATCGTGATACCGGTCCGCATCGCGCGATAGGTGCTGTCGTAGAAATCACCGCCCCGCCGCAGGATGTGATTGTTTAACAGGATATCGGAGTCCACCGAATACCCGATCAGCATCAACAGCCCGGCGACCGTCCCCAGCGAGAGCGGGATCCCGGTCAGCCGCATGAACGCGAGCGGGATCATGAGATCGGAGAACGCCGAAATGACGATCGCGATCGACGGGACGAACGTTCGAAAGAGAATGAACGCGATCGCGCTCATGCCGACGAACGCGACGATGATGCCGAGCAACGCCGTCTGCTGGTTTTGCTGCCCGAACGTCGCGCCCATCGACGAGGCGGACTGGACGATATCGGCGCTCCCGTCCTGTTCGAGCTCGGACTCGGCCTGCGTCCGGAGCGACTCCGAGTCGGACTCGGAGAACTGCACGACGTACTGGTTGTCGGTTCCCGTGCTTCTCACGTTTGCATCTTGGTCGAACGCCCCGGCGATATCATCCTGGGGCGTCGACGTCTGCACCGTCAGTTCCGTCCCGCCGGCGAAGTCCATTCCCATCGGGACCGGCGAGCCCAAGACGAGAAACGACCCGACGAGGACGAGCAGTGCCACTGCGAGGACCGCAAGCGGGACCGCCACGAGTTGGCGGTTACTGTACCGGGTGTAGTCGATCTCCGGTACGTCGAAATACGCCATATATCCGTCTACTGGTATCCCCCCCGAAGTAAGCCTTCTCAATTCCGACAGTCCATCCCCACGGTCACGCGATCATCTACCACAAGGGAACGGTGGCCGGTTCCGTCGCCGGTATCGATACGACTCGCCGGTGTGACCCGTGACCGGTCAGTCGGGCAAGTATCGCACGCTCAAGACGCCGTCGTCGACCGACCGACGAACCTCCACGCGAACCGCCTCGAGCCGGGCCGCCCGCGAGATCGTTTCCTCGTCCGCGAGCACGTCTTGCGCTGCGGGTTCGACCTCGTCCTCGGGTACGCTGAAGACGTGGATTTCTCCAGTCCCGGCTCGTTCTTCCTGGACCAGGTCGCCGATCTCAGCCTCGGCCGCCAACTCCTTCTCGTACGTGGTCGGCTCGAGGTCGCTGTCGACCAGTTCGATCGCGCGTCGGTCCGCGATGTCGACCAGTTCCCAGGTGACGTCCAGCGGCGGCTCGGGCGCGACGGTCGCCTCGAGCACGTCGTGGACCTCGAGGTCGGGGTTCGATCCGAGGGTGTGGACCTGTGCGGTCTCGACATCGCGGACGACCGCCGAATCGGGCTCGGCGTGTGTGACGACGAAGGTGCCGGTTTTCTCGGTCATGAACGGTCGTAGCGGACGGGTCGGTTTCCCGGTTTCGGGTTTCGCTCGTCGTCCGAACGCGAGTGTCGAGCGGACTCGTCGCTCGGGAGTGAGTCGCCCTCGCGCTCGCGTCACGGAACGTCTTTAGCCCGGGCGGTCGCGTACTGAGACATGAACGTCGACATCGGAAACGCGCTTTCGTCGGTCGCGTCGCCGGGCGTCTCGCGGGAGTCCCTCGAGCGCTTGGACGAGCAAGTAGCGACCGCCCACGAACGGATCGAGACGGGAATGGCGAACGAAGAACACGGGTACGAGGCGCTGAACCTGCCCGAGCGGACCGATCCGGACGAGATCCGTACAGCGGTCGACCCGGTCATCGACGCCGAGGCGCTGCTCACCATCGGGATCGGCGGCAGCTCCCTCGGTGCGGCGACGATCACGAACGCCCTCGAGTCGGACACCGAGACGGTGTTCCTCGACAACGTCGACCCCGAGTGGGTCTCGAGCCACCTCGAGCGACTCCCGCTCGCGGAGACGGCAATCAACGTGGTTTCGCGTTCGGGGACGACGGCGGAGACGCTGGCGAATTTCCTCGTCGTCCGCGAGGCGTTCGAGTCGGCCGGCGTCGACTGGACCGAGCGAACCATCGTCACGACCGGTGACTCGGGCCCGCTCCGGGACCTCGCGGAGCGACACGGGCTGCCGTCGCTGCTGGTTCCCGACGGCGTTCCGGGTCGCTTCTCGGCGCTGTCGGCGGTTGGCATGGTCGCCGCGGCCGTCTGCGGCCACGATCTCGAGGCGCTGCTCGCGGGCGCGGCCGCCGAGCGCGAGACGCTATCAGGGTCGCTGTTCGACTGTCCGGCCTACGCCTACGGCGCGACGACGTACGCGCTGGATCAGCGGGGTGCCGGGATCAACGCGATCATGCCCTACGCCGAATCCCTCGAGACGTCCGCGGAGTGGTTCGCCCAGTTGTGGGCCGAGAGCCTCGGGAAGGACGACCTCGGACAGACGCCGGTGCGAGCCCTCGGCGTCACCGACCAGCACTCGCAACTACAGCTTTACCGCGCGGGCCCGCGGGACAAGCTCGTCACCTTCGTCACGACCGAGGAGAGTGCTGACCGCCCGATTCCCACCACCGACGTCGAGGATCTGGCGTACCTCGGCGACGCGACGCTCGGCGAACTGCGTACAGCGGAGTTCGAGGCCACGGAAGCGAGCCTCGCGGCCACCGGCCGACCGAACGTCCGCGTCGAACTCGAGCACATCGACGAGTACGAACTCGGCGGGCTGCTCTACGGGATGGAAGCCGCCTGCGTCCTTGCGGGCGAACTCTACGGCGTGAACACGTTCGAACAGCCTGCCGTCGAGTGGGCGAAGAAGGCGACCCGCGGCCTGCTCGGCGGCGGTGACTTCGCGGAGGCCGCGGCCGTCGCCGAGAAGACCGAACTTCGCGTCGAGCGGTAGCCCGGCGTCCGTTCCCCGACCGTCGACTCGAGTCGGTGCGGTCGGACCGGTCGCCCCGTTCGGTTGCGGTGTGCCTATGAGTCCGGACACGAATACTCTACTATGAGCCAGACTGCACGGGCCGACGACGCCGGCCCGATCGCGTCCGACGTGGTCCCCGGCATCGGAACCGTCCTCTCGGCGGTCACGATGGTCGCCATGCTCGTCCCCGTTCGCAGCGGCGTCGACGATCCGACCGTCCTGGCCGGGGCCGGGTTCGCCCTCGCTGCCGTCCTCGCGTTTCTGGCCCAGCGTCACGGCGGTCTCGAGGGGCGAATCGCCGGTCCGATCGCCGCCGTCTCGAGCGTGGCTGTCGTCATGCTCGCCGGTTACGCGTTGAATCAGGGCGTCACCGCGCCGGCTACGCTGCCGACGAGTTCGGTGTCGGTCCCGATCGTGTTCGTCGCCTTCGTCACCGGCGGGCTCACCGCCGCCGCCGGGGTCGCGGATTACTATGGAATCAACGGGCAGGGGCTCATGCGTCGGAGCCGACAGGTGGTCGTCCTCTCCGGCGTCGGTATCGCGGGCCTCCTCGTGACGCCGCTGGTTTACGCCACCCTCTCCCTGCCGGTGTTCGCGCTTCTCGAGCCGGTTTCAGGGGTCGAAGACACGGTTTTCACCCAGGTCTGCATGGCCATCGGAACGACGCTCGTGGCGGGCGGATACCTCGCGTTGACCGACCGGGACCTGTCGTTTATCGATCTTCGGCGGCCGACGTTGCGAGACATCGGCTGGACCGTCGGGGGACTGGTCGTCCTCTTCGGGGCGCTTTTCGTGATTTCCGTGGTCATGCAGTCAGCCGGCGTAGAAAGCGCCGATCACTCGACGACCCAGCGGGCCCAGGAGAACCCCCAACTCATGCTCGTGTTGGTGCCGTTCGCCGTCCTGATTATCGGCCCGTTCGAGGAACTGCTCTATCGGAACATCATCCAGAAGTCGCTGTACGACTCGTTCTCGCGGGCCGGCGCGGTCGCCGTGGCCAGCGTCATCTTCGCGGCGGTACACGTGCTCGCGTACGCCACCGCCGGACTGGGTGCGGTGATCGCCAGCCTCGGGACGATCTTCGGGCTCGCAATCGTGCTCGGAACGATCTACGAGCGGACCGACAACCTCCTCGTCCCGGCGCTGATCCACGGGGTCTACAACGCGTTGCTCTTCGCGAACCTCTATTTCACCTACGGCTGATCGAGCGCGCGGTCTCGGCGGGGCTCCCGGGCGGCCGATTCGACAGCAGAGGGGAGCGAGCTACGACGGGTTCTTCCGGGCCAGTTCGGACCCGCAGATCGGACACCGGTCTTTCTCCTCGTCGAACTCGCGGCCACAGCCTTGACACTGGTACAGCCACTGGCGCTGTTCGTCGATTCCCTCCCGGGCGATCACTTCGACCGCGACGTTGAGTTTCTCCGCGACGTTTTGCATCGCGTAGTCGTCGGTCACCAGGGTCGCATCGAGTTCGAAACTCGCCGCGACGAGCCGAACGTCGGTGTTCGAGAGGACCTCGAGGTCGCCGGACTCGCGTGCCGCGCGTTCGACCTTCTCGGTGGTGTCGTCGTTGGGAATGTGAATGTGCATCCCGGAGCCTTCCATCGCATCGTAGCGATAGGCGCTCTCGTCCTCGAGTTCCTCGCGGACGAGCGGGATCGTTGCAGTCTGTTCTGTCGTGTGAAAGTCGTGGATAAAAGCGGAGGAGTCGAGAACGTACATACCGTTAGCGCTGGACGACGATGTAGTCTTTCACCGCTTGGACGCGGTTGACGGGAACGAGAAAGCGGCCGGCGTCGTCGTTGTCGAAATCGACGGCGCGCCGGGACAGTTCCTCGTCGGGCTCGATGACGAGATCGTGAAGTTTGCCGGATTTCAGATCCATCGTGATGTTGTAGAGCAGTCCGAGCTCGGTGCCGTCGGACCCCATGACGGACTTCCCCGAGAGGTTTTCAGCGAGTATATCGCTCATGCATGCCCGTACTTACTAATCGGTATTAAAGACCACGGGGTCCGGCATACGAGCGGCAGACACCGGCCGGGGCGAGCGTGTACCGTCTCGGTGATCGGGATCGCAGTCGACCGAACTGCCAACGGTGGCCGTCCACTCAGCAAGGATGAGGAAACCGCGTGCGGACGTGCTCGGCGGACCGTCGATGACGATGGGTTTAACTACGGTGCTACGGAGGTTTTAGGTAAGACCTTCTCGGGTGGTTCATCATGTCGGACACGGATACACGCGACCCCACATCTCTCAGAACGCCGATCGTCGCCGTCCTCGGACACGTCGATCACGGCAAGACAAGTCTCCTCGATAAGATCCGCGGCTCCGCGGTCATCGAGGGCGAAGCAGGCGCGATTACCCAGCACATCGGCGCGACCGCCGTTCCGCTGGACATCATCTCCACGATCGCGGGCGAACTCGTCGACCCGGACGACTTCGACCTCCCCGGCCTCCTCTTCATCGACACCCCGGGTCATCACTCCTTTACCACGCTGCGCTCTCGCGGGGGGGCGCTGGCTGACATCGCCATCCTCGTCGTCGACGTCAACGACGGCTTCCAGCCCCAGACGCTCGAGGCCCTGGATATCCTCCGGCGGTCGGAAACCCCGTTCATCGTCGCGGCGAACAAGATCGACACCGTTCCGGGCTGGAACGCAAACGAGGATTCGCCGATCAACGACACCTACGAGGCCCAGTCCGATCGCGTACGCGGACGACTCGACGAGAGTCTCTACGAGATCATCGGCAACCTCTCCGACGAGGGGTTCTCCGCGGACCTCTACTGGCGCGTCCAGAACTTCCAGCGCAACGTCGGCGTCGTCCCCGTCTCGGCGATGACCGGCGAGGGGGTCCCGGACCTCCTGACGGTCATGATGGGCCTCTCCCAGCGCTACATGAAAGAGGAGATGGAGATCGACGTCGCCGGCCCCGGCGTCGGCACCGTTCTCGAGGTCAAAGAGGAGAAAGGGTTCGGGACGACGGTCGATACAGTACTGTACGACGGGACGATCCGGTCGGACGATCGGATCGTCGTCGGCGGGCAGAACGAACCGATCGTCACCGACGTCCGCGCGTTGCTCCAGCCGCGGCCGCTCGCGGAGATCCGGACCGAGAGCCGGTTCGAAAAGGTAGACGAGGTGTCGGCCGCGTCCGGGATCAAGGTCGCCGCGCCCGAACTCGCGGACGCGATGGCCGGCGCGCCGGTTCGGGTCGTCCGCGACCGCGATCTCGACGCGGTCATCGACGAAGTCCAGGCCGAACTCGCGGACATCGCCGTCGACACCGCCGAGGAAGGCGTCGTCGTCAAGGCGGACACGCTGGGCAGCCTCGAGGCGATGGCCGACGCCTTGGACGACGCGGAGGTGCCGATCGTCCGCGCGGAGGTCGGCGACGTCGCGCCGCGGGACGTCTCGGTCGCCTCGACGGCCGAGGACGGCAAGCAGAAGGCCATTCTCGGTTTCAACGTCGACGTCCTCGACGACGCCGACCAGCGCGCGGAGATCGAGAACGTGACGATCTTCACCGACGAGGTCATCTATCAGCTCATCGAAGAGTACGAGGAGTACGTCGAGGGGATCGAGCAGGCCCAACAGGACACCATCCTCGAGAACATCACCCGGCCCGCCCGATTCCGGATCCTGCCGGACCACACTTTCCGCCAGAACGATCCCGCGGTCGTCGGCGTCGAGGTGAACGCGGGAACGATCCAGACCAACGCCAACGTCGTCAAGTTCGAGGGCAACGAGCCCGAGCGCGTCGGCCAGATCAAAGGCATTCAGGAACAGGGCGAGGACGTCGACGAGGCCCGCGCCGGAAATCGCGTCTCGGTCGCCATCGACGGCCCCACCGTCGGCCGCGGAATCGAGGAAGACGACGAACTCTGGGCCGAGATCCCCGAGAAACACGCGAAGATCCTCGAACAGGAACTGGCCAGCGAGATCCCCGGCGACGAACTCGAGGCGCTGAACATGTACCTCGACAAGCAGCGCAGTCGGGACCCCTTCTGGGGCAAATAATGACCTATCGGTGAGTCGTTGTTTTGGTCTCGCGTACGGAGGGGACTGGGTAACCGCTTTCCCATCGGAAACTCCGCTGAGGGTGCACATCTCCGTCGGTGTCGTCGCACCGATGGTCGTCAACAACTCTCCCGATACCCGGACTGTCTCGGTACCACAGGACCCGATCGACGAGGGCGACCCGGCCCTCCCCGGACGGACGATCCAGGTGCGGATGGAGTGCGGCATCGAATCCCTCCAGCAGGCCGAGATCGTCGCCGTGCGAGACGAGACTCCAGGGGAATCGACGGCCGAGTGACCGGTGGCTCCGCCGGCCGGGAGTGACAACCTCTGTCGGAGGCGGTGCGGTCCCGAAATCGTTTTCAAGCGGTCGCGCGCACACTCGGTATGCCGACGGAATCGGACACTCATTATGACCCCTCGCTGGGGAACAAGTTCATCTTCGTCACCGGCGGCGTCATGTCGGGACTCGGCAAGGGGATTACGGCCGCGAGCACCGGCCGACTCCTCAAAAACGCCGGGTTCGACGTCACCGCAGTGAAGATCGACCCGTACCTGAACGTCGACGCGGGGACGATGAACCCCTACCAGCACGGGGAGGTCTACGTCTTGGAGGACGGCGGCGAGGTCGACCTCGATCTGGGGAACTACGAGCGGTTCCTCGATATCGACATGACCTCGGACCACAACATCACGACGGGCAAGACCTACCAGCACGTCATCGAGAAGGAACGCGCGGGGGACTACCTGGGCAAGACGGTCCAGATCATCCCCCATATCACCGACGACATCAAGCGGCGCATCCGCGAGGCCGCCAAAGGCACCGATGTCTGTATCATCGAAGTCGGCGGCACAGTCGGGGACATCGAGGGAATGCCCTACCTCGAGGCCCTGCGCCAGTTCGCCCACGAGGAACCCGAGGAGAACGTCCTCTTTACCCACGTGACCCTCGTCCCGTACTCGAAGAACGGCGAGCAAAAGACCAAGCCGACCCAGCACTCGGTCAAGGAGGTCCGTTCGATCGGCCTCCAGCCGGACGTGATCGTCGGCCGCTGTGAAGATCGGCTCGATCCCGAGACCAAGGAGAAGATCGCGCTGTTCTGTGACATTCCCACGGAGGCGGTGTTCTCGAACCCCGACGTCGAGGATGTCTATCACGTCCCGCTGATGGTCGAAGACGAGGGATTGGACCAGTACGTCCTCGAGCACTTCGGGCTGGCCGACGAGGCCCTGCCGGAGGGCGAACGGGCGAACGACTGGCGCGAGATCGTCACCACCGAGAAAGACGGCGAGATCGACATCGCGCTGGTCGGCAAGTACGACCTCGAGGACGCGTACATGTCGATCCACGAGTCGCTGAAACACGCCGGCTTCGAGATCGGCGTCGACGTGACCGTCCACTGGGTCGCAGCCGACGAGTTGAGCGAGGGCCACGACGGCCAACTCGAGGGGATGGACGGGGTCATCGTCCCCGGCGGGTTCGGGATGCGCGGCTCCGAGGGCAAGATCCGTGCGGTCCAGTACGCCCGCGAGAACGACGTTCCGTTCCTCGGGCTCTGTCTGGGCTTCCAGATGGCGGTCGTCGAGTACGCCCGGAACGTGCTGGGCTTCGAGGGCGCTCACTCCGCCGAGATGGAGGAAGACACGCCCCACCCGGTCATCGACATCCTGCCCGAACAGTACGAGGTCGAGGACATGGGCGGGACGATGCGACTCGGCGAGCATACGACCGTTATCGAACCTGAAACGTTGGCCTACGACCTGTACGGCGACACCTCCTGTTCGGAGCGACACCGCCACCGCTACGAGGTCAACCCCGAGTACTTCGACGCGTTCGAAGACGAACCGCTCGTCTTCTCGGGTACCGCGGGCAACCGGATGGAGATCCTCGAACTCGAGGAGCACCCGTTCTTCGTCGGGACGCAGTTCCACCCCGAGTACACGTCCCGACCCGGCCAGCCGAGCCCGCCGTTCCTGGGGCTGGTCGAGGCTGTCATCGAGGAATCCGATGATGATGACGACACCGACCCCGAAGCTACCGACACCGACGCGGAAACCGAGGTAACCCACTGATGGTAGACACCGACACGTTCGTTCCAGACGCAGTCGCAGAGATCGACGAGCAAATCGGCGACGCGAACGCCGTCATCGCGCTGTCGGGCGGCGTCGACTCCTCGACGGCCGCCGCGCTGGCCTACGAGGCGATCGGCGACCAGCTCACGCCGGTCTACGTCGACACCGGATTGATGCGGAAAGGCGAAACCGAGGAGATCCGCGAAACCTTCGGCTACATGGACAGTCTCCGGATCGTGGAGGCACAGGACCGGTTCCTCGACGCACTGGAAGGCGTCACCGATCCCGAGGAGAAACGCCACATCATCGGCGAGCAGTTCATCCGGGAGTTCGAAACGGTCGCCACGAATGTCGACGCCGACTACCTCGTGCAGGGGACGATCTACCCCGATCGCATCGAGAGCGAGGGGACGATCAAGTCCCACCACAACGTCGGCGGCCTCCCCGAAGTCGTCGACTTCGAGGGCATCGTCGAACCCATGCGCGATCTCTACAAGGACGAGGTCCGCGAGGTCGCACGCGAGCTCGGCCTCGAGGAGATCATCTCCGAGCGCATGCCGTTCCCCGGTCCCGGCCTCGCCGTGCGGATCATCGGCGAGATCACCGCGGAGAAACTCGAGGTCGCCCGCGAGGCCAACCACGTCGTCGAGGAGGAACTCGAGGAGTACGAGCCATGGCAGGCGCTGGCGGCCGTCATTGGCAAGGCGACGGGCGTCAAGGGTGACAACCGCGTCCACGGCTGGGTCGTTTCCGTCCGCTCGGTCGAGTCACGCGACGGGATGACCGCCCGTGCCCAGGAGATCGATTGGGAGACGCTCCAGCGGATTCAATCCCGGATCACGGGCTCCCACGAGAACGTCGCCCGCGTCGTCTACGACGTGACCCACAAACCGCCCGCGACGATCGAGTACGAATGAGTTCCGCGACGACCGCCGTCGTCGCCGGTCCCGACGAGGACGACATTGGGACGGCACTCGAGAGCGAAGGCGTCGCGGTGAGCCGACTCGATGGCGTCATCTCCCGCCCCCAACTCGAGGAAGCGGGCGTCGTCACGGCCGACCTGTACGTCCTGACCGATGTCGGACAGGCGACGACGATCCCGATCGTCTGCGATCTGAACGACGAGGTCCGGACCGTCGTCTACGCCCACCGGACCGTCCCCGAGTTCGTCAAGGGGCAACTCGACATCGCGATCGATCCGCAGTTGATGGACGCGAGCGTCGTCGCTGACGAACTCGTCGAGTGACGCTTTCGGCCCCGACCGCCGAGGCCGGGCCGACGGTTGGGGGACCGATCCGGTCGCCGGCATCGTCGTTTCGGCCCGTCCGTTTTCCGAACGACTGTCTCAGCAGTATAAACTTTCTCACCGGCGATTTCGACCGAATGAAATCGAATTGAACTCGGCAGAACTCGGCGTAAAATCGGTGTACCATCACCGCCGTTCAAGTGATCGTCGCCGCTACGTCGGGATGGAGGTCAACGGGCAGGCCTCACCGATGGCACCCACCACTGCTCCCGCGACTTCCAGCAACCCCACCACAGCACCCTTCCACCCACCACTGCCAACCGGTTTCGTTGCCGCGGGCCCACCCCACCGGCCCGCGTCACACCCTGCGATTCTGGCATCGGGACGCGGCGGGTTCCGTCGCGTCCCGGGGATGGACTCCCTTCTGTCGCCGCCGCCGCGCCAGTCGATCGATCACCAGCGACCGCCTCGCGGTCACCCGGATCGCGCTACGAGGTTCGAAGCCGTTCCAGAACCGGAATCTCCGCGAGTCGGTCGGCCGTCAGCAGGTCCCAGTCGATGCCGGTCGGCTGCGCACTCCTCTCCGGACGGCACACGCGCTCGGGCGTGACGACGAGATCCATCGCGACGTCGTGGGCCTCGATCGCGACCGACTCCGCGATCAGCTGTCGCTCGTGGACGGTGGTCGCGACCGGCGTCGCGTCGTCGACGAGGCCGAGCTCCCGGAGAACGGCGTACTCGAGGTCGCTGTAGCCCTCCCCCTTTCCGACCCGGCCGCCCTCCGCGGTGATTGCGACGCTCCCGGAGACGATCAGATCGACGCGGTCGATCTCGTCCGGACCGATCTGTTCGCCGTGTTCCGCCGAGCCCGAGACCGTCGTCGCCGCGTCGTAGTCCGCGAGGTTGTCGGGGTCGAGTTTCAGGAAACACTTCTCGTCGCGAAGGCGGGGAACCGCCATGTAGACCGTCTTTCCCTCGCGCAGCGCACGCCGGCGGACGGGGAGTTGCGGTGCGTCGGGGTTCGCTTTGATCGTCGTCGCCTCGGTCCACTCGGGTTGGTCGGCCAGTCGGTCGGCGGCCTCGCTCGCCCCGGCGAAGTTCGGAATGCGGCCGTGGGGTGGGAACGGAAAGCGGGCTTCGCCGCGTTCCTCCAGGTCGTCCCAGACGCGGTCGCGGACGGCGTCCTTGTCGAGTCGGTCGGTCGCGTCCCCATCGCGGTCGGCAGCGCCCACGTCAGGCACCTCCGTCGGCCGCATCCCCGTCGGTCGAATCGTCGTCCTCGGCCGGCTCCTCGCGTGCGAGTTCGACGAGCACGGACGCTTCCGACAGGATGATCTCCTCGAGCGCGAGCCGGACCGCGTCGGCGTTACCAGGGAGACAGAAGACCGGCGTTCCGTCGGCGACGCCCGCGAGGGTCCGCACGGCGACGGTTTTCGTTCCGACCCGGTCGTACGCCAGGAACGTAAACAGTTCGCTGAACGTGGGCAGCTCCTTCTCGAGGAGCGGCTCGACGGCGTCGAGCGTGACGTCGGTCGGTTCGACGCTGGTCGCGCCGGCGGTGATCACGATGTCGACATCGTTGCGATCGATCAGTCGCGAGACGATCGACTGGACCTTGTCGTGGTCCGCGCCAACGTGCTCTCGGACCGTGACTTCGTTGCCGTCGTCCTCGAGCGCCGTGGTGATCGCCTCGCCGGCCCCGTCGGTAGCGAGGCTCCGTCTCGCGGAGACCGTGACGACGCCGGTACAGAGCGTCCCGTCGTCGGGGGCGGCGTCGCTGGTGGTCGTCTCGTTCATACGTCGCCTTCGAAAGCCGGCGGGTAAAAACTACGCACACGCGGCTGCGCTTCGGAGAGCGCTCGGCCCATCGCGGATCGGCGACGTTCGTCGCCGACGCCTCGGTCGTGGTAACCAAACGAGAGCGGCGGAGTTCGTGACCCACCGTCCGGCTGCGTCGGACGGCCACGGGCGGCGACCGCCGAATGCTGGTAGCCAAACTGTTATGGACGGCGTTTCCGTTGGCCTGCGTATATGCAGGCAGTCCAATTCACGGAGCACGGCGACACCGACGTGATCGAGTACGGGGAGTACCCCGACCCCGAGATCGGCCGGGACGAGGTGCTGGTCGACATCAAAGCGGCCGCACTCAACCACCTGGACATCTGGACCCGGCGGGGGATGCCAGGGATCGACCTCGAGATGCCCCATGTTCCGGGCAGCGACGGGGCCGGCGTCGTGACGGACGTCGGCGCGGACGTCACGCGCTTCGAGACGGGCGATCGCGTCGCGCTCTCGGCCGGCTGTGGCGACCTCCGAATGGACGACCCGACGCTCGATCCGCGATACCATATCATCGGCGAACACGTCACCGGCGTTCACTCCGAGTACGCGGCGATCCCCGAGGACAACCTGATCCCCGTCCCCGAGCACGTCGACTGGGACGTCGCCGGCTCGAGCTGTCTGGTCTTTCAGACCGCCTGGCGGATGCTCATCGAGCGCGCCGACCTCGAGGCCGGCGAGACGGTCCTCGTGCTCGGCGCAAGCGGCGGGGTCGGCCACGCCGCCCTGCAGATCGCCGACTACGCGGGCGCGGAGGTCTACGCGACCGGCAGCACCGAGGAAAAACTCGAGTACGCCGAGGCCCACGGCGCGGACCACGTCTGTAACTACGAGGAGGAGGACTTCGCGGACTGGGTGCGCGAGGAGACGGACGGCCGGGGCGTGGACGTCGTCGTCGAACACGTCGGCGCGCCCACCTGGCAGAACTCCTTGAAGAGCCTGACCAAGGGTGGCCGACTTGTCACCTGCGGCGGCACCGGCGGCGGCAATCCCGAGACGGACATCCCGCGTATCTTTTGGAACCAGCTCCAGATCATCGGCTCGACGATGGCGACGCCCGATCAGGTCGATGACGTGATGGAACTCGTCTGGGACGGGACGTTCGAGCCCGCGATCCGCGAGGAGTTGCCAATGAGCGAGACCGCACGCGCCCACGAGATCATCCAGAACCGGGACGGGTTCGGCAAGGTCGTCGTCCGCCCGGACAGCGAACTGTAACCGCGGCCGCGCGAACGCGTCCGCGTCCCGCTCGCAGCGCTCGCGAACGGATCTGTCAGGTCGGCAAACCGTGAGGGCTTTGACGATGCGGTCGAACGATCCGATATGAACTCGAGCGACGACGGCGGCTACGTCTACGATCCAGCGGCGTTCGATACCGATGCCGACGAGGGGGACGAACCGCCCCACCCCGCGACGGTCGACCGCGAGTTCGACTGGCGCGGCTGGGTTCTCGTCGGCGTCCTGTGTGTTGCCTTCCTCGTCGCTCCGGCGGCCATCCATCTCGTCCCGCCGGGTGCGGACGGGTATCGCTTCGCGCTGTTGATTCTCCCGCTTGCGCCCGCACTCCTGCTCGCGATCACCGCCGTCTGGGCGACGACGCGACCCTGAACGCGGCTGACGGCGAGGCTGAGCCGAGATGCGGACGGCGAAAACGAAGCGGTAAGCGGTGTGTCGGCTACGCCTGTGCGTTCTGCCCGACCTCGAGTTGGTCGAGGGCGGCCATGCCGTGATCGACGTCACGGGCGGGCGTCTCCTCGCGGTCGACGTACGCGGCGAGCGTATCATAGATGCGATCGGCCTGGGTGGCAGTGAGCCGGTCCGTGTCGCCGTCGGTCTCGAGCGTGTCGATCGCCTCGAGTACCCATTCCGGCGGCTGTTCGTCCGCGTCGAGTGCCTCGTTGAGGCGGGTCGCGAGGACGTGGTGGACGACCCACCGTTCGTCTCTGGAGAGCGTGACTTCGTACGTCTCGGTATCCGGTGGTGAGGAGCTCATTTCGTCAGACTGGACCGGGATTGTCGGTCCTCAATCAACGCTACGAACACCGTCATAATAAGCCTTGTCACACCCTGGCATAGTTGCTGCTTCGACGGATCGATGCCGATCGGCGGCAGGTCGCTTGGCTCACCCGATCGTGTCGCGGCTGTTGACAGTCAGTTCGCCGATCAAAAGCTACTAACAGAATCGCGCCGAGACACACACAGGAGTCGACGCTGATGGATTTCGCGACGTTATCCGCAAAGATCGCGACCGGGCGCATCGGAGACACGCTCTCACAGCTCGTCCCCGCGACGCCGATCTGGGAGCGCGAGTGGGACGTCTGTTGTGTGCTCGACGGCTGCCGGCTCGATCTCATGCGCGAGGCGGCCGCCGCCGGCCATGAGACGCTTCCCAGCCACGATGCAGTGGGCTCGCTGTGGTCGGTCGGATCCCAATCGGCCGAGTGGATGGATCGGACCTTCGCCCCCGAGCACCGGGAGGAGATGGCCCGTACCGCCTACGTGACCGGGAACCCCTTTTCGTCCCAATCCTGCGAACACATTCTCGTCACCTCCGACGATGTCCTGCCGCTCACGGCCGACGATTTCGGCGTCTTCCACGAGGCCTGGCGCGACGGCTGGGTCGACGACGACATCTCGACGATCCCACCCGAGCCGCTGACCGACGCCGCGATCGCGATCTGGCGGCATCGCCGGCAGCTGGACATCGACCGCATCGTCGTCCACTACATGCAGCCCCACGCCCCGTTCCGGTCGCAGCCGGGTTGGTTCTTCGGCTCGGCCGACATCGAACACTGGGGCCAATTCACCGACGGGGACGACGACGATGACGTCGATCTCGAGGCCCTCGATCCCGCGGAGCGCGAGGCGCTCGAGGCGTTGGCCGACGCCGAGGACGATGCCGATGAGACGGACTCGATGAACGATCCCTGGCTGCGACTGCGCGACGGCGACCTCTCCTACGAGGCGGTCTGGGCGGCCTACCGGGACAACCTCGAGTGGGTGCTCGACGATCTCACGCGCCTGCTCGCGAACTGCGACGGACGGGTCGCGATGACCAGCGACCACGGCAACGCGATCGGCGAGTTCGGCGTCTGGTCGCATCCCCCCGGAACGCCGGTCCCCGCCCTCCGGCGGGTTCCCTGGGCAGTCCGCGAGGGCCGGGATCGTGGGACGTGCGACCCCGCCCTTCCGACGGGGCTTCGCCAGCGCGGGGCGGATGGCACGGAGCGGGCGGAGCCTCACGGCGGCGACATCGAATCGCGCCTCGAGGCGCTGGGCTACCGGTGACGGGCGCGCTCCGCGACGCGATCTACGCCGTGCGGAGGGCACGACTGCGACTCGAGCGCCGCCGCCTCGATTACGGCCGGGAAACGCGAGCCCGGGCCGACCGGCTGGCAGCGGTACTCCCGGCGTCGGCCGCCGAACTGCGGGCGTACGAACGCGAGTACGCCGACCTCGAGTGGTTTCACGAGTGCTACGCCGATCGCGTTGACGCGATTCACGAGGCCGGCGTCGCGACCGACACGACCCACTGGCGCGACGGGGTGACGCTGTACGTCGTCTGTCGCGCCCTCGAGGTCGAAACCGCCGTCGAGACCGGTGTTCTGTTCGGCTCGTTCGACGCGCACGTCCTCGCCGCGATGGTCGAGAACGGTGGCGGCACGCTCTACTCGCTGGATCTGCCCGGCGGCCCGCCGGGGCCGTTCGAATACGGTCACCTGATCCCGGATCGGTGTCGCGACCGGTGGGAACTACAGCTGGGTGACGCACGCGAGGTTTTGCCGGAACTGCTCGCGGCCGTCGGCCCCGTCGACCTGTTCCTCCACGACTCGGACCACCGACTCCCGCAGATGCGATTCGAGTACGAGACGGCGCTGCCGCGGATTTCGCCCGGCGGGGTCCTGGCGAGTCACGACGTGCGCCTCTCCGCATTGTTCGACCGGTTTACGACGGCACACGGCCTCCCCGCCTGCACCGTCTGTGATACGGGCATCGCCGGCGTTCCGCCGTTGGAAAACCCGGACTGAACAAGAACACGTTACGGCGGGAGCTGCCCACAGGCAGTACGAAATCGACGCGCGGAACCCGTCCTATCGTACACCGATCGCGCACACTGATCGAGGAGACGGACGATGAGAAATGAAAACTCTGGACATCATCCCACCAACGACAATATATTACCTATATAGTATATTTTATATAGGACAATACTGTGCGAGAGATGTACTGACGGCTGGACCGTGAATCCGACAGCAGCCCCTCCCGTTTTCCAAGGAATAAGGTTGTAAAACGGACTGTCGAACCGGTTATATAGTTGCGAGAGTAATATAACACCTGGACGGGAGACAATGTTGGGATTGGCAAGATCTGTGGCTAAGACTCATGTGTTTGATCAAATAAGTACATATTTGGGATTGTATGTCGGCTTCCTCCGATCGTAGGCCGTCACTATTGAGAACGTGACTCGAGTTTCTAGTATTGCATATTGTGTAAAAACCTTGTGGTGAGGAAATAGTATGGGATATTACCCTATCTTAGGGAAGTGTATATACAACGCTCTCGTCTTCGTCGGTGGCAGTAATCACAGTCCCCGCTATCGTGACTGCACTGTTGGGTATGCACGTCCCGTCTGCTCGAGCGTGGGTGTGATCGCGCCGCTGGGTGACCGCCCCTCGATCTCCGATCGGGGTCGGTCAGCGCGAATCGAACTCGATGACGGTCTTGATCCGATCCGGAGCCGTCGAGAACGCGTCGTCGACCGCGGCCGGTTCGAAGGTGTCCGTAATCAGTTCGTCACTGAACCAGTCGGGGAGCGCTGCAAGCGACTCACAGGCGGCGTCGAAGTGGTCGATGTGGGAGTTGACGCTGCCGATGATCGCTCTGT
Organism: Natrinema gari JCM 14663; assembly: GCF_000337175.1. Taxonomy (GTDB): domain Archaea; phylum Halobacteriota; class Halobacteria; order Halobacteriales; family Natrialbaceae; genus Natrinema; species Natrinema gari. The sequence goes on along the minus strand of NZ_AOIJ01000049.1, from coordinate 18,150 downwards.
TCCCCAGTACGAGCCTGCGGTGGAGCCGACCGCCCGCAACGTCGAACTCGTCGTCTCCCGGGAGCCCGAGCAACACGCCAACGCCGTTTTGATCGAGCGCGTCGATCGTGTCGAAGGCGTGTCTCGCGTATCCGGTTGCCTCGTAGACGAGATCCATCGGCTCGTACACCGCCGGAACGTCGGCCACGGGAGTCTCACGCGAGTCCACGTAGGTCGCACCTAATCGTTCGATGAGATCGATCGTCGGATCGGGTCGGTCGCGCCGGCCGAGACAGTACGTCCGCTCGAACTCCGATTGCAGTCTGGCCAGCGTTAACAGGCCGAGTGGCCCGTTCCCCAGCACGAGTGCTGCGTCGCGCTGCCACTCGAACGCCGAGCGCGATGCGTAGGCATGCTCGAGTGCCTTTTCGGTATTGCTCATCGGTTCGATCAGGACGCCGGTCGTTGCGAACGCGTCGGGAACCGGAACCAGGTACGTCGCCGGGCTCGTGAAGTACTCGGCCATGTACCCGTGTGCGCCATCGATCCCCCGCTCGAGGCACTCCTCCGGCGGTGCCATATCGGGCTCCCCGCGCCGGAAGTACTCGGTCGCGTCGCCCGGGGGACGGCGAACGGTCGGGACGACGAGTTGCCCCGCCTCGAGAGCGGTTCCGTTCGGGTCTTCGACGACGCCGACGGCTTCGTGGCCGAGGACCTGGTGGTCGCTCCCGGCGGGGAACCCGCCGTGTGTCCCTTCGATCACCTCGAGATCGGTGCCGTCGATCCCGACCCTGAGCGTTCGGACCAGTGCGTCGCCGGGGTCGGGGTCGGGACGTGGTTTGTCTATCAGACGCGGCCGGGAATCGCCGCGTTCGACGGCGATCGCTTTCATGCGTTGACCCGTGCGATCACTTCGATTTCGACGCCGATATCGATCGGCAACTCCGATACCTCAACGGCGCTCCGGGCGGGGTACGGTTCGGTCACGTACTGCTCGTACACCGCGTTGATGGCCTCGTAGTCGTCCATGTCGGTGACGAACACCGTCGATTTGACGATGTTCTCGAGGGAGCTGTGTCCGGCCTCGAGAACGGTCCCGAGGTTCTCCATGACGGCATGCGTCTGTGTCTCGATGTCGTCGGCGACGATCGCTCCCGATTCGGGATCGACCGGTCCCTGTCCGGAGACGTACAGCCGGTCGCCGTCGCGGATCGCCTGGGAAAACGGACCGATACTTGCGGGTGCCTCGTCGGTTGCAATTTCGTTCATCGTCCACTCCGATAACGTCTAACGGCCACCATATGTGTTTCGGTCACGAGTATCATAGTTACTGGGTCGCGGTCAGGGACGACCGGATGCGAGCGATCACGTGGTCCAGTTCGGCCTCCGTAAGACACATCGGGTTGATCGTGACGACGTCTTCGTCGAGGCGGTCCGCCCCGACGAACACTCGCGGCGATTCCGTCCGGAGCGTTCGAACGAGGTGCGTCGCGGAGCACGCCGCCGCGGTCGTATCGACGTGGATCACGACTTCCGGGGCGACCGAAACGCCGTCGTCATCGAGAGTCAGGTCGATTCCCTCGACGGACTCGAGCGCGGCCGTAATGCGCTCCGCCTCACGCCGCCATCGGTTCCGGGCGGCGTCGTGATCGGCTTCGAGGAACGACTCGAGGGCGACGAGAAGACCGACGAGCTCCTCCTTGCCGACTTTCAGCGGCCGACCGATCCCCTGTCGCGGGACGCCGTCGAGACGCTCGCCGTCGACGAGCGATGCCGGCGGTTGCCAGACCTCGTCGGCAGCGTGCATGTCGAGCTGTTGGAGCGCGATCGATTCGATGAGATCGCTCCGACCGGCGACGATACCGGTCGTCTGCGGGCCGCGAATCGCCTTCCCACCGCTGAAGACCACGATATCCGCCCCCTGTTCGATGAACCGCGAGAGGTTCTCCGTCGGCGGCAGCTCCGCGGCTGCGTCGACGATAACCGGCACGTCGTGTGTGGACGCGATTTCCGTGACCGTCGAAAGGGCGGGCTCGGTGTACGGTTTCTGGACGTAGCCGATCGCCGCCGTCCGCTCGGAGATGGCGGCTTCGATTTCCCAGGGCTCGACCGCGGTCGACCCGGTCCCGAGGACGCGATCGTTCGTACCGACATCGACGATCGTTGCCCCGGCTGTCCGGAACGCGTGATCGTAGCCGGTTCTGTGTGTCCGGGGCATGATGATCTCGTCCGGAATGCCGTCGGTGTCCGGTAACCGGTCCATCGTTTCGGGATCGTCGCCCGCCAGGGCCGCAGCCGCGGCGAGAAGCAGTCCAGCATCCGCACCGCAGGTAACGTAGCCGGCCTCCGCTCCCGTCGCGTCGGCGATCACCTCGCTCGCTTTCGCCTGGAGATCGGAGAGTTTGACGAACTCGGTCGCTGCTCGTCCCATCGCCTCGACGGCTTCCGGCCGGATCCGGCTGCCACCGATCCGTGTTTTCGTTCCGGCGGCGTTGACTACACGTGGCACTCCTAGCTCGTCGTATACGGTCTGGTCACTCATCTATCGCGTTCAATTAGTTCAATTACTTCATATAAGTAATTTACGTTGATCATTAGTTTCGTACGTTTCGAACACGGAAACGACTATATGGAGTCGAGACTAACCGATACCTATGCGGACTGATACCACGATCGACGCCACCGTTCGGTCGGTAACGATCCTCGAGATCGTTGCCGACTCGCCGGAGCCGATCGGTGTGACGGCCATCGCTGATCGGACGGAGCTCACCAAGAGCACCGTTTCCAAGCATCTGTCGACGTTACACGAACTCGGGTACGTCGACCGCTCCGACGGACGCTATCTGCCGTCCGTACAGTTCCTCGACTACGGGGTTCGTGCCGGGTCCCTAACGGAGTTGCGCCACGCAGCCGCCGGTCCGGTGGACGAACTCGCCGAGATGACGAACGAAGTGGCCGGGCTCGCTATCGAACACGACGGGCGGGTCGTCGACGTCTATCTCTCCACGACCCACGCCGAGCACGGGTTCCCGGCGTACAACACGCGATTCCGTCACTGTAGTGCCGCCGGAAAGGCGATCCTCGCCGAGCAGTCGGCTGACGCGCTCGAGGCGCTGCTCGAGGAGCGGCGGCCGGCGCGGACCGAGTACACGATTACGGGCGACGCCGAGTTACGCGCCGAATTGGATCGGATCCGCGATCGCGGAGTCGCGTTCGATCGACAGGAACAGTTTTCGCGCGTAAACAGCGTTGCCGTCGGTCTCTCGACCGACTCGCTGACCGGCGCGATCTTCGTCTCGGGCTGGGCCGACGAACTCTCCGGCAAGCGATTCGAGGAAAACGTCCCCGGGATTCTCTTCAGTGCGAGCCGATTACTGCGGTCGAACCTCGCCGCCGAGCCGACTGCCGAGCAGTAGCGACGACGACACCCGATTTAACCCGCGTCCGATCGAGCCGGAATTATTATGGCGCTTCCATTCGTCAGTCGACACGTCCATGAAGCTATTAGCCATCGTTGCGCATCCGGACGATGCCGACATCTTTTGCGGTGGGACGCTCGCGAAACACGCCGACCGAGGCGACACGGTTACGATCGCCCACCTTACCAGCGGCGAGTACGGCGCACTCGATTCGGCGACCGATATCGCCGCCGTCCGCGAGGACGAGGCGCGTCGGTCGGGCGAGACGCTCGGTGCCGCCGAAGTCGAGTTCCTCGGGTTCGAAGACGGCCGCATCGAATACTCCCTTGAGAACCGACTCTCGATCGTCGAGACGATTCGAACGTTCGCGCCGGATGTCATCCTCACGCACTATCGGGACGATATGCACCCGGATCACCGAGTCACGTCGCGACTGGTCACCGACGCCTACTACATGGCGTCGTTGCCCCTCGTCGAGACGCCGTCCGACCCCTGTGATCCGGAGAACGTCTACTACTTCGGGAAACCGACATCCGAATTCGAGCCGTCGGTCTACGTCGATATTACCGGCTACGAGGACGTCAAGGCCGACGCGATCAGACAACACGAGTCCCAGGTGGAGTTCCTCCAGTCCCACGGCGGTATCGATGCGGAGTTCGACAACCTCGTGGACGGCGTCGCCGCCGAAAACACCGTCCTCGGGAACCAAACCGGCGTCGACAGCGCCGAGGGGTTCCGCCCGTTCCACGAGACTACGCGCGCTTATCTGGAGTGAGGCGACTCGAGTGACCGACAGCGAGACCGGGGCCGCCGCTCGAGTGCCGGTCGGCGGTGCATCGGGCTGTCGACGAACGACGACTGTGACTTCGGGGTAGCCGATTCGAGCCACTCGTCTCGCGGCCCCTGCGGTCCGTCTCGCCCGACGCGGGTCCGTCCCGGTTCGTTTCGCGGTGCGAAACAAGTGCTGCTACCCGTCGATACGGGCCTCTCACAGCGGCGGATCACTGAGGAATTACATCCATATGCTCGTAATTCCCGGGAGGTCGCTACCGGGGCGATCATCCCGACAGTCCCGGATCAGTCACCGGCTGTTTCCGACAGCGAAACAAGACCGGTCGGGTCACCACTCGGTGATGCTCCCGTCGGCCTGCCGCCACACCTGATTGTGCCAGTGTAAGTTCTGCTGGGACCGCTCCCGGACGGCGTCCTCGTCGATCTCGATACCCAACCCGGGGCCGTCGAGCAGATCGAGATAGCCGTCGGTGAACTCGAAGACGGAGGCGTCGTCGAGGTAGTCGTCGGCCGCGCTCTTCGGGGCGGGATAGATATCGAATCCGTGATCCTGAAATAAGAGGTTCGGAACGGTCGCGCTCACTTGCAACGAGGCCGCAAGCGCGATCGGTCCGAGCGGACAGTTCGGAGCCACTGCCACGTCGTGTGCCTCGGCCATGTTCGCGATCCGAACCATCTCGGAGATGCCGCCGGCATGGGAGACGTCCGGCTGCACGACATCGATCCCTCCCCGTTCGAACAGCGGTTTGAAATCCCACCGCGAATAGAGCCGCTCGCCCGTCGCCAGCGGAACCGTCGTCTGCGATGCGAGCGTGGGCAAATGCTCGAGGTTCTCCGGCAACACCGGTTCCTCGATGAACGTGACGCCGAACGGCTCGAGTTTCGGCGCGATGCGTTTCGCCAGCGACTTGGAGATTCGCCCCCGGAAATCGACGACGATGTCGACGTGTTGACCGACAGTCTCACGAACGTGTTCGACACGCGAAACGACCTCGGCCACCGCAGCCGGTGGCTCGAGGTGTCGCATCTGGTTCGCCGCATCCATCTTTAACGCGGTGTAGCCGACGTCGCACAACTGCTCGGCTTCGGCACCGATTTCCTCCACTCGGTCGCCACCGATCCACTGATAGACCCGAATTCTGTCACGTGACTTCCCGCCCAGGAGTTCGTATACCGGGGCTCCGAACGTTCGCCCTTTGAGATCCCACAGCGCCTGATCGATGCCCGCGATGGCGCTCATCAATACGGGCCCACCGCGATAGAAACTGCCCCGATACATCGCTTGCCAGTGGTCTTCGATCCGGTGTGGGTCCGTTCCGAGGAGGTAGCTGTCCATGATTTCGTCGACGGCGGTTCGGACGGTCTTCGCTCGCCCTTCCACGATCGGTTCGCCCCACCCGATCGATCCGTCGGCCGTCTCGAGTTTCAGGAAAAGCCATCGGGGCGGCACTTGGAACAGTTCGTAGTCGACCAGTTTCATACGTTCCGTTCGAATCGGCCAGTAATAAACGTTCGACTCGTCCGCCGACCGTGACGGGCACCGAACTGGGTGACGGCGCGCCGATCGTGCGGTCGCCGTCGGGAGGTGGGGTGCCTGCGCGCCGTTTTGCACGGCGAACTGACGGATCGGCCGGCGATCAGCCGTGATCGGTCCTTTCGACACCGGTTGCTCTCGGTACGACGCCCCAGCACAACTACAGGCAACAGTAAGCTATATATACAATTAGCATGAATATTAGTTCGGGTACGAATGAGATGAACGACCGCTCCCGACGCAAGCTACTGCAGTCTGCTGGCGCAACGACGACACTCGGACTCGCGGGGTGTCTGGACGGGTTCACCGGCTCCGGTGGTGCCGGAGATGCGGTCCGGGCACGCTATATCGGTCAGGAATCCCAGTCGGACTGGCTCGAGGAGCAGTCCGATGCTTTCGAAGCGGAGACCGGAATCGAAGTCGAACACGAGTTCCTGACGTGGGCCGACGTGCCGGATTCGCAGGTGACTGATATTCAGTCCGGCGTCGGGCCGGACGTCGACCACATCGCGTCGACGTTCCTGCCACAACAGGCAAACGCCGGTGGCTGGGTCGATCTCTCGGAGTTGGACGCGTCGCTCCCCGATCAGAACGCGTTTTTCGATCAGGTCACCGACATCATGGACTACCAGGGGAAGATTCACGGCATCCCGTGGTTCTGGGGACCGCGTGGCTATCTCGAGTACGACCCGCTCATCGAGCAAGCGGGGATCGATGGCCAGCCCGACGACTGGGACGACCTCGTCACCCAGGGGCAGGCGTTCCGCGAGGCGTTTCCGGACAAACACCTCTATGCGATGATGGGCGTCAGTTGGGAACTCCCGCGTGCGTTCATCACGTTTCTCTGGCAAAACGGCGGTCGGGTAGCGGACGAGGACACGAACGAGATCCAGTTCAATTCCGACGCCGGCGTCGAGGCCTTGAACTTCTGGAAGGATCTCATTCTCGAGGAGGGCGTCATGCCGACCCAGATCGCCGAGTGGGGGGTCGACGAGTTCGACGGGGCGTTGATCAACGAGGACGTCAGTGCGATCATGCAGGATTTGAGTCCCGTCGATCAGTTCGTCGAACAGGGTGGGGCGGATCGGAGCGACTTTACGATCGGCCGACTCCCGGCCGGGCCGTCCGGCGACCGATCGACGTTCTTCGGCATGGAGGGACTCGGTATTCGGCCGTGGTCGGACAAACAGGAAGAGGCCGCCGCGTGGATTTCGTGGCTCTCACGGCCGGACGCCAACGCGACGTTCGCCGATCGGATCGGGCTCTTGCCGACGGTCGAGGCGTCGTTCGACCACGCCGCGTTCGACGACGAACTCAGTCAGACGCTCCACGACGACGTGCTCCCCGACGCGCGCCATTATCCGATGATCCCCGGACTGAGCGAAGTCGAGGGCGAACTCGCCAATACGATCGGGACGTGGCTCGAGGAGGTCGTCACGGACGAGTGGGAGGACGGACGCTCCGCGGAACTCCTCGATGAGGCTGCCGGCGTCGCACAGGATCTCGTCGACCAGGCACAACAGGGTTGATACCCGCAGGTCGGGAGACGGAATAATCACGCTTTACAAACCTACGACACTATGGCACGCGTTTTCACCCGGTTACACGAACGAGTGAGCGACGGGGGGCTCGGACGGTATCTCCCGTTGTACAGTCGACTCGACGAGAAGCATCAATACGCATACAAACTCCTGTTTCCCGCGCTGGCGATGATGTTCGTCGTTCACTTCATCCCCGTCGTGTGGGGAGCGACGATCAGCGTCATGGGGGTCAACTCGAATTACATCGCCGATTGGACGAGTGCACCGTTCGTCGGCCTCGAGCACTACGCCTTCGTGATGGATCCCACGACGACCATCGGCAGTCGGTACTGGTACTCGATCTCGCGGACCGTGCTCTGGTCGGTCGGCGTGCTTGTCGGGACCTACGTGTTGGGACTGACGGCGGCACTGATCCTCAATCAGGGGTTCAAGGGATCGTTCCTCGTTCGAACGCTGTTGTTGCTGCCGTGGATCGCACCGGCGATCGTGACGTTGAACGTCTGGCGAATGATGTTCCTCTCGGAATCCGGCATCATCAACCACGCGCTCATGTCCGTCGGACTCCTCGACGAGCCCGTGTTCTGGTTACTCGGCGATCGGGCACTGTGGTCGATGACCATCGCACACGTCTGGCTGCAGTTCCCCTGGGTGATGATCATGCTCTATGCCGGCCTCCAGTCCATTCCCCAGCAACTCTACGAGGCCGCTGCGATCGACGGGGCCGGCCGCTGGGGCAAGTTTCGGTACGTGACGTTGCCACAGCTCAAACCCGTTTCCGGGGTGGTCGTCCTGCTCATGTTGCTCTGGACGATGATCGACTTTACGACGCCGTACGTGATGTTCGGCGGGAGTCCACCGTCGTCGGTCGAGGTGACGATGGTGTACATCTATAACTTCTCGTTCAGGGCGTTCGCGTTCGGCCGCGGGGCCGCAATGAGCGTCGGACTGTTCGTCGTCGCGATGGTGCTCGCGACGATCTACTACCGTCGATTCATTCGAAGCGATTTCGAGGAGGACGACCAATGATGCCCGACGAGTGGGCGCTCTCCGAAGCGACCACGGACCGACTGTTCGCGCTCGCTTCCAAGGGGCTCTTGCTGACGATCCTGATCTGGGCGCTGTTCCCCATTTACTGGATGGTGTTCAACAGCCTCCGAACCCGGTTCGAGATCGTCGGTGGCGATCCGAGCTTCACCGAGATATCGTTTCACTATCAGAACTACATCGACATGTGGTCTCGCGTCGATCTGATCGAGTACTTCATGAACAGCCTCATCATCGCGAGCGTGACGACGGCCATCGCGCTCTGTATCGCCTGTCTCGGCGGGTACGCGTTCTCACGATATCGGTTCCCGGGCCGGCGATACGTCGGTGCATCGCTCATCGGGACGCAGCTGATCCCCGGAATCCTGATCCTGTTGCCGATGTTCATGCTGTTCCGGACGTTCCACGACACCGTCGGGCTCCAGCTTATCAACACCTATCAGGGGATCATCTTCGTCTACACCACGTTCGCCGTCCCGTTCGCGATCTGGATGCTTCGGGGCTTTTTCGACACGATCCCCGCCTCGCTCGAGGAGGCGGCCCGCGTCGACGGCTGTACCCGGTTTCAGGCGTTGGTCCGGATCGTCTTACCCCTTGCAGCGCCGGGCATCGCCGCGACGGGGATGTTCGTGTTCCTGGTCGCGTTCAACGAGGTGTTGTTCGCGTCGGTCATGGCGAGGGGCGACGTGACGCCGCTCTCGATCGGGATCCAGCAGTTCATGGAACGCGACCAGAACTACTGGGGCGAGATGATGGCCGCATCGACGGTCGCGACGGTCCCGATTCTGCTGCTGTTCGTGCTGTTCCAGAAGCCGATCGTCAAGGGGCTGACGGAAGGCGGCGTGAAACAGTAGCCGGTCGCCACCGATCCACCGACGATTCCGTCGCGTCCGGTTCCGCCCACGCCGTCGACGGACTCGGTTCCCGTCAGTCCGCGAATTCGGGGACGGTGACCGGCAGCCGACCGGTCGCCGTCGCCTCGCCGAGCAGGACCTCGCAGAGCGCAGTGCGCGTCGCCCGCGTATAATCGTACGTCGACACCGCGGTCGAGACATCGGGAACTGCCGACAGGTCGTAGGGGTTGCGAACGACGACCGCCGCGAACCGTCGTCTGCGGTCGTCGAGCGTCCGGACCACGGCCGCCCGCGAGTCGTCGGCCATCGCGCCGTCGACGGTGGCGATCACCTGTGTCCCAGCGTCGAACGACGGCAGCTCGGTCCGGTCGGCGACCTCGTGGCAGGTGACATCGAACCCGGCGGCCGCGAGCGAGTCGGCGAGCAGCGTCGGCTCGAAGTCGTCGTCCTCCGCCGGCGACGTCCGACCCCCCGACGACCCGACCAGCTGAAGCGGCCGCTCGGTCGTCAACGGGAGCGTGTCGTCTCGGTCCCGGACGAGCGTGATCCCGCGGGCGGCGATCGTCCTGCCGACCTCGCGGGACCGGTCGGCCGTCTCCTCCCAGCGCGCGGCTGACGGCGGACTCGAGGCGCTCAGCCGGCGGCGTTTGAACCGAAGAATCCGCTCGACGGCCGCGTCGATCGTCGCTTCGTCGAGCCGACCCGATTCGACCGCGTCGATCACGGCGTCGATCGCATCCGCCTGCGTTTCGGGCGTGTGACAGACGAGCAGTAGATCACAGCCCACCTCGAGCGCCCGGACGCAGCCTTCCGCCGTGCCGACCGTCTCCGCGAGAGCACGCATTTCCATCCCGTCGGTCACGATGAGCCCGTCGAAGCCGAGTTCGTCGCGGAGCAGTCGCCGTTGGACGGCAGGCGACACCGTCGCCGGGGTCGACGGGGAGTCCGCGATCGCCGGGAACGACACGTGTGTCGTCATAATCGCGTCGATACCGGCATCGATCGCGCGCCGGAACGGCGCGAACTCCACGGCCTCGAGTCGCTCGCGGTCGTGTTCGACGACCGGCAGTTCGTGATGGGAGTCGGCACTCGTGTCGCCGTGGCCCGGGAAGTGTTTCCCGCAGGCGATGACCCCGTTGGATTGCATCCCCATCGCCAGTTCGGCCCCGAGGTCGCCCACCAGGTCGGGGTCCTCGCCGAACGAGCGGACGCCGATCACCGGATTCCGTGGGTTGTTGTTGACGTCGAGTACCGGAGCCAGATTGACGTTGATACCGAGGGCTGCCAGTTCGGCGGCGACGGCCTCGCCGCCGGCACGCGCGAGGTCGGGGTCGGCGCTTGCACCGAGACACATCTGACTCGGCAGTGCCGTCCCCCAGCCGAGGCGAGAGACCACCCCGCCTTCCTGGTCGGCCATCACGAACGGCGGGGTCCCAGTCTCTTCGAGTATCAGTCGCCGTAGGCGGTCGGTTAGCGTCGCGACCTGGTCGGGGGTCTCGATATTCCGACTGAAGTAGACGACGTTGCCACACTGTCGGTCGGTGATCAACGTTCGAAGGTCGTCGGTCGGGGCCGTCCCGTCGAACCCGACGACGAACAGTTGGCCGACTTTCGTCGCGAGAGTCAACTCGCGTCCGTCTGCTGTCAGCATCGTCAGTCAGTTAGTCGGTCCCGTATGTAGTTCTACTGTCGCGATCGGCGTTAGTTCTAGCGTGTCGTGCGTAGAACTATCGACTGCAGGTAAGTATATATGCCTCGCCGATAGCATTCGTAACGAATGGGCCGGATTGACATAGATGGTCTGACCAAAGAGTACCGTACGCCGAACGGACCGATCCAAGCCGTCGAGTCGCTCGATCTCCAACTCGAGGACGGCGAGTTCGTCGTCTTCGTGGGGCCGTCCGGCTGTGGCAAGTCGACGACGCTCCGCTGTATCGCCGGCCTCGAGACCGTCACGAGCGGCTCGATCCGGTTCGACGAAACCGCCGTAACGGACGAAAAGCCAAAAGACAGGGATATCGCGATGGTGTTCCAGAACTACGCGCTCTATCCGCATATGACCGCCCGGGAGAACATCGCGTTCGGGCTGAAGATGTCGACGGATCTCTCGGCCGCCGAGATCGACGACCAGGTCGAAACCGCCGCTGAAATGATGGATATCGTCGACCTCCTCGACGACAAACCCGGCGAACTCTCCGGCGGACAACAACAGCGAGTCGCGCTCGGGCGGGCGATCGTCCGCGATCCGGAACTCTTCTTGATGGACGAACCGCTCTCGAACCTCGACGCGAAACTGCGTGCACAGATGCGGACGGAACTCCAGCAACTGCAAACGGAGTTGGGCGTGACGACGGTGTACGTCACGCACGATCAGACGGAGGCGATGACGATGGGCGATCGGATCGTCATCCTCAACGACGGCCGGTTACAACAGGTTGGAACCCCGCTCGAGTGCTATCACCGGCCGGCGAACCAGTTCGTCGCGGGATTCATCGGCTCCCCACCGATGAACTTCCTCGAAGTCGACGCCGATCTCGAGGACGGCACGCTCGACCATCCGGTCTTTACGCTGCCGCTGTCGGACTCGCTGGTCGACGAACTCGACAGTACCGATCTCGTGGTCGGTATCAGACCGGAGCACGTGTCGCTTACCGACTCCCCCGGGACCCACCCGGAACCGAACCGGCTGATCGAGACGGACGTGACCGTCACCGAACCGATGGGGGACGTCACGAACGTCTATCTGGACGTCGGTGGCGAGACGATTACGGTTACCGTCGACGGCCACGTCGGCGTCGATCCCGGCGGGCAACTCCATATGCACGTGCCAGCGTCGAAGATGCACCTCTTCGACGCGGAATCCGGGCGGGCCATCAAGCACAGCGAGGCACCGATCGACTCGAGTTCGCTCCCCGAAGCCGACAGCCACGTCGAGACGGCGTAGCCGCCGGTACTAGCGGGGAGACGTGTGGCCACCGGGGCGGGGCCAGCCCGTTCGATGAACTTTTACTACAAGAGTAATAACACGATTTCAAACGAGTGCGTCGTTTACGGATCGCTCACGGGGAGCGACGGTCGAAACGATACAACGCGTCCACCGGTGCGGTGATTCGACCGGTCGTAGTCCCCACCGGGCCCGTGATCGGTCCGACTCTGGAAACTATATATAAATATAAAATGTGAATGGGCGAATATTATCTCTAGTATTAAGATATTATTTTATATGCCGAGTAAAGAATACTAGTCGGGTCGCGACGGATCGCGACCGACTGCAGCGTCCGACGACCACATCGAAATCCAAACCAATGAAACGAACACGACGAACCGTACTCAAGAACGCGACGAAACTGTCCGCGTTGCTGGCGAGCATCGGTGCGAGCACGGCAGCGGCGGCACAAGAACATCCCGAATGGGACCCCGAGACCGTCTACACGAGCGGCGATCGGGTCGTTTACGACGGCTACGTCTGGGAGGCCCAGTGGTGGACACGGGGCGACGAACCCGGGGCCGACGAGTGGGGCCCGTGGGACCAGATCGAGGAAAACGACGGGGACAACGGGGACGGCGGCGAGAGCGGACCAACCGCGCAGTTCTCCGTCAGCACGCAGTTCCCCGATCCGGGCGCCGAAGTCACGTTCGACGCCAGCGATTCGGAGGGGAAAATCGAGTCCTACGAGTGGGCGTTCGGCGACGGCACGACCGCGTCAGGGGAAACCGTCACCCGTGCGTTCGACACGGGACAGTACGACGTGACGCTGACGGTCGAAACCGCCGACGGGAAGACCGACACGCACACGATCACGATTACCGCCGGCCGCCCGTCCGCACACGAGAACCGGGTCATCGCGTACTACCGGCAGTGGGCCCAGTACGACCGGGACTACGTCCCGGGCGACATCCCCTTCGACAAGGTCACACATGTCCAGTACGCGTTCGCCCGGCCCGAGGCGGACGGCTCCATCAACCTCGTGGGCGACAGCTACGGGCAACAGATGTTCTATGCCGAGAAGGACTGGCAAGGGCCGGACCGCGGCAAGACGTTCGCGGGATACGCCGCCGAACGGGACGACACCAAGTTCGTCCTCTCGATCGGCGGCTGGGGCGACTCGGAGAACTTCTCCGACGCTGCGCTCACCCAGGAAAAGCGAGAGCGCTTCGCCAGCAACTGCGTCGATCTCGTCGAGAAAGCGAACCTCGACGGGATCGATATCGATTGGGAGTTCCCCGGCGGCGGCGGCTGTACCGCGGACGATCCCGTCTGTGACGTCGACAACGCCGTCCGCGAAGGCGACCAGGAACGCTTTACGCTCCTGTGTCGGGAAGTCCGCGAGCAACTCGACGCGGCCGCGGAGGCCGATCCCGAGCGCGACGAGCCCTACGAGCTCTCCGCCGCCGTCAGCCCCAACCCCGAAATCGTCGAGGGGAAGACCGCGGGCAACGACGGCCTCGAGCACGACGAACTCTCGGACATCCTCGATTTCGCCCAGGTGATGACCTTCGATTATCGGGGCATCTGGAGCGAAACGACCGGCCATCACGCGCCGCTGAAGGAGAACCCCGACGACCCGTACGCGGACTCGGACATCTGGAACGCTCAGTCCGCCCTCGAGTACTGGGCCGAGCAGGGCTGGGACCCCGGCCAGCTCAACATGGCGGTCCCGTTCTATGGACGAAGCTGGACCGATGTCCAGCCGCCAGAGGGTGACTTCGGCACCGGGGCGGACGACGGTCTCTTCCAGAAGTACAAGGGCGACGGTCGCGACGCCAGCGGCGAGGGATCGTACCCGAGCTGGGACCCGTCAATGGGGACCAGCTATGCGGGCGTTTGGGAGTGGTTCGACCTCGGCTCCGACGGCCGGGGCGGGAGCAACCCGGTCGATCTCGACGGCCCCGGTTGGGAGACGTACTTCGACGAGGACGCGGTCGCCGCCTGGAGCTGGAACGACGAGAAGCGGCTGATGATCTCCCACGAAACCGAGCAGTCGATGGAAGCGAAGATGGACTGGCTCAGGGACTCACCCTACGGCGGGACGATGCTGTGGGCCATCAGCGGCGACACCTACGAGGGCGATCTCATCACGACGCTCTGGACGACGCTCAACGGCTAACCGACGGTTGCGGGCCCGCGCCGGCGACGGTCGGGGAGCCGCTCGAGCAGCAGCAGCACCGACGATCAAACGACACGCATACCCACAACCGATGAAACGATCACGACGAAACGTACTGAGCACCGCATCGAAAATATCCGCCCTGCTGGCCGGCCTCGGAGCGGGGTCGGTGGCGACGGCCCAGGAGTATCCGGAGTGGGACCCGGACACCGCCTACACGGACGGTGACCGCGTCGTCCACGACGGTGCCGTCTGGGAGGCGAACTGGTGGACCCGCGGCGACGAGCCGGGCGACGGCGGCGAATGGGGGCCGTGGGACGAGGTCGACTCGTCCGGGCCCGAGCCGCCGGCCCTGTCCGCACGCATTACCGCAAGCGCGTCCCGCATCGAGATCGGCGAGACCGTCGAGTTCGATGGGGGCGAGTCGACGGGTACGATCGACGCCTACGCGTGGGCGTTCGGCGACGGGACCGAAGCCACCGGCGAGGTTGTCACGCACACGTTCGACGAGACGGGCGACTACACCGTCGAGCTGACCGTCACCGATGCCGACGGCAAAACCGACACCGCTCGTCTGGACGTCACCGTCCAGGACGAGGTCGAGGGGCCGGACGACGAGTTCAAAGTCGTCGGCTACTACCCGGGCTGGAAGGCAAACGCTGAGCAGGACTACTACCCGAGCGACGTTCCCTTCGACAAGGTGACCGACATGCTGTACGCGTTCATCGCAGTCGACGAGAACGGGAACGTCTTCCCGCCGAAAAACGACGAGACGGAGTTCGACGTGCCGCGCCAGACACACGAGGAAAACCTCGAGCAGTTCGCCGAGTTGGCGGACGAGGCCGACTGTCGGTTCCACCTCTCGATCGGGGGCTGGACGCTCTCGGACAACTTCCACGTCGTTGCGGCCGATCCCGACCTGCGGACGACCTTTGCAGAGAACTGCGTCGAGTTAATGCGGCAGTACAACTTCGACGGGATCGACATCGACTGGGAACATCCCGGTCCCCAACAGGGGCAGTGCCAGTGTGGCAACGACGACGACTACGAGAACCACGTCCTGTTGCTCGAGGAACTGCGCACACACCTCGATCAGGCGGGTGAGGAGGACGGCCAGCACTACTACCTGTCGGTCGCCAACGGCGGCTCCGACTGGAACGCCGGTGGGCTTCGCCACGATCGGATCGGCGAGATCTGTGACTCGGTGTACGTCATGGCCTACGACTTCACCGGCAAGTGGATGACCACGATCGGTCTGAACGCGCCGCTGTACGGTCCCGACACGCATCCGACGAACGACCGCGATGTCTACCCCGACGGCGAACAGTACTGGGCGGAGTACTCCATCGACAAGCTGTGGGCCGGCGATCACGGCGAGGAGGGCTACTGGCCGAACCAGTGGCAGTATCCGCCCGCCGATCCCGCCGAGTACGGCGAACTCGTACTCGGAATGCCGTTCTACGGCCGCGGCTTTACCGTCGGCGAGTGGCAGTCGCCCGAACTCGGCTCGCGGTACTCGGGACTGCCCGAGGGAACCTGGCACCACCTCCTCGAGGACGGCGCGGACCCGACCGGCTCGTTCGACTTCGGCGATATCGAGGAGAACCTACGGGACGAATCCGAGTGGGAAGTCGACCGTCACGACATGGGTGAAGTCCCGTACCTCGTCAACGACGACGAGGGAATCTTCATCAGTTACGACGACGAGCAGGCCATCGAGGCGAAAGTCGAGTTCGCCAAGGAACGCGGCATGGGTGGCGTGATGTTCTGGGAGCTCTCTCAGGACTGGAACGAAACGCTGCTGGATACGATTCTCCGGACGATCTAACCGCCGACAATGAAACGATCACGACGAAACGTACTGCGTACTGCATCGACACTGTCCGCCATCGTCGCGGGCGTTGGGGTCGGCACCGCTGCGGCCACACAGGAGTATCCCGAGTGGGAGCCCGACGCGGTGTACACGAGCGGCGACCGCGTCGTCCACGACGGCTCCGTCTGGGAGGCGAACTGGTGGACCCGCGGCAACGAACCGGGCGAAGGCGGCGAGTGGGGGCCGTGGGACGAGATCGAATCGTACGATCCCGGTCCGACTGCGTCGATCGCCGTCAGCGACGCCACCCCCGATCCGGGTGCGGACGTTCAGTTCGACGGCACCGACTCGGACGGCGAGATTGCCTCCTACGCCTGGGACCTCGGCGACGGAACGACCGCCGAAGGCGGCGTCGTGACACACGCCTACGACGACGACGGCGAGTACGAGGTGACGCTGACCGTCGAGACCGCCGACGGTGACTCGGATTCGACCACGACGACGATCCACGTCGGCGGCCGGGACGGGATCACCGTCGACGGCGCGTTCGCGCCGTACCAGGGCACCTGGGGCGATCTCGTCGACGGGACGCTCTCGGCCGACACCGATCGCGTCGTCGTCTCGTTCCTCGGCGATGCGACCGCCGACGGCGACATCAATCCCGGATGGCTGACGGGCTGTAATCAGGGCTCGTGCGATCAACAGCCCCTCTCGAGGTACGACTCCGAGATTCAGACGCTGCAGGACGAGGGTATCGAAGTGTGGCTCTCGATCGGTGGCTGGGAAGGCCGCACCGTCGCCCGCGATGCGGAGTCGGCGACGGAACTGAAAGACGCCTACGCGGACCTCCTCGATACGTTCGGGAGCACGCACATCGACATCGACGACGAGAACGCCCATCGGCGCGACCAGCCCGTCTACGAACTGCGCAACGAAGCCCTCGCGCTGTTACAGGACGAGCGCCCCGAGGTCACGGTGGGCTATACCGTCCCGGCGGACGAGAACGGGATCGCGAACTCGAGCCACGCACAGGCGCGAACGTGGGTCCGCGACGCCGTTGAGAAAGGCGTCGACCTCACGTACGTCAACATTATGACGATGGTGATGGGCCCGACGACGTACGACAAGATCGTGTCGGCATGTGAAGGCACCGTCGCGTTCCTCGACGAGACGTATCCCGACAAGTCGACGGCGGAGTGCTGGGCGATGCTCGGGAACACGCCGGACATCGGCGAGCAGTCGATCACGCCCGATGTCGCCCGTGACATCGTCGATTTCGCGGCGGACCGCGGAATGGGACTGGTGTCCTACTGGGCGCTGTACAACGATCCCGACGGAACGTTCTCGAAGATCTACAGCGACTTCGAGAGCGGATCGACCGCTCACTCCGACTGAATCGAGCCACACACCGATCGCACAGCAGCCGGCGCTCGGGTGTGCAGTGACGCAGCGGCTCCCGTCGTCCCGCTCGAGTCGCGATCAGCGGCCAACGTGGCCGTCAGCGTCGCGGCCGAGCAGCCGAGAGACCGGAGCGCCGTCCTCGAGCGGTCGGCGTTCGTTGACTGGGTCTATCGCCCACAATTTTCTTCAAATTATGTAAATTAGTACTGGTATACCATCTATTAATAAAATATAAGTGCAAAAGGTAATTATATCCAGTTGCAGAATGACAAATAACAACGGCCGAGACAGTCCCGGAAGACGGGACGTCCTTCGGAGTCTCGGAGCGATCGGCAGTATCACAGCGCTCGGCGGTCTGACGGCCGCACAGCCCGGACGCGATCCGGGACCGAAACCGAACGAATTGCTGGTCAGTACGGCACCGACGACGAGTACGGTCTCCGTACAGCGCACCGTCACGAATCAACTTCCCGCGGACGCAAGCATCGTCCACCGAAACGAGACGCTCGGCTACTTCGCCGTCGAGGTTCCCGAGGCGGCAAGCGCCCAGTCGGGGTCGTCCGTCGCTCGAAGCCTCGAGCGAACCGACGGCGTCGACTTCGTCGAGGAGAACGGGACCTATTACGCGTTCGACCCGGTGGAGACGGAACAGCGCACCCCCGACG
>NZ_AOIJ01000048.1 GCF_000337175.1 Natrinema gari JCM 14663 | reverse complement strand
GCCTTGCCAGCCCGCTCAGAGATGTGTATAAGAGACAGTCTCTATTCGGTGCGTGTCCTCGGCGACGGCGGCGGTTCCTGGAGCGACATCGCCGACGGGATTCAGTGGGCCGTGGACAACGGTGCCGACATCATCAACCTGAGCCTCGGCGCGCCACAGCAAAGTGGCGTGGTCGAAAGCGCGATCAACTACGCGTACGACAACGGGACGCTGCCGATCGCTGCAGCCGGGAACGGTGGTCCGTGTCAGGATTGTGTCTCCTACCCGGCGGCGTACTCGAACTGCGTCGCGGTGTCCGCACTCGATTCCTCGGAGACCCTCGCGCGCTTTAGCAACACCGGGCCGGAGATCGACGTGGCTGGGCCGGGCGTGGACGTCCTTTCGGCGGTTCCAAACGGCGGCTACGAGCGGCTGTCGGGCACGTCGATGGCGTCGCCCGCCGTTGCGGGCGTCGCTGCGCTCGGACTGGCGGCCAACCCCGACTGGGGACCGAGCGAACTGCGCTCCGCGCTCGAGGAGTCGGCCGTCGATGTCGGACTGCCTGCCACCGACCAGGGTGCCGGCCGGGTCGACGCCGCCGCTCTCGTCGACGAGGGCGGCGACTCACCGGGGGACGTTACGGCCGTCGCCAACGCGTCGCCGACGACCGTCGAACCCGACGCGAGCGTCACGTTCGACGGGGGCGACTCGTCCGGGCCGATCGACGCCTACGAGTGGACGTTCGGCGACGGCACCGAGGCCACCGGCAAGTCGGTGACGCACAGCTACGACGCTGAGGGAGAGTACACCGCGACGTTAACCGTCACCGGCGACGGAGCGAGCGACAGCGACTCGGTTACCGTCACCGTCGACAACGACGGCACCGGCGAGCAACCGGGCGACTGCGGCGACTACCCGGCATACGACGACGCGACGGTCTACGAAACCGGCGACCGCGTCGCCTACGACGGGGCCGTCTGGGAGGCCACGATAGACGTGATGACGGTCCCGCCGAGCTGCGATAGCTGGCGGTGGGAACACGTCGCGGACTGCTGACCGCGTTCGCCCACGCCGCTCGCGGGGCTACGCCCGCGGGCGGACGACGCGTCTTCGTCGTCTCGTTCGACAGATAACACCCGACGATTCCGAAACCAATGAAACGAACACGCAGAAGAGTCATTCGTAATGCATCGCTAGTCACTGCTGCACTCGCAGGCGTCCCCGCCGTTTCGGCCGCCGACGCCCCACCCAAGTGGGACCCGGAAACCGTCTACACGAGCGGCGACCGCGTCGTCTACGACGGTGCCGTCTGGGAAGCCCAGTGGTGGACCCGCGGTGACGAACCCGGAGCCAGCGAGTGGGGGCCGTGGGAGCGGACCGACGCCGATCCCGATCCGGAGCCACCCGAACAACCGACGGCCGCGTTCACCGCCGCGCCGGAGTCGCCCGCGCCGGGCGACTCCGTGACGTTCGACGCGAGCGGCTCCACGGGCGCACTCGAGACGTACGCGTGGGCGTTCGGTGACGGCACCGAGGCCACCGGGAAGGTCGTCTCACACGCCTACGACGACCCAGGCGAGTACGAGGTCGAACTGACCGTCACCGACGCGGACGACCAGACGGACACCGCCACCGCCGCGATCGCCGTCGAGGACCGGGACACCGAGCCCGGCGAGGTGACGGCGGAGACGACGCTCGCCGAGTTCTACCCGAACTACGCCGAGCGCTACGTGCCCGACCTGTTCGAGCTCTGGCTGCCGGACAACGCGGCCGACTACGGGGTGGACACCGACGCGATCCGCGCCAACGCCGCCGACGGCACCCTCGAGTTCGGCTCCCTGGGCACACAGGCGCTCCCCTGGGTACAGCAGTTCGACGAGGCCGGGCTGCCCCGTCACGCCAGTTCGCAGTTGCTCCCCTGGCTGTTGGTGCTGCCCGAGGAGCCGGACGCGCCGACGTTTCAGGGCAGCGGCCGCGGCGTCGCCTGGGACCACACGGCCGGCCCGACCGCAGCCAGCAACGATCCGGACCTGTTCGTCCAGCCGCAGTGGCCCACGGACGCCGTCGGCGAGGCGGACGACGAGGTCGCCGAGCGCGACGCCGTCCACAACCAGCCGATGCACCGCGACGACTGGGACTCGTACTTCTCCCTGCCCGACGAGATCCTGTACAACCACGACAACCAGCTGCTCGACACCATCAAGAACGACGTCCACCCCCTGACGGGCGCGTCGCTCGGCGGCGACAGCTTCACCGCGAACGCGCCGATGTCGGTCACCGCGGAGATCCACTCGGACGGCTGGAGCGGACACCAGGTGCTCCTGTTCAAAAACACCGGACAGATCCCGTACCATCTCGACGGTGCGGTCATCTGGTGGGTCGGGCCGTCGAAGTACGGCAAGACGATGTCCGCGGGCCACTACAACAACGAACAGCGCCCGGAGCCCGGCGTCGGGCACCCACAGCGTGACATCATCGAGGTCGTGCTCGACGACGAGCACATGCCCGACCGCTACGAGGGCATGGATGTCGACCTCTCGGCGTTTGCCATCCGGCTGGCGTTCCACGATTCGCCGTACATGTTCCGGACCGCCTACCCCGGCCAGTACTGGTCGCTCGAGATCCGCACGGGCGATGACCTGAACGGCCGCCATCAAAGCGATGCGGAACGGCAGCGCCTCGTCGACACGATGGTCGACACGTGTCACGTCGAACTCAGACACGATCTCGATATCGAGCGCAACACCGACCTCGTCGAAGAGATCGAACTCACGAACCGGGTCGCGAACTGAGCGCCGGCCCGAGTCGGCGCTCGCGAGCGACCGTGCCATCACCGTCGCCCGGCGACGCCATCCGATCGACACGCGATGGCGACCGGTGACCGGGATATCAGCCTTCTTTTGTGGTATTAGGTCGGTCTGACCTGTCAATATAGATTATTGAGGGGTTGTGTTCTATAGAGGAAATACTATCGGCGTTCCCCTCCGTGTTCCCCGAGTCGTCCCTCATCCCCTCTCGAGGGGAAAGTCGTCGTGGCTCGCTCGAGGGGAGCGCTGTATCGTTCCACTTACCAACCGTTTCTGGGGGGTTGTCGGTAGCGTGGTCGGCACGGCTCGAGTGGCTCGGCGTATGGCTTGCCGGCGTCGGCGTGGGTGTTCACCCTCGATGGCGGGGTCGGAGCAGCGGCGCCCCGACCAATATTATTGTGGTACTTCTGCAATAGTTGTGTACCTCATACATCCTCGAAATATTATCTATCGTGGTTCGTTGCGGGGATGCTTGGATCTCGAGTCGGGCGAGCGAACTCACCGATCCCGGATCACGGCCCGGGTCGCGGCGTGGGGCTCGAGCGGGAGGCGGTGGGAGGGGGCGCGTCCCACGATGTAAACGTATTTGAACACATCGGCGGGAAAACACATATGGTCGACATCCGGGCGGCGTACCGACGGCTCGATGAGTGGGTAGGGGGTTTCTCTCGAGGGACGTACGCCGTTTTCGTCGCGTGTCAGTCCGCACTCGGTGTGCTTGCGGTCGGGGCGGTTCTCGGGGAAGCGAACTACGCGTTCGCGATGGGGTTCGGTGGCACCAAGCTGGTGCTCACGTATCTCTCCGATCCGAACCACCGGGAGGAGTGACCGCCGGGGCCGGCGCGCGGACGCGGGGTCGTGGCGAGAGCCAACGGCGGGTACCCGCCGCCCCCTGGTCTCGAGTCACGGATACTCGATCAGTGGGTGCCGCTCACGCGGTGGTGTCGGTGGAGTCGCGGTCGCAGAGGACGGCGAGGCGTTCGGCGCGCTGGCGGAGCAGCGCGCGGCCGGTGTCGGTGAGGCGGTAGGCGGGGACGTGGCCGGCGAGGCCATCGCGCGAGGTGATGAAGCCGCGGTCGGCGAGGATGCGCAGGTCCGGTTTCACGCGGGCGCGGCTGACCGTCGGATACCGTCGCTCGAGGGTGCGGGCGATGCCCGAGGCGTAGCAGGGGTAGCCCTCGCGTGCGCGGCGGGCGACGGCCTCGAGACAGTCGCGCTGGAAGCCGCTGAGTTCGACCCACGCGCGCCGGCCGTCGGGGATGTCGTCCGGGAGTGATGCAACTGCTCGAGCGGGACGTTCATGGTCCCGCGAGTCGTCGTTTGACATGGCTTTCGGGAGCGTTACGGAAGCCACGCGGGCCGGNGGATGTCGTCCGGGAGTGATGCAACTGCTCGAGCGGGACGTTCATGGTCCCGCGAGTCGTCGTTTGACATGGCTTTCGGGAGCGTTACGGAAGCCACGCGGGCCGGTGTTCTGGCACCGGGTCCGCATTTTTCGGGACCGAGTCGGGGAGTCGTGGGTCCGTTTGGCCTCCGTTACACTCCCATACGGACAGATACTACTTAAATTTGATTACGGTTCCGTAATCCTGAATTACGGAATAGTATCCATTTGATGACAATAATGGTCCCAGCACGAGTATTAGCGTCTAATCGTGTCGATTCGAGAACGACCAAGTTGGATGTCGCGTGAAGATTTCCGTATCCTCGAAGCGTTAGGCGATCCCGAGATTCTCGTAGTGCAGTCGCCTGCGATAATCGCTTACAATCTGGACATGACCCGTCCTCACGTCTCAAATCGTCTTTCTGCGTTCACGGAGCACGGTCTCGTCGAAAAGATAGAGAATGGACGATATCAGATGTCAGACCTCGGTTACGCGTATCTTGAGGGCGAACTCGACGCCACGGACTTAGAACTGAACGGAGACTGACAGCGCGCCGTCTAGGGAATTGGGTGCATTGATGATCGAGTGTTGAATCTCTCGAGTGAGGTAAGAGGTCGACACTGAATGCGTCCGTTGGTTTCTCCGTGAGGCTCGCATCGCGACGGACTACTTCGTCTACCAACATAAATATACTCACTAAATGTTGAGGAAGCCCTCAATAAAAATTGTGCCGATTCTGGCGCATCGACAGGCGTATTCCTTCGTTTTTAGACTGCACGAGCATGCGCCGACCCGGCGACTGGATGCAGATGCCCACTGACGAGCGAATTCTCGAGGCGCTGCAATCGTCGGGGATGATTCTCTCGCCGGCCGTGATCGCGAAGAACATCGATCGCAGTCGAGAGGAAGTCACTCGCCGGCTCACTGTGCTTGTTGAGTACGGGTTCGTCACTCGAGTGGAGCGGGGCTATTACGAGATTGATGAGGCTGGAGAGCAGTATCTCGCTGGCGAGTTAGACGCACGTGATTTCGAGCCAAACGAGAACTGATCACTGAATGCGCCCGCTAGTATCGTGGATGACGAAGTCTGATCCTGCAGTTCTCGAGGTTTTCGAGGAAGCAGGAATTGCGATCCCGCCAGCGGTTGCAGAATTCAATTTGGAAGGTGTTTCAAAATCTACGATCAGTCGACGCCTTCCAGTGTTAGTTGATCACGGGCTATTAGAACGAGTCGACGAAGATCGAGGCTATTACCGGATTACGGAGCGGGGTCGGCAGTATCTCGAGGGTGAACTCGACGCCGAGGACTTAGAACTCAACGAGGACTGACAGCGCGCCGTCTAGGGAATTGGATGCATTGATGATCGAGTTTTGAATCACTCGAGGCAAGATAGAGGTGTGCGCTGAATGCGCCCGCTGGTATCGTGGATGACGAAATCCGACCCCGTGCTGCTCGAGTGCTTCGATGAAACGGGAATAGCGATGCCGCCAGCGGTCGTTTCGTACAACGTCGATGGCGTTTCCCATCCAACAGTGAAACGCCGCCTTCCGGTCTTGGACGACCACGGACTCCTCCGGAAAGTCGACGAAGACCGAGGCTATTACCGAATTACGGAGCGGGGCCGTGCCTATCTCAATGGGGAATTAGAGAGCGACGACTTCCAGCGCTGCGAGTTCCTACTGGATTCCCGTTCGGTCCAGCCAAGTGGTGACAACACTGGATTGAACGTTTTAACCAAAAACGTGTTTTTAATGTCTAACTGTAGAGCATCAATATCCACAATTAGTATTATGGCCGCCCTTGTCGACGCTACTATTTGCAATGGCACAGAATGAAACCACCAACGAGACGAGCCCGTTCTTTAGTGAGGATGACGCCGCACTGCTCTTGATCGACCACCAGACTGGGTTGATACAAGGTGTAGAGAACCAAGATACAATCACGGTCCGGAACAATGTCCTTGCCCTCGCTAGGGTTGGACAAATATACGACCTTCCTGTCGTGCTGACTACCAGCCGAGCCGAGGGTCCAAACGGACCGCTCCTTCCTGAGTTGACCGAGATGTTCCCTGACGAAGAAGTGATTGACCGATCGGATGTCAACGCGTGGGATGACCCAGAGTTCGTCAAGGCCGTCGAAGAAACCGGTCGGTCGAACCTGATCATGGCAGGAATACTCACGGAGGTCTGCGTGGCCTTCCCTGCGATCAGTGCTATCAATGAGGGGTACAACGTCCAGGCAGTGATAGACGCTTCTGGATCCTTCAACGACCGTGCCGAGCAGGCAGCAATGTCTCGGATGGAGCAGGCAGGGGTTGACCTTACGTCATGGTTCGCCGTCTCTTCGGAGATGTTGAAAGACTGGACGAAGGACATCGCACCCGAGCAGGCCGGGCATTTCGGGGAACGCACCGGCTTCTACGAACTTGTCATGGCGAGCTACGAGGCAGCTGGCTCCGACTAAAAGCGCTGTTCAGATTAGGATGATAAGGCGATGCGATTTGCAAGCGGTTCACGACAGAAATCGACCGCGTTAACGGATTTAACGCGGCGATCCAATTAGATTTTGTGGAGCGAGAGGCGACACCATGTGAGCTGATGAAATTTCAATGAGAATTATAGTACTTACTTTGATGTTTCTCACTGAACTGCGAGGGAAACATGACATCGATGGCGCTGTGTTTCTCGTCTATTCACCTCCTCAGAGCTTCTGCTGGTTTCGGCTCCGACAGTTCCATCACTCTCTCGTGCTGCCGTTTACTCTTTTTCGGGGCGGGGATCAGTAAACAACTCCGCAGCCCCCGATAGCCCCGACAGCGCGTCCGCAGCCAGCACCGCCGCCCCGCCGGTCCACGTCGGCCGGTCGCCCGGCCAGAACTCCTCGTCTTCGAACTGATACCCCGTCCAGAAGACGCCCTCGTCGTCGGTCCACTGGAAACACCACTCGTAAATCTCGCGCGCGCGCTCTCTCTTGCCGGCCGCCGCCAGCGACATCACCAGTTCGCACGACTCCGCGACGGTCACCCACGGCTCGTCCGCCAC
The DNA here is from genome assembly GCF_000337175.1 of Natrinema gari JCM 14663. Classification (GTDB taxonomy): domain Archaea; phylum Halobacteriota; class Halobacteria; order Halobacteriales; family Natrialbaceae; genus Natrinema; species Natrinema gari. Next base: position 20,561 of record NZ_AOIJ01000048.1, on the reverse strand, counting down.
GCACCGACAGCCCAGGCCACCCTCGAGAAACCGCTCCAGCCCCGCCTCGAGCCGCTGGCGCGCCGCGTCGCCGGTCACCACGCCACAGAGGACGGGATAGAACCAGTCCATCGCATAGCGGGACTTGCTCTCCCACGTCCGATCGAAGCGGTCCGGCCGCGACCGGATCGCCTCCCCGAGGGCGGCCCGGGCCTCGAGCCAGCGCTCGCGCGCGTCGGGAGACCCGAGGACGCCCGCGATCGCCGCGCCACAGGCCAGACTCTTGTACAGCGAGGCACAGCCGGCGACCAGCGCGTCCTCGTAGGCCTCGCCGTCCGGGCCAACGGTCCAGTAAATCTCGCCGGTCGACGCCTGCTGGCGGCAGGCGAAGGCGAGGGCATCCCGGACGGTCGGCCAGAGGGCGGCGAGAAAGTCCCGATCACCGGTACAGCGATAGTGATGCCACGCGCCGACGGCGACGTAGGCGCTGCGGTGGGTCTCCTTGCGGGGTTCATCGCCGGCGTGGGCACCCTCGTCCGCCTCGGCTTCGCCGTAGGTCGCCCACAGCGCCCCGTCGTCGTGCTGGGCGTCGGCCACCCAGCGATACGCGCGACGGGCCGCCTCGTGGCGACCGGCAGCGGACAGCCCCATCGCACTCTCGACGTGATCCCAGGGGTCGGCCGGCCCGTCGGGATACCAGGGGATGAGCCCGTCCGCACGCTGGACGCGCTCGATGTAGTCGACCGCGGGCTCGAGCCCCCACTCGGACAGCGTCCGCCCCGACGACACGTTGCTCACGGTCCTGCCTCCAACTCGAAGTAGTAGACGACGCTCTTGCCCACGACGGGATCGAGCGCCCGCTCGAGCAGCCGGACGGGCCGGGGCGACTCCAGAACGTCCCACTCCAAAAAGCGCTCGTAGGCCCGCAGGGGCAGCGGCGGGGCACCCCGCTCGTCGCGGTCCCACCAGAGACACTTCAGCCACCAGTACGGCGCGTGCAAGGCGTGGGCGAAGTGGCCGTCGATCCGCCGGAAGCCGCGGCGCTCGACGTCGGCCTGTAACGCCTCGCGATCGAAGATCCGGACGTGTCCCCCCTCGACCTCGTGGTACTCGTCGGACAGCGCCCAGCAAACCCGCTCCGGGCCCGCCCGCGGCACGCTCACCGCGAGGGTCCCGCCCGGCGCACAGACCCGACGGAGTTCGTCCAGCGCCGCCTCGTAATCGGGGATGTGCTCGAGCACCTCGGTACAGCAGACGACATCGAATGCGCCGTCCTCGAACGGGAGCCTGAGCGCGTCCCCCGACAGGAACGTCACCGGCACGTCCGTCTCGTCGGCGACGTACGTCTCGTAGTCCTCGCGGGCCGTCGTCAGGGACGCCCGCTCGAGGTCCAGTCCGACGACTTCCGCGACGTTCTCGAGGGCGGCGGCGTGGACGTGTCGCCCCTCGCCACAGCCGACGTCGAGGACGCGTTTGCCCGGCGTCAGCGGCAGCCGGTCGAAATCGATCGTCTCCATGTCAGTGGCCCTGTGATTGCGTCTCGATGGCGTCGCGATACGTCCGAACCGTCTCGCGGGCGGCCCGCTCCCAATCGAACTCCGTGACGATGCGCTCCCGTCCCCGGTCGCCGAGTCGCCGCCGGCGCTCGCCGTCCGTGAGCAGGTCCCGGATCGCGTCGGCCAGCGCGTCGGCGTCGCCCGGATCGACGAGGACGCCGGCGTCGCCGACCACCTCGGGAAGTCCCCCGCCGGTGGTCGCGACGACCGGGACGCCACAGGCCAGCGCCTCGCCCGCCGGCAGCCCGAACCCCTCGTAGATCGATGGGACGACCGCGATGTCGGCCGTTCCGTAGAGCTCGACCATCCGCTCGTAACTGATCTCGCTGTGGGTCTCGATCGCGTCCGCGATCCCTAGGTCCGAGACCAGCCGGTCGCAGTCGCCGCCCTCGTTGAACTCGCCGACGACGACGAGTTCGGCGTCGATCTCCTCGCGAACGGCCGCGAACGCCTCGAGCAGGTACCGGGCTCCTTTCAGCGGCACGTCGGCGCTGACGGTCGTCATCACGCGCGGGCGATCGCGGCTGCGATCGATGGGTTCGAACAGGTCGGTATCGATGCCGTTGTGGACGACGCGGATCGACTCCGGATCGGCTCCGAAGTCGGTGACGGTGCGATGCTTGGCGGATTCGGAAACGGTCAGTACGTGTGGCAGGTCCTGGACGACCTCGCGTTGCATCCGGAGGAACCGATACCAGCGCCGGATCAACAGCCGCTCTCCCCAACTGTCGGCCGCCTCGAGCGCGGCGTCGCGGTCGACGGTGATCGGGTGGTGGACGGTCGCCACGACGGGGTGTCCCCGTTCGCGGAGGGTACACAGCCCGTGACAGAGCGACTGGTTGTCGTGGACGATGTCGTAGCCGGGCTGGTGGGTCTCGAAATAGTCGATCACGCGGCGGCCGAACGCGTACGGGTCCGGAAAGCCGCCGGTGAGCGCGCTCAGCCACTCGTACAGGGCCAGCGGGTCGCGTAGATAGGACGGCTCGAACTGGCCCATCCGGTCGAGTTCGTCGACGATGTTCTCGCCCGGCAGTTTCACCAGCCCGACGTCGTCGTCGAGGTCGGGGTACGGTTTCCCCGAGATGACATCGACGGAGTGGCCGAGGGCGGTCAGCGCCCGACTCAGGTACTTGACGTAGACGCCCTGGCCGCCCGAATACGGGTTCGATCGATAGCTCAACAGACAAACGTCGAGGGGTCCGTCGGCGAGCCGCCCCCCACCGGGCGACGGCTCCGACTCCGCCGTCGCTCCCGCGGCAGTCGATCCCGCCGACGCCGACGACGCAATCGTACTCCCCCGGAGCAGCCGTCTCAGCGTACCCATGACCATCGCAGTCTATCCTGCATGTGTGGGCACTCCCTCATAAACCTCCCGCTCGTGTACTGTTTCCGGACAGTGTACGGTCGCGAGGGGAGACCCTGCTCGAAGGCAGCGGACGGCCTGAAACAGACGGTTCCGAGTTCGAACGGCCCGGTTCGTCTGGCGTCGTCTCCGACGGAAGCGATACTCGCGACGAGGCGTTCGGAGACGTGCCACGCGGCTGAGTAGTTCAGTCGTCGCTCTACCGAACGTCCCGACGCATCGCGATCTCGAACCACGGGCAGAGTCGCAGCTGTCGGTACCACGCCGGGTTCGAGTGGAGGCGCTCGTAGGGGACCCACAGCAGGCCGGCGACCTCCTCCTCGTTGGGATCGAGGCTGCGGTCGGTCAGCGTTAGCTGCAGGACGGCACAGACCTCGTGTTCGACGCCCGCGTTCTCGAAGTAGCGCTTGTACTCGAAGCGGTCGGTCAGTTCCAGGTCGTCGTACTGATCGGGGGTGATCCCCAACTCCTCCTCGAGTCGCTTTCGGGTCGCCTCCTTCTGGCTCTGGCCCTCGACGGGGTGGGAGGCGACGGTGCCGTCCCAGTAGGTCCCCCAGAGGCGCTTGTCCGGCGCGCGCTGGGCGAGCAGGACGTTCCCCTCGCCGTCGAAGACCAGCGACGTGAAGGCCCGATGCCGAATGCCATCGCCCGTGTGGGCGTCGAGTCGGTTGACCAGTTCGAGTTCGGTGTCGTCGGCATCGACGGCGATGACGTCTTGCCCCGCGTTCTCGTGTTCGAGGTCCTCCTCCGGCGTGCTCATACCCGCACAATTACGGCGACTCTTGAAACCAGTATCGTCTCGTCGCGGCCGTTTCGAATCGATAGGGAGGGTGAGCTACTGGTTCGCGGGCGTTCCGATGGGCCATCGCTCCTCGTCGTCGGGGTCGGGTCGGTAACCGTCGCCGACGGGGAGCGTGAGCGCCCCGGGGTCCGTTTCGATCCGAACGGTCTCGGTCTCGAGGATCTCGCCGTCGAGGCTGTACTCGATCGAGTCCGCCCGACTGTCGATCGCCAGCGAAGGCGTTCGCCGGCGGACGATGTGGGTGCTGTCCTGTCCGAACAGTCCTTCGAGGGCCGCACCCCCGAGCAGGTCGGTCGTCGCGGCGTCCTCGACGATCGTCACCTCGAGCAGGCCGTCCTCGACGTTCGCCTGTGCCGTTCGCACGCCGGTGAACCGTCGGCAGTTCCCGATGAGGACGAACAGGGCCTCGCCCTCCCAGGACTGGGCCGTCTCGCCGTTCGGGCCCGCGGCCGTCTCCACCCGGAGGGGAAGCGAGTCGAATTCGCCGACCCTCTCGATGGTGTTTTTGACGTACGCGAGCACGCCGAGGTCCGCCTTGCTCTCCGTTGTCGTATCGCTGCTCGCCTCGGCGGTGATCCCGCCGACACAGGAGTTGACGAAGCGCCGGTCGTTCGCCGTCGCGACATCGATCTCCCGCCGTCGGCCGTCCTCGATCACGGTAAACGCATGCTCGAGGCCTCGAATGCCGACGTTGGTCGCGAAGTTGTTGCCCGTTCCCGCGGGGACGACGGCGACGGTCGTCGTCTCGAGGGCGTCCGCGGCGGCGACGCCGTTGACGACGGCGTTGAGCGTGCCGTCGCCCCCGGCCGCGGCGACGAGGGCGGCCTCGGGTGCGGCCTCGCGGGCGAACCGCGTCGCGTCGCCACCCTGCTCGGTCCGTCGAATCTCGAACCCGTGGTCGGCCGCGAGTTCGACGACGTCATCGACGTGGTCGCCGCTCCCGCTGACTGGGTTGAGAACGAGCACGCGGTCGCTCGTCTCGCCGGGTGTCATACTGCCGTCCATGCCGGCCGCACGCAAAAGGATCTGCCCGGCGTTTGCTCTCCCATGTACGCGGTCGACCTCCACGCACACACGCGGTTCTTCCACGGTCGGCGATCGCTCGGCGATCGGTATGACCCGCTCGGCGTCCGCCTGCTGGCCGAGGTGGCTCGGCGGCGCGGCCTCGACGGCGTCGCGACGACCAACCACGACTACTACACGGCGTTCGACCCCTCGCCCGCCGTCGTGACGCTGCCGGGCATCGAGATCACGACCGACTGCGGGCACATCCTCGTCGTCGGCTCCGATCCACCACGGGGGACGAAACCCGGCGCGCTCTCGCCCGCGGAGGCCGTCGCGCTGGCCCACGACCGCGATTGTGCCGCCATCGTCGCCCACCCCTTCCGAAACAGCACGGTGCGGGAACTCGAGGATATCCCCTTCGACGCGATCGAAGTCAACGGCAAACACCCGCGTTCGCAGCCGCTGGTCGAGCAGTTGGCCGACGAACGGGACCTCCCGCTGGTCGGCGGCAGCGACGCGCACTATCCCTTCGAGGTGGGGCGAGCCTACACCGTCGTCGAGGCCGACCGGCTGACGCCAGCGTCGGTCGTCGATGCCATCCGCGAGGGGCACGTCAGCGCGCGCGTCTCTCAGTCGGGGTTCGACCGCCTGCTCCGCCGGGGCTACCGGGCGATCCACGAGCACAAGCACGTGATCGACGCGATCGACCGGTCGACTCCCGGCGTGGGAACCCCGCCGGGCGAGGAAGAGACCGCCGACCGGTAGGGGGCCGCCGTCGCGGCCGACCGTCCATCCGTCGGAGATGGCCCACGAGAGTCGGTCGCTGACGGGCACTCGAACGAAAACGTACACGGCGATACCACTCCTGTTGTGAGGCGGACGTTCGGTGTCGATCGTCAGCCGAGTTCCTCGTCCAGAATCAGCCGCGTTTTCGTACTCACGACCTCCTCCTGATCGCGAGCTTTCGTAATGAGATCGTTGACCCCGCGCGTGTCCGCGGCGTCGACCACGAGCACGATGTCTTGCTCGCCGGAGACCATCCAGACGAAATCGACCTCGTCCCATTCGGCCATCCGCTCGGAGACGCCTTTGGTATCGACGTCGACCGCGACGCTGATCTCGAGCATCGCCTGGACGTTGCCGGTCCGGGTCGAAATCGTGAAGCGTTCGATCACGTCGTCGTCCATCATACGCTCGACGCGGTTGCGGACGGTGCCCTCGCTCGTGCCGACCTCGTCGGCGATTTCGGTGTACGGCGTGCGACTGTCCCGCCGGAGTATATCGAGGATCTGTCGGTCCAGGTCGTCCATGGAGATGCGTACCTACGTGTGACCTGCACTTACCGATTACGAAAATCGTAACTGAGCTTCGAAGACAACACTTATGATGGTCCATCCGATACGTAGATCGTAATGACGGAAGCCTACGTCGCACTGGAAGGCGGCCACGTGCTCGAGGGGCGTGGTCGTTCCGACGGGACGGCCCGCGGCGAAATCGTGTTCACGACAGCGTACACCGGCTACGAGGAGAGCCTGACCGATCCCTCCTACGAGGAACAGATTCTCACGTTCTCCTACCCGCTGATCGGCAACTACGGCGTCCGCGAGGAGCGGTTCGAGGACGACCGCATCCATCCGCGCGCCGCGATCGCCAAGGAGCTCACCGACGAGATCGTCGACTGGTTCGAACGCGAGGGGATTCCGGCGGTCGACCACCTCGACACCCGCGACATCGTCACGGACATCCGCGACGGCGGCGCGATGAAATGCGGCATCGCCGTCGGCGATGACGTCACCGAAGCGGACGCCCTCGAGCAACTCGAGGCCTGTACGGCCATGAGCGACCACACCGACATCGGCGCGCAGGTCAGCGTCGACGAGCCGGTCGTCCACGGCGCGGACAACGACGGCGAGACGGTCGCCCTGATCGACTGCGGCGCGAAGGGATCGATCGTCGACTCGCTGCTCGCACGCGATGCGACCGTCCACGTGTTTCCCTACGACGCGGCCGTCGAGACCGTCGAGGCCGTCGACCCCGACCTCCTCTTCATCTCGAACGGCCCCGGCGATCCGGTCAACTTCGAGGGGGCGATCGCCCTCGTCGAGGCGTTCGTCGAGGACACGCCCGTCGCCGGCATCTGTCTCGGGCAGCAGATCGTCGCCGAGGCGCTCGGCGGCTCGACCGAGAAGATGACCTTCGGCCACCGCGGTGTCAACCAGCCCGTCCTCGACCTCGAGTCCGGGCAGGTCGTCATGACGACCCAGAATCACGGCTACACCGTCGCCGACCCGGGCGACCACCTCGAGATCACCCAGATCAACGTCAACGACGACACGCCCGAGGGAATCGACGGCATCGAGTACGACGTGCTCACCCGCCAGTACCACCCCGAGGCCAACCCCGGCCCGGAGGACACCCTCGACTTCTTCGACGACGTACTCGCCATGGCTTCCGGGCGAGCGGACACGCGAGCGGTTCCGGCCGACGACTGATTGGCGGGCTCTGACGGTGCTGACCGCTGTTTTCACCGGTTTGCTGCAACCGATCGAGAGAGCCGCCGTTTCGATCTCGAGACGGAACGCGAAATCGGTCACGCATTCGTGAGAACAGTAAACGGCCCTCCGCCACCGGCGACCCGTCGTCGGCTCGAGTCGAGCCACCGATTCGACGGTCCAACGGCCTCCTCGAGACGGTGTGATCGTCGCTCGAAGTCGGCGGTCCGAAGTCTTCGTCTCGGTCTCAGCAGTCCCCGGTGTCGACGCCGCCGTCGGTCAGTTCCACGAGGCCATCCTCCGTGAACTCGATGTCGGGACGTTCCTCGTACGCGTCAATCACCAAACCGATCGTGGTTCTGCAGCCCGAGTGTCTGGCCGCCGCCGAGGGCAAACCCCATGTCCGCGTACTGGGGGAAGGCGACGAAGGCGTCCTCGGGGATGCCGTCGAACTCGACCTCGCCCATCGGGCCCATCGAGACGGTATACGAGCCGGTTCCTATCTCCGACGTGTCGCTCCCGCTGATACAGCCCGCGAGCGCTCGATGTGGTTCGCGGCGTCGCTCGTCCCGTCGCCTCACGTGGCGAACTCGTAGGTTACCGTCACGCTGGCACTGACGGTAACGGGGTCCGCGTTGATCTCCGTCGCCGGCGCTGCGTCGTCCGCCGAGTCTTCGGCGGACATGTTATCGTATCGAACCGTATCGATCCGGACGTCACCGGTCGTGACGGATGTCGTTCCCGTGAGTTCGACCTCGCGGTTGTCCGCGATGTGTCGCGCCTCCTCGTCGGCGTTGGCCAACGCGGCGTCGATCGCGTCCTTTCGGAGTGCGGACTTGGACGTTTCCTGGAGCGTGAAGTTCACTCGATCGATATTGTTGGCACCGGCTTCAACCGACGCGTCGATGACTTCGCCGACACGGCCGGTATCGGTGAGCATCACCTCGAACGAGTGGTCCCCCTCGAACCCGTCGGTCTCGCCGTCACGGGTGTGTTTTGGATGGACCCGGTACCGACCCTCTTCGATGTTCTCCTCGGGAATGCCGAGGTCGTCGAACGCGGTGCGAAGCTGTTCGGCACCGCTCGAGAGCTCGTTGGTCACTTCGTTGGCGGTGTCGCCGGTTGCTTCGACGCCGATGTCGACGATCGCCTTATCAGGCTCCGCCTCGACTTCGCCGCTGGCGCTGACCGTGATTTCGCCGTCGTCGCCGTCCCCATCCGCTTCCGACCCAGGGTCCGTCGAATCGGTCTCGGTACTACTGAGCGGACTGCCCATACAGCCCGCGACCGTCGCCGCGACTCCGACGCTCGATGCCGTTAGGAACTGTCTTCGGTCCATAGGTGACCGATACGAAAAGGGATGAAAAAAACCCATCCCAAGCTCAAACGGATCTTTGAGCCTCGAGTGCTCGAGCGGTGAAGACGGTCGGGAACCCGAGTCGCGTCGTCGGGACGCATGCTCGATCCGATGGCCGTCCCCCTCGAATCGACCGCTGAACCGTCGGGGCCGTATTCGACCGGTCGGAGCGGCGAGCGCACGGACCGGTCCGCGCGGCGACGGCGAACCGTTCGGTCCACCTGACTCTCTTCGGGTCGGAACTCAAGGAATATCCAAGTGGCTCGAGGACGTAACACATGGTGATGGAGCTCTGGGGCTGGCTCATCGGCTATGTCGTACTATTCGCCCTCTTACATCTGTTACTGTACTACCTGTACGTCCGCCGTGACGACGGGGACGGCGAGCGCACGCCGTCGCTCGCCGATCCGAATCGCGCGAGCATGCGGTCCTCGGCCGGTCCGGATCGGTTCCCTCGCGCGGCCGATGACATCGGCGACGCCGACCAGGTTGACGAGGACCGCGAACCCGATTTCGACGGGGAGACGATCCGCTGTCCCCACTGTGGCGCGCGAAACGAGGCCGACCAGACGTTTACTTACTGCTGGAACTGCATCTCCGGATTGCGGCAGTGACCCCGCTCGAGCGGCCGGCGATCGGGGGAGACCAGGGTCCGTCCGGTTTTGCGTGAACTGACGTGATGCACCCTCTCGTGCTGTCCCGTTCATGCCACGCTGAATTTCTCCATGGATGATCAGTACATGGGCCCTGATCGACTGGTTCTGCCAGTAATGAACGATTAGACTTTTGGTCTTCAAACAGAGAGGGGAACGCGACGCATAGGTATGAACGGATACGCACCCGCCGCCTCGCACTCCCGCTCTCCATCCCTGTATCGCGCCACGCACGACCCGAACGGGTCGGCGACGCTCAGTACGACCGTCGTCCACGCGCTGGCCGACTGTCTGGGCGTCGACGCGACCGACAGCCGTCTCTCGCTGTACGATGCCGTCGATCCGGACGCCCTGAACGAACTCTTCCGACCGCGCCACGACGGCACGCCGCGAGCCGGCGGCACGCTCACCGTCGTCGTTGAGGGACACCACGTCACGATCAAGGGCACGGGCGAGATCCTGATCGAACCGCCCGCCCGGCGCTAACTACCGGTCGGGGTCCGCTATCGCGCGAGCGCGTTCGTCGCCGGTCGGAACGCGCCGGCCGGACGCCGACAGCGCCGTCGCGAGTCGCTCGAGGTGATCGACGCCGACGACGGCGACGACATCGCCAGGCTCCGACCGGAGGTCCGCGAGCCGCTCGATCATGCAGCGTTCGCGCGTGTCGTCCCGGTAGGCTAACGCGGAGCCGTCGGTCTCGATGCTACCGAGCAGCGCCTGCACGCCGGCGACGTGGGAGCGCTCGTGGGCGGCCTGCTGCTCCGGCGAGTCGGCCGGCTCGCAGTCGTACTCGACCCGGTCACCCGGGACGACAGTCATCGATGTCGCGTGGGTCAGCGTCGCGGCGACCCGACAGGTCACCGCCTCGCGGGTCGCGCCGCCGACGCTCGAGAGGACGCGCCGGACCGTCGCGGGAGAGACGCGGTCGGCGACCAGTCGGCCCACGAGCCGCCGGAGGAACGAGAGGTTCGGTGCGTCGATACCGACCGGATCGGCGTCGGGGGCGGCCCTGATCGCCGCGCTCATCTCGCCGCCGAACCGCGGCGGTGCCGACTCGGCGTCGCGATCGCGAGCGTACGCGCGATACAGCGGCACCGCGATAGGCGGCAGTTCCAGCGCGACCGTCTCCGGGTCGACGCGCTCGAGGACGCGTTCGACGCGTGCGATACTCGCGGGATGGTCGTGGACGACGCCGATGAGAATCAGGTCGCCGGCAGTGCCGGAGAGACGGCGACAGAACTGGGCGGTGATCCGCGGGTCGTCGAACGATTCGGGAACGGACCGGGGCTCGTCCATTGCTCGAGTGGTAATACGTGACTACCGGGATAACCCTTCCGTTGTGTTGACTCGGGATCGAGTTAGACTTTGGATGGGTGGTCGGCGTGTGATTGAGAACCGTTACGGTCAGACAAACCACTCGTTATCGTCCCGCCGGGACGATTTTGCCGTCGTCGAGCGAGGCGATGGAGGTGTATCGGAAACCGATATCTCGTCTTCGTATATAAAAGCACCGTCCCGGCATGCGACTGAGAACGAGTGACGGACGAGTACGAACGGCGGAAACTGTGGCAGCGATCGTGCACTACGGTAGTTTTCGCCTCCGAACGGGGCCTCGTCTCCGTTCCCGGACGCGTCCAGGTTCGAAATCTTTATGTAGAATCACAATCAATCAATCGACCGACTATGAGTCAGCGAATGCAGCAGGGCCAGCCGATGATCGTAATGAGCGAGGACTCCCAGCGCGTCAAGGACAAGGACGCGCAGGATTACAACATCAGCGCCGCCCGTGCGGTCGCTGAGGCCGTCCAGTCGACGCTCGGTCCGAAGGGCATGGACAAGATGCTCGTCGACTCCATGGGATCGGTGACGATCACCAACGACGGCGTCACCATCCTCAAGGAGATGGACATCGACAACCCGACGGCCGAGATGATCATCGAGGTCGCTGAAACTCAGGAGGACGAGGCTGGCGACGGCACCACGACGGCCGTCGCGATCGCCGGCGAACTCCTCAAAAACGCCGAGGACCTCCTCGAGCAGGACATTCACCCGACGGCGATCATCAAGGGCTTCCACCTCGCCAGCGAGCAGGCCCGCGAGGAGATCGACGACATCGCGACCGATATCGACACGAGCGACGAGGAACTCCTCCGGAAAACGGCCGAAACCTCGATGACCGGCAAGGGCACCGAGGTCAACAAGGAGCACCTCGCCCAGCTGATCGTCGAGGCCATCCGCCAGGTCACCGTCGAGGACGAGAACGGCGACAACGTCGTCGACCTCGAGTTCCTCAACATCGAGACCCAGACCGGCCGCAGCGCCGGCGAATCCGACCTCCTCGAGGGTGGCATCGTCGACAAGGACCCCGTCCACGACAACATGCCCCGCTCGGCGGAAGACGCCGACATCCTGCTGCTCGACGAGGCCATCGAGGTCGAGGAGACCGACGTCGACACCGAGGTCTCGGTCACCGACCCTGATCAGCTCCAGAAGTTCCTCGACCGCGAGGAGAAACAGCTCCGCGAGAAGGTCGACACGATCGCCGACCTCGGCGCTGACATCGTCTTCTGCCAGAAGGGCATCGACGACCTCGCCCAGCACTACCTCGCCAAGGAGGGCATCCTCGCCGTCCGCCGCGCCAAGAAATCCGACCTCGAGTTCCTCCAGGAGGTCGTCGGCGCGTCGATCGTTTCCGACCTCGAGAGCGCGACCGAGGAAGACCTCGGCTTCGGCGACGTCACTCGCGACGAGGAGGACGAACTGTTCTACGTCGAGGGCGAGGACGCCCACGGCGTCACCCTCCTGCTTCGCGGCTCGACCGACCACGTCGTCGACGAACTCGAACGCGGCGTCAACGACGCGCTCGACGTCGTCGCACAGACCGTCTCCGACGGCCGCGTCCTCGCGGGCGGCGGTGCCATCGAAGTCGAACTCGCCGGTCGCCTGCGCGACTACGCCGACTCCGTCTCCGGCCGCGAGCAGCTGGCCGTCGAGGCCTTCGCCGACTCGCTCGAGCTCGTCCCGCGCGTCCTCGCCGGAAACGCCGGACTGGACTCGATCGACACGCTCGTCGATCTGCGTGCGGCCCACGACGACGGCCAGATCACGGCCGGCCTGAACGTCTTCTCGGGCGATGTCGAGGACACCTTCGAGGCCGGCGTCGTCGAACCGGCCCACGCCAAGGAACAGGCCGTCACCTCCGCTGCCGAAGCGGCCAACCTCGTGCTCAAAATCGACGACATCATCTCCGCCGGTGACCTGTCGACCGACAAGGGCGACGACGAGGAAGGCGGCCCCGGCGGCGCGCCCGGCGGCATGGGCGGCATGGGCGGCGGCATGGGCGGCATGATGTAAGACCGGTTCGGAACGAACGCAGTGAGTGAGAACCGCTGAAAGCGAGTGGGGAACGGAGTGACCCGCGAGCAAAATTCAGTATACAAGCACTCCTCGCTCCCGGGCTCACGGCTAACGCCGTTCGCCATCCCGCGGCGCTTCGCGCCGCGCCTTGGTCGCTCGTCGGCCCGAACGCGAAGCGTTCGGTGAACGGCATCGTTCGGGTTCTTCGAACCGCTCACTCGCCGATATTTGCTCGAGTACTCAGGTAGCGCTCTCAACAATCAACACAGCGTCGCCACTGCTCGAGGTGGTGTCCCGTCAGAAAGGGGGCGTCGATTACTCGTCCTCGACCTCGAGTTCGAACTGCTCGTTCTCGCTGACGGCGTTGAGAACGACGCTCGTGTTCGAGGCCTTGATATCGGGGTCGGTCAGCAGCTGTTTGATCTGGTCGTTCATGCCGTCGGTGTCTTCGAACTTGCCGATGGCGATCACGTCGTAGTCGCCGGTGACCTCGTAAACGCTGGTCATCTGCTGGTGATCGCGCAGCGTGTCGGTAACGTCGGGCAGGGCGTTGCCCTCGACTTGGAGCTGGATCACGGCGGTCACGTCGTAGCCGACCGCATCGTAATCGACTTTCGGCGTATAGCCCTTGATCACGCCCTCATCCTCGAGATCGGAGAGGTGGTTCGAGACGGTCGTCACGGAAACGTCGAGTTCTTCGGCGAGACTCCGCAGACTCGCACGGCCGTCGCCCAGAAGTGCATTCACTAGTTTCGCATCGAGATTTTCGTACGTCATCACATCTAGCCTCGCACTGTGTCCTTTAGAAATTTACGAATATGCAGTTTGCGGGGGGAGAGAGAAGATTTGCACGGAACAGTAGGGTTTTAGTAGCAGAGTTACGAGAATAGGGCGACGAGAAAAATGACAAGCGGCAACCTTACTGACACCGAACAGGAAGTATTAGACGAGATCGAGGAGCAGGACGTCGACTTCCTCCGACTGCAGTTTACCGATATTCTGGGAACGGTCAAGAACGTCTCCGTGCCGGCCAGACAGGCCGAGAAGGCCTTCACTGAGGGCATCTATTTCGACGGCTCCTCGATCGAGGGCTTCGTTCGTATTCAGGAGTCGGATATGCGCCTCAAGCCCGATCCCGACACCTTTGCCGTGCTCCCGTGGCGGCAGAAGGAGGAAAGCGCTGCCGCCCGAATGATCTGTGACGTCTACGATACCTCGACCGACGAGCCCTTCGAGGGCGATCCGCGCCGCGTGCTCAAGAACGCCCTCGAGCGCGCCGAAGAGATGGGGTACAAGGTCAACGCCGCCCCAGAGCCGGAGTTCTTCCTGTTCGAGGAAGACGAGGACGGCCGCGCCACGACCAAGACGAACGACGCCGGCGGCTACTTCGATCTTGCGCCGAAAGATCTCGCGAGCGACGTTCGCCGGGACATCATCTACGGACTCGAGGAGATGGGCTTCGAGGTCGAGGCTAGTCACCACGAGGTCGCCGAGGGCCAACACGAGATCAACTTCACCTATGACGACGCGCTCTCGACGGCCGACAACGTCGGGACGTTCCGAACGGTCGTCCGCGCCATCGCCGCCCAACACGACCTGCACGCGACGTTCATGCCCAAGCCGATCCCGCGCATCAACGGCTCGGGGATGCATACCCACCTCTCGCTGTTCACCGAGGACGGCGAGAACGCCTTCCACGATGAAGACGACGAGTTCAACCTGAGCGAGGAAGCCCACGCTTTCACCGCCGGCANGAGCACGCGCCGGCGATCACGGCGATCGCGAACCCGACGGTCAACAGCTACAAGCGGCTGGTACCCGGCTACGAGGCACCCGTCTACGTCGCCTGGTCCGATCGCAACCGCTCGGCGCTGATCCGCAAGCCCGCGGCGCGCACGCCCGCGGCGTCACGCGTCGAACTGCGCTCGCCGGACCCGTCCTGTAACCCCTACCTCGCCCTGGCGGTCATGATCCACGCCGGGCTCGAGGGGATCGAAAACGATCTCGAGTGTCCGGACCCGGTCCGGGAGAACATCTACGAGTTCGACGAGCAGAAACGCGAGGAGTACGGCATCGACACGCTGCCGTCGAACCTCGGCGAGGCCGTCGACGCGCTCGAAGCCGACGAAGTCATCTACGACGCGCTGGGCGACCACGTCGCGCCGAAGTTCATCGAAGCCAAACAACAGGAGTTCCAGGACTACCTCGTCGACGTCTCCCAGTGGGAANGACCACGTCGCGCCGAAGTTCATCGAAGCCAAACAACAGGAGTTCCAGGACTACCTCGTCGACGTCTCCCAGTGGGAACTCGACCGCTATCTCGAAACCTTCTGAGGCGGCCGTACTCTCGGCTGTGGGGCCCGTATATTCCGTTTCAGTCCGCGGCCGACAGGGCGTGCTCGAGACGCTCGAGTGCGAGCGGTGCCGACTAGACAGCGCTCGGATGAGATCGAGAGAAATGGCACCGCTGTGTCGACCGGACCACGACCAAGGCACATTCAGGGCCGTGATTCACTGGTCCCGGCGTCGGCGATCCGCTTATGCCAGATACGCCGGACATCAACGCAGTCGAAACCGAGGACGACTACATCCACGTTCGGTTCCGCGCTCCCGATCGGTACGACGAGATCCGGACGCCGGAATGGGCGACACAGCCTGCGGAGTCGGTCTCCGAGGGCAGCGAGGTTCGTACCGGCAAGATCGAAGAGGAAGACGATTGGGAGGTCACCAGCGCTCTGATCGAGACACACGTCGGCGAGGACAAAGCGAAATCGCAGGCCCGCGAGATCGTCGACAAGATCGAGTCCTGAGTGTTGTCGACGGTGCCTTCGACGTGCGCTGGATCGACGCGGTCTTGTGACTCGTCGGCGGACTGTGGCATCCCGCTCAAGCGGTGCGAAAACGGGACGGACGCGGCGCTGCGATCCGACCTAGGCTTGGGCCTGCTCGATCCAGTCCTCGGCCCGGGTCTCCGAGATATCGGCGGCCTCGGCGACGGCTTCGGGACCGGCACGTATGAGGTCGTCGACCGTCGCGATACCGGCCGCCGAGAGCTTGTCGCGGGTCTCGGCGTCGATTCCCGCGACGGACTCGAGGGTGTGCTCCGGATCGGTTTCGATCGCCGTGTGCGACTCGTTGGTCCCCTGTATCGGTATCTCTCGAGTGACCGCCTCGGCCTGTTCCGTGAGTTGCTGCTGGAACTGCTCGATCCCTTCGGCCTGCCGTTCGAGGAGCGCCTCGACGTCGTCGGTCTGGCGCTCCAGTTGCTCCTCGAGTCGGTCCTGTAGCTCCCGGGTTTGGTCGAGTTGATCGTGGAGGTGCCCGGTGAGTTCGTCGACGGTTTCGACCGTCCGGTCCTCGACGGCCTCCGTCATCTCGAGGAGTTGGTCGGTCTGGTCGTCGAGCGCATCGACGAACGCCGCGTCGAGTTCGTCGGTGGCGTCGACGCCCTGCTCGAGGTCACGCTCGAGCATGTCGTAAACCGCCGCGTGAGTCCGTTTCAGCTGCTCGAAGCTCTCGTCGACCGCTTGGTTGGCCTCGGTGGCGTCGTCGCCCGGGAGCATCGCCGCCATCGCGCTGAGGGTGCCGTGGGTCGCCGCCTGCGCAACCTCGAGTTGGTAGCGCTGGAGGGATTCCTGTCCCGTGAGTCCGGTCCCGACCATCGTGTCGACGGTTCGCTGGGCGGTCATGCCCTGCTTGAGCAACTGCTGGCTCTGTTTGACAGCGGTCCGCTGTGCGTCGAACAGCGTTCGAATGGGGGAGTCCGATCGGGCCATGTGTTCGGCTACTGGTCCGACTCGATACAGCATAAGTAACGGGCTTGCAAGCCACTGAACCCCATTAGATGGTGCACACTGGATTCGAGAGCCGCGGATCGCGACGGTTCGATCCGGGCGACTGCCGCTCGAGCGTGACTATCACGGCCATCGTGATCCGGTATTATGCCCGCAGCAGTGGTGTGCCAGCCTATGGTCGACAGCAGACGCTACGAGTTCGAGGGGGATCGACCGACGATCGACGACGCGGCGCGAGTGAGCCGGGAGGCGACCCTCGTCGGCGACGTGGCGGTCGAGGCGGACGCGAGCGTTTGGCCGGGCGTCGTCTGCCGCGGTGACATCGGCCCCGTCCGTATCGGGCGGGAGACACACGTCGGGGACAACGCGACGATTCACGCGTCACGACTCGGCGACGAAGTGATGGTCGGCCACGGGGCCGTTCTCAACGAAACGACCGTCGAGGAACGGTCACTGATCGGATTCAACGCGACGATCAACACCGACGTGACGATCGGCAGCGGAAGCATCGCCGCCGCTGGGACCGTCGTCCCCGACGAGTACGTCATTCCGCCGGAGTCGTTCGTCCGCGGCGTTCCGGCTCGAGTCACGCCGCTCGAGGAAACGGGGATCGACTCGGGAGCGATCCTCGAGGAGTTCTCCGCCGGCGAATACACGAATCTGGCACAGCGTCACGAGGAGTTATTCGAGTGAACGCCCAGCCCGCGAGGGACCATTGCCGACCGGGTGGGAGGACGAGAGCGGAAGCGACGGCGCAGTTCCGCCGCCGGCCGACGCCGGCGAGCACCCCTGCGTTCCGGGGCGGCTTACGGGTTCGACTCGAACTCGAAGATTTCCCGGTAGAGCGTTTCGGCGAGTCGGTCGATGTTCGCCGCCGCCTCGCCGGCGGCCATCGTATCGCTGATCCCCTGCCACTCGACGGACAATCGGGTGATCGGAACCAGTGCAACGCCGCCAATGACGATCTCGCCGTCGGGCGTGTGGACGCGCCATTCGGTCCGCATGCCGTTCGACGATCGGGTGACGGCCTCGATCTCCCCACCGGCCGCGCTCCACCGGGCGACGAGGTCGGCGGTGAGCCGACGGAGCTTCCGTTCGCCGAGCAGGTGACAGGCGACGCCGCCACCCGCCAGTAGCGCGAACGCAGCGACCGCCATCGGCAGGCCGCCGTAGGGGACGTTTATCGCGGCGGCGAGACCGGCCGTCACGACGACCACCCCGAGTACGCGCGCGTCGATCGCGTTCGGCACCGTGCCGTTCCAGACTGCCGACGCGTCCCGGGGCGGCTGCTCGAGTTGCATCTCGACTCCACCTCGCGGTGACGACCGGGTAGCCGTTGGCCTGTCCTACTGGCGGCTTTATACGCTCTCCGGCGGTGCTCGGCTCGAGTGCTGTGTCGGCACTGCGCGCTTTCGCACCTCGGCGCTATCGAGCCGTCACGCCGTAAACGCGCCCGCCACCAGAAGCGGGAACACGAGCGTCGCTTCCGCTTCAACCTGCGTATAATTCGTCCGCTCTTCTTTGATCTTCCCCCACGAGACGGCCTCGTTCGGCGGCGCACCGGACAGTGAGCCGTCGCCCTCCATCCCGGTTGAAATGTAGACGACGTAGTCGGCCCCGCCACGGAAGAGATTCGTCATGATGGCGTGATGCTTCGGGACGCCGCCACCAACGGCGATGAGGCCAGTCGTGTCCGCTAACAGCCCGTCTTCGATCAGGGAATCGTAGTCGTCGAGGATCTCGATCCCGACGTCGGAATCGTACCCCTGACGGTAGTAGTAGAGGAAGTTCCCGACTTCGGCGTCGGTCAACGCCGGACAGTACACCGGCACGTCGTTGTCCGCCGCTTGCTTCAACACCGAATCCTCGTCGTCGAGCGTCTCACCTAGTTCGCGCGCGAACGCCGTCGGCGTCCGGACTTTCTCCTCCGCGAAGAAGTCATCGAAGAAATCGTACAGATACTCCTCGAGCCACACGTATCGATCGGAGGGGACGAAGAGATTTCCGAGTCGGTTGATCCCACGCTCCCGAAGGGCCGCTTCGTCCGCATCCCACTCGCCCATCTTGAACGGTTTCGCCGTCTTGATGACGTCCTCAGTGAGCGAGCCGGACGTCGTGATGAGAACGTCTACGTACCCTTCCCGCACGAGATACGCGACGGTCTCACGAAGCCCGGACGAGATGATGTTCGAGGTACACGTGAGATAGATCGTGGCGTCCTCCTCCTGCATGCGCTCGGCGATATCGATAGCCTCTGCGAGCTGTGTCGCCTGGAAACCCGTCGTGGCGTAGGACTCGAGCAGGTCCCCGAAGTCGAACTCCCCGCGAAAGTCGTAGCCGCGAACGTCCGGGGTACTCAGTTCCTCGTCGCTCCCAGGAACGACGTGATCGTACGAATCATCGTTATCCATATCGCTGCGTAATGCGAGGAAGGGTTTGAAGAACTCGGAATCGATCGTGTGACCCTCGATCCGTCCCGGACCGTGACGGGCAGCAGCTACTATGGCTCAGTGAGTCGTTTTCGGCCGGCAGCGAGCGCACTCGCCAGTCTCGAAACGGACGAGCCCCGTCGTGGTTGGGCCAAACAGGGCTCGCCACTCACTCCTATCCAACCGATCCCCAAGTAGCTTGTGTGATGATCTGAGTGAACGAGATTCGGCGGAGCGAGCGTTTCAAACGGCTGTTCGTGACAGGAAAGTAAGACACGAATCCTTTTCCATCCGCATATCCTACTCTGCGTGTTCGGATATCCGAATTCGTGGTTGGGCCATGACAGAGGATACTACTACCAGAGAGGCGATTAGCCTGTTACAGGACCTCGGGCTACAGGAGTACGAAGCACGCTGCTTTATGGCGTTGAACAAACTTCCGAGCGGCACTGCAAAGGAGATCCACGAAATCTCCGACGTTCCGCGAACCAGGGTGTACGACGCTATTCGCGTTCTCGAGTCCCAGGGACTGGTCGAAGTCCAGCACACGAGTCCCCAGGTGTATCGCGCCGTCAGCATCGACGAGGCGACACAGACGCTTCGACAGAAGTACGACCCCCGGATCGAGACGCTCGAGACGCATCTCAGGAACACGGACGTCCGGGAAGCCGACGAGGACGACCAGGTACAGGAGGTCTGGTCGCTCACCGGTCACGAGGCGATCGAGTCGCGGACGATCGAACTCATCGACGAGGCCGAGTCCGAGATCGCACTCATCGTCGTCGACGAGGACATCCTGTCCGAGTCGCTGTTCGACGGCTTGCAGACGGCGGCGGACCGGGACATCTCGCTCGTTCTGGGCGGCCAGACGGATACAGTCACGGAGACGCTCGGGGACCGCCTCTCCACGACGCACGTGTTCGAGACCGGCCTCGACTGGCTCACTGGCATCGAACGCGACGACGAAGTCGCGATCAGCCGAATCCTGCTCGTCGACCGCGAAACGCTTCTGGTCGGCTCCTACTACCCCAACACCGCCGGGAGCGATGCGAACGAGCAAGCGGTCTTCGCCCGCGGCCTCGAAAACGGGATCGTGGTGTTGCTTCGCCGATTGGTGACGGCGGGCTTACCACAGATCAAGGACCCGGGGGCCTGACGCGACCGCTCGGACGCGGTGTGGCGCAACCGACCGCGCGGTCGATCACTGATACGTCGGCAACCGGTCCGATCGATCAGATCCCTCGACGAACGGCAGTTCTGTCCGCGTCGCAGTCACCTCCGTCCCATCGACTCGGACCGTCAACTCGTCGCTCTCGAGGTCGTAGTCGACGATCGCGAGCGCGATGACGTCGCCGAGCAGCGGGCTCTCGCCGGCGCGGGTCACGGTGCCGACCAACGCGTCGCCGTCGAAGACGGCCGCGCCGGACTCGGGCACGGCCTCGCCGTCGAGGGTGAGCCCGACGAGTCGTCGGCTGGGCTGGCCGCGGTTCTCGACGCGGGACACCACTTCCTGACCGACGTAACAGCCCTTCTCGAAATCCAGCGTGTTTCGGAGGCCGAGTACGTTCGGAAGCGTCCCCTCGAGTTCGGTGTGAAAGAGCGGCGACCCGGCCTCGAGCGCGAGGCTGTCGACGGTCCGATAGCCGAAGGGAGCGGCGTTCAACCCCTGGTTGAGCAGCGTGTCGTGGACGGCCGCGGCGTCGGCGGCGGCACAGATCACTTCGTAGCTCTCCTCGCCGGCTGTCTCTTATACACATCTCTGATGGCGCGAGGG
>NZ_AOIJ01000047.1:3425-70980 GCF_000337175.1 Natrinema gari JCM 14663 | reverse complement strand
TATAAGAGACAGGTCGTCGGTCGCGACGCGGATCTCCACGTCCTGAATGAACACCTTTTCCGACCACTCCTCGGCGAGGGGGACGGCGGTTTCGGGCTGAGTGAAAAGCAGGAGCCGCTCGCCCGCGTTGTAGATGTAGAGTTCCACGTCGATCCCGCCCTGGGGATCGAGGACGAGCGCGTAACAACCCTGTCCGTCCGTCGCGGGAACCCGGTTCGAGACGACGTTATCGACGTACTCGACGCGGTCGTCGCCCTCCACGACGATCACGCCGTAGGCCTGCTCGAGCAGGCCGACACCGTTGCGCACCGCCCGGTGGGTACGCGCCGGCCGTCCGTAGTGTTCGACGACGCGCCGATCGCCGCGCTCGCCGAACGTCGCTCCGTGGTCCTCGTGGATAGACTCGATGACGCTCATGCGTATCTCCTGGGGCCTGAGCGTATCAGGCGTTTCGATTCAAAAGGGCAGCCGCTCGCGGAGCCAGTCTCCGATCGATTGCGCCCCGTCTTCCTCGGACGGCGTCTCGGGGACCACGCGTTCGGCGGGCTTGATCACCGTCTCCGACCCCGAGTCGACGACGATCAGGTCGTCCGCTTTGAGCGTCGATAGAGCGTCCTCGAGTTCATCGATGTCGACCTCGACGGCCGCGCGGAGCTCGAAGACGGACATTCCGTCGTCGGCGCGGTCGACCAGCGCGTCGAGTACCGCCACCTCCGTCCGTTCCCGGTTCCGGTACTCCCGCTTTGCTCTCATCTATGTATGTATTCGACCACCTGGGATTTGACGTTTGTCGTTCCGCCGGTTCGAGAGCGCCGGCGTCGCGAGCACCGAGGGAGGTCGGCGGAGAACGCCCGCCCCGATCCGACCGGTGACACATCCCGACGGGACGCGTCCTCACCGTTCGGCCGTCGTGACAGTCCACCAGGCAACACGTTTTTTATGGTATGACTGGGTACGGTGGGACAATGGCCCTTCGATGTTCGTTGCTCGGACACGACTACGGGGACTCCGAAGTCGAACGCGAGCGCGAAGAACGGGGCAGCGAGGTCGTCGTAACCGTCCAGGAGTACGAGGAGTGTGCCCGCTGTGGTGATCGCAACGTCATCAGCGAAAACACCGAAGTGACCAGCCTCTTCGCCGGAACGGACGCCGACTCGGTCCCCGACGAGCCCGATACCGAACCGCCCGAACCACCACTCGAGTCCGATGCGACGGATGCGCCCGCTGCGGCGTCGGCCTCGGGTCCCGAATTCGCCGACCCGGCGGACACGGTTGCGCCGACCGACGGCGACGACGCCGAACTCATCGACGCCGACGACACCGGTTCGGACGCGCTCGAGACGGGGACGGAGCCGTCCGCGAGCCCGACAGCCGGCGCGTCCGAGTCGACTTCGGAAGCGGCGGCCGGCGGTCTCGAGGCCGACGACGACACGGCCGAGATCGACCTGCCGACCGACGAACACGGCGATCCGGTCACTGACGACGGCGAGATCCTCGAGGACGAGCCCGCGACGGATCGGGATCGGGACCACGGCGAGTGGCCCGATTCGGACGATGTCGGCCCGCCGGTCGAGGGCGAATCCGACCCGACAAACTGGCCGGACGACCCGGCCGACGGCGAGACGGCGTCCGACACCGATACCCTCGAGCCGGACGAGATCGACGACGATGCCGTCCTCCTCGACACCGACGACCCCATTGGGGGCGTCCAGACGGGCGGCGAGACCGGACCCGACGGCGCGACTGCGGCTGCGGCCGACGCCCGGTCGGTGACTGCAGAGCCGCCGACGGACGGCCGAGGCGATGCTGAGCCCGCGCCCGATCCCGATCCGGGAACCGGAATCGAACGCGCCGCGTCCGCGCCGACGCCCGCCGAAAGCGACGGCCCGTCCGACGACATCCCGACCGAACTCTACTGTCCGCGGTGTGACTACGTCTCCGCCGGCGATCGGGAATCCCTTCGCACCGGCGACATCTGCCCCGACTGTCGGAAGGGGTACCTCAGCGAGCGCGAGCGACGATAGCAGCGTCGGTCGGGACGGGATCGGCGATCCTCCGCGTTCCCGCGCCGGCCTCTGTGGCTCCGCGAGCGCTCACCGATAGCCCCGCTTCGTTCCGCTCGGTTCCCGACCGACAGCGACCGGTATCGGCGGTCTCCGGGTTCGAGAACGCGTCAGACGCGCGAAACGTCGGCTATGAAAAGAGGTAAACACTCCGCCGTGTTTCTTCGAGCCATGAAGGAGTACAAGATGCGTCGCGGTGAATATCTCGAGGAACGAATTCCGGATATGGAGGCCACGGTCGAGGACTACTTCGGCTCGATCACGGATACCGAGGAGTACAAGGGAAGCGACCTGTACGTCATCGGCGAGCCGACCAATCCGGTCTTCGAGAAGATCATCGCCGGGACCGTTGAATACTCCGGCAAGAAGGACAAACTCGGCGTCGAGTTCCACGAGCGTGATCCCACCGAACTCGGCCCCAACGAACTCGAGGCCGCTGGCGATGCCGTCGACGCGAAAAACGACTTCCTGCTCGAGGCGACCGGCCGCGACGCCAAGTCCCGTCGCGAGTCGATGAAGCGCAAAGTCGAGGACGACCCGGATCACGACTTCTAGGCACCGACTCTTTGCTCTGCGTGCGGTCGGTCCGCGACTGCACTCGACGAACCGCCGATGAGAACCGCAACTCTCCCGGTGGAGCGGGCGACTCGCTACGAGTGCGATGCGCCGGCTTCTCGGTCGCGGACTCGGATATGCGTCGTCGACGGTCGAGCACCTTCGTAACGGCTTTCATCGCCGCGTCGAATCCCTCGAGTCATGGACCCACAGGCGTTTGTCGTCGCCACGTTCGCCGCCCACGTCGGGTTTGCGATCTTCGTGACCGCACACGCGTCGCTGACCGATCGCGACGCCGGACCGTGGCCGTTCGTGACGCTCGCGTTCGGGCTGGCTGGGATCGCCGCCTACTTTTTCTACGACGAGACGAGCGACTCGGACGCGCACTGATACACCGGACGACACGATCGAGCAGACCGTAAAACGACTGGTGACCTGCGTTCAGTCGCCGGCTGTGGCCCGTTCCCCACCCTCGCTACTCGAGCGGGTGCCGTCGGCCCAGACACCTTCCGTGAGGTCGATTCCGTCGGTCCACTTGCCGACGACGGATGCGACGGCGAGGTCGCCGGTCACGTTGTTCGTCGTCGCGATCCGGCCGAGGATCGGGTCGACGCCCGCGACGAAGCCGACGATCTCGAGGGGCAAGCCGACGGCGTTCAGGATGACGGTGAGCATGATCAGCCCCGCACCGGGGACACCGGCAGTGCCGATGCTGATCAGGATCACGGTCGCGAGGACGAGCACCTGATCGCCGAGACCGAGGGAAACGTCGACCATGTTAGCGGCAAATACCACCGTCACGGCCTGTCTGATCGCCGCCCCGTCCATGTTGATCGTCGCCCCGAGCGGGAGGCCGAAGCCGTAGACCGATTCGTCGATCCGCAGGTTCGTTTCGGCGTCGGTGATCGTCACCGGCAGCGTCCCGCTCGAGGAGCGGATCGTGAACGCAGTCAGCATCGCGTCTTTCGCGCCGCTGAGGAAGGCCACCGGCGACTGTCCGAGGATGCCGACGGTCATCACGACGAGGTAAGTCACGGTCATGTGGATCGCGATGCCGATCGCGATGACTCCGACGAGTGCGCCTAATTGAACGATCGCGCCGAGTCCCTCGGTGCCGATCGCGGCGGCCATCAGCGCGAAGACGCCGACGACGCCGTACTCCATGACTCCCCAGACGATCGTGAACAGCGCCTCGGTGCCCGCATCGACGAACGCGAAGAAGCCGTCGACCGCGTCCGCGATCGGGTCGTCGGTTGTCGACTCGCGGACGATGGTCAACGCCAATCCGAAGACGACGACGACGAAGATTGTCGCGAGGATCTCGCCGTTGACCATCGCAGCCAGCGGGTTCTCGGGGACGATCCCCAGGACGACCTCGGAGACGGTCGGCGGTTCGGCCTGCTGGGCCTCGCCACCGGTGAACGCCACGGCCGTTCCGGGATCGAACAGGTTCGCGACTGCGAGGCCGATCAGACCCGCGATCGTCGTCGTCGCGGCGTAGAGTGCGACGGTCAAGCCGCCGACTTTCCCGAGTTTCGACGGCGTCAGCTCGCGCATCCCGCCGAGCAGCGTAAAGACGATCAACGGGATGATCAGCATCTCGAGCAACCGTAGGAAGAGATCACCCAATGGACTGAGAACGCTTGCGCGCTCGCCGGCGATGGCCCCGAGCGCGGTCCCGAGGACGAACGCGACCGCGATACGGTAGATGATCGGAATCGAGCGATACTGGCTCCAGATTCGTCGCGGCAACGACTCCTGCGTCGGACTCATCGACCCGCCCTATGAACGGGACCGATCAACCCGTGTCGCTACCGGTGAGACTGGCCCACTCCTATGACGGCCGCGTCGTGGCAGGGGCGAGTGTGAGGCGACCCTCAGGCCAGGAAGACGTGTCGCGGGCGGTCCGCGAGGACGTCCCGCCCGAACTCGACGGTCTCCGAGAAGGCATCGCTCCGGAAGAACGCCATGGCGTCCTCCCGGGAGTCCCAGCGGCTGGCGATGAACATGTCGTTTTCGTCCTCGCGGTTGACCAACAGGTCGGTCTTACGGTGGCCATCCATGTCGGCGAGGACGCCGCCGACGTCGTCGAAGGTCCCGACGAAATCGCTGCGATGCTCCGGCTCGACCGTGTAGAACATCCCCATCGTCCCCCACGAGTCGTCCTCGTCGTCACCGGCCTGTCGGACGACATCGGGTAACTCGGCGAGGAATCCGGCGGCCGTGTTCGCGGCCCGGTCGGTCTCCCAGAGGCTGACGACGGCGGTTTCGCTGTCCTCGTCTTGGGCCTCGTAGACCGCCGTCTTCACGTGGGTATCGTAGTGATCGAAGTTCTCCCGGTAGCCGTCGACCTCCTCGAACAGGTCGTCGGAATCGGCCGCCGAATAGAGAACGACCGCATGGACGTCCTCGCCGTGGGGCTGGCCGGCGTAGATGCCTTCGTCCTCGAGTTCGTCGCGGATGCCGCCGCTCTCGTCGCCGTGGCCCGACGTCGCGTCGTCGCCGTGGTGGTGACCGCCGGAGCCACCGTGATGCCCCTCGGCGTCGCCGCCGTGGTGAGGGTTCCCGTCACCCTCGGCCGGAACGCGTTCGCCGGCGAGGAAGGTCGCGAGATCCGCGGGCGGGAACCGGCGGGCCGAGAGGAACCGGCCGAACTCGGCGAAGCGGGAACTCGAGGGGTCAAAGCGCATCTCGTAGAGCAGTTCCTTCACGTCCATCGGATCGTCGCCGAACAGCGTCACGCCCCACTCGAAGTCGTCGAGGCCGACGCTACCGGAGATGATCTGGGTGACGCGGCCGGCGTAGTCCTTGCCGATTTCGCCGTGGTTCGCGAGGTAGTCGGCCCGCTCGTCGAAGGGGAGTTCGTACCAGTTGTGGTCGGGGCCGCGGCGCTTGCTCATCGGATAGAAGCTCAGGAAGTCGCTGTCGGGAATCTCGGGTTTGAGCCGCGACTCGATGTAGCGCTCGAGGCCGGCGTCCTCGACCTCGCTGTCCTCGTCGAAGTAGTCCTCGGACATATACCCGGAGACCTCCGTCACCGAGAGGTAGGAGTCGGCCCGCTCGGTGAATTCGGCGAGCGCAGTCTGCTCGAACCGGCGCTCGAGCGTATCGATATCGGCGAGCGTCGGCCGCAGGTGAAGGACGAGCAGGTCGGCCTTGTGACCGAGTACCGAGAACGTCGCCGAGTCACCGGCCTCGGCGTCGTCGACGGCCTCACAGGCGGTCAGATAGTCGATACCGTCGTCGATCGCCTGCGAGCGGCGTCGCTCGGGAGCGTTTCGCCAGGCGTCCCAGTCGATCGACCGGAAGTCGTGTAGGACGTACCAACCCTCTTCGGTCTGTGGCGGTCGTCGTCGTTCCATGGGTGCGAGTTGGGACGGAAACGTCAAGAAGGGCCGGGTTTCGCCTCGCTCCCGTCTATCAAGGGGATCGGCTCCGTTCCGGAGCGTGGACTCCGTCCGGGTCGATACTCGTTGCGTGCGGACGTGACCGAAACCCTTTACCGCTATCCGTTTAACTGACCAGCCATATGCGGAAGAGTGGGCCGCCGAAAGGACTCATCGCCTATATCGTCCTCGAACTCCTCGAGGAGAAGCCGCGATACGGCTACGAGATCCTCAAGGAGATCCGGGATCTCAGCGGCGGTCACTGGGAACCGTCCTACGGCTCGGTGTATCCGATCCTCTATAAATTCGAGGAGAAGGGGTGGGCCGAGCGTATCGAACGCAAAGACGAACCGGACCGGAAATACTTCGAACTCACCGACGACGGGATTGCCGAGCTCGAGGACCGCCGCGAGAGCGGGTCGGAGAAGGCTCGGGACTTCGCCGACGTCATCCTCGGCTTTTTCCACGTCTACGCGGCCTTCTCGACGGACGAGCGATTCGACATTCCGGAGAAAGAGTGTGAGTGGTGCTTCGACGAGGAGTTCAGCCGCTGGGTCGTCGAACAGGTCGCCCGCCACTACGAACACTACTTCGAGACCGAGTTCGAGCGCATCGAGGAGACCCACGAGGAGTTCTCCGATCGCCACGGGATCGATCCCGACGACTCGTAGATCGCCGCCGAGGCTGTTTCTCACCCCAGCAGTTGCGGTCCGAACAACAGGAGGACGAAGCTCACGAGCATCGTCACGCCGATCGCCGTCGTCACCGTCCGGACCATCCCGCGGGTCGCATCGACCGGGAGCCGGGAGACGATCGCTTCGGTGCTCGTCCGGAGGATGTGCCCGCCGTCGAGCGGGAACGCCGGGATACAGTTGAAAAAGCCCAGTTGGACGTTGATCCAGCCGGTCCAGAACAGCAGGTTCGCGAGGAGGAAGACGCTCCCGTCGCCGAACGCACCGAGCATCCCCTGGGCCTCGTAGAAGTTCTGCACCCCGCCGGTGAAGCCGGCGAAATTGAACGGCATCGCGCCGCTGACGCCGATGACCGGCAGCATCAGCGCGACCCCGATCTTCCCGAGGAAGCTCTCGGTAATCGGGCCGAATCGCGTCTCGCCGTCGCCCCCGAGCAGCCCCAGATACTCGTCCGCGGGGTAGAGTTGGACGCCGATATCGTTCACCGCGACGCCGGACATGCCCGGCGTGGGCTGAATGCCGAGGAACCCGCTGTTCTCCCGCGGGTGCTCGTCGAGCGTGACGGTATACGTCTCGCGTTCGTCCCCAACGTAGCCCGCGACCGCGACTCGTTGGTCGGGCTCGCTGTCCTCGAGCAGGGCGGCGAGATCACCGTAATTCTGTATCCGTTCGCCGTCGAAGCGGGTGATCACCATGGTCTCGTCGGTCGGGCCGGCCTCGCGCTCGAGGGGGCCGTCAGCGGCGACCGAGACCGCCGCACCGACGGTTACCTCGCGCTCGATCCGGTCATCGGCCGCGTCGTCCGCGGGCTCGATCGTCAGCGTGACCCGTTCGCTGTCGCCGACGGCGTCGTAGAAGCCGCTCTCGGTCGCGACGGTTCGGCCGTCGACCGCGCGGATCTTGTCACCGACGGAGAGTCCCGTCGGGCCGTTTTCCATCGCGGTGGACACGAGCAGGGACCGATCGACGGGGACCGTCCGCTCGCCGTTGAGTTCGACGGCGACCTGTTCGCTGTCGACGGCCTCGAGTCGGGTCGCGAGGTCGTCGTTGCCCTCGACCGCGGTGCCGTTGATCGCGGTAATGCGGTCGTTCGGCTCGATCCCGGCGTCGGCTGCGGGCGAGTCGGGAGCGACGCCGCCGACGGCGGCGCCGGGCGCGACGCCGATCGCGCCGACGACGGGGCCAAACAGGAGGGCGAACGCCACCAGCGTGATCGCGAAGTTGTTCGTGACGCCGGCGGCGAACATTCTGGTCTGACCGCCCCGCGAGGCGGACTTGCTGCTCTCGTGATCTGGTTCGACGAACGCGCCGATGGGGAGGAACGCAAGCATCGCGACGCCCATCGAATCGATATCGATATCCTCGACCCGACAGAGCAGCCCGTGGCCACCTTCGTGGACGACGAGGCCGACGAGCAGCCCGAAGACGATGCCGGGCGTCGCCGACAACGGCAGAAAGTCGTTGACGCCGGGAATGACGAGCACGTTGTGTGGCTGTCTGGCGGGTGAACTCGCCGACTGTGGCGACGAGAGCGCAACCATCGCCACGCGAATTAAAACGGCGAACATGCTGAGCATCACGACGAGCGCGATCCCAACGCCGAAGTTCGACCATGCCCGCCAGAAGCGCTTCGGTCGCGCGAGCCGGTCCAAGAGCATCCGCCCGCGTTTCGTATGGAACGTGAGAATCGGTCCTTGGGTTCCGATGTAGTCCGGGAGATACCCCCCGTTTCGGAGCCCGATAACCGCGATCCAGTAGAGAAGAAGACCGATCAGAACCCACGTCAGGAGTTCCGAACCGTAGATTGCGGGCGGCGAGACGACAGCGAGAGAGCCGTGGTCCATCGGTACTATCTCCGGGCGGCGTTCTCAAATGACTTTTGTCTATTCGGCGGCCGTTCGAGTCCGCTCACCGCTCCCGGCGCAATCGATCGACGACGAACGAGCGATCGACCTTCGCGAGGAACGGCCCGAGCTTCGGCCCCTGCTCCTCGTCGAAGAACAGCCGGTAGCCCGCCGCGAAGAAGTCGCCGGTGTCGACGTCGTGGCGCTTCGCAGCTTCGTAGATCTCGCCCTGTATCTCCTCGGGGTCGTGCCCCGCCTCGATGAAGTCGGCCAGGTCAGCGAGCGCGGCTTCGGTCTCCGCGTCGAAGTCGTGAGCCGGAATCTCGGTTCGCTTGAGTTCGTAATCGAACTCGTTGCCCGTCCGGCGCGCCCAGTTACGAGCCTGCTCGACCCGCTCGAGCGCGCCCGCCACGGCCCACTCGGGTGCGTCATCGAGGATGTGTCCCTCGCGGCGCGCGATCTCCTCGCGCAAGTCGGGATCGTCGGTCATGCCGAGTACCGCGGCGAAGGTGTAGGGAAGCCGAACCCGCGCTTCGCGTGGCTCCTCGACCACGAAGGGGTAGACGCGATCGGCGAAGGCTTGTTCGTCCTCGCTGGCATCGATCTCGCCGAAATAGGTCGCCTCGAGCCGGTCGAACTCGTCGACCAGCTGGTCGAGGCGCTCGATGCTGAAGTCCCGGGCTTTCGCAGGGTCCTTCGCGAAGAAGTAGCGCAGCACCTCCGGCTCGAGCAACTCGAGGACGTCCGAGACGAGGATGACGTTCCCTTCGGAGGAGGAGAAGGGCTCGCCGTCGAGGGTGAACCACTCGTAGACCATCGGCACCGGCGGCTCGATCTCGAGGACGTTTCGCGCGACGTCCTGGCCGCTGGGCCACGAGCCTTCGGCGTGGTCCTTCCCGAAGGGCTCGAAATCGACGCCTAGCAGCTGCCACTGGGCGGGCCACTCGAAGCGCCAGGGGAGCTTCCCCTCGCGCAGCGTGGCGGTGCCCTCGTGGCCACAGCCGTCGATGGTCCGATCGCCGGCATCCATGTCGGTACAGCGATAGTCGACGGTACCGGCCTCTCCCGCATCGAGATCGACGCTCGTCACCGTCTCGGTGAGCTTGCCACACTCTTCGCAGATCGGATTGAACGGGACGTAGTCGGCGTTCGCATCGACCTTGTCCTGGTACTGCGAGAGCACGTCGCGTGCGCGGTCCCGATGCTCGAGGACGAAGCGGGTCACGGCCTCAAACTCGCCGGACTCGTACAGCTCCGTGTTCGAGACGAGGTCGATCGGCGCGCCGATCGCGTCGGCGCTGTCCTGAATAATCGTCGAGAAGTGGTCGCCGTAGGACTCACAGCAACCGAACGGGTCCGGGATGTCGGTGTAGGGCGCGCCGAGGTTGCGACCGAGCGCGCCGGCGTCGACCTCGCCGAGGTCGACCAGGTTCCCCTCAAGGTCACAGAGGGTTCGCGGGAGCTTCCGGAGCGGGTCGCGGTCGTCGGCGGTGAAGACCTGTCGGACCTCGTAGCCCCGATCCCGTAGCACTTCGGCGACGAAATACCCGCGCATGATCTCGTTGACGTTGCCCAGATGGGGCACGCCCGACGGCGAGATGCCGCCCTTGACGACGATCGGTTCGTCCGGCTCTCGGTTTTCGACTCGGTCCGCGACGGTATCAGCCCAGAACGCGTGTCGCGTCTCGCTCGCCTCCTCGCGCTGGAGGGTGTAGGGGCTGATCGCGTCCGATTCCGCGACGGGTCCCGTTTCCGTGTCTGCGTCGCCGTCGGCACTCATCGTTCGTCGCTCGCCCAGTAGGTCGGTTCCGCGCCGGCACCTTCCGGAACGATGTCCGTCCCCTCGTGATCGCCGTGACGAACGGCGCGGGCGATCCGGTCGGGATCGGTGCCGTCGAGGACGATCGTCCGCATCCCGGAACGTTCGATGATCTTGGCCGCCAGCAGGTCGACGGGGGCCGAGGCTCCGGCGTTCATCTCGAGGCCGGCGATGGCGTCGACCAGGGCCGTCGCGGAGAGGCGGTCGTGTTTGGTCGCGTCGGCGTCTTCGTTCGGATCGGCGCTGTAGACGCCGGGAACGCTCGTCGCGTAGATCAGCAGGTCGGCGTCGATGTACTCCGCGAGGGCGGCCCCGACCGCGTCGGTCGTCTGGGCCGGTGCGACGCCGCCCATGATACAGATGTCGTCCCGCCGAAGCGCCTCGCTGGCCTCCTCGTAGTCCAGCGCCGGCGCGGTCACGGACTCCTCGCTCAGCGCGGCGATGAGCAGCCGCGCGTTGAGTCGCGTGACGTCGATACCCAACTGATCGAGTTCGATCTCGTTCGCCCCGAGGTCTCGAGCGGCCCCGATGTACTCGCGGGCGACGCCGCCGCCCCCGACGACGGCACCGATCCGACACCCCTCCGAAATGAGGTCTTCGATGACGGCCGCGTGCTCGGCCACCCGGTCCGCGCCGGGCTCGGGCACGAGGACGCTTCCGCCGATAGAGACGACCACTTTCATACTACCCCGGTGTAGCGGAGTTGCTATCTTAAGGGTTGTCAACTGCCCGGACGGCGTGGTGACACACCCCTCGAGCGCGACCGGTTCGACGCCCGTCCCAGCGAAACCGGGGCCGGCTCTCAGACGGTCGCCATCAGTCGGCACCGGCGACTCGACGGGCGACTCGTGGCGGTGCCGGACGCTCGGCACGGCAGTCCGTCTCAGTTCTCGAGCGGTAGGACCAGCGCATCACCGTCCCGGTCGAACTCGGTCCCGAACGGAGCCGATAGCGTTCGCATCCGCTCGCGGGCCCACGCGGCGGCCTCCGGGCCGGCCTCGTGGACCGCACAGCCGTCGATGACGGTCGGCTGTAATCGGAGTTCGATCGGCCGGCCGTCGGGAGTCACCGTGAGAACGAACAGGAAGCTCCGGTCGTTGTGCATCTCCTCGTCGACCCGGTAGTCGTCGACGAAGTCGCCCGCGTCGTAGATGATCGGGCTCCCGTTGTAACGTTCGATCCCCTGAACGACGTGGGCGCTGTGGCCGTGAATCACGTCGACGCCGTTCTCGACCAACCAGCGGCCGAAGTCCCGGAACGACGCCGGCGGCTCGGTGACCATGTTCGGCCCCCAGTGCAGCGAGGCGACCAGCAGATCCGGATTCGTCTCGCGGGCGCGCTCGAGCGCCTCGCGAACGCGCCGTCGCGTTGCTTGGTCATCGACATCGATCTCGATCCGGGCGGTCCCCGGCGAGTCGTCATCGGCCGCATACTCCGGCGTGTTGTCCGTCAGCGAAATGAGCGCGATGTCGAGACCGTCGTTTCCAGCTGCCGGTGTCGCGTCCGACTCCGGGCCCGAGGGATCACCGGCCGCGTCCGATCCGCCGATCGTCCGCACCGCCGGCGCGAGCGCCTCGTCGATCGTCGCTCCCGCACCCGCGTGGGCGATCCCGGCGTCGTCGAGCGCGTCGATCGTGTCCCGTAGCGCCACCTCCTCGTAGTCGAGCACGTGGTTGTTCGCCAGCGCACAGATATCGACGCCGGCACGCTCGAGGGCGGGGATCGCCCACTCGGGGTCGGCCCGGAAGTGAAACGGCCGGTGTGTCCGTTGCCACTGCCGTCCGCGGGTCGAGAGCACGCACTCGAGGTTGATCACGAGCCCGTCCAGTTCGCGAAGGCGCTCGCAGACGGTCCCCCAGACGGCGTCGACCGGCCGGTCGTGCTGGCGGTCGTCGACGAGCCGCCCGAGCATCACGTCGCCCGTGAAGCCGATTCGGCGGGACATATGCGATCGTTCGCCGTCCAGTTGCAAAACTCCGGGTCACGGCCCGACCGCGGTGCGTGCCCGGCGACAGCTACAAAGTCCGACCCGACCATAGCTCGCACATGCACGTACTCGGCGTTCGCGAGGCGGGAGCCGACGACGGCGCGCTCGAGTCGGTCGTCGACCGAATCGTCGATCGGCTCGCCGAGCGGGGACGCGTCGGCGTCGTCAGATACGATGCGACGATCGCTGACGGGACGCACGCGCGCGAATCGACGACGCTCGGGGGTGACGTCACCTACGACCTCGGCGTCGACGGCGACTGGACCGCGTCGGGGACAGGGATGTCCGTCGGTGACGCGCTCGAGAGCCTGGTAACCGACTGTGAGTACGCCGTCGTCGTCGGCGTCCCGTCCCTGCAGTACCCCTCGGTCGCGGTGGGGTCGGCCGCCGCTGCCGAACGCGAGGCAGGGGAGACGGTCATCGCAGCCGTCGACGGCCCCGGCGACTTAGACCTCGACGCCCTCGTCCCGGCCCTCGAGTCGGCCGAGCCCTACCAGAGCCTCGCGTCGCTGGTCGCTCGCGTCAAGCGATCGCCGCGGGCGGACCGGGCGGGCGCGATCGCGACGTTCACGGGCCGGGTCCGCGCGAAGGACAGCGCGGACGACGCCCCGACCCAGTACCTCGAGTTCGAGAAGTACGAGGGCGTCGCCGACGAGCGAATGGCGGCCCTCGAAACCGATCTCGAGACTCGAGACGGGGTGTTCGAGGTCGAACTCTACCACCGGACAGGGATCGTCGAGGACGGCGAGGACATCGTCTTCGTCGTCGTGCTCGCGGGCCACCGGGAAGAGGCGTTTCGGACCGTCGAGGACGGGATCAACCGGCTGAAAGACGAGGTCCCGCTGTTCAAAAAGGAGGTGACGGTCGAGGACGAATTCTGGGTTCACGACCGATCCTGATCGTTCGATTCCGATAGAACCGGCGCGCAAACATCGAAACGGTCGGAAAACGCGACCGTAACCGAATCACGTTGCTTATACAGATTATAATGTATTAGATTCGGTTTTAAAACGTCTCCGGCCCTCTCATGGATCGATAAACAGTCTCTTAATCGAGAATAAAACGTCTGTTACCCCCCAGATCGCTGAAGACAATCGAAACGCCGCTAATCATCCACCCTTTATAACATCTCTCCCCGCCAACGGATGGATGTCGATGAGCACGACAGCCCACTCCTCCACGGAAAGCAAGGAACGCCGCCTGAAACGCTACCTGCGCGACCGTGCTGAAGACGGTGAGATGTACTTCAAAGGCAAGTTCATCGCGGACGATGTCGGGATGTCCCCCAAGGAGATCGGCGCGATGATGGTCAAGCTCTCGGACTCGGTCAACGACCTCGAGATCGAGAAGTGGTCGTACACGAGCGCGACCACGTGGCGTGTCGCACCCGCCTGATCGGCGCGTTCAGCCCTCTCACGCGTCCGAACGTGTCCCGAACCGCTCGGACGACGGTTCCCGCCCCTCGTGTCGGCACACTACCGTCGTCGGCACGACCGCCCGCGGACGTATCAGCACTGCTGTGTCGCCTTTTCCGTTCGGCCCTGCCGGACACCCCAGTGACACTGCGACCGCCGTCTCGGCGATGAGAAACGGCCGGGCCTGCCGACGGCAGTCGATTTATACCCGATGACGGTGAACCACGGATGATGGAGGACATCGATCGGTCCGGATTCGGAACGGCGGGACGCGACGGGCCCTCGCTCGAGGACGGGCCGCCGATCGATCGTATCGAGTCGGTGTTTGCGGTCTACGAGGTCCAGCGGGAAGACGGGCGGCTGGTGTACTATGGCGATCCGTTGACCCACCCGGAGCGAGTGATGCGCGAGCTCTGGGCGGCGTTTCGCGAGCACGGATACGACGCCGAACTCGAGACACGCCACGGCGAGTACGTGCTCGTCGCCGAACCGACCAGCGTCGGGATCGACGGGATCCCGTGGACGAACCTCGGGCTCTTGCTCGCGACGGTGTGTTCGACGCTGTTCGCCGGCGCGTTCTGGTATCAACTCGATCCGTTCGCGGATCCGGCCACGATCTGGCGAGCGTGGCCGTTTACCGCGGCGATTCTCGGTGTCCTCGGCGTCCACGAGATGGGCCACTACGTCATGAGTCGGTACCACCAGGTCGATGCCTCGTTACCCTATTTCATCCCGGTGCCGACGCTCATCGGGACGATGGGTGCCGTGATCAAGATGAAAGGTCGAATGCCGGACCGGAAGGCACTGTTCGATATCGGCGTCGCCGGGCCACTGGCTGGCCTCGTGGCGACGGTCGTCGTGACGGTCATTGGACTCCACCTGCCGCCCGTGGCCGTCTCCGAGACGGTGGTACAGAATCCCGATGCCATCCGGATCGAGTTGGGGTACCCGCTGTTGCTCGAGTTGCTCGCAGCGGGGTTCGATCAACCGCTGTACCGGAACGATCCGACGATGGGAGTGAACCCGGTCGTCATCGGGGCCTGGGTCGGCATGTTCGTCACCTTCCTCAACCTGATTCCAGTGGGGCAACTCGACGGCGGTCACATTCTCCGGGCGATGGTGGGCGACTATCAGGAGACCATCGCGGCGCTCGTGCCGGGCGCGCTGTTCGCGCTCGCCGGGTACCTCTACTATTTCCGAGACTACAGCATCAACACCGTCTTCGTCTGGATCCTCTGGGGACTATTGGCGGCCCTGTTCGCGTCGATGGGGGCGGCAACCCCGATTCGGGACGACCGACTCGGCTCCGGCCGATTCCTCCTCGGGGTCGTCACGTTCGGGGTCGGTCTACTCTGTTTCATGCCGGTTCCAGTCATGATCATCGACTGAGCGGTGCTCGATCGATCGCCGGCCCGAGTCGGACCGCGACCGGACTAGCCGTGCGTGTACCCGCGATCCGCAAGCGCTTCGCCGTCCATGGTTATTCCGTCGGCGGCATCGCGAACCGATCCGAGTACCGACAGTGGAACAGCGGCCGCATCCCGGACCGCCGGGAGCGCGTCTTCGGGGAGCGTCGCGACGAGCTCGAAGTCCTCGCCGAACGTCGTCGCGACCTCGAGCGCGTCCCCGTCACCGTCGGTGACATCGTGGACGGCGTCGGCGATCGGAACCCGGTCGGCGTCGATCGCGAAGCCGCAGTCGCTGGCCTCGGCGAGCTGGTGGAGCGAGCGGGCGAGGCCGTCGCTCGAGTCCATCATCGCGCTCGCGTGGGCTGCGAGTGTCCGGCCCGTCGCGATTCGGGGGTCGAAGCGAAAGAGGTCGTTCGCCCGGTCGGTGTGGCCTCGATCGAACAACCGGAGCGCGGCCCCGCTGCGGCCGAGCGTTCCGGTCACGCAGACGACATCGCCGGGACGGGCCCCGCTCCGGCGAACGGGGTCGGCAGTGCGGCCGATCGCGGTCGTCGACACGGTAAACTCGTCGTGGCCGTCGAGGTCGCCGCCGACGTACTCGGCACCGACGTGCTCGCAGACGTCCCTCGCGCCGCGAACGAAGGCGAGGAGTTCGTCCTGGTCGAAGGTCGGCGCGGCGTAGGCGGCGACCGCGGCCGTGGCCGCTCCGCCCATC
Organism: Natrinema gari JCM 14663; assembly: GCF_000337175.1. Taxonomy (GTDB): domain Archaea; phylum Halobacteriota; class Halobacteria; order Halobacteriales; family Natrialbaceae; genus Natrinema; species Natrinema gari. The sequence goes on along the minus strand of NZ_AOIJ01000047.1, from coordinate 55,095 downwards.
GCCGCGATGTCGGAGAGGGACGCGCCGACGGCGCGCCAGCCGGTCGTGTAGCGGGTCGTTCCGTCCGGAAAATCGGTCCGGTCGTGGAGCATGTCGGTCGTCACGACCAGCCCGTCGACGATCGCCGCGTCGTCGCCGGCCGCCGCGAGTTCGTCCGAAAGGAGCCGCAGGGCGGCGCGTTCGTCCATACCCCCCGTTTCGACTCGAGGGCGAAAAACGGTCCGGGCTGGCGTCGGCTGCACAGATACGATGGTCTTAAATGCCGCGGACGGAAATCACACGCCAATGGCTACGATGTACGACGTTCCGGCGGACGACCTCATCGAGGCGCTCGCCGACGATCTCGCGGATCGACTCGAGGAACCGGAGTGGGGCGCGTTCGCCAAGAGCGGCGTCGACAAGGAACTCCCCCCGGAACAGGACGACTTCTGGGCGACCCGCGCGGCGAGCCTCCTGCGAAAGGTCTCCGACCGCGGCCCGATCGGCGTCGAGCGACTCTCGACGGAGTACGGCGGCGCGAAGGGCGGCTCCAACCGCTACCGGGTCGCGCCCGACAAACGCGCGGACGGCTCGAAGAACCTGATCCGAACCATCCTCCAGCAACTCGAGGACGAGGGTCTCGTCGAGACCGCCGAGGGCGAAGGTCGTCGGATCACCGCCGAGGGACAGAGCCTGCTCGACGACACCGCCGGTCAGGTGCTCGACGAACTCGATCGTCCGGAACTCGAGCGATACGCGTAATCTGCGATTCCAGTTTTCGTGTCGGGTTCACCGCCCAGAGCCATCGCTCCCGTCGTCCGTAATCATTTTCCGGCGTGCCGGACAAGTACGATATAACTATGAGTGGTTCACCGGACGAGGAAAAACTCGAGGAGCTCCGACAGAAGAAAATGGAGCAGCTACAGGACCGCGCCGAGTCCCAGGGCGAGGGTGGACAGGAAGCGGCCAAGCAGCAAGCCGAGGCACAAAAGAAGGCCGTGTTGCGCCAGCACCTGACCGACGACGCCCGCAAGCGACTCAACACGGTCAAAATGAGCAAGCCCCAGTTCGGCGAGCAAGTCGAGCGGCAGGTCGTCAGCCTCGCCCGGAGCGGCCGCATTCAGGGCAAGATCGACGACGACAAGATGAAACAGCTCCTCAAGGAGCTGAAACCCGACTCGCAGAGCTTCGACATTCAGCGCCGGTAATGGAGCTCGGACTGCTCTACAGCGGCGGCAAGGACTCGACGCTGGCCGCACTCTTGCTCGAGGAGTTTTACGACGTAACGCTGCTGACGGCCCACTTCGGCGTCAGCGACGACTGGAAACACGCCCGCGAGACGGCTGCGGCTGCCGGCTTCGCGTTCGAACGGCTCGAGTGCGACCCGGAGGTCGCCCACGACGCCGTCGACCGGATTCGTGAGGACGGCTATCCGCGCACCGGCATTCAGTTGGTCCACCAGCACGCCCTCGAGCAACTCGCGGCCCGGGAGTTCGATGCCGTCGCGGACGGAACCCGCCGCGACGACCGCGTCCCGACGGTTTCGCGGGCCCAAGCACAGAGTCTCGAGGATCGCCACGATGTCGACTACATCGCGCCGCTGTCGGGGTTCGGTCGATCGGCCGTCGATCGACTGGTCGAGGCGCGACTGGACGTGACGGTCGGCCCCAGCGAGGAGATCGACCGGGCCGACTACGAGGCGGAACTCCGGGCGCTCATCGCCGAGGAGGAGGGTCGAGCGGCGATCGCGGACTACTTCCCCGATCACGATCAGACGTATGTGACGAACGTCCGCTAGCTCACGACCTACTATAGCGACGCTGGAACCGGTCACCGGATCGGTGGCAATGCCATCGATCCCGATTGCGGACTGGGGCTTGCCGAACCCGGGGTCGGACGACCGCCCCCGAACGAAAGGATAGAAGTTCGCCGTCCCCGAACGGGTTTCCATGTACGACCGGATCAAGGGCTTTCGTGACTTCTACCCCGGCGAGATGTCCGCCAGGCGGGCGGCTATCGATGTGTTGGAGAACACGGCCCGCGAGTACGGGTTTCGCGAGATTGGGACCCCGGCGCTCGAGCGCGCCGAGATGTGGACCGACAAGAGCGGCGACGACATCGTCGACGAACTCTACGCGTTTGAGGACCAGAGCGGCCGCCACGTCACGTTAACGCCGGAACTTACCCCGACCGTCGCCCGGATGGTCGTCGCGAAACAACAGGAGCTGTCGAAGCCGATCAAGTGGGTCTCGACGCGCCCGTTCTGGCGCTACGAGCAGGTCCAGCAGGGTCGATACCGCGAGTTCTATCAGACCAACGTCGACATCTTCGGCTCTGCCGAGCCCGAGGCCGACGCCGAGATCCTCGCGTGGGCCGCCGACGCCCTGACCGGGCTGGGACTCACCGGCGACCACTTCGAGTTCCGGATCTCCCACCGGGATATCCTCGGGGGCGTCCTCGAGAGCTACGAAACCGACGTCGACACGGAAGCGGCGATCCGCGCGGTCGACAAGTCGGACAAACTCTCGCGAGCGGAGTACCACGATCTGCTGATCGACGCCGGACTGACCGCCGAGCAGGCCGCCGAGTTCGGCGACCTCATCGCAGGTGGCGACCTCGACGACGTCGCGGCGTTCGCGAACACCGAGCGCGTGACGGCAGCGGTCGAGAACTTACGGAACGTCCTGGACGCGGCCGAGGACTTCGGTGCTCGAGAGTACTGTACGATCTCGCTCGAGACGGCCCGCGGCCTGGACTACTACACCGGCGTCGTCTTCGAGTGTTTCGACTCGGCGGGCGAGGTCTCGCGTGCGATCTTCGGGGGTGGCCGCTACGACGACCTCATCGAGAACTTCGGCGGGCAGCCGACGCCCGCAGTCGGCGTCGCACCGGGGCATGCGACGCTGTCGCTGCTCTGCCAGCGAGCGGGCGTCTGGCCCGAGGAGTCGGTGACGACCGATTACTACGTCCTCCAGATCGGGGACACGCGCGCCGAAGCGGCCCGGATCGTTGGCGAACTGCGCGATCGGGGCTACGTCGTCGAGACCGATATCGCGGGCCGGTCGTTCGGTGCGCAACTCGAGTACGCCGACTCGATCAACGCCGAGACGGTCGTCATCGTCGGCGAACAGGACCTCGAGAACGACGAGGTGACGATCAAGGACATGGTGTCTGGTGACCAGACGCAGGTGCCCGTCGACGAGTTCCCCGGCGACCGCGAGCGACCGACGTTCGAGGACTTCGCCTGACTCGCGGTTTGGCCGTTGCTCTCCCGTTCCCGACCCGGGTCGCCCTGCTGACTGCGATTTGACTCCCCGACAGTCACCGTCGTTCTCGGGGTGACCGTCCGCCTCGCGGCGCCCGGCCGTCGAGTGGCCGGCGATGAACGTTGGGGGTTCACGCGGTCGTGCTTTATCAGTCACCTCGTCGCGTGACTGCTGTCGTCAAAATTATCCCTGAAACAGAACCGAGAGGGTCGGTTACTACACGTGCTTATTGGCCAGTGAGCCTTCGCTCGGATTCGAGTGAGGCGTGTCGCGTCGTGCTGAATACACAGCGCGTATTCGGTCCGTTCAAACGGTTCATCTCGAGGCATACCGAATACTGCTCCAACGGAAGACTCGATCGAACACCGACCTACGAGTACTCCGATCGGCGGTCGAGCGCTGGATTGTCCGCGTGAATTATGAATTGCTTTCGCCAGAAACCACTAAGTATCGTATCGAAGTAGGTGTCATGGGGTTCAGTAGCACAAGTCGTGCTATCGAACACCAGTTAAATGGGAGAAACAGAGGCGAGACTCCATGGCACAAGCACACAAGCTCGATTGTGAATCGGTATCAGATACGTGTCGATTCATTATTCAATCGGAAAACGAAGAAGAGGCGGTCGAACTGGCTCAAAAACACATGAAGGAGGTTCACGGGCAAGAGTACACGGAGGACGAACTCCAGAACGACCATATGCAAGTCGTCTAACGACCACCTGATGCCGGGTACTCCCTCTTTCTGCTGCGTTCTTTACGCCGACCTCTATGAACGCTGAAAACAATCCACTGCCACGGTACCATAACTCCCCATACTGAGCGAATCGATGGGGTATCTATCAGGTGTATCGGAACCGTTCTGTGACGCCCGTTCACTATACTGCGTACAATCTCTGCATTCAGCAGATGATTTTAATATATTCGACATTTCGATGACCGATTCGGGAACTGTTTTCCTTGTCCGTACTGCAGGATCCAACTCTAAACTGTAAATAAAGAATCCATACTGCCGATTACTGTTGTCACAAAGCCGGAGTTCGGAGGATCGCGATTCCGTGGCAAGTCCCATCATTAACTGCGACCGCGGTGTAGGAGGACCGATGGCCGACTCCAACTCCCGTCCGAACGTCCTGTTCGTCCTCACCGATCAGGAGCGATACGACGCCAGCGCGCCCGACGGGCTGCCGGTCGAAACACAGGCGATCGACTCTCTCTCGAGCGAGGGGGTTCGATTCCAGCAGGCGGTGACCCCGATCAGCATCTGCTCGAGCGCCCGTGCGTCGCTGCTGACCGGGCAGTTCCCCCACGGCCACGGGATGTTGAACAACTGCCACGAACCCGATGCGATCCGGGTGGATCTCCCCGACGAGTTGCCGACGTTCTCAGAGGAACTCGTCGCGGCCGGCTACGACCTCACCTACACGGGGAAGTGGCACGCCGGTCGCGATCGGACGCCAGCCGACTTCGGCTTCTCGTATCTCGGCGGGAGCGACACGCACCACGACGACATCGACGAGGCGTTCCGCGAGTACCGCAGGGAGCGTGGCACGCCCGTCGGTGAGGTCGCGCTCGAGGAAGCGATCTACACCGGCGAGAATCCCAGAGACGGCGACGACGGGACGTTCGTCGCCGCGAAGTCGACCATCGATGTCGAGGAGACGCGCGCGTACTTTCTCGCCGAGCGGACGATCGACGCCATCGAGGCCCACGCCGACGGCGACCGAGACGGCCCCTTTTTCCACCGGACGGACTTCTACGGCCCGCACCACCCCTACGTCGTCCCGGAACCCTATGCCTCGATGTACGATCCAGACGACATCGAGCCGCCCGACAGCTACGCGGAGACCTACGACGGGAAACCGCAGGTCCACGAGAACTACCTCGCCTACCGCGGCGTAGCCGACTTCGACTGGGAGCTGTGGGCCGAAGCGCTTGCGAAGTACTGGGGCTTTATCACGATGATCGACCACCAACTCGAGCGCATCCTCGCGTCCCTCGAAAATCAGGGACTCGCCGAGGAGACGGTCGTAGTCCACGCCTCCGATCACGGCGATTTCGCCGGCAGTCACCGCCAGTTCAATAAGGGGCCCCTGATGTACGACGACACCTACCGGATTCCGCTACAGATCCGCTGGCCGGGGGTCACCGACGGCGGCGCGACCTGCTCCGTCCCGGTCCATCTCCACGACCTCGCGGCTACCTTCCTCGAATTAGCGGACGTGCCGGCCCCCGACAGTTTCGACTCCCGGAGCCTCGTTCCGGTGCTCGAGAACAGCGGCGAACCGGCCGATAGCGACGACTGGCGTGACTCGGCGTTCGCCCAGTATCACGGCGACGAGTTCGGCCTCTACAGCCAACGGATGGTCCGCACTGACCGCTACAAGTACGTCTATAACGGCCCCGATATCGACGAACTGTACGATCTCGAGGCTGACCCGGCGGAACTACAAAACCTGATCGACCACCCCGCATACGTCGACGTGCGGCGAGACATGCGGACCCGACTGGTCGAGTGGATGGACGAGACGGCCGATCCGAACCGCGTCTGGGTGACGGACGCACTCGAGACGGCCTCATAGACGCACTGCCTCGAAAAGACGGACCGACTTACCGGGGTTGAACGTGACGTGGACCGGGGGAGACTGCTCGAGGGGCGGAGTTGAAGTTCGTGGCGGCCACCGCCGTCAGGGCTCGGTTGCAGCCGCCGGAGGGACGGAGATCAAGCCGCTTACCGGCTGAAGAGCGCGCCCTTGATCTGATCGTACAGAGAGGTCTCGCTAGTCGGATCGACTAGGCCGCCGAGTTCCGCGTCCGAGATGGGGAGTTCGGGCACGAAATCGTGGCTGTAGCCGGGGATCGAAGCGTCTTTGTCGTAGTACTTCGGATAGCAATCGAAGTGCTGATATTTCCCGGTAAAGCGGTACTGGCCGGGACCCAGGACTTTGTACGCTTCGGGTGGCTCCAGCCCCATCCCGACGTAGCAATCCCGAATCTGACAGCGTAGATTGTAGACGAGGTAGTCCCGGAACGGTTCGGGGGCCACGAACGGCGCAGGCGACACTTCCACGCACGCATCTGGATCACGGTCGGGGGTTTCGCCGTGGCGAACGGTCGTCCGCTCGCCCCTTGCGACGTAGTAGGTGATCAGGACGCCCAAGACGGCCTCGATGTCGCCAGCGTCGTCCAGATAGATCTCCTGTTTGTACAGCACCGCATCTTCCGTTCCGATCTTGTCCGCAGGGAGGTCGAACGGGCGGGAGATCCCGGCGGTATCCACGTTCGGCTCGTCACGATAGTGGCTCAGGCTCTGGGCCAACAAGTCGCCGAACAACTCCTCGATTTCATCGCTCGAGAGTGCCATGAGCGCTTGACGGACATCCTCGAACCGATCGGGATTGAGATCCCACGGAACTGTTTCGTATTCCGTCTCCTGAGAGACGAAGTATTTCGCATAGTTGCGGACCTGATTAACGCTCTCATTGCCTTCAGGTGTTCGTTCGGCCGCTTTGCTCGGATATCCGTCCTGTCCATGTCCCGGAATGTCCCCATCAAATGAAACAGAAATCGTATGTTTGATAGAGTTATTGTCGACGATCTCCACACCAACGCCACGGTCATCTTCTCCAACAATTTTTGCTTTCATGTCTTATTTCCCCTCGAAACGACTTGAATCGGTATCATCACCAATGTCGAATTCCTGACTGGTGTTAAGATCGAGTAAGTCCCGGAGACGCTTTTGTATTTCGCCGGCGGTAGTATCGCCGAATTTCTTCGCGAAGACGTAGCCGATGGACATTCCGGCGAGTCCGCCGGCGATGGTCCCGGTCGGCCCAGCGAATGATCCCGCCATGGATCCCGCTTTCCACCCTTTCGTAGCGCCCTTGACACCACTACTCATCGAGTCCTGGAGTCGACTCGCCGCGTCGATATCGTTTGCCTCGATGTAGGCCGGTAGTTCTTCGGCGCTGTCGATCTGCTCGACCAGATTAGTCAATTGTTCGCGCGTCAGCCTGTAGGTCTTGGTGGTGAGGTCGTCGACCGTCTCCTCGACGAACCCCGGTCCCTCGTCCGTCGATAACCGTTCTACATTCGACGGCCCTGAGTTCCAATCCTTCCGCTGGACGTGGATCTCAGTAGTGGCCATCCGCTGAATGCCCAACTCGCCACCCTGCAGTACTTGCTGAGCGGTCTCCTCGGCCTCCCGCTCTAACTGCGGATCCGGATCAATCTCGAGGCCGAGATCCTCTTGGGGAAGCATCGACACCGCGCCGCCAGTCTGCTGGCGAACGTGTGCAAGTTCGTGCGCCAGTACGTGCTGGCCGTCCGGCGACGACGGGTCGTACTCGCCGGCATTAAACGCGACGTGATTGTCGACCGTGAACGCTCGCGCGTTGATCTGGTCACACGCCTGCGCGGCTTTCGGGCCGGTGTGAATCCGCACGTCACCGAGTGAATCGCCCATCCGGTCTTCGACTGCCCGCTGGATGGAAGTATCCAGAGAACGCCCAGACGAGGAGATCACGTCTCGGACGGCATCGGGTACCTGTGTCTCACCTGCTGGCCCCGTATTTTGAGCGGTTGCCGTACTCCGCTGGAGTGACGGCGGACCGTCAGACCTGCCGGCCCAACGCTCGGTAGAATCCGGACTGTTGGATTTCGACTAGGCGGACGGGCCGGCCCGGTCGGTCACTCGCTGGAGCAGGTCCGCCGACGAACCCAGTGAGCCGATCGCCTTCGGCGTACTGGTCGCGTCTGTTGACTCGGACACTGCCTCCGCGTGTTGGACGAGTTCGGGAGACGAGCCAAGTGCTCCCATCGATCTCGGAGACCGGACCGGTTCGGAAGATGTTGTCTCAGCGCCGCTCAGTCGCTGAACCGATGCATCCGCGGGACCCAGCGATTTCGTTTCTACATCCTGATGTACGTGTGAGGACGAGTCCGACTCAGCGTCGTCGTCGGATCGTCCCACCCGCGAGGAGTACGACTGTCCCATCGCTATATTATCGCAGTCATTTCATCCCCGTCGTAATAGTATTTGGTATTTAAAAAGAGGGTAAATTTTACCTCCTGGCGAGGCATTTGCTGTGGTACCTCGAGCCGGAAATAGTATGAAAGCTGATTGGAGGGCATTTTTATTTTGGCTAACTACTAGTCGTGAACTAGCCGCATGAAGATGGATACCGAACCCCAGTAGCTCGCGCGGAGCTCCCTCGCGCTCCACAGACTCGAACACGAGCCAGTCACGGAAGCGTACGTTTACGGTGCCGAAGCGGGTACGATCCGCATATGTTCGCAGCTACCGACGAAACGGAGGGTACACGATGACGGGGACTGATTCGAGCGAATCACCGACCACCCTCCGCGAGGACGCCGCCAGATACGACGAGATCGCCGACGGTCTCGAGGACCTGCTCGCGGAACTGCGCGACGAGGAACTCAAGGACTCGCGACTCGAGGGACTGTTCGACGAGGTCAGCTCGAGCGATCCGAACATCTGGAACATCGTCAGTGCGTTCATCGACGTCGAAGACGGTGAGGCGGTGATCACGGACGAGTCGAAATTGGCACGGGGGAGCTGGGCCCCGGAGATCATCGAGGGCTGTGATACGCTGATCACGCTCGACATCGAGTACGGGATGATGCCCGACGAGTTCAAATACACCGCCGGCAAGAAGTTGACCCAGCGGATCGAGGAGTTCCGCGAGCAGGCGGCCGAAACGCGAGAGCGGGCGGACGAACTCGAGCGTCGCGCGGACGAGTGACCGTCCCGTCGCGTCAGTCACCGACCAGTCGCTCTCGATCGAACTGTCCCTCGCTCCCCGTCCGCCAGCGCCACGATCCGATCTCGAGGGGGTCGAGCGAGACGATCACATACGACCGGTCGGGCCAGGTCGCCCGCGCGGCGTCGGTCGCGCTCGGCCGCGGCGGGCCGCGGGGATGAGAGTGATAGAAGCCGACGGTTTCCTCGCCGCGATTCTCAAGCCGCTCGAAGATCGCCAGCTGTTCCTCGGGATCGATTTCGTACCGCGTCCGCGGTGTTTCGGCGACGTTCGTGGCCGGGTACTGTGACCGCACGCGGCTCTTTCCATCAGGTTCGTACTCGCCACCGAGAACTCCACAGATTTCATCGGGGTCGCCCTCGCGGGCACGCTCGAGGATCGTCGCACGGATGTCAGCCGGGATGACGATCACAGATGCGAGTCAATCTCGGCTCGAGACGCGGCGTCGACTCGAGGATCGTCGTCGGGGTCGGTCTCAGAACCGAGCGTCTCGAGATCGGCGAACGGAACGGCGATATCCGCGGCCGGTCCGTCGAACAGGGCCGGCTGAACGATCGGTGCCAGCGCCTCGAGCGTGTCGACCAACCGGGGGCCCGGCCGGTTGAGGTAGTGGTCGCCGTCCATCGCCCAAACGCGGCCCTTCTGGACGGCCGTCAGGTCGCTCCAGCCATCGCGCTCGGTGAGATCCGTCGTATTCCGCGCGGTCTGTGCGAGGGCGAAGCCACAGGGCGCAGCGAGTACGACCTCGGGGTCGTAGGCGCGGATCGCGTCCCATTCACGGGGGCACGACCGATCGCCGGCATCGGCGAGTCCGTACTCGCCGCCGGCCCAGTCGACCAGTTCCGCCGTCCAGTGACCCGCGACCATTACGGGCTCGGTCCAGTCAAAGATCGCCACGCGTGGGCGGTCCTCGGCGGCAATATCGGCGGTTCGGCTCCGGACCGCTTCGATCCGCGACTCGAGGTCCCGTCGCAGTTCCCGGGCCCGCTTCTCCCGGCCGATCGCGCGGCCGATCCGCTCGATATCACCGAGGATGTCGCCAACTCTGTGTGGATCGGTCGTGACGATTTCGGGGTCCGCACCGATTCGGTCGACGGCGTCCTCGATCACTGCCACGTCGACCGCACAGACGTCACACATCCCCTGTGTGACGATTACATCCGGCTCGAGAGCGTCGAGGGTCTCGATGTCGATGTCGTAGACGCCGGCTTCGGTATCGTCGGTCTCGAGGACTTGCCGGTCGATCTCGGCGCTTGAGGCCGACTCGTCGATATCGATCCGGGAGCGAGTGACCGCAGGGGCCGAGGCGGCCGCCGGGGGATAGTCGCACTCGTGGGAGACGCCGACGGGGTCGCGGCCGAGCGCGGCGACGGTCTCGGTGGCCGAGGGGAGCGTCGTGACGGTTCGCATGGCCGTCCGTAGGGCGTGCGCGACCAAAAACAGCGGGCTCGAGGAACGACGGTGGGAACGGGGCGAGCTGCGTGCGATGGCCACACCCTGCCCAGCCGAGTGCGACGCACGGACGCGGTGCCCGTCGCATGGTTCGCGGGACTGCCGGTCTTGCGCTACCGCTCGGTCATTCGCTCACCGCTTGCGACATCGCGGACGTCCGCGAGCGCCGTCTCGAGTTCCCGAACGCCGGCCTTCGCGGTGCGATCGGGGTTCACGAGGACCCGCACCGGCTGCTCGCCGAGAGGGACGAAGCCGAGAGCGAGCCTGTCGGCGGTCTCGCGCAGGCCCAGCCCGGCATCGGCATCGCCGTCGATGACTTTCCGGGCGGGGCTCTCGTAAGCGCGCAGTCCGAGGTCAAAGCCGTCGATCGCGTCGACGATTTCGTGGCGGTCCGTTCCTCGTTTCTCGGCAAAGTCGGCGACCGCAGCGCCGAGACTCGAGCGGAGTCCGGAGTCGCTCGTCCGATTGACGAAGCGCAGGTCGCGGTCGACCAGGTCGGCCAGTCCCTCGAGTTCGTCGGGGTTGCCGGGACGGACGACCAGCCCCCACTCACGCTCCCAGCCGCCGAGTTCGGCCGCCTCCGACTCGCGCCCGAGCGGTCCCGCGACCACCGCCACATCGGGGACGCCCTCGCGGAGCCGTCGCAGGCCGGGTCGGCTGCCGACCGAGAGATAGCGCGGGCGCTCGAGGCCGTCGAGCACCCGCGAGAACGTCGGGTCGTCCTCGCCGACCCCGAACAGCGTCGGGGGCCGGACGTCGGGCGAGAACAGCGTGACCATGACGGACTCGCCCGCCTCGAGATAGTCAGTCTCGGGACCGACTTCGACGACGCCGTCCGCGTCGGCGAGGCTGGTCGTCGCGCCGCTGCCCTTGTCGACGGGGTAGACGAGCGTCTCGCCGTCGCCGTTCTCGACCAGGCCGACCGGCATGAGCCGATGGCGACCCTCTTCGTAGCGTTCCTGCCGCGCTAACGTCCCCGAAACGGTCGCGGCAGCGGGTGCCGGCACGCCGGCCGCCTCGCGGATCGCCGGCGCGACGAAGGTCCGGAAGACCATCATCGCGGAGACGGGATACCCGGGGAGGCCGACGTACGCGGAGTCGTCCAACCGCCCGATCAGCATCGGTTTCCCCGGTTTGATGCTCACGCCGTGGCACAGCAACTCGCCTTGCTCCTCGATAACGCGGTAGATCACGTCGACTGCGCTCGCGCTGGTCGATCCCGAGGAGAGGACGAGGTCACACTCGTCGGCCGCGGTCCGCAGAACCCCCTCCAGCTCGTCCTGATCGTCGCCGGCGTGGGGGTAGAGTACCGCCTCGCCGCCCGCATCCTCGACCCCGGCGGCGATGGTGTAGCTGTTGACGTCGTAGATCTCGCCGCGCTCGCTCTCGAGGTCGTCACCCGGCCGCACGAGTTCGTCGCCGGTCGAGACGATGCCGACCCGCGGCTTGGCTCGGACCGGCACCTCGTCGATCCCCAGCGCGGACAGCAGGCCGATATCGCGGGGCGTGATCGTGGTCCCGGGACCGAGCGCCCGTTCGCCCGCGGCCACGTCCGCACCCGCGAACATGACGTTGTCACCGGGGGCGACCGATGTGCGGACGAGCACCTCGTCACCGCCACCGTCCGTATCGGTGCGCTCAACCGGTACCATCGCGTCGGCACCGTCGGGCATCACCGCGCCGGTCGAAATCTCGGCGGCCTGCCCTTCCTCGAGTACCACGTCGGACTTCTCGCCAGCGTGGACCGCGCCGACGATCTCGAGGCGGGCGGGATCGGCCTCGTCCGCGCCGAACGTGTCCCGGGCCCGGAGCGCGTAGCCGTCCAGACTCGCCCGGTCGAAGCCCGGCACGTCGAGTTCGGCGTCGAGCCGCGCCACGAGAACCCGGCCGCGGGCGTCTTCGAGCGGGACGCGGTCGATACCACCCTCGAGGGCCAGCGAGTCGATCGCCGCCCGTGCCTCGTCGGGGGTCGCGAGATCGCGAAACTCCTTGCGGTTCATAGCGCCCCTTCGGCCGCCGCGGCTAAAAACGTCGGTCGACTCGAGGACAGACAGCTGTGGCATGTTCCCATACGACAACGGTTAAGCGTCCGCCCCGAGAGTACCGTGCCATGTCACGGCTGTCCGAACGGGACCGCGAGCGCATCGCCGATCTCTTCGATCGTCAGCTCGAGGCCGGCCTCCACCACGGGGCCCAACTCGCCGTCTACGTCGACGGCGAGCCGGTAATCGATCTGGCGGGCGGCGTCGAAGCGCCCGACGGCCCGGCGGAGACCCGCGGGACGCGACACGTTCTCTTTTCGTGTACGAAACCCTACGCCGCGGTCACGCTGCACTCGCTCGTCGCGGAAGGGAACCTCGAGTACGACGATCGAGTGATCGACCACTGGCCCACGTTCGCCGACGAACGAACCGAGAAGGCCGAGATTACCGTCCGGCAGGTACTCAGCCACACGTCGGGGCTCACCCGCGGCGAGATCGACGACCGGCCCGACCTCTGGGGCGACTGGGACGCCGTCGTCGAGCACCTCGAGGAGATGGAGCCGAACTTCACGCCGGGCGAGACGCCGGCCTATCACGCGCTGACGTTCGGTTGGCTGGTCGGCGAACTCGTCCGCCGCATCTCCGGGATGCCGATCGAGCAGGCCGCCGAAGCGCGCGTCTTCGACCCGCTCGGACTGGACGACACCGGAATTGGGCTCCGGGACGACGAGGACGACGATGTCGCGACCCTGGTCGGCTTCGACGAATTCGACCGCTGTCGCGACCCCGGTGAAGGGCTGGGCGATCACACCGAGGTCGCAGCACCGTTCAATTCCGAGGAAATCCACCGCGCCGTGATCCCCGCCGCCAACGGGATCGGGACCGCCGGCGATATGGCCCGTTTCTACGCCTGTCTCGCCAACGGCGGCGAACTCGAGGGGACGCAGCTGCTCGAGCCCGAGACCGTCGACCGGATGACGCGTCTCGAGGCCGAGACGGACGCCGACGGGACGCTCGGCCGCGAAGGACGGTTCGCACTCGGGTTCTGGAAGGGCGGGACGACGGTCGCACCCTACGGCTCGCTCTCGCCCGCGCACGCCTTCGGCCACGCGGGACTGGGCAGCAGCGTCGGCTGGGCCGACCCCGAGGAGAACATCGGCTTTGCCTACGTGACCAACGGGGTCCGGGACGGCTCCTACGAACACGTCGCTCGCGTCAACGCGCTGGCGGACGCGGTTCGGCAAGCACTCCGATGAGTTCGGCCTCCGGAGCGTCGACCGAACTCCGGCCGAAACCGACCGGGTCCGGGAGGTTGTGAACAGCGACTCGCTGCTCCGGATCGGCGGCTCACGGCCGCGAAATCCGTGCTCGGTTTTCCCGTGACGTACTAGGGATTGACTTCCCAGTTTTCGACGGCGACTGTCTCACCGGCCGGAATCCCCTCGCGGTCGTCGTCGATGACCACCCAGCCGTCGGCCAGCGCGACGCTCGAGAGGACGCCCGACCCGCTCGCCCGCGTCGGGATCGCGTCGTATCGTGGCTCGTCGGGGCCGAGGTCGTCCACGTCACGGGCCTCGAGCTTCACTCGCGCGAACGTCCGCGTGCCGGGCTCGCTGGGAATCTTACGCTCGATGCGGGCCCGCGTCGTCGGGTGGGGGTCGGGCGCGGTCCCCTCGAGCCAGCGGAGCGTCGGCCGGAGGAACTGAACGGCGTTGACGATGCAGGCGACGGGGTAGCCCGGCAGTGCGAGCACCGGCGTCTCCTCGACGAGCCCCAGACAGACGGGATGGCCGGGTTTGAGCCCGACACCGTGGACCAGTACCTCGCCGAGGTCGTCGATCACCTCCGGCAGCAGGTCGCGCTCGCCGACCGAGGAACCGCCGGTAGTGACGACCACGTCCTTCGTCAGATCCCGCTGGATCGCCACGCGCAGCGACTCGGGATCGTCGGTGACCACGTCGCGATAGGTCGCACGAGCGCCCCACCGCTGGGCCAGCCGCGAAACCGTCAGCCCGTTGGTCTCGATCACCTCGCCGGGACCGGGATCGCCCGCGACGAGTTCCTCGCCGGTCGGGATGACGCCGACGGTCGGCTGCTGGGCGACCGCGACGCGGCCGTAGCCCGCCGACCGCAGCAGGCCGAGATCCGACGGCCGAAGCCGGTGGCCCGCGTCGTAGAGGTGCTGGCCCTCCTCGATGTCCTCGCCGACCGGCGCGACGTTTTCCCCCTCCGCGACCGCGTCCTCGACCTCGAGTTCGCCGACCGACTCGCGTTCGGTGACCCGTTCGATCATGACGACGGCGTCGGCTCCCTCGGGAAGCGCGCTGCCGGTGTGGACTCGCGCGGCCGTTCCGGGAGCGATGCTGTCGGCGGTCGCGTGCTCGTCGATTCCGACAGTGTTAGCGGCGGGTTCGGCGATCCGTAGCACTTCCGGCGAGCGGTCGCTGGCCCCGAAAGTGTCCGCGGCCCGGACGGCGTAGCCGTCCATCGCCGCCCGTCGATAGTGGGGCACGTCTCGAGCGGCCGTAACGGGTGCGGCGAGGACGCGACCGTCCGTGCGGTCGACATCGACGGTCTCGGTCCCGCAGGGCACGTCCGAATCGGCGTCCCCGCCCCTCGCGACTGCCGTCTGCAGAATCCGGCGCGCCTCGTCGACCGGTGTCCGGACCTTGAACCCGGCCTCTGTGCGCTCGCGGTCGGCTCCTTCCATACCCTGACTCGGGTCGCCGGACGGCAAAAGCGTGGGGGAACCCGTCGGCTGCGCGGTCGCTCAGGGGAGAATCGGCAGCTCGGTGTGAAACGACGGATCCCCGCTCACTGGCCGTCATTGAAACCGCTCGGAGATCGCTTGCGGGGGGTCTTGGGTCGCCGCGACCACGGGGTTTTTCGTATCGGAGTTCGAACCGGTATCCATGTCAGCGCTCCGCGACGCGTTGCGGGACCTCTCCGAGGACGTCTTCTTCGATCTGCTCGAGAGCGAGGACGCCTATCTCCTCGTCCTCGACATCCCGGGGGTCTCCGCCGAGTCGCTCGATATCGCGATCGAGGACGGTCGCATCTCCATCGACGCCCAGCGGGACAAAGATCCCGTCGGCGACTACCAGTATCTCGAGGAAAACCGGTCGCTGTTTCTCGATGTCGACCTCCCGCTGCCCGACGACGCGTCCGATGCGGGTGCCGAGGCCGCCGTCGACCGGGGCGTCCTCGAGTTGACGCTGCCGAAACGCGGGTCCCGCGAGGAGACGACGATCGACATCGTCGACGAGGGCTCCGAACCCGGGTGACCGAGGCTGGTTTCACTTCGCGCATACAAGCGGTTCGCCGTCGTCACGTGGCAGTTCCTTCCGCTGTTGCTCGCTTACGCCCGCGACCGGCGGCGGTTCCTCCTGTTTGGCCGTCCCCGTCGGGTTGATCCGGAGACGCACCGCCACCGAGCGGAGGTCCTCCTCGAGTCGCTGTTGACCCTCGGGCCGACGTTCATCAAACTCGGCCAGTTGCTCTCGACGCGTCCCGACGTGCTTCCGCCGGCGTACATCGACGTCCTCGCGTCGCTGCAAGACGACGTGCCGCCGGCACCCTGGCCCGGGGCGAAACGCGTTCTCGAGGACGAACTCGGTCCCGTCGACGAGCGATTCGCGGCGTTCGATACCGAACCGATAAGCGGCGCGAGTCTGGGACAGGTCTATCGGGCGCGTCTCGACCCCGAAAGCGAGCACGCGCGGGCCCAAACGAGCGGTGGGGGCGGCCACGACGTCGCCGTCAAGATCCGCCGGCCGGACATCGAGGCCCTCGTTCGGGCCGATCTGCGGGTCATCAAGTGGTCCCTGCCGCTCCTGCTGTACTTCGTCGACGACGCCCGTTCGTTCTCGCTGGAGAACCTCGCCGAGGAGTTCTCGAAGACGATCCGTGAGGAGATGGACTACGAACGTGAGGCGGCGATGCTCACCGAAATCCAGTCGAATTTCGCCGACGACGATGGGCTCTTGATCCCCGACGTGATCGAGAGCCATTCCGGCCCGCGCGTGCTCACGATGGAGTACATCGAGGGAACGAAGATCAACGATGTTGATGAACTCGAGCGCCGGGGGATCGATCGCACGCGGGTCGCGACGGACTTACAGCGTGCGTATCTGCAGATGATCATCGACGACGGGGTCTTCCACGCCGATCCGCACCCGGGGAACCTCGCGGTGACCGACGAGGGGCGGATCGTCTTCTACGACTTCGGCATGTCGGG
This sequence comes from Natrinema gari JCM 14663, assembly GCF_000337175.1. GTDB lineage: Archaea > Halobacteriota > Halobacteria > Halobacteriales > Natrialbaceae > Natrinema > Natrinema gari. The sequence goes on along the minus strand of NZ_AOIJ01000047.1, from coordinate 38,400 downwards.
ACGGGTCGACCCGTTCGTTCAGGACAAGATCGTCGACTTCTACATCGCCGTCGCCAATCAGGACATCGACGGCATTCTCGACGCGCTCGTCGAGATCGGGACCCTCTCGCCCGACGCGGATCGGGGCGTCATGGCCGAAGTGATGGAGATCGCGATCCAGGACGCCCGGGGCGAGGACATCGAACAGTACCGGGTCAACCAGATCGTCGGACAGATCGAGGACTCCATCTACGAGTTCCCCCTCCGACTGCCGAAGAACCTCGCGCTGATCCTGCGGGTCGCAACCGTCGTCGAGGGCGTGTGTGTCACCTTAGACGAGGACTTCGACTTCATCTCGACTGCGACCGAGTACCTGACCGAGCAGGGATACCGCGAGGAGTCCATCCGGAAATACATCGACGAGACGGGCCGACAGCTCCGCCGGTCGGGCGAGTCACTGACGCGCCTCGCGCCCAAGACCGAGCGCGCGCTCGATCGGCTCGACCGGGACGATCTCTTCGTCCGTATCGGCGTCGAGGACGAGCAAAACGTCTTCGAGGAACTCGCCAAGCGACTGGTCTATGGCATGCTCCTTACCATGTCGCTGTTCTCGATGGGTGTCCTGTACGCCCTCGAGGCACCCAGGGCGTCGGTCGTCGCGGCTGGGTTCTCGGTGATCGTCGTCATTCAGCTCTATCGGTCGTTTCGCTCGCCGAGGTCGATCGGCGCGCGACCGCAGTTCACGCGACAGAACCTGCGCCAGCGCCGCGGCGAGGAGTGACACCGGTGCGTTCATCGGCGGCTGACTGTCGGTTCGCACGGAGTATCCATCCCATTACAATGTCCCGTCTGCCGGTTCGGGCCGGTAATGGCGACAGTGTTGCTCGCGAATCCGAACGCCGAGGTCGTTACCCGAGACGAGCGCCGGTGGATCATCGCCGGGACACACCGGCGCGAACTCCGCACGGCGATCGAACGCGGCGCCCCGTTCGCGGCGGTCAAAGCGCTTCACGACTCCCTGCCCGGCGAGGGAACGATCGTCGTCCTCTCGGAGCGGGCGGCCGAACCGACAGTGCAGGCCCACCGCGGGATCACGTCGGCCTACGAAGTGTTCTACTGCCGCGACTCGAGCGGCGAGCCGGTCGTCACCGACCTGTTTCGAAACGCCCTCGCCCGCCTTGAGCCGGCGGATCGAACGGTCCCGGAGCGGGCGAAAGCTGACCACCTGCTCTACCGGACGACACCGATCGACTCCTACGTCGAGCGGATTCATCGGCTCGGTCACGGCGAGACGCTCACCTGGACGCCCGGCGAGACGACGCCCCGAACCGAACTGACGGAGACGCTTACGCCCGAGTCGGGGCTCGCGCCAGCGAGCGCACACGAGCGGCTCGACGAGGTCCTGTCGGCGGTCTGTGCCCCCGTCGCGGACGAGGCGGCGCTCATGCTCTCGGGCGGCGTCGATTCGACCGTCCTCGAGCCCTATCTGACGACCCCAACCGAGAGCGTGACAGCGTCGTTCGACACGCCCGAACTGGCGTTCGAACGCACGTACGCCGACCGCGCGAGCGACCTCATCGAGACCGACCGCGAGGTCGTCGAGATGGCCGAATCGAACTACCTCGAGCGGCTCGAGGCGGCCGTCGATGCGCTGGGGCTGCCGCCCCATCAACTCCAGACGCCCACGTTCGACGGCATCTACCGCGAGTACGACGGATCCGACACGTTGGTTAGCGGTCAGGTCGCGGACGCCGTCTTCGGCCTTGGCGGCTCGCTCGAGACCGCTCGCACGGTCTGGCGGACGCGCTACCTCGGCTACGTCCCGCCGGTCGTTGAGAAACTCCGGCACCACCGGGACGTACTCGAGGGACTCCGGCGGCATCCGTCCGATCCCGACGGACAGGGGCTGCAGTTCGCGGTCTACACGGACGTCCCGGCGGTCGTCGAGACGATTGGACGCCGGCAGTACGAGCGACGCCAGCGCGAGCGCTACGAGTACGCGATGGACCGGGTGCCCGCGGCGTCGGGGACCCGGTACGCCCGACACGTCCACGTCGGGCAGTGGGTCGACTTCTTCTGCGAGGACGCCGTCACCGTCTGGCGGCAAGCCGCCCTCGCCCGCGGCCGCGAGATGTACACGCCGTTCGCGGGCAAGGCCGTCGCCGAACTCGCGCTCGGACTCCCCTCGCCCGAGCGGTACGTCCGCGGCGGCGAGCCCAAACACCTCCCGAAGCGACTGCTCGGCGAGTGGTACCCCGCGTACGACCGGCGCAAGCCCAAGGGGAACGGGAACTTCCCCGCGGAGCGATTTCTCGGATCGGGGCCGCTCGAGTCGATCTTCGACCGCTACGACGTCCCCGAGTTCGCCCCGGACATCTCGGGCGCGATCGTCGACCGCTCCCCCGGCCTCGCGTGGAACCTGGCGGGCTACGCCGTCTGGCGCGACCGCGTCCTCCGCGCGGCCGACCTCGAGCCGGTCGCCCACACCCGGACCGTGTCGGTACCATCGAAGACGCCCCGCTCCGAGGGGGAGCCGGTGTGACCGCGCCGGCACCGGAGACGGCCGTCCCGAACCGGTACGGACGGTCGAGCGGACGCAGGCCGGTGTCTCGAGTGACGCCGCGAGCCCGCCAAGCCCCTTTCGTCCTCGGGCCCGAACGACCGGTATGGACTACGATCGGCTCGCCGACCTGTCGGTGACGGTCGACAAAGTGTCGACCGAGCGCCGCGAACGTGCGACCTCGAGCGATTTCACCCGCGTCACGACGGAGATCACCCTTTCGGGACCGGGATCGAACGGCGACGCCGCGGTCACCGGACGCGGTGAGGACGTCACCTACGAGACCGACGACCACGACCGGCTGGCGGAGACGGGGCTGCCCGACCTGACTGGCGAGTGGACGATCGACTCGTTTTCCGCGCGGCTCGCCGCCCTCGATCTCTTTCCAGGCGGTGCGCCCGATCGGGCTGTCTTTCGGAACTACCGGCGCTGGGGCATCGAGAGTGCCGCGCTGGACCTCGCGCTCCGGCAGGCGGGGACCGATCTCGGGAGCGAACTGGATCGCAGCTACGACCCCGTCCGGTTCGTCGCCAGCACTCGACTCGGCGACCCGCCGACGATCGACCGACTCGAGTCGTTGCGCGAACGGGTCCCCGCCCTCGAGTTCAAACTCGATCCGATTCCGGCGTGGGACGACGACCTTGTCGCGACCATCGACGAGACGGTCGGGACGGAGGGGGTCCGTATCCTCGACCTGAAGGGCCAGTACGAGGGCACCGATGTCGACGTGCCGGCCGATCCCGCCCTGTACGAACGTGTTCTCACGGCGTTCCCCGGGGCCATCATCGAGGACCCGTCGCTGAACGACGAGACGCGACCGCTGTTCGCGGACCCCGCCGTCCGAGAGCGGGTCTCCTGGGACGCTCCGATTCACGGGCTCGAAGACATCGACGAACTGCCCTGGGAGCCCGACTGGCTCAATATCAAACCCTCGCGGTTCGGCTCGCTCGAGTCGCTGTGTGAAACTCTCGCCTATTGTGAGGAACACGACATTCGGTTGTACGGCGGCGGCCAGTTCGAACTCGGCGTCGGTCGCGGCCACCTCCAGTTGCTGGCGTCGGTGTTCTATCCCGACGGCCCGAACGACATCGCGCCGCGGGCGTACAACGACCCCGCCGTCGGCGACGGGCTGCCGACGAGTCCGCTCGAGGCCCCGGTCGATGTGGCCGGGTTCCGGTGGGAGTCGTCCGGGTCGGGATCGCGGGACGGGTGCTGAACGGGCAGCGCCGACGGCGGCCCTGGCCTGGCTGTTCGCCGCGGCGGCCGACGCGGTCGAGGCGACGCTGGCGATCGGGGACGGGCCACCGTTCGACGGCTGGCCCCGAGGTCGTCTCCCACGGGACCGGTCGGCGGCCGTGACCCGTTCCCGGAGCGTGACGGGCGCTGCCGTGAGAGCCGTTGTCGGGCAGAACCCGCCGCAGCGCGCATTCCAAACGGTTTATGCACGTCGATTGATTACGCCGGGACATGGCGAAACAGCAGACCGAAGTTCGCGACCTCCAGGAAGGCAGCTACGTCATGATCGATGATACGCCGTGTAAGATCAACGCCTACTCGACGGCCAAACCGGGCAAACACGGCAGCGCCAAGGCTCGCGTCGAGGCCGAGGGCGTCTTCGACGGCAAGAAACGATCGCTCTCCCAGCCCGTCGACGCGAAGATCTGGGTCCCGATCATCGAGCGCAAAAACGGACAGGTCGTCTCCGTCGACGACGACGACATGCAGGTCATGGATCTGGGGACCTACGAGACCATCACGATGCGTATCCCTGACGATATCGATGTCTCCCCCGACGAGAACATCGAATACCTCGAGATGGAAGACCAGCGAAAGATCGTCTGATGTTTCCCGGGGCGACCGACGAACGCGAGGGGACCGACGCGGCGGCACAGTCCGATCGTGACGGCGACACCGACACGGGAGGGCACGCGTCCACCCGTGGCGGCGCGAACTTCGTGGTCGTCGGTGCGCCCCTGGACGCTACGACGACCTTTCAGCCGGGGACCCGCTTTGGACCCCGACGCATCCGATCGTTTGCCGAACCGTTCGACGATTACGACCACCGGACGGACCGATACTTTTCGGAACTTGGCGTTGTCGACCGCGGCGACGTTCGGGCCTGGGACGATGTCGCAGCATATCTCGACTATCTGACGAGTACGCTCCGCGAGGCCGTCTGGAACGACGCCGTGCCCCTGCTGTTGGGGGGCGAACACACCGTCTCGCTCGCGGGCGTTCGCGCGGTCGAACCCGAGGTGTTCGTCTGTCTCGACGCCCACCTCGACCTGTACGACGCCTACGACGGGAACCCGCTCTCGCATGCCGCCGTCACCCGCCGGATTCTCGAGGACGTCGACTCCATCGCCGAGGCGATCGTCCTCGGTGCTCGAACCGGCAGCGAAGCCGAGTGGGAGCGGGCGGCCGACGACGACGTGACCGTCGTCCCGCCCGAGGAGGTGAGCGAGTGGACGCCCGGCGACCGATTTGTGGACCGCGAGGTCTACCTGAGCGTCGACATCGACGCCGCCGACCCCGGCTACGCGCCGGGAACCGGCACCAAAGAGCCGTTCGGCCTCGAGCCCCGCGAACTTCGCGACGTGGTACGCGCGGTCGCACCGCAGGCCAGCGGGTTCGACGTGGTCGAAGTCAACGACCGCGACGACGGGCAGGCGGCCGCGCTGGCTGGAAAGCTGGTCCGGGAGTTCGTCTTTTCGAACGCCGACGGGTGACCCGCTGTTCCTGGAAAACGCTGCGGTGGCGCGCGCTGTCGGCTGCTCGATCGGTAGCGATGCATCGCTTCCCGGCACTGCTCGGTCCAGTCCGTCTGTGAAGACTGAACTGCGAGACGTTGCGCTCGCTCGTTCAAGACCACCACTCGCGTCCGATGGGCCCGTTCGACTCGAGCAATAACCCACGTTTTTCGTCCTCCAAACGAACTGTTGAATATGATCGAGGCGACGCTGTGTTTCCCGCTTCGGGGCGACCCGACGAGAGCCAACGAACCCGATCACGAGGTCCTCCTGATCGAGAAACGCCGCGGACTCGGCGAGGGCTGGTACAACGGCCCCGGCGGCAAGTGCGAACCGGGCGAGACCCCACGGGAATGTGCCATCCGCGAAACTCGAGAGGAGGTCGGCCTTGAGGCCCGGGATCTCGAGAAGGCGGGCGAACTCACGTTCCGCCTCGACGGCGAGACACACACGTTCTGTCACGTCTATCGGACTCGCTCGTTTACCGGCGAACCGACCTCGTCCGAGGAGGCCCATCCGGAGTGGGTTTCGGTCGAAGACGTGCCCTACGACCAGATGTGGGAGGACGACCGACTGTGGCTGCCGGGGATCCTCAAGGGAAACACCGCGGTCGGCGAGTTCCGCTTCGAGGGCGGCGAGCCGTTAGACGAGGCCGAGTTCGTCGATCACGACCTCGAGTGGAACGTCTCGTTGTGATCGGCTTCTACCGTCAGCCTCTCCGACGAGTAGTACGGCGGGTTACGGCTTCAGAACGATCTTCCCGGAGCTCTTCCGGTCCTCGATGTACTGGTGGGCCTCGGCCGCGTCCTCGAGCGCGAACGACTCGCCAAGGATGACCTCGAGGTCGCCGCTGGCGAACCCGTCGGTCAGTTCCGGGACGGCCTTCATGACGCGACTCGGATCGTGCATGGCGGCCTGGCCGAGGTGGAAGCCCTTGACGGTCTTGTTTTCGAAGAGCAGGCGCTGATTGCTGACCTCCGCGGGGACGCCGCTGGCGACCCCGTAGGTGACCATCCGGCCGAAGTGAGTCATCGCGTCGAGGCTGCGCTCGAAGACGTCGTCGCCGACGCTTTCCAAGACGAGGTCGACGCCTTCGCCGTCGGTTTCCTCGTCGACGACCTCGCGGAAGTCCGTCTCGGTGTAGTTGATCGGGTGATCGCAGCCGAGGTTGTCGGCGAGGTCGAGCTTCTCCTGCGTGCTCGCGGTGCCGAAGACCTCCGCTCCGGCGTTCGACGCCAGCTGGACGGCTGCGGTGCCGACACCGCCAGCCGCAGCCTGGATGAGCACGGATTCGTCCTCCTCGAGGCCGCCCCACTCGAAGAGACAGGCGTGGGCGGTCAGAAACTGGACGGGGAAGCCGGCGGCTTCCTCGAAGCTCATCGCCTCAGGGATGGGAAAGAGCAGGTCCGCGGGGGCGGTGACGGACTCCGCGTAGCCGCCGGTATCGAGCATGCCGACGACGCGGTCGCCTTCCGACAGGTCCTCGACGCCGGCACCGACCGCGTCGACGACGCCCGCGGCTTCCATCCCAGGGACGTACGGTGCGTCGGGGCCGTCCGGGTAGTGACCGCGTCGCTGCATGATGTCCGCGAAGTTGATTCCCGCCGCCTCGATGTCGATCCGAACGTCGCCCGCGTCCGGGTCGGGCGTCGGTACGTCGACGACCGAGAGTTCGTCGCTGTCGCCGTATGCCTCGACTTCGATTGCTTTCATTGTCGATACCGTATACGGCTGTCACGCGCATAAAGCTGCGACAACCGGGGGAAATGAAGTTGCGGTTTATAATGGCTATCGCTGCAGCATGGCCGGCCAGTGAGACTATCGTTCGATCCCCGGCGAGCGAGCGTTCGCCCTTCGCATAGTTTAAGCCCGCGCTGCCTGCATGTCGACACAATGAGCGACGAGAGTCAAGAACTCGGCATCACCGAGTCGAAATCGCACAAGCCCGGCGAGTGGTACGCCGAAGTCGTCCAGAAGGCCGACCTCGCCGACTACGCACCGATGGGCGGGTTCATCGTCACGAAACCGCGTGGCTACGCCCTCTGGGAGGCGATTCAGGAGTCACTCGACGGCTGGTTCAAGGACACCGGCGTCGACAACGTCTACTTCCCGATGTTCATCCCCGAGAGCTTCCTCGAGCGCGAAAAGGACATCGTCGAAGGCTTCGATCCGGAGGTCGCGTGGGTGACCCACGGCGGCCACGACGAACTCGAGGAGCGACTGGCCGTCCGGCCAACCAGTGAGTCGATCATCGCGCCCTTCATGGCCGATTGGACCCGCAGCCATCGCGACCTCCCGATGCGGCTCAACCAGTGGTGTTCGGTCGTCCGCTGGGAAGCGACGGAGACCAAGCCCTTCTTCCGGACGAAGGAGTTCATGTGGCAGGAGGGCCACACCGCTCACGCGACCAACGAGGGTGCGTGGGAGGAGGTCTGGACCCGACTGGGCCAGTACGAGCGCGTCTACGAGGACGTGCTGGCGATTCCGGTCCTCCGGGGCAAGAAGCCCGAACACGACAAGTTCCCCGGCGCGGACACCACGACGACCGTCGAGGCGCTGATGCCCGACGGTAAGTCCGTACAGGGCGCGACCAGCCACAACCTCGGGCAGAGCTTCGCCGAGGCGTTCGACATCACCTTCGCCGACGAAAACGAGGACGAACAGACCGCCTACACCACCTCGTGGGGCCTTTCCTGGCGTGCGCTGGGGGCACTCATCATGACGCACTCGGACGATCAGGGACTCGTGCTCCCGCCGACGGTCGCGCCCACGCAGGTCGTCATCGTCCCGATCTGGCAGGAAGACACCAAGGAGGACGTCCTCGAGTACTCGGAGGGGATCGCCGACGACCTCGAAGAGGCCGGGTTCCGCGTCGAACTCGACGACCGCGACGGGCGCAATCCCGGGTTCAAGTTCAACGAACACGAACTCAACGGCGTCCCGCTCCGACTCGAGATCGGCCCCCACGAGGTCGAGGACGCGGAGGTCACGCTGGTCCACCGGCCGGACAACGCGGAATCGGTCGCGGACCGCGACGGAATCGTCGACGCCGTCGACGAGCACTTAGACGAAATCTTCGACAAACTCTACGAATCCGCCGAGGAGACCCTCGAAGCGAACGTCCGCGAGGCACACAGCCCCGAAGAGATCCTCGGAACGATCGGCAAACACGGCGGCTACGTGAAGACGCCGTGGTGTGGTGACGAGGCCTGCGAGGAGGTTATCAAGGAGAAGATCGCCGCCGAGATCGTCATGCAACCGCTCGAGGACGAAGGCGGCTCGACGGCCGGCGAAGTGCCCGAACCCGAGCATGACGAGTGTGGTGTCTGTGGCGACCCCGCGGACGAAATCGCGTACTTCGCGAAGTCGTACTGACCGGTTCGCTATCGGTGGTTCTGTTTCGACGCCGCGCAGTTCGGATGCGAACCGAACTCGATGTCCGTCGGCTCATTGTGTGAGACTATTTCAAGCGCACCTAATCCTTTAACCCGTGGTGCCTTACCCGGGGAGACTGAGTAAGCGTATGTGGTGTTCACTCTGGTGGGTGAACACTACGTGCCTCTGACATTCCCCGCTACCGGGAAGGCCCGCTTCCCGGACGGGAGTTTAATTGACCGGCCGCACGGACTACGCGACGCTTCTCCGAGACGGACGCGGACGAACTGACGAGGGTCTCCTGGCGGCAGTAGTTAAGGTCACTAATTATACCTTATATCGGATCATATGTGTTAATAATACGCTTAGTCATAATGGGTTAGCCTCATATAGTCGTTCCAGCTACGTGTGTGCATGTCACAGCCACATATAGCATCATCCACCGAGCGTTCGGCGGGGCTCGCCGACCCCGAGGACGCCCGGTCGAACTGCGGTGTCGGTGTCGTTATGGACCTCGATGGGGACGGGGGACACGACATCGTCGCCGACGGACTCGAACTCCTCGAAAACCTCGAGCACCGCGGGACGACCGGTGCGGAGAAGAACACCGGCGACGGGGCCGGTATCATGCTCCAGACGCCCGACGCGTTCTTCGATCACGTTCTCAACGTGTCCCTCCCGGAGACCTATGCCGTCGGCTCGCTCTTTTTTCCGCAGGCAACCGCGGCGCGCGAGGCACTCGTCTCGCTGGTCGAGGAGACGTTCGCTACCTACGACCTCGACGTCCTCGAGTGGCGGGACGTCCCAACGAACAACGACGAACTCGGGCAAACGGCGGTCGACTCCGAGCCCGACGTCCGGCACGTCGCCGTCGCGCCGGTGGACGACCTCTCCGAGGACGACTTCGACCGCCGGCTCTATGTCGCCCGACGCGCGCTGGAAAACGCCGTCGAGGACGCCGATATAGAGAACAAAGAGCGGTTCTACGTCGTCTCGCTGGACGCGAAGACGGTCGTCTACAAGGGGCTGCTGAAAGGCGTTCAAGTCCCCGCCTACTACCCCGATCTCACCGACGAGCGGATGGCATCGACGTTCGTGATGGTCCACGAGCGGTTCTCGACGAACACGCTCGGAGCCTGGCATCTCGCCCATCCCTACCGGAACATCATCCACAACGGCGAGTTCAACACCATTCAGGGCAACATCAACTGGATGCGTGCCCGTGAGACCGACATCGAGAGCGACGTGCTCTCCGATCTCGAGGCGGTCAAGCCGATCATCGACGACCCCGACCAGTCCGACACTGCGAGCGTCGACAACGCGCTCGAACTGCTGATGCAGGACGGCCGCGACCTCGAGCACGCGCTCCGGATGCTCGTCCCCGAGGCTTGGCGCGGCGACGACGCGATGGACGACGACCGGAAGGACTGGTACGATTTCCACGCCTCGCTGGTCGAGCCGTGGGACGGTCCCGCGCTCGTCGCGGCGACCGACGGCGAACGCGTCGGCGCAGTGCTGGACCGCAACGGCCTGCGTCCCTGTCGGTACGACGTGACGACCGACAATCGCCTGATCATGGCCAGCGAGGCCGGCGCGCTCGAGACCGACCCCGCGGAGATCGAGGAACGGGGCCGGCTCCAACCCGGCCAACTCTTCCTCGCTGACCCCGAGGAGGGACGGGTCATTCCCGACGAGGAGGTCTTCGACGATCTCACGGACGACCGCTACGGCGAGTGGGTTGCCCAGGAGCAAGTCCACTTAGACGACATCCGGACCACGAACGACCGCGCGCCACAGACGGACATCTCGGCGCTGCGCGACTATCAGGCCGTGTTCGGCTACACGCACGACGAACTCGAGAACCTGATCGAGCCGATGACCCAGAAGGGGAAAGACCCCGTCGGCTCGATGGGTGACGACACGCCGCTGTCCGTCCTCACCGAGTTCAACCGACCGCTGTTCTCCTACTTCAAACAGCTGTTCGCACAGGTCACGAACCCGCCGCTTGACTACATCCGCGAGGAACTCGTCACCTCGATGGAGTCGCGGCTGGGCTTCCAGCGCAACTTGCTCGACGAGTCGCCCGCACACGCCCGGCAGCTCGTCCTCGACTCGCCGATCCTGACCGACGCCGAACTCGAGTCGATCCGCGACTGTACGGCCAACGGCATCACGGCCGCGACGATCGACATCACCTACGAGCCCGAACGCGACGAGCCCGGCGACGACCTCGAGGCGGCGATCGAACGCGTCCGGGCGGACGTCGTCGCGGCGATCGAGGACGACGACCACGACGTGATCGTTCTCTCGGACCGCACCGTCGACGAGGACCGGATCGCGATTCCGAGCCTGCTGGCGACCGGCGGCGTCCATCACCACCTCGTGCGCAACGGCCTGCGCAATCACGTGGGCCTCGTCGTCGAGTCGGCCGACCCGCGGACGGTCCATCACTTCGCGACGCTGGTCGGCTACGGTGCCGGCGCGGTCAACCCGTACCTGGCCTACCAGACCATCGGGGACATCACCGCTGGTCCCGACGGTGCCGACACCGAGGTCGCGATCGACGCCTACGTCGGTGCCGTCGAGGACGGACTCCTGAAGATCATGGCCAAGATGGGGATCTCGACGGTTGAGAGCTACCAGGGTGCCCAGATCTTCGAGGCCGTCGGTCTCGATTCCGACCTCGTGGCCGAGTACTTCGAGGGTACCGAAAACCGCACCGAAGGGATCGGCCTCGCCGAGATCGAGGCGGACCTCCGCGAGCGCCACGCGACCGCGTTCGGCGACGACGAGGAGTCCGATCTCGATCGGCACGGCGAGTTCGAACACCGCTCGGACGGGATTCACCACCAGTGGAACCCCGACACCGTCGGGGCGCTCCAGCAGGCCGTCCGCTCGAACGACTACGAGCGCTATCAGGAGTTCGCCGAACAGATCAACGACCAACAACAGAACCTCCAGACGCTGCGCGGCCTGCTCGAGTTCGACTCCGACCGCGATCCGATCCCGGTCGAGGAAGTCGAGCCGATCAAAGACATCGTCCAGCGGTTCTCGACCGCCGCGATGTCGCTTGGCTCGCTCTCGCCGGAGGCCCACGAGAACAACTCGATCGCGATGAACCGGCTCGGCGGCAAGTCGAACTCCGGCGAGGGCGGCGAGCCGCCGGAGCGGTTCAACACCGAACGCGAGTGTAACGTCAAGCAGGTCGCCTCCGGCCGGTTCGGCGTCACCTCGACGTACCTCTCGAATGCCGACGAACTGCAGATCAAGATGGCCCAGGGCTCAAAGCCCGGCGAAGGTGGCCACCTCCCCGGTTCGAAGGTCAACGAGATGATCGCCCACGTGCGCAAGTCCACGCCCGGCGTGGGTCTGATCTCGCCGCCGCCGCTGCACGACATCTACTCGATCGAGGACCTCAAACAGCTGATCTTCGATCTCAAAGCCGCAAACGAGGCGGCAGACATCAACGTCAAACTCGTCTCCGAGGCCGGCATCGGCACCGTCGCCGCCGGCGTCGCGAAGGCAAACGCCGACGTGGTCCACATCTCGGGTCACGACGGCGGGACGGGTGCCTCGCCGCGGACCTCGATCAAGAGCGCTGGCCTCCCCTGGGAACTCGGTCTCGCCGAGGCGAACCAAATGCTCTGTCGGACCGGGCTCCGTGATCGCATCCGCGTCTCCGCCGACGGCGGGATGAAGACCGGGCGCGATGTCGCCGTCGCCGCCCTGCTGGGTGCCGAAGAATACGTCTTCGGGACCGCCTCGCTGGTCACCAGCGGCTGTGTCATGGCCCGGCAGTGTCACAAGAACACCTGTCCGGTCGGCGTCGCCACCCAACGCGAGGACCTGCGCAAGCGGTTCCCCGGCGAGCCCGAACACGTCATCAACTACATGACGTTCATCGCGCAGGAACTGCGCGAGATCATGGCCGCACTCGGCTACGAAACCCTCGACGAGATGATCGGCCGAGTCGATGCCGTAGAGCAGCGCGACGACGTCGACCACCCGAAGGCCCGCAACGTCGACCTCTCGGACGTCCTCGCGGACCCCGGCAGCGATGTCCGACGGAAGCTCCGCGAGCAGGACCACGACCTCGAGGACCAACTCGACCGCGACCTCATCGAGGCCGCGGCCGACGCCATCGAGGAGCAGGAACCGGTCAGCCTCGAGACCGAGGTCACGAACGTCGACCGCACCGTCGGCGCGATGCTCTCGAACCGCATCACCAGCCGCTACGGCGAACCCGGCCTCCCCGAGGATACGATCACTATCGACGCGGAGGGAACCGCCGGGCAGAGCTTCGGCGCGTTTCTCGCCAGCGGCGTCTCGATGCACCTCGATGGCAGCGCCAACGACTACGTCGGCAAGGGACTCTCGGGGGGCAAACTCACGGTCCGAACGCCCGAGACCGCCAGCTACGAGCCGACCGAGAACGTCGCAATCGGTAACGTCGCCCTCTACGGCGCGACCGACGGCCAGCTGTACGTCAACGGCGTCGCCGGCGAGCGCTTCGCGGTGCGCAATTCCGGTGCCACGGCCGTCGTCGAAGGCGTCGGCGACCACGGCTGTGAGTACATGACCGGCGGCGTCGTCGCCGTGCTGGGCGAGACGGGCACGAACTTCGCGGCCGGCATGTCCGGCGGCGTCGCCTACGTCTACGACCCCGACGACGAGTTCGAGGCGAAGGCCAACACCGGAATGGTCTCGCTGCACGACTCCCTCGAGGAGAAAGACGAGCGGATGCTCCGTCGACTCGTCGAGAACCACGTCGCCTACACCGGCTCCGAACGCGGCCGACGCCTGCTGGACAACTGGGAGCGCGCGCTCGAGGCTTTCGTGAAGGTCATGCCCGACGCCTACTACGAGGCGATCACCGAGCAGGGCAGCGACGACGTCCGCAACGAACTGCCCGGCGAACCGGCGGCCGCGGCCGAAGCCGAATCGACCAACTTCGCGGCGAGCGACGACTGATCGAGCCGCACTCGAAGGCACGATCCGTTCGCGAGAGTTGTTCTTTTTTGAGTGACTTCGTAGACGTGGTACGAACCGATGGCGGAGTCAGTGAATTTACCTCGTCATTCAAGGCAGCCGCTTCGCATCGACCAGCGGCAGTCTTCGTTCGTCTCCGCGTCGCCAGTACCCTGCCTCGAGGGTAAGCAACGAAGCTTTGCACGGACGGTCGTTCGACACCTTGGACGGTATACTTCCCCTTAGGACTTCTCGGTTCTAGGACACAGTTACGGGAACCCCCCGCTCATCTCGGTGCTTTCGTATCGGCACTTCATCGGTTCGATTGCGCTTTTTCCGCTATCGAAATATATCTAAATAGTATTCAATATTAAATACATGCAAAAATTTAAATCTACCCCTATAATATGCGCAGTTGTATGTTTAACGAAGAAGAATGTTCAGACAGCGATACTGAATCGGGCAAAAACGGACTGACACGCCGACGGGCGCTGATGGCTTCGTCCGGGCTTGGCAGTGCGGTATTCGGGGTTCCGACTGTCACCGCACATGGATTCGACCAGAACGGAACGGAATTGACCGAGGATGAACTCCTGGCTGCCCTGAAGGAATCGGACCACATCATCGTTGACCCGGACGTGAATCAGCAGTTCGGTGAAGAAGCACCGAAAATACAGGATCTTGACAAGTCCAATACGCCCGGCCGCGGTCATCCTGATATCTACTACGGGAAGAACAAGAACGCAGAGCCACCGTCAGGCACGTTCTATGAAATAATCGAAGAAGGCGAGGAGGACGATCAGACTCTCCCCTTAGCCGTTGGCGGTGGAAAATCCGACGACGTCGTTCAACCGTACGTCACCGACCTCTTTACCGTCGAAGAGGAACTCGGAAGCACGAAAATTCGCGGTGAGAAAGTCACTGTCTCCGTCAAAGCAGGTCTGCGATTCTCTGCCAAATCAGACGTTAAAATAGGCGGAGAGATCTTCCTCGATATTTCTCTTTCGGCCCTGGGACAGACGGTTAAAGTAAGTCCAGGTGGGTTCGGGTTCTGGGCTGGACCGGATAAGTACGACGGGTACTGTCTCGAGCCCTCGGCCAAACTGCCGAGCTGGCTGCCCAAAGTAGATATCAGGCTATGCGGAGAAATCAGAGTATACACTAGAGGTGATGGAACTATCCCGGACGAGTTCAGGCTCGCGATGGCTGTCGGTGCCTTAGATATCTGTGCTGATCCGTGTCCAGCCTGGGATTGTACAGCCTGTGGAACGGTGGTAAGTACGGGTGTCGAACTCAAGCTCCCGTGGATTGGCTACGATACCATATCGTAACCTCTAACCTCTGACACTCGTTTATTACGTTAACATCTTGTAGTATGTCTGAAAAGCCGTTGAGGCGAAACGAACGGACCCCGTTCTTTCCGATCGCAGTTGCCACTGTACTCCCGGTAGGAGGGTCCTTCCTGCTCGATTGGTCGCCCACTGCGGTCGTCTTACTTTACTGGCTCGAGGCAGTGACAGTGATTCTCTTCTACGGCGGCCTTGCGATGTTCGCGACGCCGGAACGACGGATCGAGGAACGCGAGGAGCGCTGGACATCCGGCCGGGTTATTCCTCCTGTCTACTCCGAGAACCTGAGAGACGTTGCCGCAAAGACGATCGTCGGACTGCTGATCGCGGTCGCGACAGGGGGGTCCATAACGGTTTGGGGGATCGGAAGGGGTGCAGTGGCCGACTCGGACGAAAGCGTGATCGACTTTTTTGCACAGTTCACCGTGTTCGAGGTCCCATCCGTGCTCGCAATCGGGCTGTTCATCGTCGGGACACACCTCGTCACGCTCTCGCGGTACTACTACGGCACCGGCCGCTATCGGGAGTTGACGGCGTCCATGGCCCTCGATGTCCAGGAAAACTATTACGCATTGTACCTGTACTTCGCGCTTGGGTTCGTCTTCTACGCGGTTGCGATGTTTTTCATCATCGGGCTCGGACTTCCGGCCAGTATGCCCGACTCGACCGTGTTGACCGCTTGGAAGGTAGTGGTCGCCGGAACGTTCCTCGCACTCAAACTGGCGTTCGAATGGAGCCGATACCGTGGTGAACGACGCCCGGATATCCATGACGACGACAGTTTTACCGCGAACTTCTCGCCGACACCCCCACCCGAAGGGAATACAATATAGTGGAAGCAGCCACTTCCGTTTACGATAGTATCGAATCCCCGGTATCCTCATCACCTATAGTAGCAATTGAAACGAGTGACACACTGATCGCAACGCTGTCGTGCGATCAGGTGTGCAATGGCTTTCAGTTGCTACTATAGAACGACCGTTCGGTGCTTTGATCAGTACCGGACGCTCTTTTCGATCTATCCGACTGATAGTTCGGAGACGAACGGAAAACGAGGCGACTCGCGTCTCGTAACAGAAAACGCCGACGACCATGCGAAGGACAGGAGCTCGGCCGTCGGACCAACGAGAACTCCATTGACTGACCACGAAGCGGAGTCTCGTCGTACCGAAGGTCGAAACTGACTGGCCGGACGTCACTTGGCACGGCCGGTCCAGTTATTGGTTCAGTTTTCCCTTCGTGATTCGCTCACCTCCATTGACACCTACGTCTTTGCTGTCCTCTAACTTAATCTTTAGCCCTATCTAATCCATTGGAGAACGCCGTCGACGTTCGGGCCGTCCCAACACCTCGGGCCGCGTCGTCCCACGCGACGTGGAGCACGCGCTGACGGCTGTTATCGCCCCATCGTATGGAACTCGTCGTTGGGCCGCATGTCGGCGAACATGGCCATCCGATTGCTCAGGTTGAAAAAGGCCGTCACCGCGGCGATGTCCCAGATCGCCTCCTCGCTGAACCCGGCCTCGCGTAGCGCCTCGAGGTCGGCCTCCTCGATCTCGGTCGGACACTCGGTCAGCTTCACCGCGACATCGAGCATCGTGCGGTGAGCGTCGTTGATATCCGCAGTCCGGTAGTTCGCGACGAGTTGATCGGCCAGTTTCGGCGCGTCGGCGTAGATTCGGGCGAGCGCGCCGTGAGCGACGTTACAGTAATAACAGTGGTTGACCCCCGAAACCGCGACGATGATCATCTCGACTTCCGCGCGTGCCAGCGCGGTGTCGTCGACGAGCGCATCGTGGTACTGGAAGAACGCACGGAAGTGCGAGGGTTTGTACGCCATCGCCGAGAAGATATTCGGCGTAAACCCCGAACGCTCGGTTTCGTCTTCGATTCGGTCCCGGAGATCCGCGGGCAACTCCCCGAGGTCGGGTACGGGGAAGCGGCGCATGGCGTCGTCGTCGAGTTCCGGTTCGACCGTCTCCTCGGTGTCGTCGTCGGACATGGGGTTCACTTTGGAGGACCGGGTAATAATTCGCGGTGACTGCCGTCGGCGCAGCTGTGATCGAGGGTGACCGCAGCCGAGCTACTCGCGCTCGAGTCGTCCACCCTCGTCGAGGGCCGCTTCGAGCACGGCGTCGCCGCCCGGCGTAGCGAGCAAGTGTGCCGGACAGTCGCAATCGGATGCCCCGAACCCGGAGACGAACTCGCCGGGGAGCGAGTCCGCCAGTTCACACTCCCGATCGGCGTCCGGGAACGTGATCGCGCGCTCGAGGCGCGTCGCGGGGTGCCCGAGCAGGTAGTCGACGTGCCAGTGGCGCGTCTCGCGGTCGCCGGCGGCGAGTTCGCGGTGGCGGTCGACGCGACTGAAGCCGCCGGGGCCGAACGCGCTGCCGATGTAGGCGTACGTGCCGGTGGCGAACTCGCGATCCCCCAGTGCGCCGACTTCGATCGTCGTCGATCGCGAGACGTCGATCACGAGGACGTACGTGCCGCTCATACGCGACGATCCGGGGAGACGCGGCAAAAACGGGGCGGTTTCGATGCGCGGTTCGCGGAGGCCGGCGCTCGAGGCCGTTACCGCGACCGGTCCTCGCCTCGAGGCTCCTCGTCGGCCGTCGGATCGCGCTCGTGGACGTGGCGGCGGGTGGTCATGTCCTCGTCCTGTCCCTGTGGGTTTCGGGCATCGCTCGAGCCCCGCTCCGACTCGCGGGGGTCGGTCCAGTCACCCTGTTCGGAGCGGCGACCCTGCTGGCGGTACNGGTCATGTCCTCGTCCTGTCCCTGTGGGTTTCGGGCATCGCTCGAGCCCCGCTCCGACTCGCGGGGGTCGGTCCAGTCACCCTGTTCGGAGCGGCGACCCTGCTGGCGGTACGCGAGGCCGCCGCCGGACTGCTGCGCTCGGTTCCTGGAGCCGCTCGAGGAGCCCTGGGTCTCTCGCCGGTCTTCCTGGCGGCTGAACTGTTGTCGCTCCTGATACTCGCTGCCGGGTCGCTGGCCGCGCCGTCCGCTTTCCTGCTCCCGTTGGGAACCGGTCTGCTGGCCTTCGCTCCGCTGGTGGCGACCGGGCTCGGGCTGTCCCTGCTGATACTGACTGCCGTGGTGCTCGCTGCCCCCTTGCGATCGTGTCCCTCGCTGGCCTCGCGTTCCGGGCTGTCGTCCGTGCTCCTGGCGGTCCTCACCGCGGTGCATCCCCTGCTGACCGCGTTGCGGTCGCCCCTCACCGCGTTCGCCTCGCTGCACGCCGCCCTGCTGCCGACCGCCTCGGTGTTCCTGCCGTCGGTCTGTGTCCGCGAGGCCGCGCTGTTTCCCTCTCTCACCCCGCTGGCCGCGCTGTTCGCCTTGCCGCTCCTCCTGTCGGGCTTCGCTGCGATTGAACAACCCGTGAAGCCAGCCGCGGTCGCCGCCCTGTCGACGCCGGTCGGTCTCGCTGCCGTGTTCTCGCCCCCGATAGCGGGGTCGGGTCTCGGTCTCGTTCGATCGCTCGCTCCGTTCGTCCGTCCGTCGGTCGCTGTCGTATCGGTCGTTCATGATGTGGCTGTGTGGATCGTCGACTCCGGTCGGTCG
This sequence comes from Natrinema gari JCM 14663, assembly GCF_000337175.1. GTDB lineage: Archaea > Halobacteriota > Halobacteria > Halobacteriales > Natrialbaceae > Natrinema > Natrinema gari. The sequence continues at coordinate 19,856 of NZ_AOIJ01000047.1, read as the reverse complement.
TCGATTCCCGATGCGGCGCGGTCGACGCGCTGGCCGCTGGTGGTCGTCGTGCTGCGGGCGGACCTATCCCGAACGGGCGGATAAAACCCGAGCGTGAGTTCGCGTGCACGCCGATAGCGGGCGTCAGTGACTGTCATTAGGTGACGGGACCTGTGGGCGGGCGACTGGACGCGATTCCGGCACCGCGTCGCGTGTCGAGTCGGCCGCCGCTCGAGTACCGCCGCCGAGATTATCGGGGGCCGTCCGCTCGTGGCGAGACGTTGCCGAGGTCGTAGACCTGTTGTGGGTCAGTGTTCGGACCGAACGCGAACAGCCCGCGGGCGGGTTCGTGTTCGTAGGTTACCCACTGCGGGAGCACCTCGCCGCCGATCAGTTTGCGAACGGCGAGCTGTTTGAGCCGTGTATCGGCCACGAGGTGATCCGTCAGCCGGAGATCGACGATCCCGTCGAAGACGTACTCTTCCTCGGGATAGCCGTTTTGCCCCGCCGTCGTCGCGGCGGCGACGACCGGGACGAACCGCGCCTTACAGACCGTCGCTCGAACGTCTTTGATGAAGTCGTGAACCAACTGCTCTTGCAGTAACGACTCGAGTTCGTCCAGCGAGTCGATCGTGACCAGTCCTGTCTCGGTCATCTCGAGGTCGTCGAGCGCGCGATGGAGGGTGTTCGCCACTTCGCGACGGTTGCTCGGATCGCGAACCGGCACGATCGCGTCGCCGGCCGCCTCGCCGACGAACGTCGCCCAGTCGGTCCGGTGCTCGCGGAACTCGTCCCGGTCGTCGAGCCGGTGCGTGAAGCAGTCGATAACCCGCAGGCGGTCGGCTTCCAGGGCCGGGAGGACGTTCCAGCCGTTCCCGTAAAACCGCTCGAGCGTCGCCGTCGGCGGGTTGGCAAACGAGACGACGACAGCGGGTTCGCCCCGCTCGAGCGCGCGCCAGACGAGTTCGGCCCCCAACTCGGCGCGGCGCGTCCCCTCGTCCCCCGAGAGGAGGAGACAGGAGTCGGCGGGAACGCCGTTCGGAACGAGCGAGTCGAGCGGTTCGACGCCGGTTACGAACCGCTTGTACGCCTCGGGATCGGGCAGCGTCGACTCGTCGGCGGCGGCCTCGCGGCAGGCGGTCGAGCAGTACTGCCCGTCGTCGCTCTCCTCGGGATCGCCCGGGATCGGGTAGTGACAGTGGTCGCACTCGAGTGGGTGCTCCCGAGCGCGATCCGTCCAGAGCTGTGCTGACATACCGGGCCGCCCTACGACGGAGGGGATCAAAGAACCCTCCCCTGAACGAGTGGGCCGAGTCGGATCGGTCGTCGACGAGTTCCCCCGGCCGTTCCGTTCGGCGGCAGCGCTCGTCACAACCTGTCGCCAGGGTTTTGCTCCGGCAGCCCCGTCGGTCCCGTATGGACAGTGCACTCGTTATCGGCGGCACTCGCTTCATCGGCCGCCATCTCGTGGCTGACCTTCTCGACCACGAGTACGACGTCACGATCTTCAACCGCGGGACCCGCGAGAACCCGTTCGCGGACGACGACCGGGTCGACCACGTCGAGGGCGATCGGACGAACGACACGGCGCTCGAGGCCGCGGCGACGACCGTCGATCCCGACGCCGTCTTCGACTGTGTGGCCTATCACCCCAAGGACGTCCGCGCCGCGACGCGGCTCTTCGAGGACTGCGAGGCGTACGTCTTCGTCTCGAGCGGCGCGGCCTACGGCCGCGAGGAGATCCCCAAGCGGGAGGGCGAGACGCCCCTGCATCCCTGTACGGCCGAGCAGGCGACCGACGACTCGGCCGAGAGCTACGGGAACCGGAAGGCCGAGGGCGATCGGGCGGTCGTCGCGGCGGCCGACAACGGCGTTCGGGCCATGGCCGTCCGACCGCCGATCGTCTACGGCCCCCACGACTACACCGAGCGATTGGACTGGTGGATCGATCGCGTGAACCGCTTCGATCGGGTCGTGGTCCCCGGCGACGGGACGAACGTCTGGCACCGCGTGTACGTCGAAGACGTCGCCAGCGCGCTGCGGATCGTCGCCGAGCGCGGCACGGCCGGCGAGGCCTACAACGTCGGCGACCGGCGGCTGGTCACGCTCGAGGAGATGGTCGAGTTGATCGGCGAGACGCTGGCTACCGAGGTCGAGGTCGTCCACGCCGGGCCGCGCGAACTCGCTGCCGGTGACATCGACCTCGAGGACTACCCGCTTTATCGGTCGTATCCACATGTCCTCTCGACGGCGAAACTCGCCGCGCTGGGTTGGGAGGCGACGCCGCTCGAGGAGGCGATGGCCCGGTCGGTCGACGACCACCTCGAAAGCGACCGGGACGGGGACAGGAACGGACCGGATCGCGAGGCCGAGGAACGCGTGTTGAGCATTCTCGAGACGCTTTGACTCGGGTCAGTGCCGGAGTCGCTCGAGCCGTCGCGCCGTCGACGGTCTCGGTGCGAGCCGTTCGTGGAGCCGTCCGCGATCGTCGGCCAGATCCTCGGTAGCCTCGTACGCGCTCGCGAGGTCGTCGGCACCGACCTCGTCGGCCGCGCGGCGGTCGGCAGCGAACGCACAGCGCTGGAGGTACCAGGACAGGAGCGGCCAGACGATGGCGAGCGCGAGGAGTGCGACGGTCATCGATCGCCAGATGGTCAGGGTCAGGAACAGCCCGAGCAGGAGGGACACGACGAGTGCGCGACGCTCGGGAAGTCGGAGGTCGTCGGCCGCGGTCACTCGTGCACACAGTGCCGTCAGTTCGTCGTTGTCGAGGGCGTCGAACGTGTAGTCGGTGGCGTACACCCGCCGGTTCCGGAACGATCCTCCGAGGTAGAGGCCGGCCGTTTCGGTCTCCTCGCCGGGAATGACGCCCGCGAGAGGGATCGTCGTATCGGCCCGGTCCGCGGCGGCCTCGAGCCGTCGTCGCTGGTCGACCGTCGGCTCGACGATCTCCTGTGAGAGTTGCACGCTGTACTGTGTCCAGACGGCGATCCAGAAGAGGAGCACGGCGAACAGGAGTGGAATCAGGACCGGACTCGGATCCGACAGCCCGACGAGGACGATCACGGGGGCTATCAGACCGAGACAAAGCACCGCGATTGCGACGAGGTATTTCGCGAGACGACCGACCGCGGTTGCAGCCGAAATCTCGAGGCCGCGCCGCTCGCGGGCGTACGGAAAGACGCCGAGGTACGTGACGAGGACTGCGATGATCGCTCCGATCCCCGTCGGGACCCAGGCGAGAGGAGCCGCCAGGCCACCGGCCAGCGCCGGATGCAGCGACGAGAGAGCCGTCTCAGTTGCGTCGACGAGACCGGACAGTGTGAGGCCGACAACGGCCGTGAGGCCGATGAGGGACAGCAATCGGTAGGTTCCGCGTGATCGGCGATCATCGTCACCGCCGCGTCGCACCGTGTACGAACCGTACAGTCGGCCCGCGGCGTGGCCCACGACGAGCAGGCCGAACCAGAACGCGACTGCCACACTCATATTCGACCACTATCGTTGGAAATTTTATAGCCTATCGCATTCGCCGTGGCGGACGGATCGGCTCTCCTCGAGTCGATCACGTCGGGACCGATCGCGGCGGGTTCGCGTCGATCGGCGCGGCCACGAGGAAAAGCACATGTCCCGGGGGTGTGTCAGGTCCGATATGTTCGACAAATCGACGTGGATCCGTCTCCCGCGAAACGTCGTCGTCGGCCACGACGTTCGCAGCGAGGTCGTCGACGTAGTCGACGATCTCCACTTACAGGGACGGCCGCTGTTCGTCACGAGTCCGACGCCTCGCGAGGTCGCCGCCGATCCCATCGCGGCCGACTTCGACGCCGCCGGGATCGACCCTGCGATCGTCACGATCGAGCAGGCGACCTTCGACGCCGTCGAACGGGTGATCGAGGTCGCCGAGGCCGAGGGGGTCTCCTATCTGATCGGCATCGGCGGCGGGAAAGCCATCGACATCGCGAAACTGGCCAGCCACCACCTCGGGATGGGCTTTTGCTCCGTTCCGACCGCGGCGAGCCACGACGGCATCGTCAGCAATCGCGGCTCCGTTCCGGACGGGGACTCCCGCCACAGCGTCGCCGCGGAACCGCCGCTGGCGGTCGTCGCCGACACCGGGATTCTCGCCGACGCACCGTGGGACCTGACGACCGCCGGCTGTGCCGACATCATTTCGAACTACACCGCCGTGATGGACTGGCGGCTCGCCCAGCGGCTCAAAGACGTCGAGTACTCCGAGTACGCCGCCGCTCTCTCGGAGATGACCGCCGAAATCCTGGTTGACAACGCCGACCTCATCCGACCGGGGCTCGAGGAGTCGGCCTGGGTCGTCACCAAGGCGCTGATGTCCTCGGGGGTTGCGATGAGCATCGCCGGGTCGTCCCGACCGGCCAGCGGTGCCGAACACCTCTTCTCGCACCAACTCGATCGCTTAGCGCCCGGCGCGGCACTGCACGGCCACCAGGTCGGCGTCGGCTCGATCATGACCGCCTATCTCCACGGCGGCGACCGGGGCATCTGGCGCGACATCCGCGACGCGCTGGCGAGTATCGACGCGCCGACGACCGCCGACGAACTCGGGATCGACGAGGCGACGGTGATCGAGTCGCTGACGACGTGCCACGAGATCCGCGACCGCTACACGATTCTGGGCGACGGGATGAACGAGGAGGCCGCACGAGAGGTCGCGACGAAAACGGGCGTGATCTGAAACCCGGGCGGAGTGTCAGAGAGCCGGCGGGAAGGCGACGGCTCGCTTAGCCCAGATCAGCCCGGTTGAACTGCCACAGACCCAGCGCGGCCGGGATGACGAGCCAGGCGATCAGGATGGCAAAGGCGACTTCCGGCGCGAGGTAGGCCGGAGCCGAGGGGTCCGCGTTCACCATGAACGCCTCAACCTCGCTTGGCACGACGAGCGGGAAGGCTTTTTTGAAGGCGATCGTCGGACTGAGCATGCGGAGAAACTCGAACAGGTAATCGGAAAGCCCCAATTCGAGCCGCCCGTTCAGCACGTACTTGAGCGCGGCGACGATCGAAAAGGACGGAACGAGCATCATGAGGTTACTGATGAAGTAGAATCCGATCGAGCCGGCCATCGCCCGCGATCGCGATCCCGTCGCCGCGGAGATGCTGATCGCGACCGAGACGTACGCCAGCGTGAGGAGCACGGTCAGGCCGGCGACGCCGGCGAAGACGGTCGGTTCGAGCGACGGGTACCAGAGAACCGCCAGCACCGCGCCCACGCCGAACGCGACGAGGATCACACTGGCACCGACGGCCCCGCGGGAGAGGTACTTCCCGAGGACGATATCCCGTCGCGTGTTCGGCAGCGAGAGCAGGTACCTGATACTGCCCGACTCCCGTTCGCCGGCGATCGCGAGATACACCATCATGAGCGCGATGATCGGAATAAACACCCGTCCGATGCTGGTGAGGTACGACAACTGATAGACAACGTTCGGTTCCGTCGGTCCGCTCTGTCCGAGGTAGAAGAAACACACCACGAGCAGGGCGTACAGTCCACTGACGATCCAGACGCTCTTCGATCGTCGGACATCGAGGAAGTCCTTCTTCGCCACGGAGCGGATGCTCATGCCGACACCTCCGACTCGATGGCGGCGAGATCGGCATCGGCGTCACCCTCGCCCGACTGCTCGCCGTTCGTGTAGGTGTTGAACAGCCGTTCGAGGGAGGTGTCCTCGGAGACGATGTCGAGGACGGTCGTCGCCGCACCGATCTGGGTCACGACGTCGTACTTTACGGGCGTCCTGGCACAGGAGACCGTGATCGTCGAGCCGTCGACGGTCACCGAATGGACGCCCTCGTGGGCCTCGAGGTCGGCCACGAGCGCGTCGGGGACGCGCTCGACGGTCAGCGAGATCGAAGCGGCGAGGTCGAGGTTCTCCCGCAGCGCGTCGAGGGTCCCGGTCGCGACGAGTCGCCCGTCGTTCATGATCCCGACGCGGTCACAGACCGCTTCGACCTCGCCGAGGATGTGGCTCGAGAAGAAGACGGTCGTGCCGCGGTCGGCTTCGGCGGTGATGATCTCGCGCAGTTCCTGCATCCCCTTGGGGTCGAGTCCGGAGGATGGTTCGTCGAGGATCAGGAGATCGGGATCCCCGACCAGCGCCATCGCGAACCCGAGCCGCTGGGCCATCCCCTTCGAGTAGCCGCCGGCCGATCGCGCCGCGGCCGCGGGCTCGAGGCCGACCCGTTCGAGGAGGGCGGCCGGATCGTCGTCGCTGCCTTTGTTGTCGATGACCCATTCGAGGTGTTCGCGGCCGGTCAGCCGGTCGTACAACGTTGCGCCTTCGGGGAGGACGCCGATACGCGAGCGGATCGCTTTCGGTTCTCGCTGGACGTCGTACCCGAGCACCGTCGCGGACCCCTCGGTCGGGCGGACGAAATCGAGCAACAGGTTGATGGTCGTCGACTTCCCGGCTCCGTTGGGACCGAGGAACCCGAACACCTCTCCCTCTTCGACGGTCAGGTCGAGGTCGTCGACGGCGATGACGTTCTCACCGTATCGTTTGGTTAGGGCGGTCGTTTCGATAGCGGGCATACGTGAGGGGCTTGTCGCGGTAAATATAAATTCTGCTAAAATTAAAGCATGAGAATTGGTGGCAACTGAACCTGGGTCGACGGCGGGTCGGGCCGATCAGACGTGCTCGTCGAGGAACTCGGCGACCGCCGAATAGGCCTCGATGCGGTTCTCGAGTTTCGAGAAGCCGTGGCCCTCGTCCTCGAAGATCAGTTTCCGGACGGGAACGCCCTGTGCGGCGGCCTGCTCGGCGATCTGTTCGGCCTCGCCGACCGGGACGCGGGGGTCGTTTTCCCCGTGGAGAACGAACAGCGGTGCCGCGATCCGGTCGACGGTATTGATCGGCGAGATGTCCGCGAGGAACTCGCGGTCTTCCTCGAGCGACCCGTACTCGGCTTCCCGGAGTTCGCGCCGCCAGTCGCCCGTGTTCTCGAGGAACGTGACGAAGTTGGCGATGCCGACGATGTCGATGCCGGCCGCCCAGAGGTCCGGATACTCGGTCAGCGCGGCGAGTACCATGAACCCGCCGTAGGAGCCGCCTTTTGCGACGATTCGGTCCGGATCGATCGCGGGGTGGTCCTGGAGCCACTCGACGCAGGCTCGGATGTCCGCAACCGAATCCATCCGGTTCTCGACATCGTCGAGACTCGCGTACTCGGCCCCGTAGCCCGACGAGCCGCGAACGTTCGGCTCGAAGTAGGCGTAGCCCCGATCGAGGAAGTACTGCTTGACGCTCGAGAACGAGGGTCGGCGTTGGCTCTCGGGGCCGCCGTGGATGTCGACGATCACGGGCGTGCTTCCGGGCTCGTGCTCGTCGGGGAGGGTAAAGAAGCCGGGCACGGAAAGCTCGTCGAAGCTCTCGACGTGGACCAGGTTCGATTCGGCGAACGATTCGGGGGGCACGCCGGCCGTCGGCGCGTCGGTCCACCGTTCGGTCGCGCCGGTTTCGACGTCGACGACGAAAACGTTCGTGTGCACCGTGTCGCCGGTCGTCGACAGCGCGAATCGTTCGGCGTCGGGGCCGAAACTCACGCCACCGGAGACGCCGCCCGGCAGGTCGGGTTCGGGGAACGTCTCGAACGCGGTCGGATCGGCCGCATCGAACTCCCCGACTGTCAGTTCGGTGTATCCCTCGACGTTTTCCGAGTAGACGAACCGGCCGGTATCGTCGTCCAGCGCGATGCCGTCGACGTTCCACTCGCCGTCGACGACGGGCTCGAGATCGCCCGTTTCGAGGGCGAGATAGGCGAGATAGAGCGTATCCGCCTCGCCCTCGTCGGTGACGAGATAGATCCCCTCGCCGTCCGGGGCCCAGGTTGCGCTTTGGTAGCGAACGTCTCCGTCGTGGGGCGTGAGATGCTCGCGGGCACCCGTCTCGAGGTCGAGCACGGACAGGTCCTGATCGAAGTTGGAGTAGGCCTGTGAGACCAGCAGCCGGGAGTCGTCGGGGCTCCACCCCGACAGCGAGAGCCAGCCGTCGCCCTCGGAGACGAGTTCGGCATCGCTCCCGGTCTCGTCGCGGTTCTGGACGTAGATGTCGAAGACGGCCTCGTCCCGGCGGTTCGAGGTGAACGCGAACCGGTCGCCGTCGTGGCTCCAGCCACCCCAGCGGTGTTTGGCCTCTGGCATCGCCGTCATGTTCTCGATCGCGCCGGTTTCGGCGTCGAGCCGGAACAGTTGTGCACGCTCGTTGCCGCCCTCGTCCATCCCGAAGATCAGCTCCGAGCGCTCGGGCGACCACGAGGCGAAGGTCACCCGCTCGTCGTAGAACGTCCGCTGTTCGGGCCAGCCGCGGGGTTCCTCGAGCGTCCAGAGCTGTGGCGTGCCGGTCGTGTCCAGCAGGAAGGAGAGCCGTTCGCCGTCGGGACCGAACGAGGCGCCGTAGGCGCTCCGAATGTTGAGGTAGCGCTCGATGTCGTAGCTGCTCATGCCAGTGCCGTACGGACTCGAGGGCGTAGTCGTTTCGGTCGGGATGGGTTCCGCCCGCGACGAACGCGACGGAACCGACCGGCGACTCGGTGACTGTCGGGCCCGCTTTCGACGGAAACAGGGTGATTTTTATTCTTTCGCTGGGATGCTGTGAGCAGATGCGAATCGCGTTCGTCTCGTTCGAAACGGTTCATCACCGCGATACTGAGACGAACCAGCGGTTTCGGACCGTCTGTGACCTCCTCGCGGAGCGCGGGCACGACATCCACTGGTACTGTGCCGGGTTCTGGGCCGGCGAGGAGTCCACGTACGAACACGACGGGATAACATACCACGCGGTCGCGACCGGGACGGACGCCCGGAGTGCGTTCCTCCTGCGGTTGCCGTTCGTCCTTGCGGCCGCGCGCCCGGACGTGATCCACGTCGGCCCCCAGCCGCCGAGCCAGGTCATCGCCGCGACCTGGGGCGCGACGATGGCGCGTGCACCGCTCGTCCTCGAGTGGTACGGCGACGGCGGCATCGACGACACGCGGTGGACGCGGCTCGCGGCGGGGCGGCCCGACCGGATCGTCACGCCGTCGGAACTCGTCGGGACGTGGGTCCGGGAGCTCGGGGCCGACGGCGACTGCATCGAGACGATCCCGAACCCGATCGACTGCGACCGGATTCGGGACGTCGAGCCGGGCGAGCGAGTCGACGTGATCTACGCCCGGCGACTCGATGCGGGTGCCAACCTCGAGAGCCTGCTGCTGGGGCTGGCCGAACTCCGCGATCGCGAGTGGCAGGCGACGGTCGTCGGTGACGGACCCGAGCGAGCGGCGTACGAACAACTGGCGGCCGACCTCCGGATCGAAGACCGGGTGACCTTCGTCGGCGACCTCGATCTCGAGGATCGGATCGCGGCCTACCGCGGGGCGCACGTCTTCGCGCAGACAGCCGACCACTGCGTCTTCCCGACGGAGATGCTGTGGGCGCTGGCCGCCGGCTGTGTCGGCATCGTGGAGTACCACGCTAACTCCAGCGCGCACGAACTCGTCGAAGGCCGGGACCGGGGGTTCCGAACGACCAGCGAGGCCGAGCTCGCGGAGGCCATCCTCGCCGCGGGCGATCTCGAGCACCGCACGTACGACGAGGCGTTCGCCGACTACGACCGGTCGGCGGTGGCGGACCGATACCTCGAGCGGTACCGGACGCTCCGCGACGAGCACGGCGTGCTGTAGGCGGCGGTCAGTGCTTGAGTCGTTGTGCGCGGTCAGTGTCGATCGGAGATACCTATATGTTCGTTCATGATCGTATTCGGGTATGCACGACGACTGTGAGTTCTGTCGGATCGTCGCGGGCGACCGATCGGCATACGTGCTGTCCGAAACCGAACACACCGTCGCGTTTTTGGACGAGAATCCGGCCACGACGGGGCACAGCCTCGTCGTTCCGCGGACCCACGAGTCGGACGTCCTGACGATAGAGGAATCGACCGCGACGGCCGTCTTCGAGACGGTTCGAACCGTCTCGAATGCGCTGGAGGCGGCGCTCGAGCCGAGCGGGTTCAGCGTCTTTCACACCAGCGGGCCGCTCGTCGGCACCGTCGATCACGCGCACGTCCACCTCGTGCCCCGCTTTGCGGACGACGACGTGTCCCTCTCGCTCCCCCGGGCCCCACTCGAGGCCGACGAGGCGACGCAACTGCGGCATCGCGTCCGCGGGCACCTCTGACCGACTGCGCTCCGCGAGCGGTGGTCCCGTGGCGTCTCGAGGCGGCGCTCAGAGTTCGAACTTCGCCGCCGCCGTCTCCATGTCCTTGTCGCCGCGCCCCGAGAGGTTGACGAGAATGGTATCGTGCTCGCCGGCTTCCGCGAGTTCGATCGCGCGAGCGATCCCGTGGCTGGACTCGAGTGCGGGAATGATTCCCTCGGTCTCGCTCAGTTCCCGGAACGCCGCGAGCGCTTCGTCGTCCGTGACGCCGGTGTAGTCACAGCGACCGACGGCCCGGAACATGGCGTGTTCGGGGCCGACGCCGGGGTAGTCGAGCCCCGCGGAGACGGAGTGGACCTCGACGTCGTCGTCGATGACGCGGGTCTTCATGCCGTGAATGACGTCGTCGGTCCCCTTCGCGAGCGGGGCCGCGTGCTTGCTCGAGTCCGCACCGTCGCCGCCGCCCTCAGCACCGTAGAAATCGACGGGATCGTCCCGAAACGCGTGGAAGAGCCCGATCGCGTTCGAACCGCCGCCGACGCAAGCGACCGCGGCGTCGGGCAGGTCGCCGGTCCGCTCCTGTATTTGTTCGCGGGCTTCCCGGCCGATGACGCTCTGGAAATCCCGCACCATCCGCGGGAACGGGTCGGGGCCGACGACGCTGCCCACCAGGTAGTGGGTGTCCGCGACGTTCTCGGCGAAGTCCTCGAGCGCGGCGTCGACGGCATCGGCCAGCCCCTCGTCACCGCGGGTGACCTCGTTGACTTCGGCCCCCATCAGGCGCATCCGGAAGACGTTCATCGCCTGGCGCTCGACGTCTTTCTTCCCCATGTAGATCTCCGTCTCGAGGCCCAGCAGGGCACCGACCATCGCGGTCGCGGTGCCGTGCTGGCCGGCCCCGGTTTCGGCGATGAGGCGGTCACGACCCGCCCGCTTGGCCAGCAGCGCCTGCCCGAGCGCGTTGTTGATCTTGTGGGCCCCGCCGTGGAGCAGGTCTTCCCGCTTGAGGTAGATCTCGGCCCCGTAGCGCTCGCTCAGGTTTCGGGCGTAGTACAGCGGCGTCGGCCGCCCGGCGAACTCCGCGAGTCGCTCCCGCAAGTCGGACTGGAACGCCTCGGTGTCCGCGATGTCGTCGTAGACCGTCGCGAGTCGCTCGAGCGGTTCCCGAAGCGGTTCCGGCACGTGTCGCCCGCCGTAGCCCTCAAACGTTCCGTTGGACATATGGCGGTTGGTTGCGCGCTCATCGTCAAGTAAGTTCCGTGCGCTCGAGGGCGCATCCTCGTAGTGAGCGGCGACGCGGCGGTTCCCGCAGTGTAGGGGAAAGTATTACTGGTACCGCCGACGCGGGCTCCGAACGGATCGGGAGCGACGAGTCCGGATCGGCACCCCTCACGACGAATTCAGAACAGCACGGAGAGGACGGTCAACGAGAGGAGGCTCCCGACGAGCAGCGCCAGCAACACGACGACCGCGGGCAGTAGTCCGGTGCTCCTGATATCCGCGAGGCGGATTTCGGTTCCGAGGCCGACGAACGCAAGCAGGAACAACCAGTTGTACGCGTGTTCGATCGAGGTCTGCTGGGCGGACGAAAAGACGCCGAGACTGGAGAGCGCGGCGAGGGCGAGAAAGCCGAGCACGAACTTGGGAAACTCCGCCCAGAGGGTCCGGACGGAGGCTGTGCCGTCGTCGCCACGTCGTGCGTAGTAGCTCGCGTACCCGAGGACGACGACCCCGATCAGGGCGTTTCGCGAGAGTTTCGTCATCGTCGCCCACTGACCGGCGGCGTCGGAGTAGGCGAAGCCGACCGCGACGACCGGCCCGGTCGAGAACATGCTGACGCCGGCCCACGTTCCGAAGACCGCGCCGGATAGCTCGAGCAGGTCACCGACGATTGGGTAGACGACGATCGTAATCGCGTCGAACAGCAGGACTGTCGCCGCCGCGTAGGCGACCTGGTCTTCCGTTGCCCGAACGGCACCGGCGACCGCAACGACCGCCGAGACGCCACAGATGCTCGCCCCGGCCGCGAGCAGCGTCCCCAGCCGTTCGGTCAGGCCGAAGACGTTTCGCGCGAGGAGTTCCACGACGACGAGCGTAAGCCCGGTCACAGCGAGCACGACGAGAAAGACAGGACCGCCGACTGCGAGAACCGTCGCGGTCGATATCGACGCACCCATGAGGACGATCCCGGATCCGAGCCACAGTTTGTGCGTCGCGACGCCGGGGTCGCACTCGTCCGGGAGGCCGACGACGTTCGAGACGATGACGCCCAACGCGATGGCGACGAGCAGGTGGTTGACGCCGACGACACGGGCGACCCACCGGGCCAGGACGGCACCGAGACAGAGCGCGACGAGCCCCGGAAGCAGCCGACGGACGCCCATTCGTCACCAGGGGATCGGCAGGCCGAGACCACTGACGAGTGCGACGATCGTGGCACCGACGACGACGCTCTGCCAGTCGCGCTCGAGCGCTGCCCAGCGAGCCCTGATGCCGTTACGCAACCGCCACCGCTCGATCGACGTCGACATACGTTCGACTCCGGATACCGCGACAGTTAATAGTTCCCCCTCTCGTCAGAGATAGCGGAGTAAATTGCTGCTACTTGTGGCGGCGGCTGCCGTGAGCCGTCGGCTCCTTGCGACGGCGTTCGTGGTCGGCCAGCCGGGACGGGTGCCCTGCGCTTCCGACCGCTCACCGATCGACACACCCCAGCACGATGTCGAGACACTGCTCCTGATCGTCGCCGACTCCCCGACCTCGCGGAGGCGAACGAGCACACGCGTGTGGTTAGCCGTCCGACCGAGCGGAATCGCTTATATGCGTCCTCGTTCGTAGCGTAAGTATGACTCGAGGAATCGGCTGGTTCGACGCGTTCCGCGAGGTGGTCCCCGAGTGGGCCGTCGTCGTACTCGGGGTAGTGACCCAACTCGGCGACGTGTGGTTTCTCGGGGCGCTCGTCGGAACCAGCTACTGGCTGGAGACCGACAACCGAGACCGGATCGCCGCCGTCTTCGGATTACTGCTCGCTGGCCTGTCGCTCATCACGGCGCTGAAACACGTCTTCGCACTGCCGCGGCCGGAGCGGACGCTCGTGGCAGTCGAGGCGCTCCCGGAGGCGGTCCACCCGCTGTACGAGGCCACTGCGACGGCGACCGGGTACGGGTTTCCGAGCGGCCATGCCCTACTGGCGACGATCGTCTACCTGAGCCTGGCCGAGTACGGCTCCGTCGGCACCCGCCGCCATCGGTACATCGGAGCCGCCGGGATCGTGACTGTGGTCTGCTTCTCCCGGGTCGGTCTCGGGGTACATTACCTCGTCGACGTCGTCGCCGGCGTCGGTATCGGACTGGGTTTCCTCCTCCTCGTGTGGCGGCTTCTGGATCGGTATCCGGCCCGGCGGGGCACGCTCGGGTTCGGACTGGCCGTCGCCCTCGCCGCCGTCGCGTTCGTCACGAGCGGTGCCGCCTCCGACGCCGTCCTCCTGGTCGGCGCGTCGGTCGGCGCGTTCGCCGGCTGGCAGTTCGCCGCCCTCGCTCGAGCGGGAGACGCGGGTCGCGGCCCGATTCGAGGGAGCCGTGCCCTCACCGCGAGAGCCGCGGCCGTCGCCGCCGGAATCGTGTCCCTGGTCGCGCTCTCGAGCTACTACTGGCCCGTCACGTCGTTCGCCGGGAGCGGCGTCCTCGGACTCGCCGTCGCCGCGTTCGTCACGCTCCCCGTGCTCTACTCGGAGCGTGGCAGCGGTAGCTGAACGCGTTCTCGAGTGCTTCCGCGGAACCCCGCCGGGTCCGCGTCCGGGCCCAGCAGCGCCCGCTTGTGGAACCCAGCCGGACGAAGGGGCGGTCGGCGGTGACGGCTCGACCCGTGAGATCGGGCCATCGCGGGTCGCGGCCCGATCCCGGATCGGCCAGTGCTCGGCGTATCCGTCGGGAAATCAGCCGGTAACGGCCATCGTCGCCCTGCATACTCCGGGCTGGTGACCTTCCCTGCCTGCCGTGGAATAACGTATCCATGTCGGACTCTAACGGACGTGACGGCGAGTCACGTCGAACTGTGCGGAACGTGGTTCTCGTCGTCCTCGATACGGCGCGGGCGAAAAGCGTCGGGATGCAGTCGGTGCCGGCCGAGCGAACCACGTCCCCGACCGATTCCGTCGGGCTCCGCTCGGCTCCGGGCGACCGGCCCGGCTCGAGCGACGATTCGGTTGGGACACAGCCGATGCCGACCCTAGCGCGGCTCGCCGAGGAGGGAACCGCGTTCGAGAACGCGTTCGCGACCGCGCCCTGGACGCTTCCCTCTCACGCGTCGTTTTTTACCGGCACCTATCCCTCCGAACACGGCACGCACGGCGGCCACACCTATCTCGACGACGAGTTGCGAACCGTTCCCGAGGCCTTCGCCGACGCGGGGTTCGAGACGATCGGCGTCTCGAACAACACCTGGATCACCGAGGAGTTCGGCTTCGATCGCGGCTTCGAGGACCTCCGCAAGGGCTGGCAGTACATTCAGTCCGACGCCGACATGGGTGCGGTCGTCCGCGGCGAGGACCTCCGGGAGAAACTCCTCGCGACCCGCGCGCGTCTGTTCGACGGCAACCCCGTCGTCAACGCCGCCAACATCCTCTACAGCGAACTGTGCCAGCCAGCCGGCGATGACGGCTCCGCCCGCGCGGTCGACTGGATCACCGACTGGCTCGGAGACCGCGACGACGACCGGCCGTTCTTTCTGTTCTGCAACTTCATCGAACCCCACGTCGAGTACGACCCGCCGCGGGAGTACGCCGAACGGTTCCTCCCCGTGGGAGCCAGCTACGAGGACGCGACCGCGATCAGACAAGACCCCCGCGCCTACGACTGTGACGACTACGACATCTCCGATCACGAGTTCGCCCTCCTCCGGGGGCTCTACCGCGCCGAACTCGCATACGTCGATCACCAACTCGGGCGGCTCCGAACGGCCCTCGAGGACGCGGTCGAGTGGTCGGATACCCTGTTCGTCGTCTGTGGCGACCACGGCGAGCATATCGGCGAACACGGCTTCTTCGGCCACCAGTACAACCTCTACGACACCTTACTGACCGTTCCGCTGGTCTGTCACGGCGGCCCCTTCACCGGCGGCGGGCGACGGGCCGACCTCGCCCAACTGCTTGACCTCCCGGCGACGCTGCTCGAGACGGCCGGGATCGACGATCGCGAGCTCCGCGAGCAGTGGTCGAGTCGGTCGCTCCACCCCGAGTCCGACGCCCGGGACCGCGACGCCGTCTTCGCCGAGTACGTCGCTCCCCAGCCCTCGATCGAACGTCTCGAAGCTCGGTTCGGCGAGGTGCCGGCATCCGTTCGGAAGTTCGACCGCCGGCTGCGGGCGGTCCGCACGAGCGAGTACAAGTACGTCCGCGGCGACGACGGCTCCGAGCGGCTCCACCACGTGCGAACCGATCCGCTCGAGTACACCGATCTCAGCGACGCGGAACCCGAGCGGGTCCGGACGTTGCGGCGGCGACTCGAGGACCGGTTCGACCCGTTTGCCGAGGCGAGCACCACGGACGAAGTCGAGGTGCGCGACGGGACCAAAGAGCGGCTGGCGGATCTCGGCTACTTCTGAGGAGTGTCGCGAGACGACCGCGGAGACGGCGGCTTGCTCTCCCGTCGTGATCGCGTCGGGCGGACTGCACTCGTCACCGCGTCCGTCCCGTGCGCGATGGGGATATCAAACGTCCACCTGTCCACCCCGGGACCCTTCCGTCCGTCGGCGGAACGCCGTCTCATGTCCGCCAGTTCGGCACCTGACGCGGCGTCGTTTCCCTTCCCGACGCAGTTCGTCTACGAGGGCGCGGCCGACCGATTCCGGGCCGTCGTCGACGTCGCCCCCGCAGGGATCGACGACGTGACGATCGAAGCCGACTCGCGTCGCCTCCGACTCACCGTCGACCGAGGGGACCACGTCCTCGAGCGAACCGTCACACCGCTCACGTCGGACCTCGCCTTCGGCGAGGATCGCGAGGCGAGGTACAACAACGGCATTCTCACGATCTCGCTCGTCACGCGGCCCCGCACGGAGTAATCGGGGCCCGACCGCACGGCCTCGAGCGGGACCCACCCGACCGTTCGGCACCGACAGCCGGTATTCGCTTGCCCGAGGTTGATCCCGCGCGGTGTCGAATCGCGGGTACGGCGATGAGCGACGACTACTACACGAAAGACGACTTCGCGGACGACCTCGAGATCGATGCGGCCCGCTTCGATCGGGACCCGGACGCGGAGACCATCGAGCGCTGTCTCTTATACACATCT
>NZ_AOIJ01000047.1:0-3418 GCF_000337175.1 Natrinema gari JCM 14663 | reverse complement strand
CACTCCCCGCGGGAGCGTCGGTGATGGACGGCCACTCAACGACGCTTGAGGAGATCGGCTTCACCGACGATCTCGAGGCCGAAAACGGGTTCGACTACCTCGGAACGGACATTCGGGAACTCGACGACGAGGAGGAGCGGTTCCAGGCGCGACGCGAGGCGGTCACCGCCGATGTCTTCGTCGACAGCGTCAACGCGATCGCCGAGACCGGTGAACTGGTCGGGGCGAACGCGCTGGGCAACGCCGTCGGCGCGTGGGCCTTCGGTGCGGCGTCGCTCGTACTGGTTGGCAGTACGAACAAGATCGTCGACGACTGGGCGACCGCCGTCGAGCGGGTCCGGGAGTACGCCTACCCGCTCGAGGACGCCCGCGCGAAGGAAGCTTACGGGCAGGCAAGCGTCGTCGGCAAACTCGTCTCCCTCGAGTACGAGCGGGTCGACGACCGCACGCGGCTCGTGTTGATCGACGACCGGCACGGGTTCTGACGGGTCCACGCCGCGCCCGTCCCGAAGCGGACGTGCCGGCAGTACGTTTTTGCGCGCCAGTCCGGTACGCTCACTCGAGCAGCCACGCCCAATGGCGACCCAGGATACGCGCCCTCGCGGCAGTTTCGTCTCGTTCGTTCGCGACTACACGAAGACGTGGGTCCACGCGGTCGCGACGGCGGGTCTGACGGCGTTCGGGACGTTGGCGGTCTTCCATCGCGGATTCATCGCTCTCGCGTTGGCCACCTACATCGTGCCCCCGATCGTGCTCTACCTGTGGCGGCCGTCGGCGGGTCGGAACGATGGGGACACAGCTGCCGAGGGGAACGGTGATGCGGCTGCTGAGGGGGAAGCCGATGCGGCTATCGCGGGCCGGGGTGGCCGGTCCCTCGAGCGGGCCGGTGCCGAGCGCGCAGCGGCCACGGCGGCCGAGGCCGACCGCGGCGCTGACTGGCACCTCGTCGACGTCCCGACCGATGCGACGCTCCGGGACGTCTGCATAACCGACGCCGGAGCGGTCTACGCGGTGGGCGAAAACGGGCTGGTCCTCGCGGGAGCGCCCGCCGACGGTCCCGGCACCGACGCGTGGTCGATCGTGCTCGAGGACGGGCCGGCCGCCGCGGGCGACGAACTCACCGGCGTCGACGCCACCGACGGGGGCGAGGCGGTCTGGGTCGCAGGCGATAGCGGTTCGCTGGGCCGACTCGAGGCCGAGACGGGCCGTCACACGGATTACACGGCACCTACCGACATCACCGACAACTGGGTGGGGGTCGCCGTCGGCGGGGCGAGCGGCGACGAGACGGTGCTGTTGAGCACCGGCTCCGGGGCCGTCCTCCGCGGTCGGTATCGCGACGGCGAGTGCGCGTGGGACGACCCGATCACGCCGGGCAGCGGCGCGAGCCTGAGCGCGATCGCGCTCGCGGACGCGTCGGTCGGCTACTGTTGTGACACGAACGACGGCGTCTTCGAGACGACCGACGGCGGCCGATCGTTCGACCGCGTCGGTCTCGAGGGGGCTGGCGGCACGCTCGAGAACCTCGCGACGCTGGGTCGGGGCGACTGTCTGGTGAGCGACGACGACGGGGTCGTCCACCGCTACGGCGGCTCGACGTGGACGCCGGAACGGGTCGGCGATGCAGCGATCTGTGGGATCACTCGCCGCGAGGGGGAGACGATCGTCTGCGACGCGGACGGCGTCCTCTACGAACGAACGCGCGCGGCCGGCTGGGACCGGGTTGGGACGCAGGCACCGGACGCACTCATCGCCGTTTCGACGGCGACCACCGGCGGGCGAGCGGTCGCGGTCGGCGAGGAAGGGACCGTCGTCGAACGACGCTGAGCGCCGCGACGGGACGGCGTCCCCGCTCGCGAACGGACTGGACGCCACCCCGTCGTCGGAGGACGCGACTCGCTGGCGAGTCTGTCGACTCGGCGGGCGGTTCGATCGGTCACTGTTATGACCGTCGAACCCACAGCTATCACTGTGAGCGATCGACGCGCGGGCGGCGACTGCGACGACCGCTGTCGGCTGTGCGGGACACCGCGTCCGGAACCCGACGCCGAGTCGGCCCCGGACGGGTTCTGTTCGGCCGGCTGCCGAGACGTAGCCGCCGAGTTCGGGACGACCGACGACAGCGACGGCTCCGCCATGGACACCGACCCCGAACGATCCACGGACCCACAGACCGACCCGCAGCCGACCGCGACCGCACCGGGCGACGAACGACCGGACGGGACCGTCCGCACGTTTTTCCGGATCGACGGCATGCACTCCGCGACCTGCGAGGCCTTCCTCGAGGCCGTCGCCGAGGGTCGCGACGGCGTGCTCGAGGCCGAGGCGAGTTACGTCACGGAGACGATCCGGGTCGATCACGATCCCGACCGGATCGCGACCGACGCGCTCGCGGACGCGTTGAGTACGCTCGGTTACACGGCGTATCTCCGGGAGGACGCAAGCGCCGACGACGAGACCGGCGGCACCCGCCGCTCCCGGGAGATGACCGGACTCCGGAAGCGCCGCTCGGAGGACATGCTCGAGATGCGGTACGTCGTCGGTGTCGTCTTCGGCTCATTCCTCCTGTTGCCGTTCGTGGCCGTTCTCTATCCGATGTTTCTGACATCGTTTACCGACTGGGGGGCGATCGAGCACTTCGAGGGTGCGTTCACCGGCTTCAGCGGGCCGCTGTATCTGCCCCTGTTTCTCTTCATGACGGGCGCGATCGTCTACCTGACCGGTGGCCCGCTCCTGCGGGGCGCGTACGTCAGCCTGAAACTCCGACGGCCCACGACGGACCTGCTCGCGGCCCTGACGGTACTCAGCGCGTACGTCTTCAGCGTCCTCGTCTCCGCCCTCGGACGAGCCGATCTGTACTTCGATCTGACGATCGTCGTCGCCTCGGTCGTGATGGGTGCGACCTACTACGAGGCGACGGTCAAGCGCCGCGCGACGGATCGGCTGACTGATCTCACCGTCTCCCAGGTCGACACCGCCCGGCTGTACGCCGATGACGGCTCGACGACGGAACTCCCCGTCGCCGATCTCGAGTCCGGCGACCGCGTGCTCGTCCGGGAGGGCGAGCGCATCCCCGTCGACGGAACGCTGTCCGAGGGCGAGTGTGCGGTCGACGAGGCCGTCGTGACGGGCGAGTCGCTCCCGGTCTCGAAAACGGCGGGCGACGACGTGGTCGGGGGCTCGGTCGTCACCACCGACGCGGCGGTGGTCGATGTCGGCGAGCGAACGACCAGCAGCATCGAGCGACTCACGCGGGTCGTCTGGAACGTCCAGAGCGCGGACCACGGGGTCACACACCGGGCCGACGAGTTCGCCGCGACCCTCGTCCCGGTCGTCATCGCCGCCGCGGTCGTCGTCGGCGCGGGCGTGTTCCTCACCGGGGCGAGCGGGCTGACCGCCTCCCTGGCCGCCCTCACGA
>NZ_AOIJ01000046.1 GCF_000337175.1 Natrinema gari JCM 14663 | reverse complement strand
GTCTTCGAGCGCCTGCGCGCGGTCGATATCGTCGTCTTCGACAAGACCGGGACGCTCACGACCGGGGAGATGACCGTTCGCGAAGCCGACGCCCCCGACGACCTGCTCGCGGCGGCCGCCGCCCTCGAGCAGCGGGCGGCCCACCCGGCCGCGGCGGCGATCGCCGAGGCGTTCGGCGGTGGCGATGGTGCGATCGACGCCGACGGAACGGCCCGCACCGACGGCGGATCGGCCGTCCCCGGCGAGTTGCCGGTCCGGGAGTTTCACACCCACGCGACCGGTGTCGAGGGCATCGTCGATGGCCGGACGGTACTGGTCGGCCACCCCGACCTCTTTCGGGACCGCGGGTGGACGGTCGCGTCCGATCTCGAGGCGACGATCGACCGGGCGCGCGAGGCTGGCCGGCTCCCGGTCGTCGTCGGTCGAGACGGGGCCGCCGAGGGCATCGTGATCGTCGGCGACGAACCTCGCGAGGCGTGGGACGAGACGGTCGCGGCCCTCGACGAGGACGGGGTCGACGTCGTGGTCCTGACCGGTGACGACGGGACGGCAGCCGACGTCTTCGACCGGCATCCGGGCGTCGATCACGTCTTCGCGGGCGTCTCGCCGGACGGCAAGACGGCGGCGGTCGAGCGGATGCAAGCCGAGGCCCGCGTGGCGATGGTCGGCGACGGGACCAACGACGCGCCCGCGCTCGCCGCGGCCGATCTGGGCATCTCGCTGGGCAGCGGGACGGCGCTCGCCGCCGACGCGGCCGACGTCGCGATCGTCGACGACGACCTCGCGGCGGTCGAACGTGCGTTCGCCCTCGCGAGGGCCGCACGCGCCCGACTCAGGCAGAACCTCGGGCTCGCGTTCGTCTACAACGCGATCGCCGTTCCCGCGGCCGCCCTCGGCGTCGTAAACCCGCTGGTGACGACCGTCGCCGTCGTCGCAGGGACCCTGCTCATCGTCGGGAACGCGGAGCGATCGCTCGTCGACGACTGACCGCGTCCGCACGCCCTTATTCGTCCGTGAGCGCGCCCCACGAGACGGTTCGCTCGATCGCGATCGAAACGATCGGACGGTCGCCGAGTTCGTGGTGGCCGTACTGATCGTACTTCGCCTTGAGCGCGCTCACGGCGTCGGCGTGGCTCGATGCGTCGGACTCGAGAATCCGCGCCCGGCCGCGACCCTGGAGCCAGGCGAGGCGCGACCAGTCCTCGCGGTAGCGGTCGACGAGCACCGTCACACGCGGGTTCGCCCGGACGTTCCGCACGCGCTGGAGATCGACGGTCGATTTCGGCTTCTCGTCGATCGCCGAAACGAGTGCGATCCCGTCGGTTTCGTCGTCGGGAGCGCCGTTCCCGGTCCCTCTCGCGTTCGCCGGCTCCGGCCGGGTCGATCGAGCCGCGGGCGCGAGCACCGCGAAACAGATCGGCACCACATGCGGTCGTCCCTCGGCGTCGACGGTCGCTAACGCGGCGACGCGGGCCCGCTCGAGGAAGGCGCGCTCTTCGGGCGTCATGGGGTACCGGACGGCGTGCTGACGGAAAGCGGTGGGTTCGGTGGGTTGAAATCGAAGCATTGTCCCGCTACGGCAAACTACTCGGATCGGCGTCACCCATCCACGGGCGGATGACTGATCGGATGCGTCGTCGCCGCGCGTACGGTGTCGTCGCCGTCGAGACGATCGGCTACACTTGCTTGCTGTTCATCTGGTTCTCGCTGCCGGCGTATCTCTCGTCGATCATCGACGAACTCGGGCTGTCGGGCACACAGGCCGGCGTGGTCGCGGGAGCGGTCCCGCTGACCTACATCCCGATCGCGCTCGGTACCGGGCTGGTCGTCGACCGCTCGTCGCCGCTGTCGCTGGCTGCATGTTGCGGCATCGCTACGGCGACGCCTGACCGGCGTGGCGACGCTCGACGGCCCCGTCCCCGGCCGACCAGTTCGGCAATGACAGGCGAGCGCCACAGGCACGGGCGCGATCGGTCGCTCGCCAGAACATTATTGGGACCAGTGGCCAATGCTGAGCTATGAGTAGTGCGGCCCGGTCGCTGTCGGAACCGCAAGTGCTGGCCCACACGAAGCGGCGGCTCTTTCCCGACGAGGACAAGTCGACCGCCTACGCGGTGGCCGACACCCAGTTCGCCATGGCGGAGTGGCTCCCCGGACAGCCCGTCGACGCGGCCGTCCGCGACCGTCTGGCACCGTTTAATCACGTTCGGATCGGGAGCGGGTATCCCGACCTCGTCGGGGTCCGCGACCTCGAGTCGGACCTCCTCGCTGTCGAGCGACTGGGCGACGAGCCGCCGTTGATCGCCATCGAGGCGAAAGGAGAGACCAGCGGCGGGGTCGATACCCAGCGTGGTATCCTCCAGGCCTACGATCGGCTTCACGAGGCGAACGCGGCGTATCTCGCCGCGCCGGCGGCCGCCATCTCCGAGACCGATCGGACGCTCGCGCGGGAGTTGAACGTCGGCGTGCTCGGCGTCGATGCCGCCGGGAGCGTGACCGCGCTCGAGGTGCCCCGCGTCGTCGGCAATCGGACGACGACCGAGGCGACGGCGCTGCGGTTTCAGGCGAGCGCGCAGGGCGTCGCCGACGCGTCGTTCGGCCTGAACCATCCGAAGAACTATCTGGGTTATCCGCTGGCACACTACGCGGCCGGTGACACCGAGACGCTGCTGTCGGAGTACAAGGTCGTGAGCGCCGTCGATAGCGCCCGACAGGGGGCCGCGTTCCTCGGATTGATCGAGGAGGGCGTCGGTGTCGAAGGCAGCGCGAGTGTCGAACTGACCTCGCTCGGTGAGGAAGTCGTCAGGTTCGCGAGAGCGCGCTACGGGAGCGTCGAGGCGGCCCTCGAAGAGTTCGAGAACTGGTATCGGTCGGGAAAACGGTTCGCCGATCTCGCGCCGGCGTGGAGCCAGTTGGCCCGCCGCGTGCTGTTCGACTACGAGGCGACGGAGTTGCTCGTCCGCGAACTCCAGTGCATGCACGACGATGGGTTCGCGGAGCCGTCGCTCGTGGCTGTCGTGGAGTACCTCCACGAGTTGCATCCGTCGTTCACCGTCGAGTTGTTCATCCGCGGGACCGACGGTGTCCGGAGCCGCGTGCTCACCGAAGCCGGTGAACTTCAATCCGCGGCGCTCGAGGACGGCTCCGTCTACCACTCGCCGACGGTGTTCCAACTGAAAGCGATGCTGTACCATGCGGGCATTCTCACTCAGCGTGGGGCGGAGCCGAGCCGGCTCGAGCCACTCGAGGACATCTGGGCGCTTCGGGAGCCCGTTTGAGTTGGTTTGGTTCGGAGCACTCGAGACGCGCCGTACAAACGCGACTGGCAGTAGCCACCGCTGAGCGTGACTGGACGGACCTCCGTTACGTTTTTGCCGTTGGTTGACAAACCAACACAGTAGCGGATGGCACCAGTTGCCGACGATCTCGACGGGTACAGTCGCTCGCACGTCTACGAGGATGGGACGCTCGTCCGGCTATCGATCCGCCGAACGGACGACGACGCGTATCCGTCGGGATGGCGGTACACGCTCCACTACGGACGACTCACTCCCGGGCCGGAGACGCTCGAGGACGGCACACTCTGCCGATACGACAACGCCCACGAGGATACGAAAGGTCACGAACGGCACGTCGTGCCGGATCCGGAACCGCAACTGATCGAATTCCCGGGGATGGAAGCCCTGTACGAGCGGTTCTGGGACGACATTCCGAAGCAACGGTTCGGACCATCCGATACCGAGGGTGAGAGATTATGACAGGTACCAACGTACTGCTGGTCACGATCGGGGATGCAGCATCGCTCTATGAAGGGGGGCGCGAAGCGATTCGAACGCTTCAGGGCGGTGACCCCGTCGACCAACCGGCGATCGTAACGTTTGCGAACGAACAACAGCTGAGCGACGTGCTCAACGAGCGGACGTTCACGCTCCTGCGTGTCATCCGCGGTGACGAACCCGACAGCATCCGCGAGACCGCGCGCCTTGTCGGCCGCGACGTGAAAAACGTCCACGAAGAGGTGACCACTCTCGAGGCACTGGGAATCATCCGCTTCGACGAGGACGGCCAATCGAAGCGACCGGTCTTCCCCTACGACGATCTCATCATCAGTCCGTTCGCACACGACGACGGCGATACGGCACCCGCGACGCCATAACAGAGACAGTGGTCGGCGTTCGTCACTTGCGTAGCCTTCTTGGGACTGAATAGGCGAACGCGATGCAGCTAGCCATGCCGGGCGGGACTGAAAGGGGCTTTCAGGGTGTTGTTGTGAGTCTGCGTCAAAATGAGGATGATCCGCTCCCACGTCGAAAGTCCCGCCCAGCGGTGGTTTGGGACACCAGCTATCGCCGCCTCTCGTGGCACTGAGCGCAAGCAGATGGAGATCAGTGTGGCCGTGTTACTCGTCGATTGCTTCGAGATCGTCGGCATCGAGTTGTCCCTCGAGATACGAACGACCGCGATCCGTGAGCTGGTAGATGCCGCCGGTTTCGTCGTAGTATTCGACGAGTCCGTGGTCACGAAGCGTCATCACGTGTTCCCGAACCGTTTGACGACTCCAGTCGATATTCTCCGCGATGATTCGAGGAGACAAAACGAGTTCGTGGACTCCCCCGTCGTTGTGGAGCAACTCGAGGATGTCCCTGTCGACCGGCGTCATCCAGTCGGCTAACCTCGGGCGCATCTGCCATCACGACGTTCTCCCCCTGTTTGACTATTTTCATTGTGCAGTTGCTAGAAACAATATGGTTTGCTAAACAAACAGTTCTGTCGTTAGTTTTAATTCGGCTGGGAACAACACTGTTTGTCACGGGAACGATATACGGGTCTATTCGATCGATCCGTGGCAAAATGCAGTCCAGTGTATGGGCACCGGACTGCACCAGCTCCCGTATCAACACTCTGGAAGCCATGTCCGACCACGATTCGCGGGGCCTTGAAGGCCTCGACCGAGTAGACGCATCGCCGACGAACGCTCGAGTCCGTGCCGATGNGAAGCCATGTCCGACCACGATTCGCGGGGCCTTGAAGGCCTCGACCGAGTAGACGCATCGCCGACGAACGCTCGAGTCCGTGCCGATGGAGGGCACCACTCCGAGTCCATCCGCGATTGCCTCGCGTCGATCGATTATCTCACGCGCACGCTGCTCGCGGCCATCCAAGATGAGGACACGGATCTCGAGCACGCCGACCGCGAGACGCGTCGCAAAGCCGTGCGACACGTCCGCGGGATCAGATCGGAGGCTTGCCAAGCCGCGCTGTTGCTGGTCGGTCCGGAGGCAATGATTCCCTACCAACCGGGCGATGAGCCCGACCACGATCCGTCGTCAACCGATCGGTCGCGCTCGTTTACGACTTCCTATCGCGGACCCGCCGCGGAGGCCCACGAGCGCGAACTCGAGCGCCAGCGTAGGGAGGGTGGGGATGACTGTACTGACGAATAACTGCGTCACCAATGCAGGCAAACGGACGAAACGAATGTCAGTGGTCAGTATCTAACTCGCCTGCATCGATGTCTTCATCGAGATAGCGAGCACCCAGTTTGGTGAGTGAATAGTAGCCATCGCTTTGGCGGTCGAGTAATCCATGATCCGCAAGATCGCGACAGCGCTGACCGGTATAATTCGGATGGGAGTCGATATTCCGTCCAATAACCGCTGGCGGAACCTCACCTGCATCCCGGACGTATTCCAGAATCGCGTCGTCAGTCGGGACCATCCAGTCAGCGCGTTCTCGCATAGCGAGATCCGTGTGCTACTCGCCAATAGAACCCGCCCATGCGATCAAAAATACACTCATATGGACGTTTTCAAACTCTCAGATACGTAGATACGATCTTTGAAATTCGTATATGCAAAGAACCTAAGTCAGTCGGGAACGAAACCCTATCCGGGCGGAAGCTACGGAACCCCCACTCGGTCAGGTGGGATGCTTCGAGAAACGGACCGGTGTTCACGGCACCGGCCCGCAGTAGCTCCCGTATCAGCACTCCGGAAGCCATGTCCGACCACGATTCGCGGGGCCTTGAAGGCCTCGACCGAGTAGACGCATCGCCGACGAACGCTCGAGTCCGTGCCGATGNGGAAGCCATGTCCGACCACGATTCGCGGGGCCTTGAAGGCCTCGACCGAGTAGACGCATCGCCGACGAACGCTCGAGTCCGTGCCGATGGCGGGCACCACCCCGAGTCCATCCGCGATTGCCTCGCGTCGATCGATTACCTCACGCGCACGCTGCTCGCGGCCATCCACGATGAGGACGCGGCCCTCGAGCACGCCGACCACGAGACGCGTCGCAAAGCCGTGCGACACGTCCGCGGGATCAGATCGGAGGCCTGCCAGGCCGTGCTGTTGCTGGTCGGCCCCGAGGCGATGATCCCCTACCAACCGGGCGACGATCTCGGCCGCGATCCGTCGCCAACCGATCGATCACGCTCGTTTACGACGTCCTATTGCGGACCCACCGCGGAGGCCCTCGAGCGCGAACTCGAGCGCCAGCGCGGGGATAGTGGAGGCGACTGTACTGACGACTGACTTCGCTATCGCGGCTGGGTCTGCGTGTCCACGTTCGAATCATCTCCGAACGTGGTTCTCGATCGAACCGTTACAGACAGTGGAAGGCGTTACGTAGTATAACAACGGACTGAACACACGTTCGACGTGCGTCTATGCGGCTCTGTTGAAACCCTCAGTACTTGATAGGAACCGTGTGCTGAATACAGAGGGTAAGTTCAGTGAAGAGGATCGACGAGTGGATGTGGGGACTACGGTCGACGGCTAGGTGATCACCCGAATCATTGCCGTTCGACTCGGTGCCGTTGTCCTCGGAGGACGAGGAACGCACCGATAATCCCGAGCAGCCACTGAAGCACGACGACCGCCGGGGACCGCTCTGATCCCCAATCTCCCCTATCCTCGTGATATGCAGCCGGATAGACGACATAGTAGCGGTCACCGGCCTGGACGAGTTCGTGAGCGCCGGGGAGTTCGTCGCTCGTCTCGTACGTGCCTGTCTCGATCGCGGTTCGGACGCCCCGATTGGTTCTCGAAAGTGGCGTTGCGATATAACCGAGCGCTTCTTCCCGAGGTACGGACTGGAGTCCGTACCTGACGGTCCCGTTTTGGCCTTCTTCGGTCACGGGCCGGAAGAATCCCTCCTCCCAGATGTAGACGTAATTGTATTCGTGGTCTATGAATGAACTCGGGGGCCCGTCGTACGTGATGCTACCGTTCGCGTGGATAGCTCGCTCGAGAACACAGGAGCGACTTGGTAAAGCACCAAAGCATGCAACATCGGAGTCGAGAGATTCGGGCCTATCGGGCTCGCTTGAGTACGTGTAGGTCCCATTGTCAAAGAACTCGACTTCACTCGCTTCGTATCGATACCAGTCTGGATCACCGATGTCGTACGCGCTCACGACCAGCGGGTTCAGGAGGAACATGAATCCGACGATGATCGTGGCTTCACGACGGTATTGTGTAATTGAGGACCAATTCATGATAAGCTCTGTCCGTCGTTAATGTATGTACCTTGTGAATGAAACAGATGCGCTCTGTATTCAGCACGACCGCTGGACTAGCCACTATATTGTCATTTTCACAAGGCCGTATATGTGGATCTTCAGCACGAGGTGTCGAGGTCACTACGCCCGCAAATCGGCTCGTCGCTACTCACTGGAATCCTCCGTTACGTCAGGATAGAGACTCCGCCGGCGCGTGTCCTTTCCACGCCGCTTTTTTCAGTCTCGAGGTGCTCATTGAACAGTCCTATCGGAGGACTGTCGCCGTCGTGTCGCTCGAGGCGCTGTGCAAGGTCGAGCAGCGTCCGCTATTACGCCGATTCGAACCCGTGCCGCTCCCGATGGGCGGCAAGAAATTTCGCGTGCGGACGGCGGTCCTCGTCCGCCGGCAGCGTCAGCGAATCCCCCTCGAGCGCCGCGAACTCCTCGTATCCCTCGAGATCGGGGCGGTCGGCGACGAGAATCCGGTAGTCGTCGGACACCGCGAGCCACCCGGCATCGAACGCCCAGTGGTGGAGTCGACAGAGCGCGAGCCCGTTCCGAACGTTGTCGCGGCCGTTTTCGCGCTTCGGATAGATGTGGGCTGCCTCAATGTCGACCGTCCCGTTGGGCGATTCGCGCGCTTTGCCGCAGATCGCACACCGCGAGTCGTAGGCGGACTTGACCGTCTTCGGGAACGCGCTCGAGCGAACCCGTCGCTGGACTGCGGTGAACCCCTCTTCGTCGTCAGTGAGCGGTGGTTCGTCGTTCCCCTCGTTCGCGACCCCCTCGGACACGGACGCCGAGAGCGCTTCGAATTCGGCCGGCTCGATCTCGAGGCGTTCCATCGTGAACTGATAGACCATCCGTCCGTCCCGGGAAACGTACTCGGCGTCGACGATGTCGACCAGACCCTCGTACCGGAGGGCGTCGCTGTCCGCCGGCTGGTAGAAGAAGTACACCGGGACGGTCGATCGATCGGCCTGATCGCAAAGCGCTTTGTTGGCTCCGGTCAACTGCTGATCGCCCTTTGCCGGGACTCCTTCGCCGATGTAGGTGAACCGATCGCCGTCGATCTCGTCGCCGTAGGGGCCGTCCTCGCGAGCCTTCACGATGACGTACGCCAACTCTCCGTCGTCGTCCGTTCGTGGATCTGATGCCCTTGATGTACGAGCCGAATCTGGTGTCGAAGGCGTCTTCCAGCTCGGTTTGGGAGTAGAACTCACCTCGGTCGAGGCTCGGAGACGCCGAGGTCCGCCGCCGCGCCAGTTCTCGACCGCTCTCGGTCAGGGAGTTCATGCCGTCGGAGCGCTCGACGTAGCCCAGACTCTGCAGCCAGCCCCTGTGTTGGGCGGGGCCGGACGCATCGGTCCACTCGAACTCGGGATGGGCGGCCCCGATCGCGTTGCCGAGTTCGGCGTCCGTCTTCGGCCCCTCGAGCAGTGCCTCGAGTATCGTATCGAACCCGGAGACGGTACTCGAGAGCAGTTCGTAGAGGACTCCCGAGTCCGTCTCTGAAAGCCACGCCATCCCCTGCTGGGTGAGTCGAATGTGGTCGCCATCGCGGTCGAGAAGACCGATATCCTCGAGAAAGGTGAGCCGACGCCGGATGCCTTCGTCACTGGTCGCTCGCGTGTTCGATTCGACCCACTCGAGAACCGCCGCTTCGGTCGGGGACTCGGCGAGGACGTACTTGCAGAGGCGCTCGAGGACGGTCGTATAGTTTCCTGCACCGCCGAAAAACCGAACTGCGATATGTCGGTTACGCTCTTCCGTCGATGGCATTCGATACTGCTGTCGTCACGTGGTCGTCATATAAAACGGACGGCATGACGGACACACCTCGAGAGAGCGGCCCCATGCGAATCTTCACGTCGGACCCCGTGGTAGCGCAACACATGCCCGAGCCAGCGCTCGCCGAGCAGGAATGTGAGGCCTGCACGACCGAGGACGACCCCCTCGAGCCCGAGGAGTACGCCGACTACCGCGCGGAGATCCGCGACGATGTCTGGACGGTGGTCGACGATCACCATCTCGAGGGGACCTACACGTTCGCGGACTTCCGTGACGCCCTCGAGTTCACCGACGAGGTGGGCGAGTTGGCGGAGGCGGAGTGGCACCATCCGGCTATCGAACTCGAGTGGGGCGAGGTGATGATCGAACTGTGGACGCACAAGCTCGACGGCCTCCACAAGACGGATTTCGTGATGGCCGCCCGGATGGACCGTATCTACGACGACTACGAACCGGACGAGGGCGCGTAGCGCCGACGCCGAGACACCGCTCCGAACTGCAGCACTTCCACCGCCGGACGGTCGAGGTCGGGCCCCTCGTCGTCGGTTCGTCCGCAGACACACCACCGATACAACTGAACACCGAGACGGCTGGCTCGCGGATTCCGTGGGCGGGAGACGACGCCGGACGGAGACACACCACGGTTACATCTGAACGAGCGGGGGCAGGTGGGAGGCGCTCGGATTCGGGGGCGGCGGACACCACTCCTGCACGTGAACGGACGCCGTCGTCACGGCATCGCGGCCAGAGTGACCACTGGGAAGCGGTCACTCGAGACACCACTGTTTCGCGTGAAACGGGCCGACAACCGCGCGATCGGGTGTCGTTCGAACGCGTTCATCTGAAATGGGTCACCGTGACACACCACCGGTACAAGTGAAACGGGACACAACAGCACAGCCCAGTGGGCGGCGTCGTGTCGGTTGCCGTTCACTTGCAACGGTGGTGTGGGGCGGACGATACCAATCGCGTCGGTCTCCGGAACCACCGCCACGGAACCCGACTCAGGCGACGCTGTTCATCCGCGCGATGTCGCGGATCGTCTCGATCTCGGCGTCGAGATAGAGCACGTCGGCCATCGCGTCGACGGCGCTCGAGAAGGGCACGTCGAGTTCGTAACTGTAGTAGTTCCCCCGGGAACCGCTTCGGTTTTCCTTCGCCGAGAGGATACCGAGCATCCGGAGATCGGAGAGGTGGTTGTGGACCGACCGCTGGGCCAACGAGTCGGTTCCCGACGACTCACAGAGCGCCTCGTACTCCTGATAGAGTTCCCGAGTTCGGCAGGGCGTCGACTCCTTGGCGGCCTTCGAGACGACAGCCAACAGAGCGAGCCGACCGTGCGTGGTCAGTTCCCGCATCCCCTCTTCGACTCGCTCCTGCTCGAGTTTCGACCGCGCTCGTTCGACGTGCTCCTCCCGAATCCCGGCGTCGTCGTTGTTCTCCGCAACTTCGCCGGCCAGGCGGAGCAAGTCTAGTGCCTGGCGGGCGCTCCCGCTGTCGCGGGCGGCGAGCGCAGCACAGAGGTTCAGGACGCCACCGTCACAACCTCCCTCCGTGATCGCGACCTCGGCGCGGGACTCGAGAATGTTGGTCAGTTCGGACGCTTCGTACGGGGGAAACTGCAGTTCGCGCTCGCAGAGCGTATCCTGGACGCGCGGGTCGAGCTGCTCGCGGAACTTGAAGTCGTTGCTGATGCCGATGAGGCCGACCTTCGTCGACTCGAGGTAGCCGTTCGAGCGGGCTCGCGGGAGTTCGTACAGCAGTTCATCGCGGTCGCCGATCGAATCGATCTCGTCGAGGACGATAACCACCGTTCCGCCGAGCGCTTCCAGTTCGCCGTAGAGCTTCTTGAAAACGGTCTGTTGGGGGTAGCCGGTCGTGCTGATCTCGGCACCGGCGGGTCGAAGGGTGTTGACGAGTTCGACTGCGACCTGATACGACGAGTTGAGCGTCTTGCAGTTGACGCCCAACACCGAGAGGTCGACGTCGTCGTACTCGGTTGCGTCCTCCTGGAGGACGTCCAGGAGATACTCCGTGACAGCGGTCTTGCCGACGCCCGTATTCCCGTAGAGAAAGATGTTGTTCGGCTCCCAGCCGTCGATGATCGGTTGGAGCGCGTCCATGTACGCCTCGATCTCCTCGTCCCGCTCTTCGATCCGCTCGGGCTGATACGATTCCCCGAGGGCGTCCTTGTTCTGGAAGATGTTCTGCTTCCGCTCGAACCGAGGCATGTCCGTACCAAGCGAGATACAATATTTAAAACCACCTTTTCATATGATGCAAGTGAACTCAGACACACCACTGTTTCACGTGAAGACTAGTGTAGGGGGAGAACAAGAGAACAGTCCGCGCTTTCATCTAAAGCAGTGACACTTTCCCGGAACTGCGGATCGGTTTCGGGAGATTCGGATCGACTTCCCGATAGACGGGCTGTCATGCCGTGAGACGGCGCTTCTCGAGTTCGAATCCAATCCGTGCGGCCGAACGACGACCAGCGACGGGACAGTTCCCCATCGCGGGCCCACCAGTCCCACCCCGCACGACGGCACTTCACTTGCAACAGTGGTGTGTGTCTGTTATCCGTCCCGTTGGCCACGGCTCGAGGTGCCTGCGTCGTTCGGTTGGGACCGGTAATCGACCCCGCCGCGACGCACCCGATGGCCCCGATCGGCACTCACGTATTCACGAACAAAACCCGATTCTCCGCGATCGAAGCACTGATTCCCGCCGGCGACCCGGGTCCGGTTCGCCCGCCGTCCGCCGGGGTCCCAAGCGGCTTACGGAGACGAATCGATGCGAGTGTCCGTCGACTCGTCGGCCGACCCCCCTGCGTCCTCGAGTGTTACCTCGACGCTCTCGCCCGTGACAGTGACCGTTACGGCATAGCCGTGATACGCGAACTCGAGACTGGTAAAGCCGGCCTCCGCCGGAAGCGAATCGAGGAGATCGGGATCGATCGCGTCGTACAGCGGTTCTAACTCGACTGGATCGGTGTCGCTGGTCCGGGCGACGAGATCGACGACGGCCATACTCAGTTGCTCGTCGGCTGTGTCGACATCTGCTGTGGGCTCGAGCGAATTCATAACTCCTGGTCGGGGACCAAGAGTAAAGAAGATGTCCCAATGTTTCAACCGTTCATACATGGAGAAAAGAATGGTCCGATACGCCGGAATACCGGTCGGACGAGGACGACTGTGAGCCCGTATTCCGGGGTCGTATATCCGTGTTCCGGAACGCTTGTCGTGGTCCCCTACTCCTGGCGCGGGACCTCGTGGCGGCCGAAGCCGTACCGGAGCCGGTTCGCCAGCCGTCGCGAGAACCGCCCGTCGTCGGCCCGCGAGCCGAACCGTTCGGACAGCGCCGTGTAGATCAGCGGTAGGGGAACCTCCTGCTCGAGGGCCTCCTGGACGGTCCACGTGCCGGTCGACCCGCCCTCGATGCGGTCGGCCACGGTGCCGAGGTCGTTCCCCTCCTCGCGGAAGGCCTCTTCACAGAGTTCGAGCAGCCACGAGCGGATCACCGCACCGTTGTTCCAGACCGAGGCCACGGTCTCGAGGTCGAGGTTGTACCGACCCTCGTGGAGCAACTCGAACCCCTCGCCGTAGGTCTGCATCAGGGCGTACTCGACACCGTTGTGGATCATCTTGACGTAGTGGCCCGAGCCGGCGGCCCCCATTCGCTCGTGCCCGTCGGGCCCGGTCGCGACGGCGTCGAAGACCGGCTCGAGTTCGTCGTAGGCCCACTGTGGGCCGCCGACCATCAGTGAGAATCCCAGTTCGGCCCCTGCAGGACCGCCGGACGTGCCACAGTCGAGATACGCCGCAGGGCATGACTCGGCGCGGCGAACGGACTCTTCGAAGTAGGAGTTGCCGCCGTCGACGACGATATCGTCGCCGTCCAGCTGGGGCTCGAGTTCCGCGAGCGTGACGTCGATCGCTTCGCCGGCGGGGACCATCAGCCAGATGCGCTTGTCTGCGCCCAGCCGATCGACGAAGTCGTCGATCGAGTCGGCGGGCTCGGCACCGGCGTCGGCAGCACGTTCGACGGCCGCGTCGTCCAGATCGAACGCGACCACATCGTGGCCGGCGGCGAGCGTGCGGTCGACGACGATCCGTCCCATCCGTCCGAGTCCGATCAGGCCCAGTTGCATGGATAGGCGTCGGCCGTCCGGTGTGGTAGTGATTGCGGTTCCGCGGCGGTCGGGGGCCGCGATCGACGTGAAAGAGACCGACAATCGGCGAAACGCCTACGCGATCGGTTCCTCGAGTCGCGCCCAGCCGATCGCATCGAGAACGAGAATGCGATCGTTGTATCGGACGTAGACGCCGTTGTACTCGCCGTCGTCGGCGTCGTAGTAGGGCAGCGTCTGGCGGATGCGGTCGACGACGGACCAGGCACCGTCACGCTCGAGCGTGATGTGTTCCCATTCCTCGCGTGCGCCGTTGCGGATCGCCCGGTCGAGCGCCCGCCGCGCGCCGGGGATCTCGCCAAGTCGTTGTGCGGACGCGTCGACGATCGTCGCGTCGTCCGGGATGTCGTCGGGCCCGACGACTCGCGCACCGAGGTCCGCTTTCGATCGCGACGTGTGGCTCGCCGACCGCTCCGAGTGCAGGACGTAGCCGGCCACGGCGGCCGTCCCCACCGCGAGGACCGACAGGGCGATGTCTTTACCCCTGATCATTAGCGAGTACGTTACAGTAACCGGCTAAGTATCTTTCGCAAGAATGTTCGGCACTGACGTGTCGGACGATGGAACCGAACCGCCGGGAGCGGCGATCAGAGTAGGCGAGCGACGTTGGCCGAGAGCAGGCCCGCGACGACCAGCAAGGCGATCGCGGCGAGGGCCGCCGCGCGGAACACCGGAAGCGCGTCCCGGGCCGGTTCACGGATCTTTTTGCCGGTGAGGCCGGTTTGGAACCGTTTCACGCCGATCTCGACGAGCGCCGTCAGAAGCAGCCAGAGCGCGACCATCGTGAGCACCAGTCGGCCGTTGGTTGTCTCGATAAGTCCTTCGAACGTGTAGCCGTTCCCTGCCAGATGGCCCCCCGTGAGAAGGAGAACGAGCGAGCTCACCCGCGAAATACTCGTCAGTTTCCCCGAGATGACCTCGAGCGGCTGCGTCCTGTTGAACGCGCCGTCGCGTGCGAGCGGAACGACGACGGCGGCGACGAAACAGACACTGCCAGCCCAGAGGGCGGCGAAGACCAGGTGTGCCGTTCTGGCGGCGAGCACGTCGACCATACGGGGCCGGTCGGTTAGCGGGCGTATCAGGGTTCCGACTTCCGGCCAAGGGACAGTCTGCAACGCTGTCACGTCCGTGCGCGAGATGTGGTCGCCGGTCGTCCGAGCGTGCTCCCTGCGTCACTCATTCTCTTCACTCCCCCGCGTCGCTCACTCTCTTCACTCGAGCCAGTCGGGCGTCCACGCGACCAGCCGACGCCGGCAGACCGCGTAGAGCAGCGAGACGCCGATTCCACCGACGATCACGGCGGGGAGTCGGCCATCGAAGACGAGCAACGCCGGCCCCGCGAGCGCGAGTCCGAGGGCGGCGTCCTCGGGTGCGCCGTCGTAGCGAATCCACCGTCGGGGGCGAAGCCATCGCCCGCGGACGTGATCGTAGACCGCCCGCTCGGTCCGTTCGTTCCACGGGTCCAGTTCGGGGCCGCCGCCGATCGAATCGCTCGCGGCGTGGAGCCAGGCCGCGACGGCGAATGCAGCCACCGCGAGCGTGAGCGCCGAGGGAGCGACGACCGCGACGCCGACCGCCGGGACGGCGACCCCGAGTCCTGCGACGGGAAAGTGGAAGGTCCGCCGGTGGACGAAAACGAGATCGAGATCGGGAGCGAGGCCGCCGAGGATCGCCCCCACCGCGAGCGCGACTGCGAACTCGGGGACGACGTACGCGATCGGCGCGACGACCGCGAGTCCCGCGAACACGTGGGTGGTCGCCATCATCGTGTGTCACTCGAGGGAACGCGAGCGAACGGCAAAACGGTACGCGAACCGGCAGGGGTTCGAACGCGCAGGCGGACTCTCACTCGACGTTTTCGCCCTGGTAACGCCCGTCGTAGACGCCTTCGTGGTCGGCCTCGGCGAAGACCAGCTGGGCGATTCGGGCACCGCGCTCGAGTTCGATATCGTGGTGGACCTGCAACAGTCCCTCGCCGCGCCCCTCATATCCCGCGTCCCACACCGCCGTATTGAGCATACAGGAGTTGCGCATGAGCGACGAGCGCGGGTAGACGAAGCCGATATGCCCTTCGGGGATCGCGATCCGTTCACCGTAGCGGACGATGTAGGCTCCCGTCGGCAGGTAGTAGGTGTCGGGGTCGGCCTCCTCGAGTTCCTCGAGCGGGCGAGCGACGCGGTCGCCGATCTGTTTGCCGTCCCGGCCGAGACGGCCCGGCTCCAACTGCTCGAAGACGACGTCGGCGGTCAGATCCACCCCGTTTGGCTGGATCTGCGCGTCGGTCGTCGGCGAGACGTGGTCGGCGACGAAGGCACCGGAACGGAACATGCGTTGTCTGTCCACCCAACGCCGCGGCGACGAGAAAAACGTATCCGTTCGAATCGTCCACTCGGTTTGGTACCGTGCAACACGGTTGGCGTGGACGCGACGGGTCGAGCCGAGCGCGCGGCCGTTTTTGGGGTCATATGGTGGGCTAGTAGAACGTTCTCGACGCTCGTTCACTCGTCCGGCAATACTTACTCGAATCCCCACGTTTCAACCCCCCACACGCCGGTCGTTGCTCACAGAAACACGCTGGATTTATCAGGACGGACGGCCGAGTTCAGAGTGCTATGGGACAGACTCTCACCGAGAAGATTCTCGACGACCACCTCGTCGAGGGCGAACTCGAGACCGGCGAGGAGATCGGGATCGAGATCGACCAGGTACTTACCCAGGACACGACCGGGACCATGGTTTGGCTCCAGTTCGAGGCGATGGGGCTGGACGAGGTCCAGACCGAGATCGCGGCGCAGTACTGCGACCACCAGACTTATCAGTTCGACTTCAAGAACACCGACGACCACCGCTTCCTGCGTTCTGCGGCCGGCAAATACGGCGCTCACTTCTCCCGACCCGGTAACGGTATCTGCCACAACGTCCACCGCGAGAACTTCGCGGCCCCCGGCAAGACGCTGCTGGGTTCGGACAGCCACACGCCCACGCCCGGCGGCCTCGGCGAACTCGCCATCGGTGCCGGCGGGATCGACGTTACCGTCGCCATGGGTGGCGCACCGTACTACATCGAGATGCCCGAAGTCGTCAACGTCCGTCTCGAGGGCGAACTCCCCGAGTGGGCCACCGCGAAGGACGTCATCCTCGAACTCCTCCGTCGCCTCTCGGTCAAGGGCGGCGTCGGCAAGATCCTCGAGTACACCGGTCCGGGCGTCGAGACCCTGACCGCACCCGAGCGAATGACCATCACCAACATGGGCACCGAACTCGGTGCGACCACGTCGATCTTCCCGACCGACGAGCAGACCGAAGACTACCTCCAGCGCGTCGGCCGCGGCGACGAGTACGTCGAGCTCCAGCCCGACGACGACGCCGACTACGACGACGAGATCGTCGTCGACCTCTCCGACCTCGAGCCGCTGATCGCACAGCCCTCGATGCCGGACAAGGTCGTGCCCGTCAGCGAGGCCGCTGGCGAGGACGTCGAGCAGGTCATCGGCGGCTCTGTCTCTTATACACATCTCTGATGGCGCGAGGNGATGTGTATAAGAGACAGGACCGATACGATCGTCGCACCCGGCTCCAAGCAGGCCTCCGAGATGCTCGCCCGCGAGGGCTGGGTCTCGGAGATGATGGCCGCCGGCGTCAACTTCTCCGAGGCGACCTGCGGTGCCTGTATCGGCATCGGTCACGTCCCCTCCTCGGATTCGGTTTCGCTGCGGACCTTCAACCGCAACTTCGAGGGCCGTTCGGGAATCGAAGACGACAACGTCTACCTCTGTTCGCCGGAGGTCGCGGCCGCGGCCGCGATCAAGGGCGAAATCGTCGACCCGCGAGACCTCGCCGACGAACTCGGCGACCTCGAGGCCCCCGGCGTCGAACTCCCAGACGAGTACGACGGCTCCAAGACGGACCTCATCAGTCCAGACGAGGCCGTTGACGACGAGCTCATCAAGGGCCCGAACATCGGCGACGTGCCGCTGAAAGACCAGCTCGGCACGGACATTCAGGGTGAAGCGCTCTTGAAGATGGAGGACAACATCACGACCGACCACATCATCCCCGCGACCCAAGACATCCTGATGTACCGGTCGAACGTCCCCAAGCTCTCCGAGTTCACCCTTTCCCGGGTCGACGAGACCTTCGCCGACCGCGCGCTCGAAGCCGACGGCGGCTTCCTCGTCGCCGGCGAGAACTACGGCCAGGGTTCCTCGCGAGAACACGCCGCGCTGTGTCCGATGTACCTCGGTATCGAGGGCGTCCTCGCACAGAGCTTCGCACGCATCCACCGCGCGAACCTCTTCAACTTCGGGATCGTCCCGCTGACGATCGACGAGGACACCTACGAGAACATCGATCAGGGCGACGATGTCGAGATCGTCGACGACGTCTACGACGCCGTTACCAGCGGCCAGGAGGAGTTCACCGTCCGCATCAACGGCGAGGACGAGTACACGGCGACGCTCGACGCCTCCGAGCGCGAGCGCGCAATCCTCGCTGCCGGTGGCAAGCTGTCCTGGACGAAAGAGCAGGCCGAAGGCGCCAGCGGCGCGACACCCGCCGACGACTGAGGACCCGGCGACGCTCTCGATTCTCCCTTTTTCTCAGCGCCGAGGAGTGACGACGCTCTCGCGAGCGCCCGCGCGCCGGGCTCCATTCGCCCGACCTCGAGCGCCGCGGTACCGGCAACAGTGGCTGGCCAACGCCATCGTCATGCCGGTCCAGCCGATAGCACAGTCGAATGCCTGCCGGTGGACACGAAAACGCTGGCTATCGACGCCTGTTCGAGCGCGACGGTCTGACCTTCGGTGCCGGCTTTCCGCTCACGGGAGCGACCCGTTCGTCGCCGCCCATCGAAGACGAACTGCACCTCGCGAACCACGCCGAGTCGGTCGGGTTCGACGGGCTCTGGGCCCGCGATGTCCCGACCTACTGGCCGACGTTCGGTGATGCCGGTCAGACGTTCGAGACGTGGCCGTGGCTCTCGCACGTCGCCGCCCACACCGACGACATCGCGCTGGGAACCTCGAGCGTCGTGCTCACGCTTCGCCACCCCCTCCACGTCGCGACATCCGCGGCGACGGTCGATCGCCTCTCGGACGGACGACTCGTCCTCGGTGTCGCCTCCGGCGACCGCGACCCCGAGTACCCCGCCTTCGATGTCGACCGCGAGGAGCGCGGTCACCTGTTCCGCGAGTCCGTCGAGACGCTTCGCGCCGTCTGGCGCGAGGACTTTCCCGAACTCGAGGGCCAGTGGGGACGGCTCGAGGGCGACCTCGACGTGGTGCCAACGCCGACGACGGAGACGCTACCGCTGCTCCCGACCGGTCACGCCCGGCAGTCCCGGGAGTGGATCGCCGAGCACGGCGACGGCTGGCTGTTCTATCACCTGCCCGAACGGACGCTCGAGGACTACCTCGTGGACTGGCGCGAGGTCGCCGGCGAGAAGCCGTTCGCGATCGCTGTCCGGGTCGAGTTAGCCGACGATCCGACGGCCGGACCGGAGCCGCTCCACCTCGGATTCCACGCCGGCGTCGAGTGGTTCCGGGCGTACTTCGCCCGGCTCGCGGACTACGGGCTCGACCACGCGATCATCGGACTCCAAAACGATGACCGAGAGGCGGCGCTGTCGACATTCGCCGACGAGATCATCGGCGAACTGTAGTCGCTGCCGGTGGCAGCGTTTCTCCTGGGAGCCGGATTCCGCTCACCGGCGAGTTCGACGGCCGCCCCGCTGGGGGACCCGTGTTCGCCGCCGGCGGGCCGGCATTCGTCAGGACTCGCTCGAGTTCGATGCCGGCACTGACCCCGACTGCCCAGTCGTACCCGAGCGTTGCTGTCTCGACCCCGTGTCGGGGACCGCGATCGTGAGTTCGCGCTCGGCTTCGATGCGGATGTCGTCTCCTCTCGCATCGATCGCGACCAGTCCGGTGATCGTCTCCCCGCTGTCGACCGAGTCCGGCGGGACCCCGATCGTCACGGCGTCGACCCGCTCGCCCGGCCCTAATCCTCCGGTCCCGCCGTCGATGACGAACCGGGTGCCGTCGATCGACTCCCCGTCGGCCGACTGAAGCCGAAACGGGTCGACGGTAAGCGCGACGGTGAGCGACGCCGGACACTGGTTGCTGAGATCGAACCGGACTGGCGGGTGGCGCGGGCCTCCTCCGAACAGCACGCCGTCGTCCTCGACCCCATCCTCAGTCAGTCCGAGATAGCCGGTTGCGTCACTGGCGGGGGCGACGCGAACGTCACGGTCAGCGTCCGCGCTCGAGAACCCGGCCGTTTCGACGGCGAGGACGCTACTCGAACCGGCGATCAGGGCCAGCGCAGCGCGTCGCGTTCGTTTCATGGGCCGTTCGTGTCCAGTGGGTTCGCTGGCGGGGGCGCTGCCGATGGCGAGTGCGGTCTCGAGGTCGCGCCGACCGGTCGACGCGCCATCAGCCGTCCGGGTCCGTTTCGTTCCGGTACTCAAGGGCCACGGCCGACGGGTCGTCGCCGATTCCGAGGCGGGTGCGTCGCGCGTAGTAGCGGTGGGCGACCGCGGAGACGCCGAAGGAGACGACGACGAACAGGCCCCACGCTGACGGCGAGAGCGACGCGAACGGGCCGGGTCCGATCGACACGACCGCAAATAAGAGGCCGGAAAGCGCCACCAATCCGAGATAGTAGTCGCTCCAGGGAATCTCGCGCCCGCGGACGATGTCCATGTAAATTTCGACGTCCTCGAGGGCGGGGGTCGGTTCGACCGTTCCCCGATCGCGGTCGAAATCGACGACGCCGGCCTCGTCCATCTTCGGGAGATGCGACTGGCGAAGCGCCGTGTACACCCGTTTGCGGTCGCTGCTCGAGACCTCCGTGAGTTCGATGTCGTCCTCACAGGCGGCGATTTCCTGCGAGAGGGTGCCGATATCGAGCCGTTCGTCCGCTCGCATCAACTCGTGGAGAATGTACCGCCGTCGTCGGTTCGAGAGGATGGTAAAGAGTTCGTCCTCGGTGAGCGAGTCGGCGGCTGCCGAGGCGTTCACCCCCATCTCGTCTGATTCGGGGTCCGGGTCCGGCTGCGACGCGTCAGCGTCCCCGGACGGTTCGATCTGAGTCGCCCCCATTTCGGATCGACGTACTACATTCCCCGGTAAAAGTGTTAGGACGTAAATAAGTGGTTGTCCGTGATCGGTTCGAAAACCCCGATTTTATTGACTCCTTTCTCGTGTTCCGACCGGTATCGTGAGACGAAACCCTGGCATACCGACGCGTCAACCGTCGATAGACCAGCTCTCGAGGCTGCAGGGACGGCCGGACCCGGGAGTCAACGATCCCAATACCGCACTGATCGCTCGGTCAGTGACCCGTTGACTCCGAACCGACGGACACCGGGCCGCAGGGCATACGACGTTGCGTTTCGCTTCGGGCGGGTCAACCGGGCATAGCCAATCGTTCCGAACTGGTCAGCAGACGGTTGAATCCGCCGAAGGAGCGGTTGAGATTTCGGACACGAACGTATTACAATATCCCTTGTCAGCCATCCCCGATCCGTGATCCCCGCGGCGGGGATCAGACGCGACGAGTCGCGGCGTAGGTGACGAGCGGTCGGACGCAGGCCACACGACAACGGAGAATTCACCAATGCAACGACGCAAATTCGTCATCGGAATGGGAGCACTGGCATCGGGCACAGCCGCAGTTATCGGAACCGGCGCGTTCTCGAGCGTCGAGGCCGACCGACAGGTCGACGTGCAGGTCACCGAGGACGCCAACGCGTACCTCGGACTGGACAACTCGGGGGAGGCGAACGATATGTACTTCGACACGTCCGGCGACGAGTACGCCGTCGACTTCGTCGACTCCAGCAACGGCGGCAACGGTGTGAATCCGAACGCGGACACCGTCGCCGAGGACGTGTTCACGATCACGAATCAGGGGACTCAACCCGTGGAGGTCAGTCTGAGCGGGTCGGGTGACCTGAGTGCGCAGTTGCCGGGGAGTCTCTCGGCACCGAGTTCGGACGGTATCACCGTCGCGCTCGCGGAGGACGACGGCGATAGTGATGACACCTACGAACTCGGGGTCGGCAAGTCGGTCAACGTGGACTTCGCCATCAACGCCGGCACGTCGAATCTCTCGGGAACGCTGACGATCGGCGCGGAGGCCTGATGAGGTCGTCGAGTATGAATCGGAGACGGCTGTTGGCCGGATTCGGCGCGGTCGCCACCAGCGGCGTCGCGCTCGGGACGGGTGCGTTCACGAGCGCCGAAGCCGATCGATCGGTCGGGGTCACCGTCGCCGACGACGATCAGGCATACCTCGCACTCAGTCCGACGCAGGCGGCGAATGCGACGTTCGTCAACCAGGACAGCAGTGCCAACAACGAACTTTCGATCGACATCAACGACGCGACCGGAACGGCGGACAACGGCGACGGCGTCGGACCGAATTCGGTCTACGAGTTCGACGAGGTGTTCCGGATCGAGAACCAGGGCTCCCAGGAGGTCGCGGTGTCGATCGGTAAGTTGGCCGACGGCGACTTCGACCCGACTGCAAGCGGACTCACCGTCCAGTTCTACCCCGGGACCGATGTCGATAGCCTGCTTTACGACGATCCCATTACCCTCGGAACGGGCACCGCGCAAGTGATCGGCCTCAGGATCGAGACCGGAGAGTCGGCCGTTGAGAACTTCGATGCGGACGCGATCGTGAGGGCCGAGGCAATGTAAGGTTCGCTCCTCCGGACGCGACCACGGGCAGTCCCACCTCGAGTCATCGATGGACGGGGACGAGGGCCCGATTCGGACCCGAACGGCAGCAGCCTCGAGCCGCGGGAGCCACGGTTTCCCCCGCCTAACGTGTTAACTATCACAAATGTATAAGTAGTATACTATTGCTGCACTATGTGAGGCATGATTCGACGAGAGGTGACACGAGGGGTCGGGGGCATCGTACTGGTTACCCTCGGTGCTCTCGTCGTCGGGCAGCCGGTTCTGCTGGGATTCGTCGAAACGGGGAGCATGGAGCCGACGATCGACACCGGCGACGGATTCGTGGCGATCCCAAGCGAACTGACCGACGATCCCAAGCCGGGCGATATCATCGTCTTCGAAGCGACGAAAATCCAGGGCGGCGGTCTCACGACTCATCGAGTCGTCGAGGAGACCTCACAGGGCTACGTTACGCGCGGGGACGCGAACCCGTTTACCGATCAGGACAGCGGCGAGCCCCACGTCCGGGACGCCCAGATCGTCGCCGAGGGCTGGCGAGTGAACGGCGAGGTCGTGACGCTTCCGCTGCTGGGGACGACCGTGATGACGGCAGGTGAGACGTTCGAGCGCGTCGGAGCCCGACTCGGCGTCAGCGAGTCCGGTGACGCGTCGGAGTTCGCGCTGCCGATCCTCGGGTTCTCGATCGTCCTCTACGCCGTCGAAACGGTTCGTGAACGGCGGTCCCCTTCCCTCGAGTCGAGAACGACCGGCGACGAGCGCGGGACCGGAGACGGCTGGATCGATCCCCGGTTGCTTGCGGCGGGGTTCGCGCTTCTGGTCGGTCTCGCCGCCGCCGCAGCGATGCTCGTCCCGGCCGGTACCCAGTCCTACGACGTTATCAGCGCGGAGTTCGAGTCGGACCGCCCGCTGGTGATCGAGCGAGGGACGACCGACGACGTCCCCTATTCGATTTCCAACGGCGGGGTCGTCCCGACGCGGTCCTACGTCGAGTCCGGCGACGAGAACGTCCACCTCGAGCCCGAACGGGCGACGGTCGGGCCCCGTGGGGAGACGACGGTTGCGGTTTCGATCACGGCCCCCGACGAGACGGGCCACTACCCGACGTACGTCACCGAGTATCGCTATCTATGCGTCCTGCCAGCGCCAGTCATCGACGCGCTCTACGAGTGCCACCCGTGGCTCCCGTTCGCGACGATCGTCTCGCTGCTCGGAGGTGGGACGTATCTGCTGAGTCGATGGCTCATCGGCCCGGGTGACGTCCGCTCGAAACGGGCGGCGGTCCGCAGTCGCTGT
Source organism: Natrinema gari JCM 14663 (assembly GCF_000337175.1). Classification (GTDB taxonomy): domain Archaea; phylum Halobacteriota; class Halobacteria; order Halobacteriales; family Natrialbaceae; genus Natrinema; species Natrinema gari. Next base: position 42,247 of record NZ_AOIJ01000046.1, on the reverse strand, counting down.
ACGGGGGCGCGATCGTTCGTCCGGCGGTTGTACTGAGACCCTGTATCAGAGCACGAACTATGTGTTTCCGATCGACCGAAACCGACGACGCGACGGAGCGACGAACGAGGGCGGACGCGGAGCGTCGGGTGCGGCTCCGCGTCCTGCTCGCGACGTATCGAACGCCGGCCGTCGTCGTCCTGATTTGCCTACTCGCCGTGGGCGCGTGGATGAGTTACGGTGCCTACGCAGCCCCGACCGGAGAGGCGGAAACGACCCGTCGGGTCGAGACGACTTGGACCGCCACGGGGGCCGTCTCTCACGGTGCCTCCGTCACCGAACCGACTGCGGTCTATCCGGCGGGGACGCGACTCGAGAACGAACCGCTGTACTACTCGGCCGTCAGTCCGACGGTCAACGGGACGTTCGTCGGGGGCTACGCGGCCGACGGCGCTGCGGACGTTAGCGTCTCCCTGACGGTCGAGTTGGTGTATCGGTCGGTCGACCCCGACAACGGGACCGTGTACTGGCGCGAGCGCGAACCGCTCGCGGCGACGAACGAAACGGCCGTCCAGCCGGGCGAGTCCGTCACCGCGGCGTTCGACGTCAACGTCTCCGCCGTCACGGCACGAATCGACCGGATCGAATCCGACCTCGGAGCGAGTCCCGGGAAGACGGAACTCCGCCTCGTCCTCGAGCGAGAGATCGATGGCACGATCGACGGCGCGGAGCGGTCGGTCGCGGACGACTACACGGTCCCGATCAGCGTCGAGGACGGGACCTATCGGCTCAAGGACGAAGCGAGCGACGCGTACAACGAATCCTACGAGGAGTACGAAACCGTATCCGCGTCCCCCGCTGCTGGCCCCATGCGATCCCTCGGCGGACCGCTGCTCGTCGCGGCCGGACTCGGCGGCCTCGGTGCGATCGCGGTCGCCTCGCGTCGGTTCCCCGGACCGACGGCGGCCGACCGCGAGTGGCTCGCGTACCGCGACGACCGCGAGCAGTTCGACGAGGTCGTCACGGTCCTGCCGCTTCCCGACGCGGCGCTCGAGGGACCCCACGCACACGTGGATTCCCTGGCGGCGCTGGCCGCGTACGGCATCGATGTCGACACCGCGATCGTCTTCGACCCGGACCGGGCAGTGTACGCCGTTCGCCGCGACGACTTCGTGGCCGTCTTCGAACCGCCGCGACCGCCGTCGGCGGCGGTCGGCGACAACGGCACCGGTGACCGCCCGGACTCGATTTCCGAGGCTGGGTCCGAAGCGGACGCGGTCGGTGACGGGGACGCGACTCCGGACGAGAGCCGGAATCGTACTCGACCGCCCGGCGCGGATGTGTCGACGGTGGGCGAGTCCGGCGAGGAGAACTGAGCGACAGCCGGTCGGTCACTCTTCCCGTCTCGAGTACGGTCGCGGACCCGCCGTTTCTGTCGGTGTTCAGTCACGTTGGCCGACGCGCCCGCTTGTCACCACTCGAGGCGGTCGCCGAGTGCCGGCGCGGTGGCGTCGACGCCGTCGTCGCGAAGCTCCGCGGCGAATGCCTCGCAGCGGTCGCCGTGATTGACGAGGATTCGCGCGTCCTCGTAGGCCGCGAGAAACGTCCGGATCCCGTCGCGGTCCGCGTGCGCGGAGAAATCGTACTGCTCGACCTGCGCGCTGACCGGCAGCATTCGGCCATCGATCTCGGCGCTCCCCGTCTCGAGCAGGTCCCGGCCAGGGGTCCCCTCGACTTGGTAGCCGGTCATGGCGATCTTGTTGGTCGGGTGCGAGCGGACGGCGGGGACGTAGGTCATCGCGGGGCCGCCGTGGAGCATCCCGCTCGTCGTGACGACTGCAGTGTTCTGCTCGGCGATGCGCTTGCGCTGGCCGTCGCGGCCCGTCACGAACCGGGCGTGAGATGCCGCCCGCTGAAGCGCGTCCGCGTCGCGGACGAACTCGGGATGCTGCAGCAGTAGCTTCGTGATTCGTTTTCCCATCCCGTCCACGTAGCAGGGGATATCGTGTTGCTCACAGATGAGCAACATCTCCTGCGTGCGACCGATGGCGAACGCGGGGATCACGACGGTCCCGCCCTCCCACAGCGTCGTCTCGACGCTCTCGACGAACCGGTCTTCGACCGTCGATCGGTTTTCGTGTTCGACGTCGGAATAGGTGCTCTCACAGATCACCACGTCGGCGTCCGGATGGACGGTCGTCTTGGAGACCAGTCGTTGGTCCACCGTGTGGAAGTCCCCGGTGTAGAGCAGTCTGGTCTCCCCATCGTCGACGAGTATGTGCGCCGATCCGGGAATGTGGCCCGCGTCGAACAAGGTCACCTCGTGACCGGCGGTCTCGAACGTCTCGCGGTAGCCATGAGTCTCCGAAACCTGCGTAACGCGCTGGACGTCCGTCTCGGTAAACGGACACTGTATCGTGCCACCGTGTAACTTCAGCGTGTCTCGCGCGAGCGTCAGCGCCAACTCGCGCGTCGGCGGCGTCCAGTGGATCGGCGGTTGGGTGCTGCCGCTCAGCAGCGACGGGATCGCGCCGACGTGGTCGAGATGACCGTGACTTACCACGACCGCGTCGGGAGCGGCGTCTTCAGGGAACTGCGTCGGATTCCCCGATTTCATCCCGTAGTCGAGCAGGAGGCGATCGTTTACCAGGATCGCGCTCCGACCGACTTCTCCCGCACCGCCCAGAAACCGAATATCCATTAGCGACTGGTAGTCGCTCGTTCCGTTTGACAACGTCGAATCACCCCACCTCGTTCAGAGGCCGAACGTTCGCTATCGTCGGTCACGGGAGAACGAAACGAGAATGACAGCCTACCGCTTCCGCGTCAAACTCGATTCTGACTCGACATCGCTGTGGCGAGATATCGTTGTCGGCTCGGACTCCACACTCGAGGCGTTCCAGACGACGATTAATGCGGCGATGGGGCTCGATCAAGGACACCTCTGGTTCTTCGGCACAGACGATGACTACTGGCGGAGCGACGTGAAGTACCAGTGTTCCCAGGAAGTCGAAGATATGCCGAGCGGCGAGCCCTCGCAGAGCCGGCGTTCGGCGGCTCTCGAAGAGTCCAACGATACTCAACGCCGGAATCGGCTATCGTAGCAACTGAAAGCCATTGTACACCTGATTGCCCGACAGCGTTGTGACCAGCGTGTAACTCATTTCAGTCTACTATAATTCGGAAGTAGTGGTTCTGAACGAGACGATCTCGTTTGTCAGCCTGAAATAGCGTCACACGTCGTCAGGCGGCCACCGAGAGAGCCTCGGACGGTCGTTCTCCCACGCCACCAACTCGAGAATCGACGGGACGAGCGAGAGCCGTTGCTCGAGGACGGTCACCGGATGGCTGTCGTGGAACACGGCCGGTTTTCGGGCGACCGTTTCGTCACGATGGTCGAGTTGGAAGTGACACTTCCCGAGATCGGGATGAGTTTCGTCCTGGTGCCATCCGAACGAGTAGTTCCGTTCCCCGTCGATCCACTGAATTTCGTAGTAATCGTGTTCGGTATCGTCAGGGAACTCGAACTCGACGCGAAGTTCCGCCGTCTCTGAGTGAGACGGCTCTCCCAGCAGTATCTCGGGATCGATCGTCGCACAAACCTCGTATCGCCGGATGGAACTCGGCGCGTACCGGACATCGCGGCACCCGCCCTGGTTGCACAGCCACGTTTGGATCTCACCGTGAGCGGTGTGCTGGTCGAGCAGACTTCGGTGAGCGAGAAAGACGAACAGCGACGCCATCGGTTACTGTGCCGCCTCGCTTGGCCGAGAGCCGGATTCGGGGCCGGTGACGCTTTCGAGGTCGTCGTACAGGGAGAGCGCGTGGTCGACGAGGCGTTTCGTCTCCCGGGACCGCTCCCACCGGCGGATGACTGCGTTTCGCTTGCGAATCTCGTCACTCGACAGGTCGGCGTCCGTCACCGAGGTCTCCAGTTCGCTCAGGGAATCCACGTCGTAACTGTCCTGCCACGCTTCGATTTGCTCTTGGATTGCCGCGACCTCGTTCCGTAGTTCGTCTTTGGTGTGTTCGGCCGCGAGTTCTTCCACGCGGTCGAGATAGCGCCGCCGATAGTCGGGACCGTACCGATACTGCGTCTCGCTCCCGCTGTCGTCTTCGATGCGCTTGATCTGCCCGTACTCGACGAGTCGCTCGAGTTCGTCCTTCGTGGTATCCCACGACGCGACGTCGGCTTCGTTCTTGATCCAGTTAACCGACCGAGGTCGGGTGAGCGAGAGCGCGATCTTTCGGACGCGGTCTCTGGTACTGACCCCGTCAGTCCACGAGTCCATGATATGCAACCCGTGCTGGAGTACGAGATGGGGATCTATTATATTTTGGGCTAGACCAGAATAGAGTGACTCATTTATAAACAATCGCCGATGTTACCTAGCTACTACCAGCGCCCCTTCGTTTCCGAGCAGTCCACTCGTCGTGGGGATGACCGTGTTTTGTTCGGCGCTCCGCTTTCGCTGCCCGTTGCGTCCGTCTCGGACCGGGCCCCGTCACCGATCCCGAAGTCGCTCCCGTTCGCTCGCCGGGTCACGGGTCCGCGAGCCGTCGACACCCGGCCGGGTCGATCGGTCCTCGGTATCGAGGACTCGCTCGAGTTCCCGTTCGAATGCCTCGTCGTCGAGGTCGCCGTCGACGTACCGGGAGCGAACGCGTTCTTCGGGACCGGGGCGGTTTTCGGCCGGGGTATCCGAGCCGCTTCCGGTGCTCGAGTCCGAGCCGAACAGCGAGAGCAGTCCGACGGCCGCCAAAACGACCACCGACAGGACGGCAAGCGTCAGGACCAGCGAGAGGACAGCGGCGATCACCGAGAGGGCGATGCCGACGATCGTACCGACGACGCTCAGCACGACGATCGCAAGGAGGAGCACGCCGAGCCCTTTGAGCAGGACGGAACTGAGACGTCCCATACTCGTCGTTCGGGCGACAAGTACAAAAACCACGCGGGGGGTCACACTACTCGAAGCCGGCGTCGCCGACACGGGAGCGTCAGGAACTGTTCGAGCGACGGTCGTCCCCGCCGGCCGGCGGGAGCGTGGTCCGTTCGACCAGCCCGATGAGATAGACATCGAGCAGACAGACCAGGAGGATCGTCAGCGGGACGGCCACGTCGGTGTAGCTCACGGCGTCGAACTGCAGTGCGGTTACCACGAACGGCTCCTCGAGGCTGAGCGCACCCGAAACGGTTCGCGCGCTCAGGAACACGAGCGCGAGGCCGTAACAGAGGAACCAGATCCCGCCGCGCTTCCACCGGCCGAGATAGCAGTGACCGAGGCCCGCGACGAGGACCGACAGCGGGTACGCCGGCCAGACGGGTCGCGACAGTTCGCTCATCGGCGTCGTCTACGGGCCGGAGGACAATCGGTGTTGCCCTTCGTTGCGGGTCGCTATCTCTGATAGCGCTGAATATCGAACCGGTTGTAGCCGCCGTATGCGAGTTCGAGCGAGCCGATCCACCAGTTCCACCGGTCCGGCGGGGTCCCATCGGGAGCGTCGGCCAACTCCTCGAGGACGATCTCGTTTGTCAGGGCGGTCCCCACGTCCGATTCGTACGCACCCGAGTCCGCGAGATCGACGGCCTGCCGGACGACGACCCGCAATTGGGCCGTCGTCCCGCCGAACTCCTCGCGTAGGCGCACCTCGAGTCGCTCGGGGTCGATGAACACGTGTCGACGGAGGAGTTGCAGCTACTTGACTGTTCGAGCACACCGACTCCTGAATCGAACCGAGCCTGTACTTACTGGCCGGGAGGACGTCTCGAGCGCTGCGAGAGCCGTCCGACCCGGGGAAGGGCAGGCGCTCACCCCTTCCCACCGTGAGCGACTGCAAGGAGCGAGCGGCCTTTTTTGGTCGAGATTTTTGCGTGAGCGGTGAACGCAGTGAACCCGAACGGAAAAAAGGTCGGTACCGATCGATGATCTTTTGACCGACGGCCGTCTTCCGTCGGGCATGGCAAGTTTCACTGTCGTTGTCGGCGACCCGGAGTCCGGGTTAGCCCACCAGCTCGAGGCCGAGGAACAGGACGCGAACCGCTTTATCGGCAAGTCGATCGGCGAGGAAGTCGACGGCGGTGCCGTCGGGCTCGACGGCTACACGCTCGAGATCACCGGCGGCTCCGACGAGGCCGGCCGCCCGCTCACCGACGAGGTTGCGGGGCCGAACCTGAAGGAAGTCATGATGACAGACGAGCAGACCGGTTACAAACCGTCCCGTGACGGCGAGCGCCGCCGGATCACCGTCCGCGGCCGCGAAGTGTCCGACGCCGTCGCCCAGATCAACGCCTCGATTGTCGACCGCGGCAGTACCGACGTCGACGAACTGCTCGGCGACGACGGCGACGACGAGTAAGTCGCCGCCCGTATTCATTCGTTTTCAATGACTGACAGAGTTGCGAGCGACCATCCCTCAGTCCAGACGGTCCGGTCGACGTGTACGGAGACGGCGACGGGCGTCAAACTCGAGGTGCCAGCCGACGACCGCGAGGCGTTCCCGACCGACGAGGTCGTCCGAGTCGTCCTTGACGGCGAGGAACTGTTCGCGCGAGTCGAACGGGCGTTGACCGGCGACGACTTATCGATTCCGGGCGTCTACGACACACCGGACCTGGCTCGAGACCCCAGCGGCGGGACCGACCGGCTCACCGAGTGGACCACAGACCACGACGTTCCGGCGGGCGGCTCGGTCCTGATCGATGTCGTCGAACCCGAGTTCCTCTATGGCCTCCGCTCGCCCGGCGAGACGACCTACTACGATGCACGCGAGCCGCCAACCGAGAGCCTGAGCGAGATCGCGGACAGCCTCGAAGACGAGTAATCCGGGTTCGATCCGCGCAGTGGCGTCGAACGCCGCCGTCCCGCGCTCGAGCGACGCGTCGCGACTTCGTGATCGGGGTTACAGACGCGGGAGGACGGCGTACAGCAAGAGCCCGAAGGCGAGGTGTTGGACCATCGTCTGCTCGACGGTCGCACGCACGTACGCCTCGTCTGCGATCGAGTACTCCTTGGTTCGAACTTTGGCGTGCATCGAAAGCACGTCCGCGTCCTCTAACTCGTGGAGGGTCGGATAGACGGTCCCCGGACTGAGTTGCGTCTCGAAGAGGGAGGTCAACGCCGAGATAAGCGCTTTGCCGTGGGTCTCCCCGTGGAGCGCGATGAGCAACAGGAGGAGTTCCTCCAGATTGTCCCTGATCATGGCCTCGTCGAACTGGACGTCGTCGGCCGGGAACGCTCCGTGGACCTGCTCTACGAGTTCGTCGAGGTGCCGTTCGATGTCTTTCGGTTCGTCCTCGGTCGACTCGAAGGCGGGATCGGACGGGTCCGACTGACTGTCCGTGAGTATGCTCCTCGTGAGTTCGTCGAGCACGGATTCGACGGCGCGGCTGTTGTCATACATTGACGATCACTGGTGGGGGTCGTGAGATGGGCGTCCTCGGCCGCCGGCTGTGGTCGACCAACGGTGGAGCGAGTGCGGGACAGCGATACGACTACTGAGTCCGTATCACTGAGACGTATTAAGCGGCAGGGAAACGAACGGTCGCCCGCTCTCATAAATTAATAGATCGGAACGGAAACGACAAACGTCAACCGCCGAAACACCCGTAATCGGGCGGCTGACTGTGGGTCGTGTGTCGGTCCCGAACGGAGCGACGCGAATACCGCCCTTTTTCCACGTCGAGCGTGAATCCGTGGCCATGAGTAACCCACGCGAGGAGTTTCTGGCGGGCGACCGCCTCGAGGACGTTGCGTTGTTTCTGGCGGACTCTTACGTTTCGGACGAGCGACTCGAGCGGTTCGGGGACCGCGTCGACGATGGCATTCTGATCGTAGTCGACGGCGAGCGCGGCCGGAGCGCCTTTCAGGCGGCGACGGGAACCGGTGCGATGGAGTTCGCCAAGTCCGCGATGAGCAACGAAGGGGAAATCGAGGGCGACCTGACCGACGGTCACTGCCCGGACGCGTCGGACGATGAAGACCACGCGGTCCAGTTCGTCTTCGCGTTCGCCGAAGCACAGAACGAGGAGGTTGGCGGCATCTACGCCGAGGGAGCTGTCGTCCACGCCTACGCCCAGTGCACGTGCGGGACGGCGTTCTCGGACCGATGGAACGCAGTTGATGAAAAGAGTACCAGTTAGATAATTGAAATCGACTATTGTAGCCTCTATTTCGAATTAGCCATATTATAAACATGTGTGTTCTCAATACTTGTCGGTACCTCTCCTAATTCCCCTAGAAACTGGCTAGTTGAGTTTGTTTGTAAAGGTACTACGTTGTTGGTTTCTTATTGTCAGAGCAGCCACCGGATGGTTGCTTTACATTCGGTATTGAATGAAATAAAATTCTGATAATACCATAATTAAATATGTATTGCAGCTCTCGAAATACGGTTTGATTGGTATACAATTATATGAATAAAATTTCACTGACTTAGAAAACTCAATTTGATATATGTTCGACAGCAATAACAAGACGATATAGCAAGTATAGAACGATTAGAAAGGCTATTACAAGGATCCATCTCCCAACAAACCCGTACAAGATACTAGCGCCAAAACCCACTATCCCGAAAATAGTAAGAGCAAGGAGTTGCAGATTACTGACCTGATCTCTATGGTTCATAGTGAGAAATACTATCTGAAACTACATGAATGTATCGGTTGTTCTCAGCTATATTTTAGCATAACAATTTAAAAATAACACCTGTGCGATCTTGTCTAGAAAAACATGCTATAAATATAAAATTACGTTATGGAACAAATTGAAGCAAGCCCTACATCTACATGTGTTTTCCACCAGAACGACCTTGGACCTGAAGAGCGGGTGTCCAGAATGAAACTACCTGTAGCTAGTCCAGTAATACAATCACCAACTTCGTATCCAAATTGAGCACCACTGTGATCTGGATTCCATTCATCCTCATACTTGGACGGTGGTTCTTCTCCATATCCATCCTCAATTTTTGATGGGGATGGCTGTTGATAGCCGCTGCTTCCGCCACCGAAATCAGATCCAATTTCTGCGAATCCGAGGTTCAAAGATATACTATCCCCCGAACTACCGAACTCTTCTTTTGTATCGGGTTCGTACTGCACAAATTCCATATTATCATCTCTGAACTGAACCTTTGCAGTCATTGATTTTGTTGCGTATTTCCCAGCTAGATCATTCTTGGCGTCAGAATAATTGTATCCTCTCCAGAGGTAGACTGTGTTACCATCACTATCAGTCTCGTCTGTTTTGAATAGTGTGATAAAATGGTTAGTCTCGGATATGTTCTGGTTGATACTATTCTCTACAACGTAAGAGTGATCCCAACTGTCGACTCTTGTTACGCCCTCTGTGAGACCACCGTCACCCATCATCGTACTCACTGTCTGGTTATCTTTGTTTAATCTACTTGGTGCTCGGTCGGGGAATGTTGCCAGAGCCGCTCTTTCACCATGCTTTTCGCTAATTTCATCAATTGCTTCGGACACCTCCTTATCGCTCATTGAGTTTTCTGGTGTTACCTCCATCACATGTCCATTTGAGCCACGGTACTTTTCGGCTTTTTCGGCACTAGTTTTCTTCTTTTTTTCTCCCTTGTAGTTAGATTCGTTACTCTGGTGAGCTCCAGCACTTCCTGTAAGAGCGAGACCCAGTATACTTCCAGTCGTCATTCCAACAAACGTTCGCCGGTTAGTTGAATTGTTTCTACCACTCGAATTGGATCTTTTATCTTCCATATCCATTTTAGAACTACTCTATCACGTATTAACTTTATTCCCTGAATATCTATTCATAGTTTGAAATATTCTCAGAGGTTGATGTCGATGAACTAAACTATTAGGTTTGGCTAACTAGGGCACTATCTTCTGGATATAGTGGCAACTTATTTTTAGTAGTAACTTTATTCACTACATAGGGTGAATTAACCAGATGAATGAAAAAATACCCAATCACGAATATACAGTTATTAATAGATGGAAGGTTTTAAAGAGGCTAATTGAAATAGGTGGGACAAAACGTGACTTAGAGAGGTGTTTAAACATTTCTCGTTCAACGATCGACCGCTCAATCCAGGATTTGCGGGATGAAGACCTACTTGAGCAAAACACACTTGATCCAACATTATTTGGATTGATGTTATATGACGCATACAAAAGATTTACCAATGCATCCAAATCAATAAATAATGCAAAAATCATTCTCATCGAACAGGGTCAAACTCCTCGACTTCCATTAGAAATATTTGACAACGGGAAAATAATACTAAATGATAAAGAGTGTCCTCAAAAGGTACTAATGGAACTTTCTAAATTAGTAGCTGATACACAGCACATTCAAATTGCAATTCCGGTTATAAATTCGTGGTATCTCCAATTCTTCATAGAATTTTCACACAGTGGGGGATCAATTGAGGTATTGCTGGAGGAAGATATATTTCAGAAACTCAAATCGGATTTCGACCAATCCTGGGAAATGATACATGAATCCAATGATATCAGAATAGAAACGACAGCAAACGAAATACCATTCGCGCTCTCAACCCTTGATAAAGACGTTGCCTGGATCTGTCTTTACAATAACCGTGGTCTAGAAATCGGGGGTATGGTTTCAGAAGACGATTTAACCGTTGAGTGGGCCAGAAACATCTACAAATCGTATGTAACCTGAATAAGCGGAACTAACTAGTTAAGCCAGTTTGAGAAGTGAACAAGTTTGTGAGTAGTAGGGATAATGAGCAGGTCTGCGAGCATCTTTGGACAAGAAACTCAACGCCCTGTTCACTTCTCACACTGACTCAACTAGACAGTGCCAGTGATTTATTCTCGTCGGTACTACTAAGACAGAACTGCACGGAGTTCCGCAAGAGAAGGGAAGTGCTATTCGAAGGCCCTCAGATTGAGAGCAGGGTCTTCTGACGTACCGTTTTTTGATGGTGACCAAACCCACATGCCAGCCTAGCTACTCAGGCTGTCACGTGCTACCATGCTGTATCGGCTTCATTGGTAAGATGTAGCGATTTGTGTAAGTGGTTCGGCGTCAGCCGAACCGAGCGACCATCCAGTACTGGTACCTCTTCCAATTACTATCGGAGTCACCATGGTCTGGAGATTAAACACCTATCGAACCCCTCAAACGAGGAGGTTTAATCTAGCAGTATCCCTCATCAGTTGAATTCGCATCTTCTGCGAGAACATCACGGAACGCATCCAGAATGACCCGTTTCGTCACGGCCCCCCGCGTCGTCCAGTGGTTCGCGTAGTCGAGCATGTCGTCGTAGATGTCGGGCTTGCAGCCCGCGGCTTTGGGGTGGCCACCGCCGTTGACCTTGCCCGCGACCTCGTGACAGCGTTCGAACTCGTCGGTCCCGCGAATGGAGGCCGAGCCGGCGGGCTTGACGATGATCGAAGCGTCGGCACCCTGTTCGCGCATCGCTTCAGCGACCTCGTTTTGCGAACAACGGCCGTAGGTGATCCCGACCGTGTAGCCGCCGATTTCGCGGAGTTCGGCGCGGCCAACGGCCTGATCGATGAGCGCCTCCTTCTCGACGCGGCGCTCGGCAATATACTCCTCGACCCACGCGGGGAGGTCAACGCCGTACTCGCGGACGACTTCGACGTACTCCGCGGGATCGGTCCAGTAGGCGTAATCCGCGAGGTCGTCGCTGCGCGGGTCCTCGCGCAGCCAGAGGTCGTGGTCCCGGGTCACGGCGGCCAGTTCCTCGTACATCGGCCCGAACTCGTACTCGAGCGAGCGGGCGACCACGTCGGCGCTACACTCCTCGTCGGAGTCGCCGATCACGAGGTCGACCCCGGCATCCCGGACCGCCCGTGCGACGTCGTCGCCCCACTGGTGGTGGTCGTACCACGCGAGCCGATCGGCGATCTCGAGCGCGGCCGTGAGTTCCTCCGCGACGTACTCGTACCGATCGGGCGCGAGGTCGCACACGAAGATATCGATCCCGTCGTCGCCGTACTCGGCGACGCGAGCCAGCGCGTCCTCCACGTCATGAGGACTCGCAGGGAGCAACGCGACGCCGTTGGGCGTCGGCTCGGGCTCCTCGAGCGGTGCGCCGGCGGGGTCCGTCGTGTCGCCGTCGTCATCGATCTCGTCCGACTCCGGAACGTTCTGGATGTCGTCGTAGGCCTCTCGAATGAGCGCGACACAGGCCAGCCCGTCGGCGTCTGGATCGGCGATGACCGCGGTTTCGGCTCCCTCGAGTGCGGCCTCGGTCCGTTGGTCCGCGAGGTCGTCCTCGAGCGTATCGGGCAGGAAGAAACCGGTCCCCGGCAGGACGGACTTCCGCGAGAGCGACAGATCGTCACTTCGAATGAGTTCGTCGTACATGCTGCGTACTGAGAGACCGCCCGGGAAGTAATCGCCGGTCTCGCGGTTCGTCGGTCGGTCGCTGCGCCGCGGCGTCGTGCGACGCCGCCGCCCGAGCTCGGACACGCGTCCCGGACGCGCTCGGCGATCGTCACCGCCGGTCGGCGAGCGCGGTCGTCTGGGACGGGCCGTCAGGCGACGCTCGCGTCCCCCTCATCCCCATCGTCGTCGCCCGCAGGCGCGAGTTGCCGCACCGTTAGTACGGGGACCGGCGAGGTGCGAACGATCCGTTCGGCGACGCTGCCGAGCAGGAGACGGTTCTCGCCGTGGCGACCGCGGGTGCCGGTCGCGACCACGTCGGCGTCGACCTCGCGGGCGTAGTCGCAGATCTCGACGGCGGGCCGCCCCTCGCGGACAGCCGTCATTACGTCTCTATCCGCCCGCTCCTCGACAGTCGTGAGCGCGGCGTCGGCTGTCGTCTCGAGAGCAGTGCGGAGTTCGTCCCGGAGCTGCTGGGGTGAGGCGTCGACCTCGCTGGCGTCGATCACCGAGAGCGCGTGGACCTCGGCGTCGAACCGGTCGGCGAGATCGAGCGCGATGTCGACGGCCCGTTTCACGCTGTCGGACCCGTCGGTGGCGACCACGACCGTATCGAACATACGTAGCGGTTACGCTCGCGGTTGCTTAAATACCCCCGTTCGACGGGGCCGCGGCAGCCGACTCGGTCCCGGAACGGTGGGATGGCTTTTTTGTGACGGGCCGCCCACTGCCGCGTATGGACGCCAGCGAGCCGTTTACCGTCGACACCGTTCTTGCACCGGTCGACGGGAGCGACGAGTCAGCCACCGCCGTCGAATACGCCGTCGCCGTTGCCGACCGCTATGACGCCTCCGTCCACGCGCTGTTCGTCCTCGGACGCGGCGTCGTCCGGGGATTAGACGCCGGCACGGTCGACGAAACCGCCGTCGCGGAGAACACACAGGAGTTTTTGGATGATATCGGCGACATCGCCGCTGACGCGGACGTGGCGCTTACGACCTCCGTCGACGAAGGCTTCTCGCAAACACGAAAGACGCGGCACCCGGGCAACGTCGTGCTCGACACCGCCGACGACATCGACGCCGACTTCATCGTTCTCCCCCGGGAACCGGTTACCGAAACCGAGGCCGAGGTCCTCGAGAAGGCCGCCGAGTACGTCCTCTCCTACGCGAGCCAACCGGTCCTCTCGATCTAACCGTCTGGGCGTCCGACGCGGTCAGCCGCCGTCGGTCACACCGCTGCCGTCGCCCGCGAGGCGGATCGCCATCTCCTGTTCGAAGCTCTCGGTGCCGGTCGACTCGAACCCGACCCGCTCGTAGAGCGTGATCGCCGGGTTGTTCCAGCGTTCGACTGTCAACCACACCCGCTCGATGCCGCCGTCGCTCGCATGGCCCAGGAGGTTCTTCAGCAGAACCGTCCCGATTCCGGCCCGCTGGTAGGCCTGCAGGACGAAGATCGCGAGTTCCCACTCGATGTCGGACGCGTGGTCGATCGCGGACGGATCGTCGGTGTCGGGAACGAGCATCGCGTGGGCGATCGCGTCCCCGTCGTGGCGGGCGACGACGTTGACGCTGTCGTCACCGATCGTCTCGAGCCAGGTTCGGATCCGCTCCTCGCCGGTCGGCGGGATCCCCTGTGCACGGTCGGTCGGATCGAACTCGGTGTACATCCCGACGACGTCGTCGAGCGTCTCGCCGGTGAACGACTCGGCTGCCCGTACCTCGATCGACCGTCCGTCCCGATCCTCGACCGTCGTCGGGGGCGAGGGGAAGGGGCCGGACGGTTCGTCGGGATACTGACGCGTCCCGGCCATCGTTATCGCACCAGTTTGACCGTTGTCGGCGCGTTCAGCAGGACGAACTCGGTAATCGGGCCGAGCTGAATCTTCCCCATCGGGCTCAGGGTTCCGCCGCCGATGACCAGCTGATCGTAGTCCCCCTGCTCGGCGTAGTTGACCAGCGCGCTTCCGGGGTCGCCGTCGAGTTTCTCCACCTCGACGTCGGTGATGTCAGCCTCCTCGAGTTCGTCGACCGCCTGTCGGTACATCTCGTCCTGTGAGCGTTTCGACTCGGGTTTCTCGACGACGACGATCGTCAACTCGTCACCGACCTCGCGCGTTCGCTCGATGGTTCGCCGGAGCGTCTTCACCGACTCGTCGCTACCGCCGAGACCCAGCAACACGTTCATACGGGTGATTGTGAGCCCGTACACGAAAACGGTTGTGCCGCTGGCCGGGGCCGATACGCCACTCGCACGGTCGCCGGGGATGGAACCCCCTCACATACGTTGCACGGGACGACGCTGTTAAGAACGTGTAGTGACTACGTTCACCGAATGAGTGATGCAGCGCTCGATGTCGTGGAGTTCCTGCTCACGACGAGCGTGTATTCGGACGACCGGACGCTAGACGAGAACGACCTCCCGCCGTCGTTCCGACGGGTCTACTGGACCGGGGGCGTCGGCGACGAGGACGGGAGCGACACCGAGGGCGGTACCGGATCCACTCGAAAACCCGCCGGCATCGACCGCCCGCTATCGGTCACGACCACCACCGCCCGCGAGGCGACCGGCGTCGACCGCCCGTGGGAGGCGGTCTCCGAACTGATGTTCACCGAGCGCGACGAGTTCTCCGGGACGATCACCCTCGCCCAGCAGGGGATGGCCGAGGAGTGGTTCGCCGAGCGCGTCGACGCGGACCGATTGCTCGAGAACCCGACGCTGGCGAAACACTTCGAGCGCCACGACGACTACGAGTTCGACGTCACTCACGAGGCGGCTCGCGAGCGCAACCGGCCGATTCAGGCCGACCGCGTCTGGATCGACGGCCTCCTCAACGAGTACTTCGACGAGGAGGACGACGAGGAGATGTTAGACCTCGTGGAGGTTCGTGCGCCCGAAGAGGTCGACATGTCCCTCGACGACCTCGTGCTCACCGAGGATCAGCAGAACGAACTCGACAAGATCTCGAAGGCGATCGAACACCGGGATTATCTCGCCGATATCGGGCTGCGAGAGATCGGGAAACTGCTGTTCGTCGGGCCGCCGGGAACCGGGAAGACGTCCACTGCGCAGGCGCTGGCACAGGACATGGATCTGCCGTTCGTCGAGGTCAAACTCTCGATGATCACGAGCCAGTATCTGGGTGAAACGGCGAAAAACGTCGACAAGACGTTCGAGGTCGCGAAGCGACTGTCGCCCTGTATTCTCTTCATCGACGAGTTCGACTTCGTCGCCAAGACCCGCCGCAGCGACGAACACGCCGCGCTCAAGCGCGCGGTCAACACCCTCCTCAAGAGCATCGACAACATCTCGCTCATCGACGACGACGTCTTGCTCATCGGCGCGACCAACCACCCCGACCAGTTAGACGACGCCGCCTGGCGACGCTTCGACGAGATCATCAACTTCCCCAAGCCCGATTCGGGCATGCGGGCCGACATTCTCGGCCTCATTACCCGAACGATGGACATCGACGAGTTCGACCCGCATCTCATCGCCGAGGTCACGGAGGGGCTGACCGGCAGCGACCTCCGGATGGTCTTGCGGGAGGCCGTCCTCGAGGCGCTGACCGAGGACCGAACGACGCTGACACAGGAGGACCTCCTGAACGCCGTCGAGGAGTTCGAGGAACGGGACACGTTGAAGAACATGGACATGATGGAGGGCGACCACGACGCGCTCGTCGCCGGCGGCGACATCGACAAGGCCAGCGACGGTGGCCACTCCCACGATCACGACCACGATCACTGACGATCGATCCCATTTCGCCCGGGCAGCGACGCGAGGATGGCACGGCTGTTCGCCGGCGATCCGACGCCACGCTTTTGCACCCGTCCGCCGTTACGGGGCACATGCCCGACGACCGGAACGTATACGGGACCGAACTCGAGCCCTGCTGTACCGACCCAATGACGGGCTTTCTGCGGGACGGGTGCTGTCGCCGGGTCGAATCCGATCGTGGCCGCCACGAACTCTGTGCCGTGATGACCGAGGAGTTTCTCCGCTTTAGCCGCGCGCAGGGCAACGACCTGCTCACGCCGAAGCCGGCGTTCGAGTTTCCGGGGCTCGAACCCGGGGATCGCTGGTGTCTCTGTCTCGCACGGTGGTTGGAAGCCGAAGCGGCCGATTGTGCGCCGCCGGTCGTGCTCGAGGCGACCCACGAGGCGGTCCTGCGCGATGTCGATCCGGACCTCCTTCGCGACCACGAGTACGACGCCGGCGATGACGCCGATCCCGGGACGGTGTAGGGACCGCCCCGTCCTACGGGGAATACCATTTATGCGACGGCTGTCAATCACCCCCTATGAGCGATGACCCACCACAGGGGGACGCCGCGGACGCGTTCGCGGCCCGGGCACGGGCCGACTACGGCGAGTCGATCCGCGAACTCGTCGTCTTCGGCGATGCCGTCCGGGGTGACGACCGCGGCGTCCACACGTCCGTGGAGGTACTGCTGGTCCTCGAGGAGGCCGACGAGGAGAGCGAACGACAACTCGAGGCCCTCGCCGAGACCGTCGGGCTGGAGCACGGCGTCGTCTTCTCGGTCCACGTCCTCCCGGCCGATCGGTTCGACTCGCAGTCGGACCACCCGTTCATCCGAACGGCGCTCGAGGACGGGCGATCGTATGTGTAGGGTGTGGCGAGCCGTGGGGTCGGGCTCCCGGCGCTCGCTCGCGTCCCGTCCCGCGACCGCACCCGGAGGGGCGACGTAACGATGCGCGTGACGCTGCTCGGAACCGGCGACACGACGGGGACGCCGACCGTCGGCTGCGACTGTGACACCTGTACCGCCGCACGCGAGCGCGGCGTCGAGCGCACCCGATTCTCGGTCCACGTCGAGAACGAGCGGACCGACGAGTCGCTGCTGATCGACTTCAGTCCCGATTTCCGGTACCAGTTCCTCCGCGACGAGGTTCCGCTGCCCGACGCCGCCGTCATCACGCATATCCATTTCGACCACCTCGACGGCCTGGGCAACGTCTTCCGCGTGCTGGACGACCTCGCGGTCTACGCGGCTGACGAGACCGATCCCGAGACGGGCGCGAGCGTCGCCGAGACGGTTCGCGACGACTATCACTACCTCGATCGCGTTACCGTCGTGCCGACGACACCCCTGGAAACCGAGCGGATCTGCGGGCTCGACGTGACGCTGGTACCGGTCGAGCATCCGCCGCTGGTCTGTTACGGACTCGCCGTCGAAGATCCGGAGACGGGCGCGAAACTGTCGATTACCGGCGATACGAGCTACGCGGTTCCCGAGGAATCCCGCGCAGTGTTGGCCGGTCCGGACCTCCTGCTGGCCGACGCGATCGTCCCGGCGAGCCTCTGTGACCATCACCCCCTCGGCGGCCGCCACGAGGACGCCACCGGTGTCGCGCGGACGTTCGGCACGAAACACATGACTCGAGAGGGAGCCCTCGCACTGGCCGCGGAACTGGACGCCGAGCGGACGCGGTTGGTCCATCTGGCCCACTTCTATCCCGCCGCGGAGGCGTTCGAGGAGCCGCTGGCGATCGACGGCGAGCAGTACGTCCTGTGACCGCGGCCGTCTGTCGACGCCGCGGCCGCGAGCGTCAGCCGAACCGATCCAGCCCCGACTGCCGTCGACGCTTTCCGCTCGGCTCGGCCTCCCACGACGTTCGCCGATCTCGTTCGGCCTCGAGATCGACGGCGGTCGCCGACGCCGCCTCGTAGCCCGGACACGCGCTCCCACACTCCGATCCAGCGTTGATCACGCGGTCGTTCCACTCGCAGTACGGTAGCGTCGCGCCGCTCGCGTCGTCCGGACGGCAGGCCACACAGTCGGGGAAGTCGTACGTTCGCCAGCCCTTTCCATAGGCCCGTTCGGCGAGCCGGCGGCGGGCCCGCGCCTTCGCGGCGGGCGAGACGGGCGCGATCTCCGTCCGACCGGGATGGGACTCGAGGGGCTCGATCCCGGGTTCGGCGACCGCTAACGGCGTCGGCTCGCGGAGCACCTCGATCTCGAGCGAGCGACCCGCGTCCGCCCCGTCGCGGTGGAGCCGCCAGACGCCGACCGCCTCGGGGAGCCGGTGTAGGTGGGCACGGGTCACGTAGCTCTCGGTCGCGAGCACGACCTCGTCGACCAGCGCGAGGCTCACGTCCGTCCGTAGCTGGGCCTCGAGATCCCCCGGGCGGCCGAGATCGGGCTTGTTCTCGATCCCGACGATGCGGTCGTACCAATCGGGGTAGCGAGCGACCTGACGGACGTACTCGCGGCTGCTGGCCGCGCTGGCGCTGTGGTCGCGTTCGAAGAAGCCGATCTCGAGCGCCCGCTCCGTGGCGCTGCGAGCGCGCTCGGGATGGCAGTCGAAAGCGTCCTTCCAGTAGCGCGCCTGCCCGGTGCCGACGGCCGACTCGATGGCGGCGTCCGGGATCGTCTCGCTCGTGATCGCGACGCGGTCTTCGAATTCGGGTCCGGGGTCGACACAGACGATATCGAGGATCCGCCCACCGGGTTCGGCGACGCCGCCGCCGAGCTGACGAGCGACGAGTCCGTCGCCGTGCTCCTCGAGGCGGGCGCACAGTTCGAGTTCGAAGGCGAACTCCGACACGGTCACAGGGAGTGTGGGCACGGAAATAAGTCGTCGGATTCGGCGGGCTCGAGCCGGTCGGCGGGCCACGACGCCGAGCACGGCGATGGAGTTCGGTCGTGACGCTGCGCCTGCATTTACAGTCCCCGCTCGAGGGCCTCGGACCGTCGACCGTCTCCGTGTGGAGATTGGGGCACTACGTGGGACCGCCGAAACCGACCCGTGAAAAGCGCCCGTCCTGACGGGAGCTGTCATCATACTGGCTCGTCCGAGCCAAGCGATAGCTCGCAACCTTTATCAGTCGCACAGCGGAATCACTACGCAAGATTACTCATCGTCTTATGGTAGGAAATCGACAACCGGAGGTGAACATCGGGCTCGTCGGTCACGTCGACCACGGCAAGACGACGCTGGTGCAAGCGCTCAGCGGCTCGTGGACGGACCAACACAGCGAAGAGATGAAACGCGGGATCTCGATCAGGCTCGGCTACGCCGACGCCACGTTCCGTCACTGCGAGGGACTGGACGAACCCGAGTGTTACACCGTCGAGGAGGAGTGTGCGGACGGCACGCCGAGTGAGCCGCTCCGGACCGTTTCGTTCGTCGACGCCCCGGGGCACGAAACCCTGATGGCGACGATGCTGTCGGGCGCGTCGCTGATGGACGGTGCCGTGTTGGTGGTCAGCGCCAACGAACCCGTCCCACAGCCCCAGACCGAAGAGCACCTGATGGCGCTCGACATCATCGGGATCGACAACATCGTCATCGCACAGAACAAGGTGGACCTCGTCGACAGCGAGACCGCGCGGAACAACTACGAGCAGATCAAGGAGTTCGTCGAGGGGACCGTCGCGGAAGACGCCCCGATCGTCCCCGTCTCCGCTGGCCAGGAGGTCAACCTCGACCTGCTCATGCAGGCAATCGAAGAGGAGATTCCCACACCGGATCGGGATCCCGACGCTGACCCCCGGATGCACGTCGCCCGGAGTTTCGACATCAACAAACCCGGGACGACCGCGACAGACCTCTCTGGCGGCGTCCTCGGCGGCAGCCTCGTGCAAGGCGAACTCGAGGTCGGCGACGATATCGAGATCCGACCCGGCCGCGAAGTCGAGGAAGGCGGCAAGACCGAGTACGTCCCGATCGAGACGACCATCCGATCGCTGCAGGCCGGCGGCGAAGCCGCCGATACTGTTACGCCGGGCGGGCTGCTCGGCGTCGGGACCGGCCTCGACCCCTCGCTGACCAAAGGTGACGCGCTTGCCGGTCGGATGGCCGGCCCGCCGGGCTCGCTCCCGCCGACGTGGAACGAGTTCACCATGGATGTCGACCTCCTCGAGCGGGTCGTCGGCGCGGAAAGCGGCCAGACGGTCGACGAGATCAGCACGGGCGAACCGCTGATGATGACCGTCGGGACGGCGACGACCGTCGGCTCGGTTACCAGCGCTCGCGAGGGCGAATGCGAGGTCGCGCTCAAGCGCCCCGTCGCGGCCGATCCGGGGACGAAAATCGCGATCAACCGCCGTATCGGCGCGCGCTGGCGGCTGATCGGCCTGGGAACGCTCACGGATTGAGGCGATGAGCACGCCGACGCGGGTCGCCATCGACACGAGCGCGCTCATGATGCCGGTCGAACTTGACGTACGGCTGTTCGAGGAACTCGAGCGGCTTCTGGACTCGTTCGAGCCGACGATTCCGCAGGCGGTCCTCGAGGAACTCCGGCGGCTCTCGGAGACGGGCGGCCAGGAGGGGACGGCCGCGACCGTCGGCCACGACCTGGCGACCGAACGCTGTCTCGTCGTCGACACGGAGGCATCGTACGCCGATGACGCGCTGGTCGAACTCGCCCGCGAGGGGACCGTCGACTACGTCGTCACGAACGACCGCCCGCTGCGCGACCGAGTGCTCGAAGCGAGCAGACCGGTAATTGCATTACGCGGGAGAAACAAGTTAGCGATCACTCAACCATAGATGTACAAACGGGTTAGACTGAAGGACACAGTGGAAGTACCGCCGGAAGAGCTCGGCGACGTTTCGCCGGATCGAGTCAAACGACTGCTCCAGGACAAACTCGAGGGGCGGATGGACGAGGAGGTCGGCAGCGTCGTCTCCGTCACCGAGGTCCACGATATCGGTGAAGGAACGGTGTTGCCGAACCGTCCGGGCGTCTATTACGAGGCCGAGTTCGACGCCGTCACCTTCGATCCGCAGATGCAGGAGGTCGTCGACGGCACCGTCGTCGAAGTCGTCGAGTTCGGTGCCTTCGTCGGGATCGGCCCCGTCGACGGATTGCTGCACGTCTCGCAGATCAGCGACGAGTATCTCGCCTTCGACGGCGAGAACCAGCAACTCGCCTCGAACGAATCCGCCCGCTCGCTCGGCGTCGAGGACGCCGTCCGGGCCCGCATCGTCACCAAGAGCATCGACGAGCGCAACCCCCGCGACTCGAAGATCGGGCTCACCGCGAAACAGCCCGGGCTCGGCAAGCACGGCTGGCTCGAGGACGAACGCGAAAAACGCGAAGCGGCCGCAGGTGAATAACCATGGCATCCGACCGTCTCGTCTGTCGCGAGTGTCACCGGGTCAACGAACCGGACAACGAGACCTGTGACGCCTGCAACTCCTCGTCGCTGACCGAAGACTGGGCGGGCTACGTCATCATCGCCCACCCTGAAGAGAGTCAGATCGCGACGGAGATGCAGATCACCGAACCGGGCGCGTACGCCCTGAAGGTTCGCTGACTCGCGTGACCCGCGACGACGAAGCGCCGACGCTCACCGCCGACGAACAGCTCCTGGTTTTGCCCGACGACCTCCGCCACGAACTCAAAGAGCCGATGGGCCCGATCGAGACCGACGCCGAACGGCTCCTCGAGACCGTCGACGGGCCGGTCATCGCCATCGGCGATGTCGTCACCTACCACCTCCTGCAGGCGGGCCACCGCCCCGCCGTCGCGCTCGTCGACGGCCGGACGAAACGCACCGCGGTCGACGAGGAGATCCGCGATGCGGTCACCGAAGGCGCGAGCATCGAGGTCCGGAACCCGCCGGCCGAACTCGGCGCGCCGGTCGTCCGGGCGCTCCGGCGCGCGCTCGCGGCCGACGACCCGACCACGATTCTGGTCGACGGCGAGGAGGACCTCGTTGCGCTACCGGCGATCGTCGCCGCGCCCGAGAATGCGAGCGTCGTCTACGGCCAGCCCGACAAGGGGATGGTCCATGTGACTGTCACCGACGACCACCGCGCCGAGATGCGCGACCTGCTCGAGCGGTTCGAAGGCGACACCGAGCGGTTCTGGGAGTTGCTCGAGGGATAAGTCAGCCGTCGTCTCGGTTTCCGAGTGCCCGTTCGAAGACCCGCTGGGCTCGCTCGTACGCGGCGGTTCTGTCGACGATCGGTGCCGGATAGTCGGGCGCGAGCGCCGTCCGGCGCTCGGCCGGCAGCGTCGGCCACTCGATGATCGCCTCGGCGGGCACGTCGGCCAGTTCGGGGACGTACTCGCGGACGAACGCCCCGGTGTCGTCGTACTTGGCGGCCTGTGCAACGGGATCGAAGATCCGAACGTCGACCGAGTCGGTCCCCGTCGAGGCGATCCACTGCCAGTTCCCGGGGTTGACCGCGGGATCGTGATCGACCAGCCGCTCGCGGAAGTGTGTCGCACCGCGTCGCCAGTCGAGCAGGAGGTGTTTCGTCAGGAAGCTCGCGACGACCTGTCGCGGTCGGTTGTGGATGTATCCTTCCCGCTCGAGTTGGCGCATCCCAGCGTCGACGAGTGGGTACCCGGTCTCGCCGCGTTTCCAGGCACGGAAGTCGGCCTCGTCGTTCCGCCACGTGATCTCGTTCGGGAACTGCTTGTAGTTCTCCGTCGCCAGATCAGGGGTGTGGGCGAGCAGGTGATAATACTGCTCGCGCCACGTGAGCTCGAACGCGTACTTGTCGACGTTTCGTCGCTCGTCGCCGTCGACGCCGTCCCGGATGTCGGTGACGGTCGCCCAAACCTCGCGGATCCCGATCGCGCCGGCGGCCAGAGAGGGCGAGAGCCGGGAGACGGCCTCGAGCGGGCGCTCGACCGCGGCCGCGAGATCGTCCCGGGTGTCGGCGTAGCTCCGCAGTCCGGCGTCCCGGAAAGATGCGAGGCGCTCGCGGGCGGCGTCGGTCCCCGCCTCCGGGAGGTCGATGTCGGTTTCGGCGACCGGGATCGGTTCGTCGGTGGTGATGTCGGCGAGCGCGTCCGGGGCGGGCTCGGGTGCCGGGGCCGGCTTCGGCCGCTCCTGCCAGTCCGCGTGAAACTGGCTGTGGGTCGGGTACGAGGGCTCGATCGTTCGCGGGTCGACCAAGACCGTATCGACGTGGGTCTCGAGGGCAGCCTCGAGCGCAGCGTCGACGGTGGCCGTTCGGTCCCGCCGCACGGGAGCGTAACACTCGGTGGTGACGACGCGGTCGATGTCGTACTCGTTGCAGAGGTCGGCGAGGACGTCAGGTGCCGTCCCCGACCGCACGAGGAGGTCGCTCCCGAGGTCGCGATACCGTGCTCGGAGCGCCCGGACGGTCCGATCGACGAACGCGCGCTTGCGTGCCCCGAGTCGATCGGTGACCGTGGGATCGAACACGTAGACTGGAAGGACGGGTCCGTCCGCGGCAGCGACCGCAGCGGCCAGGCCCCGATTGTCGGCCGTCCGCCGATCGCGCCGGTGCCAGTACAGGAGCATGGTCGCGCTAGCGACCCGACGGTATAATGTCCTTGGCCCCGGTGGCCGGAGCTTCAGGCTCGAAAATCGTGATTTCTATACGATCGCTCGAGAGCGCGGGATGCGACGGTCGCCGGGATCGGGAAGCCTCGATACGGCAACTCAGACCGGCAGTGGGATACATTTTTGTCAACCGAGCAACGATCCCCTCCGTGAACAGGGCGCTTCCCGCCGGGTTCGGCGTCGGACTGGTCGCCGGCGGCACCCTCCGTCTCGCGTTCGGGTCGAACTGGTTTCTGGTCGCTGCCGTCGTCGCGCTGTACGCCGGTTGGGGGTATTTCGCCGTCGCGTATCGTCGGCTGCTCGTCTCCGAGTTC
The DNA here is from genome assembly GCF_000337175.1 of Natrinema gari JCM 14663. Classification (GTDB taxonomy): domain Archaea; phylum Halobacteriota; class Halobacteria; order Halobacteriales; family Natrialbaceae; genus Natrinema; species Natrinema gari. The sequence continues at coordinate 18,293 of NZ_AOIJ01000046.1, read as the reverse complement.
CCCGCCTTCGATCGATCGACGGATCGACTCGGCTACGGGATCGGTCTATTCGGCCTCAGTATCGGTCCCGTCGCTATTAGCCAGCAGTTCACGACGGGCGACGTGAGCCTCCAGTTCCTTGTCGCCTACCTCGGTGTCGTCGGTTTTCTGCTCACGTCGAGCAGAGTGGCCGCCGATCTCGTCGACGGCCGGTAAACGCCACGGGCAGGACGGGTATGTGACCACAGTGTGCTCGAGCGTGCCGCTCCTCCTCGATCTCGAGTGCGATGGAATCCTCGTCCTCGAGCTACTGGCCCAGCTCGAGACCACAGCCCTCGCCGATGGTACCGCTGCCGATGACGTCGCCGTGGTGGAGCGTCTCGGACTGGGATACGTGTTCGATGATGTTGGCGAAGGAGTGGTTCAGCTCGTCGCCAGCCGACCGGCCGGACGGTCGTCGGCATCGGGCCGCGACCCGAATGCCGTTCGGCTGGCGACCGACGCCGACGAGCACATCTCGAGAACCTATTTACCGTCCGCCGTGAACGTGCCGAGCATGTACGATTTCCTCGTCGTCGGCGTCGGCCCGCCGGGCGCGCGCTTCGCCCGACGAGCCGCCGAGGCGGGTTACGACGTCCTCGCGCTCGAGAAGGGACGGGTCGGCGAGCCGTTGGCCTGCTCGGGCCACGTGAGTACGGACATCTGGGAGTTCACGGGCGACGGCGCTCGCGAGGAGCTGTTTCAAAACGAGATCTACGGCGCACGGTTCCACGTCGGCGGCCCCACCAGCGACGCCTACCCGTTCTACAAGACGGACGTCGCGTCGAACGTCATCGACCGCGTGGGGTTGGATCGCCATCTCGCCGCACTGGCCCGCGAAGCGGGTGCGGACGTTCGCGAGGCACATACGGTCACGTCGGTCACCGAACACCACGACCGCGTCGCGGTCGTCGCCAGCGGACCCGACGGCACCCGCGAATTCGAGGCGAAAATGCTCGCGGGCTGTGACGGCCCGCGCTCGAGGGTCCGGGACGAACTCGACCTCCCCCAGCCCGAGGAGTTGCTTCACGGGGTGCTCGCCTTTTCAGAGGAGGACGACCACCAGGACTTCGTCGATGTCCATCTCACGCCGCCGACCTTTTTCGCGTGGCGAATCCCCCGCGGCGAGGCCGGCGTCGAGTACGGGCTGGCGGCCCCGCCGGGGGTGCAGGTCACTAAGCATTTCGAGGATCTGATCGACGGCTACGAGATCGATGTCGCCCACCGCTGCTCGGGAGCCATCCCGATCGGTCCGCCCGACCGCGTGACGACCCGCCGGGCCTTCCTCATCGGCGACGCGGCCGCCCAGACCAAGCCCTTCACCGGCGGCGGCATTCTCTACGGTATGACCAGCGCCGACCACGCCGCCCGCGAGATCAATCCCGAGCGACCGGCCACGCTCGCAGCCTACGAGCGCGCTTGGCGCGCCGACCTCGAGCGCGAACAGGCACTCGGCCGCTGGATTCGGCGGGCGTACTCGTTGCCCGAACCCGTCCAGCGGCTCGGGCTGAGGGCGCTGTCGGGCGAAATCGGCGTCCACATGGATCGGCCGACGTCGCTCGTCTCCCTCGAGCACCTCAAGACGATACTCTCACGTCGCTGAGCCGCGGCCGTGTACTAGTCCCATGACGACCGTCCCGACCCCGAAACTGCTGATCAGAAACCCGGCCAGGGTCCCGAGGGTGGGAACGGCACCGACGGCCGTGGAAACGGCGACCGCGACGCCCAGCGCCGGCAGCCAGTCGTCGGCGACGAGGCGGCCGATCGCCAGATAGCCGGGCACGCTGACGACCACTGCCACGAGAAGCGACGCGACGACCGCGAGAACGACGAGGAACCGTTCGGTTATCGTCATCGCGATCAGCAGCGCCAGGCCGATGACGCCGCTCACGAGTGGACATCCGTATAGAAGCGCGGTGAGTGGACTCTCGAGCGCCCGGTCCGTCCGCCGTCGCGTTGCTGCCGGTGCGGTCGCGATCAGGAGGCCACCGATCCCGAGCGTGAGCAGCCCAGCGATGGCCGACTGGACGTACCACGGGGAGCCGGCGACCGCATCGATGACGGTTTCGATGTCGTCGAGGTCGTGCAGTGCGAGCGGCACCGGTGTCCCGTGTCTCGTGGTCGGCGGCGTCATCGCTACGACGTGGCCGGCGGCGAAGGGCGGACGCATACGTTTGCTACCTCACATCGAAGCAGAATAAGTGTAGACGCTATTCCATATTTGTGGGCAGTCCGGCGAACGACAGACGGAAGGGGCCCCTGCCGCAACGGGAGAGGGATGACTGGGCGGCGCAGGACCGCGGTCGAGTTCGTCGCACGCACGCTCGATCGCTGCGGGATCATCGATGCCGAGCGGTTTCGCCCGACGATGGAGTTGGCGTGGCCTCGGATCGTCACCGGCTTCGCGATCATGTCCAAGCAGACGGCCGATCTCGCCATGGTCGGCCTCGCCGTCGGGACGACGGGGACCGCGGGGTTAGCGTTCGCGCTTGGCTACTGGCAGATCGTGACGCTGCTGGGGCTCGGTCTCGCGGGGGGCACCGTGACGCTCGTTTCGCAGCACTACGGCGGCGAGGAAACTGCCCGCGCATCGCTGGCGGTCAATCAGAGCGTCCTGTTCGCGATCGCCTTCTCGCTCCCGCTCGTGGGCGTCTTTCTCGCCGTCCCCGACACGCTGATCGGCCTGCTCGGTGCGGGGCCGGCCGCGCTCCGTCACGGGAGCGTCTATCTCGTCTACGTCGCGCCGGCCGTGGTCTTCGAACTCCTCAATCTCATCGCCAGTCGAACGTATACGGGCGTCGGCGACACGTTCACCGAAATGGTCGCCCGCGCCGGCGGGGCGATCCTCAATATCGTCCTCAGCGGTGCACTCATCTTCGGGTTCGGACTCGGCGCTGCGGGCGCGGCGATCGGGACGACACTCGCGAGCGGATTCGTGACGCTCGTCCTCGCGTGGGGGATGGTCGGCCGGTCGTACGGCCGGCTCGGGATGGAGCCCAGTCCCGTCCCGATCGCTCGAGGCGGCCCCTGGTTCGAGCCGACGCTGCTCCGCCATCTGATCGAGATTTCGCTGCCGGAGATCGGCCGCCGGCTCGCACAGGGTGCGATCGTGTTCCCGCTGCTCTGGATCGCCGCCTCGTTCGGCCCCGTCGTCGTCACGGCCCTCGAGGTCGGCCGGCGGATTCGGGCCCTGATCAACAGCATCAACTGGGGGCTGTCGCTCGCCTCGAGTTCGCTCGTCGGGCAACACCTCGGTGCCGGCGAGGAAACCGAGGCGGGAGCCTACGGCGCGGGAATCATTCGGCTCGCAGCGGTGATCTACACTGCGGTGACCGTCCTGGTCGTGCTCTTCGCGCGGCCGATCGCGGAGCTGTTCGTCACCGACCCGGCGGCGGTCGCACAGGCCGCCGTCTTCGTCGCCGTCGGCGCGCTCAGTTCGATCGGCTACGGCATCGACGGGGCCGCTGCGGGGGCGCTACTGGGAGCCGGCGACACTCGCTGGCCGTTCGTTGCCGCCCTGCTCGGTCGCTACGCCTTCGCGCTCCCGGCGGCCGCGCTCGGACTCGTCACGCCGCTTGGCATCGGCGGGCTCTATCTGGCGCTTTTCCTCGAGACCGCGGTCCCGGGCGGGATCAACTACTGGCTGTTCCGGATCGGCCGCTGGAAGGTGGTGAGTCGCCGGTACCGGCCGTCGTCTGGATCCGGCTAACGTTCATCGGGTGGGGTACCCCGTGCCGGCATGCCCCCGGCCAAGGACTATGTTCGTCGGCGGCGTCCGTCCCCGCGCATCACGAGCGAAACCGCCAAAGTCATCAAACTGGTCGGCACCTCGACCGACTCGTGGGAGGACGCCGCACAGTCCGCGCTCGACGACGCGGACGAGACGCTCGAGGGAATCACCGGGATCGAAATCGAGTCCTAGACGGCCGACGTACAGGACGGCCGGATTCAGGAGTACACGACGACGATTCACGTCTCGTTCGGACTCCAGCGGTAGGCGCTCGAGACGGACCGATTCCGTCCTGCCGGTCCCCGAACCGAAACCCGTGGGAGTGCTCGACGTTCTCGGCGACCCATGGTCGAATGGGAGGACGACCCGACGACTGAACCGGGGGAAACGACGCCGATGAGACTCCGTTCGGACGGGGCATCGCGATCGGAATCGCGATTGGCGTCGTCATCGGCGTTACAACGGGGGAGTTGGCACTGTGGCTCCCGATCGGTGTTGCGATCGGTGCCGGTCTCGAAGCGGCGCGACACTGACACCAGTCCTCATGGGCCGTTCGAGGACCGAACCGACACCTGCTGGTCGCCGTTACCCCCTCGCTGTTGGGTGACAACGTACTGAACCTCGATCGCGACTCCCGCGTCGCTGTGGGGACTGATCTCCTCATACAGTCGGTCGGCGAGTCCCGGCACCGGACTGGGATCGTTGCTGGAGACCGTCACGACGATCCGCTCGACCGACTGTATCGGATAGTCGCCGTCGAGTTCGACTTCGATGTCTTCGTCCTCGAGACCGTCGTATCGCGACTCGGCGAGCACCGCATTGACCTCCGCTTCGGTCGCCGACTCGAGTTCGGTCGTGTGGAACTCAAGCAGGGTGATGCCGGCCAGCGGTGCAGCTAGCACTAACAGCCCGATGCCGAAGATCGCCGCATAGGTGTACGTCGGCGTCCGTGTCGGCGAGACCTCGAACAGTCCCTGCGGGCGATAGCCGGCGATCCACAGCGTCGCCAGCGCGGCGAGGTTGATCGACAGGAGGTTGACGATCACGAGGACGGCGGCACCGATCGCCGCGCCGGACATCCCCCAGGCGACCGTGATGCCGACCGCGGCCGAGGGCGGAATGAGCGCCGCAGCGATCATCACGCCGACAATGGCCTCCGAGAACCCCCTGGTGAGACTCAGTATCCCGGCGATCCCGGCACCCAGCGCAACCGCGAGCGAGAACAGATTGGGCGCGACCCGCTCCTCGAGTTCGGTGGCGGCGACGATGTCGACCCCCGCGGGCTCGAGGCCGGCGAGCCGAGCGAGCGTCGCGAGGCCGACCGAGGCGACGACGACCAGCGTTACGCCGACGACCTGGTACCTGAAGCCGGTCGACTTCAGTCGACCGTCGCCGGTCACGATACCGATGTTGGCAGCGAGTGCGGGACCCAAAAGCGGCGCGATAACCATCGCACCGATTACCACTGCCGGCGAATCGGCCAACAATCCGGCGGTGGCGACGACGGCGCTGATGAGCAGCATGACGGTATAGATCGCAAACGGGGGCGTGAGCTCGTCGGCCTTCGTGCGCAACACCTGTCTCGAGGTGCGCGATCCCGTCTGCCCGCCGCGACTGTATCGCTCCCGGAGCGTTGCGAACTGTTCGGAGATGACCGTCTCGGCGTTGAGCACGACGACGCTGGCCTCGTCGCCGATCCCGGCCCGCCGCAGTCGATCGAGCAGGGGTTCGACGGCCTGAGTCGGGACCGGGAATCGGACGACCGCGGTGTACCCCCTGCCGCTGGTCTCGTCGCTGACGACGTAGTCGATTCCCTCGTCCTCGAGAACATCGAGCACGGCCCGGCGTTTCCCCTCCGGGACCGTAATCTCGAGATAGCGCATACTGCGGGAACGACCGAGCCGCGGATAGTACTCGGGTCGGCAGTGGACGGGCGGTCGTCAGCCGTCGGTTCCGACGATACCGCAGGCGATCGCTTCGGGCTCGATCAGTTCCGTCCCCTCGATGGCCTCTGGGTATCCCAGAAGCACCGTGTCGTCGGGCAGTCCGTCCGCAATGCGAACCCGCCGACCGAGCACCGTCTCGAGGTGTTCGCTCTCGGCCGCTCGTCGACCGCAAACGAGTCGAGACAGTGGTCACCGGACCCGACAGTCAGCCTCGTCGTCACAGCGGTTTTTACGCGGTGGCGGTGTACGAAGCCCGATGTCGACGATAGCCGATCTCCGGCTTCCGGCCGCGGACACAGCCCTGGCGGCCACCTTCGAGCGCGCACCGGAGGCCACGTTCGAACTCGAGTCCTCGGTGTCGAAGACGCGGCCGTCGCTGTGGGTGTCCGGCGTCGATCCCGAGACGGTCGCCGCGGCCTTCGAGGCCGATCCCTCGGTCGAGACGGCCGAACTCCTCGTCGAAACCGGATCGCGACTGCTGTACGACGTGACGTTCGGCGAGGAGGCGGGCACGAACCGGCTCTGGGACGACCTGCTTGCCGACGGCGGCTCCCTGCTCGAGGCCCGGGCGAGCGACGGGTGGTGGCAGGTCACGGTTCGGTACCGTGACCGCGACACGCTCTGTGATGCCTACGACCGGCTGCTTGAGCGCGGTGTCAACGCCGACCTCCGGCGCGTGACCGACGTGACCGACGCGCTCGACGCCGAGGACCACCAGACGCGACTGACGCCCGAACAGCGGGAAGCGCTCGAGGCCGCACTCGAGTACGGCTACTTCGAGATCCCCCGCGGGGTCTCGATGGAGGAGTTGGCCGAAGAGCTGGGGATCTCCCATCAAGCGCTCTCCGAACGGTTTCGGCGGGCCTACGAGACCCTCGTCGATGCCGAACTCCAGCCGGCTGGCGAGGAGTCGCGGCTCGACTGACCGCCGCCCACCTCGAGCGACGAGCGCCCGCGATGGGTTGGGAGCGCGGCACAATCGTTATTTGATTGGCTTGCGTTCGGCCTGACATGGCTGATCTACTTTCCGACGAGGAGATCGATGCGGAACTCCCTACCGAGTGGGATCGGGAGGACGACGAGATCGTTCGCGTCTACGAGTTCGACGACTACCTTCGGGGCGTCAACTTCGCCCAGATGGTCGGCGAGATCGCCGAAGCACAGTTTCACCACCCCGAGATCGTCATCCGGTATTCCGGCGTCGAGATCCGGCTCACCTCCCACGAGGAGGGCGGCATCACCGAGGCCGACATCGAAATGGCGGAACTGATCGAGTCCGAACGCGACGCCTGAACCCGACCCCGAACCAGCGACCGACTTCACGATGGATGCCGCCTACGTCTTCCGCGTCCGGTTCCGTCTCGAGCCCGCACGGCCGTTCGTCTCCCTCGAGCCGACTTCCGCGGAGACGACGGTTACGCTCTCTCGCGAGGCACCGGAGCCGGGGACGGACGGGTGGCTGTTCTTCCGGAACACGTTGTGGCGCGGCGAGGTCGGCGATCGGGAGTACGGCCGCCGACTCGCCGCGGAGTGGCTCGGCATTCCCGAGCGGACCATCGAGTCCGTCGACTTCCGCGAACTCCGGACCGACGCGGAGTACTTCGACGCACTGCAAGCGGCGATCGCGGCTGAACTGGAGACGTTCAAGGCCGACGATGTCTCTGACGCCCTCTCGAAGTATCTGGGCTCGAGCCTCCGCGTGACCGATGCATCCGATAGTCGCTGCTGAAACGAGTGCCACGCCGACCGCAACGCCGTCAGCATCAGGTGTGCAGTGACTGACAGTGTCTACGATACCGACGGCGTGGGCGACTCGCCCGGTCGATAGGCATTTAATCGCGACCGCCCTATGTTCGGCTCTGCATGGCTCTCGAGCGCGAGTACGATTTCTGGCTGCTCGATCTCGACGGGACGCTCGTCGATGTCGAGTGGTCGTACACTCGTGAGGTATTCGACCAGGTCGGCGACCGGCTCGGCCGTGAATTCACCGATCAGGAAGCGGACATCCTCTGGAACGGGCTGACCGGGTCCCGGGATCGCCAACTCGAGGCGTGGGGGGTCGATCCGACGGCGTTCTGGGAGGCCTTTCACGAGGAGGAAGATCCCCTGGTCCGGGCCGAGCAGACCTATCTCCACGAGGACGCCGCCTTCGTCGCCGATCTCGAGGTGCCGGTCGGGCTGGTGACCCACTGTCAGGAGTTCCTCTGTGAGCCAGTCCTCGACGCCGTGGGAATCCGCGACTGGTTCGACACGCGGCTGTGCTGTACCGAGGAGACGGGCTGGAAGCCCGACCCGGGACCGGTACAGTCCGTCATGGCTGACCTCGGGGTCGCCCACAACGGCCATCGGGGCGTGCTCGCGGGCGACGGCGCGAACGATGTCGGCGCGGCCTGGAACGCCGGGATCGACGCGATTCACGTCGAACGCGTCGGCCACGAGCGCCGCGGACAGTGCGTGCTCGGCGATTATCGCGTCCGCTCGTTCGACGAACTGTCCTGAGCCGTCACCGCCGACCGACGGGTGGGACCCGCTCACGGTCCGCGTGTGCGAGACGACTGTCCACATCTGATCCCGTCCCGTCGAGAGCGACGGCCGGGGTCGCGCTCGCACCCTCGGACCGAAAGGGCTTCAGGAAGCCAGCGGGAGACGGAGACGATGAAGTACTGTCTCGACTGCGACTGGAGCCAGTCCGCCGTCGACGACCCGTCCCAGCAAAGCCGCTCGCGGGCGGCGATCAACCACCACGTCGAAACGGGGCACACGATCGACTCGAGCGACGGGACCGTCCGTCCGACGGTTCCCGCTGTCTCCGGTGTCCTTCTCGTTCGTGACCTGGGTCCCGCGAGCGACTGAGCCGCGGTAACCGCCGCGGTGCTCTCTCACTGCGGCGAGCTGACGGCGGCGTCCGGACTCGAGAAGCAAGTGTCAGCCGGTGCTACGTCCCGGTCGGCGGGATCGAATCGGATGTGAATGTGTGTTAAAAATTTTTGGGTTCAGTCTACTGCTATGAACATATATAATGGTCAATCGAACGTAATTCGATAAAATGGAATTGAGGGTGACCGATCGATCCGATCACACTTCCGACCGGCTGCCCTCTCGGCGGGCCGGAAACAGGAGTCGCTCCCGATTGCCGACCAGCCTGTTTGTGGCAGCCGCGCCCGCATTCACGCTTTCTTACCAATCTCTCGACAGGAAGGCGTATACCGGGATGCTGGGCTTATCGAAGCATGCCACGTGAGACAGCGATGCAGAACAGAACCGGCGCGATCGCACCCGATAGCCCCCTTCCGAACCTCGTGACGATCGTCGCGAGCGGTGTCGCCGAGGGTGCGATCGACGTCGGCGTCCAGCGGTTCCGATTTTCCGGCCGGATGGCGAACATCCGTCTCGTCGACTGGAACGGCGACGAAGCGCTTGACTCCCCGAGCGTCCCGACGGTCCACGTGGCGTACGGCGCGCCGAACCGGTAGCGCGACGCCGAGGCGGTCGAGCGCGGTGGGCCACGGAGCGTCGTCGCCCCGGTTCCCGGCTACAGTACACTGTCGCGTTCGGTACTGTGTCTGGCCGGACTCGAGTACAACCGACCTATAACGAAAATCGAGTCGGAAGGCGGCGCTCGCTCAATCGTCGTCCGTCGCGCCGATCCCCGGGTCGGCGTTCGTAGTGACGACTGACGGCGGCGCGAGCGGGCCGTCGTCCCCGTTGAACTCCGGATTGAACAGTTGCAGTGCGGTATGGATCGTGCTCCAGTCGTCTTCGGCCGCCGCCTCGCGGAGGCTCTTGGTCGGCGGCGCGAGCAATTGGTTGACCAGCGCGTCCGCCATCGATTCGACGACCTCTCGTTGCCCCTCGGTGACCTCGCCCTCGAGACGGGAGAGCGCGGTCTCGATCTCCCGATCTTTGATCCGCTCGGCGGATTCGTACATCGCGGCGATCGCCTCGTCGGCGCGTGCCCGTTTGTACTGTTCCGTGAGCAGGTCGTACTCGCGGTCGATCATCGCCTCGACCTCCCGGGCCGCGTCGGCCCGCTGTTCGCGGGTCTCCGCGGTGACCGACTCGAGGTCGTCCAGATCGAACACCTGAACTGTCGGCAGTGTGCCGGCCGTCGGCGCGACGTCCCGCGGCTGGCCGAGATCGACGATCACCTGTTCGGTCCCGCTTTCCGCCGCGTCGCGATCGGGATCGGCATCGAGATGGCGCGGTCCGAGTATCGGCTCATCGCTGCCGGTCGCTGTGACGACGACTTCGGCACCGGTCACGACGGTCTCGAGCGCCTCGAGCGGCACGACCCTCGTGTCGATTTCGACTTCCAGATCGCCGACGAGGTGGTCGGCGTGGGCGACGGTTCGGTTGGCGACGACGAGTTCGTCGATCCCGCTCGCCGCAAGGTTACGAGCGGCAAGCCGTCCCATCTCGCCGGCTCCAACGACCAGTGCGGTCGCACCGTCGAGGGGGAGTTCCGCGGCGGCCCGCCGTGTCGCGGCCGACCCCAGGGAGACGACCCCCTCGTTGATCGCCGTCTCGGTCCGTGCACGTTCGCCGACGTGAATCGCTTTCGTGACGGCGGCCTCGAGCATCGACCCGATCCCGCCGGCGGCGCGGGCGTCCTCGTAGGCGGTCCGGACCTGACCGATGATCTGGTCCTCGCCGAGAATAACCGATTCGAGGCCGGCCGCGACCCGCAACAGGTGTCGCAGGCTCTCGTCGTGGGCTGTCGTGACGACGGCATCGTCGTCGACCGCGGCGAAGAATTCCTCGAGTGCGGCCCGGCCGACGGCGTGGTCAGCGCCGACGACGTACGCCTCGACCCGATTGCACGTCGAGAGGACGTACGCCTCCTCGATGTCAGGAACGGTCAGCAGCTCTGTCACGGCGGTCTCCTGACTATCGGGGCTGGCTGCGGCCAACTGGTCGACGGTCCCGCTCTCGTGGGTCACTCGCGCGGCAGTCACGACGCCGGTCGACATCACGGCCGTTCACCCCCGGTTGACAGTTTCTCGCCGAGCACGTCCTCGATCACTTGCTGACAGTTGGAAGTACCCGTACGTAAAGCTGTCCAAAGGTCCGGAGAATTGACGACGTCCGTGACGATCTCCCGTCGTCGCTCCGCCGAAATGTCACGCGCCTTTAAATCTTCGCGCAATCCCGCACAGACCCGTGCCATCTCGCCGGCCCCGTCGAGCGTCTCCTCGAGTTCCTCCCGGAGGTACTTGCTCACCGCGGGGGCGGTTCCGCCCGTCGCGACCGCGACGGTCACCGGCTCCTCGCGGACCGTCGCGGGCACGACGACGCTGCCGACCTCGCGTTCCCCCGACCGGTCCGCCCGGTTGACGAGGAGTCCCCGCTCGCGAGCCGCCTCGACGACCGCGTCGTTGATCGCCGCGTCGTCGGTCGCCGCGACGACCAGTGCGGGCGTCGTTCGCTCGAGCCAGTCCGGCACGTCCTCGGGGGCGGGCGCGGCCCGGATCAGTTCGGTGTCGCCGAACTCCCGGTCGGCGAAGGACGGGCTGACGACGAGTACCTGCGCCTCCCGGGCGAACCGCCGGGCCTTCCGGGCACCGACCGACCCGCCGCCGACGACGAGCACCGTCTCGTTCGTGAAATCGTGCAAAAGCGGAATCATTCTTGTTGGAGTGGGGCGGACGTGACGTCCTACTGCTCTCTGGTGTTCGCTTCGGCGCGCTCTGCCATTCGAATCCCGGTTTTCTTCAGTATCTGCGTCGAAAACAGGGACGCCCAGTCGTCGTCGGACACGTTCCACTGCTCGCTCATGACCTCGCGCACCCGTTCGATGCGCCGTTGACTCTCGGTCTCGCTGCGACCGTGGGTCATCGCGAAGAAGTTGTACGGCCAGACGCCATCGTGGCGCGGGCGTCGGTAACAGTGGGTAACGAACGGGAGCGCGGCGACTTTCGGGCCGACCTCGGGAACGACCTCGTCGGGCACGTTCCAGACGGTCATCCCGTTTTCCGTGTAGCCCAGTGCGTAGTGGTTCGGCACCACGCCGATCCGTCGGATTTTCTCCTCGTGTTCGAACCGTTTGACCGTCTCGAGGACCCAGTCGACGTCCTGCCCGATCGCATCGGCGATGTCCCCGTACGGCGTCTCGGTCAGCGGGAAGCCGTCCTGAATCTCGAGGACGAGGTCCCGTTCGGCGGGTGTGAGGGTGGCTTCGTCGGTCGGCGCGACAGCGGGACCGAGCGCCGAGCAGTCGACCCCGGCGGCGGCGTCGTCGCCATCGCCGTCGAGCGGGCCGTCGACGTAGAACTTGGCTTCGACGCGGAACTCCCGTTGTTTCGGCAGATTGTACGTTTCCTGTCCCGTCTCGGCTTCGATTTCGGCGAGGACTTCCGCGACGCGGTCCTCGTCGGCCACGCTCACGACGAACCAGACGTTCAGGTGGGGGTGTTCGCGCTCGTAGTTGTGGGCCACCTCGCGGTGGTCGTTGACCGTCTCGACGATCTCGTCGAACCGGTCCTCGGGGGCGTGCATGGCGACCAGCGTCGCTGCGCCGCCGATTTCCTGGGCGTTGACGAGAGCCCCGAACCGCGAGAGAACGCCCCGCTGGTCGAGGTCGCGAATCGTTGCGAGCAGTCCCGCCGCGTCGATGTCGACCCCGTGGTCGCGCATGGCGGCCGCGGCGTCCTCGAACGGCCGTTCCACGACGGGGAACCCACCCTGAAAGGCGTTGACGACCGCCCGCTCGCCGTCCGTGAGGTCGACGTCCGTTGTCATATGCGTCACTCACGGCTGGCGGTGCATAAGCGGATTGGAAGGCGACTCGAGCCGATCGGCGGCGCGTCCGTTCCACGCGGCCTGAAAACAGGGGTTCGTTGTGGCCCGGCCCCAGTCGTCCGCCCTTACTCCCCTTCGACGCCGGTCACGTCGAAGCCGAGGGCCTCGATGTCGTCGAGGATCGCCTCGTGGTCGGCGCTCGCCTCGTAGTAAATGACGATGTCGAAACTGCCCTCGCGCAACAGTTGCTGACACTCCCAGACGAACGCCTCGTCCCCGAGCGTCAGGCCTTGGTGCTGGTTCGAGGAGAAGTCCGGGTCGTCGTTGCCCGAGTAGACGTAGCAGTCGCTCGGGTCGTAGCCCGAGTGGTCGGCGATGATATCGCCGACATCGATCGTCGCCTGCATCATTTTGACGTCCGCTTGCCCGTCGTAGTCGGTGTGGACGATCGCCCCATTGAGGTCGACCTCGCCGGGCTCGAGCAGCGCCTTGGTCCGCTGGTAGAGGTCCTCGTCGAGCGCGTCGGAATTGGTGGTCGTCATTGTTCGAGTCGAACGGGGCCGGACTGATAGCCGTCACGATTCCGTCAGCGCGAGTAACCCGTCGAACGACGGGATTTCATGGAGTCCCGACGCGACAGCGGTGTGCCCACCGCTGAGTAATAGTGGTACCTAGTCTCACACAAGACACATAGTCGTCGCTGACTTTTACTGGAGTGATGAAGCGGTGGTTCCGTCGGCGCGTCGACGCGGCATACGAGCGGCTGCTCTCCAGGGAAGTCTCCGGCGCACCGACCCACGTCGCGGTGATTCAGGACGGGAACCGACGGTATGCCCGCAGTCAGGGCGATGACGCTCCCGATGGCCACCGCGCCGGTGCCGAGACGACCGAGCGCGTCCTCGAGTGGTGTCAGGATATCGGCGTCGAAGAGCTGACGCTGTACACGTTCTCGACGGAGAACTTCGAGCGTCCCGCGGCCGAAAACGAGGCGCTGTTCGACCTCCTCTGTGAGAAGCTTCGGGAGTTCGCGGAGGCCGACCGCGTCCACGAGAACGAGGTCTGTATCCGTGCGATCGGCGAGACCGAACTGCTCCCCGAGCGCGTCCGAGACGCCGTCGACTACGCCGAACGACGCACGCGTGACTACGATGCGTTCGTCCTCAACATCGCGCTCGCCTACGGCGGCCGTTCGCGACTGCTCAACGCGACCCGCGGGGTCGCCGAATGCGTCGCGGCGGACGAGTTAGCGCCCGACGAGATCGGCGTCGAAGACATCGAACGGCGGCTGTACGACCAGCCAGTGCGGGATGTCGACCTGATTATTCGGCCCGGCGGCGAAGAGCGCACGTCGAACTTCCTGCCCTGGCACGCCAACGGCAACGAGGCCGCGGTGTTCTTCTGTACGCCCTACTGGCCGGAGTTCTCGAAGGCCGATTTCCTACGCGGCATCCGAACGTACGAACACCGGGCGGAATCCTGGCGGCGGACGCGTGCACGCCGCGCACTGGCACTGCTCGGGGCCGTCAGCGAACCCGAACTCGCCGAAGCCCGCTCGATCGTCGACCGGTTTCGCGACTCGCTCCCCTCGAGCGAACAGCCCGACGCGGAGACGCTCGAGGCGGCCGACTCGAACGGCCGGGCCGCCGACTGAGTGCGCACAGGAGACGACAGCCCACCGTGTGGACCCACGGGTCGCCGCGATCACGACTGCGAGACCCGGTGCTCTCGTCGTGCGATGGTCGGTCGCTCCGTTCTCACCCACCCAAAGACATTTATTTATAATTATAGCAACCATACGTACGATGTCGGTACCGAACAGCGCCCCCGCCGTCGATGTCGAGCGGTTCGTTCGTCTCACGGACATCCCCCTCGACGAAGCGTACGCGCTTCTCGCGAACCCCCGAACGCGTCTCACGCTCCACGTCCTCTCGACGTGTGCATCGTCGCTCTCACTCGCCGGACTGACCGAGGCCGTCGCCACGCGAGACGACGCCGACGAACACGCCGTCCGGGCCGCATTGAGCCACGCCGTCCTTCCGAAACTCGAGGCGCACGATGTCCTCGAGTACGACCGCGATGTCGGCAAGGTCCGGTTAGATCGGCCGGTCGTCGCCGCCGACGACCCGGTGGCAGCGCTCGTCGATCACCCCGACTCGACGGGCTCGAGTCCCTCGCCGCCGCGCGACTCGGCGGGTTAACGACCGAAGCGCCGCGACCGATTGCAGTACTCGCGAACCGCCCGCAGGAAGTCCCGCTTGCGGAAGTCCCGCCAGTTAACGTCCGTGAAGTACAGTTCGGAGTAGACTGATTGCCAGATCATGAAATCCGAGAGCCGCTCCGCCCCGGTCTTGATCACCAGGTCCGGCTCCGACGGGAAGACGAGGTGATCCTCGACGTGTTCGTCATCGATCTCGTCGGGGTCGAGATCACCCGCGTCGACGCGCTCCGCGAGGGTCCGGACCGCACTGGTGAACTCGTGTTTCCCGCCCAGACCGATCCCGATCCGGATCGGTGCGTCGGCCCGGGCCCTGTCCTCCGGACCCCGCACTGCGACCGGGCGCGGCGCATCGATCGTCTCGAGTTCGCGCTGTAAGGCCGGCACCGCCGCCGCATCGAGGACGCTCACGTAGACCGTTATCCGCGTGGCGTATTCGACGGCCCACTCGAAGAAGTCGGTCAGCGTGTCGTAGGCCCCCCGCTCTAACAGGTCGCGTTCGGTGATCACGAGCGCGACGTGGTCGGGTGGCTCGGCCTCGTGGCGGCGGATGCGAAGCGCCAGATACCGTTCGTACAGTCCCACGGTCGCGAGTTTCACGGCCGATGGCATACGGGTTACGGGTCGCGCTCGCCGCTCTCAGTTTGAGAACCGTACTCGCGTTGCTGACGGCTGAGGGCGGTGAAAATCGTCTCGAGGCGGGTTCACGAACCTTCAAGTGAACGCCACAGAAAGGGACCGATATCGTGACAGCACCCGTTCGGCGAGCCGGCGTGTTCGCAGCCCTCTGTACGCTCTCGCTCGTCGTTCCGCTCTTCGGTCCGCGAGTGGGAGCTGCCGTCGCCGGCAGCGTCCTGCTGGGGGCCTACGTCGTCACCGGTGGGCCGCTCTTCGACCTGCTCGCCTATCCGGGCGATTACGAGGACGCGCGTCTCTACGGCGTCATCACCTTCGTCCTTGCCGGCGTCGCGCTCGGACTCATGGCGACCGCGGCGTCGATGCCACAGACCGTCTTCGTCGGCACGCTCTTGCTCGTCGGCTACGGCAACCTCGGCGAGCAACTCGTCAGGCTGCGCACTGACGATGCGATCGTCCGCGTCACCGGGTTCTGTCTGACGGGAGTCGCGGCCGCCGCCGCCGGTCAGGTGGCGACCCACACCCTCATTGCCACCACCGCCCCGTCTGCGATCCCGACACTGGTCTTCCTGGCCGCCAGCGGTGCCCTTCTCGGGGCTCTCCTCCGCGACGTGTTGCTGCGCTCGGACGATCCTATCGTCGTCCTCACCGTCGGTCTCCTCCTCTGGCTGCTCGCCGAACTCCGCCCGGCCGTCGCGACCGGCGAAATCGCCATCGCACTCGCCGTTACGATCGCGTTCGGATACGCTTCCTACGCTCTCGAGACGGCCTCGATCGCGGGGATGCTTACGGGCGTGTTGCTGGGACTGGTAACGATCGTCCTCGGGAGCTACAGCTGGTTCGTCGTCCTCATTTCGTTTTTCGCTATCGGCGGGCTGTCGACGAAGTTTCGGTACGACCGCAAACAGACCCTCGGCGTCGCCGAGGACAACAACGGTGCACGCGGCAGCGGTAACGTCCTCGGCAACGCCGCCGTCGCGCTCGTTGCGGTGCTCGGTTACGCCGCCAGCGACGCCGGATTCCTCCCCCACGAGCCCGAACTGTTTCTCTTCGCTTTCGCCGGCTCCATCGCGACCGCGATGAGCGACACCCTCTCGAGTGAGATCGGCAGCGTCTTCGAGCGACCGCGGCTGATCACGACCCTCGAGCCGGTCGAGCCCGGCACCGACGGCGGCGTCACCTGGCAGGGTGAACTCGCCGGTCTCGTCGGCGCGACCGTTGTCGCGGGCCTCGCCTACGGGCTCTTCCCCGAGATCGAACTCGTCGGCGCAGCCGTCATCGTCGCCGCCGGTCTCGTCGGGATGACCGTCGACAGTCTGCTCGGTGCGACGCTCGAAGGACCCGTGCTGGGCAATCAGGGGGTCAATTTCTTAGCGACGCTGTCGGGGGCGCTCGTCTGTGCGTTGCTGGTCCTGTCGTTTGCGGTTCTCGGCTAGAGGCCGTCCGTCGCGTGGATCGCCGCTGCCGGATGCCAGCCCTCGAGCGGAGCACGCGTCGTAGCCGTCACTACGGCCCGTCCTTCGAGGGTGCCTGTCCGGCTCTCCATCGGTCCGGATGGTCGATCGCGGACGGCGGTCAGTCGTCCGCGTCGGAGAAGGCCCGTCCCGGCCGGCTGTCGTCGGCCGCCCGATCGGGTTGCTCGCCGCGCGCGCCGGGTGCGCTCGCCTCGTCGTGAGACTCGAGTTCCGAGCCGGGCGTTCTGACCGTCGCCGTCGCCCAGAACATCATGAAAACGGTGCCGCCGAGCAGTGCGAGCGCGGCCGCCGGTGGCGGTGTCATTGCGAGTGGGTCACCGCCGTCGATATATGAACGGCACGGATCGACACCGACGAGACCCGCACGTCTGTCAGTCCCGCTTCGGCGGCCGCTCTGCGATATCGTCGATTGCGTGGATACGGACGCCGGTCGGGCGTTTGGTGAACTGCCCGAGCGAGCGCGCGACGATCCGCTCGACGCCACGGTCGGCCGCCAGATCCAACAGTCGCTGGCTGAGGATCCCGTCGAGCACGACCGTCGTCGGCACCGTCTCGAGTTCCTGCATGGCGCTGTCGGCGTCGCCTACGTCCACGTCGTCGATCGTCTCGTCGTCGGCATCGAGGAACCGAACGCGGTCGGTGCCCTCGCGGATGACGGTGGTCGCGTGGTCGTAGACTGTTTCGGGGCCGCTCGGTTCGTCGGTCGGCGACCCAGCCACCGCCACGGCGTCGGTGTCCCCGCCGGCCGATCCGCGCTCGCTTTCGTCGGGTCGTGCCGGGGACTGGGGCCCGCTCGACGTCGGCTCCGCGTCCGCCCGTTCGGTCTTCGCCTTCGCTGCCGGTCCCGCCTCCGACTCCGTCATCGACCCGGTGGCGCTCGCGTCGCCGTCGGGCCCGTTCGGGTCCGCGTCGACGCGCTGTGGCGACGCGGTCGTGGAGTCGGACGGCTGCGGCGCGGGCGACGTACTCCCGTCGGTTGCGGCGACGGCTTCCCGTGGTTCGTTCAGTTCCGAGACGGTCTCGTACGGGACCTTGTTCCGCAGCGCGGCGAACAGTTCGTGGTGGTCGAGGTCCTCGACGGAGTTGTCGGCGGGAGCGAAGGCGACGTAATCGATGTCGCCGACCTGGGCGAGCTCCTCGAGGATCAGATCGCCGCCACGGTCGCCGTCGAGGAAGGCGGTGACGGTTCGGTGGCGGGTGAGTTCGGCCACCGCGTCGGGAACGTTCGTCCCTTCGACGGCGATCGCGTTCTTGATGCCGTACTTGAGCATGGTGAGCACGTCGGCACGGCCCTCGACGACGATGATAGCGTCGCTGTCCGTGACGCGTGGGCCGGCCGGCAGTCCCTCGTACTCGGTGATGTCCTCGACGCGGACGTGCTGGCGGACCTCCGCGAGGATCTCTTCGGAGGACATGATCGTGTCGTCGAACCCCGTCCGGAGCAGTTCCTTCGCGCGGTCGACGACTTCCTTTCGCTTTGCCGCCCGGACGTCTTCGATTTCGCGCACCTCGAGCTCTGTCTCTTATACACATCT
>NZ_AOIJ01000045.1 GCF_000337175.1 Natrinema gari JCM 14663 | reverse complement strand
CCCGCGGTGCTCGCGATTTCGACGTCGATACGGCCGACTTTCCCGGATTGGCGGAGGTCGCGCAGATCGAGGTCGTCGCCGAGCAGGCCTTCGGTCTGCCCGAAGATCGCGCCGACGACGTCGCTGCGCTCGACGACCCCGTCAGCCGTGACGTCCGCGTGAATGAGGTATTTCGAAGTGTCTTCCATTGGAGATCTGTCCCCGTGAGGGGTACGATGACGCGGAACCCGCGTCGGAGACCGGTTTATATAGGATTTCGTTCGTGAGAGGCAAATAGCTGTTGACCTCCGGAGACGGTTGTGAGCCGCGCTTCATCGATCGCGTCTCGGAGACCAGCCGACTACCGGTCCCGTGGAACCGCGGTCTACAAATGGCGGCGAAAGAGACGCCGAACCTGCACAGCGGGGCGGACCGCATCCGGTCTCTCAATACGCCGGTCGGTACCAGTACCAGTAGATCGTGATCGCGAGGAGAACGACCAGGCCGCCGAGGAAAAAGAGCAGCCCCGGCGGAACGGCTCCGAATACCGTCTCGATCGCATCTGCCCCGCCGTCGGTGACGTTCTGGAGCGTCTCATTGTCGGGATCGAGCCCCGGATCTATCGCTCCCGAATCAGGAGCCGAGTCCACCGTGCCCGACTCATTGGCCGAATCCATCGTGCCCGGATTTCCGTCAGTGGTGTTGTTCATAGCGGTGTCGTTCACCGGGTTGGCGTCCGCAGTATCGATCTCGCCGCTCTCGCGCTGTTCGATCGGCCTGGCACTCGAGCCGGCGTCCCCCGCGTCGTCGGTGTGCTGAAACGCTCCGTTGTCGTGTTCGCCGTCCGATCCCGCTGGCTGTGCGCCGCCGTTTGCCGTCGGCCCCGTTTCGGCCGGCGCGAGCCACCGCGTCATCGCGTACTGGACGAACAGGCTGCCGCCGGCCAGCGCGCCGATCCCGCCGACCAACCGCGAGAGCGCGTCTTTCAATCGGGACGCTCGCGACTCGTCGCTCGTCACGATCAGCGGCCCGTCGGTCGTCGCGTAGACGCTCATTTCATTGCCACGCGAGGAGTACCAGGTGTCGACGACCTCGACGAGCCCGGCGTCCTCGAGTTTCTCCAGGTGATAGCGGACGTTCTGGATCGACGAGTCGATCGCGTCGGCGATGTCGCTGGGCGTGCCGGGTTCGTCGTCGAGACGCGAGTAGATCTCCCGGGCCGTCGTCGAGGAGAGCGCGCCGAAGACCGCGTCGGCGTCCTCACCCTCGAGGTCGACGACGCGGGGCTGGCCCTCTTCGGTGGCCGTGTCGGAACGAAGGGGAAAGAGACGGGCCATGTGGGGTTCGGTTCGTATTCGATGTCAAACACATATACCCTTTTTCCTCGGTGAAAGAGCGATTTCAGTTAGCGGAAACCGCCTGATAGCGACGGCGTCATATATCGATGAATAAATCTCTTCGATATCGGTTTTCGAACAGTAAGAGTTACCCATATCCGGGCCAAGGGTCGGACATGCGCCACACCGAAGCGGGGGTCTGGATCCTCGTCGGACTCGTCCTGGCCGGACTCGCGATTCCGTGGTTCCTGTGGGGATCGGCCACCGTCGTCGCCGGGCTCCCGATCTGGCTCTGGTGGCACGTCGGCTGGATGGGGCTCGCGTCGCTCGTCTTCTGGCTGTTCGCGCAGCGTGCCTGGGGTGTCGGTATCGAGCCTGCGGGGAGCGACGGCGACTCGAGCGGCGGTCACGGGGTCGGGCCTGAGTCCGCTCGAGAGACGGGTCCCGGAGGTGACGGGCTGTGAGCGCGGTCGCGCTCCAACTCTCGATCATTGTCGGCTATCTCCTACTCGCCCTCGCGGTCGGGCTGGTCGCCTACCGACTGACCGACCGCACGGCCGAGGACTTCTATCTCGCCAGCCGAACGCTCGGCACCGTGGTTCTGCTGTTTACCACCTTCGCGACGCTGCTGTCGGCGTTTACCTTCTTCGCCGGGCCGAACATCGCCTACGCGCAGGGCCCCGAGTGGATCCTCGTCATGGGGCTGATGGACGGCATCATCTTCGCCATCCTCTGGTACGTCATCGGCTACAAGCAGTGGCTGCTCGGCCGACAGTACGGCTACGTCACCCTCGGGGAGATGCTGGGCGACCGCTTTGGCTCCTGGTGGCTCCGCGCGCTCATGGCCGGCGTCAGCCTGCTTTGGCTCTTCCCCTACGTCATGCTCCAGCAGGTCGGAGCCGGTACCGCGCTCGAGGCCTTAACCGAGGGTGCCGTTCCCTACGCCGCCGGAGCGGGGCTGATCACCGCGTTCATGATCCTCTACGTCGTCGTCGCCGGAATGCGCGGGATCGCCTGGACGGACACGTTACAGGGCGCGTTCATGCTCGTCACGACCTGGGTGGCCGTGCTATTGGTACTCGCGGCCGTTGGCGGGCCCGGCGCTGCGACCGACGCCCTGGCGTCGAACCCCGATACCGGTGGCTTCCTCTCGCTGGGCGGCGACTACTACACGGTCCAGTGGATGCTCTCGACGGCGATCACGATCGGGTTCGGCGTCGCGATGTTTCCGCAGGTCAATCAGCGCTTCTTCGCCGCGGGTTCGAAAACCGTGCTCAAGCGGTCGTTCGCCCTCTGGCCGGTCCTCTGTGTCCTCCTCTTCGTGCCCTCGTTCATGCTCGGCGCGTGGGCCGCCGGCCTCGAGGTCGCGGTTCCCGAGGGCGCGAACGTCCTGCCGCTGGTCCTCGCGGAGTACACGCCGACGTGGTTCGCCGCGCTCGTCATCGCCGGCGCGATGGCCGCGATGATGTCGTCCTCGGACTCGATGTTGCTCTCCGGGTCGTCGTACTTCACGCGGGACCTCTTTCGCCCGTTCCTCGGGTTCCTGGGGGTGGTCGTCTCCGAACGCCTGGAGGATCTGATCGCCCGTGTTGGTGTCGTCCTCTTCGCCACCGCTGCGTTCGTCGTCAGTCTGTTCCAGCCCGCGACGCTGTTCGATATCGGCAACGCGGCCTTTAGCGGATTCGCCCAGCTCGCGTTGCCGGTCCTCCTCGCGCTCTACTGGCGCCGGATTACGCGGGCCGGCATCACTGCCGGGGTGGTGGTGAGCCAGTGCTTTTATATCCTGAGTCTCTTCTTTGCTGTCGTGCCGAGCGCCTACGCCGGCTGGTCCGCCGGCCTCGTCGGAATGGGACTCGGCCTCGTCGTCACCGTCGCCGTCTCGCTTGCGACCTCGCCGGCCGCCGCCGAACGGCGTGCGATCTACTTCGACCGGTTCGGTGCCGATTGATGGCGTTCGAATCGCCACGCTGAACGGCCCCGGTCGCATACGCGCTGACGAATGCCTATCGACCTGCCGCCCGCAGTCGCCGACGACTGGCGTCGACTCGGGACCCGAACCGACGAACGCAGCCTCTCGCTGGCGACGGTCACCGCCGAGACAGCCGTCTTCGAGCACCGGTCGACCGCCGACGCGCTCGAGCGCCTCCGCGGGGGCCGCGATATTCCGGTACGATCGCTGTTCACCGTCGCGCTCGCTATCAGTCCCTCCCTGTCGACGATCGGGCTGTCAGCGGCCGACGCACTCGACGTGGCGGCCCCGAAAGCGCGCGAGCAGTTCGTCGAGACGGTCGCGGACGACGGCATCGCGGTCGGTGCGGAACGCGCGACCGAATACATCGATCGGCCCGACGGGGCCGTCGGCCACCTCTCCGTCCTCGAAGTCGCGTATCCGATCGCCGGGGCGGTCGACGGCGCTGACGGCGCTGCCGTCGGTGACGGGACCGCAACGATCGATGCCGAAGCCCACGTCGCCGTCTGGCCGACCGCCGACACGTACGTGATGGCCGGCGGGCTCCTCCCGCTCGAGGGGCCACCCGACGCGGCGCTGCTGGCGGCCGCCCTCGATGTCGATCCGGCCCGCGACCGCGAGACGATCGTCGATCTGTTCCGGGGGCTGGAACTCGAGGCCGCGACCGACGGCTGAGTCGACCGCCGTCGAAATAGTTAATTGGTCGACTATCGATCTCCAATTATGGCACAGTACAATGGTCGCAGCTATTCGGAGCTGACGAAAGGGGGGTTCTTCATCGGTCTCGCCCTCTTCGTCGTCGGGGCGGGCAGCGAACTGGTCGGACACGCGGTTTTCGGATCGCTTCCCCAGTGGGAGAACACCCTGTTGTTCGCGCTGACGCTGCTCGGCTTCGCCATCGGGTTCGCGTCGCCGTTCGTGTTCGGGATCATCATGCCGCTGCTCGAATAGCGTCGTCCAGACTCGCCTCCCGTCGCCTCGAGACGAGTCGCCGATCGCTTTGAGGGCCTTCATCTGCGGTGGGACTCCATATCCGGCGTCGAGACGGTCCGGGTGGCGTTTGAGACCGGTACCGAAACTGGTGTTTTTTATAAACACCCACCCACGTACCACGTATGCAAACCCACATCGTCCCGGTCGGCTTCGATTACGACCGGCTGATCGCGCCGCTGGTCCGCGATCAGATCGACGTCGACAGCGTCATCCTCCTCGAGGGGGCCGTCGGGAGCGAGGCCAACGTCGAGTACTCGCGGCACCTCTCGAAGAAACTCGAGACGGATTTCAAGAACCTGCTCGGAGCCGAGACCGAGCGGTTCGTCCTCGAGGACGTCTATGACTACGACGACGCCTTCGAACAGGCCTACGAACTCATCACCGCGGAACTCGACTCGGGCAACGAAGTCTGGGTCAACGTCGCCGCGATGCCCCGGACCGTGAGCTTCGCCTTCGCCAACGCCGCCCACTCGCTGATGGTCGAACGCCAGGAGGATCGCGAGGGCATCCACACCTACTACACCGCCCCGGAGAAGTACCTGGAGACCGAACTCGCGGAGGAACTGCGCGAACAGATCGCCCTACTCGAGGATCTCCGTGAAGACGACGCGGAGATCGCGGCCGACCGGATCGGGACTCGCCTCGAGAGCGCCCGTGACCTGTTAGCCGAGTTCGACGAGCGCGGGACGACCATCGGCGCGAAGGAGATCGACGGCAAACACATCGTCGAGTTGCCGGTCGCCTCCTTCTCGAACGTCAAACCCTTCGAGGAGCTCATTCTCTACAAACTCGGCGAAGACGGCGAGTTCGACTCCGTCTCGGAACTCGCGGAGTCGCTGGCCCGCGAGCTAAACGAGGAGTACACCGACAGCTTCCGGTCGAAGGTCATCTACAACGTCGATCGGCTGGGTCCCGGCGGCAAGGGCTATATCGAGCGCGAGGAGCAGGGCAAGTCCTATCGGACCCGACTCTCACGGATCGGCGAGCTGTGGGTGCGCGCCCATTCGGACGACGGGACCGGCGACTAATCGAGTCGACGTGGCGGCACCGACCCCGACCAGCACCGCGACGAGGACGACGATAAGTCGGTCCCTCGAGACGATCGCCGCCGCGTCGCGGACGGCACGACGAAACACCTAACACCGGTCGCCGGGCAAGCAGTACGTATGTCTCAGTTCGCCGCGGCGGCGGTTCGGCCGTTCGACGGCCCTCGAGACGCCGTTTTCGTAGGGGCCCTGTAGCCCCGCATTCCCCACCCCGTTTCGACGGATGTATTGTTGCCGACCAGTATTCACCGAGCAACGACCCCTCTATGGACGACAGTCAACTGCACAGCCGGACGACGTACCGACGACGCCCGCGACGGGCGGTGAGAGCATGAGCATGGACTCACGGGAGCAAGCGGACGACGAACCCACCCTCGAGGGCGGCTACGATCCCGAAGCGGTCGAGTCGCGCTGGCAGCGGCGCTGGATCGACGCGGATGTCTACGCCTACGACGGCGACGAGAAACGGGATCCCAACACCGTGTACTCGATCGACACGCCGCCGCCGACGGTGTCGGGCAGCCTGCACATGGGCCACCTCTACGGCTCGACTCTGCAGGACTTCGCCGCACGGTTCCAGCGGATGCACGACGGCGACGTGCTCTTTCCGTTCGGCTACGACGACAACGGGATCGCAAGCGAGCGCTTGACCGAGTCCGAACTCGGCATCCGCCATCAGGACTACGAGCGCCGCGAGTTCCAGGAACGCTGTCGCGAGGTCTGTGCGGAATACGAGGCCGAGTTTACCGAGAAGATGCAGAACCTCGGAACCTCGATCGACTGGTCGAACACCTACAAAACGATCGAACCCCGCGTGCAGCGGGTCTCGCAGCTTTCCTTCCTCGACCTCTACGAGAAGGGCCGCGAATATCGGAAGAAAGCACCGGCGATCTGGTGTCCCGACTGCGAGACGGCCATCTCGCAGGTCGAGATGGAGGACGACGAGCGCGGCTCGCACTTCAACGACATCGCGTTCGAACTGGTCGGCGACGACGCACCCCGCGACGAGTTCGTCATTTCGACGACGCGACCCGAACTCATCCCTGCCTGTGTCTCCGTTTTCGTCCACCCCGACGACGAGGAGAACCAGGACCTCGTCGGCGAAACCGCTCGCATTCCGCTGTTCGGCCACGAGGTGCCGATCATCGCCGACGAGCGCGTCGACATGGAGAAGGGCAGCGGTGTCGTGATGTGTTGTACCTTCGGCGATCAGAACGACATCGAGTGGTACCAGGCCCACGACCTGCCGCTGCGCGTGGCCATCGACGAGTCCGCGACGATGACCGAGCTGGCCGGCGACTACGAAGGCATGTCCACCGAGGAAGCCCGCGCGGCCATCGTCGAGGATCTCGACGACGAGGGCTCCCTGCGCGACCGCTGGGAGATCACCCACGCGGTCCAGGTCCACGAACGCTGCGACACCGCCGTCGAGTACCGCGTCTCCAAGCAGTGGTACGTCGAAATCTTAGATCACAAGGCGGAGTACCTCGAGGCCGGCCGGGAGATGGACTGGTACCCCGAGAAGATGTACAGCCGCTACGAACACTGGATCGAGGGCCTCGAGTGGGACTGGCTGATCTCACGCCAGCGCGACTCGGGGATCCCGTTCCCGGTCTGGTACTGTGGGGACTGTGACGAGCCGATCATGGCCGAGCGGGCGGAGCTGCCGGTCGATCCCCTGAGCGACGAACCGCCGGTGGATCGCTGCCCCGACTGCGGCCACGACGAGTTCGAGGCCGAGGAGGACGTCTTCGACACGTGGGCGACCTCCTCGCTGACGCCGCTGATCAACGCGGGCTGGGACTGGGACGCCGACGCCGCGGAGTTCCGGATGGACAACCCGGAGCTCTACCCGTTCGATCTCCGCCCGCAGGGCCACGACATCATCTCCTTTTGGCTGTTCCACACCATCGTCAAGTGCTACGAACACACCGGCGAGGTGCCCTTCGACGCGACGATGATAAACGGCCACGTGTTAGACGAGAACCGCGAGAAGATGTCCAAATCGCGAGGCAACGTCGTCGAACCCGACGAGGTACTCGCGGACTACCCCGTCGACGCCGTCCGCTTCTGGGCCGCCAGCGCCGCCGTCGGCGACGACTTCCCGTATCAGGAGAAAGACCTCACCGCCGGCGAGAAGCTCCTGCGCAAGCTCTGGAACGCCTCGAAGCTCGTCGATACGCTCGCGCCTGCCCACCCCGACGAGCCCACCGACCTCGAGGCGATCGATCGCTGGCTCCTCGCGGAGCTGGACGACGCCGTCGCGGATCTCACCGCACACCTCGCGGACTACGAGTTCGCGAAGGCCCGCGACCGCCTGCGGACCTTCTTCTGGAACACCTTCTGTGACGACTATCTCGAGATCGCCAAGACGCGCGAAGACAACCCGTCGACGCAGTACGCGCTGCGGACGGCCCACCGGACCTTCCTCGAACTGTGGGCCCCGTTCCTGCCGCACGTGACCGAGGAGATCTGGCAGGCGGTGTACGTCGACGAGACCGCGGC
Organism: Natrinema gari JCM 14663; assembly: GCF_000337175.1. Taxonomy (GTDB): domain Archaea; phylum Halobacteriota; class Halobacteria; order Halobacteriales; family Natrialbaceae; genus Natrinema; species Natrinema gari. The sequence continues at coordinate 51,776 of NZ_AOIJ01000045.1, read as the reverse complement.
GCTCGAGGAGAGCAGCATTCACGTCCGCGACTGGCCCGCCCCGCAGGGGTACGAGGCCGATCTCGAGGCCGGCGAGACCGCCATGGAGGTCATCTCCGCGCTGCGTCGTTACAAGAGCGAGCACCAGCTCCCGCTGAACGCCGACCTCGAGTCGGTGTCGGTCTACGGCCCGATCGACGGCTTCGAGGACGCGATCCGGAACGTGATGCACGTGCGGGAGCTCACGCTCCTCGACGACGAGCCCGATATTTCGACCGCAGTCGCCGAAATCGACCTAGATTACTCGACACTCGGGCCGAAGTTCGGCTCGAAGGTCGGCGACATCGATGCCGGTATCGAGAGCGGCGAGTACGAGATCGATGCTGACGATGGCGTGCTGCGCGTCGCCGGCGAAGAACTCGAGGCCGACCTCTTCGAGGTCGAGTACGAGCGCACCTACTCGGGCGACGGCGAGATGCTCGAGACCGAGTCGGCGGTCGTCATCCTCGAGTAGCCGGCGTCGCCTGCCGTTTCGTGTTCTCGGAGACGCAAGCGCCGTTCGAGACCGCTATCCGGTCGCGGCCCGCGATAGATCGAGCTTCTTGACCCGAATCGCGAGCGCGAGAAACAGCGCCAGCAGGACGAACGTGACCTCGCCGGCGGCGATCACGCCCAGTGCGTCGGCCTCGAGGAACATGGGTGTTTCCCGCCCGACTGGGATGATCGTGTGGTGGGGGTCGCCGACGACGGGGACGAAGTAGTCGACGATGAGGTTGCTCCAGTACCAGACAGCGGCGACGGCGACGGCCCACACGGGGAAGTCGCTGATCCGGTGGAGGACCAGCGCCTGGACCACCATCGCGAGGTGGCTCCAGAAGAGGAAGTGGTACATCCACACGGGGAGGGACGCGTAGGAATCGGCGAACGCGAGCAGCGTGTACGGCGTCCACAGGCCCAACACGACGTTGCCGAAAAAGGCGAGCGCGGTCAGCCACGGCTGCTCGCGGCCCAGTTTCCACGCGGCGATCGCCAGCGCGATAAACAGCGTCGCGAGCGGGCTGTCGGGGACCCAGGGCCAGAGCGCGGCCGTCGTCTCGGTGAACTGTCCGGCGTAGTACCAGAACCCGAAGGCCGTCCCCGCGAGGTTGATCGCCACGACGAGCCACGCGAACCGCAGCCCCAGGTCCTCGAGCGTCGTCGGAACCGGCGCGAGAAACGATGGGAGCGACTCGTCGTCGGCACGATCGTGATCCGCCATCCGAGTCGACGCAGTCATCATCCGGCGCGACGGCCGGAACCCGCAAAACAGTAGCGGTTATCGCCCCGTCGGCGACCCGTACTACTACGAGCACGCCCGCAGTACTCCCGGCCATGACGACGGTCGACGACCGACCACGTTGGCGACTCTCGACCGGCCACGAGGTATCCCTCCCGCTCGAGCTGTCGTTCGCGATGGGCGGCGTGACCGTCCCCGCGCGTCGCGGCCGGCTCGAGGCGGCGCTCCCGGATGGACTCTCCGCGCTCGCGCTCGCGCCCGGCGTCGGCTGTGTCTCCCTCGTCGGGATCCAGTACCACCGGGTCGGCGGTGGCGACCGAGACGGGACGGCACTCGAGCCCTACGACGAGTTCGCGGTCATCGTGCCGGCGATCCGCGGGAGTCGAACGACCCGCCCGCTCGCACAGCTTGCGGGCAGCGAACTCGGCGGCTACGTTCACTGGCTTCCGGTGACGACCACACCCGCGGTCGCGCTCGGGCGCGAGATCTGGGGGTATCCCAAGGAACTGGCCGCCATCACGGTGACTGACGGCCCGGACGGGATCCGTACTGTCGTCGACGGCGACCGCTATGGGGACGCCCCCATCCGACTCGAGGTCGCTCGCCCCCGGCTCGAGCCGCGAGCGCGCGACTGGACGCTGACCAGTTACACGACGAAAGACGGGGCTCTCGTGCGGACGACGGCCCGGATTCGGGGCGACGTAGCGATCGGATCGGGCGTGGGGACGCGGCTCTCGGTTCCGTCGGCGCTGGCCCGCGACCTCGGACTGTGGCGACGGCCACTCGCACGGCTGTACGGCTCGAACGTCCGTGCCCGCCTGTTCGCGGGCGAGCGGCTGGCCGAGTGAGCGGCCGGTCCGACGCCGTTTCCGTGGAGCCCGCGGAACCGGGTGGTTCCAGCGGCCGAATCCGTCCCAAAGAAACGCGTAAGTGGCGGGGCTCCTAACCGGTCAGTATGGCCGAAAACACCGATCTCGAGGAACTGCGGCGCGGGACTGATCTCGTCAAGCGCGGCTTCGCACGGATGCAGAAAGGCGGCGTTATCATGGACGTCGTCGACCCCGAACAGGCCCGTATCGCCGAGGAGGCCGGCGCGGTCGCGGTGATGGCACTCGAAGCCGTTCCCGCCGATATCCGCAAGCGCGGCGGCGTCGCTCGGATGGCTGATCCCGCCGACGTCGCCGAGATCGTCGAGTCGGTTTCGATCCCGGTCATGGGAAAATCCCGTATCGGGCACACGAAAGAGGCCCAGATCCTCGAAGCCGTCGGCGTGGATATGATCGACGAGAGCGAGGTTCTCACCCCTGCCGACGACGCCTACCATATCGACAAGCGCGACTTTACCGCGCCGTTCGTCTGTGGGGCACGCAACCTCGGCGAGGCCCTGCGTCGGATCGACGAGGGTGCGGCGATGATCCGGACGAAAGGCGAGGCCGGCACCGGCGACGTGAATCAGGCCGTCCACCACCAGCGCACCATCAAGGGCGCGATCCGGAAACTCGAGGGCATGAGCCACGAGGAACGGGAGGCCTTCGCTCGGGAGATCGAAGCACCCGCGGAGCTGGTCCACGAGACCGCCGAGATGGGACGACTCCCGGTCGTCAACTTCGCCGCGGGCGGCATCGCGACGCCGGCCGACGCCGCGCTCATGATGCACCACGAGTGCGACGGCATCTTCGTCGGCAGCGGCATCTTCGGCGCGGAGAACCCGCCCGAGATGGCCGAGGCGATCGTCGAGGCGACGAACAACTGGGACGACCCCGAGACGCTCGCGGAGATCTCGAAGAACCTCGGCAAGAGCATGAAAGGCGACGCGAACGTCGATCTCCCCGAGGAAGAGAAGATGCAGGGTCGGGGCGTCTAACTGACGACGACGCCGTCGCCGCACGCTGACGCGCTGGACCGACGACTGATCGGCACGCACGTCCGTTTTCTCCGTATCCGACGTACCAACGCTCTGAGATAGCTCTCATCCCCAACCAGCAGCAAGCAACTCGCCGACCGAAGTACGGGGGAACTGAGCGGTTGCTCCGGGGACTCGCACGGCTCCGCCGGCCGGAAACCGGTCTCGAACAATCCGATCCCGTCTCGTCGGTCCCGTGCGGCCCGCTCCCGGACAGCGTTTCCACGAGGGTGTCGACCGTCCCGACCACCGTTCGACATGCGAAAACTGACGTTCTCACGCGGATCTACGCGCGGCGCTGGAAGACGGCCGCACGCCCGACGTGAGCCGCCGCTACCACCACGTCTGCGGCGGCGGAACGATGCCCGTTCGGCGGAGCGCGAGAAAGCCCAGATAGGTTATCGTCGCACCGCTGCACAGCGACAGTACTAGCACCGGCGCGACTCGAGTGCCGACGGCGGCACCACCGATCGCCGCCGCGAGCGACGTGAGTTGGACGCTCCGTCGGTCCCAGTACTGCCGGACGGTCTCGTACTCTCGAGCGGCGAGGAGTTCGAAGGTGACCGTCGCAGCACCGCCGACGACCAGGAAAACCGGAGCCGGCGTTACGTCGGCGCGGACCGCGAAACTCGCGACCGCAGCGAGCACGAGCAGCGCGAGCGCGGCGTCGGTTCGCGCCCCCATCGCGGCTACGCGCCGTCCCGGTACAGCGTCGCACCCTCGCCGACGGCGGTCTGATAGGCGCGGCTCTCGACGCCGGCCGCGTCGAAGGCGTCGACCATCGCCGAGGCGATCGCCCGCTGGTCGCGGCGGTGACAGACTGCGAGCATCCCCGGGCCGGCCCCGCTGACGGTGACGCCGGTCGCACCCGCCTCGAGGGCGGCCTCGCGAACGCTCTCGTAGCCGTCGATCAGTTTGGTGCGTTCGGGCGTGACGATTTCGTCTGCCATGCCCGACCCGACGAGAACTGGATCGTCCCGCGTCATCCCGACGGTCAGCGTGGCGGCGTTGCCGACGGTGTCGACGACCTCGTCCATCGAGGCCGTATCGGGAACGACGCCGCGTGCGTCGCGCGTGGAAACGGAAATTTCCGGCAGGCAGGCGACGACGGGGACGGACGCGTCGACGTGCGTGACGCCGTCGTCGGTGACGACGGTGAAGCCGCCGAGCAGCGAGGGCGCGACGTTATCGGCGTGTGCTTCCCCAGAGACGAGTGCTTCGCCTTCGGCGGCGACGGGGACGAGCTCCGCCCGAGAGCGGCCCCGATCGTAGAGTTCGTTCAGTGCAACGGCGGCGGCGGCGGCGCTCGCGGCCGACGATCCCAACCCCGAGGACGGCCGAACGCCCTTGTCGATCCGGATTCGTGCGGGGGCGTCGAGCGCCTCCGCGACTGCGCCGACCGTGTTCTTGGCGGGGTCTTCCGGGATGTACTGGCTTCCGGCCCCGGTCACCGTAATCGTCGTTCGCGAGGCTCGTTCGACCCGAACCACGTCGGCGGGCGTTCCGAGAGCGACGCCGAACACGTCGAAGCCGCTCCCGAGATTCGCGCTCGTTGCGGGTGCCCGCACTGTAAGCATGCCGATTCCTTTCTAGACGGCAGTCAAAAAGGTAGCGAACGATACCGACGACGGCTGTCGCAGATCACCTCGAGAATCGAACCGGATCGACGGGGGCTCTCCGTGCCCGATCGGGCGATTACTCCTCGTCGGTCGCACCGAACGTGAACACGTCGTCGTCTTCGTCGTCGCCCTCGTCGGTTCCGTCGCTTTCGTCAGTCTCGTCGCTCTCGAGGTCGTCGGTCGCGGAGGTCTCGTCGGCAGCCGATTCGTCGTCGGTCTCCGCATGGCCACCGTCGTCGACCGATCCGAGCGGTTCGTCGCCGGCCGGCTCGGCGGTATCTACCGGGTCGTCCCTATCGGCTTCGGGGGCGTCGTCGGCGAGCGGATCGGTCGCGTCCGTCGTCTCGTCACCGTCGGCTCCGAAGGCGTCGTCGGCGAGCGGATCGGTCGCGTCTGTCGTCTCGTCACCATCGGCTCCGAAGGCGTCGTCGGCGAGCGGATCGGTCGCGTCCGTCGATTCGATCGCGTCGGACTCGTCGGCTTCGCTCCCCTCGATGCCGAGGATCTCTTCGGCACCGAGTTCCTCGGTCGTGTCGCCATCGGCTCCACTGCCAGTCGCCGGATCGTCACCGGCGTGATCGATCGGATCGTCGGCCGACGCCTCGGGCTCGAACGCGGTCTCCGTGGGTCGGTCGGCATCGGCGGTGTTTCCGTCCCCATCCTCCTCGAGTTCGTGGGCGTCCTCGTCCGCGTCGTCGAACGTGAGGGTCTCGTCGGCATCGTCCTGCTCGCTCGTGGCGTCGAACGTGATGCCCTGGCCCTCTTCGGCCGACTCGCCGTCGACCGCAGCGTCGTCAATCGCCGCTGGCGCATCCAGTTCCGCGTCCACGTCGAACGCCGATTCGAAGTCGAGGTCGACGTGGTCGACGTCGGTGTCGAACCGGTCGAGCGCCTCGGAGAGCTGGGAGGCCTGTTCGGAGAGGCTCGAGGCGGACTTCGTGACTTCGGTTAGTGCAGTGGTCTGCTCTTCGGCCGCGGCGGCGACGTTTTCGGCTTCCGACGTCGTCTCCTCGGAGATCGTCGCGGCGTCGTCGATCATCGCGACGACCTCTTGCGTGGAGGCAGCCTGCTCTTCGGTCGCTGCGGAGATCTCCTGCACACCGATGTTGGTCTCCTGAGCGAGGTCGGCGATCTCCTCGAGCGCGTTGACCGCTTCCTCGACCCGATCGCTGGCGTTTTCGATGTCGGTACTCGTGCCTTCGACCTCGGCAGCGGAGGTTTCCGTCCGCTTGCGGATCGCCTCGAGTCGGTCCTCGGCTTCGTCGGCCGCTTCGGCGACGTCTTCGGAGAGCGCCTTGACCTCCTTTGCGACGACGGAGAACCCTTCGTCGTCGCTGCCGCCCGCGGAGCGGGAGGCTTCGATGTTGGCGTTCAGCGCCAGCATGTTCGTCTGGTGGGCGATCTCGGAAATCGTGTTGATCAGTTCGTCGATCTGCTGGACCTCCTCTTCGAGGCGACGGATCTCGGCGACGGCGTCGCCGGCCTCGGTCTCGATCTCGTTCATGGCAGTGATCGCCGCCTGAGCGGCTTCCTGCCCTTCCTGCCCGGTGTCGACGGTCCGTTCGGCGATATCGGCCACCTCGTTCGAGGACGCGGCGATCTCCTCGGTCGTCGTCGAGAGGCCGCTCATCTCCTGGTCGACCGACTGGAGGGAGTCGTTCTGTCGGTCCGCACCGTCGGAAATCTCCTGAATCGACTCGGTGACCTGCTGGGAGGCGGATCGAACCTCCTCGCTCGAGGCGGTCACCTGCTCGGAGGCGGTCGCGACGTCGGTCGCGAACCGGTTGAGTTCGGCGATGGTCTGCTCGATCTCGTCGAGCATCTCGTTGAAGTCCTCGCCGATCTGTTGCATCTGCTCGTTGTCGCTTTCGACGTCCGCACGAGCGGTGAGGTCGCCGTCGGCGGCGTCACCCATGACCGCACAGTATTCGGCGGCCTTGTCTTCGAGGTGATCGTTGATCTCCAAGACGCGCTCGCGTTCGCGTTCGGCCTCCATGCGGGCGGCTTCGGCCTCCTCGATCTGTTCGCGCAAGGCGTCACGCATCGAGCCGAAGCCGTCGTAGAGCCGGCCGATGTTGTCGATCCGTTTGGTCTCGAGGTCGACGTTGAGGTTGCCGTCCTCCATCTCGCTGGCTTTGTCGGTGAGCCGGTCGATCGAGACGGCCGTGTTTCGGCCCAGGACTGCGCCGACCGCGCCGATCATGACGATCCCGAGAATTGTCGCCACGAGTCCCCACTGGTTGACGCTGTTGACGAACCCGAGTGCCTGGTCGGCGGGTTCGACGGTCAGGACGACCCAGTCGGTCCCGAACACGCGGGCGGAGCTGGCGACGTAGTCGCTGTCCTCACCGAGGTCGTAAGTGCCAAGCGAGAGCGACGAGCCGGCGACCTGCTGCGTGGTTGCGCCCTCGGTCCGTGCGCTCTGGGCGAGGCCGTTGTCGTCGCTGTAGGTCGAGCCGAACGTTTGGTGGTTCCCACCGTAGTCGGCGTTATCGACCATGATATCGTTCTCGCCGTCGATGATCACCGTCGTAACACCCGCCTCGTCCTGCAGTTGGTTCGCGTACGCCTCGAGATCGGCAGTGTAGACGACCGCTCGGTTCTCGTTGTCGGCGGCGCGCTGGACGTACGTGAGTACGGTCGTGTTCTGGCCGAACTCCCCTTCGGCGATATAGGCGTCGGAGACCCACGGCACGGTTTTCGAGGCGTCCTCGTAGGCTTCGTTCGGGACGTTATCGATCTCGGTCGTCGGTGCCCCGCGATAGGCCTCGTTCGTACTCGCGGTCACGGTTTTGTTATTTGTATTGACGTAGGAGATATCGAACGTATCGGCGTCTAAGTGTTCCTGCCAGTCGAGGAAACGCCGTTGGATCGCAGCCGGATCGTCACTGGCGACGACGTCCGATCGGGCGATCATCCCGATCGTGTGCTCGTTTTGCTCGTTCCACATCTGCATGCTCTGGGCTTCCTGTCCGGCGGCGGAAGCGTGGTCGCTTTGCACCCGATTCTCCACCTGATCGGCGATTGTCCCTGTCGCGACGAATCCGATCAGCCCGACAGACAATCCGAGAATGAGCAACGCGATCCCGAACTTGACCGCGTATCTGCGTCGGATAGCTGTCGGTACCAACCGTCGAGCGAAATCCATGGATACGATACGCCTGTTCTCGCCACTACATAAATTGTCAGCCGCGGTTATCGGTGCTGATAATCGGGGATCGTTCCAGACTCTGTGGATATATGCTGACTTTCGTTTCTAGTGCTGGTGTATATCCGCCTGCTGTCTGAAATAACTCCCACAGGCCGAGACTAATGCCCGACGAACCTGTAATTCCTTTTCTCGTGCATGTCAGATACCTATATGTTATCTAGCAAGTGTTATTCTCCACAACGGTTAAGAAACAGAGGTCGAAAGCATTGGACAATATGAACGACGGAGACCACGAACGTACGAATGCGACGAGTCCCGCTCGGAACGGACCGCAACGGAACCTCGACCGTCGTCGAGTGTTGAAGACGACTGCGGGTGGCGCGGCCGGTCTCTCCCTCGCCGGCTGTCTCGAGACGGCCGGATCGTTCGTCGGGAACGACGACGCCGAGCCGGTCACGATCGGCGTCCTCGCACCGAACCCGGAGAGCGACGAGACGGGACGCTCGATCGTTCGGGGTGCCCGGCTCGCCGTCGACCAACTCAACGACGGTATCCTTGGGCGTGACGTCGAGATGGTCGTCGGCGATACCAACGGCAGCCCACAGGAGGCGCGCCGTCAATACCAGCGGCTCATTCTCGAGGAGAACGCCGACATCACCCTCGGCGTTTCTACCACCGAAGTCCTCGTGCCATTGCTGGACGAAATCGCCGAGCAAGAGACGGTACATCTCACCGCCGGCTCCGCGACGACGACGGCCAGCGAGCGGGTCAAGTCGTCGTACGACGACTACAAGTATCACTTCCGCGTCGGGCCGATCAACGGGACCAACCTCGCGGAGGCGCAACTCGACTTCCTGACCGAGAAAGGCAGTGACATCGGGTGGGATTCCATCGCGGTTCTCGCGGAGAACTACGACTGGACCGACGGGTTGTGGGACTTCTATCAGAGTCGCCTCCCCGAGACCGATATTGAGGTGACGACGTGGGAACGGTATCCCCCGGAGATCGACGACTTCTCGGACATCTACACTCGAGTCGAGGAGTCGAACGCCGACGCGGCGTTCATTTCGACCGCACACACCGGCACCGCCGCACTGGCGGATTGGCGGCCCGAGGAACGGGACTTCGAGTTTGGCGGCATTCACGTTCCGATGCAACTCCCGTCGTACTACCAGCAGACCGGCGGCGACTGCGAGTACGCCGTGGGCTACGCCAGCGCGACCGACACTGCCAATCTCACGAACGAGACGTCGGAGTTCGTCGGGGACTATCAAAACGCAAACGGCGGCAAGAGCCCGGTTTATACCGGCTATATCGCCTACGACGCGGTCAATGTGTTCAAGAGGGCGGCCAAACGAGCCGACTCCCTCGAGTCGGATGCCCTGGTCGGATCGCTCGAGGAAACTGAGTTCACCGGCACCACCGGCACGATCGAGTTCCACGGTCCCGACGACGAACACCCACACGACGTTATCTACGGCGAGGACAACGTCCATCCGGTCTACTTCCAGTGGCAGGAAATCGACGGTGAGGGTCAGCAGACGGTCATCTGGCCCGACGAGTTCGCGGCCGACGGCGCCGAGTACATGACGCCGGACTGGCTCTAGATCGGTTACGGGCCGCCAACGGCCCCCCGGTGTGCACCACGACCCAGTCGTCGGCGAGTCGCTGCCCGCCCGACGGGTCACACTCCCCGTCGTGGACGGCGGTTGCCCGCTGTCTCGAGACGGCCGGGTCGATCGTCTGGGAGAACGATGGCGATGGAAGCCAGGAAGTCATCTGACCACCGGAACAGGCGACCGGCTCGAGCTACGTCACGCCGTCGTGGCTCACATAACCGACACGAGTCCGACCGAATGGGCTGTCCGGGCGGCAGGGACGGGTTCCGGGAGCGGGCGTTCAGTCGAGTGCCAGTCGAATCGCCGTCTCGAGTCGCCGGTCGTCGGTTTGTACGGTCGCTGTCGTCAGTCGTTCGCGTTCGCGTCGGCGGGACGGCCGGTGTCGACGAGCCGGTCGCGACCGACGAGCAGCGCGATCGAGAGGACGGCGCCGGTGAGCGCGACGGTCGCGAGTAGGGCGAAAAACGCCGTCAGCGAGGCCTCGCCGAGGACGACGCCGCCGACGGCGATACTCGCCGATCCGAGTCCGAACTCCCCGAGATAGGTGTACCCGTAGGAGAGCCCGCGCGTGTCCGGCGGCGTGTACACCGCGACCGCGTTCTGGTAGAACGGTTGGATCGCAAAGAGGAAGAACCCGAAGGTGCCACAGAGGACGATAATCCCGAGCAGCCCCAGTTCCGTCCCGGGAACGAACGCGAGCGCGAGGACCGCGAGAACGGCGAAGAGTCCGATCAGCCCGCGTGCCGGCGGCACGCGATCGGTCAACTTCCCGCCGACGTACTGTCCGCCCATCCCGACGACCAGCAGCCCGACGTAGATGTAATCGGCCGGCTCGATCCCCTCGAGACCGGCGGGAACGGCGATCCCGTCGATCGCGTCGAGGCCGTGGAGGATCTCGGGGAGGTAGGTGAGCATGCCGCGGTAGTACAGCCCCTCGACGGCGACGACGGCGAAGATGATCGCGAAGGCGCTCGCGAACAGCGCCCGGGAGTCCGAGACGAGTGTCGACAACGACAGCGCCTCGTCGGGGCCGGCGTCGACGCCGTCGTCGACGGCTGCGGTCGGATCGAACTCCGCACTGAGACCGTAGATAACGGCGAGGATGCCGGGACCGGCGAGGATCGCCGCGACGAGCGACCACTCGAGGAAGATCAGTAGCGTCGCCGCGACGAAGGGACCGAGCGCGATGCCGGCGTTGCCGGCGATGCCGTGCCAGGCGAAGACGGTCCCGCGCTCCGAAACGCCGGTACTGATGAGCGCGAGGCCGGCGGGATGATAGACGCTGGCCGCGACGCCCCAGAGGACGAGGCCGACGGCGATCGTATAGATCGACGTGGCCAGCGAGAGCACGAGGAACGCGGCGCTCATCCCTGCGAGACAGCTCACGACGAGCCGTTTCGGACCGTATCGGTCCGCGAGGATACCGCCGGGGAGCGCCCCCATCCCGAAGGGCGCGTACCCGAGCGCGACCACGAGTCCGAACTTCGCAATGCCCACGTCGAACTCGGTCAGCCAGACGACCAGCAAGATCGGGATCGAGGTCTCGAACCAGTGGACGAGCGCGTGGCCCGCCATCGTAAAGCCCGCGATCGCACGATCGTTCGCGTTCAGCCCCATGTCCGTTACCCGACTCCGGGCCCGCCGTGCACTTAGCCGCTTGGGAACCGGCGTCGTCCGTACTCGGGACCCCTAGGCATCGAACCGGAGCGGGCCTTCGAGGGCCGCCGGCAGGATCACGTCGAGTTCGCCGGCGGAGTGGTATTCGTGAACCGTTTCGACCGCCGCCTCGAAGGCGGCGAGGGTATCGCCCTCGAGCCGATGGAAAAACAGCGCGGTGATCCCGCGCATCGACGCCGTGCGCTCGATCGCCGTCCGGGCGCGCTCGGCAGTGGGCTCGCCGATCCGGGACGTCTGTCGCGGGTTCACGGCGTAGCCCTGCACCGGACGGCCGCCCGCGAAGCCGAGGTCGTGATGCCGCTCGACGAGGGCGAGCGTCCGTTCGTCGTAGTCGCCGTGCGGATAGGCGAAGTACCGCGCCCCGTCCGCGAACCCTTCCGCCTCGAGCCACTCCTTCCCCTTCTTGATTTCCGTCTCCTGTGCTTCCGTCTCGAGGGTCGACAGGTGCGGGTGGGTATAGCAGTGGTTCCCGATGACCCACCCGGCGTCGTCGAGTTCGTGGAGGTGATCGACTGTGAGCCGAGGGAAGCCGCCGGGGTCGTCGGCACCGCGCATCTCCGCTTCGATCCGGGCGGGGTTGACGAACGAGACAGCGGGATAGCCGTACTCCTCGAGTGTCGGGAGCGCTTTCGTGTAGTCGGTGACGTGGGCGTCGTCGAACTGGAACATCACTTTCCCGGTGTCGGGTCGCGGCACGAGATGGAGGTCGTCGAGCCAGACGGTCTCCGCCTCACCCTTGTTCGTCCTGACGAGGACGGAGAGGTTGCGGACCGCAGTCGGATCGAACTCCGCCGCGACCGCGTCGATCCCGAAATTGTATCGGACGAGCGGCAGACCGCCCTTGATCCCGCGACGGTAGTCGATCTGGCGGCCGTCGTCGTCGGTCAATCGGAGCCACGGGACGACGAGCCCCTTTGACGCGACGGCGAGGCCCGGGACGACGTCGGTGAGGTCGCGAGGCTCGTCGAACGTCGTCGTGATTCCGCCGGTCCGCTCGGTCGCCGGAATCTCGAGGCGGGCGCTCCGGGTCCCGACGACCGACCGGGACGGATCGGGCGAGAGCGTCGCGCCGAAGACCTCCCAGGAGTCTAGCGTCTCGAAATCGTCGATCGTCCCGGCCGGTCCCAGGTTGCCCGCCGGTGGCGGATCGCCGGATTCGGGCCGTGGTGGCGGGTCAGTGTCCCGGCTCGCGTTCGAATCGGCCTCCGCGGGTGCCGAATCGAGCCATCTCGAGGTGAGACAGCCGGCCAGGGAGAGTGATGCCGTCGCTGCGAGATAGTGCCGCCGTTGCATTCACGGCGGCCCAGGTCGACGGCGGCTATTGTTACGATCTCGTTACTATCGTCGGTTCTGAGGGTATGAGGCGGCTTACCCGGGTGCCGTTCGGCTGCCGCTATCGTAGTAACTGAACGTCATTGCACACCTGATCGCACGACAGCGTTCCGATCAGTGTGTCACTCGTTTCAGTTGCTACTCGAGGCTCGCGATCCGTCGGTCGACGCGTCACGACCGCCGACGACGAGTTCGCCGTCGTCGGTTTCGACGTAGACGTCGTCGGCGAACCCGCCTTCGGCGTGGGGGTGGTCGGGATTCTCGAGGCGTTCGGGTGTCGAGGGCGCTTCGGGGAGGCCCGCTGGCGGCGCGAATTGGCCCAGCGGCTCGGCGATCGTCACGTCCCAGCGATCGAAGAAGTCGCCGTAGCGGTCGTAGTGGGTCTCGAGTTCGTCGGCGGGGAACTCCATCATCTCGGTCCACCCGTGGTTGTAGAAGTCGAAGTTGGCCTGGATGTGCGTGATCTCGCGGGCCTCGGCTTCGGAGTAGCCCTCCTGTAGCGCACGCAGGTAGGCGTCCATCGTCGCGTCGAAGAGGCCATCGAGGTGGGCCGTGCGCTCCTCGGCGTGGGCGGGGTCGGCCTTCCCGGCGAAGATCTTGGTATGGAGTCTGACGAGTCCCGAGTTGGCGACCGATCGAATGCCCGGCGTCTCGAGGGCCGTCCGATAGGCGAAATGTTTCGCGTTCTGACGGAGTTTCATGTCTTCGTCTTGGGAAGGGATCCTAAAGAGCCGTTCGGACAACAATGTTAGGTCCGACGGCGGTTCGCCGCCGCTCGCGTCCCGTCGCTGCTCCGGTCGGGCAGGTCGATCGGCGTGTCGGACCGGGCGTCGGAGATGGCGGTAAACTGTGCCTGTCCGAGAACTGGTATCGGAACCGTCGGGTCGGAGCCATTCTGGTGAATATATTCGGGGTTCAGTTTACAATCGTAGTGGCAACGCTCCCCGTGCGGTAAAATGGACGAGATAGCAACCCACTTTAACCCGCATTACGAACGTTCCCGATATGACTCAGTACGTCATCATCGGTGACGGGATCTCGGGTAGTTCGGCCGCCGAGACCCTCCGGGAGGAAGACCCGGACGCGAAGATTACCGTCATCACCGATGAGGGGGAGCCACTGTACAACCGGATTCTCATCAAGGAACACGCGAAAGGGAAGCTCCCCGAAGCCCCCATTTCGATTCACGACGAGGACTGGTATCAGGAACGCGAGATCGACCTCTCGTTGAACACTCACGTCACGAGCGTCGATACCGACGCGAAGGTCGTCAATACCCACGATAGCGGCGAGATGCCGTACGATAAGCTGCTCGTCGCGACCGGCGGGACGCCGACACAACTGCCCGTCGAAAACAGCGATGCCGACGGGATTCACCACTTCTGGACCTTCGAGGACGCCCGCGGCATCCGCGAGCACGCGGAAAACGCGGACAAGGGCGTCATCGTCGGTGCCGGACTCCTCGGGATCGACTTCGCCGCGGTCTGTGGGGCACAGGGTATCGAGGCCGAGTACCTGATGCGCGGCGACCGCTGGTGGCGATACGCCCTCTCCGGCGACGGTGCGGAGATCATGCACGAGGGCATGCGAGAGGTCGGCGTCGAACCGGTCTTCGATAGCGGCGTCGATCACTTCGAGACCGACGACGACGGACATGTTACCGCCGCCGTCGATCCGAACGGCGACCGCTACGAGTGTGACTTCGTCGGGGCCGCTATCGGCTTGAACTTCAACACCGAGTTCCTCCGCGGGTCCGGCATCGAACGGGACAACGGGATCGTCGTCGACGAGTACATGCAGACCAACGTCGACGATGTCTACGCTGCCGGCGACCTCACTCGGTTCTACGACGTCCTGCTCGGCGAGCAGGGCCAGAACGGCTCGTGGGGCTCGGCGAAGGAACAGGGCCGCGTCGCCGCGGTCAACATGGCCGCCGACGAGGAGGCCGAAGGGTTCCAGTGGGTCTCCTCGTACTCCATTACCCACTTCGACTTCCCGTTCCTCTCCTTCGGTCACCCGACGCTTGGCGACGACCACGCCGAACGGCGCTACAGCGACACCGAGTGGCGGCGCATCGCCTTCAAAGACGGCCGGATCGTCGGCGGCGTCCTCATCGGCGACCTCTCGCCCCAGAGCAAGTTCAAACAGCTCATGCGCGAACAGCGCGTCGTCGCCGACCAGGCCGACGTGCTCCTGGAACAGTCCGTCGATCTGGACGACCTCGCAGCGCCCCAGGAACAGTAGTCCGGTTCGCCCGACGCAGTCCGTTTTTCGCGTTCTCGAGTCCCCGAGCGCGCCGCCTCGGAGTCACTCCGTTCGATCCCCGCCGCTCGGCGACGGGGACACGCAGTGTCTTCTACCCCACGACTGGTCGCTCTCCCCGCCGGAACTATTAAGTCAGTAACGGTCATTTGGTAACAATGAACATGGCTGCCAGTGAACGCCGCCGTCGATCAGTACGGATCGAACACGCCGATGCCCGACTCGAGCAGGTCGAATCAGTCGCGGCGAGTGCAACAGTTCGTCACGTCGATCAACTCGATACGGAGACGCTGGCGGCCGTCTACCGCGCCGTTTCCAATGACCGACCAGTCTCGACCGCCGCGACGGACCTCGAACCGGGCGAGATACTGGTCTTCACGGACTACTACCGCGTCGCACGCGTTTGAGCCGGCCCCGGTGGGTCGCGACCCGGCCCGCTTCCGGTGGGTGGTATCGAAGTCGTTTTCCCGCGTGCGCGCCTTCGGTGAGGCATGAACGGCGACAGCGACATGACACTGGCGTTCGAACTCGAGGCGCTCAAGGAACTCGCCTCGCCCGAGCGCGTGTTCGAAGACGCCAGAGGGTGGACCGAGTACATCGGCGTCGTCTCGGAGAAACCGACCTACGTCGTGACGAACTTCACGCGGAAGAACCGCATCCGACAGGACTTCTTCTCCGGTCCCCGCGGGAAAGCGGAGAGCCTCGAGGGTGTCAAAGACCAGTTCGACACCGAACGCTACGTCTACGTCGGTGCAAACGACGACGACGAGCGACTGGCCGACGAGGTCGGCTGGGAGTACCTCGACGTCGAGGACGCCGCGGAGGCGGCCGACTGGATCGTGGCGAGCCACGCCGAAGACGAGGACGACGACGCGGAGCAGGTCCGCGACGACTGGCCGTAGGCCACGCCGTCGGATCGCTCGCGGGCGTTCCCCCTCGGTCCCGAACCCGTGTGTTGAGCTCACGAGGAGCACGTCGTACCGGGTCAGCTCCCTCGAGCCGCCGTCCGACTCGGTCCGAAGAAGCCGAGCCGCCGCCCGTTCTCCGCGAGTCGTCGCGCTTATGCCCGCGCCAGCCGAAGCGCTCGCAATGGCAGACCCCCGCGCTTCGGGTTCCGACAGCGGTGATCGCCTCGAGCTCCCCTGCGGGGAGACCGTCGATCCCCACGAGATCGATCTGGGGATGCGCGAGTATACCTGTCCCTGCGGTGATAGCCACGCCGTCGTGACGGATGTCAATCCGCCCTCGCGGTTCTTCCCGGAGTCGCTCGTCGCCGTCCTTCAGGAGACGATCGACACCGACGACGAATTCGAGGAGTTCGGGACGCCTCACCTGCTGGGCGTGGTTCTCGAGGAGTTCCCCGAGGAGGTCGTCATCTACGACGCAAGCGACGACGGTGCCGTCGGCTACACGCTGTTGTGGCTGACCGACTTCGATGCCCGCCGCCTCCACGAAATCGTCGTCGAACTCGTCGTCGAACTGATGGAGCACGCGATCAGCCACGCCGACGACGACACCGCTGTCTCGGAGTTCGAGTCCCAGATGCTCGAGTTCGACGTCGCGGAGTTTGTCGACCAGTATCGCCGCCAGCGCGAGTTCGAAAGCGAACACGACCATCCCGTATAGCTGCGATTACCCAACATCTGCAAACGAGGCGAGTGGTTACCCGTCGAAGCGGACGAAGCCGCGGAAACGATGTTTTCAGCCTCACTTTTACAGTATCCAGAAGAGAAAGTTATTTGATTAGTGGAGAGTTTGATTAAATATGGGTACTGATTTACGTCGACGAAAGATCCTTGCTTCTATGCCCATTTTTTTGAGCACTTTAGCTGGCTGTTCATTGTTTGAAAATAAGCATCTGGTTTTGCAGACAATGGTTGTAAACCACACTAACGATGATATTGAAGTACAATTGGTAGTCATTCACGACGGAAAGAATATTGTTGAGCAAAGATATGGTCTTCCTCCACAAAGCCGGGACACATATAATTTTTCTTCAAAATCACGGATTAGGATAGATAATATCTCAGAAGGGGCAAAATTAGAGTCCACGATAATTGTTAATGGTAGTCGGAAAGAGACAACAAATATTGTAATGAATTGCGATGGGGATGTAGGTGGTGATAATATTGGTTTTAGAGTACATGAGGAGTATATTGATGCCAAAGCGGGTTGTGCCGCTGCCGAGGATATCACAAATACTCAGTGAAATTCAGATCACGGGTCTACTGAATCATACCAGGCTTCCGTTTTGGTCCTGTCTGGTGTGACGGTTTTGTACAGACCAACAGTCGTAGCCTGAAAACATTCACAGGAATTTCCAGTGCTATCTACATAGTGGAACGTGTATTCTGGTTGGAAATCAATTGAACACATCATGTCCTCGGCAGGCCAGTCATTATGAAGTCTTAATGAAAATTGAGTGGTTTTACCTTTATCAGATAATTCTCTCGGCAAGTCCTCATATGATCCACTAAGATCAACATCAAAGTCATATATGGTCCCACCATCGTAATATTCTACTGTAGTTGAACTCCCGGATCCTTCCATAACATAGTCAGCAATGGATGCCCCAATTGAAGCAAGTTTTCCAGCACTACGAACAATGTCTAAAACCAATCCAAGTTCATCGTTATCGTTTTCTCCATCGCCATCGGATGGTTCGGGATGAGAGAAATTAATATAGCCTTCCTGTTTGTCATAGAACGGTTCAACATGTAACGAGTAGTTGCTTGGATAAATGTTATCTACAGAATCGCAGTCAAATACGTTATTAGGACGATCACCAAAGTATACATAAAATCGCCATACATTAGATTGGTTCTCAACGATCTCATTATAGTTATGATCTCTTCTGGTATCAGCTAAAACACCAAAATTCACCTGATAATTTGAACTTTCACACCTCCCTTTGAGTGTACTTTCATGGGAAAATTCAGCAACAACACCACTATCTCCAGAAGTGGATGTAGGTTCTGTCTTCTTTTCTTTCTGATCTGACTTTCTCCGACTCCTTCTAAATTCTGACATACTGGACGGCGAAGAGTCTGTTGGGAGGCCTTCACTTGGAACTTCAAAGTTTAGTGGATGATCCTCCCATTCAGGGGCAGCATCTGGTCTCATTAAATCCTCCCCATTATTTAATTTATCTGGGTCGATAAGGTAAAAAACCCAACCTCCCAAACTCTCCCGAGGGGCGGCTTAGCATTCCAGAGACGTGATCAGTCTTTTGATCTATGCGAACTTTTAGTGGGGCCTTTCTGTCAGACCGGGAATTTTTCGAATTGAACTCTTCATCATGTAGAACACCTGCATAACTAGATCTCACTCGGTCTGCCTTTGTGGATTTTTCCTCTAATTTCCCAAGTGGAATATTAAACCCAGCAACTTCGATTGAACCACCAGAATCATTTCGAGCGGGAATCTGTCCAGTTACTAGTTCACCAGTCTCATGTGTTAGGGTATCATAAGACATTCCCACCAAATCTTGTGTTTGATCATTTCTGGCAGCCCCTACAACTGGGATACTAGATAGGGTAGTCACCGATCCAATCCCAAGGTTCTGTAGCACTCTTCTTCTTTTCTGGCCATCATTTTCAGCCATATGGAAATATACAAAATTCTCTATAATAAATGTTTTCATTTAGGAAATCTAATCATTCTCAGAGCTCTTGAATCAGTAGGAGTTATATCAATTTCTAATCTGGCTAGCTAATTTGCGATCTGATGAATACTGCTTTTCACCTGGGTCCGGAAGACAACCGATAATACTGCGAGTCTCTGGTAGATGGGATCACCTACGAAAGCAGATGATTGTTCATCGAGCAGTACCGCCGAGGCGAGCACGACCAGCCGCTCTAAGCGGCAACCGCGGACACCGGTAGATTCGGTCCCTTACTCCCCGAACGAAACGGCCAGCCGAAGCCCGCCAGCCTCGCTCTCGCCGACGGCGATCGACCAGCCGTGGGCCTCGACGACCTCGGAGACGATCGCCAGCCCGAAGCCGGTGCCGTCCGCGGCAGTACTGTAGCCGAACTCGAGGACGTCTTCGCGCTCGTCCGGCGGGATGCCGGGGCCGTCGTCGCCGATCGCGAACCCGTCCTCGGTTGCCGTGACGGTGATCGTTACGTCTGGCCCGACGTGTTCACGCGCGTTTCGGAAGACGTTCTCGAAGAGCACGAGCAGTCGCTCCTCGTCCGCCTCGACCGTGGGTAACGCCCCCTCCCGAACGACGGGTAACTCGGCGTCGACCGTTCGATGTGCTCGCTCGACGACGGCC
Organism: Natrinema gari JCM 14663; assembly: GCF_000337175.1. Lineage (GTDB taxonomy): Archaea > Halobacteriota > Halobacteria > Halobacteriales > Natrialbaceae > Natrinema > Natrinema gari. The sequence goes on along the minus strand of NZ_AOIJ01000045.1, from coordinate 32,679 downwards.
CCGAGATCGACCGGTTCCGTGTCCGTCAGTCGTTGCCCGCTCCGAGCCAGCGCGAGGACGTTCTCGATGAGGACGTCCATCCGTTCGAGCGCCCACTCGATCTCCTCGCGGTAGTGCTCGCCCGCGGCGTCGATATGGGGTTCGAGGTTCTCGAGGTGGCCCGCCGCGAGCGTCAGTGGGGTCCGCAGGTCGTGGGAAACGGTGCTCGCGAAGGCATCCAGCCGGTCGTTCTGGCGCTCGAGTTCCGCGGTCCGCGCGGCGAGTTCGTCCTCGCGGCGGGCCCGCTCGAGGGCAGCTTCGACGTTGGCCGCGAGGATACGTGCCAGCGTAACGGTCTCCGGTTCGAAGTCGTTCGTCGCCGTCGAACTGGCGATGAAGATTCCCTCATCGCCGAGCGGGATGTGGATCTCGCTCCGGACGGGGGTCTCGGGGTTTCGGAGGTTATCGGCGTAGCGAACGTCGCCGTGGACGATGGTTTCGCCGGCCTCGAAGGCGTCCCAGGCGATGCCGTTGCCTGCCTCGATCGTCGGGACCGTCCCGAACAGCGCTTCCGTCTCGTCGGTCATCGCGACCGGAACGAGCATGCCGCGGTCCCCGTCCGCGTCGTCGCTCGCATCGGCGGCGGAGCCGTCCGTCTCTTCCTCGTACAGGTGGATCGAATTGATCTCGAGCGACAGCGCGTCGTAGGCGATTTCCGTGGCGACGCGAGCGACCTCCTCGGTGCGCTCTGCGGCCATCAGCCGACGGGTCCCCTCGTGGAGACGGTGAATCCGTCGCTCCCGTTCCTTGTAATCGCTGATGTCGCGGATGACGCCGACGCTGCCGGTAAACGAGCCGCTGTCGTCGACCAGCGGCGCGACGTTGTTTTCGACGATCACGGGGTCGCCGTCGACGGGTTCGAACTGCATCTCGTAGGTCTCCCATGTTCGATCGTCGTCGGACAGGATCTCGCGGAGGGTTCGTTCCGCCCGCTCGACGTCCTCGTCGGGCATGTAGTCGGCCGGGTGCTCGCCGACGAGTTCGGCACGCGACTTCCCGAGTACATCCGCCATCGCGTCGTTGACCATCTCGATCCGTCCCTCGGCGTCGAGGACGAACATCGGATCGCCGACCGTATCGACGAGGGTCCGGTACTGCTCGAGTTCCCGTTCGCGGCGTTTCCGCTCGCTGATGTCGGTATAGATCGCGTATTCGTAGACATCGCCGTCGACCTCGGCCGCGAACCCGCGGAGGGAGAAGTGTTTGGGGCCGTCGACCGTCAGGCGCTCGACGACCGTGGTGACTACGTCACCGAGTCCGACCGTTCCCGCGATGCAGACCGGCTCGTCGTCGGCAGGGACGAGGACGTCGTCGAGCGAATTCCCCAAGATGGCATCGCGATCGTAGCCGAAAATCTCCTCGAACGCGGGATTGACGTCGACGATTCGATTCGGATCGGCACGGCGCGTCACGATGATCGCGTCGGGACTGTACTCGAAAAGCGTCGTGAAGTGATCCCGGTCGATATCCGGCGTTCGGGCCGACGGGGGCGGATCGACGGCCCGTGCATCGCCCGACTGCCCCCGCCGGTCGACTATCGTTCGGAGTTGTGTCAGGAGTCGCTCCGTCGAATCCGCGACGTCTCTCGGGACGTAGCCGGACAGGCCGGCCGTAATGGCGTCGCTTGCGAGCCGTTCGTCGCTATCGGCGGTGTAGAGTACGAACGGAGTTTCGGCGACCCCATCTGCCCGGATCCGGTCGTACAGCGACAGCGCGTCCGTTTCGGCGAACCGATATTCGGTGACGACGCACGTCCGCTCGTCCGCGTCCACGAGCGCACCGCGGAGCTCGGCCGGCGTCGCGACGGGATCGATCGCGAGTTCGTCCGCGGCCGACTCGAGCTCCTCGACGGTTCGGCGGCGCGCCGCGGGGTCCGGGTCGGCGTAGATAACGGTGAGCGGACGCTGGACGCGGGGAGTGCCGGACGCAGCCATCTAACTGATACGAAGAACGGAACGCGCCGTGATAAGGCGTGTGGCCGGAAATTTCGATTATAGCCGGCCGTAACACCGCTCGGAGTGCCCGCGATGGGAGCGGAAGAGAGTCACACCCATCCACTGGACCGGCCGCGATCGTCGCGAACACGGTCCGAGCCGAGGTGGTGTCGGCTGCTGAGTTCGAATTTCGAAAAGCCATTTCGAGATTCGTACTGTATCGTGGGGCTTATTACGATGTACGAACTCCATTTCGACAAGACAAATGAGTACGGACACCGCCGCAGACGGCGAGACGGGGGACGGACGCACGATCCTGTTGATCGGGAGCGGCCCGATCCAGATCGGTCAGGCCGCCGAGTTCGACTACTCGGGCGCACAGGCCTGTCGGGCGCTCCAGGAGGAAGGCGCTCGCGTCGTCCTCGTGAACTCGAATCCGGCGACGATCATGACCGATCCGGAGATGGCCGACGAGGTCTACATCGAGCCGATCACGACCGACGCCATCGCCGAGATCATTCGGGCGGAAAACCCCGACGGCGTCATCGCCGGCCTGGGCGGCCAGACCGGCCTGAACGTCACCGCCGAACTCGCGGAGGAGGGCGTCCTCGAGGAGTACGACGTCGAGATCATGGGGACGCCGCTGGACACGATTTACGCCACCGAAGACCGCGATCTCTTCCGCCAGCGCATGGAGAAGATCGGGCAGCCGGTTCCCGCCTCGACGACCATCTCGCTCGAGGACGACGAAGAAGTCTCGGAGATGACCGAGGCCGACCTGAAAGAGCGCGTCGAAGCCGCCGTCGACGAGGTCGGCGGTCTGCCAGTCATCGCCCGCACGACCTACACGCTGGGTGGCTCCGGCTCCGGCGTCGTCCACGAGATGGACGAACTGCTGCGCCGCGTCCGCAAGGGCCTGCGCCTCTCCCGCAACAGCGAGGTCCTCATCACCGAGTCGATCGCCGGCTGGGTCGAGTACGAGTACGAGGTCATGCGCGACGCCGACGACTCCTGTATCATCATCTGCAACATGGAGAACATCGACCCGATGGGCATCCACACCGGGGAGTCGACAGTCGTCACGCCCTCCCAGATCGTCCCCGACGAGGGCCACCAGGAGATGCGTACCGCCGCACTCGAGGTCATCCGCGAACTCGGCATTCAGGGCGGCTGTAACATCCAGTTCGCCTGGCACGACGACGGCACGCCCGGCGGCGAGTACCGCGTCGTCGAAGTCAACCCGCGCGTCTCCCGGTCCTCGGCGCTGGCCTCGAAGGCGACCGGCTACCCGATCGCCCGCGTCACCGCGAAGGTCGCCTTGGGCAAGCGCCTCCACGAGATCGACAACGAGATCACCGGCGAGACCACCGCCGCCTTCGAGCCTGCGATCGACTACGTCGTCACCAAGGTCCCCCGGTGGCCCAAAGACAAGTTCGACGATGTCGACTTCGAGCTGACGACGGCCATGAAGTCGACCGGCGAGGCGATGGCCATCGGCCGCACGTTCGAGGAATCGCTGCTCAAAGCCTTACGTTCGAGCGAGTACGAACCCGACATCGACTGGGCTGCGGTCAGCGACGACGAACTCGAGGCGCGCTACCTCGAGCGCCCGTCGCCGGACCGCCCCTACGCGATGTTCGAGGCGTTCGAACGCGGCTACACCGTCGCGGAGGTACAGGAACTGACGGGCATCTTCGAGTGGTACACCGAGCGCCTCAAGCGCATCGCCGACTCGACGCTGGCGGCCCAGGAGGGCGACTTCACCGAGGCCGCGATCGCCGGCCACACCAACGCGACGATCGCGTCCGCCGCCGGTGCGGACGTCGATACCGTCGAAACCGAGGTCCCGGGTCGCACCTACAAGCAGGTCGACACCTGCGCCGGCGAGTTCGAGGCCGAGACGCCGTACTACTACTCCGCTCGCAAGTCGGAGTTCGAATCCGGACCGCTGCTGGGCGACGCCGCGGCCGGCGAACTCGAGGTCGACCGCGACCTCGAGAGCGTGATCGTCGTCGGCGGCGGCCCGATCCGTATCGGCCAGGGCGTCGAGTTCGACTACTGTTCGGTCCACGCGGTCCGCGCCCTGCGCGAACTGGGGATCGATGCCTACGTCGTGAACAACAACCCCGAAACGGTGTCGACGGACTACGACACCTCCGACGGGTTGTTCTTCGAGCCCATCACCGCCGAAGAGGTTGCCGATGTCGCCGAGGCGACCGGTGCCGACGGCGTGATGGTCCAGTTCGGCGGCCAGACCTCCGTCAACATCGGCGAGCCACTCGAGGACGAACTGCAGCGCCGCGGGCTGGACTGTGAGGTCATGGGCACCTCCGTCGAGGCGATGGACTTAGCGGAGGACCGCGACCGCTTCAACGCCCTGATGGCCGAACTGGGCATCGCCCAGCCGAAGGGCGGCACCGCCTTCTCCGAGGAGGAGGCTCTGGAACTGGCCCACGACATCGGCTACCCCGTTCTCGTACGCCCCTCCTACGTGCTGGGCGGCCGCGCGATGGATGTCGTCTACAACGACGACGAACTCGAGACCTACATCGAGGAAGCGGTCCGCGTCGCACCCGACAAGCCGATCCTCGTGGACGACTTCCTCGAGGACGCGATCGAACTCGACGTCGACGCCGTCTCGGACGGCCGCAACGTCATCATCGGCGGCATCATGGAACACGTCGAAACGGCGGGGGTCCACTCCGGCGACTCCGCGTGTATGATCCCGCCGCGCTCGCTGGACGAAGCGACCATAGCGCGCGTCCGCGAGGTGACCGAGGACATCGCCGCGGCGCTGAAGACCAAGGGCTTGCTGAACGTCCAACTCGCGGTTCGCGACGGCGAGGTTTACGTGCTGGAGGCCAACCCGCGCTCCTCGCGGACCGTGCCCTTCGTCTCGAAGGCGACCGGCGTTCCGATCGCCAAGCTCGCCGCGAAGGTCATGGCCGGCGAGACGCTTTCGAGTCTCGAGGTCGACGAGCAGATCCCCGACCACACCTCGATCAAGGAGGTCGTGTTGCCCTTCGACCGCCTGCCGGGCTCGGACCCGCGTCTCGGCCCGGAGATGAAATCCACAGGTGAGGTCATGGGCACCGCAAGCGACTTCGGCACGGCCTACTGGAAGGCTCAGCAGGCCGCCGACAACGCCGTCAGCGAGGGGACCGCCGTGGTCGACCTCGACGTCGCCGGCTTCGAGAACCACTTCGACGTGGTCGCGTTCGACGACGTGCCGGCGGCCATTCGCGAGGGCGAGGTCGATTTCGTCGTCAGCCGCGACCGTGACTCGCTAGAGATGGCCGTCGAGGAGGAAATCCCCTATCTGTCGACCGAAGCGAGCGCCGAAGCCTACGTCGAGGCCCTCGAGAGCTTCGAGGGCGACCTCGAAGTCGCGTCGGTAACCGACCGCCCGACGCACGTCGCCGAGTGGGGCTCCACGGAGTAACGGCGCTCGACCCGGCCAACTCCCGACACCGTGTCCGGCGTGACACTGGTGTCGATCGGTGTCGATTCCGTCGCGAGACGGTGTGTTGCCGTTCGCACCGATCGATCGACGCCCCTTCCCATTCCGTTAGCAATGTCTTCCTGCCATAGTTATAGGAAGATATATGCTTTTTAGTGGTGTGACGAACGAGGGTCGTAGTAACATGCCGAAGCTAGCTGATGACTGTATGGAACACCTCGAGAAAGCATTACAGAGCGACGATCCATCGGAGAAGAATTTCCATATTCGACAAGTAATACAGGCATACGGCGTCGATCATCTGCCGGACGAGATCGATTCGCAGTAACACGTTCGATTCGGACCCGTTGCCGGAACGATGGAGTGGTCTCAGTCGTCGTCTTCGCCGTCACGGAGCCTGTTCTGTCACGTCGCCCGTCCTGCCTCGTCGGGAGCCGCTGTCGATCGATGCTCTCGTCGCCCGTTCGGCGTTCTCGAGCGCGGTTCGGGGCGAAACCGCGGATTGCCGTCCGGCGGGGAGTGCTGATGCGGTCAGCGAGTCACTCGAAGTCGTACCAGTCGAACCGCTCGACCGCGTAGCGATAGGAGATCAGCGGGGCGAGCAGGCCGGCGATCAGGACGATCCACGCACCGGTCGTGATCGTACGGGCGGACAGCGAGATCGCGGGGAGCGGCGTCCACGCGGTGACCGACCTGAGCAGGCCGGCGATCGCTTCGGGGGCCTCGAGGGCCAACACGACGGCGGCGACCGCGGGGAGCGCGATCGCGAGCGTGTAGACGAGGAAAGCGGTCTTGCTCGGCATCACGGCCTCGCGGTTGGAAGTGACGTTGACGCTCCCGAAGCGAGGGAACGCCGAGCCGATCCCGGACGCTAGCGCTGGCGTCGCGATCGCACCGACGACGGTGCCGCCGACCAGCGCGGCGGTGTGCTCGAGCGAGAGCGGGCTGACGATACCCGTAACGACCGAGACGAGGAGCGCGAGCGGAACGCTGACGAGCGCGCCGGCGGCGATTCGACCGCGAATCGCCTGTCGACCGGTGAGCGTCGACGTGACGACGGCGGGCAGCGCCGGCCCGAGATCGCCAAGGGGGTTGAGCGTGAACAGCACGCCAGCGGCCCAGACGACGTACAGACAGAGCAAGACGGCCACGAACCGTGGGACGGTTCCGGCCTCGACGATCTGTTGGGCGAACGCGACGCTGCCGAGCAGGGGGTACCCGGCGTACGCGAGTCGGATCGGCGAGCGCTTCGTGCGACGGATCGCGGTCACCGCGACTGTCCGAACCGGCCACGAGAGCGTCCCGGAGAGGAATTCGGCGAGCCGATCGTCGGACGGTTCCGAGATGGGTTCCTCGTCGTCGGTTCGGGCCGGGTCCGCGAACCAGTGTGTCCGCGCGCCGGCGGTTCCGACCACGAAGGCGAGCCCGAGGACGACCACTGAGCCGACGGCTGTGCCGCCGAGCACGGGAGCCGACGGATCGACGCCGGGGACGCCGATCAGGAGGAGGTGTCCGGGCCACCCGAGCGGACTGCTCCCGAGTCGAGTGAACAGCGTTTCCGTGATTACGTTGAACCCGCCGGTCGTGACCACGCCGAGGTAGAGGACCCAGAACGCGGCGAACAGCAGCGTCCGGTACCGGGCGACCGGTTCGTAGGTAGTTATCAAGTGACGAATCCAAATGCCCACGGCGAACCCGACGGGGAACGCGGTGAGCAGGCAACTCCCGACCAGCAGCGGTGCCGCGAGTACCGGGAGCGGCGTTCCCGCACCGGCGGCAAACGCCGCCGCGAGGAGCACCGTCGACGGCAGCAGCCAGACCGCAAAGCGAGCCGTTTCTGCGGCGACGACGCCGACGACGGTGTTTCGGACCGAGGTCGACAGCAGGAGAAAGGCCGGCTGATCGATGTCGGCGACGGTCGTGACCGTCCGCATGACAGCCATGAAGACCAGAAACACCCACGCGACCGCCGTGACGCCGGTGGCGTAGTCGGTCACCGTCGCTGCGTCGGCCGCGGAGAGCGTCCCGTCGGCGGCGTGTTCTCCCAACTTCGGAAGCAAGAGGGCGCCGACAGCCGTGATCGGGCCAAGTACGAACAGCGCAACCGCCGCCATCACGACCAGTCTGGTCCGATTACCGGCGACCGATCGAGTGGTCCGTCGGAACTCAGCCTTGGTGATCGACAGCGAAGCAGCGGCGAGTCCCATCAGCGAGCACCTCGTTTCGGGGAGGGGGCAAGCGACCGATCGAGTCTCATGGTCGAACCCGTGTCGCGCTCCCAGTAAACCGTTTGGATTACTGTCATTCATCCCGTCTGCTGTGCCGTCGCGTTTCGGCCAGTGTCGTCGATCGTCGGTCCGAGTCCGATCGGTTCACTGACCGGCGACGCGACTCCTGTACGTTGTGATACACATTTAATTACACCGAGACTGAAGGACTCGTATGAGCTCCGCTGACGCCCCCGCGATCGAAACCGAGGGATTGACCAAACGCTACGGCGAGACGGTCGCCGTCTCGGACCTGACGATGGCCGTCGAGCGCGGCACGGTCTATGGCTTTCTCGGTCCCAACGGCGCGGGGAAGACGACCACGATGCGAATGCTGACGACGCTGACGAAACCGACCGCCGGGACGGCCAGAGTTGCGGGCCACTCCATCGCCGACCGCGAATCGGTGACCCCGCACATCGGCTACCTGCCCGAGGAGCCGCCGATCTACGACGAACTCACCGGCCGGGAACAGCTCGAGTACGCCGCCGGTCTTCGTGACATGCCCGCGGACACGGCCGACGAGCGCATCGAGTCACTGCTCGAGCGGTTCGACCTGCGCGCGGATGCGAACAAGCGCATCGAGGACTACTCGAAGGGGATGCGCCAGAAGGTCGGCGTCATTCAGGCGGTCCTCCACGAACCGGCGGTGACCTTCCTCGACGAGCCGACAAGCGGACTCGATCCCCGCGCCGCCCGGACGATGCGGGACACGATCGCCGAACTCGCCGAACGGGAGATGACCGTCTTCCTCTCGACGCACATCCTGCCCGTCGTCGACGAACTGGCCGACGAGATCGGCGTGCTCCACGACGGCGAACTCGTCGCCGAGGGCGACCCTGAGCGGCTCAAGTCCCGTGCCGAGACCGGCGACGCCCGCAGTCTCGAGGATGCCTTCCTCGAGATCACCCGTGAACACGGCGAGGACAGGCTGGGGAAAGAGCGGGCCGCGGAGTGACGCGACCGCCGAGCCGCCGTGGTCACCCCGACCGGTTCGATCGACGCGGACGGCCCAGCGCTCGCGGCCGCCGGTCGACTCGAGCCGCTGTGGCTGCCTGAGATTGACGGATGGGGTCGAAGCTGCGTTCTGCACCACTCGTTCCCATACGTTTTTAGTGGGGGCAGATCGTACGTCCCAGCGAGAGGTGTGAATCGATGAGATGGAGAGACATCACCGGAGTCGATATGCGGTCTCGACTCGCCGAGTACGTCTCGATGATCGACCGATACGATCTCCTGTTGGGGCTGATTCCGACGGCATTCGCGGTCGCCGGCCTCATCGGCCGCGTCCTCGATCTCTCGGCTGAGACGACGCTTCTCGCCGGTGTTTCCATCGCCGCCATCGCCGTGCTCGACGGCCTGTTTTTCCGCCCACCGACGAGACCGCGTGGAACGTGACCGCGTCCGGGTTCATGCCCCATTTGGCTCGTCGACGGGAACCAGCGGGGCAGCGTTCCAGTTGCCGTCCGTGAAGTAATATGTCTCCGGAAACTGCCTTGCTTCGGAGACTCGGACCACTTCGTCGTTCTCGTCAAGGCCACCCGGAAACGAGTCGGTATTAACGAACGCGCTGCATGCAACGTGGTAGAGTTCTGTTTGGTTCTCGCCAGCCCGGTAATTTATTTGTCACAAACAGCCTCCCGAAGCTCTTTGTATAAACCAGGGTGGTACTCCTCTAGAATTTCGGCATCCTGCTCCAGTTCCTCGATTCGTTTTCGGATTCGACTCGCAGCCTCGTATCGCTTGCTGTCCGGGACGTCGGCTTCGCCGGTAATCCGTTCACGATCTGTCGCCGTCATGACGGCTCTGTATTGTCCCATACCTGGCTTTACGGAAACAACACATTTGACAGTAGCACCTATGCATATAGAGTTAACTATGAGGGCACTATAGCTTTTAGTTAGTGCGGTAGGCATAGAAGCTATTGAGGAGCGCGGGACACCGGTCAGCAGGTGGCCGGGACGTGGGAGCACGCCCGATCGCACTTCCAAGCAAGGAAGCACGTCGATGCAGAATCCGCCGACTTGAGCGGCCCGCCACGACGGACGAATCGACCTATTGGTGGTCGGCGACAGTATCATGACCGACCGGAATCCTTCCCGGCTTCCCGCTCTCTGGCTGACGTTGCCACGGTATTGAAGAAATCGTCTATGACCGTAATCTCGACGCTGATTCCTACGAGAGGGGACGTGTACTGACGCTCCGAAGGAAGACGACGGCGGACGGGAGATCAGTGCTGTTCGGTCCGATCAACGGGCGTGAACGCTTCGATCGTGATCGCGATCGCATCGTCGTTCGGGACATCGCGGACGGCGTAGGCCGTCGGATACGCGCCGGCCGTCGGATACAGCGTCGGCTGTGGGATTTCGTACCGATCGGTGCCGGTCACGGTCTCGAGGTAGCGCTTCGTCACCATCGGCTCGACGAACGTGAGTTCACCGCGCCCGTCGCCGCTCGTCTCGTATGCCCCCCAGATGAGCGTGGCGGTGAACTCGTCGCCGGGACCCGCCGGCGAGTCCGCGTCGACCAGATGCTCGCCCATGTCCGTGACGACTGCGAATTCCCCACCGAGACTCGGCTCGGGAACGCGGGTGTACCCCTCCGGAAGCCGCGGCTCCGGGATGGTGTACGACGCTGCGTTCAGCCCCGTAATGGCGTCTACTGTAGCCGCCTCGAGCATGTGGAAGTGAACGTCGATGTGCGGAACGTCGTAGGTTCCCGGCGGCGGGTGGCCCTCCGGGTTCCAGCTCAGGCCGAGGAAGGTAAACGGCGTCGCCGCCGTCTCGGGAAACGGAACGAAGAACTCCTGTGACCACGCGTGGTGGATCTCGAGGGCCGCGCCGGTCGGCCCGTATTTGTTCCCGGAATCGCCGCGTTCCGCTCGGGTTCGCAACACCGCGGCCGACGGGAGACCGGTAAGCGCGTCGCGATCGAGGACGACGCCGTGGTACGTCGGGTCGCCCGACGGCGAGACCGTGGTAAACGTCCGTAACTCCCCGTTGCCAAGCGAGACCGGCTCGCTCCACTCGGTGCGTGTTGGCGGCGGGAAGTCCCGATCCGTCACGCTCCCGGCGACAGTACCGGTCGCTGTGATCGCCGTTCCGACGTACGGCACGGCGCGGAGGAACGTCCGTCGACGAGCGGTCCGTCGGCCGTCCGCGGGCTGGTTGTGCGGTGTCTCACCCATAGCGTGTCCTGGATGTTCGGCTCTCGACGTGGTGTCACACTCCCAACAACATATACCTCTCTGTGACCGCTCGTGACCGTCCCGACGCCGTATCTATCGGTCACTCGAGAACGCGTCGGCGGCGAACGGGACCAACGGGAATCGGATCAGGGATCGAAGACGCCGCGTTCGAGCCCTTCGCGAACGGGCGCGTGCTCGGCGTCGGTCGGCGGCGGACTCGTCGTGAGCAGCGCCTCGAGCCGTTCGTCGTCGTCGGCACGGATCCCCCGCTCAATGTCGGCCTCGACGACGACCACGTCGTCGGGACCGACCGCGTGCTCGGTTTCCCCCTCCCGGACGACGCCGGTTCCAGAGCGGATACAGATCGCGACGTCACTGCCGGGCGCGTGAACCGGAATGAACTGCCCCGGCTCGAAGTAGCCGAGTACGACCTTCATCCGGTTGCTCCGGAACACGGGCCGCGTGCTGAATCGATCCTCGTCGTACGTTCGTTCGCTGTCGAAATCGGTTACGGGCATGGGTGATCTCCGCCAGGCGATTCGGGCTCGCCGAAGACGTGTTCGACCCGATGTCCCTCGTCGGGGTCGGTCTTCTCCCGAACATATTGGCGGTGGGGACTCGACGCCCGATCCGCCAGCAGTCGCCCCGTCCCTGCTGGGAACGCGACGCGAGCGAGTCCCGGAACGGAATACTCTAAAATGACCGGGCTCTCTGGGTTCGTATGGAGTATCACGAGGCGGCGGATTTCCTCTTCGATCTGCGACGGTTCCGCCCGAAGCCGGGCACCGAGTCGACCGCCCGGCTGTTGGCCCACCTCGAGAACCCACACGAAACCGTCGACTTCGTCCAGATCGCCGGCTCAAACGGGAAAGGGAGCACGGCCCGAATGCTCGAGCGGACGCTGCGGGAGGCGGGCTACTCCGTCGGCCTCTACACCTCGCCACACCTCGAGGACCTCCGCGAGCGGGTCCGTGTCGACGGCCGGAAGATGTCGCGGGCAGCCGTCTGTGACTACGTCGACGCCGTCCGCGAGTACATCACCGAGCGCGGTGCCGACGGCGAGTCCCCGACGTTCTTCGAGACGATGACCGCCATGGCGATCTGGCAGTTCGGCCGCGAGGATGTCGATATCGCTGTTCTCGAGGTCGGTATCGGCGGCAAGTACGACGCGACGAGCGTCGTCGATCCGGTCGCCAGCGCGGTCACGAGCGTGACCCTCGAGCACACGGGCATCCTCGGCGACACCGTCGCGGAGATCGCCCGCGACAAGGCCCACGTCGCCCCGGCCGACGCGCCGCTTGTCACGGGCGTCACGGGGAGTCCGCTCGAGTCGATCCGCGATGTCGCCGGCGCGGTCGTCACCGTCGGAGCGGCGACGGCGGCCGACGACGGCGACGACGGCACGGCTTCGAGTCCCGACGTTCGGGTCGCCTACGGCGGGCGGACGAACCACACCGAAGCCGCCGTTTCGATCGATGCCGAGACGTGGGACCTCGAGACGCGGATTCCGCTGTTGGGGGAGCATCAGGCCGAAAACGCCGGTATTGCCGCTACCCTCGCCAGACAGGTCGGCGACGTTTCGGCGGCGGAGATCGCGCGTGGACTGCGAAGCGCCCACTGGCCGGGCCGGTTCGAGGTGCTCGACACGGAGCCGCTGACCGTCCTCGACGGCGCGCACAACCCGGGTGCCTGCGAGGGACTCGCCGAGACGCTCGACACCTACGACTACGACGACCTCTATCTCGTCTTCGGCGCGATGCACGACAAGGACCACCGCGAGATGGCCGCCGCCTTGCCGACGCCCGACACCGTCGTGACGACCGAACCGACTCTCGACCGGGCCGAGGATCGGGCCGTCCTCGCCGATGTCTTCGCCGATGCCGGCGTCGGGACCGTCCGTACCGAGACCGCGGTCCCGGACGCGCTCGCGACCGCCCTCGGCGACGCCGGGAGTGACGATTGCGTGCTCGTCACCGGCTCGCTGTTCGCGGTCGCGGAGGCCCGATCGAGATGGACCCGTACCGACGTTCCGAAGCGTGTTCGCGACCGCTCCGACGCCCGTGACGCGCTCGCGGAGGCGAACGTCGCCGCGGACGATGCCGAGCGACTGGACGGCGACGCTGTCCATCGAGTCGTCAGGACGGCGCTTCGGGACCGACAGGCGACCGTCCTCAAGGAGGAACTGCTGCGGCTGGGTGGTGAATGCGCACTCTCGGGCCTCGAGCACGACGATGAACCCGTCGACGCCGTGTTGATGGGCACGCTCGCCCAATTCGAAGCGCTCGTCGAGGCCCTCGAGACGCGCACACAACCCCACGGCCTGACCGACGTCGCCCGCGAGTTACGGGACACGCTCGAGGTCGACGCCGGGCCCGATACCAGCGTCGCCGACGACACGGATGCCAACGGCGACGCGACGGAACCGATTCGGGCCGCCGGCCGACCGCAGACGCCCGGTCGGCCGGCCGACGGCTCGACCGGCCCGGACTACCCCTGGACCGATCGGACGGCCGTGATGGGGATTCTGAACGTCACGCCCGACAGCTTCCACGACGGCGGCGAGTACGACGCCCTCGACGACGCCGTGGCCCGCGCCGAGGAGATGGTCGCGGCCGGCGCTGACGTGATCGATATCGGCGGGGAGTCGACCCGGCCGGGCGCTGCTCCCGTGTCGGTCGAGGAGGAACTCGACCGGGTCGTGCCGGTCGTCGAACGGATCGCCGACCTCGACGCCCTGCTCTCGGTCGACACCCGCAGAGCCGCCGTCGCCGACGCCGCGCTCGAGGCCGGTGCCGACATCATCAACGACGTGTCGGGGCTCGAGGACCCCGAGATGCGATTCGTCGCCGCCGACCACGACGCGGGGCTGGTCGTGATGCACAGCATCGACGCGCCGGTCGTCCCCGATCGCGATGTCGCGTACGACGATGTCGTCGCGGACGTGATCGATCAACTCACCGAACGCATTTTGCTGGCCGAGAAGGCGGGGCTGGACCGCGAGCAGATCATCGTCGATCCCGGCATCGGTTTCGGCAAGTCCGCCGCCGAGAACTTCGAACTGCTCGACCGGATCGACGAGTTCCACGCGCTCGGCTGTCCCGTCCTCTTCGGGCACTCCCACAAGTCCATGTTCGGCCAGGTCGGCCGCGAGGCCGGCGAACGACTCGAGGCGACCGTCGCGGCCAGCGCCCTCGCGGCCGACCGCGGAGCCGACCTCGTACGCGTCCACGACGTGCCCGAGAACGTCGCTGCGGTTCGGACGGCGCTCGCCGCGCGTGACCCGGAGCGCTTCGACTGGGAGTCGTAACCCCCGCCCTCCGGCCGGGGCGCGTCTCGAAGATACCGATCGAGGGGACGAACTCATACTGCTCGACGGCCACGTCCGTTCACATGAGCGACCGAGCGGCAGCCTCGAACACGAGGTTCTAAAGCGACGTAGGCGATGCCGAGTTCCGACGCCAAGCCGAACGCTCGTCGGCGTTCAGTCGCCGCCAACGCCGTCGTTGTCGGGCGTATACGCCGCCGGACCACAGCCGAGCGACCGATGTGGACAGTATTGGCAGTGGTCACCCGGCGTCGTCTCCGTGAACGAGGGTTCGTCGACCGCCGCGAGCGTCTCGCGGACCGACTCCCACGCCGGGAGGTCGTCGCGCTCCATGAGGGCGACGCGATGGCCGTCGACGTCGCCGACGTAGACGTAGCCGACGGCCGAAATCGGCTCGTCGAACTGCTCTTCGCAGGCCCGCAGATACAGCGCCAACTGGACGGCTTCCTCGGGCGCGATCCGTTCCGCGGTGGCCTTGTAGTCCAGCACCGCGAGCCCGCCGTCGGGGTGTCGCCGGACCGAGTCAACGTAGCCGACGACATCTCCCGTCACGCCGGCCACGTCTTCGATCGAGAAGGGGAGTTCCGCGGCCAGGGGCTCCCAGTCGGCGACGGGCCGGTTGACGGCCGGTGCGGTCGCGTCGAAGTAGCGGTCGATGCAGGCGAGGACCGCCTCGCGGTGTGCGAGTAGATCGCGGGCGGTGAGCTGTCGAACGGCGGCCTCGCGCCACGCCTCGCGGGTACGGTACTCGCGATGGAACGCCTCCTCGGCGACATCGTGGAAGACGGTCCCGACGAGTCGCGACGCGGACTCGTCGGTCGCTGCGGGTGACCCGCCGTTCGCCACGGCCGCCTGCTCGCTCACCGTCGCCGCCGCGGGCGGGTCGTCGATCGCCCGGACGACGTGATCGAGGTAGTGTTTCCGGGCACAGGTCTCGTGGGTATCCATCGCCGAGTAGCTGTGTCGCATCGCGACCGGCAGTTCCGTCGCCGTCGCGAGCGTCTCGACGGGGAACCGGACCGTATCGGTCGTCAGCGCCGAGAGTCGCCGACCGCTGGGGACTCGAGCCGGCTCCGCCGCCGCTCGGTCACCGCTTTCCGTCTCGAGCGAGTCGTGGCTCGCGGCGTCGGCCGCCGCCAACAGCGTCCCGTCGCGAAGCAGTCGCCCAAGCCGGTGGACCGTCTCGATCGCCGCGCGGGTCTCGAGGGGTTCGACGGGCCGTGTACCATAGTCGGCGTAGTAGGTGATCGTGCCCGGACTCTCGCCGGCCGAGGCGGCGATTTCGTCGGTGCGATCGACCACGGTTTCAGGATAGACCTCTCGGACCCGCTCGAAGCTCTCGGTCAGCGACGCCCAGAGGTCCATCCGCTGGCCGGTCACGGACCACTCGATATCGCTCGCCAGGCAGGCCTCGGCCGTCGACGCCGCCAGTTCGTCGTCGTCGCCGTCGTACTCGTAGCCGGAGCCGAACACGAACAAGTGTTCCGCGGCGCGAGTGAGCGCGACGTGGAGCACGCGCCACTCCTCGGCGACCCGCTCGGTGGCGAGATCGGCGAGCAGAGGCGAGTCGACCGCGTCGTCGAGGGTCGCGGCCAGCAGCCGGTAGCGGGCCCGCTCGACGTAGTCGCCGTCGACGCACCACTCCTCGTCCGAGAGGTAGGGAACGAGGACGGTATCGAACTCGAGGCCCTTGGCCTGATGGACCGTCATCACGTCGACGCAGTCCTCGGAGTGGGTGCCCCGCGTTCGGTCGCTCCCGCCGCTTTGTAGGGTCCGTGTCAGCGCGTCCACGAACGCGACTGACAGCGACTGGACGACGCCATCGGACTCGTAGGCCTCGACGAACCGCTCGAGGCGATCGAACCCGGCTCGTTCCTCGCTCGCACAGAACCACTCGATCCGGGTGAGCTCCCGGAACCGTCGAACGAACCCCGACAGCGGATAGATGTCCCGGAACCGCTCGAGTCGCTCGAGGTGGGTCCGGACCGTCTCGAGTCGGTCGGGCTGGTCGAGATCGAGCGCCGACAGGTCGCCGTTCGTCACGGCATCGTACAGCGAGCCGTCCCGCCGCTGCAGCGTCGCGAGGTCGTCGGCAGTGACGCGGTAGCGATAGAGCAGCACACGACGGAGGTGGGCGTCCGCGTCCGGCTCGACGAGCACTCGGAGATACGACAGGACGGTCCGCATCCCGGGCGAGATGTCGCCGCGCGGCGAGCCGGAGATCTCGTAGGGGATCTGCAACGCCTGCAGTTCGTCGGCGACCGCCTGCGCGTGGCGGTTGGTTCGGACGATGACGGCGATATCGCCGAGCGACCGCCGCGGGACGGTCGCCGCCTCGCCGTTGAGCAGCCGCGAGACCGTCGTCGCGACCTGCTCGGGCGTCGACTGGGGGACGTCGTCGCTCTCGACTTTGACGACGCGGTCCGGCGGCTCGTCCTCGTCGTAGCCGCCGGCCGTGCGGCCGTTCTCCCGCAGCGTCTTCGAGGACTGGGGGCCGTAATCGCAGGCGTTGGTCAGGGCCAGGATCTCCTGTCGCGAGCGGAAGTTGAGCTCGAGTTCGATCGCCTCGTGGTCGTCGTAGGCCGCGGCCAGCCGATCGAGCCCCTCGCGGTCGGTCCCGCGCCAGCCGTAGATCGCCTGGTCCTTGTCGCCGATCGCGAGCAGGTCCGGCCGGTCGGGGCCGTCCGTGAGCTCGGTCAGTAGGGCAAACTGGGTCGCGTCGGTGTCCTGAAACTCGTCGCAGTAGACCTGGGACCACTGTCCGGTAATCTCGCTGGCAATGGCAGCATCGTCGAGCAACCCGGTTGCCGTCCGCACCAGTTCGTCGAAGTCCATCGCCCGCTCGGCCTCGAGCGCGTCGTGGTAGTCCGCGTAGACGTCGGCGTAGTGGCGGGCCAGTCGGAGGAACTCGACGTAGTGTTTCAACCGACCGAAGGGCGTTTGTTCGATCCGGCTCGTCGCTTGCCCCCAAATTCGGTTGCCGAACAACGCCCGCGGCAGGTGTTTCGTGGTCCGGTCGTCGAGCGAGAGCGTGTCGATCGTGTTGGTCACGCACTGCTGGAGCATCCGGAGGTAGCGGTCGATGTCCCGTACCAGATCGTCCTCGCGGAACGCGTCCGGTGCCTCCGCGATCTTCTCCCGACAGTAGGAGACGAGTTTGCCGTAGTCGACCAGTGACTCCCGGACCGTCTCGAGGTGCGTGTCTCGATTGAAGTAGCGCAGCGCCTCGGTGTCGAACGAGAGGTCCTCGTCGGCGGTCCGCTCGAGCCAGAGAACGAACTCGTTGCACAGCTCGAGGGTCCGCACCGGCGGCAGTCCGGACTGCAGGTCGTCGGGCGTGATGTCCTCTTGGCTCATCGCCCGAATGAACCGGTCGATGGCATCGACGAGATCGGCCGGTGAGCCGTCGGTGCGGGTCGCGGCCGCGAAATCGTAGTCGTTGTCAGCGAGCAGGCGGCCGATGAGCCGGCGGCGGGTCCGTTCGGTGACGACGTCGAACTCCGGCGAGTAGCCCAAATAGTAGGCGTACTCGCGGACCAGCCGGTAACAGAAGGAGTGGTACGTGTAGACGTCGATCGCCGCGGCGGCGTCGGGCTCGAGGCGGTCGCTGACCGCCGCCCGGATGCTCGCGGCCGCCTCGTTCGCGAACGTCAGTACGAGTACGTCGTCGGGATCGACGTTGCCCCGCTCGATGGCGCGCTCGATCCGGAGCAGCATCGTCGTCGTCTTCCCGGTGCCGGCACCCGCGTCGACCGAGGTACAGGCCGCGCGGCTGTCGATGACCGCCTGCTGGTTTCCTTTGGGGTCGATATCCGCTGGCCCCGATCCGTCAGCCATCGAACCGCACCTCCGTTGCGATGTACTCCTGACAGCAGACGGTGTACTCACAGTCCGGACAGGCGTGTTCCGCGATCCGTTCCCATCGGTCGGACGGATCGAAGGGACCCGCAAGCAGGCTCGCGGCCACGGTCTCGAGGCGGTCGTCGACGGTCTCGTTTCGGTGATCGTGTGTCATGCCGTAGGTATGATGGTCGACGTAAACGTCGGTGAGATCGGCGACTTCGAGGCTCGTCTCGACGGTGTTCTGGACCCAGTTTACCGTCGCTGCCGAGCGGTCGGCGAGGGGAATCTGGACGTATCGACAGGTTCGGTCGCCGAGTTCGAGCCGGTCGCGGAGGCCGCGGAGCCCGTCAATGACCACGGCAGTTTCGAGGAGCGAGCCGACCGGGTCCGGTTCGAACGTGGGCGACCCGTCGTCGAAGTGATCAGTGAAGAGCTCGGCGACGTCGCCTTCCCAGTCGGACCGGTAGCGAAGCCGCCCGAGCGGCGCGAGCGTCGGGACGAACCGGACGCCGACGATCGACGAGCCGTCGCCGTAGACGTAGTCCACCGTCGCGTCGATCCGCACTCGCTCGGCCGCATGCGCCCCGTCGGCGACGTCGACCGCACTCGAGAGCGGCAGCGCCGGCCCGATCAGTTCGCCGCGGGCCGCGTCGGCGTCCAGTCGCTCGATCCCGGCAGCGTGGGCCGTCCCGACGCGATCGAGGTACGCCGACAGCGTCGCCTCGAGCACCCGCCGCTCGTGGCGGCGTTGGGTGCTGGAGTGAAACGGCTCGTCGTGGTCGGTCCACAGCGTCGAGAGCCGATCGCTGGCGACGGCTTCGAGCGCCCCCCGATCGGTTTCGCCGCTCCGGAGTGCGTCACAGATGGCGGTCCGCAGCACGTCCACGCGGTCGGCGACCGTGTCGTCGTCGCTCCCCTCGAGCCCGTGGACGTGGGCGAACTCGTAGCGCCGCGGACAGTGAAGCGCGGTGCGGAGGCCGTCGATGTCGAGTGTGGCCGTCGCCGCGTCGTCAGTCATCGCGGACCACCTCGCCCGCGGCGAACTCGAACTGCGACCGGACCGCCTCGGCGAGTTCGGCGTCGATATCGCCGTCCTCGAGCACGACCGCGATCTCCTCGAACAGCGCCTCGGTCGCGCCGAGATCGGCCTCGCCGCCGGTGCTGGCTTCCCGGAGCACCCGCTCGAGTTCGCCACGGGGCTGGTCGAGCAGCGCCTCGACGGCGTTCGTTTCGCCGTGAATTGCCGCGCCGGCCGCGGCATCGACGTTCGTGAGCGCGAGCCCGGGCGTCGACTCGAGCAGTTTCAGGTAGCGCGACTCGTCGTGGGTCCGCTGGAGGCCGCCGGCACCGCGCTCGTAGGAGCACAGATAGAGGGCATGCTCGGCCGCGCGCGCACCGAGCGCGAGTCGCCTGCGGGATCGCTGGGCGTGGTAGGTCTCGAACGGGTCGCCGACTGCGGTCGCATCGACAGGCTCGAACGTCGCCGCGGTCTCCGCGAGCGACGGGTCGGTGACCGCGGGATAGGCCGGCATGGTTCGAAGCCACGCCGACGGGAACAGTTGGGTGAGGAACTGCTCACCCGGGTAGGTCTCGTCGATCAGGTCGAGCAGGAACACCGTCTGCCGCGAATCGTACTTCAGGTCGTCGATGGCACAGACGGTAACGCCGCCGACCGGCGGCCGCGTCTCGACCGCGTGGACGTAGGGCGCGTCGTACCGGATCGTTCGCCGGAGCATTCGGCGCAGGCCCTGCCAGTCGGGGCCCACGAGATCCGTCTCCTCGACGAACCGGGCGATCTCGAGGACGCGTCTGATACCCTCGTACTGTTCGCGGGCGTCGACCCACGCTTCCTCGCGGGCGATTCGCCCTTTCAGGTCCGTGCGACTGATCCAGCGCTCGAGCGAGCGACGAACACTCGCTCCATCGGTTTCGGCGAGCAGGCCGGTCGAGAACTCGGGGATGCGAGCCTGGAGGCGATTCAGCGAGACCTCTTGGGGCTCGCTCGACGCCGGGGACGGATCGGCATCGCGTCGCTCGAGCGCGTCGCTGTCGCCATCGCGCTCACACTGGCACGCGACGACCGCGTAGAGTTCGTTGACCGCGGGGTCCTCCGCCAGCGAGGGGGTACCGATCGTCGCCGTCGGGATGCCGGCATCCCGGAGGCGACGTCTGGTCTCCGGAACCCGTTCGACCCGCGGCACGGCGACGGCGAACTCGTCGTAGGACCAGCCGTGGCGGTCCGACAACGACTGGATTTCGGTGGCGACCGCCCGAACCTGTTCGCGGGCGGTCTCGGTGCGGATGCGTCGGGCCCGCCCGCTCGGTCGCCCGCCAGTGGGTCCGGCGTCGGTCGCGTCGTGTCCCTCGGATCGGTCACCCGTCGCGAGGAACCGCGTCACAGGCTGCTGTGGCGGTCCGTCGGCAGTCCCGTCGGCGGAAACGGGTTCGAGCAGCTCGATATCGAGACCCGCGTCTCTCGCCACGTCCGCGATACAGCCCGTCTCGACCCGAGTTCGCTCGACGCTGGCGTGGCGCTCGCCGATGCAGACGAGGTCGGCGTCGTCGGCCAGCGCCGCGAGGTACCGGCGATCGAGGCGGCGATACTCCTCGAATTCGACGGCGAGGACGGCGTCGAAAGAGGCGGTTACTCGGGACCGCACGCCGTCCGCGTCCGCCTCGAGCAGGTCGACCGCCTGCGGGATCACGTCCGCCCGCTCGACGTATCCGCGGTCGTCGAGTTCCGCGTGAAAGCGGTCGTTCATCGCGTAGAGGAAGGCCAGACAGTCGTGGGGGGACTCGAGGTCGTCGCGGTCGATCCGCTGGCGGGTCGCCGCGAGCAGCAGTTGCCCCACGTCGCGCGCGAAACTCTCGTGGGCGGCGGCGCGCTCGAGGTAGTCGGGGACCGATCGGCTCGCACCGTCGATGACGAGCGAAATGAGTTCGATACGCTCCTCATACTCGAGGCGGTCCAGCGTCGGATCGTACTCTTCGATCGTTTTCGAGGCGTGTTCCGGCAGCGACTCGAGCCGGGGCGACCGGGGCCCACCGTCGTTTCGCCCGCGACCGGCGTCGGCCAGCGCCTCGGCCACCGACTCGAGGCCCGCCGGATGCCGTTTCAGGACCAGGACGTTCCGCGGTCCGTGTTCCGCGGCGAGGGCTGCGTACTCCGCGGCAACCGTCGCGAACACGTCGCTGCCCGGCGCGGGTGCGGGGAGGAGCTTACAGGTTCCGTCGAGTGTGGGCGGCGTGGCCATCGGTCGTACGTCACCGAGTATGGCGGAATTCGTATTTAAATGTGGGCACGATTCGATCCCGATGGAGTCGTGCCTCGAGCCCGACCGAGCGGACTCGAGGACGCCCAACGGGAGACCAGCGTGGGTTTGTCCGCGTTCTACCGTCAGGCGGCGTCAAAGCTACCATCTTCGAAGAATACTATGGCAGAATATGAATGCAAAGAGGATGGTGTCAGGAGTGAATTAGCCCTCGGTCCGTATTGGTGTCCGAGAGCGGCTATTCGCAGCATACGAGTGCTTTTCTCTTTCGGAGAGAGAACCGATCCACGTTGCGGATGCGTCCCCGGAACGCCCGCCGCAGGCAGCTGAATGCGCGATCCACACACGGTACCAGAAACAGCGTTATATGTTTTTCTCCGTACTGTTCTGTCTACATGTTCATACTGAGATGCTCTTCTTCACTGTCTCCTGCTGAGAATTACAGCGGTAGCGAGGCGAAAGCCCACCCGTTCACGCTCGGCTCGGAGTCGTGTGTTTCGGGGCTTCATGATCGCCGCCGACGGCGCTATCGAAACCGCTTTTCCGGCGCTCGTCGAACGCTCTTTCAGTGAACTGGTCATACAGGAATACGGTTCTCGTTCTCTGTACGTTCGCGTTCTTCGTGACGGTGACCGCGCGGTTGGTGATCAGCCCGGTCGTTCCCGACATCGTCGAGACGTTTTCGGTCAGCACCGGTGCGGTCGGGCTGGCGCTGTCGGGGATGTGGGCCGCCTACGCGCTCTCACAGTTTCCGAGCGGGCT
The DNA here is from genome assembly GCF_000337175.1 of Natrinema gari JCM 14663. Lineage (GTDB taxonomy): Archaea > Halobacteriota > Halobacteria > Halobacteriales > Natrialbaceae > Natrinema > Natrinema gari. Next base: position 10,590 of record NZ_AOIJ01000045.1, on the reverse strand, counting down.
GCTCGGCGACCGGTTCGGCGAACGACCGATCATCCTGACCGCGATCGGCGGGACGGCGGTCGCGAGCGCGCTGCTCGCGCTGTCGCCGACGTACGTCGTCTTCCTCGTCTTCGCGATCGTCCTGGGCGGAGCGGCCGGCCTTCACTACAGCGTCGCGACGACGCTGCTCACTCGGCTGTTCGATCGAACGGGACGCGCGATCGGGATCCACGTCTCCGGCGCGCCGATCGCCGGCCTCGCCGCACCGGTACTCGCCGCACTCGCGGCTGATCGATACGGCTGGCGTGCGGCGATCGCCGTCGGGACGGCGGTCGCGATTCCGATCGTTGCTGTCTTCGCCCTCCGCACCCGGCCCACGGAACCGCGTTATCCCGACCGACGGATGCGAGAGCAGGTCGATCCATCCCTCCTCTCGCAGTTGCTGACCCGCCCCAGCGTGGCCTACACGACCGCGCTCTGTGCGATGGGCGCGTTCACCTGGCAGGCGACGGCGTCGTTTCTCCCGACGTTTCTCGCGGTCGGCTACGACCTCCCGCGGACGACCGCCGGTCTCCTGTTTTCCCTGTATTTCCTCGTCAACGGCGGCGTCCAGCCGCTGGTCGGGTCGCTGTCCGACCGCTACTCGCGCGACGCCGCGGCCGCGGTCACGATGACGGCGGGGCTCATCGGCTTCGCGGTGTTGGTCATCGGGGATGGGCTGGCGACGGCGGTCGCAGGGGTCGCCTGCGTCGGCGTCGCGATGACCTGGGGGCCCCGCTGCAGTCACGGTTCATGGACGTGCTGTCGTCGTCCGAACGCGGCCTCGGTTTCGGTCTCGTCAGGACCGCCTACATGACACTCGGCGCGACCGGCAGTGTCGCCGTCGGGATGACCGCCGACCTGTTCGGTTGGATGGTCGCGTTCGGCCTCCTCGCGACGATCATGGCGCTCGCGCTGGTAACGATCGTCTCGAACGCCGTCTTCTCGCTAGGCTATTGACTGGCGGGTTCGACTCGGATTGTGAGACACGCCATCACACGCAGGACGGCGGCCAATTGGCTCCGAATCACGCCGCCCTCGGCCGAAGGGTGAGACGGACGCTACTCTCGACGGTGACCCGATAGTCGCTGACGACGAATTCGATAGTGCATCTGCCGCCGTCCGATTCGTCCCGCGCCGACGCGGCCAGGGTATCTACCTCACGTGATCGTGGCCTTGATATGGCGTCTCGAGCCACCTGAATGGCTGCCATCGTTGTCGTCTCCGTTTCGTTCCCTGAAACAGTACGGTTCGGTGCCGGCTTCGCGTTCCGTCCGCCGGTTTCGCCGCGTCTATACTCGAGCGAGCGCGCCACCCTCATGAGTTACAAATATATGTTTGTAATCAGATGTCGGGCGTTCGGTCGTCTTCCGCCGCGGTTGCTTGCGATTAGCCACGACTCGCAATAGCACGCTCGTTCAACTGATCAACGAGTGGTTAGTTGCGTTCGTTCGTGTCCGATTTCTCACACTCCGCCCCGATCGTTCGGCACATGGGCCGGTACCGTACTCGCCGATCAAAAGCGGATGTGGAGCGCTCGAGGGAGCATATACACCAATTTAGAACTATATCTACAAAAGATATGTGTGGCTTCACATTCACGAACGACGGTATTTCATCTGGAACACTGTTGATAGCTTGCTGGTCGGTCTAGTGGCGTTTGCCGCTGCTTTCGATGTTCCCAACTGGCTGCAGTCCAGCTACTGGTGTCCGAAGTCGGAATCACGACTGAAACGATCCAGAACGCGGCATAGGGCGGGAGTAGCGATACGAGCGATTGGTTGCCCTCGAAATATAATAAAAACGGTGGGTTTGGGGAACTAACTTAGAGCAGACACATTCTGTCGTCCTTCCAGCTCGAGCCCACACCGTCCCTCGAGTCCGATCGGCAAGCGGGGCCGATGGCCGCGAGTCGACGGCGCTCGAGCCGGCTCGCACGTGGCTCGATCCGTGTGAGCGTTTCGAACGCGGGAGCTCCGACAATCCTTATAACGCATCCCGAGTACTGTACGGTATGGAGGATATTTTCGTCGCTCGAGTCATGTCCTCGTCACTGCACACGGTGACGCCGGACACGCTCGTCGAGGACGCCGCGCAGGACATGCTCGACAACGGGATCGGTTCGGTCGTCGTCATCGACGACGACAATCGACTCGAGGGAATCCTGACGACGACGGATTTCGTTCGGATCGTCGCCGAACAGAAGCCGAAAGATCAGACCCCGGTTTCGAAGTACATGAGCAGCGACGTCGTGACGGCGTCCGCACAGGACAGCATCCGCGACGCCGCGGACGTGATGGTCGAACGCGGCTTCCACCACATTCCGGTCGTCGACGAGGACGAGGGCGTCATCGGGATGGTCACCACGTCGGATCTGGCGGGCTACCTCTCGCGCGTCCAGTCGCCGAGTCCGGAGTAGCCGCCGGGCCGATCACTCGGGATGCAAAGCCACTGCTCGAGCCGTTGCTCGAGCGTGGGAACCACGGACGCGACCGTGACACCCCTCCCCCACCGGCTCACACACCCATCGCACAGCCGGTGTAGAGTCAGGTGTGTCCTTCGGTTCAGTGACGACGATCGTCCGGATCGGAATCGGTACCGTCGGGCGCACCCGCAGCGATGTCGTCGGCTTCGGTCATCCAGCGGACGATATCGTCCAATCGATCCCGTAACGTACGAGCTTCGGTCGGCGTCAGTTCGACGTCGGCGTGCCCCGTCCCGTGGTCCCCCGCCATCGCGTCGATACTGAGGACGACGCGGTGCTCGTCCGCGGATTCGGGCCGCACCGAAACGTCGGCCCGGTCGGGATAGTCACGCGGTGGTCCCAACTCGAGGTCGGTTTCGCCGCGCGTGACCCCGATCCGGACGCGCTCCGTGTACTCGAGGTCGAACGAGTCCGTTCGGTCTCCCTCGACGGACGTCGGTTCCTCAGGTGGTGTGGTCTCTCTTCCCATGCGTCTTTGTTCTCCGGCGACCCCCTTGGCTCTACGCCCGTTCGGCTCGCGTGGCGTCACTCGACGGCGAACATTTCGTCGTCCAACTGGCGGCCACCCGTCCAGCACTCGCGGGCGAACCACGCGAGATACCCCATCGCAAAGACGGCCATCGCGGCGGTGAGCAGCCACGTGCCGCTCCCGGTCTCGAGCGTGCGGAGTTGGGAGACGCCGAACACCCCGGCACCGATCGCGAGTATCCAGATGCCGACCGCGGCGACGCGGGGCCAGCCGACGGTTCGACCGGCGACGACGAGTCGTTCACGGGTTCCGGCCAAGAGAAGCACCACGCCGACGGCGGCGAGCCAGCCGATCAGGAGCAGCATCGACGGAGCCGCCGTGTCGGCATTGACGACGAACAGCCCGGCTAACAGGAGCGTTGCAACCCCGCCGCCGGTGAATCCGTGGCGAACGACAGTCTTCAGTCCACTCATCGGTCGGCCGATTCGGCGGGGCCAAAGTTAGGTGTACTCACTCGGTCCGAGACTGGGTTAGTCGTCGTCCATCGGTGCGGTCACCGGTTCGACGCACTTCCCGGGAGGTATTCTTATTACGTTGCAATACGATGCAATACACATGGAAAACGTCACTGCACGGATGAGTTCCGAGGAACTGGATCTCCTCGACCGGCTGGCGGAACAGCGAGACGGCGGGCGAAGCGATGCGATTCGGGAAGCGGTTCGACGCGGTGCGCGCGAGGAACTGATCCGCATCGCCCTCGAGCGGTACCGGGAGGGCGAAGTCGGCATGCGCGGCGCTGCGGAGATCGCCGATGTCTCGATCACGCGTATGATGCGTGAGGCCAACGAGCGTGGCGTTCTCTCGAACTATGACGAGACCGACCTCGAATCCGATGCCGACGCGCTCCGATGACCGGTGATGACCGAACGCTGCTTGTCGACGCGAGTACGTTCATCACGCTCGCCGAAATCGGCTCGTGTCCACTTCTCTACCGGACCCGAGGCCGAACGGCTCTTCCAGCCGCAGTACAGCGGGAGATAACGGACGATCCTGCGGCGAGCGAACTGGAGCGAGCCGTACAGTCGGCGGCTGTCCACGTTCTCGATCCCATCGCCGACGACGATGACCGATTGCAGGCCTACGAACGGGCGACGGAACATCTCGAGCAGTCCAGTTGCACGTCTCCCGGAAACCCGGCCTGGACGGGCGATGTCGCGCTCCTCGGCGAGGCGCTCGAGCGGTCGGATGTAGTCGTCGTAACCGACGACAAACCCCTCCGGGACACCTGTAAAGCGCTCTCGATTCCCGTGTCGGGATCGATCGGTATCCTCGTCCGCGCCGTCGAGCGGGGTGACGTGACCGCCGACGCGGCGACGGAGCACCTCCTCGCGATGGACGAAACCGGGGCCAGATTGAGCGCGCGACTGCTCCGGCGGGCCGAACGGTTGATCGAGGATGCCGCCTCCGACCGGTGACGAGCGACTTTCGTCAATCGTCGTCCATCGGTGCGGTCACCGGTTCGACGCGCTCCCCGCGGGGCCCCTCGAGATCCACTTTCGGCAGTAGATCGCGCAGATAGCGACCGGTGTGGGAGTCCTCGAGTCGGGCGACGGCTTCGGGCGTCCCGGTCGCGACGATTTCGCCGCCGTGCTCGCCGCCTTCCGGACCGAGGTCGATGATGTGATCGGCGTTTTTCACGAGATCGAGTTCGTGTTCGATGACGACGACGGTGTTCCCGTTGTCGGTCAATCGGTGGAGCACGTCGATGAGTTTGCGCTCGTCCTCGCTGTGGAGCCCGGTGGTGGGCTCGTCGAGCAGATAGAGGGTGTCGCCGGTGTCTTTCTTCCCTAACTCCTCGGCGAGTTTGATCCGCTGGGCTTCCCCGCCGGAGAGCGTCGTCGAGGGCTGGCCGAGCTTCATGTAGTCCAGCCCGACGTCTTTCAGCAGCTTGAGCCGGCGGCGGATCTGGCTCGAGGACTCGAAGAAGTCGTAGGCCTCTTCGACGCTCATCTCGAGGATGTCGGCGATGGTCTTGTCCTTGTAGGTGACATCGAGCGTAGCGTCGTTGTAGCGCGCGCCGTCGCACTCTTCACAGGGGACGTAGACGTCGCTCAGGAAGTTCATCTCGATTTTCACCGTTCCCTGGCCGCCACACTCCTCGCAGCGGCCACCTTTGACGTTGAACGAGAACCGCCCCTTCTCGTAGCCCCGCTGCTTCGCGAGCTTGGTCGACGCGAACAGCTCACGGATGTAGTCGAAGACGCTGGTGTAGGTCGCGGGATTCGACCGCGGCGTGCGCCCGATCGGCGACTGATCGATCAGGCGAACGGTCTCGATTTCGTCGAGCCCCTCGAGCGCGTCGTGCTCGCCCGGAATGACCGACGTGTTGTCGTTCATCTGGCGAGCGAGCCCCTTGTAGAACACCTCGTGCATGAGGGTGGATTTCCCGGAGCCGGAGACGCCCGTAATGGCCGTGAAACAGCCGATCGGGATGTCGACGTCCAGGTCCTTCAGGTTGTGCTGGCGCGCGCCACGGATCGTCAACGCGCCGTCCGGATCGCGGCGTTCGTCGGGCACCGGAATCTGTCGCCGGCCGGAGAGGTAGTCGCCGGTCACGGAGTCCTCGGTCGCTTTGACCTCCTCGACGGAGCCGTTGGCGACGACCTCGCCGCCGCGCTTGCCGGGGCCGGGCCCCATGTCGATGACGTTGTCCGCGCGGCGCATCGTCTCCTCGTCGTGCTCGACGACGAGCAGGGTGTTCCCCAGATCGCGCAGTTCCTCGAGCGTGTCCAGCAGCCGGTCGTTGTCCCGCTGGTGGAGGCCGATCGAGGGCTCGTCGAGCACGTAGAGGACGCCGACGAGCCCGGACCCGATCTGCGTGGCGAGCCGAATACGCTGGCTCTCGCCGCCCGAGAGCGTCGACGCCTCCCGATCGAGCGTGATGCTGTCTCTTATACACATCTCTGAGCGGGCNCATCAGAGATGTGTATAAGAGACAGTCCTTGAGGATCTCCTCGGCGATGACCTTCTCGCGCTCGGTGAGGTCCGCTTCCATCGACTCGAAGTGGTCGTGAGCGTCGCCGATGCTCATCGCGTTGATCTCGGTGATCGAACTGTCATCGACCAGCACCGCGCGGCTGGCGAGTTTCAGCCTGGTCCCATCACAGGCCGGACACTCCGTGACCGACATGTAGTCCTCGATGTGCTCGCGGGTCGAATCGGAGTCGGTCTCGATGTAGCGGCGCTCGAGGTTCGGAATAACCCCCTCGAAGCGTTTTTGCTTCCGGCGCGTGCCGTTCTTGGTGCTTCGCTTGAATACCACGTCGCCGTCAGTGCCGTAGAGGAACGCCTGCTGGATGTCTTCCTCGAGGTCCTCGAACGGCGTCGACAGCGAGACGCCGAAGTGTTCCGCGACGGCGTCCAGCCGGGTCTGGTAGTACGAGCGGTTGTAGCTCCAGGGCTCGAAGACGTGTTTGAGCGGCTTGGACTCGTCTTCCAGGACGAGCGCCTCGTCGACTTCCTTCGTCTCGCCCAGGCCCTCACACTCGGGACAGGCACCATGGGGCGAGTTGAACGAAAAGGATCGGGTTTCGATCTCGGGGATGTCGATCCCGCAGTGTGTACAGGCGAGGTCCTTCGAGAACTCGACCACGAACCGGTCGTTCGATTCGGTCTCCTCGCCGAGCGCGCCGGTCCGGCGGGCTTCCTCGCCGAGATCCGCGGCGACGTCTTCCGAGGCATCCGGGAGGATGACTTTGAGGACCCCCTCGGCCTCGTCGAGCGCCGTCTCGACGCTGTCGATGATGCGGGGTCGGTCCTCGGCGCGCACCTTCACGCGGTCGACGATCACGTCAACGGTGTGGTCGAAGTTCTCGTCGAGGTCGGGATCGTCGCGCGTGAGGTCGTGTTCCTCGCCGTCGATCTCGACCCGGGCGTACCCCTCGGAGACGAGTTCCTCGAAGAGGTCCTCGAAGGCACCCTTCTGATCGCGGACCACGGGTGCGGCGAGCTTGGCCTTGGTTCCCGCCGGGAGCCCGAGGATGCGCTCGACCATGTTTTGCGCACTCTGCTCGCCGACTTCGCGGCCACAGTCCGGACAGTGGGGCGTGCCGACGCGGGCGTAGAGCAATCGCAGGTAGTCGTGCAGTTCCGTGACCGTCCCGACGGTCGAACGCGGGTTGTTCGCGGCGTTCTTCTGGTCGATCGAGATCGCCGGTGAGAGTCCTTCGACGGTCTCGACCTGGGGCTTGTCCATCTGGCCGAGGAAGTTCCGTGCGTAGGCCGAGAGACTCTCGATGTACCGTCGCTGCCCCTCCGCGTAGACCGTCTCGAACGCTAACGAGGACTTGCCCGATCCCGAGAGGCCGGTGACGACCGTAAACGCCTCCCGTGGGATCGTGACATCGATATCTTTGAGGTTGTGCTCCTCCGCGCCGCGTACGTCGATGGAGTCCTTGCTCATCGTTCGATCGCAACTCGGGACTGTCTCTTCTGTCGACGCGGTTCCAGATTCATTGTATCTGAGTCAGTGGCCGCAAGGACTTAACGAGTCTGAAAGGCCAATAGCAAGCTACACGGTACCGCCCCACATTCAGTCGTCCGCTGACTGCTCACGCGGCGTCGAATCGGACGGGTCCTCCCCGCGGTCGTGCCACCACTGGCCGGCGATTGCCCCGGTCGCGACGGCCACCAGCCCGACGACGGTGACGACGTTTACCACCGGAATCAGATAGAAGACGTTGACCGTGATCGCTCCGACGGCGAGTGCAAGCCACAGGTTCGGGTTCGGCCCCCGGCCGGCCCGCCGGAGCAGCCGCGAGCCGAGGACGATGACGCCGACGGTGTTGGCGACCGTCAGCCCGATCGGGAACACGAGCGCCAGCGCCTCGAGTCCGGTACCGACCGGTGCCGGCACACCGGCTGCGACGAGGAACGACGCGGTCGCGGTGACGGCCGTGAGCGCGACGCCGCCGCCGACCAGGATGCCGATGCCGATCACGCCCGTGGGGACCGGCCGCTCGACGATCCGGGTCTCGAGTCGCCGGACCGACGACTGGGACACGGCGAGAACGACCGCCCCGATGGCGATCGTTCCGAGGACGTAGACTCCGAACGCGAGCGCCAGTTCCTCGGGCGTCGCGGGATTCGTGATGGTGCTCCCGAGGTCGCTCGGGGTGACGGCTGCGGGACCGTGCGATCGAGGAGTGGTCGAGGTTGCGAGCGTGTCCGAATGGAGCATCCCGTGTTACAGGGTATTGTTGCGGGACCGATGCCTTCAATCGGCGGGTTTGCCCCGAGCGGCGACGGCCGGACCAAAGTGTCTTCGGCCGGCAGTCCCAAAGACGACTATGAGCGACGACGCCGCGGACACACTCGCGGTCGAGGACTGCGTCGAGTACTGTCGGACCCAGGCCGGCCTCCTTTCGGGCAGCGTCGAGACGATGAGCGACGAGGCCGACGCCCTCCTCGACGAGATCGATCAGGAGATGGCCGAGATTCGGTCGCGACTCGAGACGTTGCCCGACGAGGTGGAGGCGACTGAAACGCCCTCGACCGCGGACGTACCCGACGCCAGCGAGGTCGACGTTGCGGCGATCGAGGACCTACAGGCGGAACTCGAGGAAAAGCAACTCCTCGTCGAGGCGAAACAGGCCCGCATGCAGGCGTTTCAGGAACTGGCCGCCGGCTACACCGAACTGGCCGAAACGTTGTCCTCGACCGTCGACGACGGACAGGAGGCACTGACTCGGATCATCGAGTTCGAGGCCGACGCCGACGCACCGGTGTACTTCGACGAGCGGGAAACAATGGTCGAGACCGCGGCCGCATCGGCCGATTCGGGGACCGAGTAGCCGAGCGGCCCCCACGGCTGGGAGGCGGACTCGCCGCGCTGGTGCGTTTTCCATTCGACACATGTTATATGTCGAATAGTTACAAACGTTCATTTATGATGATGTCGTACCGTCAACACATGCCGATCGACTACGGCGAGCGCGAGAAGTCGTACGAACTCTATCGCAAGGGCAAGCGTGAGGGGACGTGGGACCCCGACGAGTACGATCTCGACGAGGATCGAGACGACTGGACCCAGTTCTCCGAGGCGGAGCGACAGCGGTTCCTCGCGACGTGCTCGGGGTTTTACGACGGCGAAGAGGACGTCACGCGGACGCTCGCGCCGTACATGATGGCGCTTGATGCGCTCCCCAACGACGAGATGCCCTTCGATCCCGTCCAAGAGGAGATGTACCTCGCCCAGCAGGTCTACGAGGAGGCCAAACACACCGACTTCTTCAGCCGCTACTTCGAGGAGGTGTTCGGAACGCAAGAGACGACTCCCTATCGCGAAAACGGATATCAGGAACAGGGGTACAGCACGGACGATCTCTACGACACCGCGGACGACCTGTTGGCGGCGATCGACGACGGCGACCGAACCGAACTCGTCTACGCGCTCGGCGAGGCCTACCTGAACTACATGGGCATCGTCGAGGCGCAACTCGCCCGCGGCGGCTACCTGAGTTTCGACCAGATGATCGAACTGAAAGCCGCGGAGATGGGCCGCGAGGCCGTCCTCGAGTCGTTCCAGGCGGCGATCGGCAAGGTCCGGCAGGACGAGACGCGACACATCGAAAACGGACGCTGGATCTTACAGCAACTGGCCGTGGCCGAACCCGACATCGTCGCGGATGTCTACGAACCGCGACTCGAGCAATACGTCGAAAACCGATTGCTTGCCGATCCCCTCTACGACGAGCACCCCTTCGACGGCTACGACCAGCAGAAGATCGGGACGCAACTCGTCCAGTACCTCCAGGATACCGTCGACTACATCGGGGCCGACCGGTTCGAGCGGTACGGCGACGTTCAGGCCGCCCTCCAGGAGCGTCAAGCGGCCGACTGACGGTCCCCGATCGCCGAGTCGCTCGAGGAGGCCCTCAGGATCGGCGACGGTCGTCACCAGCAGCCACTGCGTGACCGCTCGCGAGTGCCGCCTCGGCGTCGAGAAGAGCAGTCCCTCACGGGAGTATATAATCACCCACGGTATACGGGGAATCGCCGAATCGGTTACTGTTTCACGGGAACCGTCGAGACTATTGAACGTACGTCTACCATACGATTTCTTGAGGGGGAAAACGATGACCTACCCACAACTCAACCGACGGCACGTATTGCAGGCGATCGGGGCGACCGGCGCGGTAGCGGTAGCCGGCTGTCTCGGTGGCGACGCACAGGGGAGCAGTACGGACGGCAACGAGCCGGCGGCTGAAGACGACGGGCTGCCGGCGGCCAAGTCCGTCGATGTCGAGCGTATCGCGCGGGACCCAACTGACATCCCGGAGCCGGTCGACTGGGACGAGCCCCGGGAGCATGATGTCACGATCCGGACCGAGCGGGTGACCGCGGAGATCGAGCCGGGGGTCACGTTCGAGTACATGACCTTCGAGGGGGAGGTGCCGGGGCCGATGCTCCGGGTGCGGCGGGGCGACCGGGTGAACCTGACCTTCGACGTGCCCGACGACCTGAACATAGCCGCCCACAACATGGACTTCCACGCGGTCTACGGGCCCGGCGGCGGGGCCGACGCGACCACGATCGCGCCCGGCGACGACCCCGCCCA
>NZ_AOIJ01000044.1 GCF_000337175.1 Natrinema gari JCM 14663 | reverse complement strand
CCCGAGGTCGACAACGAGTTCTACCTCGGCCAGCACGAGATCTACACGGACGGCGACCTCGGCGAGAAAGGCCACCACGGTTTCGACTTCGACGCGATGCTCAAGGAGGAACCCACCTACGTGGTGTTCAACGGCCAGGCCTACGGCTTCACCCCCGACGGGGGCGTGCCCATGGAGGCCACCACCGGCGAGACCGCCCGGGTGTACTTCGCCAACGGCGGCCCGAACCTCCTGAGTTCCTGGCACGCCATCGGCAACGTCTGGAGTCGCTTCTACCGCGACGGCGACCTCCTGACCGCCCCCGATCGCAACGTCGAAACCGCACCCGTCGCTCCCGGCACCACCGCGGCGGCCGANCGCTTCTACCGCGACGGCGACCTCCTGACCGCCCCCGATCGCAACGTCGAAACCGCACCCGTCGCTCCCGGCACCACCGCGGCGGCCGAAATAGAGTTCCCCGTCCCCGGGCCGGTCAAGATCGTCGACCACGCGCTGACCCGCGCCGCTCGCCGTGGTGCCCTCGGCATCATCGATGTCACCGGCGAGCCCACCCGCGACATCTACGACGAAAACCCGTAAGCCCCACTCGGCCGCCCGTTCGAGCGGTAGCATGCGGCCTGGACCCATCGGTGCCTTCCCGATCCCCGGAAACGGGGCTGTATACTTATACCGGTTCGGCCGACAGTTGCACCCGATGGTGTTCGCCCCGATTCCGTCGATTACGTTCGATGCCAGTGATCCGGCCGCGACGGTCGCGATCGGACGGCTGTTCGCGTATCTCGCGATGGGCGTCGCAGCAGTGGTGTTGCTCTATTACGCGACGGTCTACGTCCGTGAAGTCCTCGCGGTCGAGGCGCGCACCGAACAGTGGTTCCTCCTGATCGGGATCGGTGCGGCGATCGTTTACGCCGTCGCCGGCGTCGCCTCGCTGTTGCTCGAGCCCGACTGGATCCGCCGGTTCGTCGACGGCGCGATCCTGTTTTTCATCCTCTTTCTCGCATTGGCGATCCGCGCGATGTATCACGACCAGCCGACCGGGGGTGATCGCTCTCGGTTGCTGCCCGTGTGGGCGGACTACGTCGTGATCGTCGGGTTCGTCGCTGCCTGGTGGGGGACGTTCCTCATCGAGACGTCCGCGACTCGGCTGGTTGTCGCGGTCGGCTGGGTCGTCACCTCCGCGTGGGCGGTCCTCTATGGCGTTCGGGCCGTCCGCGTCCACGAGGGAACGACGTTTGCCGCGCTGACTCGGCACCTGCTGCCGGCGATCGTCTGTGTCACAGCGATCGTGTTCGTCGACCTGGTGACGAGTTACGCGACCGGGTACGGTGCGCTCGCCGACGCCACGTGGCTCGTCGGCACGTCGCTCGTCGCCGCCTTCCTGTTCAATACGGCCGTCGCGATCCGCCAGCAGGGCGGCGAACTCGAGCGCCTCTACGACTGGACGACCTGGCGCGAGCAATCGTTCGACGACGGGTCTATCGAGTAGTGCCGTGTCCGACTCGAGAGTTGGAGTTCGCCCCGCAGGACGACGGTCCGTCTGGCCTTGGCCGCCGCGTTCCGGGCGACCGAATATGGCTGAGGATGACACTCAAGTGGATGCCCCCCGTAGCGGTCGATATGCACCTGCTGGTCGCGCTCGACGACTCGGAGCCGGGGTGGGCGGCGCTCGAGTTCGCGTGTACCGAACACCCCGACGACACGCTCACGGCCGTCCACGCCGTCGATCCGACTAACAGCGGCTACGGCGAGGTGGCACACCTCGGTCCGGACGTGTTGCTCGAGCGCCAGCGGGAGGCCGCTCGGGAACTGCTCGCCGAGGCCGAGGACCGCGCGGCCGACTACGGCTGTGCGCTCGAGACGGAGACGATCGTCGGCCAGCCGTCCGTCGCGATCGTCGACTACGCGACGACCACCGATGTGGACCGAATCGCTGTCGGCAGTCACGGCCGAACCGGCGTCTCGCGGGTGTTGCTCGGCAGCGTCGCGGAGCGGGTCGCGCGACGCGCACCCGTTCCAGTGACGATCGTCCGTTAGCGATCGGCTCGGCCCGTCGAGCGGCGGCCTCGAGTGTGACGTTCGGCATCCGTGTTCGTCTCGTCGAATCGTTCGGACTGAAAATATTTATCGGAGATTGAATAGTGTTCGAGTTTGTCCGGGACGACGGCACCGAGTACAGCGTGGCACTCAGGCCACCGCAAGCGTATCAGTGATCGGGTCTGTCCGATCGCAGTGTGTTCTGGCTCGAGCGGACCGGTCCGCTCGCGTCGGTCGCGTGACGCCATCGCCCGCGACCGACGCTGTGGTCGGGGTCCGACGCGTTTCCGGTCCCAGGGCCGATGCGCAAGGGATTCCGCCACGTACCGGCGACCGTAACAGGACAAACTAATTAAGGTCCACAACAGTCTGGATTACATGAACGACCGCTACGACGTAGTCATCGCCGGTGCCGGTCCCGCCGGCGCACAGTGTGCCCGTGATCTCGCCGCCAGAGGGTACGACGTCGTCGTCCTCGAGACCGAAGCCGAGGACGAGTTCCCGCGTCAGAGCAACAAGTCCACCGCTGGGACCTTCCACTCCATGATGGCCGCCTTCGGCATCCCCGACGATGTCGTGATGCAGTACACCGACAGCGTCGTCCTCGAGTCGCCGACCGAACACTACGTCCGCGACCAGACCGGTGCCGTGTTGGAGTTCGCGGACTTCAAACGCTATCTGGTACGCGATGGCCGCGACGACGGGGCGGAGTACCGGTTCGACGCTCGCGTCACCGCGCCGATCATGGAGCACGGTGAGATCGTCGGCGTCACCTACAACGGCGACGAGGCGGTCTACGGCGACATCGTGATCGACGCGACGGGCCCGAGCGCCCCCCTCGCGAAGCAACTCGGTGTCGTCGATCTCAAACGCGAGAACCACGCCATCGGCATCGAGTACGAGTTCGAGGGCATCGACATCGATCGTCCCGGTTTCGCGGACCTGCGCGACGCCATGATGTTGCGACTGGATCACGAGATCGCCCCCGGCGGCTACTCCTGGATCTTCCACACCGGCGAAGACACCGCCAAGGTCGGCCTCTGTTACATCCAGAACGGCAGCCACGACCAGTACAGCCGCGACGGTTTCACGATCGACGACTACCTCTCTCACTGGCTCGAGACGGACCCGCGGTTCCGGAACGCCGAACCGATCGAGGGCAAACAACACCGCGGTTCGGCCCACATTCAGGAACCCGGACAGCTCCACACCGATCGGTTCATGGCGATCGGCGACACCGTCCCGAGCCTCGACCCGCTCTGGGGCGAAGGGATCAACAAGTGCATGCAGTCCGGTCGCGCGGCCGCCGCCACCGCCGACAGCTGTCTCAAACACGACGGCGTCGAGCCGACCGCCGAGAACCTCGAAGTCTACGAGACGCTCTGGCACCGCGATGTCGCGCCAAACGCCAAGAGCCGGCTGCTGATGACACAGCTCCTCTATCTCGCCCCGAACGACCGCTACGACGACCTCATGCGGGATCTCCAGCGACTCGACGACGACACGCTGGCAAAGGCCAACAAGGGCAACGCACGTGCCATCGCGAAACTCCTCGAGCCCGGGGACGCACCGTTGCTCGTCGACCTCGCGAAACAGCGACTGGATCTCGGCTCCGTCCTCTAATCCGCCACCGGTGAACGCAACGTCGGCCCTCAGGCGAGAAACCGTGCTTCGAAGGACTGAACGCTCTCGTCGGTGCCAGCGAGTACGACGTCGTCGTCCGCCTCGAAGACGAACGACGACGGATCGAATTCGGAGATCGTCTCACCGTCCCTGACGGCGGCGAGGACGGTACACCCCGTTCGCGAACGAACGTCGGCGTCGACGACCGTCCGACCGACCAATCGTCCGGCGGGCAGTTTGACGACGTCGATCTCCCTGTCGACGGCCAGTACTTCTTCGTCGTCGAAGACGGTCGAGGCGAGCATCCGTCCGCTGACCGTCGCCAGCGACTGGACGTAGTCGGCACCCGCCCGGTACAGTTTCTGGACGTTGTCGGCGTCGTTCGCGCGGACGATGATATCGACCGACGGGTTCAAATCGCGGGCGACGAGCGTCGCGAAGACGGCCGTCGTATCGTCGTCGAGGGTCACGATCACGGCGGACACGTCCTCGACACCGGCCTCGCGGACCGCATCCGGATCGCGAGCGTCGCCGACGATGTCGACATCGTCCTTGTCGTCGCTGTCGAGGACGGTCACCCGTGTGTGCGCATCGGTGAGTGCATCGCTCGCCGCTGCACCCGCCTCGCCGTAGCCCGCGATGAGCACGTGCCGGGCCGAAAAGGAGTGGACCGTCGACATCGCCTCCGCACGCATGGTGTCGATCCGCTCCGGTTCGCCCGCGACGAGTAGCCGCGTCCCCGTATCGAACTCGCGGTCCGACGGGATCGGACTCTCGAATGCGCCGTCGATCCAGGCACCGATCCCGTCGACGCCGAACCGGTCGCGGGGTTGGATTTCGTCGACGGTCCGTCCGCAGAGGTCGCTTCCCTCGGCGATCGACAGCTCGACCAGTTCCAGATCGTCGCCGATTTCGATCCCATCATCGACTGCGGTCGTCACGGCCGTCGGCACCCGATGGGAGAGGCTCTCGCCGAGCAACTGCCGCGGCGACAGCACCTCGTCAGCGCCTGCGATATCGTGATATGCCGCGAGGCGCTGCTCCTCGATCAGCGTCACGATCCGGATGTCCGGATTCGCCTCGCGCGCCGAGAGAACGATACTCGCGTTTACGTCGTCGCTTGCATCGGCCACGACCGCCGTCGCCCGTTCGATACCGGCGTTTTCGAGGACATCGGTCGATTCCGGGTCCCCGTGAACGACCCGATAGTCCGCTTCGTGGAGCTCCATGGCCGTCTCCTCGTCCTCCTCGACGACGACGTACGCCTGCCCGCGGGACTCGAGTTCCTCGATGAACGCCTCGCCACGAGGCGTATACTCGCAGATGACGACGTGGTCCTCGATGTCGGGTGCGACCGTGGGGGCCGTCGTCGCGAGCGCGCTTCGAAGCCACGGGACGGCGAAGACATCGACTCCCGTGAGAATCAGGCCGATCCCCGTGAGCTGGAGGACGATCATCAACAGGTTCATGTGAGGCGTCGACCACCCCGCGTCCTCGCCGTACCCGGTCGTGGTATACGTCTGGGAGACGATCTCGAGCGACCGGTAGAGCGGCTGTGGATCGTTCTCCAACGTCGCCATGCCGTAGTTGTACACCAGCGTAGAAACCACGGTCGTCACGGCCACCAGGGCGAGATAGTAGCCGGTCCGACGGGACCGCCACAGTGACATACACGCGTCATTGGCCGGCCGACTGTTGACGGTACCGATCGACGGGGGTTCCGGGCCGGGTCTTCCGCGCCATTACGCCCCTCATACGACGGTAGTGACACCGTCGAAACGGCCAGTAACGCTGGCTCCGCCGCAGATTTATGCCTTCGGTTCTACGTTCCGACGGATGGTGCTCCTCGAGAACCTCGCGCTGGTGTTCGTTGCTGGGCTCGTTACCGCACTGGCGACCGGCCTCGGCGCGCTCCCGTTTTTCTTCTTCGAGGGGATCAGCGACCGACGAAACGTGATCCTCTGGGGACTCTCCTCCGGGATCATGATCTCCGCCTCGCTGTTCGGGCTCGTCGAGGAGGGGCTGGCCGAGGGGACGGCCCTCGAGATCGCGACCGGGATGGCGGCCGGCGTCGCGCTCGTCGTGATCGCCCACGACGTGTTGATGGACGCCGAGATCGATCCCCGGCAGTACGAGGAAGCCGACTTCAAGAAACTCGTGCTCATTCTGGGGATTCTAACGGTCCACAGTTTCCCCGAGGGCGTGGCCATCGGCGTCTCCTTCGCCGATCTCGGACTCGAGGGTGGGACCGAACTGCTCGGGTTTACCATCCCGATCCTAGCTCTCTTCATGACGATCGCGATCTCGATCCACAATATTCCGGAAGGGACCGCGATCTCGATCCCCCTGCGCTCGATGGACGTCGCGAACTGGAAACTCGTCTGGTGGGCCGTCTTCTCGAGCCTGCCCCAGCCGATCGGGGCCGTCCTCGCTTTTGGCTTCGTCCGCTACGCGCGTGAGTTCCTTCCGTACGGCTTCGGCTTCGCCGCCGGCGCGATGATCTACCTCGTCCTCACGGAGTTCATCCCTGAGGCGTTGGCGGTCGGCAAGCCATTACCCCACGGCGGCAAGGTCCGGCTTGCCGCCGGCATCGGTATCGGCGTGCTGGTGATGTTTCCGCTGGCCCTGATCTGAGCCCGTACCCGTCTCGGCCGTAATGAACCCAGCGTTCCGGCAGGGATTTCACGGTCCTGGTCGTACGACCAGGACGATGTTCGACACGATTTTGCTGCCGACGGACGGCAGCGACCACGCCGCGGCCGCCGCCGAGACCGGCATCGAACTCGCGACCGCCCACGACGCGACGGTCCACGTCGTCTGCGTCGCCGATACCGGGCCGCTGGGCGATCTCCGGCTTCCTGGCGATGCCGCGAGCGCCGAGGACGCGATCCGCGGCCAGGCACAGGAGTACGTCGACGAGATCGTCGACCGGGCCGCGGCGGCCGGCCTCGAGGTCACCGGAACGGTTCTCGAAGGGGCAGCGGCGGAGACGCTCCTCGAGCACGCTCGCGATATCGACGCTGACCTCATCGTTATCGGGTCCCGCGGTCGCGGCGGCGTTCATCGGCTGGCGATGGGCAGCGTCACGGATCACATCATCCGGTTCGGTGACGTGCCGGTTTTCGTGGCGAACTCGGGCGCTGACGACGACTGAGTCTCGGGCGCTGACGACGAGCGCGGACTCGCCTCATGTTACGATCTCGTTGATCGCTTCCGTCCGGCGGCCGATCGACCAGCCGATGCACGCGAGGCCGGCATAGATCCCGAGCGCGGGGACGGCGTAGACGCCGAGCAACCCGTCGAACGGGAGTCCGAACGCGTCGAAGGCAAGCAGGAGCAACATCGAGACGAGGAGGAACGCGATCCCGATGTCCGCGAACCGCATGTCGGGAAACTCCTGGTGTTGTGGCGCAGCCGTCAGCCGGCCGAGCGCGTAAAACGCGAGCGTGTACGTCACCCATCCGGCACCCACGGTCAGCATGGTCAACAGTACGTCGTCGGGAACGTATCGCGGCACGAACCGCAGGTGTATCATCAGGGTCGCGAGCAGTGCGCTCGCCAGTAACAGGACCAACAGCGGTCGCCGGTCTCCAGTCATTAGCTACGTTGATAGTCTCCCGAGCTATTATTATTGCGTCATCGACTCGTTCGTCGGCACGGGGCCGACCTACGCGACCGTCCGTCCGTGTTCGTCGATCTCCCCGTTCACGATCCGCGTCGAGGAGATCCGCTCGCCGTCGTCGGCGTAGACGTAGGGGGCGACGATTCCCGACACCGGGGCGAACCCGCGCTCCCGGCGGCGGTCGTTGATCGCCTCGAGTTCGGTGGCCGTCTCGGGTGACACCACCAACGCGTCGATCGACGGCTCGTCGGTCGCGATTCCGTACTCGGTCTCGAGCACGTGGAGTTCGACGTCACGGTCCCACGCGTCGAGTTCGCAGAGCGTTTCCGTTACCGCCCGCGTTCGCTCCGCGAGCGGCGGCACGGGGCGGGGTTCGTGGCGCGTTTCGACCGCCAACTCGTCGCTGGTGAGCGCGACGACGACGCCGTCCGTACCGAACCGGAGCGCGTGCTCGAACAGGGTTCGGTGGCCGTCGTGGAGGGGGCCGAACGTGCCGGCGACTGCGACTCGCATACCGACTCGAGGACGGGAACCCGGTTAAGTGTGGGGTGGAAGTCACCAGTCACACGCGAGCGACGCGAGTCGGGCGTCGCGACCACGTGGGTCGGCCTCAGGACCGCGTCTCGATGACCGCGGCGGTCGTCACCACTTCGGCGAACTCGCCCTCGAGGTGGGCCAGTGCGGTGCGGTGGACCGTTGCCGCGTCGAAGGACTCGCCGTCGAACGTCCGGTCGAAGGTCGCCGTCGCGTCCCTGACGAGAAGCGGGTTGAAGCCGAGGTTCTCCGCCATCCGCGTACTCGTCGAGACGCAGTGGTCCGTCGTGAGCCCGGCGATCACGAGCGTCTCGAGTCCCCGTTCGCGGAGCCACGCCTCGAGATCCGTCCCGACGAACGCGCTGTTGACGGACTTTGCCATCGTCGCCTCGTCCGCGAGCGGTGCCGTCTCCGGTTTGAACGCAAACCCGGGCTCGCCACGCCTGAGCGGCGAATCGGGGTCCGTCGAGTCGTGTCGAACGTGGACGATCGGGCGATCTGTCTCGCGCCAGCGCTCGAGCAGGGCCGCGGCGTTGGCTTCGGCGTCGGGGTTGTTCCGCTCGCCCCACGAGGGGTCGTCGAACCCTCGCTGGAGGTCGATCAGGACGAGCGCGGCGTCCGCGAGTCGCCCGTCGTCGACCGCGCGGTCGTCCAGGGGACCCCCGTCGTTCGTCATGGGAGCCTCGCGGCGGGTTTCGGGTGCGTCCGCGTGATCGTGATCGGGCACGTCGACGGGGCCTGCTCTTCGTCCGCCGAGAGCATGTACTGGGGCCACTCCCGGTCGCCCTCGACGCCCCAGTCGCCGATGTCGGCGTGGGGACAGACGCCGTCGTACTCCTCGAGGCGGTCCTGGATCACGTCGCGGGCGCGCTGGCCGGCCTCAGTGTCGGCGGTGACATCGAGGGACTCGAACAGCGCCCGCGGCTGGAACGTGATCTCGAGGCCGACCGGACAGTACCGACTCTTGCGCTCGCCGTAGAAGGGAGCCCGGCAGGTCGGGAACATGGGTTCGCCGCCGAGACAGAACTCCCAGTAGGGATCGTCGGGATCGGTCGGGATATCCGCGGGCCAGGGCTCGGGATCGTGACAGTGCAGCGTCTGCAGGATGTGCCAGAGCGCGTCGTGATACTCCCGCTCCGACAGCGGCTCCGCGGGCGGCTTGAAAAACGTCACGAGCGACGCCCGCTCGGAATGGTCCTCGTAGATGTCGAGGTACTCGAGGAGCCGATCGCGCAGCGTCAACAGCGCGCCGGCGTCGCTCATCGACGGCACGGCGGTGTAGATCGGCTCGCCGTCCCGGACCGATTCGGCCCCGAAGAAACACGGAAACGACGTGCCGTTTCGCTCGCCCAACAGTCCCTCGCGAAACGAGTGCCAGTGGTCGGCGACCCACTCAGGGGCCGCGCCGGTCCGAACACGCCGATCGAGCGTCTCCTGGTCCATCAGCGACTGGATGCCAGGGTCGTTCATCGTACGTGCCCATTTGGGGTCACGAACATGTAGGTTCCGCTCTTTCCAGTCGACCGGTAACGACCGTGGCTCGAGTTCGTCGCCGACGCACACGACGCCGCCCGCGAGGATTCGGGCGCGGAGATCGCCGCGATGGACCAGCGCTGCACGGAGTCCCCGTTTCTCGAGGTGGGACTCGAGGTCTACCGATCGCCCCGGCTGGCTCGCGGGCGGCTCACTTCCACTGCCGATTCCGTGAGGACGCGATGTCGACGCCGCGGCTGTAGTAACAGACCGGCGTTCCAGCGGGCGCGTCGAACCCGTTGGCCTCGAACAGCGAGTTCCGCTCGATCTCGGCCGTCGCCGCACGGAGCGTCCAGGGCTCGTGGTCGATGTCGGCGTAGCAAAGCGTCCCGTCTCGAGCCGTCGTGTAGTAGCGGTAGTGGTCGGTGAGAAATGCCGCGAGCGAGTCGGGCTCCGGCGCGAAGGCGTCCCCGACCGGTTCGTAGGTGCCGACGAATTCGGTCGGGGCTGCACCCGGGTGCCGGCGCTCGCTCGCGAAGGCGATCCCGCGGTCGGTCCCGGCGATCTCGATGTCGGCGTAGTAGTACGGCAGCCGATGGAACAGTCGCGCACCGACGACGCCGAGGACCCCCTCGGCATCGAGGCTGAAGAAGTAGACGCCGGGTTCGCCGTCCCGGCTGACGTACGTCCGGAGGTTGAGTTCGGGCAGGTCGACGCCGACGGCTGCGGGGAGACCTCGCGGGCGAACGTCGACGTTGAGATACGGCACGACCGAGAGCCACGCCCGGCCGTCGTAGGTCTCCACGGAGAGACTATCGGGGAGCCGTTCCGCGACGATTGCCGGATCGACCGGCCAGTTGGCAAAGAGCAGGTGCCGCCAGCCCATCGCTATCGGGAGACTCATACCGGGATCAGGTGCCGACCGCACGAAAAGCCGTAGCCAAACAGCGCCGACCGGATCACACCGTCTCGGGCAACCAGCCGCCGTCGACCTCGATGTTCTCGCCGCTGATATACTCGCTATCCGGGTCGAGGAAGAAGTACAGCGGCGCGATCAGGTCCTCGAAGGAAGCGGGCCGGTCACGGGGCAGTTCCGCGGGGAACTCGTCGGAGTTCTCCACGACGTACGGCGAGATGGCGTTGACCGTGATCCCGTCGTCCTGCGTGTCAGCCGCGAGCATGCGCGTGAACATCAGTACGCCCTTCTTCGCGACGAAATAGGGGAAGTTCTCGGGACTGACGAGCCCCTGCTCGCTCGAGGCGTACCCGATATTGACGATCCGGCCGTACTCGGTCTCGCGCATCCCGGGCAGGGCGCGCTTCGAGCAGAGGTAGGTGCCGTTGAAATTGGTCTCGAGGACGCGGGTCCAGGTCTCGAACTCGAGGGCGGCCCAGTGGGCAGGCGCGAAGTCGCCGACGTTGTTTACCAATACGTCGACGGTCCCGAGTTCGGCTTCGACGGCGGCGAAGAGCTCGTCGACGCTGTCGGGGTCGGTCACGTCGCCCTGGACCGTCATCGCCGCCGTCGCGCCGCGGTCGCGGGCGGCCGCGGCCACCTCGCGGGCGGCGTCGGCGCTCGTGTGGTAGTGAACCGCCGTCCGCGCGCCGCAGTCGGCCGTCGAAAGCAGGAGTTCGCGACCGACGCCCGTTGCGCTGCCCGTGACGAGTACCGTCTGCCCTGCGAGATCGGGACCCTCCATGCAGTCTCGGTCGGCGACGACAGGCAAAAATCGTCCGGAACCCGGGGCTCGGCGACCGGAGGTGGGTGTCTGCACCCCGCGGATTTACGGCGATGCGCGATCAATCAGTCATTGATGCTAGACACGGTGTTGCTCGCCGTCGGCCCCGGCGATGGCGACCGCAGCGATCAACTCGCCGAAGCGGTGATCGAAGTCGCGAACCCGGCCGGTGCGACCGTCGTCCTCGCCCACGTGTTCACCAGCAGCGAGTACGACGACGTGCTCGACCGCCTCGAGTTCGACCCCGATGTCGACGAGATCGACCCCGATGCGGTGGCGGCGCGCCATGCGACGATCCACGATCTGGAGGACCGTCTCGACGAGCACGACGTCGACTACGCGGTCCGGGGCGCGGTCGGCGAACACGGCCCGACGATCGTCGATCTGGCAGCCAGCGTCGGCGCGGACCGCGTCGTCGTCGGCGGGCGGCGGCGATCGCCGACCGGCAAAGCGGTCTTCGGCTCGACGGCACAGGAGGTGTTGCTGTCGGCTCCCTGTCCCGTCACGTTCGTTCGCCACGACGCGGACTGAGTTCGTGCAGTGTCTTCGTCCGCCGAGTCGCCCCGAGAGCGCCCTCACCGTCCCGGGAGCGTGGGTTCCGCAATACTGCAACGACGAGAATACTTAAGCAGGTGGCACAACCACTGTGACGGTATGGCAATCGACACGGTACTTCTCGCCGTCGGACCGATGGACGCAGTGCGTGCGCCGGAACTCGCCGAAACGACCCTTGAGGTCGCAGCGCCGCTCGAGGCGACCGTCGTGATCGGGCACGCCTTCACGGCAGAGGAGTACGAGGACGTTCACGACGACCTCGGATTCGACGCCCGCGTCGACGATGTCGACCCGAACGCGGTCGCTGCCCAGCGCGCACCGGTTCCCGAACTGGCCGACCGCTTCGAGGAGGCCGGCGTCGAGTACGAGATCAAGGGCGCGCTCGGCGATGTCAGCACGGAAGTCGTCGACATGGCGATCGACATCGACGCGGACCGCATGATCGTCGGCGGTCGCCGACGCTCGCCCGCGGAAAAGGCCGTCCTCGGCTCCGTCTCACAGGAGATCATTCTGCAAGCGCCCTGCCCGGTCACTTACTTCCGCGACCTCGACGTGATGGACTAGCGCCGACCCGACGTGATCGGGCTCTGCGTGCTCCGGCTCCCGCCGCCGTGGTTCTCTTACTCCCGTTCGTCGGCGCGTCGTTTCCACGCTCGCTCCTGACGGCGTTCGCGGACGTGTCGCTCGCCGTCGGCCAGGTCTCGCCGGACCCGCCGCTCGAGCGATCGGGTCTCCGCGAGCAACGTCTCCTGAAAGTTCTCGACGACATCGTAGGACCAGCGGTCCTCGTCGACGACGCCGTGGGGGAGCAGGTCGGTCCGAATCGCGTCCGCCAACTCGTCGTGACCCGCCGTCCTGAGCACCTCCTCGGCCCGATAGAGGTGATCCATCCCGTGGCCCGTCGCGTGGTGGAACTCGAGCAGACAGCCCTGTGCGCGCTGGACCCACTCGAGGCCGAGTTCGACCTCGTGGAGCGCTTCACGTTCCGCGTCGGACAGCGTCGGTTCCGGTTCGGCAGCCCGCTCCGCGGTCGGCCGGGTGTCGTCGGTGCCCATACGACGAATTATGTTGCATGCTACCATACGTGTGTCGCCGACGGCTCGCTGCCGGCTCCCTCCCGATCCGTAATGTATCGAAATCGCAACTCGTTGCCGAGTACAATCTGGGTAGTTAAGTACGGTCACAGTCGTCCCCTAGATAGCATGGTTTACTATGCGGGCGTCGATCTCGGCGCGACCAACGTCCGGGCCATCGTTGCCGAGGCCGACGGGACGACGATCGGCGTGAGTCGCCGCTCTACGCCACGCGGGCCGACGGGTATCGACGTGACGGAAGGTGTCCTTCGAACGCTGCGCGAGGCGTGTGTCGACGCCGGGATCGATCCCGAGCGCATCGCCGCGACCGGTATCGGCTCGATCGGTCCGTTCGACCTCGCGGAGGGTGCGGTGATCGATCCCGCCAACCTCCCCGACTCCATCGACCGGATCCCGCTGACGGGACCGATCGCGAAACTGATCGACAGCAACGACGTCTATCTCCACAACGACACCACCGCGGGCGTCATCGGCGAACGCTTTCACGCCGTCAGCAACCCGGACGACATGGCCTACATCACCATCTCCTCGGGGATCGGTGCCGGCGTCTGCTGTGACGGGACCGTAATGAACGGCTGGGACGGCAACGCCGGCGAGGTCGGCCACTACGTCGTCGACCCGCAGGGTCGCCTGACCTGTGGCTGCGGTCGCGATGGCCACTGGGAGGCCTACTGCTCCGGCAACGCCATCCCCGACTACGCGCGACTGCTCGCCGAGGACGATCCGACGATATCGACGGCCCTCCCGGTCGAGGGACCTGACTTCACGGCGAAAGACGTCTTCGAACTGGCCGGCGAGGACGAACTGGCCGATTACGTCATCGAGCAACTCGCCCACTGGAACGCCATCGGCGTGACCAACGTCGTCCACGCCTTCGCCCCGATCGTAGTCTCCTTCGGCGGCGCGGTCGCACTGCACAACGAGGACCTCGTCGTCGATCCCATCCGCGAGCGCGTCTCGGAGATGGTGATGACGAACGTCCCCGAGATCCGCGTCACGGACCATGGCGACGATGTCGTCCTCGAAGGCGCGCTGGCGAGTGCCCTGACCGAGGGCACCGGGGACCGACGGCGGCTGCGGGGCTGACCGTCCGGCACGCGGCGCGAAAGGCGGGCGCGCCGCGAGTGACTACCTCTATGTGGCTGCGTCCGGCTGTGTTGCATATGGAGCGGAGAGCGTTCCTCGAGCGGAGTGGGGCCGCCGGTCTCGCCCTGTCCCTGCCGGGCGGCCTCGCGGCGTCCCGTCCGAGCGCCGCCAGCGCCCGACAGTCGGCCGGCTACGAGCCGCTCGGCCGTGTTCCGATCGACAACGCCGCGGAAGCCGTCGTCGGCGACGACGGCGAGACCGCGTACGTCGCCGCGACGACCGGCTTCGTCACCGTCGACGTGAGCGATCCCGCCGAGCCGACGGTGCTCGCCGAGGAACGCGGCGTCGAAATCGACGGGCGCCCGCTGACGAACCTCCTCGATCTGGCCGTCGACGGCGACCGACTGGTCGTCGCCGGCCCCGCCCAGTCCGTGAGCTCGGTCAACTCGAGCGACCAGTATCTGGGGGTTCGCTGTTACGACGTGAGCGATCCCGCCAACCCCGTCCCGACCGGCGCGTACGAAACCGGCTACCACATCCACAACTGCTATCTCGAGGACGAGTTGCTGTTCGTCCCCGCGAACACGGGCGACCGGAACCCGCTCGTGATCCTCGACGTCGGCGGCGACGACATCACGCAACTCGGCTCTTGGTCCCTGCTGGACCACGAACCCGGGTGGGGGGACATCTACTGGCTCGCCCGCTACCTGCACGATATCTACGTCCACGACGACATCGCCTACCTTCCCTACTGGAACGCCGGGACCTATCTGGTCGATGTCAGCGATCCGATCGATCCCAGCTACGTTTCGCACGTCCGAACGACCACCCTCGCGGACCAACGCCGGATCGACGACCCGCTCGAGGCCGTCTACGGGCTGCCCGGCAACGACCACTACGCGATGGTCGACGACGCGGGGGACCTGCTGGCGGTCGGCCGGGAGGCTTGGGCCACCGGCGGGGCGGACCCCGACCGACCGGGCGGGATCGACCTCTACGACGTGAGCAATCCCGCTCGCCCGACACGCCAGGGGTCGATCGATCCGCCGCGGACGACCGACGAGTCCCGCGAGGGCGGTCTGTGGACCACGTCGCACAACTTCGAACTGCGCGACGGACACCTCTACTCCTCGTGGTATCGAGCGGGCGTCAAGATCCACGACGTCTCCGATCCGACCGCTCCCGAACGGATCGCCTGGTGGCGCGACCCCGCGCGGACCGGGTTCTGGACCGCACGCGTCGTCGACCCCGGGGAAACGTTCCTCGCGAGCAGTACGGAGGCGATCCCGAACGCGTCGATCGATGGGGCACTCTACACGTTCCCGATCGAAGCCGGCGAACAGGCCGACCCGCCTTCGATTCAGGCCCCCGAGGACTGGCGTGACAACGACACCGAGGCAACCGGGACCGGAACCGATACCGATGCCGACCGCGACTCCGGCGGGAACGGGACTGCGGACGCCAACGACTCGACCCCCGGCTTCACCGGCATCGCCAGTCTCATCGGTGGCGGGATCGCCCTCGAGTGGCTGCGCCGCCGCGAAAACGTTCAGGATTAATGCGACGGTATTCGGACGCGTGACCCAACTTATTCACCGCTCGAGCGTCTACCACGACCTATGACTGATTCCGCGGACGACCCGTCCCTGAAAGAACGCGTCGAGCAGTGGATGGCCCGGGAGATGCCGATCATCCAGATGCACGGCGGGACCAGTGCGGTGCGGGCGGCTGACCCCGAAACCGGCGAGGTCATCATCGAACTCGGCGGCGGGTGTTCGGGCTGTTCGGTCAGCGACGTGACGACCGGCAACATCGAGGCCGAACTCATCACGTGGCCCGAAATCGATGAGGTCACCGTCCGAGTCCCCGATGCACGCGACAGCCTCGGCGGGCCCGAGCAGCCCGAATCGATCATGGGCGTCGACCGGACTGAAGGCGGCCGCGGCGACTGGGGCTCGTCGAATCCGGGGAAGGATCACCTCTGAGTCCCTCGCGTTGCATCGGTCCGGATACCCCGAGACGCGTGGTCCTTGTTGGCAGGGGCGGTTAGTTTTGGGAAGTCCTATATTCTTTTACGCGCTCACTACGGACATTAGATATCATGACGAGTAGACGCCTACAGGCGGGAGGTGTCGGCGATGGGTAATGCGCCGGAATCCGGCGACGAGGACGACCCCGACGCCGAGACCGACGGCGGCCTCCGGGCCTATACCGTCCGGCTCGAACTCGTCGACGAACCCGGCGAGTTGCTCCGCGCGCTCGCCCCGATCGCCGACAACGGCGGGAACCTATTGAGCATTCACCACGAGCGCGGCAATATCACGCCTCGCGGACACATCCCCGTCGAGGTCGATTTCGAGTGCCCGCCGGATCGGTTCGACGACGTGGTCGAGGGACTTCGTGACGCCGGCGTGAACGTCATTCAGGCCGGCGCGGAGCACTACGGCGAGGCGGTCAACGTCGTGCTGGTCGGCAACCTCGTCGAAACCGACCTCTCGAATACCCTCTCGCGGATCGAGGATGAGGCCGACGCCGTCGTTCAGGACCTCTCCTTGGCTGCACCCGAGGGAACCGATGGCATCTCGAGTGCGCGCGCACGACTCGCGATCGACTCCGGTCGTTCCGGGGACGTGCTCGCGGCCATCCGATCGATCGGGACCGACAAGGAGCTGACCGTCGTCGAACCCCTGCTCGGAGGTGAGGCCTGATGCGACTCGCGATCCTCGGTGCCGGCGATGTTGGTCGCTCGGTCGCCGACCTCGCCGGCGAGTACGACCACGAGGTCGTCGCGCTCGCCGACTCCACGTCCGCCGCGGTCGATCCCGACGGGATTGCCGTCGCCGACGTCCTCGAGCGCAAAGCCGGCGGCGACCCTCTCGGGACCGGCAGCCCCGACGACGTTTTCGACACCGACTACGACGTGCTCGTCGAGGCGACGCCGACGACGCTCGGCGACGCCGAACCCGGCTTCACACACGTCCAACGCGCGCTCGAGGCCGACCGCCACGTCGTGCTGGCGAACAAGGGTCCGGTCGCCGAGCGCTACGAGGAACTCCGCGCGCTCGAGGCCGACAGTGCGGGTTCGATCCGCTTCGAGGCGACCGTCGGCGGTGCGATTCCGGTGCTCTCGACGATCGAAGACTGCACGCCACAGGCCGTCACCGCGGTCCGAGGCGTGCTCAACGGCACCGCAAATTTCATCCTCACTCGGATGGCGGCCGAGGGGTTGGACTACGAACACGTCCTTGGGGAGGCACAGGACCTCGGCGTCGCCGAGGCCGATCCGACGTTCGACGTCGACGGCACCGACGCCGCGCTCAAGTTCGTCATCCTCGCGAACGTACTTGCCGACGGCGGCTTTTCGCTCGCGGACGCGACGGTCGAGGGCATCCAGTCGATCCCCGGTAGCGCGCTCGATCTCGCCGCCGAAGACGGCCGGACGATCCGCCTCATCGGCGAGGCGACCCGCGACGGCGTCCGCGTCGGGCCGCGGCTCGTCCCCGAAAACGCCGCGCTGGCCGTGACCGGCACGCGGAACATCGTCCAGATCGAGACGCGACACGCCGGCTCGCTCCACTCGAGCGGCCGCGGTGCCGGGGGTCCGGAGACCGCGACAGCAGTGCTTTCGGATGTCGGCCGGCTGCCGCCGCTGTAAGAGCGGTCGGCCTCCCGTGATGCG
The DNA here is from genome assembly GCF_000337175.1 of Natrinema gari JCM 14663. Taxonomy (GTDB): domain Archaea; phylum Halobacteriota; class Halobacteria; order Halobacteriales; family Natrialbaceae; genus Natrinema; species Natrinema gari. The sequence continues at coordinate 84,712 of NZ_AOIJ01000044.1, read as the reverse complement.
CTCTGGATTCTTCGTCTCGGTTGACGACTAGGTTGTCCCACATCCGCCCGCAGGAGGTGCGTCTCACGACGAAAGAGCAAGAACAAATGAGTAGTATTAAACAATCTGGCCTCAAATTTCACTTGAGGCGAAATTGATGGAATTAGGTCATAAGCGAAAGGTAAAAGAATTCGAAGACGATAAGATGCCGTCGCTAACGGAATCGCTGGACGATGCAGCCGGTTTCGAGGTCGATCTCGATATCGAGTGGGAATCACTCATCGACGAGCGGGTCGACGAAGAACTCTGGTTCGAGGGCTGGACAAAGGTGTACTTCCAGCCGACGATCGATGCTTTCGCGTCGATCTGTCGCGACGAGCTGGGGCAAGAAGCGCTTCAGGCGGATCTCGAATCGGTCGTGTTCAAGAACGAAGCGGGGATGACCGGTGACATCAGCTACGAAGACGGCGTCCTCACAGTGGACAAAGAACCGTGTACTAACATGGACAAGGTCGACAAACGGACCGAGTCCATCGTCTCTGTGCTCGAAAGCAGCCTCTGAGGAGCCGTCTCTTCTCACGCCGAGACGAATCGAGACTGTGCCAGACTTCGCGGTCTGGCAGTACCTCACGAAACAGTCGCCGCTTTAGCTCGCGGCGAGGGCGGTCCATCCAGGCGTCGTGTTCCTCGTCGTCAAGAAGGATTTGCCCGTACCGCTTACCCACTCGACAGCGTACTCGACATCTCGGAGTTAGTTCCTCAAGAGCAGACAGTGCGTCAGGAACGCGTCGAACATGGTCGACTTGTGGCGAGGGATCGAGAGGTTGTCACGAACGAGATCCGCGTGCTTTTCCAGTTGTTCGAGACCGTGTTGCCCGATCGCGTCCCTCGCATGAATCGTCAACAGGTACTCGATCTCGGCCGTCCACCCATGTTCGGCGACGAGCGCGTCGACGTGAGTGACCTGATGGTATTCGTGGTCGAGGTCCGTCGATTCGATAAAATCGGCAACGAACGAGAGTCGATTGGTCCTCGATTTCGTCTTCGATCTCGTCCAGAAAGTCACTCGCTTCCGCAATCGTAGCGACCAGCGCGTCCGTATCGTCCATCCCGGCCACCCGCACGACGACAGTTGGACCGGAGTCACCGACACTGTCGTCCCAGACGAGTCTCATACGTCAGCGTCGATTGCCGAGCGCAGATACGGTCCGACTCCAGTCCCGAACAGAACTGAGATACGCGAGATGCACGACTGTATCGTATCGATGGTTACGTCAGCAGCCGTGCGGCGATACAAAGCGTCCATTCGTGACCGTGAGGACAGCCACTTCGTGCTGCCGCTTCGAAAGGAACTGTGGCAATCGTTCGGACCAGTGGAAAGAGCCGACGGGACGAGAGCCGAGCGAACACCCGCCCACACGAAACGGGTCCGATTGGCGATTACGACGTGTCAAAAAGTGCTGCCGGTTTGGGAACGACAGATACCACAGTCTGATATTGCCCAGCGAGCCCTCCAGCTTGCCGAACAGTTTCTCACTGGCGAGACCGATGACAAGACCGTCCGGGAGGCAGTGAATCGGTTCGTTACAGGCGTCGAAAATACAGCGGGGACGACAACAGCAGAGTTGAACGCACAGTTAGTCGGCTGGGCCTGTTGCAAGATGCTCTCTCTGGCATTGTCCGATTGCTACGTCGGTGAGAAAACAGTTCACGATGCAGCGCTAGACGACTGGGACTATTCGCTGTACGCGGCTGGCGCACATGCCGGCGGATTTCCGTTCAACGAGAGGGCGTTTCAGAGCGACCCCGTCCGGCTGCAGGAGTTCTGGTTCTGGTACGTCGAGCAGGCACACCGGATTGCCGAGTGACGGGCCATCGAAGTCGGTAGATGTGTGATTACAGAGATCTCTCACGATGTTCTGTCCCCTCCACTCACTCGTCATCAGCCTCGAATTTTGCAAAAAACTCAGTCACGGACGATGCAAGCCGGATCTTGCTCTCTGGATTGGCAGCCGTCATATCAGCGTCGATGAAAACCACAGGCGGGTTCGGTTCGTCGACGCCGTAGTCGAGCGCATAGACACTGTTCCCACTATCTCCGAAGGCGACGATGTTCTCGTGTCCGAGTTCTTCTTCCGTGACCGTCGTCACCCAGTCGATTCCATACCCCTCGATTTCGTCGGGAACAGGAGGTTCGAAAATCGCGTGGAGGTGACAGTCAAACCCTCGCACGCCCCCCCTCTGGTAACTCAACTCTGAGATTGGTCGGCATTTGTCCCTGGTGCGTTTTCACTAGTTCCGTGAGATCTTCCGGGAGTTCCGTGTCCAGAAACGCTTCCAACTCCTCGAGATCTGCATCTGTTGCCTGCTCCAGCGGCCATCCATCGATCCGTAGGTAGTCCTTCCACCCAATTGCCATTGTTCTCAGCCATATCCTGGGGATACATACCAACTCCGAGATCGAACGGCATGCCAAGCAACATGAATTCTTCTGTCTCTTTCCGGTCAACATTACGCCAATCAGACCGTCGACAATCCAGACGATGACCGAACGCCATCCACTTATGTAATTCTGAATCCCACCGTGGGTATGGAAAAACGGTGGGATCGGGTACGAGAGTGGCTCGAGACGAACGCGCCTGACCTGACGGACGTGTTGCGACCGGATGCAACTGACGCCGACATCAGTCGGGCCAAATCGGGCGTGGGACTCGCGTTCCCGCCGTCGGTTCGAGAATCCTATCGTATCCACGATGGACAGGAACCCGGAACGTTCGGGCTGTTCGGCGGGTGGCAATTACTCCCGTTAACTGACGTGGTCAGGGAGTGGGAGAAGCAACGCGAGATCGAACGCGACTTCGAGTTCGGCCACTGGGATCCGGACGCGGCGATTCCGATCATGGCCGACGGGGGCGGCAATTTCCTGTACGTCGAACACGCGCCCGACGGGGCGGAGACGCCCGTGATCGAGTGGTGGCACGAGGATCCCACCCGTGACGTGCAAGCATCCTCCTTCGCGGCGTACCTCGACGCGTTTCTCGATGCGCTGGAGGCCAGCGAATACGTCTATCTCGAAGACGACGCTGCGCTCGTCCACGAAGACGATCTGTAGGTCTCGGATACTGGAGAACACCGACCGTGTGACCATCGCAGGTCCTCGAACACAGCGACGCCGGACACCCGATTCGGGACCCTTGCCGTTCGAGTGAGGTTTGACAGACTGGCACGGTCTTGCGTTCTAGATACGGCTGCGGGCGTCACGGAGGTGTGACTGTATCTCCTCGTCGTCGGGACTGGTCGCGGCTAGGTCTTCAAGCACGTCCAAGTACTGCTGTTGGACCTCGGTCTCGTCGCACCCGGTCGCCGTGGCTGCGAGGGCGGCGGCGAAATGTCGCTGTATGGCGTCGCTTTCCGGATACTCGACGGCGAGTCGGTCGAGACAGGCGGTGCGGTCGGTTTGCGGTTCTCCGTTCCCGCCCCCACTCTCGCAGACGATCGCACTGGCCAGCGCATCGGCGTACTGGACCTGAACGTCGACGGTGTCGGGACGATCGGCAGCCAGCGCTTCCAGCCGATCGAGATACTGATTCCCGTCGTCTACTCGTCCGGCCGCTGCTAGGTACGTCGCACAGTTGTACAGCATCTTGGCGAGACGGGGATACAACCGATCGTTCGCCGGATACTTATCGACAAGGGCCGCGAGGCGGTCGAGGTAGTTCGGGAGATCTGCGACCACCCCGGCTTCGCCCTCGTGATGGGCGGCGTTCACGAGCGCACCAGCCAGTCGCAACTGGATGTCGTCGACGGATGGGTGTGTCTCGGTGAGGGTCTCGAGGCGGTCGAGGTGCCGGTGGAGTGATTCGAACTGGCTGGACCGGCCGTCGTCGATGACGCCGTTCCCCAGCGCCCTCGCGAACTGGTCATGGATGTCGTCGTTTTCGGGATGATTCTCGGACAGCTCTTCGAGACGATCAATGTGATCCCGTTGCGCCGAATCCCGCTCGGCCTCACCCTCGTAGTAACTGGCGTACCACAACGCGGTGGCGAACTGGAGGTGTATTTCCTCGTCGTCGGCGTTTCGTGCGGCCAGACGTTCCAGTTGATCGAGTCGGGATTGGAGAGCATCGAACCGGTCGGCCACTCCGAGATGCCTGATAGTAACCCTGAGTGCCTTCCCAAGGCGGCGTTGAATTTCCGGTTCGTCTGGAAACTCGGTCGCCAGCTCTCCGAGGCGGTCGAGGCGCTGAAATGCACTCTCGAACCGGCCGGCTTCGAGCGGATACGTGACGCCATTGACCAAGCCTTTGCCGAGTTGGAGGTGAATCGTGGCGTCTCCGGGCCACTCCGACGCAATCGCTTCGAGCCGGGCCACGTATGCAGCGACCGTCTCGAACCGTTCTGCCTGTCCCAGATCCTTAGTGGCGTTGACGTAGGCTTTGCCGAGTTCACGCTGGATCTCGACGACATCTGAGTACTCGGCGGCGAGGGTTTCGAGGCGGTCGAGCCACTGCGGGACGGCGTCGAATCGCCCCGCGTCGAGACGAGTCTTCACGCAGGCGTGGACGGCTCTGGTCCGTTCGATCTGCATCGCTTCGGTTTCAGGGTGGTCGTCGGCCAGCGCTCGGAGTCGGTCGAGTCGCTGCCGTTGTTCCTCGAACTGCTCGGCTCGCCCCAAGTCTGTGACAGCCGTCCGGAGGGCCTTTGCGAGCTGGATCCGGATGTCATCAGCGGGCGGCGACGTGGCAGTGAGAGTTTCGAGGCGGTCGAGCCAAGTCCCCACGTCGTCGAATCGCTCGGCTTGCCCCGCGTGAATCGTCGCAGTGTAGAGGGCGAGTCCGAGTTGCTGTCGAATCTTCGGATCGTCGCGTCGGTCGGTCAGCGCTTCGAGCCGGTCGAGGTTGTAACGCTGCGTGTCGAATTGCCCCGCGCCACCGGTCGCGTGCGCGGCGTTGAACCGCGCTGTGGCGAGCCGGCGGTATAACTCGTCGTCCGTGCCCTCGTCTGCGAGCTCTTCCAGCCGCTCGACGTGCTGCTGTTGGGCATCGAGACGCCCAGCCATCCCGTCGGCGTACGTGGCGTTGACGAGCGCGCTGGTGTACTCGTGTGCGATCACCTCGTCGTCGGCATACTCGGTGGCGAGCCGGTCGAGCCGACCGAGATGGCTGTCGAGGATGTCGAACCGCTCGGCTTTCCCCTGGGACCGTGCGTCGGACGAAAGCGCCGAGGCGAGTCGGTGGTGCAGTTCGTCGGTCCGTGGCCGATCACGGACCAAGGTTTCGAGGCGGTCGACATGGGCCTGACTTCGTTCGAGATACCCGGACTCACTCTCGTGTTCCACGGCAGTTACCAGCGCAGTGGCGAACATGCGTTGCACCGCGTCAGACCCGGGATTGCGTTCAGCGACGGTTTCGAGTCGATCCAGTCGAGTCTGGAAGCCGTCGATCAGTCCGGCTCTTCCCTCGTGAATGATGGTCGTCAGGATGGCCTCGGCGAGTTGGGTCTGGACTCTGTCGATGTTTGGATACCGCGCGGCGTGGGATTCGAGCCGATCCAGTTGGGCCTGTCCGTCCTCTAGCTGGCCGGCAACGGTATCGGCCGCCACAGCCTGTTTGAGTGCCTCTGCAAGGGAGATCTGTACCCCGACTGTCTCGGAGTTCGTTTCAGCGAGCGTCTCGAGTCGGTCGAGATGGGCGTTTCTGTCCTCGAACCGCTGGGCGATCCCATCGCGATGACTCGTTGTTTGCAGTGCGGTGGCGAGGTGGTTCTGAATCCCGGCGTTGGCAGGGTTGGTTTCCGCGAGGGTCTCGAGTCGGTCGAGGTGGCGCTGGTGATCCCAGAACCGGCGGGTTTCGATTTCGTACTCTACCACGGTACACAGCGCCCTAGCGAGGTGGTACTGCACGTCGGCGGCCCGCTGTGATCTGTCAGCCACTGTCTCGATCCGTTCGAGCGTCTGCAGGAGGGCATCAGTACGACCGGCCGCCCGGAAGTCGACGGTTGCATTGGCCAGCGCCTTCGAACAGCGAAACTGGAGTTGCGTGTCGTTCCTAGCCTCTGCAGCCAGTTCAGCGAGACGTGTTTCCCAGCGAGAGAGGTCCTGTATCCGACCGGTGCTACCGGCGTAGTGCATCGCCATGGAGAGCGCCAACGCGAAATCTCGCCGCACGTCCGCGTGTCCGGGATGGGCTGCGATCAACTCTTCGAGGCGGTCGAGATTGGGCTGGAGTGCACCGGGGTCATCCGCGTTACACGCGTCTCTGACAGCGGAACGAAGCTCCCTCGCCAACGTAGCCCGCTCGTCGTCGGGTGCTGAGTTATCGCTCGACCGGTCCGATGCACCGTCGTTCATTGGTGGTGTTACGATCATGTGTTATAAATAATCTCAATCTGCGTCGTGCCGTGCGAGCAGCGGCTCCGGGTGCAGAACCATCGGGACTCCTCGTATCGGTGGACCACCGCGAGATGTCACAGTCGCACAGCGGCTGACCCGACAGCAAACGTTTATATTCGCTATCACGCGTAGAGGAAGATATACTCGGCAGCGTCTGCCGTCCGGACAGGCGTCGGCGGGGTCGGTCGTGGAGAATACATGGACGAGATGATTCGAGACGTTACACCTCGAGACGTTACACCTGCGGAACTGTGCGACGCGATCGCCACCGATCTGCTCGATGCGATGGGGTGGCCGGAAAATCGAAACCCCACCCGTCGGACGCTCGATGCCGAACCGGTCACGGATCAGAGTCCGCTGGCAGCGGTCGCTGGCATCCCCGACGCCAACCTCGACGCCGAATTCGTCGGGCAGGTAGTGGCCGTGGCCATCGCTGTCGTCGCACGAACCGCGAACCCGAGTGCCGCCAGGGAGTGGCTAGTCCTGGTCGATGACCTCGTCGGAGCCGTCGCAAGGAATCGGAGCGACACCGACGGGGCCATCAGGTACCGGGGATCGGTCTTTGGCACCGCGATGGCGGCTGTTGCGAGCGAACAGCCGACGGCCGACGAGTGGGTCGAGGCGCTCGCGGTCCGTGCACTGACACTCACGAACGAGACGGCGACCCCGCACGGACGGGAGTCGTCGGTGGCGACGTGGAACCCATCGTGACCGCCTTCACGACCGCGCTGGCGACGCTCACACGGTCGGGGGACGGTACGGACCCGAACCACGGTGCGCTCGCGACCGTCGACCAGTTCCTCCACGAGATCGTCGACCAGGGTGCGATCGACCACGAACCGGGTCTGTATCCGCTCTGTCGGATCTACGGCCAGACGGTCGCAGGGCTCGTCGAGACGGCCGACGACCCGGCGAGTGCTGAGGACGTGCTCGCTCCGGTGATGAGACTCGTCGAGCAGACGGCGACCAGGTACGAGGATAGCCCCGCGGCCGTCCTGTTCGGAAACGTGTTCGGCTCCATGTTCGGAGCCGTCGCTGGCGCGGCGTCGACGGCCGACGCGATGGCGACCTGGGTTGAGGCGATCGACGCTTCTGCTAGGGAGGCCGCCACATCACTCCAGCACGACGAGGAGCGCACAGAACAGTTGCACGTCGCCATTGTGAGCGCCGTCGGCTGGGCGTTCGACCACGGGTGTCCGGACGACCGATTCGGGCCGTGGCTGGAAGGCGTCGGTGAGCGGCTCTGTCAGAGTGCGACGCAGGCGGCGTTCGTGGACGAACATGGGGCCGACGCATGGCGTCGCCGACTCGATTCGGAACTCCGTTCGTTCGCGATGGGGTGCTACGTCGATGATCCGGCGGCGTTCCTGAAGGGCGTGTACGCCGACATCGTCGTCGCGGGAACGACGAGGGGCCACCCAGCCGACGAGATCGATGCCTGTGTCGCGGCTGTTTATGAGTCCATCGAGCGGGCGAACGAAGACGACCACCTTCGAACCGACGAGCCAGTCATGGGGACCTTTTCGCTGGCCGTCGACCGGCTCCCGACGGGAAATCCCCGTGCCGCAGCAGACCACAGCTACCTGCTCGGCCAGGCATTCCGTGCGGTCGGCGGGGAGGACCTCGAAACAGCCGTCTTCGACGGCGGCTGTCCGCCTGACGAAGCGCAAGAGTGACCCACTGATCGAATCAAGCCCATGGCAACCTACTACGTCATTTCGAGTCCGGATCACGACGCCGATCAGCCCCACAGTCGCAACTGGCCGAAAGTGCTCAGAATCTCCTTCGAGGCGCGAGAGATCAAGCTGTGGCAGGGCAAGGGCCACGGCCTCGGCGGTGCATCCTACGACTTCGAGGAATTCGAGGTCGAGGAGTGGACCGATTTCCTCGAGGGCTGTGGTGGCGAGTGGCTCCGCGAGGAACTATCAAGACACGAGTCATTGACTGTCATCGAGGAGACGGACTTCGTCCGGCGACTGAACAGACACGTCCCGCTCAAAACGGAAGACCGCTGACGGAACAGCGGGTCGGGTTACCCGTCGCTCGTCTCGTCTTCCCGTGCCGGCCAGACTGCCGGTATGACCTGTCTGTCCTCGTAGGCCGAGCGATCGGCGCTGAATCGCTCGATAAGATCGGCGGCCGACGACTCGCCGTCTTCGAGTGCGGTAACCTCCTCCGGCGTCAATCGCACTGACACGTCGACCATCACCGCTCTCCCGAGCAAGAAGGTGAGGATCCACTCCCCGTCCGTCTCCAGCAGGACGTAGGAGTACGGCTCTCTGTCGAGGACTTGCACTGGGCTGTTTTCGAGTCGGGCCGATAAGTCGATTGCTGTTGTCGATGTATCTCCTTCGAAGGTAGATTCGTCAACCGATGCCGTTACCATCGGTGTCGTCGAATCTGAATACAGGCAGCGATCCAATGCACATCGACGATAGCGACGACGGCGAATCGACGACGCTGGCGTGGGAACACGAGGGAGAGTCAGTGTCCGTGACGCTCCCGGGGACGGTCCACGCCGAATACGCCGAGGCGCGGGACGTAGTCGTCACCGCCAGCGCCGAGGGGACGATCCGCGTTCTGGCGGGTGACGGGACCGAGTGGGATGCCTTCGAGTACAGTTTGCCCGATGGGTGTACCCCCTACGTGGTAGTGTCGAGTGTCGTGACGGATCTCGGGGTGACGATGGTGGTAGCCCACGATCCACCGCATCGCGGGGAAGCGCTCTGGCAACACGAGATCGACCTCCAGCGCCGGGTCGTCGGTGGCCCCGTGGCGAAGTGGCGGTAGCGACGCGAATACGCATCGTTTCGAGCACGAACCGGACGACCTCGAATCCGACATGATATCACCACGGGCGGATAATTTCGGCCAACTGGATGACGTTCGATTACGCTGCAACCCCCTCAGAAACGTTTAAGCAAGCGCGAGAACTGGAGAGTCGCTTTTTGATTGAGGTGGCAACGGACGCCGACTTCGAGGAGGCACGTGAGTTGCTCGCGGCCGCGGACGCCGATGACCGACCGGCCGCTATCAGCGCGATCACGTGGGCCGGTATGAAATACGACAAGTTTGCCGAACAGGCAGTCGATATCTTGCTGGAGTACTGGTACGCCAGCCCAGGTCAGTCCGCTCGACCGCCGTGAGCGGGCTGGCGGACATCAGTTCCGAGCAGAATTTGGCGATGATCCGTCCCGCCATCCGACACCTTCCATGACCATCTCGGCGACGACGATTCGGTCCGTGCAGACGCCGCGTTCGCGGTCGTGACTTTGAGCGAGAGTTTCTCCCAGCCGCTGGTGGGGCTCGTCGACGACCTCCGGGACTGTCTTTCCGACGACGTGGCCCGGGAATCCGCGATGGAGGCGCTGGTCGGAATCACCGCAGGGAGCCCCGAGGCAATCGAACCACCGTTCGACGACCTCCAGGAGTGCCTGCAGGACAGAAACTCGGGAGTTCGTTCCAACACGGTCAGTCCGCTCGCATCTCTCGCGGAAACACATCCGATGCGGTCCGTCCTGCCCTCGACGACGTTATCGCACTCACGTCGGAGAAGAGGGGTCTTCCATGGGAAGACCGGCCGGCTGTCTCCAACTGTTCGGGACGATGGGCGCGGAGTACGCCAGTGAGGCACCCCGGATGGTCGAAGCGCTACAGCCGTTCGCCGAGCGGATCGTGCCAGCGGCCGTCGAGGCATTGGCACCGATTGCGACTGAACATCCCGTTGCAGTCGTTCCCGCCATCGACGAGCTTCGTGCTGCACTCGAGAAGTCAGACGGGGTCAACGGTGGGGACGCGGAGAGCGACTCCGAGACTGCGACCGGGGTGCTCAAGGAATTCTTCGGGCGTCACGTCGACGCGGCCCGTTTCGTTCTCGATATGTTAGATACCAGGGTCCAGCTTTCTGACGGGGTACCCCACTCACCTGACCTTCGCCGCGTCTGCGCTGCGGCCGAGGGGCTGGCAGCGATCGGACAGGTCCACCCCGACGAGGTCCGTCCTGTTGTCGAGGCACAGCAGGACTTCCTCGAAACCCTCCTCGAAGGACGAAGGACTCAGACGCGGACCGCGGCCGCCAGGTTGCTGGTGGCTTCGGACGTTGTGGATCCCGAACGAGCAACGGAGGTCGAGCATATCTGCAGTTCCCTGCTCGCCAACGTGAACGAGTGGGCACCTGCAGAAGCGCTCGAACTGCTCGACGCCGAGGAGCTGTCGCTTGGTACGCGAGTTCGTATGAGGTTGTTCACCCTTCTCGGTCTGCTCACCGAACGGGACGAGGTGACGATTTCCAAGACCCTCAGACGGTTCGAGGCCGCGGATGCTACCGTGCGTTCGCTCGTGACTGCCGAGTTAGTCTCCCGTCTCGAGGACCGCGAGTCGGAGAGCGAGCGGCCGGCCGTAGTGTCGGTGCTGGGGCTCATCGCGGCCAGGGACCGGGAGGCTGCTATCACCGTGGCCAAAGCGCTGACGGCCTGCCTCGAGGACGACGATCCCGCTGTCCGCGCCCGGGCTCCCGTCGCCCAGTCGAGGATGATCGCTGCACCCCATTCGGTTATAAGTCACATGGATGTTAGTTTGCTCGTGAATCTCCTCGACGACGACGAGGAATCTGTCCAGGCGGCGGCTGCTTCCACACTGATGGTACTGGACGACGAGAATGTCGAGACATACGAGCACGACCACGACCTCGAGGAACTACGGGAGTACGTCGAGTCCGGTGGAATCGGAGTGGACGACTGACCGATAGCGAGCACGTCGACCCAGCAGTCTCGTGGCTGCGCACCCGCTCTACCACTGTTCAGGACCGATCGGAACTCGTCCTCACCAGCGCCTCGGCCGCAAATGCGTAGCCGGCCAGCCTTGACCGCGCTCGGAGCACGGACCACGAATGATACGGTCGGTTGTACCTGTGAGCCGCGACAAGGCGGGTGTTTATTTCCGAGAGCGAAGTACTGTATCCACATGGTTTCCTTTCCGCCAGGTGAACCCCAGGCCGTCTGTGCACTTTGTGACGCGCCCTTCGAGGTGTACGACGCAGAGCGTACCAGTATCTACGCAAACGTCGTCTGTCAGGCCTGTGATGCACGGGCAGTGAGCAGTACCGGTAACGAGCCGGCGGTTGGCAGGGAGTATCTGCGACGTGAGTCCGACGAGCCCATCGACAGCGCTGTGGTAGCCGACGTCGGGGACAATCCCGTCTTCATCGACGGCCAGCAGTGCTGGCGACGATACAAATTCGGTGGTTGGATCACACGACTGGACGAACACGACTGTGAATCAGTCGGGGAATTTCGGCGGAAACACCGAGACGACGTGTGACAACTGAGGCTCGGAGGGTGGCGACGGAGTTATCACTTGGGCAGATTGATAGTCTGAGAGAGCATTCGACAGGTATGGGAACAGACAAGCAGTATCTCAGCGTCGAACCGATCGAAGGGACCGATCGGGACGAACTGCTGAACAGACTGTTAGTGGGTGATCTGTACGATGCTAGAGAAGCAGAACATGACGGTTGTCTCATCGTCGCTGGAAACGGTGGAGATTTCGAGGCACCCTGGGAGAAACTAGCGGCGGTCGGTGACGCGATCGTCCGGGCATTCAGCCTGACTGTCATCGATACCACTGCAACGGGTATCGGTACGTTGTACCGATGTGAGAGTGGCGAACTGGTTGAAGTCGAATCACTCGAAGGCAGGGACCGGTACGGGATCGACGTCGTCGATTACTTTAAACGAGAATATGACATCCAAGGCCCTCGATAACAACGTTAGAACGCTCGACTGTACTGATAGTGCCGATAGACGAGCGGCAGCGAAAGAGTTGTATCTCCGTTCACAGCACGTCGACGAAAGCGGTCGAGAAACGCTTCTCGAACTGCACCCGTATCTGGACGACGACGATCCCGTCGTTCGTGCCCATATTGGGGCTGTCGTCGGCGAAGCAGGCTTCGATCAACAGACCTTCGACGACTGCGACCCGATACCGCACTTCGAGGCCCTTCTCGAACTCTTCACTGACGAAGACGACCGGGTTAGACAGACGGCACTCGGCGTGTTCTGGAATCGACCGTATACACCGCTCTGGGACGACCCCGAACTGTACGACGATCCGGAACAGGTGCGAGAACTTGCCGCGGTCGGATTCGCGTCCTGTCTCGACGACGAGACGGACCTCATCAGAAAGCGCGCTGCACAGCTGTTTCCCGTCTCACTTCTCACCGACCATCCGACGCTCGAAGCCCACGTCGTTCCCGTGCTTATCCGGCGACTCGACGACGACTTCGAGATCGTACGAACCGCTGCCAGTGAGGCGATTACCCATCTGCTCGAGAACGTTCCAGCGGTGGTTCGTCCCCACCGTGATGTATTGCTGGCACACCTCGAACAGCGCGACGATGACGACACAGTGGCTAAACTCCGGGCACTCATCAGTGTCGACCCTGATGAGTGAAGAGACAACATTGGCCATGGCACAGGAAGTCACGGGCCAACGCGAACACCAGTGACAGTCGCCAAAGGACTTCGGTTCGTGCTTGGAACGCACCGACCCCGCCAGCACTCACGACGCCCGTCAGTTCGCCGACCGGACACCCAGCGAATTCCTAGAAGGTTCCCGTCTCGTGGTGGCCATCGATAGTCTCGTCGTCCATTTCAGTTGCCTACGCTGGACACGGGGGTGAATTGCACTGGTTACAGTCCGTCCACTCCGAACGGTGTTCGAACGCTAATCCTGTATTTTCTATTCGAATAGTATTAATGTAATCCAGACAGACATACTGTATGCGAACTGAAATATCCACGGCTGGTGGGGGTACTGCCAGACTGTGTCAGAACCGGAGTACTGAGACGGAATGAGCAAGAAAGCGATGTACACTGCGGTGTCGGATGGCGACCTCGACCGCGTCCGAGAGGTCCTCGGCAGCGATCCCGATCTACTGGAAGAGGAGGTCTACCTTGGAAAAACGTGGCTTCATTTCGCCGCGTCGAACGATCACATCGAGTTGATGGAATACTTCGTCGATGAGGGACTCCCCGTCGACGGCCTGGTGGACGACTCCGATCCCCCGATCAACAAAGCCGCAATGGACGGCTCGGTCGAGACCCTGCAATGGTTTCTCGATCACGGCGCTGCGGTGAATGGCAACTCAGACTGCGTCCCACCATTGGTCGATGCAATCCACTCCGGGTCCGTCGAGAAGGTGAGGCTGCTGCTCGAAGCCGGCTCCAGAACCGATTTCACCTGGGGTGAACTCGGCTACTCTCCGATTCCGTTCGCGAAGTCCTTCGGCGAGAGTCACGAGGAGATCGTCGAACTCTTACGAGACGCGAGCGGGCCGGACGCGGACTCACTCCCAACCCACAGGGCGAACCTCGAACGCTATCTGGAAACGGTCTACGGTGAGCCAGAAAAACTCTCCCTAGAGGGTGGTGACGAGGGAATCGATGTCTGCGTGATTCGACAGCAAGGCGACGATCCGCGGACGATTCTCGCCACCGTCGGCATGAGTACCGCGCCGCTGGTTCTCCCGGACGACGCACCGCCGGGCGCAGAGGAGTACAGATATGCGGAACTGACGATGCAGTTGCCACCGGACTGGCCGCTCGACGACCAGGCGCTGACGCAGGACGAATACCGCTGGCCGGTCGAGTGGCTGCAACGCCTCGCGCATTATCCCCACGATACCAGGACGTGGCTCGGGAAGAGCCGAACGTACTCCAATGAGGACCCACCGGAACCGCTCGCCGACAACACGGACATGTCCTGTTTCCTGACAGTCGTGAATCAGGAGCGCGAGGAGCGCGTCACGAAACCCGACAGTAGCCCCGTGCAGTTCTATTCGGTGTATCCTATCTACGAGGAAGAGTGGCAATACGTCGAGGAGCACGACCCAGCCGCACTCCTCGAACTGTTTCAGGAATTCGACATTCCGAGGGTCGTCGATGTCGACCGGCCGAACGTCACGACGCTCGTCTAAGTCCTCTCCAGCACGTCGACCCAGCAGTCTCGTGGCTGCCCGTCCGCTCTCCGTATTCACGATTGATCGGAACTGGTCTTTTCGAATGACAATCGCTATTTCGGTCTCCCTCGTCGATTGAACAACCCCAATGATAACCGAGATGCGAGACACGGGACCGCCGGTCACTGCGGAGGAATTGGAATCGCTGGAGACAGCACTCGGCGGGGAGCTGCCCGAGGCGTATCGGGAGTTTCTCCGCGAGTACAACGGCGGGAAGCCACGCGAAGCCTCGTTCGAGTTCGCGGACCCACTGGACGGTCGGTCGGGTGCCTCCGTGAACGACTTTCTTGGCATCCGCGACGACTCCCGGGACATCGAAGGGTGCTACGACACCGTCGAACACTGGATTCCGGAGGGGCTCTGTCCGATTGCGGAGGGATCGGGCGGTGATCTCGTCCTCCTGTCGATTCGTGCGGATTCCAACGGCGAGGTGTTCTACATCGATCACGAACTGCCCGGCGAGCGTCCGTTCGACGGGAGTGCTGGCAACTATCCCGAGAACACCACTCGCCTTGCGGAGTCGTTCGACGACTTTCTGGCCCTGCTGTACGACATCGACGCACCTCGATGAGACAGTCCCTCGAAGCTACTCGACCTCCAGAATCACGTACGCGGCGGCGACTTGCTGGAGCTCAGTCTCGTTCACCTCGACGGCATCGGGGTGGGCCGAGTCGAGTGAAAGGAGTCCCTCGGCGATCGTCGACCGGACGGAGAGATGCTCCTCGTCACACTCGAACCGAGCGGTGAGCGCCTCGACGGCCGTGGCGGTCAGCGCTGAGTGGGCGACGCCGACCGCGGCGAGTGCCGTCGCGGCCGACGACCGCTGATCTCGACCACTGTCGAGAGTCGTCCACAGTGACCGGCGGACCAACGACCGAAGCGGTGGGTTCGAGTCGCCATCCGTCGTCGTATCCCAGGGGCTACTCGTGAAGGGGAGGCACCGCATCGATGTACCGCTGGAGTTCCGTCTCGGAGCGTGTGACGGCATCGGGGTGGGATCGCTTGATCGTCCGTACCGCTTCGGCAATCGATGCCTTCACCTTGATATATTCTTCGTCACAGTCGAGGCGGGACTGGAGGACATCGGCGGCTGGGGCGGCAAGTTCGGGGTGGGAAGCGCCGATCCGCCCGAGGGCTTCAGCAGTCTCTTCCCGCAGTTCAGCGTCGACATCACCGAGGTCGGCCTGCAACTCGTCGAACCAGTGTGGGTCTATGTTGGGATCCGACGCGCCGATCTTCCCGAGGGATTCGAGGGCTGCCACTCGAACGCCGCGATCCTCGTCGTCCACGAGTGGCCGCAGGCTGTCACTGACCGTCGTCGGTAGTTCCGTGTCGGCTGCTGCAATCGTTCCGAGTGCCTCAGCTGCCGCCTCGCGCACGTACCGTTGTCTGTCCTCGACAAGCGTCTGAAGATCGTCTCGGACGAGCGCGGCAACCTCGGAGTCGTCGGCCCCGATCTTCCCAAGTGCGATTGCGGCGGCGCTCCGATTGTGGAGCGAGCCGTCGTCAAGCAACTCCCGAAGGTCCTCAACGGCTGGCCGAACTGTGACTGAACGGCTGGCACCGATCTCGCCGAGTGCTTCGGCGGCGTCACACGAGAGTACCTCGTCGTCGAGGCAGGTCCGGAGGTCTTCAATGGCAGGGTCGAGTGCCTCGGGATGTGCGGCACCGATTCGCTTGTACGCATCGATGATCCCAGACACATCGACCTCGTCGTCGGAATATCTCTCATCCACCGCCGCGAGGATTGGGTCTGTGGTGTCCGCGGTACTGTCGAAGCGGTCGTCCAACGCCGTAACGACGCGCGGTGCGACCTCAGGGTCCGCTGCTGCAATCTTCCCGAGTTCCGTCACGGCGGCGTTGCGCACGGACTCGTCATTGTCGTCTACCAGCGTCACCAGGTCGTCGACGGTTGGTCGGACAGCAGCAGGCCGGACGGTCGCGATGTCGCCAAGGGCTTTCACGGCACCTGATCGGAGACGGTGATCGTCGCTTTCGAGGTGTGGGGTGATACGGTCCAGTTCGGGAACGACCGCATCGGGATGTGCGGCACCGATCCGCCCGACAGTTTTGAGTATCTCCCCACGGGCCAGGTTGCGAAACCGATCTCCCGTCTCCGTTTCAACACGTGTCAGCAGCTCTTCGACGACGACCGAGAGTTGGTCAGGATAGGCGATAGCGACGTTTGCGAGTGCGGCCGCAGTGCCGATCTGCTGTGGTCCCGCCTGTTCGGTAAGCCGGTCTCGCAGGCCCTCAACGACGGGATCGACGATATCGGGACAGACGAGCGCGATCTGGACAAGTGGCGCTGACAATGGACTTTCCTCGACCGTCTCGTCTTCGGTCAGTGCGAGCAGGTCGTGTCTGGCAGGCGCGATCGCCATCGGGTAGGCGTATGAGATCGTCGCCAACAGAGTGATTGCACAGCCACGCAGCGACTCGTCATCAAGGCAGTCGATGATCTCGTCGACGTGCGGGCGCAACAGCACGGACTTGGTCTCGGCGAGTGTCTCGAGCGCTGTCACGGAGGTTTCTCGCACGTGCTCGTCTTCGGTGTCGAGGTTTTCCACGAGCCACTCGACAGTTGTATCGAGCGCGTCCAGGTCATTCTGTGCGACCCACATGAGCATGTCGCGGGCCTCCTCCCGTGTCCGTCTGGTCTCGTGGACGACGTACGGCTGGAGGGCCTCTGCGACACGTCGAGTGCAGTTGGGGTGGGCCCCGATCTTCCAGAGGGCTTCCTGGGCGTCCGAGCGCCCGTGGCGGCCGTCGATGAGCGCACACAGGGCCTCGATCTCTTCGTCCGTCACCGTGGCGGGATCGACTGTCTCTCGGAGCTCCTTGGCTCGTCGCGCTTCGTCGTCGGGGTCGTCTGGGGTATCGTTCGTCATGTTGTATTCCGAAATCGGGTTGGGAATCTACTTATCGGGGCTGTCGTCTGTTGTCGGTCAGCGAGTCCTCTCGCTACAGCATCGAGCTCACCGATCCTCCTGTCTCGGTGGGTTCTCACCATCATCGGTATCACGGTCAGTTGTCGAATCCGGCCCGTCGGCGGGGTCGTCAGGGTCGTCGACACCCTCCGCATCGAAAATGGCGCTGGAGATGTCGCCGTTGTCTGTGGCTTGGAGTCCCTGATCGAGGCGTGTAATATAGTCCGCGCGTGCTCGACCATTGGCCGAGAACAGCGTGTCGCGCGCGTTCGAGAATGTTCGTTCGTGGGCTCCATCGGCGCGGAGCAGATCAGCATCGATCGCATCCTGAACGGACTCGTTCACGGCGTCGATACACGCTTCGATCCGTGTCCAGGGGCCGTGGTTCTCTGCACCCTTGACGATCACATCGGCGTAGAGGCCTTCCAGGAACGCTTCCGGGTCGTTCACGTACGATCCCCTGGTGAACTCACGGAGTTCCGAATCGAGTCGTCGTCGCCACTCGTCGGCATCGTCCTGCACTGCCTCGAACAGGGCTCGAACGTACACGTCGGCGACGAATTCGTCCGGACAGTCCGGCGCTTCCCGCGTGGCGGTCGATTCGATTCTGTCGCTCACGATCTCGAACCACTCGTCGGTCACCGGGCTGTCGGCGTGAGTTCGACCGACCGTCGCGAGCGCCTCGGCGAAGATCCGCTCGAAGATGTCGGCTCGGTCGAGTTCGATCCAGTCGAAGGAGAACCCATCGTCGAGAACCGACAGCACCTCGATCACACAGAAGCGGACCTCCTCGGACTCGACGCTGGCGGCGTGTCCGAGTGCGCCACCGAACACCGAGGCCACGTACACGACTGGGTGTGGTGGATTGTCCGGCGCGGTCGCAGCCGCTTCGATCTGGGACAGCACCGCCTCGACCAGTCGCTCGTGCGTGCGTTCGCCGACGTCAGACCGAGTCAGCACCGCAGTCAGAATCTCTGCGTCGACCGTCGCGAACGCGTCGAACCAGGCCGTCTTGTCGGGCTCGTCGATGGACTCGCGACTGGTCCGTAGCGACTGGACGAGCACCGTAACCCACTCCTGGGTACGACTCGATGCGCCATCGGCCGCCCAGCGAACGGCTGCGCCGCCGTAGACGTCTGCGAGGAACTGAACCGGGTCGTCGATCGACTCGACCGAACTCGCCCGTGCTTCAATGCAGTCCGTGATGCCAGTGTACCACGTGTGCTCTTCGCGTGGCGTCACACTGGGGTCAGGTTCGGCCAAATCGCCAAACATGTTCCACTCGTCCCAGTGGCCCCACTCGTCCGACCCGTCCATCCCGTTCGTCACGACGCTGTCGTCCGAATCAGCCGAATCAGGTTCGAACCCCTGAACGGCTGTCGAAAGGGCGTCGCGATATACGGCTGTCAGATGCTGGGTCCGTTTCTGGGTGGACTCCGTGGCGGCACCACCCCGTGTCACTGACTCGTCGTACAGTGCCATCCAGTCCTCGAAGCCCAGTGAGTCGTCGAACGGAATCGATTCTACGCCGTACGGGTACTGACTGACCTGATCTGGGTATTGCTGCTCGACGTTGCCAAAGGCCGCGAAGGCCGTGGCGTGCAGCATTGCCCGAAGTTCCTGTTCGGCCTCGAAGTGGCCGGCGTCTGCGATGGCGTCGACGAGGCGGTGACACGTCGCAAACAACTGCTCGGCGCGGTCGAGGTCGCCCGTCTGGACGACGGTCCGAACAGCACCCCCGTAGGCATCCGTCACGAACGCCTCGGGAGCCACGTCGCGTGTCGACACTGTCGCTGTGTTGCACATACTGAGCCCGACGGCATCGAGCCAGGGGCCGATCCGGTCGTCCGAACACTCGTGTTCGAACACCCACTGGCCGACAGCGGCGACGTAGAACGCTCCGAGCATCGCTGTTCCGGCGTCCTGTTCGGTAATGATAGCGACCGCGTCGCTGGCACGAGACTGGATATCGGCCACCCAGGCAGCCATCGCCTCGGGCGAACAGTCGACATCCGCGACAGCCCCAAGCATGGACCCGAAGCTCTGTGCGAGCACGACCGTCGTAAAGTGATCGCTGGGGCTCGAGGCGTACTGGCGAACGAGGGAGACGACCGTCGAGAGACCGCCGTTCGCTGCCGCTGGATTCTCCGCCCGTCGGACGATCCGGCCGACGGCCTTCCCGTAGACGAAGTGGAGCGGAAACCGCCACCCGTCGTCCGCAACCATAGCGTGAAGCGTTTCGTCGACACACCCAATTGCGCCGTGGTTTACCACCGATCCGTCCGACGGCTGTGCGAGCCTCGCCAGCGCACCCGAGAACGCGGTGGCAAACGGCTCTAAATTCACGCCGAGGCTCACCTCGTGGGGATTCGATACCTCGTTCGTGACCTCTAACACACCGAGTGCGACCGCGTGGACCCACTCGTCAGTTCTCGGATTAGCCAACGCAACGGCTGTGATTGCGGTCTCGTACACTTCCCCCCGGTACTGGAGAGCCTCCTCCGTGTCGGAACTCCGATTCCGACCCACGTCCGCCACGAGGTCGTCGACGAACGAGAGCCACTGCTGTGCTGCGTCGGGCCCGTGTGTCGTCGAGACGATGTCGACAACCTCGGCAAGAACACGCCCCACGAACTCCCCATCGAGTGCGTGATCCGGAACACCCGCAATGGCTGCTACGGTGCTCTGGTCGGCGACCGACTCGACATCGAGGTTCCGACGAGATGGGAACTGCACCGTGTTCCAGCCAATCACATCCAGTAGCTCCTGAGCAACGTCTGCCGGGTCACGATCAGTATCGACGCTCGGATCCTCGACCGAGAACTCGACGCGGTCGGTCCAGGCTGGAAGTTCGTCACAGCCAGCCCGTTCAGCGACCTCGTCGAGGCGCTCGCGGTTGGTGTCGTCACAGATGAGCAGCGCGCCGGCACAACTTCCGTCCCCGACCCACTCGGGGAGTGCTCGGACGCCTTCGTCGCTGATTATCTTCGCTGGTTTGGCCCCGTACGTCGCGACGACGACCGTGTTCGGTGTCGCTTCGATCCCGGTCCGAATCTGGTCGGGGTTTCTCAGGTCGGGGAGTTTGACGGTCGTTCCCCAGTCCTCGAGTTCCGAAGCGAGTGTGGCAGCGACCTGTCGTTTTCCGCTCGATTTCGGGCCATCGAGGACGACCAGCCCGCCATCGAGCGCATCGAGGAGGTCGTCGCCATCGTCGTCGTCCTCCCCGTCGACGAACGACCGCCAGTCCAGCCCCTCCTCGTCGGTCTCGTCTGGCTCCTGAATCGTGCCCGGGAGCTCACGCTCGGCAGCAGCCTCGTGCAGTGCCTCCGGCCCGTCCCAGTGCCAGGCACCGACGAGTGGCGAGGAGCCATACGCTTCAGGGTCCGTGGAGACGGTTTCGAGCGATGCACTCTCCGACTGTAGCGCATCCAGTGCGTCGTCGAGTGCCTCACGAGACACGTCGAGGATCGGTTCCTCGTCGTCGGCCGCGAGACGTTCGTGAATTCGTGCTCGCATCGACTCCCCAGCGAAGACCTGGAGGTGGTCGGCTGTTCCAGGCGGGAGATCCAGGGCACGTTCCAGTGCCTCAGCGGTCGGTGAAAGTGTCCGATTTCGAGCGAGGGAATCGAGCCAGTCCCCGTCCTCGGCGATTCCAACGGCGACGAGCGCGAGCGCAGCCAGTACTGCTGGCGACCGCTCGTTCGGGATTCGGCTGGGGAGACCCCCTCTCGGAAGGAGTCGTGCGATGGCATCCGCGAACTCGCTATCGAAGGGACCACTCGTGATCTCACATCCCTCGAACACTCGTCTGACGTCGCCAGGCAGGAGCACTGCCGACGTGTCGTGTTTCGAGAGGGGGAGAAACGCTTCCGGCGTGACTGTCCCGTCGTACCATCCCAGGTGCTCTTGCAGTTCCGGGGTGGTGAAGTAGTAGGGTGGATATCTAGCTCGTTCCAGGACGGCGGCTCGCTCGTCGGCACCCAATCCGTGCGTTCCACCTGAGAGACGCTGTCGAACCTCGTCGATTGCTGTCCCGGCAGCAGTCGGCGGCGTTCGAACCACCACTACCCTGTCGACAGTCTCGATGAAACTCCCCGAGACTCCCAGATCACTCCGGCAAAGCCAGTCGAAACTCCGGGGGTGGGTGACGAGTACTGCGCCACCCGATATGGAAAACAGCGATTTCTCCCCGTACTCGTAACTGTAGGTCGAGAGGGACTCGTCGTCGAGGGCGAACGCTGCTGAGACGAAGTCCTCGACGATTACGAGTTCCCCGTCGTCAGCAACGTCCGTCTCGGGCAGTCGGTCGACGGACTGCCCCAGTGGCCGTAGCTGCTGTGACGTTCCGATACCGGGTGCACCGAGAACGAGGGTTACCTCGCCCAGTTCGATGGTGTCTGCCAGTTCGTCAGGTCTGACTTCTTGTATCGTGGAATCCATGAGTGTACTGCAACCGACCCTGTTGACGACTCGTCTGAGAGAACGACAACGGCAGGCGGATATATCCAGTTCGTTATGAAGGTAATATAATAGTTGCTATCGGGCAGTAGTTATCCACTGATCGCCGATCTGACTACAGCTATTGATCTGGCTGCCGCGTCGATTCGCACGTCTGATGGCCCCAGACCTGTGTTTGCGGTGCTCCGTTACTCCAACCGATGGAGTGGGATTTTATTTCACTCGAAACAGGACAATCACATTGTTTATTGTCAGCCGGGTCGGATATCGCGTAATGAACGGCGACGAATCACCCACTGAAGCCGCCACTGGTCCGCCTCCGGCCCACACTGAGATCGTCGAGGCGCTTCTCACCGCACTCGATTCCGATGCCGCCCCGTCCCGGCACGAGGACCGACAGTCACACGTTGACAGCCTCATCCCGCGACTGGCGGACACCGCTGCCGACGAGCATCAACCTCGGATCGCCGACACTTTCTTTGCAGCCATCGTCGATGCGGTCGAAACCGGACAGTTCGAACAGCGTTCGGTTCCCCTCGACCGCTTCGAGTCCATCGTCGCGCACAATCCGAGCGCTGACACACTTCGACAGCTACTGGCTCGGACACTGATTCGGGCAATCGAGGACGACGGGGAATCGGGACGGCTCGAGTCCATGGCGACCCATCTCGACCGCATCGAGACACTGGCTGGCGAGTACGTCGCCGACGACAAGATACAGTATCTCCGTTCACGGGCGCTCTCCACCGCTGCCTATCACGAGGGAGAGGCGGGTCGATTCGATGTGCTCCAGACCAGGATCGAGCACCTCGATGCGCTTACCGAGGAAAACCAACACTCCGAGAGGATTCGACAGGAGTTCGCCCAGACACTCGTCAACGCCATCATCGATGCGGGGAACGCCGGCCGGCTCGACAGTCTCGAGACCTGGCGCAGTCGACTCGAACTGCTCGTCGCCGAGTATCCCTACTCGCGACTCCACCTGCCACTCACGAAAGCGCTCTCGGTTGCCAGCTTCCACTACGCGTCGGCTGGTCGGTTCGAGGAACGGCGGGCGTGTCTCGACCGGCTCGACACGTTGGCCGACGAGTACCCTTCCACCGCCGCCGTCCAGCGCCGCTGTGCGACTGCACATTCTCGTGTGCCAGAGCACCAGCGTGAGGACCTGGACGCACTCGAAAGTTCACTAAATCGCCTGGACGCCCTCGCTACCGACAATCCGGACGATTTTCGGGTGCAACTCACGGTCACACGAGCCGACCTGATGGCGACACTGACCGGTCGTCCCCTCACCGAGTCGTTCCCGGAACGGCTCGACAGGATCGAAACACTCGACGATGACAAGGACTGGCTCACTCCCGAGGAGCGTCTCGGACAGCTCGCCGAGACTGTCGTCACCAGGAGTTTCGAACCCGTCGACACCGGGCAGTTCGAAGCCGAGACGCTGCGTCATTCCCTGGATTGTCTCGAATCACGGGTCGAGGCACATCCCGAGAACGCCTTGCTCCGTCTCGTATTCGCCCACGCGCTTCGCGTGGCATGTGCCGCCAGCAGTTCGGCAGAGTCGCTTGAAACGCGGCGGGACATGCTTGACCGACTCGACGCGCTCGCGGACGCAGCGCCCGCCGACACCGAGGCTCAGACGGTTCTGGCACGGGCCATCCGCACCGCCGCGTCGCACGATGGCGACGCCGGTCGGTTCGAGACGCTCCAGACACGACTCGCCCGACTCGAAGCGTTGGCTTCGGAGCATCCCGATTCCGAGCGGATTCCTCACGAATTCGGGACGGCGCTCACCAACGCGATAATCGACTATGGGGACACGGGCCGGTTCGCAGACCTCGAAGCCACCGTGAAACGACTTCGAACCCTGGCCGACGATACTCCGGCGACACGGATGCAACACTCACTCGCGAAGGCCTACGCTGTGGCGACGACCGAGGAAGGGAGGGCCGGCCGGTACGAGCAGGTTCGGACCTACCTCGACCGACTCGAAACACTGGCTGCCGGCGCGCCACTCGAATGGCGGGTTCAGGCGGCCTTTGGGAAGGCACTGGCGAACGCCATCCAGTACGAGAGACAGACCGATGCACTCGATACCGTCCGGGATCGGTTCGACAGCTTCGAGACACTGGCTAGTGACCACCCGGAGAGTGGGGTTCCGTTCCACCTCGCCGAGGCACTCCGCGATGCCATCCGGACCCTTCTCGACCCAGTGTTCTCCGCCGACGACAGCCCCCTCGAGTACGAACGCCTCCAGGCCTGCCTCGACCGACTCGACGGGCTCGCCGACGACCACCCCGACGACGAGGAAATCCAGCGCAGATTCGCGAGCGCACTCGCAAACTGTGTCGCTGCAACAGCACACGAAGACGAGGCGGAGGGTCGGCTCGGCGGTGACGACCGCCGACGCCACCTCAAGCGGCTGGAAACCCTCGCTGCAGGGTATCCCGACGACGAGCGTCTTCAGGCCGAACTGGCCAGCGCACTGGCCAACGGAACGATTGCCGCGGCGGAGGCGGACTCCCTCGCGGACCGACGGACCTACAAGCAGCGGCTGGATTCGCTCGCCGCCGACTACCCCGAAACCGACGATATCCAGCTCGCACTCGCGAACACCCTCTCGCTCCTTACGTTCCACGACTGTGAAGCCGGTCGGTTCGCGGATCTCCAGACGCATCTCGATCGTCTGGAGACACTGGCGGCTGCCCGACCGTCCGACGACGAGTTCCAGTCGGCACTCTCGAAGGCACTGGTCAACGTCGCCCCATACGAGTGGGAGACGCCGCAGCTCGCCGACTTCGAGAGCCGGCTCGACCGATTCGAGGCGCTGGCCGCGGAGCATCCGGACAGCAGCGTCCAGACCCATTTCGCCGGCACGCTCGTCGGAGTCGTCCGGTCTCTCGCCGTGCCGGCCTATATCGAACACAGTGAGGGACCGCTCGAATACGATCGGATTCGGCGCTACATCGAGCGGCTGGAATCGCTCGCGGCCGACTATCCCGACGAGGAGGAAATCAAATGCCGTCTCGCCGAGGGACACGCAACTGGTGTCACGGTAGCGGTGTCCGAGGGCCAGACCAGTGAGGCTGCAGTCACGGATTTCGAGTCGTCGCTCGACCGTCTGACTGCACTCGCCACCGAGTATCCGGAACCGATCGAGATCCAGTCTCAGCTGGCGACTGCGCTCCGGACGGCCACTGGCTTTGCTGTGACAGCCGGCCGAGACAACGACCGTCTGCAGTATCTTGAGCGGCTGGAAGCACTGGCTGCCGAGCATCCACACGAAGACGTCCTGACCGAACTCGCGAAGGCCTTCCACCACATCGCCGATGCCGACGGTAAGAACGGCCAGATCGAGGGTGTCGACCAGCAGCGCCATGTCGATGTTCTCGCTGGCATCGCCGCCGAGTACCCCGATGACGACGTGGTCCAGCAGCAACTCGCCAGAGCCCTCTCCAATGCAATCCAGTACGAAGGGGCGGCTGGCCGATTCGCCGAGCTCCGGACCTGCCTGGACCGACTCGACGCACTGGCCGACGCACACCCAGACTCCGAAGCTATCGGGGTTCAGCTTGCCATCGGCCACCTCAATGCCACGGTTCCTCTGGGTGAGGCCGGCCGGTTCACCGAGGTCGCGGCCTCGGTCGACCGCATCGAGACGCTGGCGGGGGAGTACCCCGACAGCACCGAAGCGATCCAGCGCCGACACGTCAAGGCCCTCTCCAATGCCGCGAAATACGCATGCGAAGCCGATCGACCCGGAGACCTGCAGACCAGTCTTGAACAGGCCGAGACGATAGCAGGCGACTATCCCGCGACAGACGAGATCCAGTATTCGTTCGCACTCGTCCTGTTCAGCGCCACGAAAGCCGAGGCAGAGGCCGACCGGTTCGACGACTGTCGGTCCCGTCTCGATCAGTTCGAATCCCTCACGGCGGCACACCCCCACATCGAGGAGATTCGACACAGGTTCGCGAAAGGACTCCATTTCGTGGTAAACGCTGCGGCGGAAGCCGGCCGGTTCGAGGTCGCCGAGACGACGCTTCAGCGACTCGAATCGCTCGCCGAACGGTCACTGGACGAAGAAATTCAGGTTGAATGTGCTCGAGCGCTCGTCAACATCACACACCACGAGGGGGCGGCAGGTCGAGTCGAACGACTCACTGACCGTCTCGACCGACTGGAACACCTCGCTAGCGACTACCCCACCGAGGAGCTGACCTTCCGACTGTCCCAGGGCCTCTTCAATGCCGTCCGGTACGAAAGCGAGGCTGGCCGGTCCGACGAGGTGTCCGCACACCTCTCCCGTCTCGACCATCTCGCCGCAACGTCCAGTGACCCCCGGATTCGCCGGCAACTCGCGAAGGCACTCTCGAACGCAGCAACGTTTCAGGGAGAAGCCGACCGATTCGATGCGTTCCAGCAGTCGCTCGACCGCCTCGACGCCCTTGCTTCCGCCCATCCCGACGAGTCGATTCACGGTCACCTCGCCAAGACGCTGTTCAACGGGACGTGCTACGCGGGCGAGAGCGGACGGCTCTCGGTGCAACGCGGGTATCTCGGGCGGCTCGAAACCGTTGCAGAGAGCTTCCCCCACAGTGCCGAGATTCAGCAACGGCTCGCAGAGGGCTTCCGGAGTGTCGCCTCGGCCACAGCCGAGTGCGGAGAGTTCGCCCAGCAGCGACAGTATCTCGACCGTCTGGCGACGCATGCCGACCAGAATCCCGACGACGAGGAGATACAACACCAACTCGCCAGTGCGCTTGCCGGTGCCGTCTACTCTTGGGGCGAAAACGGTCGATTCGACGACGTTCAGCGGTCACTCGACCGGCTGGAAGCCCACGCCCGTGCGTATCCGGGCCACATGGAAGTTCAGTCCCAGTTCGCAACGGGCCTGTTCAATGCCGTGTATCACGCGGCAGACGCCGACCGGCTCGACGTGGCTCAGACGCACCTCGACCGCCTCGATGCCCTCGCGATGGAGTATCCAACCACCGACGAGATACAGCTCCAGCTCGCCAACGGACTGTACAACGTTGCAGGGTCGGAGGGCAAAGCCGGGGCATTCGAACGACTCGATGCCCGCATCGACCGACTCGAGCAGCTGTGTGACGCCACACCGACCGAAGCGATTCACGTCCGCTACGCGAAGGGGCTCTGCAACGCGGCGACGTACAACGGGACCGCTGGACGGTTCGAAGCGGCACACTCCTGTCTCGACGATCTCGATTCGGTTCGAGCCGAGTACCCCGACAACGAAGCGATTCGAACCCGCCTCGGCGAAGCGCTCTATCACACCAGCTACTTCCGGGGCGAAGCTGGGCGGCTCGAGGCAGAGCGGGCGGATCTCGACCGGCTTGCGGAACTCGCCGCCGAGAATCCGGAGACCGATACACTCCAGCGCAATCTCGCCAAGACCCTGGCCAGCTGTGCCACACACGCAGGAAATCACGGTCAGTTCGAGGCCCTTGACCGCTTTCTCGACCGGCTCGACACGCTGGCCGATGACCAGCCCGACGACGAGGAGATACAGTCACGGTTCAGTCTCGCGCTGTTCAACGCCGTGAACAACGTGGGCCAAGCCGGTCGGTTCGAGCACCAGCGAGGACTTCTCGACCGGCTGGAAACCCTCGCCGAGAACCACCCTGGCATCGAGGAGATTCACGTCAGACTCGCAACTGCAACCCTGAACGCGACGAAGGAGCAAGGAGATGCCGGGCTGCTCGTCGGTCTCCACGTCCATCTCGACCGCCTCGAAGCACTCGTCGCCGACTTCCCGGACAACGCGGAGATCCGGAACGCGTTCGCCACCTCGCTGTACAACGTCGTCACGTTCCTGGCCGAGGCCGACCGGATGGAGGACCTCACGACAGTCCTGTCGCGTCTCGAATCCGTCACCGAAGCCTCGACCGAGTTCGTGGCGGTGCAACGCCAGTTCGCCGACACCCTCCGAGCGGTAGTCTATCACATGGTTTCGGCAGGCCGATTCGAGGACGGACAGGACTATCTCGACCGCCTCCACCGCCTCGCTAGCAGCCATCGTGACGATACTGAAATCCAGTGCCACTACGCAAGCGCGCTGCAGACGGCTCTCTCCCACGAGAGTGACGCCGGTCGGGTCGACGTACTCCCGGCGCGACTCGACCAGCTCGAAACCATCGCAGCGGCCCATCCCGAGAGCGAGCGGATCCAACGCACGTTCGCGTCGGGGCTGCAGACTGCGGTCCTCACCCAGCGTGAGGCAGGCCGATTCGACCACGATCAGGACTATTTCGACCGCCTCGAAACGCTCGCACGCGACCATCCGACCGACGAGGAGATGCAGGTCGTCCTCGCGGACGTTCTCGCGAACGGCGGTTCCCTCGACCGACTCGAATCACATGCTGGTGCATATCCCGACATCGCCGATGTCCAGGCAGCCTTTGCAACGGCACTCTGGAATGCCACGTTCCACGCGGCCGACGCCGGTCGGACCGACGCTGTGGAGACACATCTAGACCGTCTCGAAACGCTGGCGACGACGTATCCGGATATCGAGACGGTCCAGGAGCGCTTCTCGAAAGCGATCTTTACCACCGCGCGATACCAGGCCGAGGACAAGCGGTTCGACGCGTTCGCACGGTCAGTTGATCGCCTCGAAACACTGGCTGCCGACAATCCTGCCGCCGATGCGATCCAGTCCGATTTCGCACAGGTCCTGTTCAACGCGGTTTTCGCGTCGAGTGGTGCCTGGCAGTTCGAAGACGCGGCGGGCTACCTCGACCGACTCCAAGCCCATGCCGAAGACCATCCCGATAGCGAGGAGCTACAGTCAGAATTCGGTGCTGCGATCTGTAAACTCATGGAACGCGAGGCGGCTGCCGGTCGACGCGACGACTTCCAGGCTCACCTTGATAGTCTCCAGGCCCTCGCCCGGGACCGTCCCGATAGCCAGACGATCCAGCGGCGACTCGCCTGGGCACTGGGTCACGCCATCGAAAATCAGGTGGGGACACTCGACGACCGTCAGTCGGCTCTCGAACGACTCGAACTGCTCGCCCACGAGTACCCCGACGACGAGGAGATACAGTCACAACTAACCAGTGCACTCCAGTTCGCTCCCTTCGCCGATCACGACCGATTCGACGGTCCCTCGTCCATCTAATCCGAACCCCACCGTCGAAGGAAACCGCCGTTTCGACGGCAGAATCAGCCGAGAGGGACACGTTCGGGAGACAACTTCAATCAGCACTTAGAAGCCGGTTCTTTGACTCACGTTCTGCACTCACAACAGCGATTGATACCGCTCTTGAGCAACTCTCGCTTCCAGAAGTGAGCAATTACTTCTAATGGCTGCTATACGCTGCTCCGTCTCATCTCCGTGTGGCCGAACGGTCCGGACCGATGTCGTCGAACGGCGGTTCTCCGTCGCCGATTCTCCTCCAAAGATTATCAACGCGTGCGCGTCGGAATCTCGAAAATCTTTGACGGGACCGCACCACTTCTCGGACCCGTTTCTCAGCGGCAGTTATCGTCTTTCGAACGTTCCGTGTCGTGTGAATGCTAGCCAAACCGCAAGACGGCGTCGGGATGGGGAGAATACGCTTTCGAAATGGTTTTAACCGCAACGAGCCAAAGGGACCGATATAAGCGCCTCTGCGCGTGAGCTACAACAATGAGCGACCAACACCAGAACCTGGCCATCATCGGTCACGTTGACCACGGGAAGAGTACGCTCGTGGGACGACTCCTCTACGAGACGGGGAGCGTACCCGAGCACGTCATCGAACAGCACCGCGAAGAAGCAGAAGAGAAGGGCAAGGGTGGCTTCGAGTTCGCCTACGTCATGGACAACCTCGCCGAGGAGCGAGAGCGTGGTGTCACCATCGACATCGCCCACCAGGAGTTCTCCACGGACGCCTACGACTTCACCATCGTCGACTGTCCGGGTCACCGCGACTTCGTGAAGAACATGATCACGGGCGCATCCCAGGCGGACAACGCCGTCCTCGTCGTCGCCGCTGACGACGGTGTCGCGCCCCAGACCCAGGAGCACGTTTTCCTGGCTCGAACCCTCGGTATCGACGAGCTCATCATCGGCATCAACAAGATGGACATCGTCGACTACGAGGAGTCGACGTACGACGAGGTCGTCGAAGAGGTCAACCAGCTGCTCAAGCAGGTCCAGTTCAACACCGAGGACGCCTCGTTCATCCCGATCTCGGCGTTCGAAGGCGACAACATCGCCGAGGAGTCCGACAACACGCCGTGGTACGACGGCGAAATCCTGCTCGAGGCCCTGAACGACCTGCCCGAGCCGGAGCCGCCGACGGACGCGCCGCTCCGACTCCCGATTCAGGACGTCTACACCATCTCCGGTATCGGTACCGTCCCCGTCGGACGTATCGAGACCGGTCTCCTGAACACCGGCGACAACGTCTCCTTCCAGCCCAGCGACGTGGGCGGCGAGGTCAAGACGATCGAGATGCACCACGAAGAGGTGCCCAAGGCAGAACCCGGTGACAACGTCGGATTCAACGTCCGCGGCATCGGGAAGGACGACATCCGCCGCGGTGACGTCTGTGGCCCCGCCGACGATCCGCCAAGCGTCGCCGAGACGTTCCAGGCCCAGATCGTCGTCATGCAACCCCCCAGCGTGATCACGGCCGGCTACACGCCGGTCTTCCACGCCCACACGGCACAGGTCGCCTGTACGATCGAGTCCATCGACAAGAAGATGGACCCCTCGAGCGGCGAGGTCGCCGAGGAGAACCCCGACTTCATCCAGTCGGGCGACGCTGCTGTGGTCACCATCCGACCGCAAAAGCCCCTCAGCATCGAGCCGTCCAGCGAGATCCCCGAACTCGGGAGCTTCGCCATCCGCGACATGGGTCAGACCATCGCAGCTGGCAAGGTCCTCGACGTCAACGAGAAATAAATGCAGCAGGCACGCGTTCGACTCGCGGGCACGAGTCCAGACGACCTTGACGACATCTGCGACGACGTCCGCGAGATTGCGAACAACACCGGCGTCAACCTGAGCGGGCCGATCCCGCTGCCGACGAAGACTCTCGAGGTGCCGACCCGGAAGTCGCCTGACGGCGAGGGCACTGCGACGTGGGAGCACTGGGAGATGCGCGTCCACAAGCGCCTGATCGATCTGGACGCCGACGAACGCGCACTCCGACAGCTCATGCGCATTCAGGTGCCAAACGACGTTTCGATCGAAATCGTCCTCGAAGACTAAGCGCTCATCGAGGTCGATTCGATCACGAGCCGAATTCGAGCTATTTCCCCGTTTTTGCGGTCGTCGAACGCGTTTCAGTAGCGGTAGCTAAACGCGTCGAACGTACGGGAGCCGCGGACAGCCACCGGCTACCCCGGCGTCACCACACTCCCCACACACGCTCTTCGAATGCCGTCGGCTCGGCCCCCCGACCAGTAAGTGCCGGGACTTTTGTCGCTCGCCGTCGCACCCACCCGTATGGCGAGACACTCGCGGTCATCGTCGGGGTCCGGTGTCCGGTCCGATCCGGGATCGGGCGGATCGGACGCGGGCTCGAGCAGCCCTGTGCTTGAGGTGCTCGTCGCCTTCGCGGTCGTCTTCGCCGCTCAGGGGATCACCGCGTTCGCGGGTGTGATGGGCACGTTCTTTGTCCTCGCGCCGCCGCTGACGACGAACCCCTGGACGATCGTGACGAGCGTGTACGCCCACAGCGGGCTGGGCCATCTCGTCTCGAACGCCCTCGCGTTGCTCGTCTTCGGCTGGCCGGTCGCGCGGGCCACGACACGGTGGCGCTTTCACGCCTTTTTCGCGAGTACGGGCGCGATCGCCGGGGTTGCCCAAGTCGCTCTGACCGGCGTCTTCGCTTCGCTGCCGTTCGTCCCCGTCGCGCCGACGGCCGTTCTCGGGGCCAGCGGTGCCGTCTTCGCCCTGCTTGGCTATCTCGTCGCGTCGAACCGGCTCTCGACGGGGCTGGCCTCGTTCATCGACGTGCCACAGTGGCTCGCGGTCCTCGTCGTTCTTGGGCTCGCGACCGCGGTCACACTCGCGACTGCCGCACCCGGCGTCGCGCTGATCGCCCACTTCGCCGGCTTCCTGGTCGGAGTCGTCGGCGGACGCGCTCGCGTCCTCGCCGTCGGCTCGAGGGGGCTCTCAGACTCCGTGAGCGGTTGAGACCCGGTGCTGACGACTGAGACGGTCGGTCACTCGGTGAATGCCACGTCACTGGACGCGACGCACTCGTGGCCGTTCGATCGACAGCCGATGACCGGACGCCGCCGCGATCACGGGACCCGTGGTGTCGTGTCCCGCGCTGCCCTCGAAACACAAGCTACAAATAGAAACCGGGGTTAGGAACGGGCGAGGGCTCGTAGATCAGTGGTAGATCGCTTCCTTCGCAAGGAAGAGGCCTCGGGTTCAAATCCCGACGAGTCCATCTCGCTGTTTTGACATTTCGAACTATCCGCTAAATCGTATCGCTGACGGTCGAGTCGACAATTTGCTCGAGACACAATCCCGGAAACAACCGGGCAAAAATCTGAGTGATTCCTTCGAAATCAACCGGGTCGACGCCGTCCGGCGATTAGATCGAAGGAAATCGGGGTGGTTGGCGTGAGTACCTTCCAGCCACCATCAGATGGTGGACCTCTCGACTTCCTGACTGAACGCGACAGTGACACGGAGTCGTGGGCTCAAGCGGATCCACGCGAGGCGCTGATCGAATCGTTCGGCCGGTTCGGCTACAAGGTGACGCTCAGAGACGGCGAGAGCGTCCACTACTGCGCGCTCGGCCTCGAGGACGCCGAGTACATTGGGCGGTGTGACTGCAAAGGCTGGGAGTACCACGACGGCCCGTGCGCTCATCTCTGCACGCTCCGGAAGGCCGACTTCCTTGGACTGATCAATGTCGAGGCAACCGACGGCAGCCCCGACGACGAACACGAGATGCGCCACGCGACCAACGAAGCGCTCGAGGGGGAGCCCCACGACGCGGCGATCGAACGGTCACGCGACTACGAGCGGGAGGTGGAGGGTCGCGCATGACGCGCACGCACACCCGCGCGATAACCCTCTCCGTACGGGTCCCCACCCCCCTTGCATACGAACTGCCTATCCCGACGCCGTCCCCGTATTCACGGGATATGCAAATCGGGGTGAGCCACTGATGGGTCGGATGGATCACAACCCCTCGAGTCGCGTCTCGTTTGGCTGTCCCAACGAGCTGCTCGAGACGCTCGACGAGATCGCCGACCGCGAGGATATGAATCGAAGCGAGAAGCTGCGCGAGCTGGTCGAGAAAGAAGTTGAGGCAAAGGGTGATCTGAACGAACCCCAGCCGATACTTCCCGATGACGAGCGGCTCGCTGAAGCCTACCGGATGCTCCACGAGAGAGCGTCTGCACCCCATAAGATCAAGCGACGGGTCAAACTCGAGACAGCGAAAAACAAGCTCTACGACAACAGCACGCCCAAGAGTGCTGTTCTCGACGAGATCATCAAGCCGCTCAAAAGTATGGACTACATCTCGGTGGCGACAGGTCATGAGAACGTCTGGATCGTCGTCCCACCGATGCGCTACACTGACGGCGAAGACGTGGTCGAAGCTGGCGAAAAGGCAATCGCATAATCTCTTCTGCTGATTTTCTACTGGATCTTTCTCCGATCGAGGGGTCCAAGGGTTTAATATTCTATCCTTGGTACGCCGAATCGAATGCAAATTTGTCGGAGAACCGCACTTTCTCTCGGTGGGAGTCTCAGTATGGCCGCCCTTTCAGGGTGTAGCCGTCTATCCTCGGAACCGTCTTATCTCTCATTGACTCTTCTCAATTTTGACTCACAAGAGCATGAACTGATCCTTGAGATCCTCCGCGCAGATGCAGATGACTATGTAGATGCGGTCGTAGTGAAGGATCAGTACAAACTATCTGCTCCTCCAGTGGACAGAGTAGCATCCAAACGCGTCGAAGATGAAATCCTCGAGAGCGACACCTACATTGTGAATGTCGGCTTAGAAGAGTCACCTGCGACGACCGATACGTATCATTTCTATCCAGCACTTCAGGACGACGACGAACGTAATGACCGGCTCTTTATCGAGATCCGTACTGAACGGGATAGCTCTGAACTATACTTCGACTTCCAACAGAATCGCTGAAGAGATTATCGAAGCGAACCACCCATGCTGGTGTTGTTTCCAGCATACAGCCCGTTCAATTCGCGAGGTTCAAAGACGAGGACGACATCGTTGTCGGTCGGGCCGATCTCGACATCGATCGGCGTGTACCAGGTGTAGTCGACATCTGCCCGGCCGGAACTCGCGACGAGGATGAAGTCGTCGTAGTCCGATCGGAGCGTGTAGACGCTAAACGTCCCGTCGTCTGCGACCGGACCGACCGTCGGGAGATCCCTCATCGCCATGATGTACTTCGCGTTTCCGATCGGCTTCCCGTCCGTATCGACAGCCACCCCCTCGAGAGTCCGAAAGTACGACCCCGGGATCAGCGTCGTCCGTTCAATATGACCCCCCGACCCTGCTCTCGAGACCGCCTCCCGAGTATCGAACCCGATCGCGTAGGGTGTGAACGGGACGGTCTGCCGGGTCGGTTGTACCGTCGGACTGCGTCGGGCTGTGGTGGTGTCCGCGGCAGAGATCGCCGGTGCCGTGGTCGTCGGCCCGGCAGCGGCTCGTGTTCGTCTACTCGTTGCGCTCACTCCCTCCCCGGCGGTCGGATCGAACGCGACTGTCTGGCGAGACGGGGTGACCGTCGGTCCGAGGCGCGTGCTGTTGAAGTCACTCGCCGGCACGATCGCTATCCCTCCATCACCCAGTGCCGAGGAGGTGGTCAGCGTCACCATACCTATTCGTGCCTGAGACCGAGACTAACGGGATTCGAGCTACTCGCACCTGACTGCTTGAAGTTCTTGTAATCGGTACCGTCATGGCTGAAGTCGTCGCCGTGGGCACCGCCTTCCTCCGTGTCGTTCGGGATGACTTCTCTGACGTAGGCTACCGGCACGGTCTGGCCGGAGTTCTTGAAGACCGCTGGATAGCGGAAGAAGAACGTATCGTCCTCGCTTGACGGGTTGATGATCCCCCAGTCGGCTTCCTCGATCGCGGACCCGCCATACCCCACGCGATCGCGAGTGCCGCCATTCGAGCCGTGGAACGAGGAGAAGCCGTAGCCGTGGACGTTGTCGTCCATCGACGACGTGACACCGAACGCGAGCGGTGCACCGGGATCATCGAAGAACCGGTCGCTGAGGTAGTCGTAGAACGTCACGGACGCAATGCCGTCGTTGCCGTCGTTGTCGTTCCAGACCCCCGAATTGAAGCCGTCCGCATTGACGGCCAGCAGATAGCTGATCTCAGTCTCGCGGAGCGTCGAGGCGATGAGGCTGTTGCTGCTGCCCCAGATTCCGAATCCGAGACCGTCTTTGTCGGTGTTGAGATCATCGTAGCTCTGAGGACGTTGATTGCCGACGAACTCTCTGAGTCCGTCCCGTGCGTCGCCGCTTTCGATCGTCGTGTATCCGGCAGGGTGGTGCTCGGCCGACTCCCAGTCCGTCGACAGTACGAACCGAACTCCGGACCAATAGTTGCCATCGATGTTATAGCTTCCGTGTAGGTACATGAGCAGGTAGAGACCCGTCTTTGAGTCCTGCAGTACCCGTCCGTTGTTGTGCCAGTCGTTCTCCGACGGACTCGAATCGTCGTAGTTGTCGGATTTGGCCGTGCCGTCGTTCACGACGTAGCTATCGGCGTCCGACCAATTCGAGAACGTCAGCAGTGCCCCAGCGAGATCGTCCAGTAGCGTCGACCAGGTTGCCGTTTTCTCTCCGATAACAGTCATTTGTTGGCTTTCACGAGGACCTGCGTGTCGTTCGTCTCACTACTCCGCTTGCCAATCCAGACGCTCGAGGCTCCAAGCCCGCCCTGTGGGGCCTCGTGATACGGCGCGTTGCCCGGCTCGAGGGGGATCTTTCGGAAGTCGCCGTCCGAGCGGAACGCGACGTAAATCGGCTCGGTGAATCCCCAGATCGTCACCGAGGTGGCTGGGAACCCCCAGTTGAGACGCTCCTCGTCGGTCGCGGTCACGGGAAGCGGCTCTTCGGTCACGAAATACGCCGCTTCCCGATTGTCGTCCGACTCAGGGTTGAGAGCCTCGACTGCGTTCTCTCCCCGATGCTCGAGCAACAGCGCGAGTAACAACCGCTCGGTATCGTCCTCGAGGAGGGCTTCGCCCCAGGATGAGGCGTCGACGCCGTAGTCGGCGAGAACCCGCTCGATCGGGCTGTTGGGACCGACCGTTGACGACTCGATCATGAGTCAGCCCCCTCCTGCTCGCTCCCGCCGTCGGTCGCGACCGTCCGGACATCTCGCCGGAGATCGCGCACGGCAGCCGTGTGTTCCTGGATCGCCTCGAGCCACTTGCTCCGCTCTTCCCGGCGTCCGGCGCGTTCCTCCCGATAGAGTTTGAATATGAGTAGGAACGCGACGGTCGGGAAGCCGAATTGATTGAGCAGCGCGGTGGGTTCCATCTTAGATCAGCCCTCCAGCGAAGTCGGCCGCATCGTCGACGAGGTTGCCCCCGGCGTCGGCCGCATCATCGATCACGTCGCTCCCGGCGTCGGTTGCGTCGTCGACGGCACCGCCAGCATCGTCTGCGGTGTCACCTGCGCCGCCCCAGAGACCGCTGGTCACGTCGCCGACGAGGTCGCCAGCGCCGTCTGCAGTGTCGCCTGCGCCATCCCAGATGTCACCGGTCACGTCTCCGACGAAATCGCCAGCGCCGTCTGCGGTGTCACCTGCCCCGTCCCAGAGGCCGCCGGTCACGTCACCGACGAGGTCACCGACACCGTCTGCAGCATCGGTCGACCCGCCCCAGATATCACCGAGAGCGTCGGTCGAGCCGCTCCAGACATCGCCGACAGCGTCGCCGATCCCGTCGGCTGCGTCAGTCGATCCACCCCAGATATCGCCGATCGCACCACCGATCCCGCCAGCGGCATCGGTTGAGCCACCCCAGAGATCGCCGATCGCACCACCGGTTTCATCGGCCGCGTCGGTCGTGCCGTCGACGATATTGCCGAGCGAGTCACCGATTCCATCCATCGTCTCACCTGGGGCACTCATCATCCCCAGGACCCGGTACATCATGTAGCCGATGACGAGCGCGGCGATGACCATCGCGATGTTGAAGCCCCGGCTGTTCTGGGCCGCGTCGCTCATGCTCTCCGAGACTTCTTTCGCCGCCTCCGCAGCCGGCTCCGCGACATCACCGGCCTGATCGGCTGCCTCACCAGCAGCCAGCGCCGCCGCAGGTCCCGGCATCTAGTTCACCTCCATATCGATACTGTCGGTGGGGCTCATACGCCCCTGTATGTGTCCGATCATGATCGAATCGTGACGAACACCAGCAGCACCGCCTGCAGCGCCAACAGGGCGATCGTGATATCGTCCTGGGTCCACCGCGTCCCGTAGACGAGTCGCGCCGTCGGGCTCTTTGGGGGCTGCTGGGGTTGGGTCTGGTTCTGGTTCGCCGGCCTCGAGGCCGCGGTCGGTTTCGACGACGTTCCCGTCGCGGTGACCGCAAGCTCGCCGGGTCCGGTGCCGTCGGATAAGCCGCCCTGCACGGGGGATCACCCCCGGACTCCGATCATGTCCTGCTTGACGGCCGCGCCCAGGCCCTCGATGCGGGCCTCGGTCTGGAGCCGCGGCAGCGACAGCAGGGCGTTGTTCGCTCGCGGCGTCCCGTTGGCTCGCTCGGGGGCCTCGAACGCGACTGTGTACGGCGCGTCGACGACGACCTGGAGGCGGAACTTCCGGGGGACGTACGGCTGCAGCGGGGTTCGGTCGAAGCCGAACCGAATCTCCTGCTGAGCTTGGTCGCGAGTGTGCAGGATCGCCGTCTGTGCCTCCTTGAGCGTCTGGTTGACCTTGCCACCCGCTCCGGGTGCGGTCTTGCGGATCTCGACCGACGCCGGATCGCGTGGAACATAGAAGACGTCGAGGTCCGTCTCCGTTCCGGCCGACGTGTAGTCGAAGGCGTTGGCGTCGTAGTCGATGCTATCCGGATCAACGACCGCGCCGTCTTCGTAGAGGACGAACGACTCGGTGGTCGGGCACTCGAGCAGGTTGTGATCGAGTTCGAAGGTCTCCTGATCGTCTGCCGACCCGTTGGTCGTGCGATGTTCGTGAGCCGGCAGGACGAGCCGTAGCTCGCTGTCCTCGTCGTCTCGGAGTTGGAGCGGGCGGCCGACCTGCGTCTCGGCGACAACGCTCGCCTCGCCGGGCGTGCCGGCCTGGGTCTCGAACTCGCGGAGGGTGACGCTGCCAGGAACCCAGTTTGCCGACTTGAGCTTGTGTTTGATCGCCATTACTCGAGGTCCACCTCCGCCAGCGCCGATTCCTCGAAGTAGATCTCACTCTGGGCGTGGTCGATCTGCGCCGACGAATCGACCAGAATGTACGCTTCGTCGATGTCCCGCACCTCGAGCTTGCTGCCCTTGAGTTGGTGCTTGACGGCGTCGACCTTGCGGTCGTCCTGCTGGTCGGAGACGGAGTTCTTGATGTAGCTCGCGATCGTCGACTTCGGGTCGGAGACGACCTGAATGCTCTCGTCGGTCGGAGCTTCGTAGCCGAGCGCGACGCGAGTGTCTGCGGGAAGCGGGTTCCCGTTGGCGTCGCGAAGCTTCGCGTAGATCGGCACACCGACCTTGCTCCCCATGTCGACCGCGTTGCGGATGAGAACGCCGACGCCGTCCTTGGGAGTGATCGAGAGCACCGGCGTCAGCTGATCGGTGACGTTCCTCTCCGTCTCGACGTACTTGCTCGAGTCGCCGAGGGCGGCGTACAGGGAGAGGCTCATTTAGGCCAGCACCTCCTGAACCTGGTTCTCGAGGTTGAACCGAGCCGCTGCCTCTCGGACGACGAACGCGCCCGAGCCGAGGGTGAACGCACGGTTGTTGACGACCATCTCGCCGAGGGCCATCCCCCCGATTCCGAATATTTCCGACGGGAGCATCGTGCCAGTTGCTGTGTCGACGAGGTACGGGGCGAGGTAGCCGCCCGCGACCATTCCGACATCCATCCACACGTCGCTGTCAGTCAGGGCCTGCGTGGCCTGATCGAGATTCATCGCCATGCGAGACCGACCAACCGGCCGTATTCGCATAATAGAGCGCGTTAGGACCGCAGTCAGTCGGCGCGCCTGGTAGTGGTCCGCGGGCGTCCGCGGCGGACTGCCGTCACGGTCGCGACCAGTGTCAGCCACGATGAGTTCGCCGGGACCTCTCGTTCGGGTAAGCCTCTCAACGGGAGACACCACGCTGGTAATGTGAAATCGCCTCTATTGTTCCTCGAGCAAACGCCAGTAACGGCTGCGGAAATCTCGATATTATTCCCGATGTATCTCAAATATCTACTTTAGCTTGTATAAGATTTATTTTTCTGCCGAATTTATCTATTATTGATGCATCGAAGAAAATACCTGATTGATCTCGGCGGAGCCCTCACAGCAGGGGCCGCTGGATACCTCGGAAGTGATAGTACGAGTGATGATGATCCAGAAGACGACTCGGACGGTTCCGCTAACTCGTCGGACCCGAATACCCCCCAGAACCCATCCGAAGACGCCCTCCAGAACACGTCTTTCGAGGAAGATCTCACCGAGTGGACAGTAGGAAAAGACCTTCCAACAGTCCCTGGAGAGTCGTCTGACTTAGTCGAGCATTCTGCATCAGTTGCCTCGCAAAGGGCATCAGATGGCGATAAATCACTAGGCCTCTACATTAAGGGCGTCGCTGACGACGGGACGATCTGGGTCGAACAAACGATGGACGGTACCGTCGTAGAGCAGGTCACTGTTGATGTCTACAGTGAAATGAACTCCGCCAACCGAATGTCAGAAGTCGCCTTCTTTGCTGGGGCGAAACCAGACGACGGACTTTCGGAAGCGGATTTCAACCGCGACAATGATATCGAAGATCACAGCGGATGGAAAACGTACTCGTACTCGGTGAGCGAACTCTCGGGAGAAATAACGCTTGCCATCGGTATGAACGTCGTTTGGGAAAATGACATCAAACGATTCTTCGACAACGTCACGGTCGTAGAAGAGGAATAACACGAGTTGTAGTGATGGCACTTACTCGGATAGTGTAGAAGACTGACCGAGCGTTACTTTTTGTCGTTGGCTCTCTCATTCACGGAGAAGCCCAACGGAGCCACTAGTACTGGTCTCACGCTCCTGCTCGAACTCGGCCATCAAGATGCCAACGACATCAGCTCGCGAGAGTTCGTGGCCGCGTCGGTCCTCAAGGTGATCTTGAATCCGTTCGAACTGGTCGGCCTTGCTCCCGCGGAGCGTGACATCGGTTCGCATCTGATTAGTCGTCGAAGGGATGTTTGATTCGGACGTGGTCACTGCCATAGTGGGTACTCTCGAGAGCCCAGTCGCGTGAGGCGATGCGTCTGAGGGTGGTGTCGTCCGAGTAGATCTACTCGGAGCCGATCGTGTTGCCAGCATCGTCGCTGAACCGACGGAGTGTGAGCGGTTCGCCGTCGACGAGCAACTCACCAGGGAGCGTCCGCGGACAAGTTTCGGCGTCAGCCTTGTGGACATCGGCGGGGTACTCGACTCCCGCGGACTTTGTCGAGGTCGTTCCCACTGCCAAAGCCGCCGAGCATCGACGCCTGACACTGCGAGGCGATGTCCTCATCGAGCTTCGCGAAGCGCTGGGTGACCCACGCAACACCCATCCCGTCGCCGTGCCACGTCGTCGCGAGTGTATCGAACTCGTCGGGGTAACCGTCCCGCTGAGGAGCGAGGCGGTGGGCCTCATCCAGCCCCAAGAACGTCCGTTCGTCGAGCTGGGCGAGCGCGGCGATGGCGGTCGCGATCGCCTCGCGCCAGGCGTCGTCAGTCATGCCGTCACGGGCGAGTTGCAGGCTGCCGTTATCCTCGAAGATTCGTCGCCACTCGGCCCGCGAGAGGTCGTCAGTTCCCGGTCGGAGCGGGAGCCGCTGCAGGAGTCCTGACTTGACGAGGCCGGTGTACTCGTCCTTGTAGTCGACGAGGATCGTCCGGTCGTACTCCGGCGCGTTCCGCTCGGTGTACGCTTGGAGACCGTACGACTTGCCCCAGTTCGTTCGGGCACCGAACGCAAGGTTCATCGGTCCTCCGAGTCGACGGCATCAGCTACATCGCGGATCCCCTGTTCGGCCATCTCGAGGCCGCCGGCGAGTGCTTCCTTGAGGACGGCTCGCTGGCGGTCGTCAGGCCACTCGACGACGGCCTCGCGGAACGTCTCGAGGTCATCGATATCGAAGCGAGTCCGGACGTGGGCCGTGGCGAGTTCGTCGACGCCGCCCTCGACGCCCTGCTCGCGGTAGCGGTCAGCCCACGTCTCTTTGGTCGTCTGCCACTCTTCGTCAGAGAGGTCAGCGTACTGGGCGGCTTCCTCGGCGTTATCGATGTCGATCGCTTCTTCGACGTACCACGAGGGGAGCGAATCGTCGATCATCGCGAGGGCCATCGAGCGGATCTGCTCGACGCGGTCGTCGACCGACGGCAGTCCCTCGAGGGGCTCGAGGTCGTCATCGTCGACGGCTTGCTGGAGATCGGCGACTGCCTCCATGATCCGGCGCTCGCGGTGAGCGACGATCGAGAGGAAGGCTTCGGCTTGCTTGCTCTGGAAGAACTTCGTTGCGAGGGCCTTCCGCGGGTCGCCGCCGGTCGCGACCTCGCGGAGGTTCATGCCTCCACCTCTGCGGTGGCTCCGCCGATCGAGTCGATCGCGCCGTCGAGCATTTCCGTGTCCTCGACGAGGACCATCACGGCGAACAGG
The DNA here is from genome assembly GCF_000337175.1 of Natrinema gari JCM 14663. GTDB lineage: Archaea > Halobacteriota > Halobacteria > Halobacteriales > Natrialbaceae > Natrinema > Natrinema gari. Next base: position 43,103 of record NZ_AOIJ01000044.1, on the reverse strand, counting down.
GAGGTCATCGCCACGAGCCCCTGCCCGGGCCCGAGTTCCGAGCTGCCGCTGAGGTTCTCCCGGTACCACTGGTCCATGTACTCGTCGAGGTCGAGTTCTTTCGCAAGGTCAGCGTACTCGTCGATCACCGCCGAGCGGTCGTCGACGCCTGAGCCCATTCGGTCCTGGCTGATCGCCGCACCGGCACCGAGGGCCCGGCAGTAGACGTGGCCGACCGTCTTTCGGTCACCCGTAGTGGTGGTTTCGTCGGTGTCGTCGGGTTCCTCCGCCGGGTCGTCGACGTCCACCTCGTCGTCGGCGTCCTGGGCGTCGGCTTCCGCGACTTGTTCGGCGATCTCGGGATCGATCTCGGCGTAGGCGTCTTCCTCGAGGGAGTCCTCGGGCTCGGGTTCGGAATCGTCCTCGCGGTCGCCGTCTCGGGCGTCAGTCAACGAGACCACCCCGGCCTCGCGATCGATGCCGTTGCCGCTCGAGTTGTCCTCGTCGGGCGTCGGCTCGGCCGAGTCGGCGTCGATCGTGTTCGACCGGCGACGACGCCACAAGAGGATCAAGAGCGCTACGGCGACGGCCGCCCCGATCAGGATGGCAGTTGTCCGGAGACTCGGCCCACCGATCGAGGGACTGCTCGAGGTGGGAGAGCCGCTGCTCGAGGGCCCTTGAGTGGCCCCTTTTTGCTGGTCGTTTTCCTGCTCGTCTGGGTCCCACGGGTCGGTGCTGTCTGCGGGTTTCACGTGCTCGTCTCCCTGGTCGTCGGTGCTCTCGTCGGTCGTGTCGCTGCTCGAGGGGGCGGGTTGGTCCCCTTCGTTGCTGCTTGCTGCCTGCTCGTCTGGCTGGTCGTCGCTGCTCTCGGTTGCTTCGGGCTGCTGGTCGTCGCTGCTTTCGACCCCGTCGCCGTCTGCGCCTTCGCTGCTGGTCGGGGCCCCTTCCCAGGCCCCTTCGTCCCTTGCTCGCTGGTGGTCGTCGCCACTCATCGCGTTGATGTGGCTCCTGACCGCCTCTCTCGAGGCAAAGGGCGGTTGGTCGTCGTCCCATTCGTCGTCGTGTTTGTCGCACCCCTCGACGGGGCAGTAGTAGCCTGTCATGGTGTTACCAGTCGATGTCGTCTTTCGTCAGTTCGCGCTGGCCCAGCTCTCGGAACGCCGTCGCCGGCTCTCCGAGAAGATCGTTTAGTTCGTTGATCGCGGCTGCAGCCTCCTTCGCCTCTGCCACGGCGATCTGGTAGCGTCGCCAGGCCAGGTTCTTCGCGCCGTAGAGTTCGCCCGGCGGGTCGTCCCCTCGAGCGTCGCCGACGAGGGCCTGGACATCGTCTTCATCGAAGCCGCACGCCTCGACGAGGAACTCGCAAGCCTCGTCCTCGCCGTCCTCGCAGTGGTCGCGAGCGTGACCGCACTGCTCGTCTTGCGCGCCCTCGAGGTCGGCGAGGCGATCGTCGACAGTGGTGTCGGCGTCGAGCCGATCCCCGCGTTCGTCGCGGGCCGCTCGCTCGGCTACCTCCCGGTGTTCGTCGACGCTGAGCGTGTGGTCGTAGTACGCGAGCCAGTCGTCGACGCCCTCCTCGAGCATCAACCCCTTCACGCTCCTGGCGTGGGGGACCGTCGTTCGGGAGAAGTCGATCGACTCGCGTTCGTGGTCGGTCAGCTCGGCCTGACCACCGCGACCGCCGCGTTCCGAGCGTCCCGCCGCGGCCTCGATCGTCGCCGTCTCGAGGACGTGGTCGGGCGCGCTCGAGGAGATCGCGACGGTCTTGAGCCGGCGATCGTCGTCGGTACAGAGGTGGTCGGCGTACTCGTCGCGGAACTGGTCGGCCGCTGCTTTCGATCCGAACTCGATCCGTTCGGTCATCAGTAGGATCGAGTAATATAGCGGGCGAGCCGGCAGTTCTTGAGCGTCCGCGAGTGGCCGTCGTAGCCGCCGATCGGCTCACGCTTGTCGAGTGGTGAGCGCTCGAGGACATCCTNGTGGCCGTCGTAGCCGCCGATCGGCTCACGCTTGTCGAGTGGTGAGCGCTCGAGGACATCCTCGAGGTCGGGGGTGACGTGCCAGGATTTCTGGCCGGCTGGCGTGTCGACCCAGACGACCGGCCAGTCGTCGTGGCGGTACCAGCCCGCAGTGTCCGGTCCCCAGGTGAGTCGCATCGCCCTCGCGAAGGCGATCGCGAGGAGATTCCGGTCGTGGTAGATCTCGTCGGGAAGCTTCTCGTCAGTCGGTGGCGGGTTGTCTGCTCCCATGCTCAGATGGGACGCTCGAGCGAGTGATAGNGGCAACGTGAAAGATCAGCCGGTGCGGGTGACGCGGACCGATACTGGGACGTGGGAGGTATCAGTGATCGATCCGAACGACTACCCGAAGGCTGAAGTCTGACTCTTCACAGACATTCTTGACCTCCTGGCTGAGAGTGGATTCCGAGAAATGGATCCTGATGAAGTTCGAGAGCTGACACTCCATTAGTGATCAAGCGAGACCCAGACTGTTCAAACTCATACGTCACCAATAGAATACGCACTACACCAATGCCCGATGGGACAGCGCTCGTCCAGAACGTGACCGTCGACTACGCGCTGGATACGTAGCACTGTCGGACGAAGGGACCGCGGCTCTCACGAACGCGCTTTTGCCGGAGTATGCAGACAGCGTGTCGCGGTCAGCAGCCGTGCGACCGATAGTCGAGCCTGAACGCCCGGTGCCCGCTTTCTCACACGTCTGTCTTGCTCAGAAAACATGAACCGTCTGTTAGTTTACAGACTAAAGTATTCCTAAAGCAGAATTTATCACTTGAAACTCATTCACTAAATATATACAGTCAGGGATACCATAATGTAATGCGCGACAACATCTCGAGTGGTCGCCGGCGGTTCCTCAAGCGTGCCGGCACGGCCCTCACAGTCGGAGCAGGGATAGGTATTGCCAGCCAGTCCGCGGCCGCTGCGGCCACGGATAAGGAGTACCAGATCGAGATCGTTCCGCTGGACGAGTCGACGTCATTCGACATCGGGTTCAAGTCCGATGTCGACCCATCGGTCGCACAGGAGCCGAGCGACGGCTCTTGTAACACCTATGGGTCGACCGTCTCCGGGTCGATCAACAGCGGGAACGGCAAGGCAGTGATCGGCGTCGATACGTACGACCTCGAGAGCGTCGGGATCGACGACGGCCCGGCGGCGTTCGGCGCACAGTTCATCCCGGAGAATTTTGATCCGGTGGCCGCCCCAATGCCGGACGTGCCGAAGTTCTGCCAGATCGAAGTCACCGGTAACGGTGGCTACGTCGTCGGGGTGCCCTACGAGAAGGATGTCGAGACGTCCAGGGCCGACGAGCACGGAGACATATGGGGTGTCAACGACACGCCCGAATTCGATATGTCTCAGTTCGTCGGTACCGGGTCGGGCACCCGCGAAACGGCGAAGTTCGTCATCGCTGGGCCGACGGGTCCGACCGGGCCTGGTTCCGGGTGGAGTTCGGCGTCGTTCCACTTCACCAGTGAAGACCACATCGTCGCGATGGATTACAACGGAAAGGACAGCGATGTGGAGAAGCGCTTTGGACCGTCGAGCGAAACTGATCAACTGTCGAACCGGAGAGACACCCACGCCGGCGTCTGTTCCTTCGGGTACGTCGACGGCGGCGTCGACAAGTACCAGACCGCAGGCTTCGAGAAAACCCACGAAGGAGTGCTCAACGATCTCGAACTCGAGAAACCCTCGGCCCAGCTGCCAGCCTGGATGCGCCTCGAAGACGGCGTCGAAGTCAACGTCTCGACTACGGACACCGCTCGGGATTGTCCGCACGTCTGAGCCAGCGCGTGGGCAACACGCCCGAAGTCGGTTATTCAGCGGTACAGCACGATCCAAATGGTGTAATGGCGGAGTGCTGTCGGCAAGCCCACGCAATTTGCTAGCGCTGTCGAGTCGTCACCGTGGGCCCGAGAATCACTGATAGAGGACGGTTCAACCAGGTGTCCGCGAAGCCGGTGCTCGAGGGCGTTTGAGCAGATATTCAAGCTGATTTTCGTGCTGATAGTGCGATTCCTCACGTTCTGTAGGGATAAATACGCAGATCGAGGATACCGTGGTCTGCTAAGTACAGAGTACGAACTTACCATTCTGATAGTAGTCTCATTCCAAGGAGGACAAGAAGGCGACTGAGTGTATAGACCGTAGCATATGCGAAAGCGGCTAGTGGTTGAGAGAAAAGTAATAGGAAATACGTTCCAAACGTGGCGGTAAAACCGATTGTTCGGAACGGGACTGCTTGACTTGCAGCTTGGAATTGATCCCACTGGAAAGTGAGAAAGGCTACACCTCCACCCAATGAAATCCCGATGATGACACCGAGATACACTATATATGTCGGTGTCTGAAGGCCTGTAAGGGAATCTTCTAGTACTATTTCAACATCACTGAAGAAGTGAGTCCCGAGAGCGAAAACAAGAAGGACTATTCCGAGTTGTAGAAGATTGATAGCTAATATCCGAGAGTCAGCAGGGTTGAATGTGATGGGGTCTGTATTGAACAACTGATCGCACATTCGATAGCATGCCGCTCCTGCGAACACAGCTAGCGTACCAAACGCAGCACTAGTTGGCTGGTCAATACCGATACTNCACCAAGTCCGAGTAACGCAACCGAGAGACGGCGACCGAGGCGTTTACGTTCCATAAGTTGATGTGCGAGAAGAATAAATATAAAAACTCGCATACGATGTACCTCTCAGATAACTGCTTGCCCTATAGTGAACGTCACCTTCGAGTAATCACGGACCGAAAGATGGCGTCCGAGAATTCGATGAGAGTCGGACGGGAGATCGTAGAGTAACGTTCAATGCAGAGTGCGTATACAGTCGATTTTTATCTCAGAATCAGAGAAATGGACCGGTTGTCACTTCTTCGGAAGAAGTTTCGTATAGTGCAGCGACAGCGATCCACGCGGTTCAAACTCTGTGTGACTACTCAAACCCACGTCTTTTTCCCCCGTACCAATTTCTCCGGAGAGTGTTTTCGTGATCGACATACCAAACTGCGGGTCTGAAATCACGGCTTTGTCTTGAAGTTTGTTGTCCTCATTAAATTTAAGCTCCATTCTGCGGGGTGTAAGCGTCTCTGAGCGTCCTGTAAGCGTCGTCGATACTTGAAGTTGGATACTCCCTTCAGTGTATTTTTTGACGGTCACGTTGAACGCCTGATCGACAGACTCGGGGATTGATGTCCGGACTTCTGTTGGTGGTTGCTGTGTTCGAGCCGATTCCGGGGAAGTCGTCGTTCCGAATGCCGTACATCCAGCAACGCCTCCGAGAAGGGCTGGTACACACCCGAGAACTGCTCTTCGTTGCACAAGCGCCCTGAAGAGCGCCATGACAAAAATCCATAGGATGGCTGCAAGAGGAACTGTACCTTCAGAAGGAATTGTTGTAGCCCCGCTGATCGCGAATACGGGAAACTATACTGATACGCCCACATCTCTATTCAGAGTAACCATCTTAGCAAGTCATTGAGGTTATAAGGGTTGCCCGGTAATTGTGTATCCTGTATTGAATACCTGTTTTGAGCAATCACAGGGTGAAAATAGCGTCCGAGAACTCACACTTCCCGGACAATTCGCCTCGAGTCCGAGGCCGATTCCTGTACTGATACCCCCATTTTCGTGGGCTGGTGGGCGACATCTGAGGATCGAGGACAGCGATGAGACGCAATCCTTAGCCCAAATGCGAGGGGAAGCGCGTGTGGGTGAGTGAAGCCGAACTGTAGGCCGTGATCGGCGAGGCCGAGGATAACTCGACGAGTCCACTATGCTGCGCCGCGAGCACAGTCACGAGCGGCACAAACCGTCGTCGAAGGCGGGCGTTGAAGCTCGCTGAGTCACAGCGCGTAACGCGAGTGGCACGAGCGAGCGGGAGCGTCTCAGTTCGGGGATGGTCACTCCCAGACGTCCATCGGAGCGGCCGATTCTCGTGGCGAGGACGCAAGTCGTGGGTCGGGAGCAGGGAGCGGATTCGCGGCGCGACGGGGATCGCTGCGACACACGTGATTAATAGTTACTTGGTTGGCGGAGAAACGAGGCGTATGGAATCGAAGACGCGAGATCGAATCGGCCGGCCGCTGGTGGACGATAGATGAACGAACGTCTCAACCGTCGGATCAGTGCCGTTGTTGGTGTCTTTCTGGTCCTCGCCGCCGGTGCGATCGTCGTCCTCGGAGGCGGACTCGTCGAGACGGCGGTGTTGCTCGTGCAGGTGACGCTGATGGGAGTGGCCGGTGTCTGCGACATCGTCGCGGCAACCGACACCCGACTGACTGCCCGGTGGGCGTGGTACCGGTGGAACGGACTCGGAAACATCTTGCTCGGGCTCTCGCTCCCGCTGGGGTTCGTCGGAAGCGGGACTGGGCTTCTGTTCGTCGTGGTCGTCTCCATTGGCGGGCTTTCGCTGGGGCTGATGGGCATCGATATGCTCGTCTATCACGGGACGTATACCCGCGATGAGCGACTCGGTCGCAACGGCACGTGATCGAGTGGCGCGGTCCGACCGGTGGGTCAACTCGGTCACTGGATGGCAGGCCAGCAAAACAGCTGCCGGTTTGCTAATTCAGCGACATCTATATTTGCGTCTCCTATAATCGTTGGAATATGCCGATTGCGCGGGTCGGTCGGCGGCAGATCGAACGTCGAGAAATCGCGATCGGAATCACGTGTAGTCTCTCCATCATCAGCGCACCGATCGTCGCCCTCTTCTGAATCATCGTCTTCGATAGTACGGGGTTCGATCAGTTGGTTTTCGAAAGCGCGTTTACGACGATCGGTCCGGCTCTGACGGTTGCTCTCTTTTCTGGGCTCGTTGGCATGTTTCTCTATGATGTGAACCGGTCAGTGTGGATCGGAGGGGTAGTCTTCCTCGCGTCTACTGCCTTCTTGAGAGGTGCCCGGGCGACGATGGAAACGTGCGCCGCCTGTTAGTGTGGGCCCGGCATCCGAACGATGGTACTGCGAGTGCTGACGAGCCTAACTGAACCGTACTCTCGAGCGAGCACGGATTCACGGAGCGCCCGGGAGACGGAGTCGGATACCAGGAGTCTGTGAAGCCAGTCCGCCCGGTAGTCGCGACGGGCTGAACACAGCACAAAATTCAAGCGGATCGTCTCGAGTCGGACTGCTATGTACGATGCAGACGATCCGGGGACGATAATCAATGAGTTTCTCATTACGCTGTTCGTGCCGGGAATTACGCTGTTCGCGTCGTTGTGGCTCGTGTTTCGGCTGTTTTTGAACGAGTTTTTGAGTTCCATTGGGCTCGTCCCGCTTGAACCGGCGTACGGGGCGGGGGCGATCGAATCGGGATACGGCCGGCTGCTCCTGTTGATACTGCTCACGACGGTGATTCTGGTGCCGTACGTTGCGTTTTATTATCGGGTGCTTCGCAAGCCGTTGCGAGAACGCGGACTCGTGTAGGGGAGGCGGACGGTCTGCGCGGTCCGTTCGTGAGTGCGACAGCGCGATATCCGAACGCCTCAATCGTCGGAGCGGTGCCCGTATTGTTGTTTTTTGCAGTCCCACCGCCTGGGATCGCCGTTCTCGGGGGTCGTCTCGAAAACGTGTTGTTCGGGCTCTCGCTCCCGCTGGGGTTCGTCGGAAGCGGGACTGGGCTTCTGTTCGTCGTGATCGTCGCCATTGGCGGGTTTTCGCTGGGGCTGATGGGTGTCGATATGTTCGTCTATCACGGGACGTATACTCGCGATGCGCGACTCGAGCGCGACGGCACGTGATCGAGTTTTGTTTAGGGGAGAACAGCAATCACGACGCCACCCACAAGAAGCGCAACACCAGCACGTTGTGGCGTTATCCTGCCGTCCGCGTTGACTCCGAGGATGTTGACTGGCTTTACTAGCAAGAGGATGCCGACGAGAGAGACTGTTGCTGGTATGCTGTCGTCTATGGTGAGGGATGGAATGTCCAGCGCAAGGAAGAGAATGCCGAAGAACATGGCGGCTATCGCAAATGCCCGTGCACCAGGGGTAACGTCGTCGGTATCGAAGGCGACGAAAATGGCGGCAGGCCACCACCACATCAGTATGCCAAGTCCAAGCCAGAACCCCCCTAACAGCAATCCGACCGCCATACCGGGACCATTCACTTGTCCCAGGTAAAATTTCTGGCTTTGGTAATAGTCTGAAAAGTCGATGAGAGTCGAACATCGTGTGTTCGTGAAGCCGATCTTCCCGGTAGTCGTGATCTAAACACAGCAAAAAACTCAAGCAGAGTGTCTCGAGTCGGAACCTCGAGCGGTATCGGTGTGATCGTGACGGCGGTCTCGTCAATCGCGACCCGTGACGGGTTGACAATTCTGGTTCGAATGCCGATATGCAATAGAAACGGTAATACAAATCAAATATGAGAGCGCATACGGGAGGCAAGTGGTGAGGGAAATGACAACGAGGCCGGCAAAGATTCCAAAGGGGAGTACGTGAGCGATCTGTTCAATGGCTCGTGAATAGTACCCGAATCGAAGCAGTGGGACGTGAATGCCACCAAGCACACCGCCAAGCAAGGCACTGCTCGTTGCGAGCAGCGCCGAAGAGGGAAAGACGACGAGCGCGGACGGTTTGACAGTCGTAATCGACGTTACGAGGTACGAGATGAAGAGAAACAACGCACCCATAGTACCGAGTTGGATGAGTATGGTACTGAGGGGGAGTTCTCCTCGGTTGAACTCGAGCGTAGTCGGGGGGTGCTCGAGGCGGTAGAAGACGCCGCCAGCGACTGTAGCGAGTGCGCCAAGCGAAACTCCAACGGGGGTCTCGAGGAGGAGTCCCAGGACTGCCAGAGCGAGCCCGGTCAGACTCAGTGCGGCTGTAAGGGATCGAAATAACTGCTCGCGGTCCATGGGTTACAGTTGCCGACGGATGATAAAACCGCAGTGATAGCTGTACGACTGGATGACGAAGCCGACCCCATCCCTTCCGCCGACGAACAATAGATATAAGTAACTAACAGTTGGAAATCAGAACGGAAGCTACGCTCCGCAAAGCGCAGGGGGTATATATTAAAGCCCCGGGTGGTAGGACACCCGAGACGTAGCTTCCAAATCCCGCCCAGGGATTTGCAAGCAATGATTGCGTACATTCTACCGGGATATAAACGTCCCGCACGACAACGGAATCGCTCACTAGAACCGCCTGCAGTGGTCGGCATCGAGACGGCCGTCGGCCTTGAGCGGGGGGTGCGATGACGAACGATGCTGCGAGCGGCAGTGGTGGACCGACAGGCGAGCGAGCGGCGGACGACGAGGGTGTGTTGCCGCCCTGTCCGCGGTGTGGCGAGCCGATGGTGGCGACGAGGGTCGACGGGCCGATGGAGGCCTACGCGACGCCCTGTGGCTGCCGCGTGTGGCCCGACGCGCTCTCGGGGATGGACGATGAGTGACGACCGCTGTCGTGGGGCTCGGCGGCGCGGCTGGATCGGCTCGCTGGCTCGAGACGGCCCGACGGGCTCGGATTCGAGCGGTCCGGTGGCGATCCGTTCGCACGGCCGGAGAGTCACCCACAAAACACATTGGGGGAACGTTGATTGTCGTTGCTGTGTATCGTTCACACTATAGTATGACTGACTTCCAGAATCACGATGCCGACGGAGCCGATGGCGACACCCCGTTCGTGACGGAGCGGAAGTCCAGCGAGACGACCGTCGAGGCGATCCTCCGGAGTGTCGCGACGATCACCGGCGTCGACGAAACCGAACTCGACCCGCTCTACGACGCCGTGGCGGTCGAGGCGCTGACGGCGCTCGTCGATCACGGCGACCGCTCGGTTCGCGTGACGTTCGGCTACGAGGGTCACACCGTCGTCGTCGACGGGGACGGCTCCATACGGATCGTCGACGACCCGCCGCGGAACCCGCCGGCGGGCTCCGACTGAGCGCCGTCCGCGTCCCCACGACGCGCGGCCGTCGGCGACCGTCGCCGCTCCTCGAGTCCGGCGACGGGAGCACAGCCCCGCAGCCGCGAGCGCGCGAGTAGCCGGCTGCTACCGCTCGCCGCTCCCGACACCCGATCGGTTGCGGGTCGTTACCGTCGTCGGGGCGGACGGGAATGGACGCAGTACCAAATAGGCCGCCCCTGGTTCCGGTTGCTGATGGCACAGAAGACCGGCGGCAACCCTCGCTCGCGACTCCATCGCATCGGGTCGCTGTTCGCGAATCACGGCCGCACCGCGCGAGACGAGGGATCGAATCTCGAGGTGACCGTCGTCGACTCGATCCGCGACATCGGGCGCGCGCAGTGGAACGGGATCGTCGAGCGCTCGAGTCGCGGCAGCGTGTTCCACCGCTACGAGTGGCTCGCGGCGATCGAGACGGGACTCGACTATACGCCCCGCCATCTCGAGGTCACCGAGGACGGCAACACGATCGGCTGGATGCCGAACTTCGTGGTCGAAATCGAGAAGACGCCGTTTACCCGCCTGTCGTCGCTGTACCCGGGCTTTGGCGGGCCGTTGCTCCCGACGGACACGGCCGACTCCCTCGAGCGCGTGATCGACACCGTGCCGAGCCTCTGTCGCGGCCGGACGATCGTCCACCAGCTCCGGGGGCTGGATTCGAGCTATCTCCGGTACAACGATGCGCTCCAGTCGCAGGGCTATCGTCCCTATCGGCGGGAGTGTCGGTTCCTGCTCGATCTCACGAAGGGACACGACGCCCTCCTCGCGGACATGAGCCGGTCCCGGCGGCGGGGGATCGAACACGGCCGGTCCGTCGACCATGAGGTCGTCGAGGAGGAGATCACGGCCGAGACGCTCCGGCGGTTCTACCGGACCTACGAACGCGTCATGGAGCGCGTCGACGGTGACGTGTACCCGTTCTCGTTTTTCGACGCGTTGCGGGCGATAGACGACCGCCTCCTCTTGCTGACGCTCCGGATCGACGGCGAGTACGCGGGCGGCATGCTCGAGGTGCTCGACGATGAACACGACGCGATTCACGGCTTCTTCGCCGCCGTTCCGCGGGAGCATTTCGACGAGCACGCCTCGGAACTGCTCTACGACCACGTCTTCCGGTGGGGGATCGACCACGGCTACGAGGCCTACGACTTCGGGAGCACGACCACGGACTTCGGGGACGGCGTCTTCAGGTTCAAGGAGGGGTTCGGCGGGCGGGCCGTCCCGGTTTTCGTCTGGGAGCGCGGCTGTAGCCCCCTCTGGCCGCTGGTGAAGGCCGGACGGGCGCTGTACTGGCCGTATTACACGTGAGTCGGCACGCCGGACGCCCCGGCCGTCGCGCCGTCTCGACGGGGACCCGACTCGAGACCTCGGGGTGAGTTGTATCCGGGTGGCCCTCGTTGGGTCCCGTATGGCGACGGTAGCCGTCACGTTCCGAGACCGACTGCTCGTCTGTACAGGCGATGCGACCGACCCCGACGACTGGACGGCGGAGACGCGACTCGAGGGCCACGATCTCGAGTGCGTCGCGGCGGTCCACAACGGGTCGCCCCGCTACTACGTCGGGACCGTCGCGGACGGCCTGTTTCGAAGCGCCGACGGCGGCGAGACGTTCGACCGCCTCGAGACCCGGTTTGCGGCCGGCACGCGGACGCCGGCGGCCGACACCGAGTCCGATCGCGTGACGGCGGTGACGAGCAGTCCGCACGATCCGCAGGTCGTCTACGCCGGGACCGAACCCAGCCGACTCTACCGGTCGCGCGACGGCGGCGACTCGTGGACCCGTTTGGAGGGGCTGATCGACCTCCCCTCGGCGAGCGAGTGGTCGTTCCCGCCGCGGCCCGACACCCACCACGTCCGCTGGCTCGAGGTTGACCCGTTCGATCCCGACCGGCTGTACGTCGGCATCGAAGCGGGCGCGTTCGTGTACACGCCCGACGGCGGCGGGACCTGGCATGAGCGGCCGTCGGGAGCACGCCGTGACAATCACAGTCTGGCCGCTCATCCCGACCGCGAGGGGCGACTCTACGCCGCGGCCGGCGACGGCTACGCCGAAAGCGACGACGGCGGCGAGACGTGGCGACGGCCACAGGACGGGCTCGAGCACACCTACTGCTGGAGCGTCGTCCCCGCTCCCGACGATCCCGACCGCGTGCTCGTCTCGAGTGCACACGGCGCGTCGACGGCCCACACGGCGAGTCGCGCGGCATCGTACGTCTACCGGCGCGAGGGCGAACGGGCCTGGGAGCGACTCGAGGGCCGCGGTCTGCCGACCGGCGAGGGCGTCGTCCGAGCGGTGTTTGCGACGACGGGCCGACCGGAGACCGTCTACGCCGTAACCAACCGCGGCCTCTTCGTCACGCGCGATTTCGGCGACTCGTGGGCCGCGATCGACATCGACTGGGCGGCCGCCCTCGAGTCGCAACCGCCGCGGGGAGTGGTCGCACTGCAGGCGTAATCGACCCGGAGCAGTTACCGAAACGGGGGGTGACTCCGGCCGCGCTCGAGAACGACGACAATGGCGACGGCGTGAACGGGCGCGACGAGGGTGCTGCTCAGGACCGTTCCGAGGGGGAGGCTCGCGAGGAGCCAGGCCACGAGTCCGATCGCGACGACCAGTCCGAAGAGCCGCCAGCCACGGCCCGCCGTCCGTCGGAGACTGCCCCGGAGCGCTGCCTGTATGGAGCGTCCATCGACGAGCAGCCCCGGTGCGACGAAGAGGCGAACGAACAGGTAGCAATAGATCGCCAGCGGGAGGATGCCCCACAGCCCCATCGATTGCAACAACTCGACCGAACCGAGCAGCCGGTGGAACAGGTCCGTTGCCACGACGAACCCGAACAGCGAGCACACGGCCCCGAGCCGAACGTTTCGTCCCATCGCGTGGGCCATCGTCACGGTGCCAGCGGCGCTGACCGCCAAGGTTACGAGCCCGTACAAGCCCAGCCCCCAGACGAGATATCCCGGCTCGAGTCCGATCAACGATTCGAGCGGACGCATCGTTTGGCCGATCCCCGTCGGGTAGCCGACGAACTCGAGCCGGATATCGAGGCCGTTCGTTCCAACCCCCGCGCGTTCGGGTGCCGGGAGCGGATCGTGTCGGCGGAGCCAGTCGGCAAGCGAGAGCACGATGCCGACCAGGAGAAAGGGGCCGAACAGCGCTGGATCGCGACGAAGCCGCGCGAGCGCCGCCCAGATAGGGTGAGGAACCGCTCGCTCGGCGTCGGACACCGCCGCGGGATCGTGTTCGCCGGACATGCTTACTCAGCCTCCTCGAGGGCGAACACGCGTCCGTCTGCGACGACGTAGAGGATACCGTCGCCGACGATGGGTTGGGAGGGTCCGTGTGGGAGTTCGTACGTCCAGCGCCTGTCACCGGTTTCGGCGTCGAAGGCGTGCAGTTCGGGGAGCCAGAAATCCGCAACGTAGACGACGCCGTCTGCGACCACCGGATGGATGTCGCGGGCGTACTCAGCTGTCCACACTTCGTCGCCGGTCTCGAGATCGATCGCGTGGAGCGATTCGTTGCCGTCCGTAGCGTAGACCGTTCCGTCGGCGACGGCGACGCTCCCGCGGCTGGCGATCCCGTCGTGGACGTATTCCCACCCGATATCGTCGCCGCCGGGCTCGAGAAGCGTCACGGCGCGCCGACTCGGGACGACGAGCCCCGCACTGGTCGCCGTCGGTGAGTTACTCCGGCGAGCGACGAACTCGTCGTCGGAATCGAGGGGTTCGACCCAACCGTCCCAGCGGCGATCGCCGGTCTCGGCGTCGACCGCGACGACGCGACCGGACCCACACGTCACGTAGACGGTGCCGTCGCGAACCGCGGGTCGGTTCGCAGTGTCCGACCCTTTGCCGATCTCGGTCTCCCAACGGACTCGGCCGCTGCTGGCGTCGAGTGCGACAACGCGGTTCGTCTCGGGGACGACCGAGTAGATCACCCCGTCGACCGCGACGGGAGCGGGCGCGGTCGGATTCCCGATGCGCTTGATTGGCGGTGGCTGTCCCGGCGCATGCCAGCGCTCGAGGCCGATGCTCCGGCCGAAGACATCGTAGCCACCGCCGGCCTGGAGCCCGTAGATCCCGTCGATTCCCCTGACTGACAGGGTGGCAGTGCGATAGGCCGTCGCGCTCGCCCACGTCGGCGACGACAGGTACGAGTAGCCGTCCCGTTCGTACTGGACCCGGCCGCTCGGTCGCTCGAGTGCAACCAGCGACGTTCGGCCGACCATCGAGAGCGTCTCGCCGCGTAGCGTCGGCGGTGCCGGTCCCCTGACGGTCGCGTCGGGCTCGCGTTCCCAGCGAATCGTCACACCGTCTTTCGGGCCCGATGCCGCAGGGTTGTAGCCGGTCCCGGCAGCGTCGTACCGTGCCATCGGCCAGTCAGTGTCGGAGGCTGTCGTTGCCGACACCGGCCGATCGAGTCGGTGCATTCCGCCCGTACTGCCCGTCAAAGCGACTCCACCGACGGCGAGCACGTGACGTCTGGAGGGCATTGTTACGACACATTCAGTTTGGATACAAAAAACGTTCGTGAACTCGCCGGTTCGCCACGCGGTCCGCTTACGCCCGTCGGTCGCGAGGAGTCGGGCGCTTCGAAATCCTTTTAGGCGCTACACGGGGATAGTAAGGTAACTGAGTGATATCATGGACGTCGACATCATCTCCGAAACGGAGAACCCCATGTTGCATCGAACGGACGTGACCTTCGAACTCGTCCACGAGGACGCCACGCCCTCCCGCCTGCAGGTCCGCGACAGCCTCGCGGCGAAACTGAACAAGGACGCCGACGAGGTCGTCATCCGCAAACTCGACACCAAGTTCGGGATGCGAAAGACCGTCGGACAGGCGAAGGTCTACGAGACCGACGACTACGCCCGCGAGGTCGAGCAAGACCACATGCTCGAGCGCAACAAGATCGGCGCGGACGAAGACGCCGAAGCGGAGGAAGCATAACATGGCACGACACGAACTCTACGCCGACGACGGCAGCACCGAGGGTGAACTGTGTCCCCGCTGTGGTGACGTCTTCCTCGCCGACCACGGCGACCGCAAGCACTGCGGGAAGTGCAGCTACACCGAGTGGGAGTAACCCCCGACTGATGGGCGACGTGCCGACGACGGCTGTGGCACGTCGACCGCCGAAATCCGCCGTTTTCATCCGTGACTGACATCCGTATCCTCGGGATCGAAGGCACTGCCTGGGCCGCCAGCGCAGCCGTCTTCGACGCCGCACGCGACGACATCGTCATCGAGAGCGACGCCTACCAGCCCGAGAGCGGCGGCATCCACCCCCGCGAAGCCGCCGAGCACATGCACGAGGCCGTTCCGCGCGTCGTCGAACGGGCGCTCGAGCACGCCCGCGAGACCCACGACGGGCCGGCGGACGAACCGCCGGTCGATGCGGTCGCGTTCTCTCGAGGGCCGGGACTCGGCCCCTGTCTGCGGATCGTCGGCACGGCCGCGCGAGCGCTGAGCCAGGCCATGGATGTCCCGCTGGTCGGCGTCAACCACATGGTGGCCCACCTCGAGATCGGTCGCCACACCGCCGACTTCGATGCGCCGGTCTGTCTCAACGCCAGCGGCGCGAACGCGCACCTGCTGGCCTACCGCAACGGGCGCTATCGCGTGCTCGGCGAGACGATGGACACCGGCGTCGGCAACGCCATCGACAAGTTCACCCGCCACGTCGGCTGGTCCCACCCGGGCGGGCCGAAGGTCGAGGCGGCGGCGGAAGACGGCGAGTACGTCGACCTCCCCTACGTCGTCAAGGGGATGGACTTCTCCTTCTCGGGCATTATGAGCGCCGCCAAACAGCGCTACGACGACGGCACTCCCGTCGAGGACATCTGCTACTCCCTGCAGGAGAATATCTTCGGCATGCTGACCGAAGTGTCCGAGCGCGCGCTCTCGTTGACCGGGAGCGACGAACTCGTCCTCGGCGGCGGCGTCGGCCAGAACGCCCGCCTGCGCGAGATGTTAGGGGAGATGTGCGCCCAGCGCGGGGCGAAGTTCCACGCACCCGACCCGCGATTCCTGCGGGACAACGCGGGGATGATCGCCGTCCTCGGTGCGAAGATGTACGCCGCCGGCGACACGCTCGCGCTCGAAGACTCGCGCGTCGACCCCGATTTCCGCCCCGACCAGGTGCCGGTCACCTGGCGGGCCGACGAACCCGAACTCGCGGCCGGCCGCGGCAAAGTAACGGAGGGCGACCGGCAGGTCCGCGGTGCCGAAGCGGTCGTCGACCTCGAGCCCGGCGCCGGCCGCGTCACGAAGCGTCGCCGGGCCAAGACCTACCGCCATCCCGCCCTCGACGAGCGACTCCGCACGGAGCGGACGACGCTCGAGGCCCGACTCACGAGCCTGGCTCGCCGCGAGGGCGTCCCGACGCCGGTCCTCTCCGATGTCGATCCCCACGAAGCGCGGCTGGCACTCGAGTACGTCGGCGACCGTGACCTCCAGGCGGAGCTGTCGCCCGCCCGGGTTCGGGCCGTCGGCCGTCACCTCGCGCGGCTCCACCGCGCGGGGGTCGTCCACGGTGATCCGACGACCCGGAACGTGAGAGTCGACGCCGAGCGAACCTATCTCATCGACTTCGGACTCGGCTATCACACCGACCACGTCGAGGACTACGCGATGGATCTGCACGTGTTCGATCAGAGCCTCGTCGGCACCGCCGACGATCCCGCGCCGCTCCGCGAAGCAGTCCGGGAGGGGTACCGTGCGGTCGGCACGGAGCGCGTGCTCGAGCGCCTGCGGGACATCGAAGGGCGCGGGCGCTACCAGTCGTGAGGACGGGGCGACCGGACCGCGGTCGCCCGATTGCAACGATCGTCACAGCACACAATACTCTTATCAGGGGAGGACGTATCACCGGGCATGGCAGACAAGCCGACTTCCGGTGAGATTCTTGGGGTCCCGTACAACTTCGAACGACCGAGCATCAGCCGTATGCTCTCGTCGTACTGGCAGCCCGGCGAAGGGATGCTCGTCGAGAAGCCCTTCGGCGTCGGCTACACCCTGAACCTCGCCAACTGGCGCTCGTGGATCGTCGTCGCCGTCGCGGGTGCGCTCCTCTGGCAACAGGAGCAGGGGGCCACCGCCGAAAGCGACGAGACCGCCGACGAACCCGTCGAAGTCATCGTCGACGAGAGCGACGACTGAACGCCCGGCTGAGACGCGCTCGAGCGCTATCCCGGCCCTGCGAGCTGTCGGTCTTCGACCCGCCGTTACCGGTCGGGCTCAGCGGTCGACTTCGCCCATGATACAGTCGAGGCTCCCGATCGCCGCGATCAGATCGGCGACGTACTCGCCGCGGGCGATCTCGGGCAGCGCGGAGAGGTTCGAGAAACAGGGGCTGCGGATCTTGAACCGCGCCGGCGTGTCGGTCCCGTCCGCGCGGATGTAGATCCCGAGTTCGCCTTTCGCCCCCTCGACGGCGCGGTAGAGTTCGGCGTCGGCGGCGGGCTTGAGCGTCCGGGGGACGTTGCTCCGAAGGGTCCGTTCGTCTTCGGGCCACTCGGCGAGCAGGTCCAGACACTGCTCGACGATCTTCGCGGATTCTTCGATCTCCTGCAGTCGAACGAGCAGCCGCGCGAAGTTGTCGCCGTCGGGTTCAGTGACGACGTTCCACTCGAGGTGCGGATAGTACCCGTAGGGGTCGTCCCGTCGGAGATCGTAGTCGATGCCGGAGCCGCGAGCGACCGGGCCCGTACAGCCGTACTGCTTCGCGGCGTCGGGTTCCAAGACGCCGGTGTCGACACAGCGGCGCTGGAAGATCTCGTTGGTGACCAGCAGGTCGTAATACTCGTCGATCTTGGCTGGGAAGCCATCGAGGATGTCTCGGACGCCCGCGATGAACTCCTCGCGGGGTTCGGGCAGGTCCCAGGCGACCCCGCCCAGCCGGAAGTAGTTGAACATCATCCGCTGGCCGGTCAGCTCCTCGAGGGCGTCGAGGACGAGTTCGCGGTCGCGGATACCGTACTGGAAGGCGGCACAGAACTCGCCGACGATGTCGAGCGCGTAGGTCCCGATGGCGATGAAGTGCGAGGCCAGCCGTGAGAGTTCGGCACCCATCGTCCGGATCACCTGCGCGTAGTCGGGCACCGTGATGTCGGCCAGATCCTCCGCGGCGCGGGCGTAGGTCCACTCGTTCAGGAGCCCCGAGGATACCCAGTCCCAGCGGTCCGGATAGGGCATGATCTGGTGTCGGTACGTGCTCTGCTGACACATCTGTTCCTCACACCGGTGGATGTAGCCGATGTCGGGGTCGACGTCGACGACCGTCTCGCCGTCGAGCACCGCCTTCACGTGGAGGACGCCGTGGGTCGACGGGTGGTGCGGTCCGATGTTGAGGAACATCGTGTCCGACGTGGTGTCGTGCTCGTCGCCCGCGATCGGATTCGCGTGCTCCGAGAGGGTGACGACCTGTGGCTGCTCCTGGTCGTAGTCCCGCGAGAGCGGATGGCCCTGCCACGTCTCGGGGAGGAGAATCCGGCGCAGGTCCGGGTGGTCCTCGTACTCGATGCCGACGAGGTCGTACGCCTCGCGCTCGTGCCAGTCGGCCGTCTCGAAGACCGGCGTCGCCGACTCGCTTCGTGGCTCGTCGGTCGGCGTCGGGACCACGACGCTCACCTCCCGCGTCGGGTCGGCGTAGGATTTCAGGTGATAGATCGTCTCGAACCGGTCCGGGTACTCCTGGGCGGTGACACAGGAGCAGTGATCGAAGCCCGCCTCGTCCCGGAGCGTCGCGAGCACCGTCTGTACTTCGTCCGGCCGGATCACAACCGCGGGCGCGTTCTCGTGGTCGTCACGACCGAGGACCGCGTCGCCGAGCAGCCCCTCGAGTTCCGCGGCCCCGATCGGAGCGGCGCGCTCGGTCGGTCGTGACTCGAGCGTCGAGTCCGATGTCATAGCCGTCCGTTCGGATGCGGGAGCCGAGTCGATTCTGCGTCACTGGCTAGGCTATTTATATATGCAGACCGGACCCTCCGGCCGTGAAGACGGTTCGACTCACGCTGCGCTACGACGCCGCGACGATCCATCCGATGCATCGCTTCGTCGCCGAAAGCGACGCGTTCGACGCCTATCGGATGGTTCATGGCAACTTCGCGGGGGACGACGACAACGCCTTCATCTTCCACGTCGTCGGCGATCCGGATGTCTACGAGGCCGCGCTCGCGGATACCGGCCGGGTGAGCGACTACGAACTCACGCGGACCGGCGACCGGACGTTCACCGTCTACGTCCGCGATCTGCCCGCCGAGGTGGACGCCCGGCTCCTCGACCTGTTCACCGAGCGCAGTCTCGTCGTTCTGCCGCCGGTGGAGTACCGGTCGGACTGGACGGTCCGGTTTTCCGTCGTCGGCGACTCGGACGACCTCCGGCGCGTGCTCGAGGGCATCCCCGACGGCATCGAGACGACCGTCGACCGGGTCGGCGAGTACGACGGGGGCGACGCCGCGGTCGGCGCGCTGACGGCGCGCCAGCGGGAGACGCTGCGGGTCGCCCGCGAGCTGGGGTACTTCGATGTCCCCAGATCGGCGGGCGTCGAGGACGTCGCCGCGAAACTCGACTGTGCGCCCGGGACGGCCGCCGAACACCTCCGGAAGGCGGAGGCGGCCGTGATGGAGGCCCTCGAACTGTAGCGAGTGCCGCTGCGAATGCAGGCGCTACTCCGACGTGTACGCCCCGAGCGGCGGTGTGAACGCGTCGATGACGCGACACGGCTCGAGAGCCCGCACGCCGTGGACCGTTCCCGGCGGGACGACGTACGAATCACCCGCCTCGAGGGTCCGCGAGCGCTCGCCGCGGAGCTCGAGCGCCCCCTCGATAACGAACGTCGCCTGCGTCGTCTCGTCGTGGGCGTGTGGCTCTCCTTCCGCGCCCGCCTCAAGCGAATAGTGAACGAGCATCAGTTCGTCGGTGGCCGCCAGCACGCGCCGCTCGCCGCCAGGGAGGTCGTCGATTCGGTCGGGATCGTCCCACTCGGTGACGTTCATACGTCGTGTTCTCCGTCCACCACTGCTTGATTCTTTCGCGGCTCGGGAGTCGAGGGGCGAACGGGCAACCGACGCCTATTTTCCGCCCGCGGACCCCGCCTCGTACATGGCCATTCGATTCGTGACCGGCAACGCGGGGAAGGTCCGTGAGGCGCGGGACTACCTCGCGGGGATCGAGCCCGTCGAACAGATCGACTACGACTACACCGAGGTCCAGAGCGACTCGCTTGAGGAGATCGCCGCCCACGGTGCGCGCGAGGCGTTCGCGGAGTTGGGGAGCGACGAGCCGGTCCTGGTCGACGACGCAGGGCTGTTCGTCGAGGCGCTCGGCGGATTTCCGGGGCCGTACTCGGCGTATGTCGAGGACACCGTCGGCGTCGAGCGGCTCTGGCAACTCGCGGAGGCGGAGGAAAACCGCCGCGCGACGTTCCGGACCATCCTCGCGTACGCTGACGAGAACGGGACCGAGACGTTCGCGGGTTCAGTCGCGGGCACCCTCGTCGCGCCCCGCGGCGAGGGCGGGTTCGGCTACGATCCCATCTTCGAGTACAACGGGACGACGATGGCCGAGATGAGCACCGAAGAGAAAAACGCCATCTCACACCGCGGCCGCGCGCTGGCGACGTTCGCGGAGTGGTACGCCGACCGCGACGAGTAACGCGCCGGAGCTCGATCGGCGGTCAGTCGTCTCCTTCTGCGGCGGTCTCGACCGCGTCGTCGTCCGCCGCGAGCTGCGCTTCGGTGACCGTCTTCGCTTCACTCTCGACGCTGACGCCCTCCCAGTCCTGATCCGCGTGGTACCCCTCGCGTTCCTTCGCGCTGGGAGCGACGCGGATGAACTCGGCGTGTCGGCGAGCCGCGGGAATCGTCTCACCGCCGCAGTAGGAGAGCCCGGACTGAATGCCCGCACAGAACTCGTCGACGACGTCGCCGACCGGCCCCTTGTACGGCGTCAGGGCCTCGACGCCCTCGTCGGCGCGAACGTTGGCATCCTTGTCGTCGCGGTTCTCGGCGGCCGTGGTGGTCGCCATGCCCCGCGAGCGCTTGTACCGCGCCCCGTCGACTTCCACCACCGCGCCGGGTGCTTCCTCGGTGCCGGCCAGCAGGCTTCCCAACATCACCGTGTCGGCACCCGCCATCAGGGCCTTGACGGCGTCGCCGGACGTTCGAATCCCGCCGTCGGCACAGATCGTCACGTCCAGATCCTCGGCCGCCGTCGCACAGTCGTCGACGGCAGTCAGTTGCGGGACGCCCGCGCCGGCGACCTTTCGGGTGGTACAGTGGGAGCCGGGACCGATGCCGACTTTCACGCAGTCCGCGCCGGCGGCCGCGAGGTCCTCGACGCCGGCCGGCGTCGCGACGTTGCCGGCGACGAGGTCGGTGTCCGGGAACTCTGCCCGGAGCGTCTCGACCGCCTCGAGCGATCGCTCGAGGTGGCCGTGGGCCACGTCGACCACGAGCGCGTCGACGCCGGCGTCGATCAGCGCGGCGCTGCGGCCGACGTAGTCTTCGTTGATCCCCACCGCGGCCGCCACCTGCTCGTCGGCGGCCGTTACCCGTTCGACCTGTTCGGCCTGCTCGTCCGGCGTGAGAAACCGGTGAACGACGCCGATCCCGCCGGCGCGCGAGAGTTCGATCGCTAGTTCGGCCTCCGTGACGGTGTCCATCGCGGCGGAGACGAGCGGCGCGTCCAGTTCGACGGACGGCGTGAGCCGCGTCGAGAGGTCGACGTCGCTGCGGCTATCGACTGGCGAGCGGTTCGGGACGAGGAGCACGTCACCGTAGCTCAACCCGGTTCGTAGATCGTTCATTACCCCTTACCATCGATGCGTCCCTGGCTGATAAGGGTCCCGAACTCCGGTGGCTTCGCGGCGTTGCCAGGGGTCCGATATCGCGTCGTCGAGACCGCCGTCAGGCTCGCGGGTCTCGGTCCGGCCCCGGATACTCGCCGTCTTCGACGACCGCGTACAGGCTCGCAGGGTCGAACAGGCGGGCGAACGCGTCCGGCGGGCGGATACTGACGGAGACGCGGGGCTGCAGGGTGAGCCCGGCCGTCGCCGATCGAAGCCGGTCGTCGGTCGAGAGCAGGTGAGCCGCGTTCCCCCGATAGGCCGACGCCAGCCCGGGATGGTCCCCGTCGGGCTGGTCGACCGCGACGCGCTCGGCCGCGAGCCGCTCGCGGTGGTCCGCGGCGAGGTCGGCGTCGGCAAGCGCCGTCACGAGCCGTTCCGTCTGCTCGAGCAGCGGGTCGCTGGCGACGAGGTCGATCCAGGAGTGGCGACGGACGTGATCCAGCGCCTCGCGCGCGTCGCCGCCGACGAGTAAGTCCGCCGCGAGCACGTCGGCGTCGGCGACGACGCGGGCGGGGTTCGGCTCGTCGCGGTCAGGCATCGCTGTCCTCCCGGATCGCTGCGAGTGCGTCCCGAATCGCCTCGCGATCGCCGTCGTACTCCGCGCCGCGGTCGAAGAGATCGGCCCAGCTCGCGTGCATCGGTGGCGGTTGGGGCTCCGGCATCAAAGGTCGTCCGGCTCGCGCTCGCCGACGCCGCTTGCGCCCCACGCCGACCGCGAGACGAGCCAACTACCGACGGTGCCGAGGACGAACGCAACGCCGACATTGCCGGCGGCACCGGCGACTCCGACGGCGGCGACCACCGCGAGGGATCGACGATCGGTGACGGCCGCGACCGCCGCGCGGGCCAACTCGAGCGCCACGACGACGAGCAACACGCCCAGAACCGCCATCGGGAAGGCGGCGAGGACGGCCCCGGCGGCGATCGGCGCGAGCGCGAGGTAGCCGAGGCCGAGCAGGACGTTCGCGCCGCCGGTTCGCGCGCCGAAGGCGTACTTGCCGGCGAGGCCGCCGCTGCCGTGACACATCGGGACGCCGCCCAGCGGGATCGCCGCGAGGCAGGTCACGCCCATACTCGTCGAGAGCGCGTCCGCCGAGACCTCCCGGTCGTAGAGGTCGCCACAGAGCAGGGCGGTCGCGATCGCGGCGTTGCCGACCGTCATTCCCAACTGGGCGACGGTCCCCTCGACGGCGGCTGCGGTGAGCGACGGCGAGCCGGCGGGAAACACCGTGAGTGCCGGCATCGTCGGCGTCGGAACGCCGGCCGTCGCGACGGCCGCGACGGCCCCGAGTCCGAGCACGACCAGCACGCTCGCCTGCCGGTAGCCGACGAGCGCCAGCAGGCCGACTACGGCGAGCCCGCCCACCGCCACCGGCGGGTTGCCGATCGAGAGGTCGACCGCCGCCTCGAGCAAGAGCAAGGCCACGGCGAGTTGCACGCCACGGATGACCGGCTCGCCGACCACCCGCTGGAGCCGACCGACGAGCCCGAGCTGTCCGACGGAGAGGAGGACCCCGCCGGCGAGCAGTCCGGCGGCGGCGAGTTCGGCAGCGGACAGCGCGCCGACGACCGCCAGCCCGACCAGTGCCTTCATCGGTTCGACGGAGAGCGGCAGTCCGTAGGCCACCCCCCAGACGATCTGAAAGACGCCGAATCCGACCAGCACGTGGGGCAGCGAGACGGTCGTCGTCGCTCCGAGCGCAACGAGCAACGGCAGGACCGTCACCGAATCCCCTAGCGCACCCGCGAGTTCGCTCGTGGAGAACTCGAGGTCGGACCCGGACCGCGACCGGAACGAATACCCCATCTACAACGGTATGGGGCTCCGTACCTTGACTCTTGGCAGTAACCGCTCGCGGTTCGATCCGCCCGCTGATGACCCGTCTTTCGGTTACGCCGATCGCGGGCCACCAGCATCGCCGTGAGTATCGATGCCAGCTCCCGCCGCGTCGGTTCCGGCCGCTGCGGCGCGGTCGGTCGTCCGTCGTCAACAGCGGTGCGTCGCCCGACGGGCCACAGGGAAAGTCAACGCGGCCGTCTTTCGAGCCAGTCGACGAAGGATCGGAGCCGCGATCGGTCGACGCGGCCGGCCGAACCGAACGGCGTCACGAGCGGCACACCGGTACCGTGCATACACGAGTGAAGGACGGCACGGGGCTCAATACCGGGCGGTTCCGGTCGTCCGCTCGGTCCCCGCGTCGATCACGTCCATACCCCTGACCGGGACGGAACGCAGCTGCTCGGTTTGCGCTCCGTTGTCGCTCGCGTACGGGCGGACGCCGAATCAGCACGGATAAGGTGGCCGCCCGCCATCGATCGGCCGTGAGCGATCTCGGAAAAATCGACCGCGCGTTCTTCGACCGACACATCGCGCCGAACCTCGGTGCCGACCGCGACGACGTTTCCCTCGGACCGGCCCATGGCGTCGACTTCGGCGTCCTCGATATCGGCGACCGGGCACTGGTCACCGCGACCGATCCGCTCTCGATCCTCCCCACCCTCGGCCTCGAGCGAGCGGCACGCTTCGCCCTCGATCTCGTCCTCGCGGACGTGGCCGTCAGCGGCGTCCCACCGTCGCATCTCTCGATCTGTTTGACGCTCCCGGAGTCGATGACCGACGCCGAGTTCGCGACGGTCTGGGAGACGATCCACACGGAGTGTGCAGATCTCGGGGTCGCCGTCGTAACGGGGCATACGGCGCGCTACGACGACATCTCACATCCGTGGGTTGGGGCTGCCACCGCGATGGGCGTCGGCGAGCACGACGATATCGTCCGCCCCGACGGTGCCCGTCCGGGCGACCGACTGCTCCTGACGAACGGTCCCGCCGTCGAATCGGTCGGGCTGTTGAGTACCCTCTTCGGCGACCAGCTCGCGCTCCCGGACGGCGTGATCGCGGACGCACAGGCCCGCCTCGAGGAGGTGTTTTCGGTTCGCGACGCACTCACCGCGGCCGCCGCGGGCCCGGTGCGGGCGATGCACGACGTGACCGAGGGCGGGCTCGCCGGCGCGGTGAACGAGATGGCCGACGGTGCCGGCGCTCGGTTCGCGATCGACCGCGCGGCAGTCCCGATGCGCCCCGGCGTCCGCGCGGTCTGTGACACCCTCGACATCGATCCCTGGGCGGCGACGAGTTGTGGCTCGCTCCTGCTCGCTGTCGACCCCGCGGGTGTCGGGGCCGTGCGTGCCGCACTCGAGGACCGTGACACGCCGGTCGCCGACATCGGCCGCGTCGAGGCCACCGACGCCGAGGGAGGCGAGGTGCTCGTCGACGGGGAGCCACTCGAGCATCCGACCGTCGATCCGTCGTGGGAGGCCTACGCCGAACTTGCGGCCGCGGCGACCGAGCGCGACGACCGGTCCTCGAGTGCTGGCCAGTAGACCGGCGTGCCGTCACGAGGGGACGGACGGCTGCGGATCGGCGACGGGACCGAAGCAGCCCGTGCCGACTCTCAGCGTCGCTGACCATCACCGCTTAGTATAAGCCGGGAATACGATCCCGTATGCGAACACCAGCACCCGATAGCCGGCCGGTCGCGCTGACGATCGCCGGCAGCGACTCCGGCGGCGGCGCGGGAATCCAGGCCGACCTCGCGACGATGGCCGCCCACGGCGTCTTCGGCACGTCGGCGATCACCGCCGTCACCGCCCAGAACACCCGCGGCGTCTCGTCCTCGCACGTCCTCCCGACCGACGAGATCGACGCCCAACTCGAGGCCGTCACCGACGACTTCGCGGTCGGCGCGGCGAAGACGGGCATGCTCGCGACGACCGACGTGATCGAAACCGTCGCCGAACACGCACGGGAATTCGCGTTCCCGCTGGTCGTCGATCCCGTGATGGTCGCAACCTCCGGGGATCGTCTGCTCGAGCCCGACGCGGAACGCGCCTACGAGGACCTGCTCGGCCGGGCGACGCTGGCGACGCCCAACACCGACGAGGCCGAAGTGCTGACGGACATCGCGGTCACCGACGACGAGAGCGCAGTGGCGGCCGGCGAGGCGATCCTCGAGACGGGCGTCGACGCCGTCCTCGTCAAGGGCGGTCACGTCCCCGGCGAGACGGTCCGGGACATCCTCGTCACTGCCGAGCGCGTCCGCACGTTCGAGCACCCGCGGGTCGGCACCGAGGCCACCCACGGCTCGGGCTGTACGCTGGGCTCGGCGATCACGGCCCGGCTCGCCACGGGCGACTCGCTCGAGACGGCCGTCGAGGGTGCCACGGCATTCCTCGAGCGTGCAGTGCGCTACTACTACGATGTCGGCGAGGGCCACGGCGCGGTCAACCACATGGTCCCGCTGCGAAACGAGGCCGCCAGGGAACGAACCGCCGAGGCCGTCCAGGCGGTCGTCGACCGGGTCGTCGAGGCCGACGTGTCGGCGTTGGTCCCCGAGGTCGGGATGAACGTCGTCGGGGCGACGCCCTACGCCGACTCCGCCGCCGAGACCGCCGCCGTCGAGGGGCGCATCACGCGGACGCTGTCCGGCGTCCAGCCCAACCGCGGAGTTCGGTTCGGTGCCTCGAGTCACGTCGCTCGCTTCCTCCTCTCGGCGCGGGAGTTCGTCCCCGACCTGCGGTTCGCTGTCAATTGTCGGTTCGACGCGGCCGTCGAGGACGCGCTCGAGGCCCTCGAGTGGCCGGTCGCAGAGTACGACCGCGACCAACAGCCGGCCGAGATCAGGGAGACGGCGGACAGCACGATGGGCTGGGGTGCCCGGCAAGCCTTCGCCGATCGCGACGAGCCCCCCGTCGCCGTCATCGATCGCGGTGCGGTCGGCAAGGAGGCGCTCGTCAAAATCGTCGCGGACGATCCGGAGACGCTTGCCGACCGAACGCTGGCGCTCGACCGAGAGGTGACCGAATGAGCGCCGACGAATCGAGGGCCGCGACCGATCTCAATGTCGGCCTCATCCTTCCGCAGTACGGTACCGACATCGACACCGTTCGGGCAACCGCACTCGAGGCCGAAGCGCTCGGCTACGACGCGGTCTGGCTCGAGGATCACTTCCAGTCATGGATCGGCGACCCGCGACGCGGCGTCCACGAGCCCTGGACGACGCTGAGCGCGGTCGCCGAGGCGACGGAACAGGTGCGACTCGGCACGCTCGTCACGAGCCAGTCCTACCGCCATCCCGCGCTGCTGGCGAAGATGGCGGCGCAGGTCGACCGCATCAGCGACGGCCGCCTCGAGCTCGGCCTCGGCGGCGGTTGGTACGCCGCGGAGTACGACCGCTTTGGCTACGCGTTCCGGGAGCCGCCGGCCGAACGGCTCCGCCGGCTCGCCGAGACCGTCACGATCCTGCAGGGGCTCTGGACGAACGAGACGTACAGCCACGAGGGCGAGCACCTCGAGATCGACCTCGACGAGGCGTTCTGCGAGCCCCAGCCGGTGCAAGAGCCCCATCCGCCGATCTGGATCGGCGGCGGCGGCGAGTCGTTTACGCTGCGGTACACCGCCGCCCTGGCCGACGGCTGGAACTACGGCACCCTCGAGCCAGAGGGGTTCGCGGCGAAACTCGCGGTCTTACGCGAGCACTGCGAGAGCGAGGCCCGATACGACGAGCTCCGAAAATCCGCCGAACTATTCGTCTTCACGGGCGAGACGACCGCGGCCGCCGAAGACAAGCGCGAGGCGTTCCGGAGCGAGTTCCTGCCCGACGACGGCCCGAGCGAGCCCCGCGAGTTCTTCCTCGCCGGCTACCTCGAGACGGCACCGACGGGGACGCCGGCGGAGATACGCGAGCGGCTCGCCGACTACGCCGCCGCCGGCATCGAGGAGGTCATGCTCGCGGTTCCGGACGCGGCCGCCGACGGGGACGGGAGCCTCCGGCGTCTGGCCGACGAACTCACCGGGTAGCCAGCCGGCCGAGCCGGGTCAGTGTCCGAACCGGTCGATCCCAGTCGCCTCCATTCGACAGCAGAGCTATAGGGCAGGCGCGAGACGCCCCCGATATGAGTGATCCGTCGTCGGCCGGTGGGACCAACGTCGAGGGAGAGTCACCACGAGTCGAGCCGACGATCGAAACTGCGGACGTGACGATCACCGACGACGCCGAACTCGAGCGGACGCTCGGGCTCGCCGGCGCCCTCGCGATCGGGATCGGGACGATGATCGGAGCCGGGATTTTCGTCTTTCCGGGGCTGGCTGCCGGCCGGGCCGGACCCGCGGCGGCTGGGTCGTTCGCGATCGGCGCGTTCGTCGCCCTCCTGGTCGCGCTGCCGGCGTCCGAACTCGCGACGGCGATGCCCAAAAGCGGCGGCGGCTACTACTACATCTCGCGCGGTCTGGGAACGCTCCCCGGGGCCGTCGTCGGGCTGTCGCTGTGGTTCGGGCTGGTGTTCGCGACGGCGTTTTACCTCGTCGGCTTCGGCTACTACGCCGTCGACACGCTCGCGGAACTCGGCGTCTCGATGGGCGACGGCCTCGTCATCCCGCTGGCGCTGCTGTTCGGCGCTGGTGTAACCGTACTGAACGTCACGGGGACGGAAAACGCGGCGAAACTGCAAAACGGGATCGTCGCGTTACTCCTGTCGATCCTGATCGTGTTCCTCGGCTACGGCGGGCTCGACGCACTGGGGATCGTCGGGGAGCCGTCCGCCCCCCAACAGTTCGCGCCGTTCGGACCGATGCCCGTATTGACGACCGCGGCGCTCGTGTTCACCTCCTATCTCGGCTTCGCGCAGGTGGCGACCGTCGCCGGCGAGATTCGCGACCCCGGACGGAACCTGCCCCTCGCGATGGTCGGCTCCGTCCTCGTCGTCGGCGTCCTCTACGTCGCGGCGATCTTCGTCGCAACCAGCGCGTTCGGGAGCGAGCGGCTCTCGACGTTCGGCGAAACGGCGATGGTCGAGGTCGGCCGCCACTACTTCGGCTCGGCCGGTGCGGTCGCGATCGTCTTCGGCGGACTGCTCGCGACGATGTCCAGCGCCAACGCATCGGTGCTCAGCACGTCTCGAGCCATCTACGCGGTCTCCAAAGATGCCCTGTTACCGCGGCACGCGAGCCACATCAACCTTCGATACGGCACGCCACACGTCGCGCTGGGGATGGCCGGCGGGCCGATCCTCGCGCTGGTGGCGACCGGCCGCGTTGAACTGCTCGCGGAGGTCGCGTCGTTCCTTCACCTCGTCACGTACGGGCTGCTTTGCGTGGCCCTGCTCGCGCTGCGGCGAGCCGACCCGTCGTGGTACGACCCCGACTTTCGGGTCCCCGGCTATCCCGTCGTCCCGATACTCGGCGCGCTCGCGAGCTTCGCCCTGATCGGGTTCATGCAACGGACATCACAGCTCATCGGCGTCGGGATCATGCTCGCAACCGCCGGCTGGTACGCCTACTACGGTCGTGACGTGACGCTGAAGGGGGTGGTCGAATGACGCGCGTGCTGGTTCCGCTGGCGATTCTCGAGGGCGAGTCGGTCTCGACCGGCCTCCCGACGCTGCTCGCGACGATGGACGTGACCGTGCTCGGCTACCACGTCCTCCCGGAACAGACGCCGCCGGACCAGGCTCGCCTCCAGTACGAGGACCGGGCGACCGCCGCCCTCACCGATCTCGCCGAGGCCTTCGAAGCGGCCGGGGGGAGCGCCGACCATCGCCTCGTGTTCACCCACGATCGGGAGCGAACGGTCGATCGGGTCGCCGACGAGGTCGCCGCCGACGCCTACGCCGTCACGGGGGCGACCGGCTCAGTCGATCGCCTCCTCGTGGCGTTGACCGGCAACATCGCCGGCGACCGAATCACCGCGTTCGTCGCCGAACTGGTCGGCGACCGCGAGATCGGCGTCACGCTCTTTCTGGCGACCGACGACGAACCCGGCGGCCGGGAATCGATCGCGGCGGCTGCCGACTCCCTCGCCGAACGCGGAATCGACGTCGAGACCACCCTCGCGGTCGACGAACCGCCCCTCGAGGCGCTCGTCGAGGCCGCACCGAGCCACGATGCGATCGTCATGGGCGAACGGTCCCCGTCGCTTCGGTCGTTTCTCCTCGGCGAGGAGGCCGACCGCGTCGCTGCCGAGGCGGTCGGGCCGGTGATCGTTGTCCGCGAGGAGAGCGCCGACGCAGCAGCGACTCGTGAGCAGGGGATAGACGCCGATCGCGCGTCGCAACTCGAGGACTGAGCGGGTCTGGAGGCCGGTCGGTCGACCGGTGCCCTCGCCCCCGCGACACGGCCCGGCCGTTCGGTCCCGGTCGTTAGCCGTCTGCCGTGTCCCCGCCGTCTGCCGGCTCGAGATACTCGCCGCGAATCACCAACACCGGATCGACCGTCCGTCGGGCCAGTCGTTTGGCGCGGTCCCGGAAGATGACCCGACGGATGGACGGGCGACTCTCGCCGGCCACCAAGAGGTCGTGGTCGGCCGCCGCCTCGACGATCGCCGCCGTGGGCGAGTTGTCGACGACGACCGTGCTGTCGATCCGGCCGCCGTCGACCCCCGCAGCGACCAGTTCCGACCGGGCCGTCTCGAGCAGTTCCGTTCCCGCTGCCCGCGTCGATTCGTCCGGCGCAACGTGAAAGAGCGTGAGTTCGAGGGCCGTGCCGTCGAGGATCGTCGCGAGCAGCCGAGCGATATGCTCGACGTTGACGTCGCTTCGAACCGCGACGAGTACCGTCTCGAGGACGGGTGCCGGATTGAGCACCAGGACGGCGTCACAGGCGTTGTCGACGGCGACGCGTTCGAACGTTTCTAGCCGGTCGTGGGTGAAGGCCAGTCGCGATGTCACGTCACAGCCCGCCTCTTCGAAGACCGTCCGCAACTCCTCGAGTTCGGCCCGCGCGCGGTCGCCGTACTGCGCGCGTGCCTGATCCGTTCCGGTCTGATCGGGGAGGTCGCGATAGCCGAGCAGGACGACCGGAATCGACGCGAGCGCGTCGACGATCGTCCGCGGGACGCTCTCCCCCTCGAAGATGGCGACCGGGATCAACACGCAATGGTCGCGGTCTGACATGGCTGCTGCGTCGTCCTCCCACGGGTAGCGTAATATATCCCGGACCCGGGTTGTTCTCGAGCCCGAACGCGGGAGCGGCCGCGCGTTTTTGTAACTCGGCGAGTTAAAATAGTACTGTGACAGCGCGAGAAAACAGCGGGACGACGAGCGGAACGGATGCCGTGGCTGCGTCCAGTCAGAGAGCCGGCGCGGCTCCCGGCGACGACGCGGTGAGGACCGACCGGGAGGACGGAACGGGGCGGACACCGGCCGAAACGCGCCCGGACAGCGGTGAGCCGTCGGCGACGGATGACCACGACATCGCCGTCTCCGTTACCGGACTGTCAAAGCGGTTCGGCGACGGCGAGACGGCGGTCACCGCGGTCGATGACGTCGGTTTCGACATCGAGACCGGCTCGATCGTGGGCCTGCTGGGGCCGAACGGTGCCGGCAAGACGACGCTCATCAAGTCGATCCTCGGGATGGTCGTGCCGGACGCGGGCAGCGTTCGGATCCGCGGCATCGACCTCCAGGAGCGACCGCGGGCGGCCTACAGCGCCGTCGACGCGATACTCGAGGGGGCGCGCAACGACTACTGGCGGCTGACCGTCCGGGAGAACCTGCGGTACTTCGCCACCATCAGCGGCGTCGACCCGAACTCGGTCCGCGACCGCCACGACCGGCTGCTGGCCCAGCTCGACCTCAAGGCGAAGGCCGACGTTCCGGTTCGTGATCTCTCCCGGGGGATGAAACAGAAGGTGTCGCTGGCGAGCGTCCTCGCCGGGGATGCCGAGGTCGTCTTCCTCGACGAACCCACGCTCGGGTTGGACATCGAGAGCTCCCGGACGCTCCAGCGGGAACTGCGACGCCTCGCCGAAGAGGAGGACCTCACCGTCGTCCTCAGCAGCCACGATATGGATGTCGTCGAGACGGTCTGTGACCGCGTCCTCATCATGTCCGATGGGGCGATCATCGCGGACGACACCGTCGACGCCCTGCTTGCCGACACGGACCGCCACTGCGTTCGGATCACGAGCGCCGATATCGACGCCGCGCTCGTCTCGCGGCTGCGACGGCGCTTCGAGGCGATCGAGGCCGAGCGACGCGACGCCGGCCACCGGATCGAGGTCGTGACCGACAGCGACGGCCTCTACGAGCTGCTGGCGACGCTCCGGGGCGACGGCGTGACCCTCGAGCGCGTCCGGACGGTTGAGCCGGACCTTGAGGACGTCTTCGTCGAACTGACGAGCGACGATCGGGGTGAGCGATGACCGCGGACCGATCGGACGCGACCGAAGCGCCGCGGCCGGCCGGCTACCGCCACCTCGCACGCGCCGTCCTCTCCCGCGAGTACCTGATTTTCGTTCGCTATCCCGCGAACGCCATCGGCGGGCTCATCGCCTCGGTGTTCTTCTTCGGGCTGCTGTTCTACGGCGGCCGGGCGATCGCCGGGCAGGCGCTGACCGACTCCATCGAAGGGATCATCGTCGGCTACTTCCTGTGGTCGCTCTCGGTCGGGGCGTACTCCTCGATCGCGAACGACATCGGGAGCGAGGTCCAGTGGGGGACCCTCGAGCGCCACGTGATGTCGCCCTTTGGCTTCGCCCCCGTAGCACTGTTGAAGGGCCTCGCCAAGATCGTCCGCTCGTTTGTCACCTCGTCAGTGCTGCTCGCGGTGATGCTGCTGCTCACCGGGCGGAGCCTCGAGTTGAACGTCGTCACGATCGTCGTCGTCGCGACGCTCAGCATCGTCTCGGTACTGGGGCTCGGACTGGCCGCCGGCGGCGTGACCGTCCTCTACAAGCGGGTCGGCAACTGGCTCAACCTGCTCCAGTTCGGCTTCATCGTACTGATCTCCGCGCCCGCGTTCGACCTCGGCTGGCTGCGGTTCTTGCCGCTGGCCCAGGGCAGCGCGCTCCTCCAGCGGGCGATGATCGATAACGTCCGGCTCTGGGAGTTCCCGGCTGTCGATCTCGCGATCCTCGTCGGGGTCGCCGTCGGGTATCTCGCGCTCGGCTACGCGGCCTTCCAGTACGCCACCCGCCGGGCGCGCCGGCTCGGCGTCCTCGGGGATTACTGACCCGCCGCCAGACTCACACCCGCAGCAGCCGTTCGGTTCCGTATGGCCCACGACAGAATTCACGCGCGGAAGCCGACCCACGACCTCGAGCGGTGGTCCGTCGGGACGATCGATGCCGTCGATCAACGGGACGGCCACGCCGTCTTCGCGGTGACGACCGCGGACGGCGAGTCGATCGAACTCGTCGTGACGGTCGCGATCCGCGACCTCGTCCTGCGGCGACTCGACCTCGCGGCCGACGAGTCGCCGATCGGTGCCCGCGTCTGGTACCGAACGCACGGCGGCTGACGGTCGCGGATCGATACCTAGTTTTCGGTGGCGACGGTACCGTGGGGCATGGTCGAGAGCCCGTTCGACGTGACGATCGAGGTTGGCGAGGTACTCGAGGCCGAACCATTTCCCGAAGCCGAGAAGCCCGAGATGACCAAGCTGTGGATCGACCTCGGCGACGAGGAGATCCAGTCGGCCGCCCAACTCGACTACCACTACGACGCCGCCGACCTCGAGGATCGACAGGTGTTGTGTGCGACGAACCTCGGCTCCGTGCGGATCGCGGGGTTCAAATCGGAGGCGCTGACCGTCGGCGTTCCGAGTGAGGAGGGGTATCCCGTGTTGGTCTCGCCCGACGAGGACGTGCCGCTTGGCGGGCTGGTCTACTGAATCCGGACGATTAGTCCGCACAGAGGATAAAGTGATAAAAATTTCATTCTCCCTGTTACGTAGTTTGGATGATTGATGGGCCAGCACGAATCGCGCTCCGATTCGGTATCGAAGTCCGAATCTGGCACCGATAATCGCTCTGTCGACGACTCCGGATCGACAGCGAGTTCGAGCGATTCTGAACCGGACGAGCAGCAACCCCCGGCCGAGGAAGTCGATATTGAAGCGCTCGAGATCGTTCGAAAAGAGTCCCGTGAGGTACTCGACGAACAGCTATCGCTGCTTGGGGACATCGATGATAAGGCAATGCGGACGGTCCGAACTGCGGTTCTCTTTATCGGCCTCGTTATCTCCGCGATTCAGATCAGTGGTAATTCGATAACGACCGAGGAGATCGGAACGTGGCCGTTCAGAGTCGCGACCAGTGGTGTCGTGTTTTTGCTCGCTTCCATCGTGGCGGGTATTTGGACGTATTCCGTCTCTGATCCGAGTTTCGGCGTAAGTAGTGACCATCGAAAAGACGTCGTTGCGGGTGGATATACGGAGCGTGAGTGGCTTCGGTTTCAACTGAACGAATACGATGAGTGGACCGAATCGATGCGGAAGACGAATCAGACGAACGTCGTCGGGTTACACACGACGCTTTTCTCGCTGGTCGCGGGCGTACTTTGCCTCCTGCTTTCCGCCGTGTTGACGCTGGAAGGTAGTCCGGACGAATTCCTTTATCCGACGCTGGTCACGGCTTTCCTCGTACTCGGGATTGCCGCAGTTTTATGGGTAACGAGGCGGAAGGGATAGATGAACATGGGCCGCTCACCGAAGACTGACCGCGAACTCGAACCGGAGCAGGGACATAAGGGACCGGGAGTGCTGTCTGCTGTCCGGACTCGAGCGAATAACTTCATTAGCGGCCTCAGAAAGTAGCCCACGCCGTTTTTGACGTAAGTTACTGGACATCGGGGATCGTAACCGATCGATGTCCGTCTTCGCTCCCGTCGCTGCCCGACCACGTTCACCGCGGATCCCGCAGGGTTTTTGCGGTGGAACGACAGTCACCGAGTATGACCGAGGCGACGGGAATCGTCGGAGAGTTTTTCTCCCTCAAAGAGGGCACCGACGCCGATTTACTGGCGATGCAGTGTGGCGACTTCTACGAGTTCTTCGGCGAGGACGCCGAACTCGTCAGCGAGGAACTCGATCTCAAGGTGTCACAGAAGTCCTCTCACGGCTCGTCCTATCCCATGGCCGGCGTGCCACTCGACGACCTGACGCCCTACCTCAAGGCCCTTGTCGAACGGGGCTATCGCGTCGCCGTCGCCGACCAGTACGAGACTGAGTCCGGCCACGCACGGGAGATCGTCCGCGTCGTGACCCCCGGGACGCTCCTCGAGACCAGCGACGCCGACGCCCAGTACCTTGCGGCGGTCGTCGACGGCGGGAGCGCCGGCGGCTCGAGCGGCGGTGAATCCGGGTACGGACTGGCCGTCGCCGACGTGACGACGGGCCGATTCCTCGTCGCGGACGCCGACGACGCCGACGACGCGCTGACGGAACTCTATCGGTTCGATCCGGTCGAGGTCCTGCCGGGACCGGCCGTCCGAACCGACGACGAACTGCTGACGACCGTCCGCGAGCGCATCGACGCGACCCTGACCCTCCACGAGACCGAATCGTTCGCGCCCAAGCGGGCGGCCCACACGGTTCGCGAGCAGTTCGGCACCGAAACCGTCGCCCGACTCTCGGTCGGCGAACCGACCATCGCGGCGGCCGGCGCGATCCTCTCGTACGTCGCGGAGACCGGCGCGGGCGTGCTCGCCTCGATGACCCGCATTCAGGCCCACCACGGCGACGATCACGTCACGCTCGATGCGACCACCCAGCGCAACCTCGAGTTGACCGAGACGATGCAAGGCGAACGCGACGGCTCGCTGTTCGCGACGATCGACCACACCGAGACCAGCGCCGGCGGCCGCCTGTTGAAGGAGTGGCTCCAGCGCCCGCGGCGCTCGCTCGCGACGCTCGAGGAGCGTCAGGAGAGCGTGGCCGCGCTCTCGACGGCGGCGCTCGCCCGCGACGAGATCCAGGACACCCTCGGCGAGGCCTACGATCTGGCTCGCCTCGCCTCGAAGGCGACCCACGGCAGCGCCGACGCGCGGGATCTCCTCGCGGTCCGGGAGACGCTGGCAGTGCTGCCCGCGCTGGCCGACGCGGTCGAGTCGAACCCGGACCTGGCCGACTCGCCGCTCTCCGAGATCGTCGCCCGACCGGATCGAGATGCCGCCCGGAACCTCCGGGACACGCTCGCGGACGCCATCGCCGAGGACCCGCCATCGACGGTGACACAGGGGGAACTCCTCCAGCAGGGGTACGACGACGAACTCGACGAGGTAATCGAGCGCCACGAGGCGATCAGGGAGTGGCTCGACACGCTCGCCGACCGCGAGAAGCGCCAGTACGGACTCTCACACGTCACGGTCGACCGGAACAAGACCGACGGCTACTACATCCAGGTCGGCAAATCCGCCGCCGACGGCGTTCCTGACCACTACGAGGAGATCAAGACGCTGAAGAACTCGAAGCGCTTTACCACCGACGAACTCGAGGAGAAGGAACGCGAAATCCTCCGGCTCGAGGACCGGCGCGGCGACCTCGAGTACGAACTCTTCGCGGACCTCCGCGAGGACGTCGCCGCGCAGGCCGAACTGCTCCAAGACGTCGGCCGGGCGCTGGCGACGGTGGACGCGCTCGCGAGCCTGGCGACACACGCCGCCGAGAACCGCTGGGTACAGCCCGCCCTCCATCGAGGCAACCGGCTCGAGATCGAACAGGGCCGACACCCGGTCGTCGAGCAGACGACGGAATTCGTTCCCAACGACGTGCGACTGGACGAGGAGCGCGGCTTCCTTGTGGTTACCGGGCCCAACATGTCCGGGAAGTCGACCTATATGCGACAGGTCGCCTGTATCGTCCTCCTGGCGCAGGTCGGCAGCTTCGTCCCCGCGGAGGCGGCCGAGATCGGGCTGGTCGACGGCATCTTTACTCGCGTCGGCGCGTTGGACGAACTCGCGCAGGGCCGGTCGACGTTTATGGTCGAGATGAGCGAACTCTCGAACATCCTCCATACCGCGACCGAGGAGTCGCTGGTCATTCTAGACGAGGTCGGCCGCGGAACGGCGACCTACGACGGTATTTCGATCGCCTGGGCCGCGACCGAGTACCTCCACAACGAGGTCAAGGCGAAGACGCTCTTTGCCACCCACTATCACGAACTGACCGGGCTCGCCGACACCCTCCCGCGCGTGGCCAACGTCCACGTCGCCGCGGACGAACGCGACGGCGAGGTCACCTTCCTCCGAACCGTTCGCGACGGCCCGACGGATCGCAGTTACGGGATTCACGTCGCCGACCTCGCCGGCGTTCCCGACCCCGTTGTCGACCGCTCGAGGACCGTCTTGGAGCGGCTACGCGAGGAAAAAGCCATCGAGGCGAAGGGCGGCGGATCGAGCGACCCCGTTCAGGCTACGTTCGATCTGGGCAGTGGAACGATGCGGACCCAAACGGCGGCCCAGGGACAGTCCCCGTCTCAGACGGCGTCGACCGACGGCGGCCCGCCGGAGGCCGAGTCCGAGACGCGATCGATCGATCCCGAGACTGAGGCCGTGCTCGAGGATCTCGAGTCGCTCGACGTGAACACGACGCCGCCGATCGAACTCGTCTCGACGGTCCAGGAACTCCAGGAGCGACTCGAGGAGTGACTGCATGCGAGGGCGGTACGCTGATCGAACCCGCCGCAGTGCGAGTCAGTGCCGTCACCGGCGCGGCGTCCCTGGATAGGGCTGTCGGCGTCGAACGGTCCCCCGACTCCTTAGCTACCCAGTGACACACCACGTTTCCGGTGAACGCTGACTGCCGGTGTCGGAACGGTTCGGCCGCCGTGACCCGCGTCGACCTGCGTTTCGGACCGGTGGCCTTGGGCTCCGTCCGCCCCGGGAGCGGATTCGGCGGTGGCCGCTGTTGCTCCCACTGCGCTTAATTCGTCGTTCCGCCCGAGCCGTGCGGTTCCTCGGGACGGCGATCGGTCTCGCTCCACGGCCGGCCAACGGGACGTTAGCACAGTTCGCCCAGATCGCGCCAGTCGTAACAATCGTGGAGATCGACTTCGAGCTCGAGCCCGCAGCCCTCGCAGTAAAAGGCGACCGTCCGGTATCCGGGCTGAAACTCCTCCCATTCACCGTGGTCGTTGCATTCGATTCGAATCCCTCGTTCTCCCCTCTCGGGGACGTCGACGGTGTAGTTGTGCATAATGATGGAACACTCCGTCTCCGAACTCGACGGGGGTATCGACCATCGGAGCGCCCTTAGACCTTTCACCGATCCGCGGACCGGGCTCAGCACCACGGACAGGACTGGCCGACGCCGTCGCTGCCCGGGTACCCGCGATTCGAGCCGGCTGCTCCCGGGTGTCAGGCTCGAGGGGTGGATCCAGATGGTGCTCGTCGAGCATGGCGGCTCCCGCCATCGGTAGAATTTTGAGCCGCTGGGACACCCGTTAGCACGATGCATGAGCCAGATTTCGACGTGGCTGGACGGACCGCGATCGTCACCGGTGCGAGTCAGGGAATCGGCCAAGCGATCGCGGAGACGCTCGCAGCGAGCGGCGCGAACGTGGCGATCTGCTCCCGGTCGATGGACCGCGTGGGACCTGTTGCTGAGGGGATCAACGAGGCCGCGGACGCGGGCGAGGCCATCGCCGTCGAGTGTAACGTCCGCGAGCGCGACCAGGTCCAGGCGCTCGTCGACGACACCGTCGACGAGTTCGGCGACGTCGACATCCTCGTGAACAACGCCGGCGGGGAGTTCGTCGCGCCGTTCGCGGACATCTCGGCCAACGGCTGGAAGACCATCGTCGACCTCAACCTCAACAGCACCGTCCACTGTACGCAACTCGCCGGCGCGGTCATGCGCGAGGGGTCAGGTGGCGTCATCATCAATCTCTCGAGCGTCAACGGCCAGCACGCCGCGCCCGGCGAGAGCCACTACGGCGCGTCGAAGGCCGCGATCATCAACCTGACCGAGACCCTCGCTACGGAGTGGGCCGAGGACGGCATCCGCGTCAACTGCATCGCACCCGGCCTGATCCAGACGCCCGGCGTCGCCGACACGCTTGGCATCGACAGCGAGGCCATGCCGCCCCGCGAGGAACCCGATCGCCGCATCGGTCACGCCGCGGAAATCGCCGACGTCGTCCAGTTTCTCGCCAGCCCGGCTGCCTCCTTCATGACCGGCGAGACGGTGACGGTGAAAGGCGTTCCTCGCGCCGGCAACTCGATGTCCCAGGACCTCGGTCTCGAGGATTGACGACCACGGAGTGCCCAGGACGTAAGACCTAACCACACGCCGTCTGTACCTGTAGCCGACACAGCAGGCGCGTCGGCGTGCTCCCCGTGCCGACGCCGACCCATCATGAGTGACGAGAACACCCCCCCGCAGGACGCGACCGAGATCCACGAGTTAGACGAAGACACCGTCGCCCGAATCGCCGCCGGCGAGGTCGTCGAGCGGCCCGCCAGCGCGGTGAAGGAACTCGTCGAGAACAGTTTAGATGCCGGCGCCTCGAGCGTCGACGTTACCGTCGAGGCGGGCGGCACCGAACTGATCCGGGTGGCCGACGACGGCCATGGGATGAGCGAGACCGCCCTCCGGACGGCCGTCCGCGAGCACACGACCAGCAAGATCGACGGGCTCGAGGACTTGGAGTCCGGCGTCGCCACGCTTGGCTTCCGCGGCGAGGCGTTGCACACCATCGGCTCGGTGTCGCGCATGACCGTTCGCTCGCGACCCCGCGTCGGGGACGGCGCGGGGACGGAACTCGTCTACGAGGGCGGCGACGTGACCAGCGTCGAGCCGACGGGCTGTCCCGAGGGGACGACGGTCGAAATCGAGGACCTGTTCTACAACACGCCGGCCCGCCGGAAGTTCCTCAAGACGACCGCGACAGAGTTTTCCCACGTTAACCGCGTCGTCACGCGGTACGCCCTCGCGAATCCGGACGTGGCGGTCACGCTGACCCACGATGGTCGCGAGGTGTTTTCGACGACGGGCCAGGGCGATCTACAGGCCGCCGTGTTGGCCGTCTACGGCCGCGAGGTCGCCTCGGCGATGATCCCCGTCGAGGTCGACGGCGACGACCTCCCTCCGGGACCCCTCGAGTCAGTTTCCGGCCTCGTTTCCCACCCCGAAACGAACCGCTCGAGCCGGGACTACCTCGCGACGTACGTCAACGGCCGCGCCGTGACCGCCGACGCCGTCCGCGAGGGGATTATGGGGGCCTACGGCACGCAACTGGGTGGCGACCGCTACCCCTTCGTCACCCTCTTCCTCGCGGTGCCCGGCGACGCGGTCGACGTGAACGTCCACCCGCGCAAGCGGGAGGTCCGCTTCGACGACGACGACGCGGTCCGCCGACAGGTCGACGCCGCGGTCGAGAGCGCCTTACTCGAGCACGGCCTCCTTCGGTCCCGCGCGCCCCGTGGCCGGTCGGCACCGGGCGAGGCGCGAGTCGATCCCGGTGATCGCGGGACCACGGATACGGCGTCCGGGAAACACGGCGGTGAATCCGCGACCCGCGAAACCGGGCTCGAGGCCGCGTCGACCGCCGCGGACGCGACCGACAGCGAAACCGAACCGACAGCCTCGGACGGGGAGGCCGACCCGGACGCCAAGCCACCGTCCGGTGCGTCCGCGACCGCAGGGTCCGGGACCGACTCGAGCGACGCGGACGGTCCCGCCGACGGGCGTTCCGCGAATCCGCACATCGCCTCGAGTCACACGGACGCCCCACCGACGAACGCGACGGCGGCAAGCGCCGAGCCGGGATCGGAAACTGACGGCGACGTTGCGGCCGAGTCGAGCGGAACGGGAGACGGCTCGAGCCGGTCCGATTCGGAGCGAACCGCCGAGTTGTCGGGGGATCGAGACCGAGGTCGTGATTCGCGTCCAGCTCGCAAGTTCGACGCTGCGACCGACCAGCGGACGCTGACCGGCGAGACCGCGACGGGCGAGGAGACCGCGTTCGACTCGCTGCCCAACCTGCGCGTGCTCGGCCAGCTCCGCGACACCTACCTGGTCTGTGAAGGCCCCGACGGCCTCGTCCTGATCGACCAGCACGCCGCCGACGAACGGGTCAACTACGAACGCCTGCAGGCCGCGTTCGCGGACGACCCGACCGCGCAGGCGCTCGCCGAGTCGGTCGAACTCGAGTTGACCGCGGCCGAGGCGGAGGCGTTCGAACACTACAGCGAGGCGCTCTCGCGGCTTGGCTTCTACGCTGACCGGGTCGACGACCGGACGGTCGCCGTGACGACCGTCCCCGCGGTGCTCGCGCAGACGCTCGAGCCCGAACGATTACGAGACGTGCTCGCCTCGTTCGTCGACGGCGACCGCGAGGCCGGTGCCGAGACGGTCGACGCGATGGCCGACGAGTTCCTCGGCGATCTGGCCTGTTATCCGTCGCTCACCGGGAACACGTCATTGACGGAGGGGTCGGTCGTCGACCTGCTCGAGGCGCTAGACGACTGCGAGAACCCCTATTCCTGCCCGCACGGGCGACCGGTCCTCGTCCGGTTCGACGACCGCGAACTCGAGGAACGGTTCGAGCGGGATTATCCGGGCCACCAGTAGCACCCGTCACCCAACCGCCCTCTGACGGCACTGGCTCGGG
This sequence comes from Natrinema gari JCM 14663, assembly GCF_000337175.1. Lineage (GTDB taxonomy): Archaea > Halobacteriota > Halobacteria > Halobacteriales > Natrialbaceae > Natrinema > Natrinema gari. The sequence continues at coordinate 1,942 of NZ_AOIJ01000044.1, read as the reverse complement.
AGAGTCACACGGCCGCGATCGCCACCGGTAGGCTACTCGAGGCTGAATCGACGCCCATGACCGATGTCCACGACCTCGACGGCTCGAGTGCCGGCGGCCAGTTCCTGCGGACCGCGCTCGGCCTGTCGGTCCTCGAGAACGAACCGGTTTGCATCGAGAACGTCCGGGGTGACCGGTCGACCCCCGGGCTTCGCCACCAGCATCTGGCGGTCCTCGAGACGATGGCTGCGATCTGTGACGCCGACGTGTCGGGTGCCGAACTGGGGGCGGAGGTGGTCGAATTCGATCCGGGACTCGAGTCCACCGCCCGGCCGGGACCCGATCCACTCGAGGGCGGAGCGTACGCCGTCGACATCGAGACCGCCGGCAGCGTGACGCTGCTGTGTACCGCACTGCTCCCGCTGGCGACGGTCCTTGAGTCCCCGCTGTCGGTGACGGTCACCGGCGGGACGGACGTGGCGTGGTCGCCGCCGCTGGACTACTTCCGGACCGTCACACTCCCGTTGCTTCGCCGGTTCGGCCTCGAGGCGACCTGCGAAGTCGACCGGCGCGGGTTCTATCCAGACGGCGGCGGCGAGGTCACGCTTCGGCTCGAGCCCTCGCGTCTCGAGCGGATCGACCTCGTTGAGCGGGGCGCGCTCCAGGGGCTCCGACTCTACTCGACCGAATCGGCGTCGCTGGCCGATCGCGACGTGGCGAATCGGCAGGCCGAGGGGGCACTCGAGCGACTGGACGGGGTGTCGGAACTCGAGGTGACAGAGCGCTCCGAGACGCCCGTGGACAGTCCCTCGCCGGGCTCCGCCATCGTCCTCCGAGTCGATCATGGAACCGGCGTCGCCGGCTTCTCCGCCCTCGGCGAGCGCGGGAACCCAGCCGAGCGCGTCGGCGAAGCCGCCGCGGACGCCGCGAACCGATTCCTCGAGGGGGCGGCACCGGTCGATCGACACATGGCCGACCAGTTGCTCGTCTTTCTCGCGCTCGCGGGCGGCCGGATTCGTGTGCCCGCCGTGACGGCGCACGTCGCGACGAGGTGTGACCTCCTCGCGTCCTTCGGCGCGGGGATCGACCGCGAGCGCGACGACGGGACGGTCGTCCTCTCGCACGGGGGCTGTACGTAGTCCTCGCTGGGCGTGCGGTTTCGATCTCGGAGCGCACCGTCGCTCGAGCGTCGGAGACGGACGGGCTCGCGAGAAATCGGGAGAAGGTACCTACCGACACCATTTATATCACAGTCACCCACTTATTGAGATATGTGCGACGCGACCCGTCGTAGTTCCGATGCGGTACAGGGGTGGCCCCGATGAGCGACATCGTCACCTTCGGCGAGACGATGCTCCGACTGTCGCCGCCGGGCGACGAACGACTCGAGAACGCGGCCGAGTTCGAGGTTCGCGCCGCCGGGGCCGAAAGCAACGTCGCCATCGCGGCGAGCCGGCTGGGCGCATCGGCGACCTGGCTGTCGAAAGTGCCCGAGACGGCGCTCGGACGGCGCGTCGTCGGCGAACTCCGTGGTCACGGGATCGAGACTGACGTCGTCTGGAGCCATCGCGGCCGGCAAGGAACCTACTACCTCGAGCATGCGGGCAAACCCCGCGGAACGAACGTCATCTACGACCGGGAGAACACCGCCGTCTCGACGGCGGAGGCTCGCGAGTTCGATCTCGATCGGATCCGGAACGCGCAGGTCTTCTTTACGACCGGGATCACGCCCGCGCTCTCCTCGACGCTGCGAGACACGACGCTCAATCTGCTCAAGGCGGCTCGGAAAGGCGGGACGACGACCGCCTTCGATTTCAACTACCGGCGCAAGCTCTGGTCACCCGACGAGGCTCGGGAGACGCTGACCAAGCTGTTCCCCGGCATCGATGTCCTCATCATCGCCGCCCGCGACGCGCGAACGGTTCTCGGATTCGAGGGCGATCCGCGACAGTTGGCACACAAA
>NZ_AOIJ01000043.1 GCF_000337175.1 Natrinema gari JCM 14663 | reverse complement strand
TCAGAGATGTGTATAAGAGACAGCCGTCGATCCGATCGGCACCGGCGACGCCTTCGCCGGCGCGTTCATCGCGCGTCGTCTCAACGGCGACGACGTACCGACCGCCCTCGAGTACGCCGCGGCGACCGCGTCGCTCAAACGGACGATCCCCGGTGATGTCGCGCTCGTCACCGCCGAGGAAGTCGAAACCGTCGTCAAAAACCAGAGCGAGGACATTTCGCGGTAGGTTGCCCAGGCCGTGCGACGGCGATGACAGCATCCCCGGGTTCGGTATCGGTGCTGTGCCTGTTACTTTGCTGATTGGCGTCGCCGCTCGAGGCGACGGGGGAACGCGTCCGTCGGGCTCGAAGTCATCGCACAGCGACCGTAACGGATCGCTTGGAGTCGGGCCCCGATTTTTTACCGCCCGCCGTCCTACCTCGAGTCGTGAGTCGAGACGTCCGCCCGGCGACGGTCGACGACGTCTGGGCCGTCCATCGGGTCGCACGTGAGAGTTGGCACGCCGCCTACGACGACCTCCTCGGTCCCGAAACGGTCGCCGATGTCGTCGACGACTGGTACGCGATCGGCGATCTCGAGTCGTCGATCACGACGGCGACGGACCGCGACGACGCCGCGTTTCTCGTCGCGACGGACTCGCCAGCCGCCAGCCCCGCCTCCGAGCCCGACCACTACGGGTTCGCACACGCCGTCCCCTGGCCCGAGGATGCATCGGTCGCGTTTCTCGCCCGCCTCTACGTCCGGCCCACCAACTGGAACGAGGGAGTCGGAACCGCGTTGCTCGAGGCCCTCGAGCGGGCGTTCGCTTCGGAGTTTGACCGTCTCCGATTAGCCGTCCTCGCGGCCAACGATATCGGCATCTCGTTCTACGAATCCCGAGGATTCGAACGCGTCGCGACCCGACAATCCGATCTGGCGGCGGGGCTCGAGGAGCACATCTACGAGAAATCGGTGTCGGACGGCGACTAGCCTGCTCGAGCGAGGCTCGTAATTGAACGGTCGGTCCCCTGTCTCACTGCCCGCCTGCCAGCGCCTCGCTCACAACGTTTTCTCGGCTTCGCCCACATTTGGTAGCCAAATTTTATAGCCACAGGTTCGATTAACACAGGCATGAGATCCGAAAAGAAAATGGCCACCGATGGTGGTACGACCCCTGGTATCGACCAGGAAGAACTCTATACTACCGTCTATTCCGCAACGAAAGATGCGATGCTAGCGACGGTTGCGACAGTTGTGTACCTGGGACTTGCAGCGTTCTTCGTCTTCGGTGGTCTCGACCTCGCGCTTTCTAACTCGGGGATATCCAGTCTCGGCTGGGGGATAAGCGTAAGTGTGGTTGGATTTGTCATCGCTGCGGAGGCCACGGGCGTCACATCCCTGTTGAGCCGCTTTCGGTGACGAACGGACCCATCTTAGCACGTCCGTGACGATATGTGGCACCCGGGGAAATAATTTGCCAGCAAATTTGCCGCGCGCGAAGGGCATCGCATGACAACCAACTGAATCACACGTTGACGTACCCGCTCCCCGGTACATCGCACAGTACCGAACACGACCGCTCACAAAAGAAGCTCTGACAACGAAAGCTGGTCAGATCGTCTTGTCCGCTTCCGCGGAATCCACGACTTCGATCCCGCGGTTGTTGACCGCCATCGGATCGAGGCCGACCTCCTGGAGGAAGTCCTTGTACTCGCGCTCACATTGCTCGGCGTCCTTTTGCTTGTCGCTGGCGCGGTCGCAGAGTTCGATCAGGTTCTCAGGGACGTCGTTCTGGTAGACGATCCAGTGGTTGATCAGGTCGCTGAGTCGGCGGATGGGGCTCGTGAAGTGGCCGTAGATCTCGAAGTTCAGCGCGTGGTGGCCGCCGAACGGGTCGTTCATGTACCGCGCCCGGGGCATCACTTTCATCACCGCCCACTGGATCTTGTCCAATTGGCGGCCCGGCGCTTCCTCGAGCGTCGCGTTGACGGCCTTTCGGGGGTCGTCCCAGGTACTGCCGGGGATCGAAACCCCATCGAGGTCCTGAATTTCGCGCAGCGCTTCGGACCACTCGTCGGGGCTGGGTTGGGGGTGGACGCGATACATGGCCTCGACGCCGCGGTTCCACATGAGCTCGTGCGTGACGGCCTTGTTGGCTTTGAGCATGCACTCCTCGATGATGGTGTGGGCCCGGTCGCGGCTCGGGTTCAGGACGAGCGACCCGTCCTCCTTGCGCTGTTCGTGCATCTGCTCGGCGAGGTCGTAGACCAGTTTGTTCTCCTCGTGGAGGGGTGCGTCCGGGTCTTCGAGACGGCTTTCGGCCTCCGCGTAGGTGAGTCGCTCGTCGGACTGAATGACGGACTTGTAAATCTCGATGTTTTCGTAGCTCAAGTTCTCCTTGTCGAGGTGCATTTCGACGGTGTGGGCCAACCGGTCCTCGTTGGGGACCAGCGAACAGACCGTCTCGGCCAGCACCGGCGGCAGCATGTGGACCGTGTAGCCGGGGAGATAGACCGTGTTGCCCCGTTCGACGGCCTCGTCCCACATCGCCGTCTCGGGGTTGACGTAGTGGGTTACGTCGGCGATGTGGACCCAGAGGACGTACTCGTCGTCGCGTTCCTCGATCGAGAGCGCGTCGTCGAAGTCCTGGGCATCGATCGGGTCCGTTGTCCAGGTCGTCAACTCCCGCAAATCCTTCCGTTCGTCGATCTCGTCGCTTATCTCGGCCGTCACGCCCTCCGTCCGGGCTTCGGCCTCCGCTAAGACCTCGGGTGGGAACTCGTCGCGGAGTTCGAACTTCTCGAACAACTCCTCGCGCTTGTTCTCGAGATGGCGCGCGAGATCCTCCGAGACCTCGACGGGTCCCTGGCCTTCGACCGTACCGGCGTCGGCCTGTGCGTCGTCACTCATGACGAAGGCTACGCGCGTAAGAGTGAAAGTCGTGTCGGGATGCGAATCCGCCCGACTACACGCGCCCGACCCGCCGAGACCGCGGCTCGATGCGTCTTCGACCGGAACGTATATTTTATATCTAACAGATAGTTGCGGTAAATGTCTGCAATAGCCCTCCAAAACGTTACCAAGCGCTTCGGCGATGTTCACGCCCTCCGCGGTATCGATATGACCGTCGAGTCCGGCGAAGTGTTCGGCTTCCTGGGGCCGAACGGTGCCGGCAAGTCGACGACGATCGACATCCTGCTCCACTACACGCATCCCTCGAGTGGCTCGGTCAACGTGCTCGGTCACGATGTCACCGACACCCCGGTCGCCGTCCGGGAACGCGTCGGTATCCTCCCCGAGGGCTTCGCACCGTTCGAGACGATGACCGGTCGCCAGCACCTCGCGTACGCGATCGAGGCAGCCGACGCCGACGACGAGCCGGAGGCCCTGCTCGAGCGGGTCGGTCTCGCCGACGCCGCCGACCGGTCCGCCGCGGCGTACTCGACGGGGATGACACAGCGTCTCGCGCTCGCGATGGCACTGGTCGGTTCGCCCGACGTGTTGATCTTGGACGAACCATCGACCGGACTCGATCCCCACGGCGTCCGACGCATGCGCGAAATCGTCCGCGCGGAACGCGACCGCGGCACCACCGTCTTCTTCTCGAGTCACATCCTGGCACAGGTCGAGGCGGTCGCCGACCGCGTCGCCATCCTCCGCGCGGGCGACCTCGTCGCCGTCGACACGATCGATGGCCTCCGCGAGACGGTCGACGCCGGATCGGAGCTGACCGTCGACCTAACCGGCGAGCCGGCCGCGGTCGCGCCCGTCGTCGCATCCCTCGATGGGGTATCGACGGTCGACGAACGCGACGACGCCCTCGTCGTCGGCTGTACCGCCGATGCGAAACTCCGGGTGCTCGACGAGATCCGGGCCGCCGGGGCGACGATCCACGACTTCTCGACCGGTGAGACGTCGCTCGAGGAACTCTTCGTCTCCTACACGGAGGGGGCCACATGAACTGGCAGTTGATCGCTCGGAAGGAGATCGGCGACGCGATCCGGAACCGACAGTTGTACGCGCTCGCCGCGACCTTCGCGCTCGTCTTTGCCGTCCTCGCCGCACTCCACGTCAGGGAGGTCGACCGGGGATACGCCAGTCCCGGCGACCTCGTCAACCTGTTTGCACTTGCCAGCATGCTCCTCGTGCCGGTGGCCGGACTACTGCTCGCCTCGAGCGCGATCGTCAGGCGGCGTTCGAACGGGCAGCTGACGCTTTTGCTCGGGCTGCCACACGACCGACGGGATATCGTCCTTGGGACGTACGTCGGCCGATACGCGATCCTCCTCGCATCCCTACTCGTGAGCGTCTTCGCCGGCGTTGCCGTCGTCTTCGGGACCGGACACGCGGTTCCGACGGCCACCGTCCTTGGGTATCTCCTCGCTAGCGCCGGCCTGGGGCTTGCGTACCTCGCCATCGCGATCGGCATCTCGACGACGGTCCGCACCCAGACGTGGGCGACGTTCGCCGTCTTCGGCGCGTTGTTCCTCCTCCTGTTCGTCTGGCGGTTCGTGCCCGAAGGCCTCGCCTACGTCGCCGCCGGGTTCGAGGAGCCGACGACGCAACCGTGGTGGACGGCATACGTCGGCGCGCTCTCCCCGAGCCTCGCCTACGAATGGCTGCTGGAACCCGTACTCGGGTCGGCAGCCGACCGTACCCTGGTCTGGTTCAGCGCCGCCGTCCTATTGGGGTGGGGCGCGGTCGCGCCCATCGTCGGCTACTGGCGGTTCGTCGCGACCGACCTCTAGGGACTACCGCTCTCGCTCCTCGAGCGTGCCGTACTGCTCCTCGACCGTCGCGAGATAGCGCGTCAGAAAGGCGGCCCGCTCTCGCTCGCCGGCCTCGAGGTCGACCAGTAGCGCCTCGAGTCCGTCGCGAGGGTGATGACAGAGATCACCGTGACAGGACTTACAGAGGTGTTCGAAGGTTTTGCCGTCGCGATCCCAGCGGTCACCGTGCTTGTCGTACTCACGGGCCTCGTCGCGGGGGCGCTCGGTCCCACAGGCGAGGCAGGTGACCGTCTCCGTCCGGGTCCTGGAGGGCCACATGCATGAGCCGAGGGCATGGGTACACTTATCGATTGTCACATGTCATGCCCGTACTGGCCGTCAGGGCACCCGATTCGCGGCCGGCGACCGGTCCCCGGAACGCGCCTTTTAACTCCGGACCGCGCGTTGCTCCGGACATGCAAGTCAAGTCCCGACATCACCTCCGTAGCGACGCGGTGTCCGATCTCGAGGACGTTCTCGAGGAGCAACTCGGCGTCTCGCCCGAGGGCGACGCCTACGAGCGCGTCGAGTTCGAGGACACCGACTGGGAGGTCGTCCTCATCGACGGCGAGCCACAGGTTGCAGAGTTCGGCGACGACCTCTTTCTGACGGTCCGCGGGGCGAACGCCTACGAACCCGAGAAACGACTCGTGACCGTCGACGCGGGAGCCGTCTCGTTCGTCAGCGACGGGGCCGACGTGATGCGGCCGGGGATCACCGAGGCGACCGCGGACATCTCGCCGGACGATCTGGTCGTCATCGCCGAGGAGTCCCACGGAAAGGTGCTTGCCGTCGGCCGCGCGCGCGTTGACGGCGCGGCGATGGCCGGCGACGAGGGGAAGGTCGTCGACTCGCTGCACCACGTCGGCGACGAACTCTACGAGTTCACCGGGTAGGCTGCGCCACGGGCGCGAATCGAAGGAAGCTCACAACCTGTTCACATAATCCGATCTCCGATATCGACTGTCGTAGTCTGATCCGAATCAGCACTTCGACCTGCTAGCAATACTAGTTCCTAGTAGACGTTTGTCCACTAGGTCTATGTATCGGCTCGTGGTACCACAGGACAGTGATGATCCGGACCACAGTCGAATCCGTCGACCTCCGCTCGCCGCCGCCGATCACCCCTGAAACGCCCGTGACCGAGGCGGCCCACTCCCTCCGTCGGCCACCGGTGTCCGCGCTCCCCGTCCTCGAGGACGGATCGGTCGTCGGCATCGTCACCGAGTCGGATATCGTCGCATTGGTCGCGGAGACGGACGAACGCCCGGCGACTCGAACGATCATGTCGGCGCCGGTGACGACGATTTCGCCGACCGCGACGATCGCCGATGCCGCCGAAACGATGCGAACGCACGGCGTCAAACACCTCCCCGTTGTCAGCGATGGCGTCTACCGCGGCCTGCTTTCGGCTCGCACGCTGGCCCCGTACCTGTCGCGCCACCGCCTCGAGATCGAGTGGCAGGACGAGCCGATGCGGGGGGAAGCGACCGAAGGACGGGGACTCACCGCGGGCAACTGAGTTCCGGCGTCACTCCGAAGCCGCGTCGAGCGAATCCGCATTGAACGCCCCTTCGTACTGTGCGAGGGTGTCCCTGTAGCCCCGTTTCGCGAGGTCGTAGGTCGCCCGGAGATCCGCGATCGGCGTCTCGGTCGCGTCGAGTCGCAGGTCGTTGTACGGCGGCTCGACGGCGTGTGACTCCGTGGTCTCGACGACCACCGCCGCGCTCTGGACCGACAGCTCCTCGCGTTTGTCCCCGCCCTCGAGGTCGCCGGCCGCCAACGCGTCGATCAGTCGCTTCGCGAGCGGGTCGGTCTCGACATCCGCCGTGACGGCGCGCGGACCGGTCGAGCAGTCCGTCGCGTCGTGGACCGCGTTGGCCGCGTATGCCTCGGCGGTTGCCTCGAGAACGGCGTCGCCGGTCAGCATGTTCCCCGCGACGGTGTAGTGGTCGCCCTCGCGGTGGCCGTACTCGTCGACGCACTCGGTGCCGGAGAAGGCGAAGGTCGTCTCGCCGTCGACGCCGTGGAGTTGGCGCTGAGGTGCGCCGTCATCGGCGTTGAGCAGCGCCTGAAGGGCGTCGTCGACGGCCAATCCGTCGTCGATGTAGTCGAGCCCGCGCGCGCCGAGGTCGACGTTGACGAGACTCTGGGTGGCGACGGCACCCCGGTCGCTGACGAACGGACACAGCGTCCCCACGCCGGGCAGCCGCGTCGTGACCGCGACGCCGAAGCGGCGGTGACGGTCACCGCGGTCGGTCTCGTACTCCTCGCGGACGCAGATGCTGAACGTCATAATTTGCGCGTGGCGTCTGTGGCTGAAAAAGCTATGGACGGCCAGTATCGTCTCGGACGGGACGCTGATTTCGGTCGGCTCCCCGCCGCCACGGGACTGTGGTCGATCCGTCGCCACCACCGATAGTCCCGCCGACGGGACCGTGTCTGACGTAAGAACTATACTGACGGCGGCGGTGGATACCGCCAATGGGACTCATGAGCAAAATTCTCGGCGGCAGCCAGTCTCGGTCCGTCGAGGACTACTCGGAACTGAACCTCGAGGACGTCTCGACGGGCTCCGCCGAGGCGGCGATGCAGGTACATATTGCGGAGGTCGGCAGTCAGGCCGATGCGATCGATATCAAAGACGCCGTCTACGACGGCGACATCGTTATCGCGGACATCACGCGCTTGCGGACCGAGGATAGTACCGTCGAACACATCGTCGACGAACTCCGGCAGGTCGCCGAAGAGGTCGACGGCGACATCGTCCGGAAGGGCGAGGATCAGATGATCATCACGCCCACGGGCGTCCATATCAGCCGCGAAAAGCTGGGCCAGAAGCTATAACGGCGGTCCTCGGCTGGCGTTTCTCACCGACCGATCTCTCTTCGGTGTCGCGTTCGCCGCGCTGTCGGACCCGTTCTCGACGAGCCGGGTGGTACCATGTCATGAGAACTTCGATGAATACCTGACTAAGCCAGATGTAGTTTTAGAACTTTGTTCGTCACGAGAATAGTACTCGAGATAGTGATACTGACCGCTCTATAGAAGTCGAGACCGACCTTCGCAACGCAGACGGTTTGAATTCGACTCACGGGTCGGACACCAGAGGACCCTCCCAGCGTCGACCGCCCGTGGGTGTGTGGAATTTTCACCCGGCGGGAATTCCCGGCTCCAGTTATGCCGTATACTGCTGTACGAGTCTATATGTCGGGCTTTCGTGCAACAGTCGTCGTCGACGAACCGGCGGACTGTCCGGTGGCCGATGTCTCCGCCTCCCTCGAGGACCCGGTCGAATCGGTCTCCCGGTCGTCACAGGCGACGCCCGAGGGAACGATCGTCGAGGAGTTCGGCGTCGACGCGGACGCCTCGCTCGAGGAGGAGTATGATGTCGAACTGACGCCGGTCCAGTCCAACGACCGAGAAGCGATCTATCGGTTCGAGCGCGACAGCGCCGCCGACTGTGCCTGTGAGGTCATCGAGGGGACGGGAACGCCGGTCTCGTCGGTTCGCGCCCAGAACGGGTCGTTGCTCCTCTCCTTTCGAACCCTCGAGTTGGCCGAGATCGCCGACATCGTCGACAAACTGCGCGCGTATTTCGACGGCGTCGTCGTCGAGGAACTCACGCAGGACCACGAGGACGTTTCCACCGACCCGGTCGTCGTCGACCGTGAGGTACTCACGGCCAGACAGCGGGAGATCATCGAGACGGCCCACGAGATGGGCTACTTCGACTATCCGAAGGGTGCGAACGCGACGGACGTCGCCGAGGAACTCGGCGTCGCACGGTCGACGTTCACCGAGCATCTGGCGGCCGCCCAGACGAAGCTGATGGACGCTATTCTCGAGGCAGAGGGGTGCCAGTAGTGACCGACTGCGCCGTCCCAGTGCTCCGGTGACGGCGCTGTTTCTGCGTGGAGCATGGATGTCAGTACCGACGGGACCGTCGAGCGACCGATCGACCGCTCGAGCCACCCGTTGGCCGGCACCGACGACGATGGCCGAGGTCGGCGTCCGCGTCGCGTTCGTTGAGGACTTAGCCGTCGAACTCGAGCGAGCGCCGCGAGTCGGCGAGGCAGGTAGTCCGTGACTCGGCTCCGTTCGGGCTGTTCGGCTGTGGCGGGGTCTACGGCGGTCGTCCCCGACCGATCCGGACGAGGCTCCGGCCACTCACTCTAACGAAAAACAATTATAGTTATTCGGCCGGTCAGTGACTGACTGTCTGTTCGTTCGATCACGAAACAAGCGTTCGTCCGTAGTCGTAGAACCGGCAAAACTCGAACATCACCGGTATCGATCGCCGGCACCGGGCAAACGATAATGCTTTTCCATTGGCGTCCGAAATTCCTGACTATGTCTGACGACCTCAAGAAAGGGCTCGAGGGTGTGTTGGTTGCCGAATCGGAGCTCAGTTCGATCGACGGCGATGCCGGTCGGCTGATCTACCGCGGCTACACGATCGAGGACCTCGCTCGCGGCGCGAGCTACGAGGAAGTCCTCTATCTGCTCTGGAACGGTCACCTCCCGACCGAGGACGAACTCGAGCCGTTTACCGACGCGCTCATGGACGAACGCGAGGTCGACGACGACGTCCTCGCGACGATGGAGAAACTCGCCGACGCCGACGAGCAGCCGATGGCCGCGCTCCGGACTGCAGTCTCGATGTTCTCGGCCTACGAACCCGAAGACGACGCCGATCCCGAGGACCTCGAGGTGACGCTCCGGAAGGGGCGTCGGATCACGGCCAAGATTCCGACCGCGCTCGCGGCCTTCGAGCGCTACCGTCTCGGCGAGGAGCCCGTCGACCCCCACCCCAATCTGGGTCTCGCCGCGAACTTCCTCTATATGCTGACCGGCGAGGAACCCGACGAGATCGCCGCTGAAACCTTCGATCAGGCGCTTATCCTCCACGCCGACCACGGGCTGAACGCCTCGACGTTTACCTCGATGGTCATCGGCTCGACGATGGCCGACATCTACAGTGCCGTCACCGGCGGCATCAGCGCCCTTTCGGGACCGCTTCACGGCGGCGCGAATCAGGACGTCATGGAGGTCTTGATCGAGATCGACGAGAGCGACCTCGACCACCGCGCGTGGGTCGAGCAGGCGACCGAAGAGGGCCGTCGTATCCCCGGCTTCGGCCACCGCGTCTACAACGTCAAGGACCCTCGCGCGAAGATCCTCCAGGAACGCAGCAAGGAACTCGCCGAAAACGGCGAGGACAAGTGGTACAACTACACCACCACCATCGAACAGTTCCTCTCCGAGGAGAAGGGCCTCACCGAGAAGGGGATCGCCCCGAACGTCGACTTCTACTCCGGCTCCGTCTACTACCAACTCGGCATCCCGATCGACATGTACACGCCCATCTTCGCTATGAGCCGCGCCGGCGGCTGGATCGCCCATGTCCTCGAGTACCAGAACAGCAACCGCCTCATCCGCCCGCGCGCCCGCTACACCGGTCCCCAGGATCAGGCGTTCGTTCCGCTCGAGGAGCGATAAGCCCGCTCTCGGTTTCGCTGCCCTTTCCGTGCCGACACGTCAGTCCCATCGCTGCTATTTCCCCCCTCGGCTTCCGTCAACGACGCCGAACGCGACCGGGCCCCGAACCGGGCCGTTCCGCGCCCGCGTGAGGGGGTGCGTTTCGGGGCCGATTTCGCGGTTCGACCCCTCGAATGACGCCCGTCTGTCCCGCGTCTGACGGCGACATCTTCCCGCCGCCTGCGTGCGGTTTCACTTCCACTCCGGGTGCATGAGTTTTATATGGTCCCGGGCCGCTTCTCTATTCGCACGTCACACGCCGTGCATTCCCTGTATTCCCTGTCGTGCCATCCAAGTTCGATGGCACATCGCTGTTCGGATCGGCGGTCCGGCGACGGGCCCGTTCGATCCCCGACAGTAATCCTTACACCCCACGCCGAGTAGACAGGCATATGCTGCAACTCGACGACGTTCTCGAGGCACGCGAGCGAGTCCGGGAGACCTCTCGGCACACGCCGCTCGAGCACTCCCATACCTATTCATCGATGACCGGGGCGGATATCCACCTGAAACTGGAGAATTTCCAGCGCACGGGCTCGTTCAAGATCCGTGGGGCGACCAACCGGATCGCGACACTTTCCGAGGCACAGAAGGACGCGGGCGTGGTCACCGCAAGCGCGGGCAACCACGCACAGGGCGTCGCGCTCGCGGCCACGCGGTCCGGCGTCGACTCGAAGATCGTCATGCCCGAGCACGCGCCGATCTCGAAGGTCAAGGCAACCAAGAACTACGGGGCGGAAGTCGTCCTCTCCGGACAGGACTACAACGAAGCCGCCGAGCGCGCTCACGAGATCGAACGCGCAGAGGACCGAACGTACGTCCACGCGTTCGACGATGAATACGTCATGGCCGGTCAGGGGACGATCGGCCTCGAGATCCTGGAGGATTGTCCCGACGTCGACACGGTCGTCGTCCCCATCGGCGGCGGGGGACTCATCAGCGGCATCGCGACCGCGATTAAGGAACAGAAACCCGAGACGCGGATCATCGGCGTCCAGGCCGAGGGTGCCTCGAGCGTCGCGAAGTCCCTCGAGAAAGGCGAGCGTATCGCCCTCGACGGCGTCGACACCATCGCCGACGGCATCGCGACCCGCAGCGTCGGCGAGCAGACGTTCCCCCACATCCAGGAGTACGTCGACGAGGTCGTCACCGTCTCCGATCCCGAAATCGCCGTCGCCCTGGTCTACCTGCTCGAGCGCTCGAAGACCGTCGTCGAAGGGGCCGGCGCGGTCCCGCTCGCCGCCGTTCTCTTCGAGAAGTTCCAGTACGACGCGGACGAGACGATCGTCGCCGCGCTCTGTGGCGGCAACATCGACCTCAACACGCTGACGAACGTCATCGTTCGCGGCCTCGTCGAGACGGGCCGCTATCTGAAGATCCGGACCGTGCTGAAAGACCGACCGGGCGCGCTCGAGGACCTCCTGGATGTCTTTACCGCCCATCAGGCCAACATCTACGCGATCCACCACGACCGGACCTCCCGCGATGTCGAGATGAACGACACGGAGGTCGAGATCGAACTCGAGATGCGCGGCCCCGACCACGTGGATAACTTCCTCGCCGATCTGCGGGATGCGGGGTACCCGGTCGACGTGCTCGCGTGAGGGCGACTGGGTAACGACGCGTCCCGTTCCCCTGCCGGCGGGAATGTGACTTCGCCCGCTTTTATGCCACTTCGGTGTGTGGCTTCGAGTATGAAACGAATCATCGAAACTGACGATGCGCCTGCTGCAGTCGGTGCGTACAGTCAAGCGACCGGGAACGACTCGCTGGTGTTCACCGCGGGTCAGATTCCCATGACCGCCGACGGCGAGTTGCTCGACGACGAACCGATCGAGGACCAGACCGAGCAGGCCCTCTACAACCTCGACGCCGTCCTCGACGAAGCGGGCGCGAGCTACGAGGACGTCCTCAAAGTGACCGTCTTCCTCGACGATATCGACGACTTCGAGGCGATGAACGAAGCCTACGCCGACTACTTCGACGACCAGCCGCCGGCCCGCAGCGCCGTCGAGGTCGCCGCGCTCCCGAAGGGCGTCGGCGTCGAGATCGAAGCCATCGCGTCCGTCGAGGACGAGTGAGGGCGACGTGAGCGGCTATCCCGCCGGGAAGATGGGACCCGATCCCCGGGTCAAATCCGCCGCCCTGTGGGGCGTCGTCGGCTGCCTGTCGTTTCTGGTACTCGTCCAGGGCTATGCCCTGCTCGTCGAACCGCTCGTGACGATCACGCGAGCACTGGGGCTCGCAGTGCTGGTCGGCTTCGGTGCGGGAACCGGAGCGTACCTACTCGAGCCGCGACTCGCCGCGTGGGCAGTCGATCGCGGGACGGGAAACGAATCTCGTAAGGGTTAAACGACAGACGCGGTTAGGATGACCTGAGCCAGGATGGCCGAACGGTAAGGCGCACGCCTGGAAAGCGTGTTCCCTTTGGGATTCAGGGTTCAAATCCCTGTCCTGGCGTTTTCGTGATTTCACTTGCTACGAGCGACGCGTCGCGTCATGAGTGATCCAAAATCACGAAACGACACATCCGGGATTTGAACACGCGAGTCACAGCGGCCGAACGGAGTGGGGCTGATCGTCTCGCAACTGTTCAACTCCCTGTCCTGGTGTTTTTCGTCGCGAATACATCGTGAGCGGGAACTCGTCGGTCGAATCGGAAGGGGAAGAGTACGGAAGAGCGTGTTACCGCTCGCGGTCGACAGGGGAGTCGGTCGCGATCCAGCAGTGGGGGCCATCCGTATCACCGAGTTCCAGCCGAGCGCAGTGACACACCACCAGTTCGTCCCGGTCGTCCATGATGACCCCAACGGGGACTCTACTGGGAGCGGATATCGTAACGAGGTCCGTACCGGCCGCTCGACTCGAGGTAAGCGCGTCATACTACTGTGTGGTCCGGACGACCGCGACCGGACGTTCCTTTGTGCTGGCCGCCCGACGGTCGAGTATGTGCGGACGCTATACGCTCGTCGCCGACGAGGACGCCCTCGAGACGCGGTTCGATGCCCGGTTTCGGGACACGGCGTTCACGCCGCGGTACAACATGGCACCGGGACAGGAACTCCCGGTGATCACGGACGCGGAGCCGGCGACGTTCCAGCGACTCGAGTGGGGGTTGGTCCCGTCGTGGGCCGACGACGACAGCGGCGGACTGATCAACGCGCGGGCGGAGTCCGTAGACGAGAAGCCGAGTTTCGAAGCGGCGTACGAGCGCAGACGCTGTCTCGTTCCCGCCGACGGGTTCTACGAGTGGGTCGAGACCGACGACGGCACCCGTCCCTATCGTGTGGGATTCGAGGACGAGCGGGTGTTCGCGATGGCTGGTCTCTGGGAGCGCTGGGAACCGGAGACGACCCAGACGGGACTCGACGCCTTCGGAGGCGGCGTCGACGACGGGAGCGAACGCGGCCCGCTCGAGACGTTTACCATCATCACGACCGAACCGAACGACCTCGTGGCGGACTTGCACCATCGGATGGCGGTCATCCTTACGCCCGACGCCGAGCGCCGGTGGCTGTCGGGCGAGGCCGGCCGGGAGGTCTTCGAGCCGTATCCGGCCGACGAGATGCGAGCGTATCCGGTTTCGACGGCGGTCAACGATCCGACGACGGACGAGCCGTCGCTGATCGACCCGCTCGGGACTGCCTGACCGTCCCGTTCCAACGCATATATGGTTTAGGTCTGCCTAATCCATCCACATGGAACTGACGAGGCGAGACGCGGTCGCCGCGCTGTCTGCGCTCGGCCTCGGGGGGACGCTGGCGGGCTGTGTCGCCCCGCCTGGCTCGGAGCCGGTCGCCGTCGAGCACCTCCGCGAGACGCTGATCGCGGCCGCTGAGGTCGTTTATCCGAGCGCGGTGTCCGGGATCGAACCGTTCGTCGCGGCCTTCCTCGAGGGACGGCTCGCGGACCGGGCCCACGTCGCGGGGCTCGACGAGGCGGTTGCGGAACTGGATGGGAACGCGCGGGTCTGGTACGACGCCGAGTTCGCGGCGCTGTCGGTCGCCGACCGCGAGCAGGTCCTGCGGAACGTGGGGGCCGACGACGCCGACGAGGACCCGTCGGGGACGGCGAGCGAACGGGTCCGGTACTACGTCGTCAACGATCTCCTGTTGGCGCTGTACGCCTCGCCGACCGGCGGCGAACTGGTCGGCCTCGAGAACCCACAGGGCCACGCGGGCGGGATCGGGACCTACCAGCGGGGGCCGAACGCGTGAGTTGGGACCGAGCACCCGCCGGCTCGGCGGCGTCGGGGGCCGACGGTGATGCCGACCGGACCCCCGTCGCGAACGCCGACGTCTGCGTCATCGGTGCGGGTCCGGCGGGCGGCATCGTTGCGGACCGTCTCGCCGAGGCCGGTCGGGAGGTCGTGATCCTCGAGGCGGGGCCGCGGTTCGATCCCGACGAGCGCCTCGCCCGCCAGGAGCGCGCGATCCGTCCCGCCTACGACCGTCCGGATGTCTGGGACGGTGACCCTGAGCGGGACGCCTACAAATCCACAGGAGAGCGGTTCTATCCGCTGAACCACGCCCGCGCCCGCGGCGTCGGCGGCTCGACGCTGCACTGGCAGGGGATGGTGATGCGGCTCCACGAGGACGACTTCGATTCCGCCAGCGTCCGCGGCGTCGGAGCCGACTGGCCGATCGACTACGCCGACCTGCAGCCCTACTACGCCGCGGCCGAGCGGGAACTGGGCGTCGCCGGCGCGGCCGACAACCCCTTCGCACCGCCCCGCGAGGAGCCACATCCGATGCCGGCGTTTCCCCCCTCCTACAGCGACTCGCTGTTCGCCGCGGCCTGCGACGAACTCGAGATCGCGATGCACTCGGTGCCCAACGCACGCAACTCGGAGGGATACGACGGTCGCAGCGCCTGCGTCGGCTACGGCACCTGCCAGCCGGTCTGTCCGTCCGGCGCGAAGTACGACGCGACGGTCCACGTCGAGCGCGCCGAGCGGAAGGGTGCGACGGTGATTGACCACGCACCGGTCCAGCGGCTCGAGCACGGTCCCGACGCGATCGAGGCGGCCGTCTACGCGACGCCGGACGGCGAGTCCCACCGCCAGTCGGCCGATGCCTTCGTCATCGCCTGCGGCGGCGTCGAGACGCCCCGGCTGCTCTTGCTCTCCGCGTCGAGCCACTACCCCGACGGGCTGGCCAACTCGAGCGGCCTCGTCGGGCGGTACTTCATGGACCACCTCTTTGCGGGCACCGGCGGCGTCCTCGACGAACCCACGCGCCAGAACCACGTCGGCTTCCTGACCAGCGAGTCCCACCAGTTCTACGACGAGGCCGACGCCGAGCAGGCCCCGTTCAAACTCGAGTTCTTCAACTACGACGGCCCCTCGCCTGTGGAGCTAGCGCTGACCGGCGACGACTGGGGCGACGACCTGCTCGAGCGGCTCCGCTCGGACTACGGCAGCCACATCGGGATGGGCGGGCTCGTCGAACAGCTCCCTCGCGAGGACAGCTACGTCGGGCTCGACCACTCAACGACCGACGATCACGGCAATCCCGTCCCCAACGTCCACTGGACGGTCGGCGATCGGGCGCTCGAGACGATCGAGCGCGTCAACGAGGTCCAAGAACGGATCCTCGACGAACTCGGCGCGGAGATCACCTGGCAGGTCGGCCCCGAGGGGACGGGGCCGGCCTACCACCACATGGGGACGACCCGGATGGGGTCGGCACCGACCGAGAGCGTCGTCGGCCCCGACCTGCGAACGCACGACCTCGAGAACTGCTGGATCGCCTCGAGCAGCGTCTTCCCGACCGCCGGGGCGATGAACCCGACGCTGACGATCGCAGCGCTGGCACTGAAGGCCGCGGACCACGTCCTCGAGACGATGTCGTCCATTCGATAAGCGTCTGCACTGCAGTCTCCTTTGAGACACGGAAGCCGTACTGAAACGACGACGCGCGACAGGGCTGGTGTCGTCCGTCGTCGTTTTCGGGCCCACTGGTGTGAACGTCGTGTCTGGGGTCGTTTTAGGCAAACCTAAACACATAAATACGGCGGGCAGCGAGTACCGCCAATGAGTAACGGAGCGCCGACCGAACCGGCGGAACGGAGCCACGAGACGGGCGAACAGTTCACTTTCGACGATGTCACCGTCGTCATGGGAACGTACAACGAGGAGGAAGCGATCGGCAAGGTACTGACCGACATCGACGACGTCACCGACGGGAAGGCCGAGGTCGTCTGTGTCGACGGGTCGTCGGATCGAACCCCCGAAATTGCCCGCGACCACGGCGCGACGGTCATCGAACAGGAGCCACAGGGGTACGGCGTCGCCGTCCGCGCGGCCGTCCTCGAGCCCGACCGGCCGATCGTCGTCACGACCGACTGCGACGACACCTATCCCATGGAGCAGCTTCCGGAGTTTCTCGCGTTGATCAATGACGGCTCCGATGTCGTCAGTGGTGACCGCCTCTATCATGGGGCCGACGCGATGCCGGCGCTCAACCGCTTCGGCAATCACGCCTTCGCCGCGGCCGCGAGCCTCCTGTTGGGCACCCGTGTCCACGACACGACGACCGGCATGCGGGCCTACCGGCGCAACGTCGTCGAGGACATCGAGTGGACCGAGAACACCGGCCTCTCCGCCGAACTCCTGATCCGCCCGCTGATGCGGGGCTACGACGTTCGCGAACACCCCATCGAGTACCGCGAGCGCGCCGGGCAGACGAAACTCGATCCGCTGCAGGGCGGGCTCGAGATCGCCCGCTCGATCGTCAAGGTCTCGCTCGAGGAGCGACTCCGCGAACTCCCACATCGCCCGGCGCAGTAGTCACGGCCGGGTCCTCCCCCCGAGCGAGGCGTCTCGCTACGGTTCGACTGGGCACTCGATCCTCGTTCGACACGCGTCTCAATCCCGTTTGCGATCCAGCGCAGTGAGCTCGGTCCGAACGAACGTGCCGTCCGGCGCGCGCTCTGGCAGATACGCCGCTTCGCCACCGCACTCTCGAATCGCGCTACACCGTTCCACGCTGGGCGTCAGCGCTCGCACCGTCTCGTTTTCCGCCTGTACCGGCACCTCGAGCCGATAGCTGTAACTGCTCCCGGGGCCGCGGTCGACGAAGACGGTCAGTTCGATGTCGTCTCGCTCCCCGACGGGAACCGTGCTGTTGGTGTCCCAGCCCGTCCCGCGCAATCGCACCGCGTCGGCAGTGACGAGCAGTTGCGCCTCGGACGCGGTCGAAACGGTGTCGGCGACGTAGGTCTCGCTGGCCTCGTCGGTGGTGACGGTCGCGGTGACGCTGCTGGCTGCGTCCGGGACGCCAACGCTCACGTTCAGCGCGACCGTCTCGCCGGCGACCCGATCGACCCGCTGGAGACGGGCCCCCTGTGGCGACCCGGCATGCGGTGCCCAGGTGCCCCGGTACGCGAGTCGGTACAGCGAGCGGTCGGGATACGCGTCGGCCACGTCGAACGGTCGCTCGTCGAGGGCGTAGATGCGGTCCCCGTCGAACCCAGGGTCATTCCGAAGCGCCTGCAACGGGTGGGCGAGCCAGTCGCCGTACGGCGTCGGCAGGTACACGACCGCCGGCTCCTCGATCGTCCCGTCCTCGAGCGGGTCGTAGACCCGTTCGTAGGTCTCGGTGACGGCCTCGTTTCGCTCGAGTTTCCCGTCGAGGGTCGTCGCGGTCACCCCGCCGACCGCGAGCGCGCTCACGAGCACCACTACGACGACGGCCGTCCGCGCGCCCTGCGGTGAGAGGGACCGGTCAGCCCGTCGGCGGACGGCGTCGAACAGCGCCAGCGCGCCGACGGCGGCAAAGGCCGCGACCGGGAGCAGGAGATCGAAGTGATAGTAGGGACCGTGAGTGGCGATCAGCCCGGTTCCGGCGCGGTCGATGTCGCCGAGAATGTTGAAGTTCCCCCAGAAGTAGACGTTGCCGACGGTGATCGTGAGCACCTGGCCGGCGAGGATCGCCGCGCGTGCTGAGAGGCCGCGGCGGACTGCGACGCCGATTCCGGCCGCAGCCAGCGCCACGCCCAGCAGTCCGCCGACGAGCCACTCGGTGACAAACGACCGCAGTACCAGCGCGTTCGACCGGAGCGCAAGTCCGACGGTGTACTCGATCTCGTGCTCGAGGATCCGCCGTCGACCGAATCCCAACCCGTCGAGCGGGGCGAACGCCTCGTAGGGGAACAACAGCGGCGACCCGGTCACGACGGCGTTGTAGCCAAGCGCCAGTCCGACGCCGGCCAGTCCGAGCCCCGCCGTCGTGGCCTGCCTGGGGAGCGCGCCCCGGAAATCACGGGAGAGGCTCCAGCACGCGTGGCCGATGAAGGGGACGGCGAACAGGATGGCAGTGTACGGTCGCGCGAAGAAGGCCGCGCCGATCGCGGCCCCGGCGGCGGCGGCAACTCGCAGGTCGTCCGTTCGGTCGGCCCTGAGATAGGCGTATGCGAACGTCAGGTTGAGCATCGCCGTCGGCGCGTACGGCAGGAACACCGCCGTCTCGATCAAGAACAGCGGCGAACACAACACTGCGACGGCGGCGACGAGGCCGGTCCGTCGATCGAAGACTTCGCGAACGACCAGCGCCACGAGCGTGAGGATGGCGGCGGCGAGTCCCGGGAGCACGAGCCGGGCGCCACCCGCGAGCTTGCCGATCGCGAAGATCGCCGCAGGAACCGGCGAGTACTTCGGGTAGAGCCGGTCGCCGTCCTCGATGAAGAACCAGGGACGGAACGCGTCCGCAACGGGCGGCCGTACGAACAGTCGGCCCTCGAGCAACATCGACGCCTGCTGGAGGTAGACCCCTTCGTCGTGGTTGAGCGAGTGGTACGGAAAGGTCCGCGTCGCGACCAGCCAGACGGCGACGGCGCCGGTGATCGCGACGAGGGCAACGGCGGTCCGCCACCGGCGCTTTCGCACTGCGGCTGCCGCCCGTCGGATCGCCGGTGGCACGTTCGTCATCGTCCGTCCTGTGCGAGCATGACGGCCATCGACAGCCCCGAGATGGCGACCAACACGAGCGCCGGGACCGCCGCCTGGCCGTAGAGACCCGCCTCTTCGACCCGCCAGATGTACGTCACCAGCGTCTCGAATCCAAGCGGACGTAACATCAGCGTCGCCGGTAACTCTTTCATCGTGGTCAGAAAGACCAGTGCGGCCCCGGCGGCCACGCCTGGGAGGATCAGTGGGAGGGTCACCGACCGGAAGGCGTTCAAGCGCGACCGACCGAGGGTCCGGGCAGCCTCGACCAACTTCCGGTCGACCTGCAGCGTCGACGTCCGGATCGACCCGATCGCCTGGGGCATGAAGCGGACGACGTAGGCGAAGATCAGCAACGGGACCGTCTTGTAGATCTCCGGTAGCACGTCGAGACTGAAACTGAGCAACGCGATCGCCAGCACGATTCCCGGCGTCGCGTAGCCGACGTAGGGGGCTCGATCGGCCAACGTGGCTATCCGCGAGTCGGAGGTCGCCGATCCGATCGCGATCGGCAGCGCCACGAGGACCGAGACCGCGGCAGCCAGCAACGCGACGTACGCCGAGTTGAATCCGTACTCCCAGTCGAAGCTCAGGCGGCCGACCTGATAGCCGGGGCCGCCCGTGTTCAGCCACATCCAGAAGATCGCGATCGGGAGCCCGATCGCGAGCAGGGCGATCACGACCGGCACCAGCAGCGCCGGATATCGCCACGCGCCGAGCTCGAGGTCGGCGGTGCCGCGATCGCCGCCGCTCTCGTACGCGCCCGATTCGTCGACTCCGATCCGGGACTCGATCGCGAGGATGATCGCGGTCACCGTCAACAGCTGTAGCGACAGCAACGCGGCGTAGTCGCGGGCGAAGGCGTTGTATCTGGCGTAGATGAACTGCGTGAACACCTCGACGCGCATGATATTCGGCGTGCCGAAGTCAGCGAGGGCGTACAGCGCGACGAGCAGGGCCCCGGCCGCGACTCCCGGCAGGATCTGTGGGAAGGTAATCCGTCGAAACGCCTCCCAGCGGCCCGAATTGAGCGTGCGAGCGGCTTCCACGAGCGAGCCATCCATCGAAAGCAGGGAGGCACGCGTCGTCAGGAACACGTACGGGTAGGTGTACAGCGTCAGCACGAACGCGGCACCGGCGAATCCGTAGACTGAGGGGAGCGCATCGACTCCCAGCGGCTCGAGGAAGTCGACGAGTTCGCCCTGCGGACCGAACGCCGAGACGAACGCGAACGCGCCGAGATAGCTCGGGACGGCAAGCGGGAGCGCGATGAGGACGGTCCAGAACCGGGGAAACGGGATCTCGCCCTGCACCGTCAACACCGCGAGCGGCACGCCGATGACGATACTCGCCCCCGTTACGATGGCGACGAGGGCGACGCTCCGGACCAGTACGTCGATCGTCTGGGGGTCGACGGCGAGCTCGAACGCTCGCGGACCGAGTCCGGCGGCATCGACAACCAGCCAGAGCAGCGGGAGCACGAGAACGGCTGCGATGGCCGCGGCGAGCAGCGTGAGCCCGACGCCGGCGGCACCGCTCCCGCCGTCGCCCGTTCGCTCGACTGCCTTCGCAACGCGTTCCCGACCGCTCATCCCGAGACGCCGGCGTCGTCCATCAACTCGAGGGTCGGCTCGATGTTCGCCAGGTCCGCGAGATCGATATCCGGCGGGCTCAGCTCATCGATCGTCGGCAGGCCACCGACGGGCTCGACCCCGGCGATCATCGGGTAGGCGAAACTGATCGTCGCGAAGAACTCCTGGGCCTCGGACGACAGCAGGTGACGGACGAAGTCGTCGACCAGATCGCCGCGCTTGGTACCCTTGACCTTCAGCGCGCCGGCGACGTTGATCAATGCCCCGGCGTCGCCTTCGGTGAAGGCTAGATCGATCGGGGCGTCCGGCCGCTTGTTCTTGACCCGCATCGCGTAGTAGTGGTTGGCGAAGCCGGCCGACTGGGAACCGTTGGCAACCGCTTGGGAGACGGCGTACTCGTTGCTGTATCGTTCGGTCCCGGCATCTTGCATACTGCGCAGCCAGTTGCGGGTCTCGTCGTCGCCGCGGAGCAGCCGCATAGCCGTCACGAACGACTTGAACGCACCGTAGGTCGGGGCCCAGCCCATCGCATCCTGGAACGCGCTCGTGTCCGGGAAGTCCTGAACGGTGTTCGGAATGTCCGACTCGCTCAACTGGTTCGTGTTGTACGGGACGGCGCGTGCGCGCCCGGCGACACCGGCCCATGCGTTGTCGTCGCCGACGAACTGGCTGTTGCCGACTGCGCCGACCGCCTCGTCCGACAGCGGTTCGTAGGCGTCGTTTTCCGCGACGAACCCGAGCGAACTGGCGTCGATCGACCAGAACACGTCGGCCTGCGACGCGCCGGAGCCGGCCTCCTCGACGATCGTCTGTGCCAGCGACGCCGAGTTGTTATCGGTCGGATAGACCTCGAACTCGGGGTAAATCTCTTGGAGCATCTCCACGAACTCGTAGTAGATTCCCCCTTCACCGCCGCCGATGTAGAGCGCGAGGTCCCCCGAGAGGTCCGGCAACTCCTCGATAGAGGTCCCGCCCGGTGCCGGTCGGCCGTCGACCAGCGATCCGGAGCCCCGAAACTCCGAAATCGACGGGATGGTCGTGCCCTCGTCGTCGCCGAACATCCCGAGACAGCCCGCAAGCGACGCAGCCCCGAACGCGGAGCCGACCTGTAACGCTCGGCGACGCGAAACCCCCTGATCATCCTGCTCGTCGTTCATACCTGCTTTAGGCTAACCTAAAAACTTATAGTTGACGGTTCAGTCGTCCGCGACGACGCGCTCGCGGTCGGCCGCGAAACCGGACGCCGGGCGCAGCGTCGCCAGACAGTCGAGCCAGTCGCGCATGTGTTCGCCGACGTAGTTGAAGAACGCGCCGTTGTTGTACGCTTCCCAGTCGCCGTCGGCAAGTTCGTCCGCCATCGCCTCGAAAACGCCGGCATAGGAGTCGGCGTCGCCACCGACGTCGTCGATCACGCGCCAGAGGTGTTCGTTGAGTTCGAGACCCGGCACTTCGTTGTTGAGATCGTCGAAGGTGCTCCGGGGAGCCTTGTTGTGCTCGCACAGTGGCGCGCCGTTGTAGATCCGTGTGCCGAGCACGTCGCAGGCGCGCTTGAGGAAGACGCCCGACCAGATGTCGTCGAACCGGCCCACGTCCCACTCGTTGTCGTCCATCGGGAGCTGGTAAAACGCGGGGATGACCTCGCGGCGGAAGGCGAGGTTCATCGAGCAGACGGTGAGGTAGTTACCCCGCTCGGCGACGAAGTCGTCGTCGAAGTCGTCGCTCGAGGTCCGAGTCTGGGCCTGCCCCTCGAGGTCGCCGTCCATAAGGATGCGGACGGCGTCTAAGTCGGGAACGTTGGTCCACAGGCCCTGCGAGGCGACGACCTCGCCGCCACCGATCTCGGCCGTCCCGGTCTCGACCGTCTCGTTCATCGCCGAGTAGGGGTACCCACGCGGATAGAGGCCGTGTTCGTCGGCGTTCTGGTAGAGAACGTTGACCCACTGCTCGTCGGAGGCAACCGACTCGAGCTCGCCCTCGAAGGCGAGGTTCGCCATGTGAGTGCCGAAGAAATCCTCGTCGGGATGTGGGAGCGTGTCGTCGTCGATGAAGAAACCGTAGTCGAACTCGTCGTGGACCCACATGTACAGCAAACCGAAACTCGTCTCGGCGTGACTCGCCGCCGGGACGACGTGGCTGTACTCGGAGACGCCGTGGTCGTCGTACCACTCCTCGCGCCGGGAGCCGTCGAAGACCTCGCCGGAGACGCCTTCGTCCTCGAGCATGGCCGCCATCTCGTCGGTCTCACAGAAGTCCTCGGTGACGAGGACGACGTGCAATCGATCGAGATCGAACCCGTGGTTGCGGGCGTTCGCGAAGTACGAGCGCATGCACTCGTACTCCCGGATCGTCGGGACGACGACGCAGATATCCTGGCTCATTGCTCCGCAGTCTTTTAGGCTCGCCTAAAAGCTTGTCGGTCTCCCGCGTCGCTCCCCTCCGCCGTCGCCTCCGAGACGGAGAGACCAAGCGAGAGGACCGCCCCGCCCCCGCCGACCAGCGTCAGACCGTTTTTCAGCGCGTGATCGACGATCGCCGCGGCCAGCGCCGTGCTCGCACCGATCGGGGTGAGCCCGACCACGAGCGCCGTGAACGCGGCTTCGTAGAGCCCGACGCCGCCCTGTGACAGCGGGAGGACCTTCGCGAGGTTTCCCACGCTGACCGCCAGCGTCCCGACGGCCAGCAAGGGCCCGACCGCAAGCCCGCTGCCCAGCGCCGCGAGCACGAGCACCGCCGTGAGAACGTCGAGGATCCACACCAGCAGGCTCCCGACGCCGATCGCCGCGACCGCTTTCGGCTGCCGGGCGACTATCTGTACGTCCCCTGCGAACCGGAGCGCGGCCTCGAGCGCCCCCACGAGACGCGGTCGGCCGTCCGCTCGGACTCGTAGCCACGCGCCGAAGCCGTGATCGGCTCGAGCCGACGTGACGACGACGATACCGACACCGGCGGTCGCCGTGCTCACGGCCGCCGCGGCGACGAGAGCGGTCCGTGCACCGCCGGCCGCCGCGACGATCTCGAGCGGCCCGGTCCCGCCGCCCAGCGCGAGCCAGCCGGTCGCCAGCCCCGCGAGCGCGGCGATCGTGGCCAGATCGAACACCCGTTCGACGGCCAGCGACGCGAACCCGGCGGCGTAGGGGATATCGCGGTGGGTCCGCATCACGTACGCGCGAACCGCGTCGCCGACCCGCGCGGGAATCGCGAGGTTCGCCGTCTGACTGACGAAGACGGCCAGCGTCGGCACGACCGTCCCCCCTCGATACCCCATCGCGGCTAGCACGTCGCGGTACCGGCGACCGCGAAGCGGCCACGACGCGGTATAGACGACGACTGCGGCCCCGATCACGAACGGATCGGCGCTCGAAATTTCGGCCACGACGGTCCGGAGATCGATCCCGCGGAAGGCGACGACCAGGCCCACGAGGACGAGCAGCGTTCCCCCGATCGTCAGCCGACGGCGAGTCAGCGCCGCAGCGAGCCGCTCGCTCGCCACTCGCCCACCCCCTCCTCGCGACTCGCGGTCAATGCCCCGCGAGTCCGCTCCCTCGCCCCCGTCGTTCATGCCCGGGTCCTTCGAGCCCAGATATTTAAGCCCACCTAAAACACCTCCTGGCGGGGGATACCGTCACTCTCGAGTATGTTTTCCGGCAGAGAGAACGACGGCAGCCGGTCGGTTCAACGTGGGGCCTCTCGGCTTACTACAGTTCGTCGATTATCTCGCGGGTCGCCCGTCGCACCGCCTCGTCGCTCGAGCGACGGGGCTCCCAGCCAAGCGCGGAGAGTTTCTCGATCGAGAGGCGCATCTTCGGCACGTCGCCCGTCCAGCCCCGTTCGCCGCCAGTGTACTCGCGGTCGGGGTCGACGCCTAACTCCTCGGCGACGATGGTCGCGATCCGGTCGACCGAGGTCGTCGTCCGTGTGCCGAGGTTGTAGGTGTTCATCGCGTCGTCGGCGTGCTCGATCGTATGGAGGATCGCATCGAGGCAGTCCTCGACGTGCAGATAGGACTTCTCCTGTCGGCCGTCGCCGAGGATCGTCAGGTGTTCGGGGTCGTCCTGTAGCTTCTCGATGAAATCCGGGATCACCGCTCCCCGCAGGCGCGGCCCGACCACGTTCGCGAAGCGGAAGTTCCAGACCGTCAGGTCGTGGCTGTGAGCCCGCGCGGAGAGCAACCCCTCGTCCGCGAGTTTGCTCGCCCCGTAGGCGCTGATCGGCTCGAGGGGGGCGTAATCTTCCGGCGTCGGCCGGGGAGCCTCGCCGTAGACCGTCGAGGACGACGTGTACGCGATCTCCGTGACCCCCGCGTCGGCCATCGCCTCAAGGATGTTACGCGTCATCCGCGTATTGGCATCGAACTGGGCGTGGGGTCGGTCCGTGTCGACGTGTTTCGATGCAGCCAGGTGGACGACGAGGTCGATATCGTCGAGGTGGCCGTCGAGGGCGTCGGGGTCGGTGAGATCGGCCTCGAGGAAGTCGGCGGCGTCGGGTACTCGGCGTCGGTCGCCGTTCGAGCAGTCGTCGACGACCGTGACGGTCACGCCGTCGGCGAGCAGGCGGTCGGTCAGATGAGAGCCGATGAACCCGGCTCCGCCCGTGACGAGTACGGCTTGGCTCGAGAGGGACATGGTCGATGGTTCATTGGCGGGGTGTTAATCCTGTTGTCTTTCACGCGGCTCATCCCGCGGCGGACCCACTCTGCGATCGGTTCGAGGATTTATGTAGGGCAAGTTGAAACTGAGACTGACAGTGACCTTCCCCGACGACGTTGACACGAGTACAATTCTGTCCGGGAACAGTGACCCGTTCGGGCCGGACACGGCAGCAACGCTTTCGCGCCACCCGTTAGAATCGATCGAAACCGAGTTCCCGCATGTCGTTCGCTCGATCGACTCGCCGGACGGGGTCGAGCGACCGGCGGAGCAACATCCGGTGTTTTACGGCTGCTACGACTGGCACTCGGCGGTCCACAGTCATTGGTCGCTCGTCCGTCAGCTTCGGCTGTTCGATGACCATCCCGCACGGTCCGAGATCGTCGCGAGCCTCGATGCCCGGTTTACCGCCGACAACATCGCCCGCGAAGTCGACTTCATCGACGCGAACCCGTCCTTCGAGAAACCGTACGGCTGGGCATGGCTCTTACACCTCGCATCGGAACTGTCGCTCTGGGACGACGACCGTGCAGCCGAGTGGCGATCGATCCTCGAGCCCCTCGAGCGGACGATCGTCTCACTGGTCGAATCCGAGTTCCTGTCCGAGCAACGCCCGTTCAGAGTGGGCACCCATCGGAACTCGGCGTTTGCCCTGCACTGTATCCTCGACTACGCGAGAACGGTTGGCAACGAGTCGCTGGAAGCGGCCGTCTCCGAGGCAGCAGTCGAGTTCTTCGCCGACGACCGCGACGCGCCCGTCGCGTACGAACCGCTCGGCTGGGACTTCCTGTCGCCGTCGCTGACTGAGGCTGACCTCATGCGACGCGTCTACGACCGGGACGAGTTTGCAGTCTGGATCGACGGCTTCCTGCCGGACGTGACTGCCTCGCCGTCCGATTCGATTCTCGAGCCCGTTCGCGTCGAGTCCGATCCTGACGAGGGCGTCGCGTACCACCTCCTCGGGCTGAACGTCTCGAAAGCGTGGTGTCTGGCGGGAATCGCATCGACCCTCGGCGATCACCGATACGCCGATCCGTTCGAACGCAGCGCCAAGCGACACGTCGAGAGCGGTCTGTCACAGGCGTTTACCGAGCACTACGCCGGCACACACTGGCTCTCGTCGTTCGTGCTCTATCTCCTGACGAGAAACGATGGCGGTATCGCGCCGGCATCGACCCCCCTCGACTAACGCGGATGGCCGGCGTCCGCCGTCGGATCGGCCGAGTTGACCAGTCGGACGGTGTGTGGTGGCGAGCGATTTCAGTACCCGGAACGCGTTAGACGCCGGTCGAGTACCGCAGGAGCCCGGCGAACCCGCCGAAGGCGTTCAGTAACTGTTCGCCCTTCTCGAAGTCCGTCGAGATGAACTTGGTCTCGGTGCCGCGCTGCTCGGCGATATCGATGAGGTGATCGATCGCATCCTCGCGATCCTCCTCGGTCCCCTCGACGTCTGTACCACACTCGGTACAGGTGTGGGTCGGCGTCGACTTGCGGCGGTCGACCACTTCGCGCTCGGTGGCGTCACACTCCGGACACTCGTAGGTGATGACGTCCTTCCGGAGGTCCTCGCTGATCAGGAGCCGGTCGACCGACCCCATCATGAGGTTGCGGCGGGTCTGCTCGAAGCCGTACGTCGCGAGGTCGCCGGCGTTGAGTTCCTCGAAGAACTCCTCCATCACCTTCTTGTCCTTCATCACCTCGGCGTCGGCCAAGGCGTCCTCGGCGCTGTCGACGAGGTCTTTCAGACCGGACTCGTCGGTGTAGGCGACGTCGAACTTGCCCAGCACTTCGTCCTGCAGTTCGTGGTGGAGGTAGTCGCCGTCGAGGAACTCGTCTTTGGTCGGCGAGGGACCGCCGACGAGAATGCCGTCGATCTCGTGGCGCTTGGGGACGAACAGGTCGTTTGCCATCCCTGCGACCTCCTGATAGAAGTTGTCGATGGCCTCGAGTCGCAGGCGGGCGAATCGCTGGGCGGACTGGCCACCTTTGCGCTGCTTGCCGGGAACCAACGAGGATGCTGACTTGACCGGCTCGATGCGCTTGCCTTTCAGCCAGCCGACATTGGCCTCGCGGCGGTCGAGGACGATCAGGCCGTAGAGACCCTTGTCGGCCAGCATCTCCTCTAACGGCTCGGTCAGGAAGTCCGAGTCGCAGTGATAGCGGAAAGATTGGATGGGCTGGGGCGGGCTCTCGAGGACCTTGGTGACCATGTCGGTCCGGCCGCCGCCGGAGTCGACGGCACCGGAAAAGAGCACGATGCCATTGTCCGGCGGGTAGGTGTCGTAGTATCGCAGTCGGTCTTTGATACTCGTCAGCGCGTCCTGGACTGCCGTTCGGGTCTGTTTGGACTTGATGTTGGCCGCTTCGCTGTGTTCCTGCGTGACGTGTTGGACGACGTCACTGATCTGTCTGTCGTCGGGAATGTAGATCGTCACGAGCTGCGTTCCGGAGCCGTCGTAGTCCTTGAGGTCCTCGATGACCTTCCGGAACTCGTACTTTTTCCGGTCGGATTGCTCCTGCTCGCCCTCCTGGCTCATTACACGTATAAAACCGGGCTGTCGGTAAGAATCCTTTGACACACCCGCCGGATGCCAACGGCTGCCGGTGGAGCGGTCGATGCGACCGGGATCGTCCCGGCGGCGTGTCGGCCGGTCGCCGCGAGCCGGGAGGTCACGATTTAAGGGGGTGCCGTTCTACTGTCCGGACAGTATCTACGTATGTCCCACGAGACGGTCTATGCCATCGCGAGCGGGAAAGGCGGTGTCGGGAAGACGACGACGACGGTCAACCTCGGCACGGCGCTGGCCGAGGCGGGCGAGCGCGTCGCGATCGTCGACACCGACCTCGGCATGGCGAACCTCGCCGGGTTCGTCAGCCTCACCCCCGACTCGACCACCCTACACGACGTATTAGCCGGAGACGCATCGATCGACGACGCCACCTATCGACTGGCGGACAACATCGTCGCCGTTCCGAGCGGCACGAGCCTCGACGAGTACGCCGAAACCTCCCCCGAAGGCCTGCGTGACGCGATCGAAGAGCTGCGGTCCCAGTTCGACTACGTCTTTCTCGACGTCGGTGCCGGTATCAGCCACGAGACCGTCCTGCCGCTGGGGCTGGCCGACGCCGTCGTCCTCGTCTCGACGCCCGAACCCGCTGCGGTCCACGACACGAAAAAGACCATCGAGCTGACCGAGCGGTCCGGCGGCAGCGTCGCCGGCCTCGTCCTCACCCGCACCCACCCGGACGGCGACATCTCCCACGACGATATCGCCGACCGACTCGAGGTGCCCCTGCTCGGTACGATCCCCGAAGACCCGGCGGCCCGCGACAGCGTCTACGCCGGGACGCCGCTTGTCGTCTTCGAGCCCGAGGGCCCCGCGGCGATCGCTTATCGCCGGCTCGCGATGTCGATGACCGGTGTCGAGATTTCGCTCCCGGCGGACGGCGACGATGGGACGGACACCGAGTCGACCGCCGCCGCGACCGGGCCGACGAGCGACGATGGGACGGACACCGAGTCGACCGCCGCCGCGACCGGGCCGACGAGCGACGATGACGGTCGGGAAGCGGCTCACGACGACGTCTCGAGTGCGATCACGGAAGCCGAATCCGATCCCTGAGTCGAGTGGGCCACCGACGGCCGGCCGTCGGTAAGCGGTTCCTTCCGCCCTCGAAGCACCCGTCGTTCGACTCGATGGGTCGAATGCAGTGATTACCACCGAAGCGTGACTGTCATCGCCGGCTGACAGTCATGTGGTCCGTCTCGACGTGAGCCGCCCGACACGGCCGCGTTGCGATCCGTTTGTCGCCCCCTTCCGACGGCGGTGCGGCGGGTCGCAGTTTCCGCAACCGCCGCTCTCGGCGAGCGAACGCGTAACGAACTGATTACTAATCACAACGGTTCCCGATGGGTCGGCCATGGAGCGACGAAAGATCCTCCTCGGCAGTGGCGCAGCGCTCGCAACCGTGCTCGCCGGTTGTTCCAGCGACGAGACCGACGACGATTCCGCGTCGGACTCCGATGGCGACGAATCGCTCGCTGACGACGGTGGCGATGAGACCGACGGCACCGACGGTACCGACGGCACCGACGACACCGACGACGGAACCGAGATCCCCGGTCTCGATAGTGACAAACTGACTCTCGACAGCACCAAGATTTCGATCAAGGACGTGAACAAGGACGGCGACGAGATCGATATCATCGCGACGACGACGACGACCGACCCCGAGACGCTGACCGCGGAACTTGAGTCGCTCGGACGCACGCTCACTGCGGCGATCACCGACGCCGAGAAGTTCGCGGCCGCGATCAACAGCATCTCCTGGGTGCTCGAGAAGGACGGCGCGAAGGTAATGTCGTTCTACGTCGACGTCAAGTGGGCGCTGGCGTACATCAACGACGAGATGAACGAAGACGAGTTCGTCGAGAACGTCCTCGACACGACCGACGAGACGTACTAACGGCCCGTGCTGCGCGGCGTTGTTCTTTCGGCCGTACCGACGACCAGCCGCCGGGTCACCGAGCCTACATCGACCGCGGCGCGGCCACGCCCAGGATCGAGAGGGCGTTCGCGACCGCGTGTTTCGAGGCCGCGACCAGGGCCAGTCGCGCCTCGCGGACCGCGGGGTCGACATCGTCGGCCAGCACCGGGCACTCGCGATAGAAGCCGTTGAACCGGTCGGCGAACTCGCGGGTGTAGGTCGCGATCTGGTGTGGCTCGAGGTCGTCGGCGGCCTCGTCGACGACCGCCGGGAATCGCGCGATCGTCTCGAGGAGGGCCCGCTCGGCCTCGGTCTCGAGCAGGTCGGCGTCGACGGCCGTCTCGATGTCGGCCATCCCGGTTTCTGGGTCGATGCCCGCCTCCTCGAGAATACCACAACAGCGCGCGTGGACGTACTGGACGTAGGGGGCGGACTGGGCCTCGAAGTCGAGCGCGCGGTCCCACTCGAAGGTGATCGCCTTCGTCGGCTGTTTCGAGACGATATCGTAGCGGACCGCGCCGATGCCGACCTGATGGGCGATGCGCTCGATGTCGTCCTCGTCCAGGTCGTCGTCCCGGATGCGGTCGTCCAGTCGGTCCTCGACCTCTTCGCGGGCGCGGTCGATCGCCTCGTCGAGCAGGTCGTCGAGATCGACGCCAGTTCCCTGGCGCGTGCTCATCTTCCCTTCGGGGAGGTTGACGTACGAATAGAGGACCTGTCGAAGCTGGTCGGTCTCGTTGCCCAGCAACTCGAGGGTCGTCCGGACCTGCTCGGCCTGGAGCTTGTGATCCTCGCCCAGGACCGTCACCGCGCGGTCGTACTCGTCGAACTTCCATTCGTGGTGGGCCAGGTCGCGGGTCGCGTACAGCGAGGTGCCGTCCGACCGCAGGAAGACGAGGTTCTTGTCGATGCCGTACTCGTCGAGTTCGAGTTGCCAGGCGTCGTCCTCGTAGACCGCCTCGTCGAGGTCCTGCAGGCGGTCGACGAGATCGTCGGTCGCCCCGTTTCGCATGAACCGCGTCTCCTTGACGAACTCGTCGAACTCGGCGGGCAGGCGGGCGAGACACTCCGTCATGCCGCCGAGAACCTGATCGACGACCTCGCTGACCCGTTCGTAGGCCTCGTCGTCGCCGGCCTCGAGCCCCTGCATGATCGCCTCGATCTCGGCCTCGGCCGCCTCGACGTCCGCTTCGGGCGCGTTCTCGAGGTAGGCGTTGCCTTTGCGGTAGTAGCGCACGAGATCGTACTCGATGCGGTCGCGCTCGGGGTCGTCCTCGAGAGCAGCCTCGTCGAAAGTCTCGTAGGCCCAGGTGAAGACGGCCATCTGCCGGCCGGCGTCGTTGACGTAATAGTGGCGGTCGACGTCGTATCCCGCGAAATCGAGCAAGTTCGCGACCGCGTCGCCGATGATCGGGTTCCGAGCGCGGCCGACGTGGACCGGTCCCGTCGGATTCGCGCTCGTGTGCTCGATGACAACTGACTCCTCGCAGTCCGACAGGTGTCCGTACGTCTCGTCGGTCGCGTCGGCGAGCGTGTCGGCGAGATAGGCGTCGCTCGGCAGGAAGTTGAGATACGGCCCCTGCGTTTGCACGTCGGCGACGTAGGTCAGTTCGTCGGCGTCGATCTCGTCGGCGATCCGTCCGGCGACCTGCGGCGGCGGCGCGCCGGCCTCGCCGGCGAGTCGGAACGCCACGCTCGAGGCGAGGACGCTCGCGACGTCGTCCGGCGGTTCTTCGATCCCGAGATCGTCCGTCGGGAAGTCGAGTTCGGCGAGCGCCCGCTCGAGGGCGCCCTCGACCTCCGCGCGTAGGGAGAGGAACATACCCGCCCGTATTCAGGGCTCGAGTAAAGGAATGTCGGGTTTGGTCTCGCTCCCGTCGTGTCGGAATCGGGGGTGTCAGTCGAGCGCCTGGCCGTTAACCGACAGTTCGCGGTCGACGCCGGGCCGGTCCGAGCCGTCCGGCAGTTCGGCCTGTACCTTCTCGATCAGGAGATCCATCGCCATCCGGTTTGCGCCTTCGGGAATGATCACGTCCGCTTGCTTTTTCGTTGGGGCGACGAACTGCTCGTGCATCGGTTTGACCGTCTCGAGGTACTGGTCAATGACGCCCTTGAGGTCGCGGCCGCGCTCGATGACGTCGCGTTCGATCCGCCGCAGGATGCGGACGTCCGCGTCGGTCATCACGTACACTCGCAGATCGAGGAGGTCGCGGATCTCCTCGTCGTACAGGGCCAGAATGCCCTCGAGAACGAGTATCTCCGAGGGGTCGACGGTGACGCGGTCGTCAGTGCGGTTGTGGACTTCGAAGTCGTACTGTGGCATCTCGATCGACTCGCCCGCCAGCAGCGCCTCGAGTTGCTCCCGAAGCAGGTCCCACTCGAAGGCCGATGGATGGTCGTAGTTGACTTGCTCGCGGTCCTCGAACGCGAGATGCGAGAGGTCCTTGTAGTAGTTGTCGAGCGGGATTCGCGTCACGGCCTCGCCGACGGTCTCCGACACCGTGCGCGCGACCGTCGTCTTTCCGGCACCCGTCCCGCCGGCGATCCCGATAGCGAACGACGGTGAACTCATCGTCCGAATCTGGGGTGGGTCGCTAATGAATCCCCTGATCCCGCGGCGGCCGCGCTGGCTCCCCGCTGAGCACCATTGATCGACTCGAGGTGAATGCCGCAGTCGGAGCAGAACGTCGGCGGTCGGCTGCCCATCTACCGAGGGTGCAGAACTGAACCGTCAGAGGGTTTTCAGTCCGCTGCCGGTCAACGGCACGACGACATCGTCGTCGGCGTCGATGACGCCGTCATCGCGGTACTGCTCGAGGGCCGCCGGCGCGATCGCGCAGGTCGGCTCGACGTAAAAGCCGTTGCGGTGGAGTCGGTCCAGCGCGGTTTCGATCGCATCCCCGCCGAGGGCGATCGCGTCGCCGTCGGTCGCCTCGATCGCGTCGACGATCTCGGTGCCGCGGGCGGGTTCGGTGATCTGGATGCCGTCGGCGATGTCCGTCCGTTCGCCCTCCGCGTCGGTGGTATCGCCGCCGAGCGCGGCGACGATTGGCGCGTAACCGGCCGCCTGTGCGCCGAGCAGGCGCGGCATGCCGTCGACGATGCCGGCCTCGTTGAGGAGGGAAAAGCCCCGATACGCGCCGAGGAAGAGCGTGCCGTGACCGAGCGGGAGGACGACGGCGTCGGGGACCGTCCACCCCTGCTGGGCGGCCACCTCGAACGCGAACGTCATCGTCCCGGCGTAGAACGCGGGGTTCCAGGCGTGGCTGGCGTACCAGCCCTCGCCGGTCTGGTACGGGGCGCTGCCCTCACCCGTCGAATCGCCATCGTTCGCGTCGCCTTCGACGGCCTTGAGACAGGCTGTGGTCACGTCCGCTCTGGTTCCGTCGATGCGAACCGGGCGGGCGTCGGCCCGCTGGATCGTCATCAGCTTGGACTGTTTGACGTCCGCCGGGACGTAGATGTCCGCGTCGACGCCCGCGCGGGCCGCGTAGGTCGCGATCGACGCGCCCGCGTTGCCGGAGGAATCCTCGAGCACCTTCTCGACGCCGAGTTCGACCGCCCGCGAGAGGGTCGTCGTCGCGCCGCGGTCCTTGAACGAGCCCGTCGGGAAGACGTACTCGAGTTTGAACCGCGCGTCCCAGTCGGAGGCCTCGACCGTCGGCGTAAAGCCCTCGTAGAAGGTGACGTGCTGTTCGATCGGGAGGAACTCGAAGAACGTCCACAGCCCCTCGCTGGTATCGAGGCTGTGCAGCGGCAGCGGATCGCCCTGCGGATGCGGCCGCTCGGTAAACTCCAGGGCGCGGCCACAGCCACAGCGCCACGGTTCGTCCGGTCCGGCCTCGTAGACGGTCCCGCAGTCGGGACAGGTTAGATCGGCGGCCATCTCAGTACTCACCGACATCCGTGCCGATCGAACAGACGTACTCGCCGGTCGCGACCTGCGGGAGCCGCCGGGCCCGCCAGAGGATGCCACTCCCGTTGGCCGTCACCTCGGCTTTCGGTTCCCCGAAGGGAGTCGTTACTTCGAACACGGTCTCGCCGGCACGGACTCGGTCGCCGAGGTCCTTGTGCATGGTCACGAGCCCGCCCGCCGGGGCCCCGTACTGTTCGAACCCCCTGGCGCGGGTCTGAGTCTCGAGCGGCTGGTCGCCGTCGAGGAAGTCGTAGTAGCGGAGGACGTTGAACACGCCGTCGACGCCCGTTCGGATGCTTTCTTCGTCCCAGCCGACGGCCCCGCCGAGTTCGGGATCGACGGTCGGAATCCCGTCGTCGGGAGCCGCGCGAGCTAGTTGGCCGTCCGGCCCCTTCTGGTCGAGTACGTACCCGCAGCCGAAGGCTTTCGCGAGCTCAAGACACTGGTCGTGGAGCCGGTGGCGCTTCCCGCAACGAACGCGAACCTCGTCGAGCATCCGACTGGTCGACCCCTGATGGAGATCGAGTATCAAATCCGCCTGGGTCGCGATGTCGAACGTCGCGGCCGCGATCCGCTCGCTCGAGGTGCCGCCCTCGTTGCCGGGATAGGCGCGGTTCATCTTCGTGTCATCGATCGGGTTCCGGTGTTCGGCGACCTGAAACGCGTGGTAGTTGACGATCCCTACGACGAGGACCGTTCCGGAGAGTGCAGCGGGGTCGAGTTGCGGCACGACCTGCTGGATAACACCGACACCGTTGAGTTCGTCGCCATCACTGGCCGCCTGCATGTAGAGCGTCTTTCCCGCAGCTGCGCCGTTTATTACGGCGACGGGGAGTCCAAACGGCGTGCCGTCCCGCGTCTCGCCGACCTCGAGACGGCCCGTATCGATCTCGCCGGGCCCCGCGCTCGCCGTTCCGAGCGTCGTCGTCATGTCCCTCATGATGAACCCGCTCGCCTTTATACTATCCTTTGCTCTCGAACAGCGGGCCTTCCGTGTGCCGGCGGCGGGGTTCGGGCGGAGAAAAATAGTCGCAGTGGGTCGATTGATTCACTCCTCGATCGGCGGCTGGCGTCCGTACTCCGACGGCCTGCCAGCGTTCCGATGTCCTGGTGCCCCTGGGAGCCACGCGGAAGGGTGTGCCTCCGGTTCTCGGCGACGGCCGCGGGCGGTCACACGAGTTCGGGGGCGAACGGATAGCGCCATGCCTCGCCGAAGATGGCTTTCGCCATCGCGACGATCCAGATGACGGCGCTGAGAAATCCGAGGGACATCGCGGCGAGCGCCAGGACGAAGACCGGAAGCAAGACGGCGGCTTCGAGGAGGCCCGGTACCGTGACGTACTCGAACAGCGTGTCCAGCCCGAACAGGAGCGCGAACGTCGCGAGAAACGATCCGATGACGAACAGGTGCCAGTCGAGCGCGTTCCGAGCGTTCGCCCGCGTGAACTCGTGGCTCGAGACCAGGTAAATGACGACGGTGGCGATCGGTCCGATAAACGGCAGTATCGCGATGAAATGGACGAAGATACCCAGGAGCGTCCGCTCCGCGAGGATAGATGGGCCGGGTTCGGTCGTGGGCGATTCGGTCGGTGATGAGTTCGTTGACATCGTTTTGAACGTAAGCGGTGAGTCGGCGGCCGTTACTTCGGACCGGACCTGTTCGGCGTCGGCACGGCTCCACTGACGCCGTCGTCACGGACCGCTCGAGCGAGGCGTTCGGCACCGAGCAGGACCAGACAGACGACGAAGAGGTTGCCGGCGGCACCCAACAACCCGTGGCTGGCTTCGACGGGGGCGTCTATCGACAGCACGATCAGCCCAACGCCGACGGCGAACAGCACCAGACAGAGTTGCAAGCCCGCCAGTATCAGCGTCCTGATGCCGGCCGGGTTCCGGAGTCGAAGGAAGTCGGCGAGCGACAGCGTCTCGAGGGGCGAATCGTGATCGAGCGCGCGTTGCCCCGCCGGTGAGAGCGGCCACGGTGATTCCGGGTGGTTGATGTAGTACAGCGTGATCGTCTCCGGATAGGTCTCCGTTGCGACGACGTCGATCTCATGGAGTTCGTTGAGCCGATTCCGAACGGTCTCCTTGCTGACGGTCGGGCTGACGCGTGACTGGAGTTGCTGGACCGAAAAGAACGGCCGGTCGGAGTCGACCATGACCTCGACGACGTGTCGCTGCGTGAGTTTCTTGTCGAGCGTCGGATCGAGCCGTTCGTCGATCCACCTCGGGAGAGTCGCCATCGTTGGCAGGGCAATCGGCGGGGGATACATTAAACCCCAAGATGGATTTGGCGGGCACCAAACGCGATGTTGCGCCCGTAAACCCGATCAGTGATCGGGTGCGACACCCGCTGGGTGCGGGCGCGAATCAGGACTGATCCCGTTGCGAACGGACCCGTCGAGCGGTTCGATCGGCGAGCCGGAGCACGACACAGAGCAGGAGCAGGTTCAGTGCGGCGGTCCAGAGCCCGTGGTCGCTGTGGACCGGTGCCTCTAGTCCGATAGCGGCCAAGACGGTCCCGAGGAGGAACAACACCAGGCTGAGTTGATAGCCCGCGAGGACGAGCGTCCCGATCGCGTCTGGTTCGCGAAGCAACAAGAAGTCCCGCGCCGAGAGCCGATCGAGCGGATTCGCAGCCGACCGCGTCTCGCCTGCGGGAGACGAGTCGGCCGCTCCGGGGTGATCGATATAGTAGAGGGTCGTCGCCGCCGGATACGTCTCGACGGCGACGACGCCGCGCTCGCGGAGTTCCGCGAGCCGCTTCCGGAGTTGCTCCTCGCCGATATCCGGGCCGACCCGCGCCTCGAGTTGGGTGACCGAGAAAGAACGGCCGGTCCGCTGTCAGCATCACCTCGGCGACGCGGCGTTGTGTGAGCGCACGGCTCGGCTTCGAGTCGATCCGATCCTCGATCCATGACGGAAGCGTCGACATGCGTCGGTCCCGATCGACTCGGTATCGCATAAATGCCCGACCGGATTTGACGGACGCCGACCGTGCTCTCACGTCGAGCATCGTCTCCCTCGAGGTTGGCCCCCGTCACTCCTCGTTCGTCGATCGGTCCTCGGACGGACCCACCGGCGACTCCGTGTGTCGTTGCGGGTGTGTTGAGTCGCCGAAGC
Source organism: Natrinema gari JCM 14663 (assembly GCF_000337175.1). Lineage (GTDB taxonomy): Archaea > Halobacteriota > Halobacteria > Halobacteriales > Natrialbaceae > Natrinema > Natrinema gari. The sequence continues at coordinate 38,745 of NZ_AOIJ01000043.1, read as the reverse complement.
CCCCGCTCAGCACGCGCGCAAGCGTCTCCTCGACGGAGTCGTCGGTTTCGATGACCCGGTCAGCATCGGCTTCCACGACGAAGCCCGAGGAGACGTTCGGCGACGTGGGAATGAACAGCACTACCCGTCCGTCGCTGGTGGTGTGGCCGGTCTTGAACGCCGGCATCTGCGTGCCGTCCCAGCTTCGGACTTTGACCGGTTCCTGCAGGGCCTGTTCCTCGCCGAGCGTGGTCTCGGCCGCGACTTTTGACGCGTTGTAGACGACGCGCAGCCCCGGGACGCGGTTCGCGATTCCGTCGACGCTTCGCGTGAAGACATCGCCGACGGTCGTTCGGGTCAGGGTACCGATCGCGATCGCGATCAGTGCGACGGACCCCAGCGAGACGACGAGTTGGATCACGCGGATGAGCAGTACGCGGGTCGGCTCGTGGCCGATGAAGCCGGCCAGCATTTCCGGATCGAGCATGCCCGCCGGCGTGAACCCGATCGCGAGCGCGTAGGCTCGGTAGACGACGTACAGCGTGACGAGTATCGGTCCGATGAGGATTAGCCCGCTCGCGAAGACCCGCTTCCACGGCGTCATTATCGGACCATACGACTGCTCGGACATGAGCCCTTTCCTTCGTCCCGTCGCACCCGGCGAGAAATCCGTTGGATCGTCCGGCGTTCTCGCGGCCGATCGGAACCGGCTACGGCCAGAGCCCCCTGGTCTCCTTTGCCTCCGCGATGCGGGAGAGCGCGACGACGTAGGCGGCGTCGCGCCACGTCAGTCCCTTGTCGTCGACCTCCGTGCGAACGTCCTCCCAGGCCTCGAGCATGTGGTCTTCGAGCTCCTCGGTCACTCGCTCGAGGGACCACTGGCGGCGATTGATGTCCTGGAGCCACTCGAAGTAGGAGACGGTGACGCCGCCCGCGTTCGCGAGGATGTCCGGGATCACGTGCACGCCACGTTCCTCGAGAATGGTGTCAGCGGCGAAGGTTGTTGGGCCGTTCGCGCCCTCGACGACGATGTCGGCGGCGATCGCGTCGGCGTTGTCCGCAGTAATGACGTTACCGACGGCCGCGGGAACGAGGACATCGACGTCGAGTTCGAGGAGTTCGCTGTTCGAGAGGCGGGACACGTCGTCGCCCGCGTCGAGTTCGGTCGCAAACCGCGTGACCGCTTCGGGCTCCTCGTCGTGGGAGGGGATCGCCGAAACATCGATTCCGTCTGGATCGTAGACCCCGCCGTTGACGTCGCTGACCGCCACGATCGTCGCGCCCCACTCCTCGAGTAGGCGGGCAGCGTTTGCCCCGACGCTCCCGAAGCCCTGAACTGCGATAGTGGTGTCCGAAATCTCGCGGCCGTAGTACCGGACGGCTTCGCGTGCGGCGATCGCCGTCGACCGACCGGGGGCCTCCTCGCGGCCGTAGGAGCCGCCGATGACCGGCGGCTTGCCCGTGACGACGCCGGGGATCGTCTCGCCCTGTTGCATCGAGTAGGCGTCCATGAACCAGGCCATCGTCTGGGCATCAGTTCCCATGTCGGGCGCGGCGACGTCTTTCGTCGGCCCGACCGCATCGCGCAGTTCCTCGGCGAACCGGCGGGTGAGCCGTTCGGTCTCGTCCTCGGTCAGCGATTTGGGATCGACGGCGATGCCGCCCTTTCCGCCGCCGAACGGCAGGTCCATCACGGCGCACTTCCAGGTCATCCACATCGAGAGGCCGGTACACTCCTCGGCGTTGACTTCGGGATGGTAGCGCAGACCGCCCTTGTACGGGCCGCGAACGTCGTCGTGCTGGGCCCGATAGCCGGTAAAGACGTCGACGGAGCCGTCCTCGCGCTCGAGCGGTACCGATACCTGTTGAACTCGTGTCGGGTGTTTCAGCCGCTCGACGACGCCGGGATCGACGTCGACGTGGGTGGCGGCTCGCTCGAGCTGTCGGCGGGCGGTGACCAGTGCCGAATCGGGTTCGGCCGCCGATTCGTCGTCGGTCGCAGAAGGTTGTGCCGTCATCAGTTGGAAGTCGTGTTGCTGGTACTAGTATCCCAGTTATTCTCTACTCCGTGTGAGTCGCGTTACATTGTGAATCCTTCCCTCGGCACGGGGGCCGGCGTCTCCGCGCCATCGCTTGCGAGGCGGCTCCACCGAACCACCGCCCGTTAAGACACGTCGGTTCGTCCCGGCCGATATGGCTCTCTTCGAGACGATCGCGATCGCGTTCTGGGCGATGTTGCCTGCCTACGTCCCCAACAACGCTGCCGTGTTGGCCGGCGGCGGGCGACCGATCGACGGTGGCCGGACGTGGGGAGACAGACGCGTGTTAGGCGACGGGAAGACCTGGCGTGGCACGGCAATGGGGACCGTGGCGGGCCTCGCGCTCGCGGCGGGCCTCACGGTCATCGCGCCCGACGTCGGCGACGCGGTGGGATTCGATGTCCCCGAATTCACCCCGCTTGCGGCGCTCGGCCTCGCCGGCGGCGCGATGCTCGGCGACATCCTCGCCTCGTTTCTCAAACGCCGAAGCGGCCGCCAGCGCGGGGCGATGTTCCCCGGCCTCGATCAGTTGGATTTCGTCGTCGTCTCCCTACCGCTGACCGCGCTGCTGGCGACCGACTGGTTTCGCGCGTGGTTCTCGCTCGAGGTCATCCTCGTCGTCGTCGTGCTCACGCCGATCCTCCACGTGACGACGAACGTGATCGCGTACAAACTCGGGCTGAAAAACGAGCCCTGGTAGGCGTCGTTCGATCGCTTCTCTTCGCACCGGGCCGACGAAACTGCCGCGCCGTCCGTTCTCGGAGGCACCGATCTACAGAGTAAACGATGCGTCGCCGTGTGGATCGGTTTGAAGAGACTCGAGATCGTTCGTTGACATGCTTCGTCCTTCAGGCGAAGCGCGGTCGCCTGCTACAACAGGCGGCCACTTTCTGAGACCCATCGGACCGCGCTTCCTACCAGAGAGATACTTCTGTAGGCACTTAATATTTGTTCATATTCAAACCATTTTCCAATAGCCACACCTTGAGGACTTTCAACCGAGTATGTTGATGTGTGGTGTGTGCGAATGGCCAAACATCGATGGCACGAACGAGGGCGCTCCTTACGGAAACAGAGCGTAAATGGCTGGAATCCGACGAGACGGAAAGCGGTTCTCGGAGATACCAAGTCGTCTCTGAAGTCCGCAATCGGATTGAAGACGAATTAACAGAGGACGTAACGGTTCTTGCTGAAAACCACCCAGATTTGCTCGACGAACTCCGCGACGTTGTTTGCGAGAACGATGAGTGACCGCGGAGGCTGGTGAAGGCGCTGGTGTTCCACTTCGACATCGAGAGCGACAACCAAGACCTGCTCCGTGGAGCCACCCACGAGGTCCGCAGAACGTACAACGACCCCATCCGACTAACGAAGGCCGGCGTCGACTGGGATACCATCCCGGACCGCGTTGCCGACGACGTGGCTCTCGTGAAGAATACGCTCCAGCGCGTCGTCGTGAAGGCGGTTCGACTAATCCACGGGAAGCCGCGCGACTCGACCGCGCGGCAGTTCACTCGAGCGCCGCGTGCAGATCCGCGACGGCGGCCTCGTGGGCCTCATGGGCGCGCTCCAGCGCGACCGGCTCGGAAAGCATGCCGAAGAAGCCGTGGATCATGTCGTCGTAGTTGTGGTACTCGACGGGGACGCCAGCCGCCTCGAGTCGGTCGGCGTAGTTCGCACCGACATCGCGCAAGGGGTCGAAGCCGGCGGTGATGACCGTCGCGGGCGGGAGCCCCGAAAGGTCGTCCGCGAGCAGGGGAAACGCGTAGACGTTGCCCATGTCGATCTCGGTTTCGAAGTAGTGGTCGCGGAACCACGCCATGTCGTCCGCCGTGAGGAAGTACCCCTGCCTGTGCTCCTCGTAGGCCTCCGTCGCGGTCGCATCGCCAACGCTGGGGTAGATCAGCAGTTGATACGCGATGTCCGGCCCACCTCGATCCCTGACGAGCAGCGACAGCCCCGCCGCGAGACTGCCGCCGGCGCTGTCGCCCGCCACGACGAGCCGGTCCGGGTCCGCGTCCAGTTCGGCGGCCGTCTCCGCCGCCCACTCGAGGGCGGCGTAACAGTCCTCGAGCCCATCCGGGAACGGGTGTTCGGGCGCGAGCCCGTAGTCGACGCTGACGATCGGATAGCCGGTGTCGGCGGCGAGTTTGCGGCACATGCCGTCGTGGGTGTCGACGTTCCCGATGACCCAGCCGCCGCCGTGGAAGTACAGGAGCAGCGGGCGGGCCGTCCCCTCGGTCCCGGGATCGTAGATCCTGAGCGGCAACTCGCCGTGTGGACCGTCGATCGGTCGGTCCTCGACCGATTCGAGTTCGACATCGGGGTCTTCGGCGACGTGCAACCGGTCGAACAGTTCGCGGGCCTCCTCGGCCGAGACCTCGTTGAACGACGGCACGTCGAGCGATTCGTAGCGCTCGAGCAACGCCCATAGGTCCGGATGGAGGTCGCCTGCACTAGCTGCTGTCATCACGCGACACACATCCCGGTGGAGATAAAAAGCTACCCGCAGCGGCAGCCGCTTGCGGCGTCGCGACCGGCCGATAGCGGCCCGATCGCAACACCGCCGACCCGCTCGCGTCGGCATCGCGTTCCACACCGCTTATTTCGATCCGGCGCGCCTTGTCGAGCAATGGCGAATCAGGACCTCATCGACGCCCTTCGCGCGGCCGACGCCGTCCAGTTCGGCGAGTTCGAACTCTCACACGGCGGGACCAGCGAGTACTACGTCGACAAGTACCTCTTCGAGACCGATCCCGACTGCCTCGAGTCCATCGCCGAGGCCTTCGCCGAGCGACTCGATGCCGACGACAAACTCGGCGGCGTCGCGCTCGGCGGCGTGCCGCTGGCGGCCGCGACGAGCGTCGCCGCCGGCGTCCCCTACGTCATCGCGCGCAAGCAGCGCAAGGAGTACGGCACCGGCAATCTGATCGAGGGACGACTCGAGTCGGGCGAGGAGGTCGTCGTCGTCGAGGACATCGTAACGACGGGAACGAGCCTCGTCGAGGCCGTCGAGGCGCTCCGCGAGGCGGGTGCGACCGTCGAGCGCGCGCTGGTCGTCGTCGACCGCGAAGAAGGCGGCCGCGAGACCGTCGAAGACGCCGGCGTCGAGATGGACTCGCTGGTGACGGCGAGCGAGTTGCTCGAGAGCCAGTAACCGGGCCGCCACTGGGCTCCGTAACGGCTACCGATCAGTTCTCGACCGCTTGTTTCAGGAACTGCGGCGTCGAAATCGCATCGAAGACGGCGATGCCCAACACGAGGAGTTGCATCGTTCCCTCCAGAAACAGGAGCGCAATCGCGGCGACGAGTGTGCCACTGGTGAGGCCGATACCCCATCGGACGGTCGGATCTCGCAGGTTCATATCCGCCCTACTATCGATTCGAATAAGAACCTGTCTATCCGTATACATTAAAACGGATAATTGGATTCAGAAGCTGTCGGGCATGTTTGACGCTCAATTATCGAGTTCAGAGTACGTTAACTGGAGGTCGCCGTCAAGCGTGTAGTCTCCTTCGAGGATGCCACTACTCGTAAGACCGATCGTCGCGTGAATAGTGATCTTAGTGGCGGTTTCTGTTGTCGGCTTGACGAGCAACTTGAGAATACTGATAGTCTCGTCTGCAAGATCATCCAAATCAGAAATCTCTATGACTGTTCCGAGACCACGGTCAGGCGTGTAGAGCGCTACTGAGGGTGGTGGCGAACTATCACCTTCTACTGGTGAGGTGAGAGCGACCTCGGCGGGTGATTCCCTCGCCACTTCGGGCATCCACACTCTGAGTTTGATCGACTTCACAGCCGTCCCCTCACGGTGCCAGATCTCGATTGGTACGTCGATTACCCCAGAGTTACCATAGCTACTCGCCCCAAATTTCCCGATGTCCCCATCGGTGGTTGTGAAGACGAGCGCCTTTCGCCCACTCGAATCCCCATGCACGATCGGGTCGGAAAGTGTTTGTTCATCACCTATTGCGCTACACCCCGCCGTTGCGATGACTCCAGTACTACATGCTGCTGCAAGACATTCACGCCTATTCACAGTGGTAATTGCCCACGGTTCATGAACTATTTTCCGGCATTCGATGATCTTTCTTACGCAGATGCTGACTCGAGAGAACAACCCGTGTGACCTCCACGTGTTCCAACCGAACGTAGTGTCCGATATGCTGGTTCTATGCGAACGTGAACGACCTGAGCCAGTCGCCGGTTGTTTCTACAGCGACGTGACCGACACAGTTTGAAACCGCCGAAGTGCGTCGTTTCACCTCACGGGAAATCCGAACGTCATCGACAGTCACGGTGTTGCTTCTCGCGCCACAAAACTCAAGTCGAACTGGCCGATACGAGGACTGATGCGTGCGTTTTCGGGTCTGACTCTCTCTGAAAGCGCTACGCATCAGTCTTTCAACCGTATCCGGACACCGCTTCGCTGCCCATCACAATGCTTTTATCCCGCTCGAAAGTACCCGTAGCCACGATGGTAGGTGTCCGCTTTACAGGGGCGTTCCCCCGTTTCTAATTCCCACCTACCGCGTATTGTGTCGGCACGAGTCGACCAGTGTGCGGGACGTGACGCGGACACGCCACCGGAATTCTCACCACACCCACAGCCATGTCAGAATCAAACTCACAGGAGCAGGTAGCGGTCGTACTGCCGGACGGATCCGAACTCGAAGTCGACGCCGACGCCACGGTCGAGGACTGCGCCTACGAGATCGGCCCCGGCCTCGGCAGCGATACCGTCGCCGGCAAACTCGACGGCGACCTCGTCGCCAAGGAGCAGTCGGTCTACGACGGTGCGGAACTCGAGATCATTACGGACCAGTCCGAGGAGTACCTCGATGTCATGCGCCACTCCGCGGCCCACTGTCTCGCCCAGGCCGTCGAGCGCCACTACGACGACATCGACCTCGCGATCGGCCCGCCGACCGACGAAGGGTTCTACTACGACTTCGACAACCTCGACATCGACGAGGAGGACCTCGCGGCCCTCGAGGACGAGATCGCGGCCATCATCGAGGCCGACTACGCGATCGAGCGCGAGGTGGTATCGATCGACGACGCGGAAGACCGACTGGCCGGCGAACCCTACAAGCTCGAACTGCTCTCCGAGTTCGCCGACGAGAACGACACCGTCACGTTCTATCGGCAGGGCGACTGGGAGGACCTCTGTGCCGGCCCCCACGTCGACTCGACGGGCGAGATCGGCGTCGTCGAACTGCTCGAGATCGCCGGTGCCTACTGGCGCGGCGACGAGGACAACACGATGCAGACGCGCATCTACGGCACCGCCTTCGAAGACGAGGGCGACCTCGAGGACTTCCTGGAGCGTAAACAGGAGGCCGAGAAGCGCGATCACCGCCGGATCGGCAACGAGATGGACCTCTTTTCGATCCAGGACGTGACGGGGCCGGGGCTGCCGCTCTATCACCCCGCCGGGAAGACTGTCCTCAAGGAACTCGAGGACTTCGTCGAGGACCTCAACAAGGACGCGGGCTACGACTACGTCGAGACGCCCCACGTCTTCAAGACGGATCTGTGGCACCGGTCGGGCCACTACGAGAACTACCAGGACGATATGTTCATCTTCGATGTCGGCGACGACGAGTTCGGCCTGAAGCCGATGAACTGTCCCGGCCACGCCGCCATCTTCCAGGACCACTCCTGGAGCTACCGGGACCTGCCGATCCGCTACGCCGAGAACGGGAAAGTCTACCGCAAAGAACAACGCGGCGAACTCTCCGGCCTCTCGCGTGTCTGGGCGTTTACCATCGACGACGGCCACCTGTTCGTCCGTCCCGAGCAGATCAAGTCGGAAGTCGAGGCGATCATGGACATGATCACGGACGTCTTAGAGACGTTCGACCTCGAGTACGAGATGGCCCTGGCTACCCGGCCCGAGAAGTCGGTCGGGAGCGACGAGATCTGGGAAAAAGCCGAGAAGCAACTCGAGAGCGTTCTCGACTCCCACGGCCACGAGTACGATATCGAGGAAGGCGACGGTGCCTTCTACGGTCCGAAGATCGACTTTGCCTTCGAGGATGCCATCGGCCGCTCGTGGGACGGTCCAACCGTGCAACTGGACTTCAACATGCCCGAGCGGTTCGATCTGAACTACGTCGGTGAGGACAACGAGGAACACCGCCCGGTGATGATCCACCGCGCGCTCTACGGCAGCTACGAGCGGTTCTTCATGATGCTCATCGAGCACTACGAGGGTCGGTTCCCGCTGTGGCTCGCACCGGAACAGGTCCGCGTGCTGCCGATTTCCGACGACAACCTCGGCTACGCCCACCGGGTGGCAAACGAGTTCGATGACTTCCGCGTCGAGGTCGACGGCCGCGACAGTACGCTGGAACGGAAGATTCGCGCGGCCCACGACGACCGGGTCCCCTACCAGATCATCGTCGGCGACAACGAGGAAGCCGACGGCAATATCTCGGTTCGGGACCGGTTCGAGGACCAGGAGTACGATGTCGAGATCGATGAGTTCCGCGCGCATCTCGAGGCCGAGATCGAGGAACAGCGGACGGAACCCGACTTCCTGCAGGACGAGTAGCGTTGCAGGCAGTCCTGCGACGGTGCCCGTGGCGTTCGTGAGTCGAGTGACGTCCGATTAGTCACAGTTGGGTACGATTTCTCGATACGTCATTTCCCGTTTGTCTCCGTAATAGAGATCGATCTTGCGTGAGACACTCGGGTGCGGTGGACATTCCGGTTCGGCAGGGATCGAGACGACGCCGTTTGCTCCGTCGTCGGTCCGGTACTCAATGGTACGGACTTCGTCAGGGATCGGATCAGAGGTAAACGAGTGACTCTTCGTCACTTCCCACGTGTCTTCGTAGATTACCGTTCCGTTTTCTGCTCTAGCTGTGAATTCAAACGTAGTCGTTTCGTTCTCGTAGTGAGAGTTGATAATCGTGATTCGTGCTTTGTTCTCGTATTTGGACTCTTCGTCACGAAGCACGTCTAAACAGCCACCGGTCACAATGGACACAGCCACCAGTATTGTCCCAAAGAACTCGCGCCGATGGTTTAGTTGGATTTCAGTCATCGAATAGTAGTTAACACCCACACACGTCTCCAAGAACTCATTGCTAGTGGTGTTTTCTATCCATGATGTGCGTATTGAAACGGGCGGTCGAATAGGCTGAGTTCTCAACCGGTATGGTCAATCAGAGCACTTCATCGACCCGTATTTCGAACGTCTCTCGCTCAGTGTCGTCCTTGCCTCGAGTGTGGTGGAACCGCTGCTACGCTTTGAATCACTCCGAGTTCACCGAGATACTAAACGACGGCCGACGACGAACGCCGCGCTCGAACCGGGCCTGCTCGAGGACGAGACGGAATGCGGTCGCGTCCGGAACGGGTGGCTCGGAGGACAACCTCCATAATCGGAAACCGTGTCGTGGCCGCTACAGCGGGGACGCGGCCGGATCCCGTCGACCCGCAACCGTCGCCCCACACGGGCGTGGCTATCTCGAACGTCCCTGCCGATCGAAACCCCCATACTTGCAGGATCGTGCATACTACCTATGAACAGAGCCGAGAAGGCAGCCCTGCAGTTGCGGGCTGTCGACGTGCTGCGGATGTTGAAGGAGACGCGGACCTACGACGAACTCGCCGAGACGACGGGGCTTCCGGCGGGCGATCTTAATCGGTACGTCAACGGGCACGTCCTCCCGGGGACCGAGCGCGCACGCGAGGTCGTCGAGGATCTCGGCCGGGAGGCGCTCGCCGAGGAACTCGCCGCCCGCATCCGCGTCGACGACGAGGGGTACGTCGACAATAGCGCGACCGTCTTCGATCAGCCGTTCCTCGATCTGGCCGCGCCGGTCGTTGCCAACGGGTTCGACTTCGAACGGCCCGATGTGGTCCTCACCGCCGCGACCGACGGCATCACGCTCGCGGCCGCGCTCGCGAGCTACTACGGTGTCCGCTGTGCCTACGCGAAAAAGAGCAAGGAAACCGCCGTCGAGGAGTTCATCGAAGCCCGCCAGCGCCTGCAGTCCGGCATCGAACTCACCTACTATCTGCCCGCCTCGGCCATCGACCCGGGTGAATCGGTGCTCGTCGTCGACGATCTCATTCGATCGGGCGAAACCCAGGAACTCCTATTGGACATCGTTCGGACCGCCGACGCCGATGTCGCCGGCGTCTTCGCGCTCATCGCGGCCGGCGAGGACGGCATCCGACGCGCCCGCGAACGCACCGACGCATCGGTCGGCGCGCTGACGACCGTCTGACCACCTGCCTCGAGTCGCACTCAGTGGTCGACGATCGGGCAGGAATGCTCCGAGCGGAGATACGAACGCCTTCTCGATGTGAGAAACAGTGAGCGATACTATGTCGTCGCCGGCGGAGAACCGTACGAATGGCCACACCATTATTAATCATTAAGTTTATTGCGGTCCCCGAAGTGTGTGGTGGTACGTACATGACGCAGACAGTCATCCTCGGCGTGATCGGGTCCGACGCTCACGTCGTCGGGATTACCATCCTGGAACAGGCGCTGGAGGCAGCCGGATTCGACGTCGTCAACCTGGGAGTCCAGAGTTCCCAGGAGGAGTTCGTCGAAGCCGCATCCGCCAACGACGCCGAGGCTGTACTCGTCTCCTCGCTCTACGGCCACGCCAAGCAGGACTGTGAGGGCTTCCATCGTCGGATCGCCGAGGCCGACCTCGACGTGACGACCTATATCGGCGGCAACCTCGCCGTCGGACAGGACGACTTCGAGGAAACGCGCGCGTTCTTCCGCGAGATGGGATTCGATCGGGTCTTCGACTCCGAGACCGATCCCGAGGAGGCCATCGACGCGCTGATGGCTGATCTCGACATGCGCTCGACCGAGAGCGAGCGGGAACACCAAGCCGTTTCGGCCTGACCCGATCGGCCGGCTTCGTTTGACACGCTGTCGGTCCGTGGTCGCCGTGTTCGGCCTACAGCCGCCGTACCAGGGTCCCGCTAGCGAACGATCGTCACCGGCACCGGCGACCGCCGGGCGACCGTTTCCGCGACGCTCCCGAGGAGAATCCGACTCGCGCCCGTCCGGCCGTGACTGCCGACGACGATGTGATCGACCTCGTGTTCGGCAGCGTAGTCGACGATCGACCGCGAGACGCCGCCGATGACGTGCTCCGTCTCGAGGTCGATGCCGTGCTCGGCCGCCTGCTCGCGCGCCCCGTCGAGAACGTCCTCGGCCCGATCCTGATGGTGACCTTCGATTTCGTCGTAGTTCGCCACCGCGGTCCCCTCGACGCCGCTGACCGCGTAGAAATCGCCCGGGTCGAGGACGTAGAGCGCGGTGATCGTCGCGTCCGGATACTCCGTACAGGCGAACTCGAGTGCTTCCGTCGACTGCGTCGAGTCGTCGACCGCGACGAGAACGTGCTTTGCCATGTCTCCCGATACGTCGGCCCCCGAAATAAGTCCACCTCTGAGTCCCACTGACCGGTGAAGTCTATCAGACTCGAGCGGCCGGCAGCGCGTCCGCTCTCGAGTGGCGTCGCGAAAAAGTCGGCGTGAAATCGGCTGCGGTGACGACGCGTTACTTCGCGCCGCCCTGGCCGCCCGAATTGGACGGTCGGACCTTCTCAGCGCCCTTGCCGCGGTTGTTGAGACCACGGTTGGCCTTGCCGGCGTTGGTGAGGCCGCGGAACGCGCGGTTCGTGTGATCGTCGTCGCAGATCCAGCTGAGATCGTCGTCGTTCTCGATCGCGGGGTGGTTCGGATCGACGAGGATCGCTTCGAACCACTTCTGGGACCCGTCTTCACCGACCCAGTAGCTGTTGAGCACCCGCATGTTGGGGTACTTCCGGGAGACGCGCTCCTCGCCGATGCGCTGGATGTTCTTGCGCCGCCCGATGCGGTTGACACCCTGGCGCTTCGAGCGCCGACCGGCCGTGAACCGCTCCTTCCGGGCGGTCCCTTTGCGGACCGAAACCCGAACGACGACGATGCCCTGTTTGGCCTTGTAGCCGAGTTCGCGTGCTTTGTCGAGACGCGTCGGGCGATCGATCCGTTCGATCGCACCCTGGTCGCGCCACTCCTGTTTGCGCTGCCACTGCAGCTCCCCGAGCTTGCCGTCGTCGGGGTCCTTCCATGCGTCCTTGATGTGGGAATAGAAGCTTTCTGCCATCTGTATTCACCGCGGGCGTTTCGTGGTTCAATCCCGACCGGAGCGTGTGCCCCGCGGATCACATCCCGACCTGTGACCGACCGTCGGACAGGTGCCCGCTGATGCCCGCGAACCAGCGAGTCTACTCACACTTCCCAACTCTCGAGTATAAGGGCTTCGAACTCCGAGAACAGCCATGCCAGCGAGTCACGTGACGTTCGACCGTGCGCGCTGGTGACCGCCGCGTCACCGTATCGCGGCGAAATCGCGCACGCCGCGTGGCGTGATCCCGTTGACCGTCGCGAAGACGGCACCCAACACCAGTCCGTAGACGAGGTGGCCGAGGCCGAACACGAGCGCGCTGACCAGCTCCCCGGTGGTTCCCGAGATCGGGAGGAACGGGACCGGGAGCGCCGCCACGTCGGCTCGCTCCATCGCAAGCGGGAACAGAACGCCGCCGGCGAAGAGTCCGAGGACCGACCCGAATGCGAGTCCCATGACGACGTAATCGCTGAAGTCGTCGACTAGTTGCTGAACTGCTGCTCTCGAGGAGATGGCGGCGAACAGGAGTCCGAACGCGATACTCAACATGAGGTGGATCGTCCAACCGACGCCGACCGCCGTGCCGGGATCGGTCGCGAGGCCGCCGAGGAGCTCGATCTGGTTGCCCCCGAAGTGGAGGACAAGCCCCATCGCGATGCCGGCAATGAGCCCGCCGGTAACGCCGCCGCCCCAGACACCGACGCCGTCGAGGCTGTGCGTATTGTCACCACTCATGCAACGGAGTACGAACGCAAGGGGGATTAATTCCACCATCCGTCGGTCGCCGCGACAGTCTCCGGGGAAGAACGACAATCTTTAGGCCAGCCTAAATAATTCGATACCAGGGGCGACGATGAGTGAGCATCAACTGCCGGCAACGACGACACGGGAGAGTGGTGGATCGACGGCCGAGGCCATCGAGGGGGCAGCGTTTCTCGCGCGGTCACAACACAGGGTCCGCGTCCTCGGACTCCTCGCGGACGGACCGCACACGCGCGAAGAACTCCTTACCGGAACCGACGTCACGCGAGTGACGCTCAGCCGGACGCTCGGCGATCTGGCCGACCGGCGCTGGATCGACCGCTGCCACGACGACGGACGCTACGCGATCACGGACACAGGGGCGGCGGTGTACGACGATTTCCGTCGCCTCCTCGAGACGGTCACCGTCGGGCAACGGTATCCCGACGTGATCGACGCGCTTCCGACGGACTGGTTCGATTTCGAACTCAGATGCCTCGCCGACAGTGATGTCGTCGCGACCGACGGGACTGACCCGCTCGCCGGGATGCGGGTCGTGGCGAACGCGGTCGGCCGTGCGACGACCGTCCGCGCCATCGTCAGTTCGTTCACCACGCTGCCGATGTACGCCCACGCCGAATCCCTCCACGCTGGGGATGCACCTGACGCGACAGTCGTCTTCGATCGTGGCGCGACCGATGTCAGCCTCAAGAACCCGGACCTCGTTGACCGATGGCAGATGATCGAGGCCGCGACGGAGCGACCGGTCTACTACAGCGCCGACCAACGGTTCCCGTGTAACGTCGATCTCATCGACGACGAGACGGTCTTCCTCTCGGTCAGCAACGGGGCGACCGGCGGCTTCCACGTCGTCAGGAGTACGCATCCCGCGGTCGTCGATTGGGCGCGGGAACTGGTCGCCGAGAAACGGGCGGAGTCGATCCCGCTTGCGCGACGACAGTCCGAAACCGAACCCGTGGGGCCGCACACGTAGCAGTTCGTCCGACTGCAGTCGCTCTTTCGATCGCCTTGTATCGGCTTCGGCATGGGGAGACGATCGGCCATGTTCGTCCGCACAGCAAGCGCGTCCGTTACGACCCGCGTTACGCGTAACACGGCGTGTAACGGAGAACGTGCGGAATCACTAATGTGGTCTTAGGCGTGCCTAAAAGTATGCCCGGGAGACGAACGGTACTCGCCAGCGGTGCGAGTCTCGTTGCGGCGACCGTCGCAGGGTGTACAGGGGATCCAACCGCCGATGACGACTCGGGATCGGATACCGAGTCGTATACCGTGACCGTCGAACCGAACTTTCGCCATACGTTCGACTCGGTGCCGGAATCGTACACCGCGATTCCGAGCGTCTGGCTCGATATCGGAATGGCGTTCGGAATCGAGCCCACCGCCGTCGCGAGCTTCGACCGGGCTCCGTTGAAGTACTACGAGTTGCTACCTGACGTCTCCCTCGACACGGACGCGGTCACGCTGCTCGCGGGCGGCGCGGAAGAGGGCTACGACAAGGAGAACTTCTACGCCGCGGACGCCGACGTCAACCTCATCGACCCGCGGGCGCTGAAGTTCTACGCCGACTGGAGCGACGACGACATCGCGGAGATCGAATCGGCGACCGGCCCGTTCCTCGGGACGACGATCCGGTTCCAGTCCGATGCCCTGACCGACGGCAAGGAGCCGCCCTACGATCTCTACGGTGCGTTCGAGCAGGCCGCACGGATCTTCCAGCGGCAGGCTCAGTTCGACGCGTGGCAGTCGTTCTACGACGACTTCATCGAGGGGATCCGATCGGAACTGCCACCCGAAGACGAGCGCCCGTCGGTCGCCGCGATCTGGCGCGGCGTCAATCCCGAGTCCGGGCAGTTCCGCATCGCCGAGATCGACGCGATGGCGAACAACACCCGGACGTACCGCGAACTCGGCCTTCGGGACGCCTTCCAGGGACGGATTCCCGACGGTCCCATCGGCTACGAGGAACTCCTCGATGTCGACCCCGACTACATCGGTGCCGTCGGTGGACTCACGTCGCTGACACACGAGGAGTTCGTCTCAACGGCCGTCGAACCGTTCGAGAACGATCCGAACGGCCAGCAGTTGACCGCCGTTCAGAACGGGAACCTGGTCCGCACCGGTGGGCAGTATATGGGCCCGATCGTCGATCTCTATTCGACCGAGGCCCTTGCAAAGCAAGTCTTCCCCGACCGGTTCGGTGCGTGGCCAGGCGCGGTCGCCGACGTGCCCGAGGCGGAACGACTCTTCGACCGTGAGGAACTCGCGGCCATCATCAACGGGGAGTTCTGACGGCTGATGGCGGGCTCATCGGCGACTCACGACACCGACCGCTCGAGCGCCGCGTGGATCGATTCTAGACTGGTCTCGGTGATCCTCGGAAGCCTCGGCGTCCTCCTTGCCGCCACGCTCTTGCAAGTGAGCTTCGGCGCGTATCCGCTGACGTTAGGCGAGGCGTGGCGAACCGTGTTCGACCCACAGGTCGTCTTCCACCTCGGCGTCTGGCGAGCGTTTCTCCTCGGCGGGGACATCCCCGATTGGCTCACGACCCGTCAACTCATCGTCTGGAACATCCGTCTCCCGCGGATCCTCGTGGGGATTCTCGTCGGTTCGAATCTCGCGATTTCGGGCGCGATCTTCCAGATCGTGACCCGAAACGAACTCGCGAGCCCCTATATCCTGGGAATCAGCGATGGAGCCGGACTCGTCGTCCTGCTGACGCTGACGGCCTTCTCGGGGCTTATGCCGTGGCTCCCGGTGCTGGCGGCCGCAGGCGGAGCCGGGGCCTTCCTCATCGTGTACGTCATCGCGTGGAAAAACGGCACCAGTCCGGTCCGGCTCGTCCTCGCCGGCGTCATCGTGGGGACCGTATTCGGCTCCGTCCAGCGCGCCCTGTTCTTCTTTATCGACGATCTCGGGATCGCGATGGCGGCCCAGACGTGGCTCTCGGGATCGCTGCTGGGAACCGACTGGGAGCAGGTGCGGATCGCGCTCCCGTTTACGATACTCGCGCTCGTGTTGGCCCTCGCGGTCACCCGCCAGCTCGATATCCTCCTGCTGGGGGAGAAGACCGCCAAATCGCTTGGCATGTCGGTCGAACGGGTCCGCTTTCTCGTCGCCGGCATCGCGATCCTGGCGACGGCCGCCGCAATCGCCGTCGCCGGCCTCGTCAGCTTCGTCGGCTTGATCGTCCCGCACATGGTCCGAAACATCGTCGGCGGCGACACCAAACGACTCCTCGTCGGCTGCCTGTTCGTCGGTCCCGCCCTGCTCGTCGGTGCGGACGTGGGTGCGCGCCTCGCATTGAATCCAGTCCAGTTGCCGGTTGGAATCATCACCGGTCTCCTCGGCGGCCCCTACTTCCTCTACCTGATGCGCAAACAGGAACACATCGGCGAGATCTAGGGGCTCGAGCGAGCGCTGTCCCGTCGTTCGCGTCCCCACCGCACAGTCCTATCGGTTCTCGAGGTCCCGTCCGTGCCGGATAGACTCCTCACGAGTACCGCATCAGTCCGTTCTCCACATCGCTTTCGTCGGTACTGGGTGTCCTACCGCCAGTGGCAGCACGTAACCTGTGCAGTAGTTGAGAGTGGTCGTCTCAATGCACATTGCATGAGCTATCTGACGACCACTGGGCAAGTGGTCGTCAGATAATCGTGAGGGGCACCGATCTGTGTCGCGATTGCTTGGCGCGGACTCCGCCGGTTACGACGGCGTCGGCAAATCCTGTTGGAGACTCTCGTACCGGACTGGATCGAGCATCGTGACGTACGTTGCTCCCTTGTCGGCGACGATCCAGTGATCTTTGCTATCGGTACTCGCGAACGGGTCGTGCTGGAAGAGCGTTTGGGCCACGCCTTCGAACGCCTCATCATCGGTCGAGGATGCATTAGTACAGATGAGCCACTCACGTGAGCGACCGCAGCAAAAGGTCGGGACGCAGTTCTACCTACCGGCTGATTCAGTAGAGAGGGTGTCGAACCATTAGGATTTCAACAGCGCCACTCGAGGGTAACTGTGCAGATGATGACAGGCTCGCTCAGGCGGCGCTATTACTTGTATTCTCTTACCGAAACCCAGGGACTCATTGCTCCAGTCTGGGTTCTATTGCTCCAGGCCCGAGGGCTTTCATACACTGACATAGGATTTCTCGGAGCCGTCTATTGGGCAGTCCTCGTTCTCGCTGAGATTCCAACCGGATACATCGGCGACCGTCTGGGCCGGCGACAAAGTCTACTCATGGCTGCGGTTGTGACGGCAGTGGGTATTGGCGGGCTTGCTTTTGCTCAGACACTGGTACCTCTCGCGTTCGGGCTTGCGATCTGGGCAGTTGGGATTACGTTTCGGTCCGGGACAGCCGACGCGTGGCTCTATGATGCACTCGCGCAGTCCGGTGCGTCGGACACCTACACCCACGTCCGCGGTCGGGGCCAAGCACTCAAGTTAGCTGCCACTGCGGTAACGGCCGTCATCGGTGGCGTCCTCTATAGTCGACTGATCAGTGCTCCATTCGTACTCACTGCTGGGTTGTTAGCGGTCAACGCGGCCATCGTTTTTTCGTTTCCGGCGGTTTCGGACGATTCAAGCCGATCACAGTCGGAATCGTGGCGCTTTTCGACAACACGGAGGGATTTGAAGCACCTCTTGGACCAGCCTGGGGTGCGAAGTTTCATTGGATACACGATTCTGCTCTTTGGCCTCGTTGAGGTTGCTAAGACGTTCGTCCAGCCGATCGTTGTTGGTAATCAAGTCGGGCTTCCCGTCGCCGCGGTCGGGGGACTGTATGCGAGTTTCAATATCGTCGCTGCCGGGGCGAGCGCTACCGCTAGCGGGATTGAGCGCACTGTTGGACGTCATGGCTGGTTCCTCGTGGCCCCGTTTCTGCTGGCTGGGAGCTTCATACTACTGCCGGTGGCGCCAGCTCTTGCAGTCCCGTCGTTCATTGGAATGGAGGCCATCTGGCAGGTTAGCCGGACGTTTCAGTACAGTATTGTCAATGAGCGGACCCCGGACCGCCGACGAGCGACTATTCTGAGTGTCGTCTCACTGGGAGGCGGCGTCTCTGCAATCACCTTCCGGGCCATCGGTGGTGTGTTAGCGGACATGAGTGGTCCACTCCTGATGCTCGCCGTGCTCGCGCTCGTTTTTATGTTGGGCGCCGGTGCGTTACTGGCAGTTACCCCAAGCGTCGTATTCAGGACCGCAGAGACAAACATAAGTGAATGATACTATCACATGGTTATAATGATCGCTGACCGATTCGAAACGTTTCTATTCGACCTCGATGGCGTAATCTATCTTGGGGATGAAGCGCTCCCGCATGCCGTTGACGGTGTAAATCGGCTCTACGAACAGGAAAAGCAAATCCGGTTTCTCACGAACGATCCACGACCGACGCGGGAGGCAGTCGCGTCACGTCTTCGTGAACTCGGAATTAGGGCGGGTAAGGAAGAGATAGTAACGGCAGCTTGGGCGGCTTCAGCTCACCTTCGTCGTAAAGAGGTCGCCACGGCGGCGGCAGTTGGAAGTGAAGGGCTGCGGACAGAGCTCCGTCAGCAGGGAATCACAGTCACAAATGAATCTCCGGATGCAGTCGTTGTTGGAGCTGATGAACAAACAACGTATGCAGACATCAGACGAGCAACGAGGCATATCGATCAGGGGGCACAATTCATCGGGACGAATCCGGACGGTGCGTTTCCGACCCCCGACGGTCCCGCACCTGGTGCGGGAGCCATCGTTCGCGCGGTCGAAACAGCGACAGGGACCTCGCCTACCATCGTCGGCAAACCCGAGCCCCTGATGTTTGAGGTGGCTCTCGAAGGAACCTCCGTTGATCAAGATGCAGTCGTCATCGGTGATAATCCAGCAACGGATATCCTCGGCGCACACCGCGCGGGTCTCACAGGAGTTCTCGTCGCAGATGAAGCACCAGTCGCAGCCTCGGCCCGGGACTTTACTCATCCCGATGCCGTGATTCGATCACTTGCGGGGTTGTTCTCACACACGGTGACTCCCTGGGATAATCCCCAGTACTCTTGGCCGGAGGATATCCGACCGGGGGTAGGTGCGGTCGTCTTGAACGGGTCTGATGAAGTATTGCTGTTGAAGCGGGCCGACAGAGGACAATGGGCACTCCCGACGGGGACGGTTGAACGAGGTGAAGCGGTTTCGGAGGCAATTTCGCGAGAGGTGCGAGAAGAGACAGGTCTTCAAATCACGGTCGACCGACTAACGGGGGTGTACTCCCACCCGAAGCAGCAGGTGTTCTCGTATCCGTCCGGAGAGACGGTCCATTTCGTGACGAACTGTTTTTCATGTAGCGTCGACGGCGGCACGCTTGAAGCAGATCAAGATGAGGCACTTGACGTCGGATTCTTCGACACGGACCGACTCCCGAGTGAAATACTACCGATGCACCCACGGTGGATCGCTGATGCAGTCGAGGACACTAACGTTACAATTGCATAGGTGTACTGTATTGGGCGGTTGGAGGAATACTTGAACGTCCCGTGGTCAGCCTTCTTTCGTGGCCCCACACGTGAGACCCGCCGCACCGCCTTCCGCCGGATCGCCCAGCTATCCGACATCGACTGGCCAACGTACGAGTATAGCCCGCTGTTCGATCGCTCACCTTCCCCACGCTGGAATCAGACGTTCGCCTCGTCGCGGAAACGTGGTGCCAACGCGACGAAACGAAGGCGTCGAATCATTCGTCCACGTACTGCTTGGATACGTCCGATTCGATGCCCACGACCGATACGCAGGCTCGAGGAGCGACGAGATGGAGAGGCTATTTCGGCTGTTCTTGCTGAAGGAACGCTATGACTGGGACCACGAGACTACCCTCGTTGAATACCTCACCCAGCACCCAGATCTCCGTGGTCGACGTGGCCTGGAGACAGTTCCAGACCAGTCGACACTCTGGCGTAGCTGGCACCACCGCTTCACGGCTGCTCTCCGTGGTGCTGTTGAACGGCAGCGCGAACCATCCTCATCAAAGCGCAGAACGCGGGTGTCACAGTGCCACGAGAACCAGAACGACAGAGCCGCAGTCGCGGTGGTGAGAATACGGAATCAAATCCCAATGACCAGACCGTATTAGAACAGGCAAAGACAGTCACTGAGCAAGTGGGTCGTGTCACCTTCCCAGCTCTCATTGGACCATGGCGAGGGCTGTGAGATCCACGAGAACGCCTACTGGGACCCCCAAACGTATCTTGGCCTCCGCGAGAACTTGGCTGCCAATGTGAGTACTCGGAGTTTCATTCACGAATCCAATCGGGAGCGGACACCGCTCGATCACGCCCATCGCGAGCATCCTCGAGATCTTTCAATCAAGCAATAGGAGTGGTGTACCGACAGTCTGTGAGCCGACTCCTGAACCGAGTAACGGAGACAGAGGTGTTCTTCCGGGCTGGCATTGTTGCCATCGATATTACTGAACCCGATCCGTTCACTGGCGACCGTGTGGCAACGAAGACGAGATCATCGGAATCAAAGAGAAGACCGACGAGCATGCGTACCAGTGGGCTCCGTCCAACTGGTCGGGAATGCTGTCCAATCGTGCTAGATACACGTCCGGTGCGGAAAGGAGACACACGAAAGGAGATTGTCGCGGACCTTGGACTCTGGAAAGACCCTCGTTCACGTCGCTAATGTGCTGATGGATCGGGAATTCGATAGCCAGCACATCCTGAATGTGCATGGTGAACCGAGGCAGTGGCCGTCTCACCGAGTAGGGGTAACCGGTTGGAGATCGAGAGCGGCTACAAGTCGATCAAGCGATTCATGGCCGCCACGACATCGAAGCACTTCGGCCTGCGGTTTTTCTACTTCGCGTTCGCGTGTCTGCTGTACTCGATTGGCGCGCAGTTGATTTGCTGGTACAGGTGGCGTTGACCGGTGAATACGAACACCCGCCAATTGTGACAGCCGACAACACGCTAACGCTGTTGAAGAAGAACAGGAACGGATAGTAACAGGACCTACCCCGTGTATCGCGGCGTCTGAGTGGCTATGCTGCCGGAAGTCACCGAAATTTGTGTATATAGTTGAAATTCTAACAAAGCTGACTGTCTGGAGCGGAATCCGAGCAGATTTCGACCACTGGATCGGCCGAAACCACGCATCACAGCCCCGCTATACCCGCTGTCGTCTCAACTTGGAAACTCACGTTTTGATATAGCGATAATTAGTTTATCCCATACGATCGACCGATTAGTCGGCCGAGATCAGAACAACGGCTGTGCCAAGCGAACCGCTCGCCGTAGAGTACTGACGCAGACGGTCTGCTGTACCGATTTCCCGGCGAGCCCACAGCGGGTCGTGGGTCGCCGGCACTGACTGACAGCGGCCCGGCTCACAACGCCTCCAAATCGAGACCCGAACTCTCGGCTCGAGCGGACCCGAGTCCTCACACGTGGCGCTCGAGCGAGTCGAACTCCTCGCTTTCGATGGTTCGGGCGAGATCGTCGCTCGCGAGGGTGTCGGGGACGTGCTGGGGGTACTTCCGCCGGAAGTAGCCCACGATGTTCGTCAGGTCACGGCGCAGGAACTCGGTGGCGTTCTCGTGGTCCGTCGGCACGGCCTGGGGCCAGTCGAAGATCGTCACTCCCTCCTCGTTGACGAAGACGTTGTACTCGCTCATGTCCGCGTGGACGTACCCGTCCGCGTACGCGCGTGCGATCTCGGAGACTAACAGTTCGAGGACCCCGAGCACCTGCTCGTCCTCGAGACGGGTCCGGGAAAGTTCGACACCGGTCATCTTCTCCATGACGATGGCATGGCGGTTCTGTCCAATCGGCTGGGGGACCGCGACGTCAGGATAGAGGTCCTCGAGGATGTCGTGCTCGCGTTCGGCGGCTTTCCGTGCGGTGTACATCCACGAGACGTGGTCGTTGTCCGAGGTGTAATCGCGCTCCTTGTGGACCTCCCGGAAGTTCGTATAGCCCTCGCGGTGGTACTTCAGCGCGAGCGGTTTGTAGGATTTGACTTCGTAGACGTCGCTTTCCTTCCCGACGCCCAGCGGGGAGCCGAACTCGGAGATCGTATCCTGCTCGACGAGCGCCCGCAAGGCGAGGACGTCGTACCCCTCGAACTGGAGGGTATACCCCTCGTACTGGATCGTCTTTTTCTCGACTAACCCGCGCTCGAGGCAACGCTCGAGTCGGTAGTCGACTTCCTCCTCGGTCAAGTTGGCGAACTTCGGGAGCTTCTCGCGTTGGACCCACTCGGAGAACCGCATCCCCTGTTCGACCCCCGAGAGGAGATAGAAGTCTTCCTCGTCGAGGTCCGGGAGCAACCCGGCGACGTTTCGCACCATGAGGGTGGGTAGCCGGCGGATACGTAAAAACGGCGTGACGAGCTATCACCAGACTGGCGACCACGGCGGACACGTGTCGTCCGTGCGACGCCGAGTCCGTCGTTTCCTAACTGTCCGACTGGAACGATATACTACATGTCGATATATGAATTACACCTCGGTGTGGCAGTCGCCGAGCCGTTGTCGGTTTCGGCACGTAACGATCCGGCTCGCTTCGATCGACTCAGAGTTCCAGCGTGTAAATACAGGTCGGATACGACTCGCCGCCGAGTTCGTCGCTGCTGGTGCCCGTTTTTTTCGAACCCCCGTACCTCGTAAAAGTGCGTGCCGATGTCGTTGTCGAACAGGACCTCGAGTCGAAGTCGTGTGATCCGTTCCGGAAGCGTCTCGAGTCCCTGCTCGAGGAGTGCGGTTCCCGTTCCTCGTCCCCAGCAGTCCGGATCGACATAAATCGCTTTCAACTCGGCGTCGTTCGTCTGCACGAACGGTTTCGTCACGGACGCCCCACCCCCCCCCATCTGAAATCCGCGAACCCTCGGACGATGTCGTCCGTCTCCACTGCGATCACGACCCCATCACGATCATCCCACAATCGTTCGACCCATCGATCGACGTCCTCATCGGTCGGGTCGACTGTCTGGGCCTGTAATACACGCTCCGGAAGCAGTCCCGCGTACGCTTCACGTCACGACAATCCGTGGGCTCTGATCAAGCCCCTGACCTCCGATCGAGATTCGAGGGTTCTAACATCCATGGCTCCGGTTACCATAACCAATCAAAATAACAGTTGCGTCGACCCAGCATACTGAACCAGCATCGCTGCTGGGTCGTACTCCACCGCGTTCCCGTCGTGTGCTCGGGGAGCAAGTGACCGTCAGTGGCTCCGCCAGTGATGTCCGGACGGAGACTCACGCGATGTCCATATTCGAGCCTGCGATCGGGATTCGTCGCAATCCCTAACTCATTCGCCACTCATCGACCGTGTATGAGCAATCTCGCCGACCGGAAGTGGCGGCTGATCCGAGACGATTCCCGCGATGGAGCGACGCAGATGGCACTCGAGGAGATCGCAGCCCGAGCGGCTCTTGAAGACGACGTTCGAACCGTCCGGACGTACGCCTGGGAGCCGAGCACGCTTTCGCTGGGGTATCGCCAGGACGCCGACACGGTCGACTGGGAGTTCTGTGAACGGGAGGGCATCGACGTCACGCGCCGCCAGACCGGCGGCGGCGGGATCTATCACGACCGCTACGCCGACATTTCGTATACGATCGTCGCTCCTGCCGACGAGGTTCCGGGGGACCTGATGGACTGTTACGAGCTGTTCTGCGAGCCGATCCTCGAGGCCTTCGACCGGCTGGGCGTCGACGCCGCCTTCGCGTCGGCCGAGCAGGACGCCATCTACCGGCCGTCGTGCTATCTCCGGGACATCAATCCGGCCCACGACATCGTCGCGCCGGCGGCCGCGGGTGCGGACGCCGAGAAGATCAGCGGTAACGCCCAGTACCGCCAGCGCGATGTCGTTATCCAGCACGGATCGATCAGTTACGCCCTCGAGCCACGGACACACGTCGGCGTCTTCGAGGGCGATATCGAGGAGGCGACGTTTACCGATCGTGTCACGTGTATTCGCGACGAGACGGGGTGTGACCGCGACGAAGCGGTCGAGACGATCGCCGGAGCGTTGCAGGACTGGTGTGCAGCGGACGAAGCGACGTGGCGGGACGGCGAACTCGAGGCCGCGCGGGAACTCGCCGACCGGAAGTTCGGGTCCGACGCCTGGGTTCGGAATCGGGAGGTGCTCGAGGCGGACAGCCAGTAAGGGAGACCGAAACGGCCGGCCGGAGGGGACGTTAGCGCGGCCGTGATTCGTCGACGGAGTGGCCGTCCGCAATCCGGACCACGTCGCGTAACGTCTCCACGTCGTAGGTGGGAGTGACGTCGAGGTCGGCGGTACGGCAGTGGGGGCGACGGACGAACACCGAATCGATTCCCGCGCGGTCGGCTGCGATCACGTCGCTTTCGCTGTCGCCGACGTAGAGCGCCGATTTGCCGTCGAGATCGGAGAGCGCTCGCTCGATATAATGGGGGTTCGGTTTCTTCAATCGGAGGCTTTCGATCGTTTTCTCGCGGCCGTAGTAGGTCTCGAACAGCGGTTCTAGATCGAACCGATCCAAGACGAACGCGAGCGTGCTGTGATGGTTGTTGCTCACGACACCGCAGTTCTGGGAGAGCGCGGTCAGACAGTCGATGTCGTCGTAGCAGTCCCGATCGCCCGCGCGGAACGCCTGCCGTTGGGATCGGGCGTCGTGGTGTTCGCGTGCGTTCCAGAACGTCTCCGCCTCGAGATCGTAGGTCGTACAGATCTCGGCCAGGTCGGCGACGGTAACACCGGTGACGATCGCGTCGAGGTGGTGTTGCGCGACGGCATCGACGCCGACCGCCCGAAACGCAGCTCGTGTGGCAGCGGTCTGCGTTTCGTCCGCGGGTGGTGTAACGAGTATCCCGTCGTTGTCGAACAGCACCGTATCGTATGCGGTCACTTGCGGGCGCTACTCTATCCAAATAACTGATTCTTTTGGTCCGAAGAGTCCCTTTCCGTAATCGGTCGGATGGCGGCTCTCACCCGTCGTATTCCGAATTCCGATCCGGCCCACGACAGTCTCGGGATCGACTCCGATGTCGTAGCCCCTACCCAGGTCCGATATACCTATCACGAGTCGGTACTCACGGACGGCCATGAAGGTCGGCGCACACGTTTCGATCTCCGGGTCGCGCGTCTCGTCCGACGAGGAAACACCGCCGTACGACGATCTGCGTAACGCAGTTCATCGCCAACTCGCCTTCGGCGGCAACTGCGGGCAGATCTTCACCACCTCGCCGCAGGTCTGGGCCCAACCCGAGATCAGCGACGAGGCCGCCGCGGGCTTTCGCGAGGAGAGCGACGCGAACCTCGAGGGGCCGTGGGTGATCCACTCGTCCTATCTCGTGAACCTCTGTACGCCCAAGGACGACCTCCGCCGGAAGTCCAAAGAGAGTATGCAGGCGGAACTCGACGCCGCCGAGCAACTGGGCATTCCCTCCGTCAACGTCCACCTCGGGGCCCACACCGGTGCGGGCGTCGAGGGCGGCCTCGACAACGCGGCGAGCCTGATCGACGAACTCGAGGTGCCCGAAGACGTGCAGATCCTCATCGAGTCCGACGCGGGCAGCGGGACGAAACTCGGCGGCGAGTTCGCCCATCTCGGTGGGATCATCGACCGGACCGAGACCGAGATCGGCATCTGTATCGACACCGCTCACACGCTCGTCGCGGGCAACGATCTCACGACGCCCGAAGCGGTCGACGAGACGGTCGGCCGCTTCGACGACGAGGTCGGGCTGGAGCACCTGCAATACATCCACCTCAACGACTCGAAACACGATGTCGGGACTCACAAGGACGAACACGCCCACATCGGCGAGGGGTACATCGGCGAGGACGGCATGAAAGCGATCGTCAACCACCCCGAGCTGCGGGACCTGCCGTTCGCGCTCGAGACGCCGACCGAGGACGGCCGGGGCTTCGCGTGGAACATCGAGACGGTCACCGACCTCCGGCAGGCGGAGCCGATGCGACCGTAACGAGAGGCGGTGCGGCGACGCTGCCGGTTGCGACGCCCACACAGGACCGTGGGCACTGACTCGCGCCGTCTCGAGGCACGAAACCGACCAGTTTTTACTCGATTCGTTCGTACGGCCGACCGTGCGCGAGTTTTCCGAATCCTACCTCAGTCGGACCCGCGAGGGGATGTGGGCCGACTCCCGCGCGGCGCTCGAGCCGCTGGCTCTCGACGCCCACGACCGGATTCTGGACGTGGGCTGTGGGACCGGCGAGTTGAGCCGCGTCCTCGCCGCGGAGTCGTCGGGCGAGGTGGTCGGTTGCGATGCCGACCCCGACCTGCTCGCGGCCGCGGGCGAGCACGTCCCGGTCGTCGCCGGCAACGCTTTCCAACTCCCCTTTCCGGACGACGCCTTCGATCTCGTCGTCTGTCAGGCATTACTGATCAACCTGCCCGATCCCGCGGCCGCCGTGTCCGAGTTCGCGCGCGTCTCCACGGACCTCGTGGCGGCCGTCGAACCCGACAACGCCGCGGTCGAGATCGACTCGAGCGTCGACGCGGAAGGCCGCCTCGAGCGCCGCGCGCGGCGGGCCTATCTCGATGGCGTCTCGACGGATGTCGCGCTCGGGGCCGACGCTCGCGAGGCGTTCGAGGCGGCGGGTCTCGAGGTCAGCGAGACGCGTCGGTACGACCACGTCCGGACGATCGAACCGCCCTACGGCGAGCCGGCGCTGGTCGCGGCCCGTCGGAAGGCGACCGGAGCGGGCTTGGCCGACGATCGGGAGACGATGCTTTCGGGGCCGCTGACCGAGGCGGAGTACGACGACCTCCGCGGATCGTGGCGGGAGATGGGACGGACGGTCATCGAGCAGATGGAAGCCGGGGAGTATCGCCGCACGGAAGCGGTGCCGTTCTTCGTTACCGTCGGCCGACATCCCTAGTTCGGACGAGAGCGACCGCGTTTCGTCGGTCGAAGCGTGTCGATCCCGTCACCACGGCCGAAGCAGCCGGAGTCCGCTGCCGATCAGACCGCCGACAAGCCCGTCGACGGCGGTCAGCAGCGAAAAGGTGATGGCGAGCAACACGACGCTCGGGAGACCGAGTCCGGAGAGCCCGGGACTGAGCGGCCCGATCGAGGCGAACACGAACAGCGGCGGCTCGGTATACAGGCCGAAGAGGGCACCGACAAACGCCATGCAGAACCCCGCGAGGCCACCGGCGAGCGCGCTCGCAGTCACCGCGTACGCGAGCCCGGTCGCCATCCGGCCGGCGGCGTACGCGGCGATACCGCCGGCGACGATGCCGCCGCCGATCCGCGCGAAAAGCGGTACCAGAAGCGAGGAGAGGGAAACGAACGCCCCGACGGCGGCGGCTTGGAGGACGATCCCCGTGTCGACCGTCGCGAACGATGGCTGCGTCTCCTCGTGGTCGCTCATGGCTCGCGTGCCCGATCGGCACTGGGTCCGTCGCGAGTCGCTCGCTCGCGCGCCGGCGTCTCGGTGTCGTCGGTGTCTGAGGGGACCGTGGGTGCCGTCCGGTCACTGTCGGGATCCGCGCGCTTGTCCTCGGAGTCGTGCGACGGAGAGTCGCCACCCGAGTCACCCGGGGACCCGTCGCGTTCGGTCTCTCGAGGGTCGCCGTCGCTTTCGTCGTCCTGTCGATCGGTCTCCCCGGGCCGACGATCCGTTTCGTTACCCTGATCGTTAGTCTCGTTCCCTCGGTGATCAGTCTCGTTCCCTCGGTGATCGGTCTCGTTACTTCGGTTGTCACCGTTACCGCCCTGGCCGTTGCTTTCGTGCGGTGGGTCGAACGGGGCAGGTGCGGGGATGTCGCTTTGCGGGCCAACTTCGACGCCATACCCGGTGACGGCGAGGTTCTGCAACTCGACCGAGCGGACATCGACAACGACGTCAGTGCGCTGCGCCGTGAAACACTCCTCGGCCGCCGCGAGGTCGTTGAGCGTCGCGTTTCGCCGATCGGTTCGTAACACGATGGCTCCCGCTGAGGACCGCGTCTCTCCGAGGTCGACGCGTCTGGTTTCGTCGAGGTAGATCGTGACGTTCTCGCCCCCGCTTCGGACGACGACGCGGTTGGTATCCGACGTGAGTTGCTGAACGCAGACGGTCGCCCCATCGATCCCGTCGAGGTCGACTGTGAGGTCTCGCTCGTCGGTCTGGCCGGTAACGTGGGTCGATCCGACCACGGCCCCACCAAGAGCAACCGCCAACACGACGGCGAGCGTACCGGTCCGAATCATGCGTTGGGACGGTCCGTCGGTCGCGTTCTTCCTGGCGTCACTCGTCGGTCCCCCGCCGCTTGATGCGCTCGAGGCCCGCGCGACAGCCCAGGACGACCGTGCCGACGAGGCGAGCGAACCCCGCGTTGATCCGGGCCGCCGCTTTGTCGATCACGCTCGGCTCGGCGACGGCCTCGTCGACGGCGTCGCCGCTTGGCTTCCAGGCGATACAGAGGTTCCCGCCGATGATGCCGAGCAGCATGCCGACCAGCAACCCGCCGAGCGATCCGAACAGCGAGAAGATCGACAGGATGATCCCGACGACGCCGGCTCCGTGGGCTCGAGCGGGCCTCGACAGCGCGTACAGTCCCGACAGAACGACGAACACGCCGAAGAGAGCACCGATCGCGAGAAAGCCCGCCATCTCTCCGCCGATGAAGGCGATATCCGGCAGGATTCGCATCGGGACCCACGTGATGAGGAGGCCGGCCAGACACAGCAGGCTGCCACCGAGGAACGGGCGGCCCCTCCGCCAGGCGGTGAACCGACTCCATCGGGTCCCGATCCACCGACGGACCCGTGCGGGAAGCGTCTCGGACTCGTTCTGGCCGCTTTCGGACGACATGGACGATCACCCGTCGGGGTGGAACTCCACGTCGACGTTGAGACCGGGGAGTGTGATCTCGTTGGAGGCGAGGTACACCGCATCCATCTCGACGTCTTTCTGCACCATCCCGGGACTGCCGCCGGAGATGTCCGTGAGGTAGCCGTCCTCGGGATCGGCGTTCTCGCCGGCCGTCTGCTGGAACTGTTTTTCCGGATTGTCGCTCGCTTGAGCGTTGACGACCTGTCCGTTGAACGTCGCCTCCTCGGCTTGCAAGTCGGTGAGTTTGATGTACTGCTCGTCGGCCTTGACCGTCTCGTCGGCGGCGAACGAGATCTCCATCGAGCCATCGATCATGGGAATGGACTTCTCCCCGCTCAGGACCATGCCGTCGATCTCGACGCCGCGCTGTTCGACGACGGCAACTGGCGTCGTCCCCTCGGTGTTCTCCCCGACGCTGGGATAGAGGAGGAACTCGTCCGACCTGATCTCGTCGGCCGTAACGGTAAAGCCGCCACCCTCGGCAGTGGCCATCGCCGTCGCGTAGGCCGTCCCCGAGGAGAGGACGACGAGACCGACTATGGCGACGACCAGAAACGAGGCGCAGGTCCCGACCGCGAGTCGCTTTCGGCGATACATACTAGACCCACCCCCGAACGATCGATTCGGCCGCTTTCGTCCTATTCGCCGATCTCACGCCGTGTCCGCTTTGATATTGCGGTGTCATTTCGAACGTCACAGGTGCACACCCAACACGGCCTCGGATCATTTTTCCTCCTTGTATACGGGGGCATTTATAACCGATCGAGCGGAAATATTACGGGGGTAATCAATGGGTGCCGATCGGGAAGCCACGACAGTCGCTCGAGGGGAACTGAACGGGGTCCGCCTCACCCGATATAAAAGGTCGTGGAAACGCGGGGGAACGCCTATCGGGAAGAACCGCTCGTGTCAGAGCATGCGAACGAAGCGGACTGGAACCGACGGGAGTATCGTCTGCTGTACCGCGTTCGTCCCGACTCCACGGGACCCTCGCAGCGGCGGCAACGGCCACAGTGACACCAGTGACGGCTGCGACGTCGGCGCGGCGGCGGGTGCTCGACGGCTACGTCGGCGATCGAGGCCGTAAGTTACGGTTGGCCGAATATATGTTGAACGATACTGAAAAATACGTGTACGATGTCGTGACTGTCGGACGATGAGATACGCGAAATGCGTTATTATCCCCGACGACGAGGGACTGCACCCGCTCGATCGGCGGATCGCGGACCACCCCGATGTGACGCGTGAACTCCTCTATAACGTCAACCTCCTTGCCGACGAGACGATCGTCGCGCTCTACCGGTTCTCGGGGAAACGAACCGTTCTCGAGTCGATCCTGTCGGAGTCGCCGATGGTCAACCAGTACCAACTCTCGAGCGCCGACGGCGAACACCACGCCTACATCCACCTCGAGGCCCACGACCGACTCGTCGGGCTGTTGAGCATGCTCAGACAGTTCGAATTCATCTACGATACCCCCCTCGAATTCACCCGCCG
Source organism: Natrinema gari JCM 14663 (assembly GCF_000337175.1). Taxonomy (GTDB): domain Archaea; phylum Halobacteriota; class Halobacteria; order Halobacteriales; family Natrialbaceae; genus Natrinema; species Natrinema gari. The sequence continues at coordinate 8,496 of NZ_AOIJ01000043.1, read as the reverse complement.
TGGCGGCCTGCGGGTCACGATGATTGGCGACGTGAAGAGCTTTCAGGCGGCCGTTCCGGACGTGCCCGACGGGATCAGGCTCAAACTTCTCAAGACGGGGCGGTACGAACCGAACACGGATCGGCTGTTCTCCCAGCTCACCGCCCGTCAACAGGAGATCCTCCGGACCGCCGTCGATATGGGGTACTACGACGTTCCGCGAGCGGTGACCCACGACGACATCGGCGAGGAGCTGGGCTGTACCGGGGGGACGGTTGGCGGCCACCTGCGAAAGATCGAGTCGACGATCCTGACCCAGATCGTCCCGTAACGGGTCCCAGTCGACACGAACGGGGATTCCGACCGCGTCCAACCCGGTTCTGGCGGCGGACGGTGGATCGACGCCCGGTTACATACGGCCGGCCGTCGACGGGGTCGGTATGGCAGCGATCGAACTCGAGGGGCTCACGAAGGATTACGGCGAGGTGCGCGCCAACGACGGCGTCACGTTCGCCGTCGAGCGCGGCGAGGTCTTCGGCTACCTCGGCCCGAACGGCGCGGGGAAGACGACGACGATCCGGACGGTACTCGGACTGCTCTCCCCGACCGCCGGAACGGTCCGGCTGCTCGGTCGGGACGTGACCGACGAGGCGCAACTCCTCGAGGCCAAACGCCGACTCGGCTACCTCCCCGACGATCCGGCGTTCGACGAGACGGCGACCGGTCGCGAGATCCTCGACCTGCACGCATCGCTCAAGGGCGACGAGCGCAGCGCGGAGGTGCTCGAGCTGTTCGACCCACCGCTCGACCGCGAAATCAGGGAGTATTCGCGGGGCAACGTACAGAAACTGGGACTGGTGACGACGTTCATGCACGATCCCGAGCTGGTGATCTTGGACGAGCCGACAAGCGGGCTCGATCCCCTGCTCCAACAGCGGTTCAACGAGTTCGTCCGAGCCGAACGGGAGGTGGGACTGACGGTGTTTTTCTCCTCGCACATCCTGAGCGAGGTCCGCAAACTGTGTGACCGCGTCGGGATCATTCGTGACGGACGGTTGGTCACGGTCGACCCCGTCGAATCGCTGTTGGACAGGAGCGGCAAGTTCGTCAGACTCCACGCCGACGAGCCGATCCCGATTCGCTCGCTCGAGGTCGACGGCGTTCACGGGCTCGAGTCCAACGACGGAGCTGGCCCGAGCGACGGGACCGAATACGCATTTACGTTCACCGGCGACATCAACGCCCTGCTCGCGGCCATCCGGGAGTACCGGCTGGTCGACCTCTCGATCGAGGAAGCGCCGCTCGAAGAGGTTTTCATGCGGTTTTACGGCAGTGATGCGGCCGATGCACCCCCCGCGACCGAGCAGGCGGCGGCCGGGACTGACCGGGGTGGGAGCGGCGATGTTTGAACTGACACGGTACGACGGCCGACGCCGCGTTCGCGGGAGTATCGCCCTCTCGGTCGGACTGTCCGCGCTCGCCGCGATGGTCATCTGGGTCTACCCGTCGTTCGAGGCCGAAGTCGACCTCGACCAGTTGCTTGCCGCCTATCCCGACCCGATCCTGCAGGTGATGGGCGTCCAAACGATGACGAGTCTCGGCGGATTCCTCTCGTTCGAGCTGTACACATTCGGGTGGGTCATCATGCTCGGCCTGTATCTGGCCTACAGTACGGCGGGCACGATCGCCGACGATGTCGATCGTGGTCGGATGGACGTCCTGCTTTCGATGCCGCTCTCCCGGCGGCGGCTGGTCGCCGAGCGGTTCGCCGCGATGGCGGTGCCGATCGTCGGTGCGAACCTCCTGCCGCCGGTCGTCGTCTTCATCGGTGCGCGACTGATCGACCACCCCCTCGCCGCCACGGACGTGCTCGCGGTCCACTTGCTGTCGATCCCGTATCTGTTCGCCTGCGCCGGGATCGGCCTGCTCGCGTCGGTGGTCTTCGATCGCGCGGCGATCGCTCAGCGGGTCGCGCTCGGGGTCACGTTCGCGCTCTTCCTGTCCGAATCGCTGCTCACCGGCACCGACGCCGAGACGGTCGGTTCGATCGCACCGATGCGCTACTACGACCCGAACGCGGTGTTGCTCGAGGGACACTACGATCTCGTCGGGGCGGGGATGCTCGTTGCGATGACGCTTGCCTTCCTCGTTGCGAGCCAACTGTGGTTCGGCCGGACTGATATCCACTGAGAGTCGCACGATGGCGGCGTGGATGCGGATCGACCATCGACGCCAACGGTTACGTTAGACGACATCGCCCCGAACCGTCACGCCGTCTTGCCGGTCGCGCCAGGCGTGGAGTTCGCGGGCCGCCGTCTCGGCTTCGTCGTCGTCCAGCCCGAGCATCTCGAGGGCCGCCGACAGCGTCGGCAGCGCCAGGTCGCCCGCTCGGAGCTTCCGAAACGCCTCGTCGCTTCTGGTCCCCTCGGCCCAGAGACAGACCCCGCGCGGATCGAGCAACTGGGTGTAGTCCTCGCGCAGTTGTGCACCCCGCAGCCGCTGTGTGACGTTGTCCTCGAACGACGAGTTACAGACCTCGAGATGGACGGGTTCGTCGTCCGCAAGGAGGTGCGCGGCGAGACACCGTTCGGGCGCGGCGTGGCCGTTCGCATTGGCCCGGAGCGAGTCGGGAAACTCGGCCGCCCAGTCCGCCCGCACGGACTTCCCGACGCCCTCGATGCCGTGAGACTCGCGGAACCGGGCATTCGGGTCCCGTTCGTCCGACTCATCCCCATCGGCGCTCGCGGCGGTCGGCTCGCTGTCGTCGCGCAGCAGGACATCCTTGGCCACGTAAACGTCCAGGCGCTCGACCGGATCGAGACCGAGCGCAACGTCGCCGACGGCCCACACTTCGCGGACCGGGACCGGCATCCGCTCGTTCGCGACGGTATCGACGATCTCCGCGAGGCGATCGACCGCGTCACTGCGGTCAAATCCTGTCATTGGGTTCCCTTGGGCGTCGACGCGCAAAGCCGTTTCTCAGTGCCGATCGCGACACCCGTCAGCGGTTCCGCGGCCTCGTGCCCGGCAGTCGCGGCCGCACTGCCACGACACTGCGACCGTCTCGAGCACCGCAGTGAGAGATCAGGTTTTTTATCGGTTCCCGGTGAACGGAATCCTATGCGACACCGGATCTTCAACGCGGACGGCGACGAGGATCTCGTCTTCGTCATGGGCTGGGGCAACCGCTGGACCCACGAGAACGTCAGCTGGCTCATCGGGCAGTTGACCGACGCCGGCTACCGCGTGCACGCGTTCGAACTCCCCACGAATATCGACGATTTCAAAGCCGACTGGCTCGAGCCCATCGCCGAGTACGTCCGCGACCTCGGGGCATACCAGCTGCTGGGCCACAGCGCGGGGGCGCTCATCGCACAGGCCTTAGACGGCGCGGACAACCACGTCTACCTGAGTCCGTGGTGGGGGTACGGCGAGAACTTCCCGGAGCCGCTGCTGGATGCGGTGTCGACCCTCCCGACGACCTTCCCGTGTCTCCCGATCGGCGACCTCGACGAGGACGCGCTGGGTGAACGGACGACGGACCACCAGATCGAGACGACGCCGTCGTGGGTCTCGCCGGCGTTCGTCCGTGAGACCCGTCGCGCACAGGACGAACTCCTGACCATCGACCACGACGCGGTCGTCTTCTGTTCGCTGCGCGATCCCGTCGTCAGCCTCCGGCCGATCGGCGAGCGAGTGCCCGCCGAACACGTCGTCCTCTACAACGGCGGCCACGAACTGTTCTCCTCGGCCGCCCGCGACCACTACGTCGACCGCCTGCTCGCCGCCCTCGAGAACGGCTCCGCCGCCGTCGAGGAGCGGGAACCGGCTCCTGCCTGAAGCCACTCGGGTCCGTCCGACGCCGGCCTCCCTCGGCGCACGCTGACTGCGGCCAACCGCACCGCATACCCTGTCGGACCCCATCGGGAGCGGCCGTCGGTCGTCTCGGCCAGACGAAACCGTGATTGGCGGCGACCGACAACGGACCGCTAATGGACTGTAACCGCTGTGACGAGGAGGCGGTCATGCACGCCGCCTACTCCGGGGCACACCTCTGTGCGGATCACTTCCGCGAGTCGGTCGAAAAGCGGGTGCGCCGTCGAGTCCGCAGGGATGATCTCGTTCCTCACTACGCGACGCCCGAGACCCCCCAAACCTGGGTGATCGGCCTCTCGGGTGGCAAGGACAGCGTCGTCCTCACGCGGATCCTCCACGACACGTTCGCAGAGGACCCCCGAATCGAACTCGTCGGGCTGACGATTCACGAGGGGATCGAAGGCTACCGCGACAAGTCCGTCGAGGCGTGTGTGGAACTCTGCGAGGACCTCGAGATCCGCCACGAACTCGTCAGCTACGAGGATGAGTTCGGCGTCCGGATGGACGACGTCGTCGAGGACGACCCCGAGAACATGGCCGCCTGTGCCTACTGCGGGGTCTTCCGGCGGGACCTGCTCTCGAAATACGCCGAGGAGCTCGAGGCCGATCTCCTTCTCACCGGCCACAATCTCGACGACGAGGCACAGACCGCACTGATGAACGTCCTCGAGGGCGATGTCGAACAGATGGCGAAACACTTCGACGCCAGCCTCGGCCCCCTCTCCGAGCGCGAGGAGCAAGACGAGTTCGTCCCGCGGGCGAAACCGCTGCGGGACGTCCCCGAAAAGGAAGTCGCCCTCTACGCCCACGTCAACGATTTGCCCGCCCACATCACCGAATGTCCCCACGCGAGCGAGGCGTACCGCGGCGAGATCCAGCAACTCCTCTATGACTTGGAGGAGAACCATCCCGGCACTCGCCACTCGATCCTCTCGGGATACGAGGAACTCGCGACGATCGCCGCCGAAAAGTACGCCGGCGACGACGGGGCCGAGCTGCAGGACTGCGCCGAGTGCGGGTCGACGACCACGCGAGACGTGTGCCGGAAGTGCTCGCTGCTCGAGGCCCTGGTCTGACGGGACGCCCGTTCTCCCCTCCGTTGGGTGATACTCTCGAGTCCGGACCCGGTCATCCCACAGTCGTGGTCGGTCGGGTCCCCCGACGTATCGGTACTCTTGCCCGTATACGGCCGTAAACGGCCGGTTCGACGAACGAACCGTCGAGCAGCCGGACATGACACGTTCTCGGTATCGGTGGCCCGGCGCGGATTCCGAGTCGAGGGTCGCCACTGCCGCGTCGTGTGTCGAAAAAACGCGATCGCGAACTCGAGGGACGACCGGCACGACGGTGGTGTGTCAGCCGTGCGGTCGTGCCGGTCCGTCGCGACTACCGGATCACGTCGACGCCGTTCTGTCGCTCGACCTCGTTGCGGCCGCCGTCGCTCTGTGCACCGAACTCGGGGCTGCCGGTCTCGACGTTTTTGCTCGCGTCGAAGTCGGCCTCGGTCACCCCCTCGATGCTCTGGCGGGACTTGTCGGCCTGCTTCTGGGTCGTTGGACCGAGCACCTGCGCGCTCTGCACGCCGGTCATGATCGCCATGACCCGCACCTTGCCCTTGTACGACTCCTGGATGCGCGCGCCCCAGATGACGTTCGCCGAGGCCTCGAGGCGCTCGGTGATGTTATCGGCGATACCCTCGGCCTCTTTCAGCGTGAGGTCGGGGCCGCCGGTGATGTGGACGAGACCACCCGACGCGCCGCGGTAGTCGACGTCGAGCAGCGGGTGGTTCATCGCGTCCTTGACGACTTCGTCGGTCTTGTTCTTGTCCTGGGTCTCGCCGACGAGCATCACCGCGACGCCGCCCTGATTCATGATCGTGGACATGTCGGCGTAGTCCAGATTGATCAGGGACGGCTGTGTGATCGTCTCCGAGATGCCCTTGACCGTCTCGGCGATGATCTGGTCCATCACCGAGAACGCTTTCCCGATCGGCAGGTTCGGGACGTAATCGAGCAGTCGGTTGTTGTCCAGTACGATGATCGAGTCGGCCTGATCGCGCAACTTCTCTAAGCCTTCCTCGGCTTTGACCGTGCGGGCGCGCTCGACGTTGAACGGCGTCGAGACCATCCCGACGACGATCGCACCCTGCTCTTTGGCGATTTTCGAGACAACGGGGGCGGCACCCGTGCCGGTCCCGCCGCCCATCCCCGCGGTCACGAAGACGAGATCCGCATCGCCCAGCACTTCCTTGATCGTTCCCTGGGCCATCTCGGTCGCGCGTTCGCCCATCGACGGGTCGCCGCCGGCTCCGAGCCCGTTCGTGAGCGATTTGCCGACGAGGATCTTCGTGTCGGCCTCGATCATCTTGAGGTGCTGTTTGTCCGTGTTGATCGCCACGGTGTCAGCACCGTCGACGCCGATGTTGTACAACCGGTTGATGGTGTTGTTACCGGCACCGCCACAGCCGACGATGACGATTCGTGGCTCCCCGAACTCGTCGTCGTCCATCGGGGCGTCCATCTCCCGGGCCTCTTCCTCCGCGTTCTCTAAGGCATCCTGAACGATATCCTGCATCGTTACACCTTGGCCCAGTTGCGTTTACCGGACTGTTCGCTTGGTCCGTCCTGTTGCTCGTTGATCATCTCACGGACGGCCGACCGGATCGCCTCGCTCCGGTTCGGGAACTCGCCCGAGTCGACCAGTTGCTCTACTTCCTCGATCTGCTGTTTCGGGATTCGCAGTGTCACACGCTCCATGGTTGTATTCCCCGTTGGGTAAGACGGTGGCGCGCCCCTGTCAGACGCGGCGTGTCTTACGGCGGAACTGCCCGACATCGGGCGGTTTTCCGTCTTTTCGACGGGTGTAAGACAATCCGTCTTACGCGAATAATTGGAAGTTCGGCCGGAATAATAAAACTTTCGCCGAGTCTGACTTTCCGTGTCTTACACCGGTCAGTACTGGTGACTGTCGGACTCGAGGACATCCGCCGCCGGCGTCCGACGACCACACCCAGGACAAAACGACCAGTCCGAACGGACCTCGTCGCCGCAGTCACAGAACAACCGTCGGGAGGCCTTTTCGCCGCAGTTGGGGCAGTATACATGGTCCTCCTCGAGGTGGTCGCCACACTGGTTACACTGGATGTCACCGTCACCGGGCGGCGTGTCCGACGGCTCGTGAGTCCGTGCCGGGTCCCCGTCGTCGGCCGGCTGAGTTATTAGCGTCTCACGCGTGCGCCCGAGATCGACGCGTTCGTCGGACCGCGGTTCCCCTTCGAGCGAGACGGTGACGGTAACGGCGTGTGGATCCGTCGACGGTGGTCGCGCGTCCACACGTTCGAGTCCGAATTCACGCAATCGCGTCTCGAGTCGTTCGTCGACCCGGTTCCGAACCAGTTCGTCGATCGCGCCCTCCGAATCGCAGTTCCGGTCCCCACCGCTCCGCGCCGACCCGTCGGACTCGAGATACGAGCGCAGCGCCTCCCGCATCGCTTCGCTCTTGGAGCGGTCCAACTCCTCGAGTTGCTCGACGAGATCGTCGTCGGCACGGAACGTGATCTTGCTCATTGGCGAGTTGCTCCCGTGTTATCACGCCTGCTATATCAATCATGCTGCCGATCACGATCGCTGACAGGTTTCCCTCGTCTCGAATAATAACCCTTATGTGTACCACGGCGGCTACGTTTGAGTGCGCCCGCCCTTAGCTCAGACTGGTAGAGCAGTCGACTGTAGATCGACTTGCCCCCCGTTCAAATCGGGGAGGGCGGACTTCCTTCCTCGTCGATTCGTGGCAGACACCGAAGAGCCCGCCGTCTTGCGATTTCACCCTGTTTGAGACGGCCGAAAATTTGGAGTGGAACTTGTTTCAAAACACGGCCCCGCGCCGTCTGGCGAATCCCATAGCAGAGAGTGGGACGTGTGAGCCGGCATTGTCCGCACTGCGGTGGCCGTATGACAACTGAGACCTCTCCCGGCGGCCTCCCCCGTCGCGTCTGTGAGAACGGGCCACATGACCTACCGGAGGTGTTCCACGGCCCATGAGCGCGTTCCCAGAACCTACTGATGGGGAGTCCATCGACTTCCTCGAGCTGATCGACGTGAAGACGACCGACGGCAGCCCCGACGACGAGGTGGTCCGTGTACTCGTCGCGGAAACTGTCGGCCGCCGCTTTCGAGCCGAACTCGATCCGTTCGGTCATCAGTAGGCCCCGGTGATGTAGCGGGCGAATCGACAGTTCTTGAGCGTCCGCGAGTGGCCGTCGTAGCCGCCGATCGGCTCACGCTTGTCGAGTGGTGAGCGCTCGAGGACATCCTCGAGGTCGGGGGTGACGTGCCAGGATTNGTGGCCGTCGTAGCCGCCGATCGGCTCACGCTTGTCGAGTGGTGAGCGCTCGAGGACATCCTCGAGGTCGGGGGTGACGTGCCAGGATTGCTGGCCGGCTGGCGTGTCGACCCAGACGACCGGCCAGTCGTCGTGGCGATACCAGCCCGTGGTGTCCGGTCCCCAGGTGAGTCGCATCGCCTTCGCGAAGGCGATCGCGAGGAGATTTCGATCGTGGTAGATCTCGTCGGGAAGCTTCTCGTCAGTCGGTGGCGGGTTGTCTGCTCCCATGCTCAGATGGGACGCTCGAGCGAGTGATAG